>NZ_JAOSZE010000026.1 GCF_025630775.1 Actinoplanes sp. KI2
CCTAGATCCGTATGAACACCGCTCAGGCCAGCATGAGCACCACGTAGTCGACGCCGTCCTCGTGGCCCACCTCGGTCAGCCGGAAGCCGCAGCGTTCCAGCAGCCGCCGTGAGGCCAGGTTGTCGACGTCGGTGTCGGCGTAGAGCGGCCGCGTCGGCTCCAGCTCGAGGAACTGCCGCACGGCCGTCCCGCCGATCCCGCGGCCCCAGAACGGCCGGCCGAGCCAGTACCCGACGCTACGGCGGCCCTCCTTCCACCAGGCCGTGACGTAACCGGCCACCTCCGAGCCCACGCACACGGTCCGGACCAGCACGGCCGGGTCGCCGAGGACGCGGTCGCGCCAGTGCGCCTCGAACTCCTCGCGGGAGCGGGACGGCACGTTCGCGCGGTCCCGGGCCACCGGGTCCGCCTGCTGCTCGTGGAGGATCTCCACATCGGCCGGTACGGGCGGCCGCAGCGTGACCGGGGTCTGCAGGCCGAACCACGGCCGGCACTGCTCGAAGCCGGTCACGGTGACCGGCGGCGACGTCCACCGGTCGGCCGTGAGCAGCAGATTCTGCAGCGTGACGACGTCGCCGCCGGTGTCCACGATCCGGCTGAGGCCGTTGTCGACATATCCCACGCGCCGGGACACTCCCAGGGACGCGCCGTTCGCCAGGGTGGCCGAGCTGATCGCCGCCGTCGCGCCGAGACAGTCGAAGGCGAATGCCAGAGCGGCCGTACGCATCCGCACCCCGATCCCGCGTCCGCGCGCCGCGGGCACCAGCCACGACGCCGAGTCCACGGTGCGCAGGGCGGGGAAGTTCTCGCCCTCCACGGTCTGCACCCCGACGATCTCGTCGTGCACGATCACGGCGAGGTGCAGGATCCACGAGGCCGGATCCCAGGTGCCGAGCGACTTCCAGTAGCCCATGCAGAGCAGCCGCCGCTCGTTCTCGAGCATCGTCTGCGAATCGAACAGCGCCAGCCTCGGATCGTGCCCGACATCCGGCGGCAGCACCGCGCACAGATGCGGCAGATCCGCCTCGCGCACGCACCGGAGCAGCACGTCGCGATGGCGGATCCGCAGATCGAACAGTGGCCACATAGGTCGCTTTATAGCCGATCGCCGGCCGCCGGGGGCAAGAAGGCGGCCGGCGATCGGGGCCTACTCGGTGCCCAGCGCCACCACCGGGCTGACCTTCGCGGCCCGGCGGGCGGGCAGCACCCCGGCCGCCGCGGTGAGCAGCACCAGGATCACGAAGACCAGGGCAAGCTGGCCGATCGGCAGGGTGAACGGCGCGTTCACGCCGAGCGCCTGCACGGCCAGCCAGGCGTACGGGACGCCCAGCACCAGCCCGAGCCCGGCGCCGATCACGCCGTAGAGCGCGGACTCGGTGGTGAGCATGGCGCGCAACCCGCCCCGGGACAGCCCGACCGCCCGCAGCAGGCCCGACTCGCGCACCCGCTCGACCACCGACAGCGCCGTGGTGGTGCCGACGCCGACCACCGCGATCAGCACGGTGAGCCCGATCAGGCCGAGCGCGATGGCGAGCAGGACGGTGAGCTCGCTGTCGATCTGGTCGCGCTCGTCGGCGAGCACGTCGATCGCCCACTGGTGGCTGCCGACCGTGTCGGTGAGCGCCCGGCGGCCGTCGGCCCGGCCCTTCTCACCGGCGACGGACTGGTCGGCGAGCAGGCCGGTGAAGGCGGCCGGGGCGCCCAGCTTCGTCATGTCGGACGGGTCGACCACCATCGACGAGGCCAGCGGTGTGCTGCCGTTCAGCTCGGCGGCGACGGTCAGCGGCATCGAGCGCTTGTCGGCCACGACGGTGACCTTGTCGCCGACGTGCAGCCCCTGGTCGTCCGCCATGAACCCCGAGATGATCACCTTGCCCGGGCCGAGGTCGGCGACCTTCCCGGCCGCCACGTCGAGGTCGGCGAGCCGGGGCACCTGGGAGAGCTGGACGTCGACCGCCTGGAGTTCGGTGCCGTTGCCGGTCTTCACCGCGAGCCGCCGGTACGGCGCGATGTGGGTGAGCTCCGACCGGGCCTGCAACTGGCTGACCGTGGTCGCCGGGATCGGGTCGTCGTTGGTGGTCAGCTCGTAGTCGGCCGGGGACGACAACGAGCTGTCCCGGACGGCGAGGACCCGGATCGACGCGCCGCCGACCAGGCAGCCGGCGATCAGCGTGACGCCCAGCGCCACCACGACCGACACCGCGGCGGCCCGGCGCGGGGCGCCACCCACGCCCCCGGCGGCGAGCCGGCCGACCGGACCGGCGTGCCGGACCGGCGCGCCGAGCACCGCCAGCACCGGCCGGACCAGCACCGGGCCCAGCGCGATCAGCGCCAGGAAGGCGAGCCCGCCGGAGGCGACGATGGCCAGCAGGTTCATCGAGGGGTCGTAGTTCTTCGGGTTCCGGCCGGGCAGGTTGACCACGACGTACGCGGCGACCAGTCCGGCACCGGCCGCCAGCAGCAGGCCGAACGCCCAGCGCAGCTTGCCGATGTCGCGGCGGCCCCCGGTGACGCCGGCGCCGCGCAGCGCCTCGAGCGGGGACACCTTGCCGGCGGTGAAGGCCGGCGCGACCACCGCGACCACGGTCAGCACCACCGCGAGCAGCACGGTGAGCAGGGCGGGCCGGACCGGCAGGCCGGGCGCGGCGACGTGCGGCCCGAAGGCGGCGACGACGCGGGGCACGAGCTGACCGGCGCCGAGCGCGAGCAGCACCCCGGCCAGCCCGGTGACGAACCCGGTCAGCGCCCCCTCGGCCGCCAGCGACCAGGTGATGCCGCCGCGGCCGGCGCCGACCGCGCGGAGCAGGGCCAGCTGCCGCATCCGCTGGGCGAAGACGATCCGGAAGGTGGAGGCGGCGACCAGCCCGGCGGCGACCACGGCGATCGCGACGAACAGGCCGATCACCTCGAAGACCCGGTCCACCTGGCTCGCCTTCTGCCGGGCCTCCTCGAGGCGGACCTGGCCGCCGGTGGCGACCTCCGGCCGCTCACCGTCCTTCACCCTGCTTGCGCCCGCTGCCACCAGGTCTTCGATCTGCTTCTGTACGCCGTTCGCGTCCGCGCCGGGTGCCAGCCGCACGTCGATCTGGTTGAGCCCATCGGAACCGCTCATCTGCGCCACGGCCGGCTGTGACGCGTACGCCTGGAAGCCGTAGTCGTCGCGGCCGGTGACGATGCCGACCACCGTGAGGGAGGTCGGCGCCAGGGGTTTGCCGTCCTGGTCGTAGCGCAGCGAGACCTTGGCGGTCGAGCCGGGCTTGATGCCGAGCCGCTCGACCGTGCGCGGGCTGACCGCGATCTCGGACGGGCCCTGCGGCAGGCGGCCGGAGACCAGGTGGCTGACCGCGAGCGGCCCGGTCGACGAGTCGGCGAGGATCTGGAGGTATTCGGAGCCGATCTCGCCGCCGGCCTCGGCCCGCCCGGCCGTCTCGGCAACTCCCGGGATCTTGCCGATCGCGGCGAGCTCGCCCGTGGTCAGGGTGCCCTTGCGGGCCACGATGTCGACCGCCGCGGGCGTGCCGCTGAGCCCGTCGAGCACGCTGCGCTTGGTGATCTGCTGGGCCAGCACCGTCGCGTAGACGACGAACGAGACCACCAGCACGGCGAGGCCGGTGAGCAGCAGCCGGGCCGGTCGCCGCGCCACGCCGCGCAGCTGGGTGCGCAGGACCGCGCTCATCGCTGCGCCGCCAGCGACCGCAGCGCCTCGGTGACCGACTCGTGGTCGGGCCGGTCGATCTCGCCGGCCACCTTGCCGTCGGCGAGCAGCACGACCCGGTCGGCGTACGCGGCGGCGCCCGGGTCGTGGGTGACCATGACCACGGTCTGGCCCAGCTCACGCACCGAGTTGCGCAGGAACTGCAGCACCTCGGCGCCGGACCGGGAGTCCAGGTTGCCGGTCGGCTCGTCGGCGAAGACCACCTCCGGGCGGGAGATCAGCGCGCGGGCCACCGCGACCCGCTGCTGCTGGCCGCCGGAGAGCTCGCCGGGCCGGTGGCTGAGCCGGCCGGTGAGGCCGAGCGCCTCGGTGAGGTGGGTGAACAGGTGCCGGTCGGGCTTGCGACCGGCCAGCTCGAGCGGTAGCAGGATGTTCTGTTCGGCGGTCAGCTGCGGGAGCAGGTTGAACGACTGGAAGATGAAGCCGATCCGCTCGCGGCGCACCCGGGTCAGCACCCGGTCGCTCTGCCGGGTCAGGTCGGTGCCGCCGAGCGTCGCCTGCCCGGAGGTGGCCGTGTCGAGGCCGGCCAGGCAGTGCATGAGCGTCGACTTGCCGGAACCGGACGGGCCCATGATCGCGGTGAACTGAGCGCGGGTGAAGCCGACGGTCACCCCGTCCAGCGCGCGTACGGCCGTGTCGCCGCTCCCGTAGACCTTGACCAGGTCGACGGCCGCGACGGCGGCCAGCGCGTCCTGCGCGGCCGGTGGGAACTGGGTCTGCATGGTGACTCCACTCGCAGGGATCTCTTCCGACGCCGAGGAGTCTGGTGGAGCCGGGCGATCGGCACATCGGCCGCCGGGAGGGCTTACGCCGCGGGCGGCTCTCTAACTTTCGGCCGATGGGGAGCACCTGACCTGCCATTACGCTGGGCAACAAGATGGAGACAAACCCGAATCGGAAGATCCTGCTGCGCCTCGGCCAGGTGGGCGCGCTGCTCGTGCTGGCGATGCTCGGCCTGTTCGACGTGGCCCAGGGCCGCCTGGTCTCGCAGGCCGGCAACGAGCTGCTCGGCCTGGTCCGGATCCTGCTGGCGATGGCCGCCGCGGCGGTCTGGCTGCCCGCGCACAAGCAGAACTCCGTCTCGCTGGCCAAGGCGGCCATCTGGCTCAGCCTGACCTCGCTGGTGGTCACGTTCGTGGTGGCGGTCTCCGACCCGGAGTTCGGCAGCTGGGGGCTGGCCGAGTCATTGGCGCTGCTCGGCGTGCTGTTCGTGGTGGCACGCCGGGCCCATCCGGGCTGGGCGGTGGCCGCGGTGATCGCCACCGGCGGGGCGGTGAGCTTCCTGCCGCTGCGCGGCGGGCAGACCGCCGAGTTCGTCATCTTCGGCCTGATCCAGGCCCTCGCGGCGGCCGCGGCCACCGGCCTGGGCGTCTACCTGCGCACGATCGAGAGCTCCCGGCAGCGGGCCTTCGACGCCGTACGAGCGGAGCAGCGCGCCGAGTTCGCCCGTGATCTGCACGACTTCATCGCGCACCACGTCACCGGGATCGTGGTGCAGGCACAGGGCGCGAAGTTCATCGCCGAGCAGGACCCGAAACGCGTGGTGCAGGCGCTCGACCAGATCGAGCAGGCCGGCGCCGAGACGATGGCGTCGATGCGCCGGATGGTCGGCGTGCTGCGCGATCCCCAGTCGCGGCCGGACGCGCCGCTCGCCCCGGTCGCCGGGGTGTCCGACCTCGGGCCGCTGATCGAGCAGTTCACCGGGGCGGGCGGGCCGCTGGGCCGGCTGCACCTGGACGGGCCGATCGAAGGGCTGCCGGTCGAGGTGTCCACGTCGGCGTACCGGGTGGTGATGGAGGCGCTGACCAACATCCGGCAGCACGCGACCGGCGCCCGGGTCGCCGACGTGTGGATCCGCCGGACCCCGGAGTGGCTGCTGGTGCGGGTGGCGAACGACGGGACGGCACGGCCCTCCGGCCCCCGGGAACGCGCGGGGTACGGTCTCGTGGGCCTGACCGAACGGGTCCGCGCGGTCGGTGGCCGCCTCTCGGCCGGTCCCGGCATCGAGGGCGGCTGGGTGGTCGACGCCGCGTTCCCGCTCAACGTAAAGGTGGCCCAGTGATCCGGGTCTTGATCGCCGACGACCAGGCCATGGTCCGCACCGGCTTCGGCATGATCATCGGCGCCCAGCCGGACATGGAGGTCGTCGGCGAGGCGGCCGACGGCGTCGAGGCGGTCGCCCTGGCCCGCAAGCTCAAGCCGGACGTCGCGCTGTTCGACATCCGGATGCCCAAGATGGACGGCCTCGAGGCGCTGCGCCTGCTGGCCGGCCCCGGCGTCGCCGACCCGATCAAGGTGGTCGTGGTGACCACGTTCGACCTCGACGAGTACGTCCACCAGGCACTGCGTAACGGCGCGGCCGGCTTCCTGCTCAAGGACTCCGGCCCGGCCCTGCTGGTCGAGGCGGTCCGCGCCGCGGTCTCCGGCGACGCCCTGATCAGCCCGAAGATCACCGTACGGCTGCTGGAGCACCTGTCCCTCCCCCGGCCCGTCACCGACGACGGCGGCCTGTCGCCGCGGGAGCTGGACGTGGTGAAGCTGGTGGCGCGCGGCCTGACCAACGCCGAGATCGCCGGCGAGCTGTTCATCTCGATCGGCACAGTCAAGACCCACCTGGGCAGCGTGCAAACCAAGCTGAGCGCCCGCGGCCGGGTCGAGATCGCCGCGTGGGCGTGGGAGCGCCGCCTGGTCGGCTGACCCGGCCGACAGCCCTTCTGGGCGGATATTCGCCCAATATCACGCAGCGAGATGGGGTAGTTGCCGAACGTGGCACACAATTTGCCCTCCTCAGCGAATGTGAGTCGCGGCAATCCCCTTTAGGCTTGGATGATCAGCGGATTCGAAGCGACCACGTCGGTGATCATCTCGATCTGGGTGGTCATCGGATTTCTGCTGCTACCGACCGGGTCGCTGCGATACTGGACCGCCGCCTTCGTCGTCCTGCTCGCGGTCGTCGGCGTCGGCGACCACCTGCCGGTCCGGACTTTGCTGGTCGCCCTGCTCGCCCTGCACGTGCTGTTCGTGGCGCCGGCCGCCGCCCGCAGCGGCCAGCGGGCGCTGCTGCGGATGGCGCTGATCTCCCTCGCCCTGCTCACCGCGCTGGTGGTCACGGGCGGAGTGCGATATTGGCTGCCGGCGCTGATCGTCGGCGTGCTCGTGGTGCCGTTCGGGGTGCCGCTGCTCTGGGCCCGGCCACGCCCGGCCGTCGAGGTGCGACTGTGGCCGCGGCTGCGAGGGCCGGAACGGTCCACTCCGGTCGCGGACGAGCCCGCACCCGCTCCCCCACCGGCGGAACCCGGCGAGTCACCGGCCGACGAGGAGCGACCGCCGCGTCCGGCTCCATCTCCCCCGCCGCCGCGCAACGTGCGGCAGTTCCCGCCCGGGAAGCGGCGGGGCGCGCGGCCCTCGGCGCCCGACATGCCGCAGCGGCAGCGCCGTCCACCGGCCGCCTCCTGACCGGATTCGCCGCCGAGGCACATCATGACCGACGAGGACTGGAGGGATGGCGGGTTCCGGCAGGGTCGGCCATCCGTGGAGACTCTCGCCTGGGTTGCGGCGTCCATGGGTCGGGGCAGTCGCGTCGTTGGCTGTCGCCGATTGACCGGTGGCGTCTGCTCCGCCGACAGTGCCCGACGTCGATGGCGCGCTACCCCCGATGGATGTCGAGACGGCGCTACCGCGCCTCGGCTGGCGGGCGCGCTACAGCGTGATCCAGTAGCGGCGGACCTCGTCGTCGCCGGTGCCGCGGATGTCCTCGAAGACGCCGCCGGCCTTCTCGATCGTCCGGGCCGAGGCGACGTTGGCGACCCGGCAGGTGATCAGCACCCGCTCCAGGCCGAGCTTGCGCGCCTCGTCCAGGGTCAGCCCGAGCGCCCAGCCGGCCAGCCCTTTGCGACGCTCGGAGGGCCGCACGCCGTACCCGATGTGCCCGCCCACCTCCATCAGATAGTCGGTGAGGATGTGCCGCAGCGAGATCGCGCCCAGCACCCGGTCGCCCTCGACCATCCACCGGTACGTGCAGTGCACCCAGTCCTGGGCCGGCGGGATGTGGACGTCCTCCTCGTCGGTGAGCCGGCGCACCCACCGGGCGAAGCCCTCGGGCGTGTCGTACTCGTCCTGCGGGCGCATGCCGGCGCCGTCCTGGTGGACGCCGCGCCCCCACTCGTCGCGCGACGCGATCCAGGCGGCATGCAGGCGGGTGGTGGGCGCAATCAGCTCGGGCATGCCTGCCACCGTACGTGGGAAGGGTTATTGGCCGGCCGCGAGGGTGAGCAGGCGCTGGATCTGCGACTGCCGCCGCTGGGTGACCGTCGCCGCGAGGGACCGGGCGGGCGGATAGGCGCCGCCCGACTCCTCCATCCGGGACGTCTCGACGCAGTTCGCCAGCTGGCCCAGGAGCAGGCTCACCGCCGTACGGTCGAAATCGGAACCGGACGCCGAGCGCAAGTCCTGGAGGTCGGCCGCCCGCAGGGCATGCAACGCGCCGTGCCCGGCGTGCGCGCCGGCCGACGGATCGGCCGCGAGCGGCTGCTGCCAGCCCAGCAGCCAGCGCTGCATGGGGCCGGACTCGTCGCGCCACTGGGTGCGCAGTTCGGTGGCGACGGCGCGGATCCGCGCGTCTCCGGCCCGCTGCGCGGCGAGCTGGGCCACCTGGTCGCCCTCGGCGATCTGGGCCAGGCCCATCTGCAGGAACATCACGTCGGTCGCATTGAACGGCGACGTGGCGCTGACCGCCCCGTCGGTCGTGGTGGTCGGCGGCGCGGCGCTGACCGCCGGCCGCTCCGGGGAGCAGCCGGCGACCAGCGCCAGGATCAGGGCCAGCCGGATCAGATGGCGAGCCACAGCGCCGGTACGTTGGGCGGCTCCCAGCCGACGATGGCGGTGTGCGCCTGCCGGCAGCGATACGAGACGCCGTTGTAGGTGACGACGTCCCCGACCTTGTACGCGGTGCCGGCCTTCCAGGTCCCGCTCGGGGTGGTGGTCGGCGGTGTCGTGGTCGGCGGTGTCGTGGTCGGCGCAGTCGTCGGGGCGGTGGTGGGCGGGGTCGTCGGCGGCGTGGTGGGCGGTGTCGTGCTGCCGCCGCCGATGTTCACGTCCACGCAGGAGTAGAAGGCGTTCGCCGTGTCGGCGATGTTCCACCGGGCGAGGATCGTCTGCTTGCCGGTGAAGTTGCCCATGCTGACGGTGTGCTGCTTGGTGGCGCCGGGCTGGGCGCCGCCGTCGTTGAAGGACGCGAGCAGCGTGCCGCCGATGAAGTACTCCCAGGTGGCGGTGGCGTGCCGGGCCGTGATGACCCAGTTGAACGTCACGGTCCTGCCCACCGAGGCGTACGGCCAAGGTTTGCTGTTGTCGTTGAGCACGGCGAAGCGGGAGCCGCCGCCGTTGCAGAGGGTCGAGCCCTTCGGGGCCTCGACGCTCTGCGGCTCGTAGATGATGTCGCCGCAGTTGGGAACCGCGCCGCTGGCGCAGTTGGCCTGACGGCTCGGCGGGGATGAGATGTAGCCGTGTGCCGAAGCCGGGGAGACCGCCACGAGGAGCGAGGCGGCGGTCACGCCGACGGTCAGTGCGGGAAGGGTGAACCTGCGTCGCATGAAGAACTCCTTGGGCTTCATGGGGGATGTGGCGCCGGTCGTTGCGGTCAACATAAGTTAAAGAGTGTTAACAGTAAATAGACTTAACGAAGTTTTTCGATGTCCCGTTAATCGAGTGCCGCTGCCTGGGCGATCCGTTAGCGTTCGCCGGATGGAACCACTCACCGAGAAGGAGATCCGCGCCGGCTTCGCCAACTGCAGCAAGGGCGAAGCGAGCCGGATCAAGCTGCCGGATCTCGCCGCGGTGCCGTGGCCGGACCTCGACTTCCTCGGCTGGACCGATCCCGGCGCGCCGCAGCGAGCCCTGCTGGTCGTCTCGGCGGAGGTCGGCATCGTCCTGCGCCGGCCGGAGGCGCGCCGCAGCACGGCGATGCGGTCGAGCATGTGCCGGATCTGCTACACCGGCCACACGGCGGACGGGGTGACGTTGTTCGTGGCGCCGCTGGCGGGGGCGGCCGGCCGCAACGGGAACACGGTCGGCGAGTACATCTGCAGCGACCTGGCGTGCTCGCTCTATCTGCGGGGCAAGCGGCAGCCGCGGGGGCGGCTGGTGCGGCAGGAGGAGTCGCTCTCCCTGGAGGAGCGGGTGGATCGGGCGCTGACCAACCTGAACGGGTTCGTCAAACGGGTGACGTCGGGTCAGCTCAGTTCGGGGCGCCTCAGTTCGCGCTGACCTGCTTCATCAGGTCTTCGGCCAGGGCTGACGGGTGCTTACCGAGCCAGACGGCGTGCAACGGGCGGAGCAGGTCGAGACCGGGCACCCGCAGCTCGACCAGGTCCCCCGCCGCCCGCGCGCTGACCACGCCGATGCCGCCGCCGGCGCGGGCCGTCGCCAGGATCGTGGTGGTCGAGCCGAGGCTGGTCGCGTGCGGCAGCGGCGGCATCGCGCCGAGGGCCTTCTCGAGCGCCCCGAGAAACGTGTCGCGGGTGCCCGAGCCCGGCTCGCGCAGCAGCAGTGGCTGTTCGAGCAGGTCGGCGATCGGCAGGTCCTGGCCGACCCGCGCGGCGAGCGGATAACCGGCCGAGACGACCAGCGCGACCCGGTCCTCGCCGACCTGGCGGCGGCTGAGGCCGGCCGGGATGTCCGGCGACTCGACGAAGCCCAGGTCGGCCCGGCCGGAGCGGACGATCTCGAACACTCCCTGGCTGTTGGCCACCTCGGCGGAGATCTCGGTGTCCGGGTGGGTGCGGCGCAGGGCGAGCAGCCAGGCCGGCAGCATGTACTCGGCGACGGTGAGGCTGGCCGCGACGCGCAGCCGGGCCGCCTGGTCGGCGCGCAGGCTCAGCACCCCGTCCGCGAGGGTGTGCGCGGCCCCGACGACCTGCTGCGTCCAGACGGCGACGGCCTGCCCGGCCGGGGTGAGCAGGCTGCCGCGCCGGGAGCGGACCAGCAGCGGCACGCCGAGACGTCGTTCGAGCCGGGCCAGGCGGGCGCTGGCGCTGGGCTGACTGATGCCGTGCGCCTGGGCCGCGCGGCCGACGCTGCCGGTCTCGGCGACCGAGAGCAGCAGGTCAAGGGCGGGCAGATCGCTTATCCAGGGCGGAAGGGGCATCGCGCGCAGTCTGTCACACGCCGGTCAGGTGCTGCAGGCCAAGACTGGTGACACTCACCGCGATCCACAGGATCAGCCCGAGCAGCAGGGGCCGCATGCCGGCCCGGCGCAGTCCGGCCACGTCGGTCGAGAGCCCGACCGCGGCGAGCGCGACCGCGATGCACAGCAGGGCGAGCCGGTGCAGGAGGGGCTGCACCGCATCCGGTACGAGACCGACCGTATTCACGCCCACGACCAGGAGAAACGCCACGAGGAACCACTGCTTGGGCGCCCTGGCCCCCTTCGACAGCACCAACGTCACCGGGATGATCATCAGCGTCCGCACCAACTTGACCACCACGGCATGCTGGGCGGCGAGCGGCCCGAAGCTGGCGGCGGCCGCGACCACGGCGCTGGTGTCGTTCACCGCGGTGCCCGCGAAGAGCCCGAAGGCCTGCTGATCGAGCCCGAGGAGGTGCCCGAGCGGCGGGAAAGCCAGAACCGCCGCCACGTTGAAGAAGAAAATAGTCGAGATCGCGTACGCGACGTCGCTGCTCTTCGCCCGCAGCGCCGGCGTCACGGCAGCGATCGCCGACGCCCCGCAGATCCCCGTCCCGACCCCGATGAGCGTGCGAAGGTCCCGCGGAATCCCGAGTCGCCGCCCCACCAGCCAGGCGAGGAAGAGGCAGACGGCAAGCGTCCCCAGCATGACCGGCAGCGAGCTGGCCCCGACCGAGGCCACCTCGCCGAGCGAAAGCTGAGCCCCCAGCAACACGATCGAGAACCGCAGAACCGGCCCCTTGGCAAACTCAAGCACCGACTGCCGCCGCACGGTCCCCACCGCACGCGGCTCAACGCTCCCGGCCGCCGCCGGCTCCCCCACCGCAAGCTCCACAGGTGCCGCCGTCTCGCCACACCCCGCCCGCTCGCCGCACCCCGCCGTCTCGCCGCCCGCCCCGGTCTCGGCATGCGTCCCCGCCTCAGCAAGCATCACCGTCTCAGCGCGCGCCCAGGGCTCAACCGCAGCAGGCACTGCCGTCTCCGCGTGCACCGGCGCCTCGGCGTGCACCGCCGTCTCCGCGTGCACCGCCGCCTCAGCCGGCACCCCCGCCTCGGTGCGCACCCCTGTCTCTGCGCGCACCTCCACCTCGCCGCGCGCCCCCGTTTCGACGCGCGCCGAAATGCCCCTGCTGGCCGCCACCTCGCCATGCACCGCCGTCGCGGCCTGTCGCGCCCGCTCGCCCGACATCGCCGACTCTCCACGACCCGCCGGTGTCCGGCCCTCCGCCCGGCCCTCCGCCCGGCCCTCCGCCCGGCCCTCCGCCCGGGCCGCCGCCCGACTCGCGAGGCGGCGCGCCAGCGGGCTCAGCAATACACCGCCGACGACCGCGAAGATCGGCGCCCCAACGGACGGCACGAGGGAGCCGGCCGTGAAGGCGGCGAGACCCAGGGCGAGCAGAAGCAGCAGCACCAGTCCAGGTTCGGCCCGGATCCGGCCGCCCGGTACCGCCTACCTGCCGTGCGCGGTCATAGCCAGAACCTATGACCGCGGCGCTGATCAAGGCGATTCCAGGGCGCGCTACCGACTACTCCCCCACTACGGCGGACGGCTGTTGGCCGGCTCGGCCGGAGCGCTCGGGGTGATTCGGCGGGTTTCATAAGTCCACATGGCGAGCTCGACGCGGTTGCGGGCGTTGAGCTTGGCCATCAGGCTCGCCAGGTGGGTCTTCGTGGTGCTCAGGCTGATCCGCAGGTCGTCGGCGATCTCGGCGTTGGTGCGGCCGCGGGTGACCGCCAGCAGCACGTCCTCCTCTCTTGGTGTGAGCGGCTCGAGCGGTTGGATCGCGCGCCGCCCGGTCGGCAGGTTGGCGAAGGTCTCCAGCAGCCGGGCCGTGACGGTCGGCGCGATGAGCGCCCCACCGTCGGCCGCGGCCCGCACGGCCTGGACGAGAAGTTCCGGCCCGGCGTCCTTGAGCAGGAACCCGCGGGCGCCGTCGCGCAGCGCTCGATGAACGTACTCGTCCAGGTCGAACGTCGTGATCACAATGACCGCCATCGGGTCGGCCACCCCGCGACCGGCCAGCTCCCGGGTCGCCTCAAGGCCGTCCATCTCGGGCATCCGGATGTCGAGCAGGCACACGTCGGGCCGTAGCTCCCGCGCCAGCCGCACCGCCTCCCGCCCGTCCCCTGCCTCGGCGACGACCTCGATCTCGGGCGCCGTCTGCAGCATGACGCGCAGCCCGTTCCGAATGACCGCCTGGTCGTCAGCGATGAGCACGCGGATGGACACTGCCCTTGTTCCCCTCAGGTGATGACTCCTTGACGCCGCTCAACGGAAGCTCCGCCTCGACCACCCAGCCGCCATCGCGGCAAGGGCCGGCCCGCAGAACTCCGCCCAGCAGAGCCGCCCGCTCCTCCAGCCCGACAAGACCGAACCCGTGACGACGCGGACCGTCGCCACCGGTCGCCCCGTGCGCGCTGCGCCCTGTGCTAACAAGGCCGCCAGCCAGGCCGTCGCCAGCCAGGCCGTCGCCGGCCAGGCCGAACCCACCACGGCGCTGACCACCGCGGCTGCTCGATCCGTCAGCGCTGCGCCCGCTGCCGACAATGCCGTCGTCGGTCAGGTCGAACCCACTGCGGCGCGGGCGATGGCCGCCGATGGCCCCGTCGTCTCGGACGGCGATCCGGACCCGGTCGGGCTCGACTGTCACCCGGACCTCGACCAGGGTTGCGCCGGTCGCGTGGCGGGTCGCGTTGGTCACGGACTCCTGCACTATGCGGTAGACCGCAGTGTCCACGGCCTGCGGCAGGTTTTCGGCCGGGCCGTCGAGACGCAGGTCGATCGGGATGCCACCGGCAGCGTCGCCCGGCCGGTCGCGGGCCAGGCGCTTCAGGTCGGCCGTGCCGGGCAATGGCTTCAGCTCGGCATCCGTCTCCGCGGTGCGCAGGGCCTTGACCATGGCCCGCATCGCCTCGAGCGTGCGTGCGCCCTCCTCCTCGACACCGGCCAGCGTTTCGTCCGCGGTCGACGGGTCGAGGCCGGCGAGAACCCGCCCGGCCTGGGCGCGCACGACGATGGCGGAGACGTGATGGGCGACGGTGTCGTGCAGCTCGCGGGCGATGCTTTCCCGCTCGCGAGCGCGCATCTGCTCCAGCTCGCGTCGACGAGACGTCGTGCGGAGGCGGACGAAACCGCCGAGCGCGGCCGGGAACGCCAGGAACGAGAGCCCGCCGATGATGTCGCCGGCCGGGCCGCCCTCGACGATCGAGGACACCGCGAAAGAGGCGAGGATGACGACCGAGCCGAGCACGATCTCGCGCCCCGAGCCCCACCTGGTCAGGGCATGGACCAGGAACAGGACGATGATGCCGGCACGCAGGCCGATCGGCGCCGTGTGCCCGGTGAGCACGTCGATCAGAGTGAGCAGCACGCCGCCGCCGAAGGCGAGGACGACCATCGCCAGCGGATGGGTGCGCCGCCACAGCACCAGCAGGCACAGGCCGACGGTGAGAACAGTGGACACCGGGCGCCAGGTCACCTGCTCGCGGAACGACGCCTCCAGTGCCGTCGCGGTCAGCCCTGCGGCGAGCAGCAGCCAATCACCCGGGACCCGGGCCGGCGCCCCGGGCGCCCTCGGCTCGGCCCACAGCGTGCGCAGCTCGTCTCGGAACACGCCATCAGCCTAGGCAGCGCCGGGGAAGAAACATCGGCCGAAAGAACTAGGACTTTGCCGGTCCGCGGACGGAGAAACCGCCCGCAATCCGGCCGATGTCAGCGCCGCGCCGAGCGACGAACCTCGTGGCATGCCTGCATCGAAGACATCCGCACGCCTGGTGGGTGTGCTGTTCATCGCGGCCTCGGCCACGGCCGTCGCCGGGGGCTCGCTGCTGCTGCCCGTCCAGCGACGAGACTTCCTTATTACTGGTGCGCCGCACGCCCAGCTGGTCACCGGCGCCCTGCTGGAGGTGACGCTGGCACTCTCCGTCGTGGCCATCGCGGCGCTGCTGCTACCGGTGCTGCGGCCGGCCGGCGAGGGCTGGGCCGTGCTCTATACGGCGGTCCGCACGATCGAGGGCCTGCTGATCCTGGTCGGCGCGATAAGTGCGCTGGTCATGACGTCCCTGATCGGGTCCGGTGGGCCGGCGGGGCTGGGCGCCGCGGTGCTGCATACCCGGGAGTGGGCCTACCACCTCGGCACGGTGCTGGTCTTCGCCGTGAGCGCGGTCGTGCTCAACGTTCTGCTCCTGCGCGGCGGTCAGGTGCCGCGGTGGCTGGCCTGGTGGGGCCTGGCCGGCGGATGCCTCCTGCTGCTGCGGGGCGTAGCCGAGCTGTACGGGCCGCTGCCTCCCGCCGCGCAAGCCGTGTGCGCGGCGCCCATCGGCGTTCAGGAGATGGTCTTCGCCGGCTGGCTGATCGTGAAGGGAGTCCGGCCGTGACGTGGAACGGCGCGGCCCAGTGCCGGGACCGCGCCGTTCCTTCCGTCCGGTCAGGCCGCGACAGGAGCCTGCTCGGTCGTTGCGGGGGCCGCCGAGCCGCCGGACATGTGCCGCAGGTATGCCGGCAGGGTCAGGAACTCGGGGCAGGTGCGCTCGGTGAGCAGCACCGTCAGCAGGGTGCGGGCCTGGCCGAACCGGCGGGCCGCGTCCTCGTCGAGGGCGCCGGTCTCGCTGAGCACGTCCAGTTCCTCGCGAAGCATCCGGGTGACCAGGGCAGCCGAGACCGGCACCCCGTAGTCGGTCGGGGTGTTCGCGTGGATCCACTGCCAGAGCTGCGCGCGGCAGATCTCGGCGGTGGCCGCGTCCTCCATGAGGCCGCCGAGCGCGACGGCGCCACGCCCGCCCAGCCAGGCCGCGATGTAGCGCAGCGCGACGCTGACGTTGTTGCGCAACGCGACCTCGGTGACCTGGACGCCGATCGCCTTGACGTCGAGCAGGTCCTGGGCGGTGACCCGCACGTCCTCGCGCTTGCGCACGATCTGGTGCGGCTCGTCACCCAGCCACTGGTCGAAGACGTCGCGGCAGGTCGCCACCAGGCCGGGGTGTGCCACCCAGGAGCCGTCGAAGCCGTCGCCGACCTCGCGGCGCTTGTCCTGGCGCACCTGGTTGAGAGCGCGCTTCGCGGCGACCGGGTCGCGGCTGGGCACGACGGCGGCCATGCCGCCGATCGCGTGGGCGCCACGCCGGTGGCAGGTGCGCACGAGCAGCTCGGTGTACGCCCGCATGAACGGCGCCGTCATCGTGACCTGGGACCGCTCGGGCAGCACCACGTCCGGCCGGTTCTTGATCATGCTGAACAGGTAGTCCCACCGGCCCGCGTTCAGGCCGGCCGAGTGCTCGCGCAACTCGTACAGGATCTCGTCCATCTCGAACGCCGCGGTGATCGTCTCGATCAGCACGGTGGCGCGGATGGTGCCGCGCGGGATGCCGAGCTGCTCCTGGGCGTAGACGAAGACCTCGTTCCAGAGGCGGGCCTCCAGGTGCGACTCCAGCTTCGGGAGGTAGAAGTAGGGCCCGCTGCCGTTGTCGATCTGGCGCTGCGCGCAGTGGTACATGTAGAGACCGAAGTCGAACAGCGTGGCCGACACCGCCCGGCCGCCGATCCGCAGGTGGCACTCCGGCAGGTGCCAGCCCCGGGGCCGCACCATGATCGTCGGAGTCCAGCCGTTGACCTTGTACTCCTTGCCGTCGGCCGCGGTGAAGTCGAGCGTGCCGTCCAGCGCGTCCCGCAGGTTGAGCTGGCCGAGGACCACGTTCTCCCAGGTGGGAGCCGTGGCGTCCTCGAAGTCGGCCATCCAGACCTTCGCGCCGGAGTTGAGCGCGTTGATGGTCATCTTGCGCTCCGGCGGACCGGTGATCTCCACGCGGCGGTCGAGCAGGTCGTGGGCCGGCGGCGCCACCGTCCAGGACGCGTCGTCGCGGATGGAAGCGGTCGACGGCAGGAAGTCCAGCTCTTCCGTGCGCGTCGCCCGACGGCGCCGGCGGCGCTCCAGGAGTTGCACCCGCTGGGCGCCGAACTCACGGTCCAGCGCGACGACGAACGCGACGGCCTCGGGGGTCAGGATCTCGGCGTAGCGGCCTTCCGTCGTGCCGGTGATGGTGACCTCTTCGTTGCCCATTTAGAACTGCTCCGTCTCCGTCGAGCCCTTGAGGGCGGTGGTCGAGCTGTCCGGGTTGAGGGCCGTCGACACCGCGTCGAAGTAGCCGGTGCCGACCTCCGCCTGGTGCTTGGTCGCCGTGTAGCCGTCCGCCTCCGCGGCGAACTCGGCCTCCTGCAGCTTCACGTACGCGGTCATGCCGGTCTCGGCGTAGCCGCGGGCCAGCTCGAACATCGAGTGGTTGAGCGCGTGGAAGCCGGCCAGCGTGACGAACTGGAACTTGTAGCCCATCGCGCCCAGCTCCTTCTGGAAGCGGGCGATGTCGGCGTCGTCCAGGTTCTTCTTCCAGTTGAACGACGGCGAGCAGTTGTACGCGAGCATCTTGCCGGGGTGCTCCTTGTGCACCGCCTCGGCGAAGTCGCGGGCGAACTCCAGGTCGGGCTTGCCGGTCTCGACCCAGAGCAGGTCCGCGTAGTCGGCGTAGGCGACACCGCGAGCGATCGCCGGCGCCGGGCCGCTCTTGACCCGGAAGAAGCCCTCCGCGGTGCGCTCGCCGGTGAGGAACGGCTTGTCCCGCTCGTCCACGTCGGTGGTGAGCAGGTCGGCCGCGAGCGCGTCGGTCCGGGCGATGACCAGGCTGGGCACGCCGAGCACGTCGGCCGCGAGCCGGGCCGCGTTCAGCGTCCGGATGTGCTGGCCGGTCGGGATGAGCACCTTGCCGCCCAGGTGGCCGCACTTCTTCTCGCTGGCCAGCTGGTCTTCCCAGTGCACGCCCGCGGCACCGGCGGCGATCATGGCCTTCATCAGCTCGAACGCGTTGAGCGGACCACCGAACCCGGCCTCCGCGTCGGCGACGATCGGGGCGAACCAGTCGCGGTCGAAGCGGCCGGCCGCGGTGTCGATCTGGTCGGCGCGCATCAGCGCGTTGTTGATCCGGCGGACCACGGCGGGCACCGAGTTGGCCGGGTAGAGGGACTGGTCCGGGTAGGTGTTCCCGGAGAGGTTGGCGTCGGCGGCGACCTGCCAGCCGGAGAGGTAGATGGCCTTGAGGCCGGCCCGCACCTGCTGGACCGCCTGGCCACCGGTCAGCGCGCCGAGCGCGTTGATGTAGTCCTCGCTGTGCAGCAGCTCCCACAGCCGCTGCGCGCCCCGCTCGGCGAGCGTGTGCCGCTCCTGGACGGTGCCACGGAGCTTGACGACGTCCTGCGCGGTGTAGCTGCGCTTGATGCCGAGCCACCGGGGATCGCCGGCCCACGCCAAAGTGAGGTCCGCAGCGGTACCGCCCCTGGTTTCGGTCAGCTGATCAGTCATCGAAATATCCCTTTCCTACCCTGTCGCGTTCCTTCTCGGTGGAAGAACTCGACTGTCGCTCATCGCGCAAGGGGTCTGGGAGGCGTTTGTGAACAGAAGAAACGCAGAATTTCTGATAACGTGAAACCCGTGACCGCTTCACTTTCCGACGGCTCCGTCGACCTGGTGACCCTCGGCCAGCGCCTCCGGCACCTGCGCAAATCCAAGGGCATGACCCTGGAGCAACTGAGCGAGGCGGTCGGCCGGGCGCCGTCGCAGCTCTCCGTCATCGAGAACGGGAAGCGCGAGCCCAAGCTCTCGGTGCTCCAGGCCGTCGCGGCGGCCCTGGGGGTCTCGTTGCAGGACCTGCTCCGGCCGGAGGCGCCGAGCCGGCGGGCCGGACTCGAGATCGAACTCGCACACTTCCAGCAGGGAACGGCGTACACGGCGCTGGGTCTGCCGATGGTCCGCGGCGGCCGCAGGCTGCCGGCGGATGCCCTCGAAGCGCTCGTGGGCATGCATCGCGAGCTCTCCCGGGTGCTCGCCGAGCAGAGCGCGACACCCGAGGTCGCCCGCAAGGCGAACGCACAACTGCGGGTCAACATGCGCGAGCGGAACAACTACTTCGCCGAGATCGAGGCGGCGGCCGCGAAGGTGCTGCAGTCGGTGCGGTACACGACCGGGCCGCTGTCGCAGCGCGGCATCCTCGACATCGCGGCGTCGCTGGGGTTCTCGCTGCATTACGTGAACGACCTGCCCGGGTCGACCCGCTCGGTGACCGACCTGAAAAACCGGCTGATCTACCTGCCGCAGGTGGCCAGCGGCAAGGGGCACGATCCGCGGGCGGTGGTGTTGCAGACACTCGGGCACTTCGTGCTCGGGCACAACGACCCGGCCGACTACGGGGACTTCCTGCGTCAGCGGGTCGAGGCCAACTACTTCGCGGCGGCGCTGCTGATGCCGGAGAAGTTCGCCGTCGAGTTCCTGCGCGAGGCGAAGGCCGACCGGGCGCTGGCGATCGACGACTTCCGGGACGCGTTCGGGGTCTCCTACGAGACGGCGGCGCACCGGTTCACCAACCTGGCGACGCACCATTTCGGGATCCCGGTGCACTTCACCCGCGTGCACGAGAACGGGATCGTCTACAAGGCGTACGAGAACGACGGGGTGCGCTTCCCGTCCGACGTGACCGGGTCGATCGAGGGCCAGCCGATCTGCCGCAAGTGGGCGTCACGCACCATCTTCCAGGCCGACGACCCGTATTCGTCGTTCTACCAGTTCACCGACACCTCGGCGGGGACCTACTGGTGCACCGTCCACATCGAGTCGACGCGGTCGGGCGAGTTCTCGGTCACGGTCGGGACGCCGTACGAGCACGCGCGCTGGTTCCGTGGTGGGGACACGACGCGACGGACGGTGTCGCGCTGCCCCGATCCGGACTGTTGCCGTCGGCCGCCGGCGGACCTGGTGCGGCGCTGGGCCGGGAGCGCCTGGCCAAGCGCACGGGTGCACTCGCACCTGCTGGCGGCGCTGCCGCCGGGGACGTTCCCGGGCGTGGACAGCCAGGACGTGTACGAGTTCCTGGAGCGGCGCGCCCACGGGTGAGGGGGCACGCGGACCCGCCCCGGCGCCCTCATCCCGGTAACCAAAGTGTGACCAGGACGGCCAGGTGCCGGCACCCGCAGGGCCTGCCGTCGAAGACCAGCACGGCTCGGTGGCGGCGTCCGCAGGGCCTGCCGTCGAGGACCAGCACGGCTGGGTGGCGGCGTCCGCAGGCCAGCCGTCGAAGTCCAGCACGGCAAGGTGCCGGTGGCCGCGGGGCCGGCCATCGGCGATCAGGACGCTCGTCAGTCCGGGTCGAGGTCGAGGAGGTGGATCACGCGCAGCGTTTGCTGGACGGCTGTTTCTACAGCGCCGGCGCGCAGCCTGCCACGTCACCCAATCGGTCCTTCATCGGCAATCTATTCCAGGGAGGCGGGTCCACGGGCAACGGCCGCGGCGGGGGCTAACGGTCGGGCTGGGCAGGGCAACAGGCGGGGCGGGGCAACGGGCGGGGTGGGCATCGGCCGGCCGGGCGGGCGGGGCGTCAGCGGAGAGGGCGGGGCGTCAGCGGAGAGGGCGGGGCGTCAGCGGAGAGGGCGGGGCGTCAGCGGGTGAAGTGGTAGGCGAGGACGGCGAAGGCGAGGAAGACGAGGGCGACTGCGAGCAGGGCGATGAGTTCGGCGGTGATGCCTCGGGCCACGATCGGGCGGTCGGGGGCGGACGGGTCGTAGGCGATGGGGTACTCGGTGCCGGTCAGGTGTTCGCGGTGGTGGGGTAGTTCTTCGAGGACGGTGCTGATCTCCCGGCCGGTGTCGGTGTGGTAGGTGACTACCGGGCGGAACAGGAGGCGGCCCTGGTCGTGGGACTCGCGTTGGTTGCCGGTCACGACGGCGGTGGCGCGGGAGCCTTCGGCGGTGAGGCGGCGGTGGCGCAGCCATTTGCGAGCGGCGGCGACGGTCGCGAAGAGCGCCACGAGGGTCGGGACGATCACCAGGAACAACCGGGCCAGCAGCTCGAACCCTTGGTCGTCGTCGATCATGGGCGGGACTGTAGCGGGGCTACGCCACCATCTCGGGACGGTGTGGGGTGCGGAGTAGGGTCGTCGGCTGTGGACGACAAGGGTGTCGAGCGCTGGTTCGGGGAGTATCTCGTCGCGTATGCGGCCTGTGGGCGGGGTGAGCGGGAGACCGACTCGCTGCTGGACTACTACGGGGTGCCGCTGCTGATCACGACCGATGGCGGGTTCTTCGCGCTGGGCGGCGCGGAGCAGGTTGTCGCGGGGGTGCAACCGCAGATCGTGGCCATGCGGGACGCCGGGTACCACCAGACCGAGGTGCTTGGCGTCGACGTGACCGTGGTGAATCGGACCTCGGCGCTTCTTCGCGGGACCTTCGCGTGGCAGCGGGCGGACGGGAGCGAGTTCAACCGGCTCACCGCGTCGTATCTGGTGACCGACGGGACGGCGGGACGGCGGATCTCCGTGCTTGCAGTTCACGGCGCCGGTGTCTCGGAGGCGACCGGCCCGGCGCACCCGACCGGCACCGACGGCTGATGGCCGACATTCTGGTTGAGACCGGGCAGGTCGCCGAGATCCGGCTGAACCGGGTCGATGCGCGGAACGCGCTCTCCACCCGGCTGGCGTCCGAGCTGATCGAGGCGGCCGGGGTGGTTCGGGAGAGCAACGCGCGCGCCGTCGTACTCACTTCGGCCGCGCCGTCCGCGTTTTGCGTCGGAGCCGATCTCAAGGAACGGAATCGGCTCAGTGACGCCGAGTTCATGGCGCAGCGGCTGGTCTTCCGCCGTGCGTTCGGGGCGCTCCGGGAGATGCCGGTGCCGGTTGTCGCGGCGGTTCATGGGTACGCGCTCGGCGGCGGCTACGAGCTCGCCCTGTGCTGCGACCTTATCGTCGCGGACGAGTCGGCCGTCGTCGGGCTGCCCGAGGTGCGGCTCGGCATCGTTCCGGGTGGCGGCGGGACGCAGCTGCTGCCGCGCCGGGTCGGGTACGGCGTCGCGGCCGACCTGATCCTCACCGGACGGCGGGTCGCCGCGGAGGAGGCGGCCCGGCTCGGGCTGATCGACCGGCTCGTTCCGGCGGGGGCGGACCGGACGACGGCCACCGAACTGGCTCGGCAGATCGCCGCCAACTCCCCGGTCGCGGTCGGCAACGCGCGCCACGCGATCCGCCGCGGCCTCGACGTCGACCTCGCCGCGGGCCTCGACATCGAGGACTCCGCCTGGCGCGCCACCGTCTTCTCCGAGGACCGCCGCGAGGGGGTCCGGGCCTTCACCGAACATCGCGAACCCCGCTGGCCCTGACCGCGGCCGCAACCGGGGCAGCCCCGGGGTCAGCGCCACCCCGCAGGGCGACCGCAACCGAGGCCCAAGGCAGCCCCACCCCCGCGGAGCGGCCGCAACCAAGGGGCAGCGCCACCCCGCAGCGCGGCCGCAACCCGGGGAAGCACCCCCCGCACGGCGACCAAAGCGGTCAGCCGGTGACCAAGCGGTTCCGGTGGGATGCTGTGGGTTACCCCGAAACGACCCCACCCACCGCCGGGAGGTCACCGAAGATGCTGCCCCTCAGCAACGCCACCCTGTCCGACCTGAAGGATCTCACCGTTCCGTCCTACGACCGGTCCCGGTTGACGGCCGGGATCGTGCACTTCGGGGTGGGTGGCTTCCACCGCGCCCACGAAGCCATGTACCTGGACCGGCTGATGACCGAGGGCAAGGCCCACGACTGGGCCATCTGCGGCGTCGGGGTGATGCCGGCCGACCAGCGGATGCGGGACGTGCTGCGGCGGCAGGACGGGCTCTACACGCTGGTCGTCAAGTCGCCCGACGGCGGGCAGGACGCGCGGGTGATCGGCTCGATCGTCGAGTACCTCTACGCCCCGGACGATCCGGAGGCGGTGATCGAGAAGATGGCCTCGCCCGAGATCCGGATCGTGTCGCTGACCGTCACCGAGGGCGGGTACAACTTCAACGCGGTCACCGGCGAGTTCATGGCCGACAACCCGGACGTCCGCCACGACCTGCAGCCGGGCACCCGGCCGCGGACCAGCTTCGGGCTGATCACCACCGCCCTGGAGCGGCGACGCGAGCGCGGCGTGCCGCCGTTCACCATCATGAGCTGCGACAACATCCAGGGGAACGGCGAGGCCGCGAGGAAAAGCTTTGTTGCGTACGCCGGGTTGCGCGACCCGGGACTGGCGTCCTACGTGGCCGCCGAGGTCCGTTTCCCGAACAGCATGGTCGACCGGATCACGCCGGTCACCACCGACGACGATCGGGCGCAGGTCCGGGACCGGTTCGGTGTGGACGACGGCTGGCCGGTGGTGTGCGAGCCGTTCACCCAGTGGGCCCTCGAGGACAGCTTCGGGGCCGGGCGGCCGCCGTTCGAGGACGTCGGCGTGCAGGTGGTGCCGGAGGTCATCCCGTACGAGCTGATGAAGTTGAGGTTGTTGAACGCCTCCCACCAGGGGCTGTGCTATTTCGCCTGGCTGGCCGGCTACCGCCTGGTGCACGATGCCGCGCAGGACCCGCTGTTCGCGCGCTTCCTCCTGGCGTACATGGAACGCGAGGCCACCCCGACGCTGGCCGAGGTTCCCGGGGTCGATCTGCGCGAGTACCGGCACCAGCTGATCGACCGGTTCTCCAATGCCCAGGTACGCGACACCGTCGCCCGGCTGTGCGCGGAGAGCTCGGACCGGATCCCGAAGTGGCTGCTCCCGGTGATCCGCCGCAACCTGGAGACCGGCGGCGACATCCTGCTCTCCACCGCCATCGTGGCCTCCTGGGCCCGCTACGACGAGGGCGTCGACGAGCAGGGGCAGCCGATCGAGATCGTCGACCAGCTCAGGGACCGGCTGATGGCGTCGGCCGCCCGGCAACGCGAGCACCCGACCGCGTTCATCGAGGACCGGGAGGTGTTCGGCGATCTCGCGGACAACGAGCGCTTCGTCTCGGCGTACACCTCGGTGTTGTCGAGCCTGCACCACAAAGGAGCGCGAGCGACCCTCGAAGATCTCGTGTCGGGAACGTTGTAGCCGCAGGTTGTGCCGGGATGACAGCATGAGCCGGTGACCCTGCCGCTGCGTGTCAACGTCGCGCCGGAGCGGGCCGAGGCCTCCCCCGGCGACAATCTTCAGTTCGATGTCACCGTGCGCAACGCGAGCGACATCGTGGAGCATTACGGCGTCGAGATGGTCGGGTTGCCCGACGGCGCGACCGTGCGGGCCGAGCCCGAGGTGGCCAAGCTGCGGCCCGCCGAGAGCGCCACGCTCACCGTGCGGGTGACACTGCCGGTGCAGCCTCCGCCGCCGGCCGGCACCTATGTGGTCGGCGCGCTCGTGCGCTCGCCGTACCGGCACGACGTGTCGCGCTGCGTCGAGGTGCCGATCCAGCTGGCCAGCGTCGAGCAGATCACGCTGCGCACCACGCCCGAGGTGGTCAACGGCGGAAAGAGCGGGCAGTTCACGATCGAGGTGGCGAACGGCGGGAACGCGCCGGTGCGGCTCTACCTGAGCGCGACCGACCCGGAGCGGCGGGTCAGCACGGTGTTCCAGCCGGCCTATCTGGACCTGCCGCCCAGCGCGTCGGCCCGGGCGCTGCTGTCGGTCTCGGCGCCGCTGCCGTGGCAGCGGGAGAAGCAGCGGCAGCTCACCATCACGGCCAGCCCCGAGATGATGGGCGCCGTGCCGGTGACCAGTACGGCGTCGTTCGTGCAGCAGCCGCGGCTGGCCACGAAGTTCGCGAAGATCGGCGGGATCGCGGCCGGCGTGGTGGTGCTGGCCGCGGCGATCGCGGTGCCCGCGCTGATCAAGAAGGGGACCGAGAAGGCGGCGAACACCGCGGCCACCCAGACGGCCGCGCCGACCGGGGCCGCTACGGCCGCGCCCACGCAGGCCAGCGCCGCGCCGCCGGTCCAGTCCGCCCCGGCCTCGGCCGCGCCGCCGGTCCAGTCCTCGGCGGCGGCCCCGTCGTCGGCGCCGGTCAGCTCGGCCGCGACGGCGAACGGCGGCGGTGTGCAGGAGGTCGACCTGACCGCGCCGAAGGACGGCGTGGTCGCCAGCGACGCGTTCCGCAACCAGGGTTTCCTGGTCAGCGCCGACCCGGGCACGATCGCGGTGCCGGGCTGCGACAACGCGCGCAGCACCGCGGTGGTCACCGATCCCACGACCGGGCTGCGGTTCCTGACGTCGAGCACGGCCGACGACCCGACCAAGTGTCACAGCGTGCCGATGCTGATCGCCTTCCTGGCGGACAAGCCGGCCGGGGCGTTGCAGGTCGTACCGGTGTCGCCGAACACGCTGACCATGGAGGTCACCTTCAAGGACCTGCAACGGTTGCCGGCGCCGACGCTGGTCGTGCCGGCCGACGTGGCGGCCAAGCACGGCGGGGTCGACCAGGTCCTGCTCAAGCCCGCCGTCACCGGGGCGCCGAACGCCCCGGTCGCGGTGACGAAGATCCGGTTCGCGCCGCTGGGCTGAGCGCGGTTGAGCCGTGCGCGGTTGAGCCGTGCGCGGTTGAGCCGTGCGCCGTCGAGCCGCGCGCCGCCGAGCCGTGCGCCGTCGAGCCGTGCGCCGCCGGGCGGAGGACGGCCAGCGCCATGATCGTGATGCACAGCGCGCCGTTGAGGAAGGAAGCCGTGACGTCGCTGGGGTGGTGCATGCCCCGGTAGAGGCGGGATGTCGCGACGCAGACCGGGACCAGCACCAGCAGCCAGCACAGCCACTTCGCCCAGGTGCGGCGGACCAGGCCGGCCAGGATCAGGGCGAGACCGGCGTAGAGCGCGAACGCCGCCGACGTGTGCCCGGACGGGAAGCTGGAGGTCGGCGGCGAGGCGTCGAGGTGGTGCACCCGGGGCCGCTGCCGGTCGATGACGAGCGTGGTGAAGAAGAAGACGATCGCCTGGGCGCTCACCGCCGCGCACAGGAAGATCGGCTCCCGCCAGCTGTGCAGCGTGCGGAGCAGCACGAGGGCGGCGACGAAGGTCACCCCGATGATCACGGGGGTGCTGCCCACCAGGCTGAAGAACTCGGTGACCGCGTTGCGCGAGTCGGTGCGGTGCGCGGCGAAGTACCGGTTGACGCCGTCCTCGACGGTGAACGGCCACACGCCGGCCAGCACCTTGGTGATCAGCAGCCCGAGCCCGATCATCCCGAGTTGCAGCGCCACCAGGGGCGGCAGGATGCGCTTGGCGTAGTACATGACCTCGGACATGCGTCGCGCTCTACCCGATCCGCGGCCGGCCTACACGTCGTAGGTCCGGCCCTCGGCGATCGTGTGCAGTTTGTCGGGGTTGGCGACGTTGTGGATGGCGACGACGCGCCCCGACCCGTCGACGTCCAAGGTCACGGTGGCGATCACCCGGTCCGGCCCGCGGAAGATCACCCCGGGCCCGCCGTTGATCTCGGCGGTCTCGGCGCGCATGTCGGCGGGCGCGACGCCCTGGTAGGTGGCCGTGCCGAGCGCGGCGAACCAAGTCGCCACCGTCGCCGCGCCGACGATCGGGCGCCGGGCCTGGCGCACTTTGCCGCCGCCGTCGGTCCACAGTGTCACGTCCGGCGAGAGGAGTTCCATCAGCGCGTTCACGTCGCCCCCGGCGGCCGCCGCGAGGAACCGCTCGGTCACCTCCCGCTGCCGGGGCCGTTCCACCGGGAACCGCGGGCGGCGGGCCCGGACCTGCGCGCGGGCCCGGTGACCGGCCTGGCGTACCGCGTCCGGGGTGCGGCCGACCGCCGCCGCGATCTCGTCGTAGTCGAAGGCGAAGACCTCGCGCAGTACGAAGACGGCCCGTTCCACGGGGCTGAGAGTTTCCAGGACGACCAGCATCGCCATCGAGACCGAGTCGGGGTCGGCGGTCGCCGCGGCGTCGGTGCGAATCGGCTCGGGCAGCCACGGGCCGACGTAGACCTCGCGCCGGCGGCGGGCCTCGCGCAGCCGGGCGAGGGCCTCGTTGGTGACGATCCGGCACAGGTACGCCTTCGGGTCGGCGACCTCCGACCGGTCCGCCGAGGACCAGCGGATCCACGCGTCCTGCACGGCGTCCTCGGCGTCGGCGGCGGTGCCGAGGATTCGGTACGCGACCGCGAACAGCAGGGTGCGGTGCCGCTCGAAGACGTCGTCACTCATGCGCGCTTCCCGCGCGGCCAGAACGCGGCCGAGGCGGGCATCCGCCGCATCCGGCGGTAGGTGGGCCAGGGGGACGCGGTCACGATCTCTTTGTACCGCGCGGCGAGCCGGCCGGTCAGATAGAGCCGGCGCGGCGAGTCGTCGCCGTGCGTGAACTGCACGACCCCGTCGCGGCGGCCGAGACTGACCGGCGTGTGGTAGTAGCCGAACCGGAACGCCCGGGGCTGCTTGCCGTTCAGCTCGCGCAGGATCGAGAGGGCGGCGTGCACCCCGGTGGGCATCCCGCTCTGGCAGGTGCCGTGCATGATCCCGTACGGCTGGCGGATCGCGGCCGCGTCGCCGACCGCGTACACGAAGGGGTGCGACACCGACCGCAGCGCGGCGTCGGTGACGATCCGGCCGCGCGGGTCGGTGGTCATCGCCGCGGCGAGCGGCGACACCCGCGTGCCGCCGGCCCAGAGGAACAGGTCGGCGGGGAGGGTTCCACCGTCCAGGTGTACGCCGTCCGGCAGCACCTTGCGGATCTCGGCGCGCACGGTCCGGACCCCCAGCCGGTCGAGCGCCGCCCGCAGGTGGGCCCGCGCCATCGGGTGCATCGCCGCGCCCGGCTCGTGCCGCCCCACCAGCGTGACGGTCAGGTGCGGGAACCGCGAGGCGATCTCCGCGGCCGACTCGACGCCGGTCGGGCCGGCGCCGCCGACCACCACGTCCGACGCGCCGGCCAGCCGCCCGGCGAGCACCGCGGCATCGTCGAAGGAGTTCAGCGTGTAGGCGTGCTCGTCGGCCCCGGGCACGGCCGCCGTGTCGGCGACACTGCCCAGGGCGTACACCAGGATGTCGAATGTGATCTTCCGGTCGTCGAGGGTGACCGTGCGGGCGGCGAGGTCGATCGCGGTGACCCAGCCGGGCTCGAAGCGGGCGCCGGTACCCGCGAGCAGGCCGGGGAGGCGCAGGTCGGCGACCTGCTGTCCGGTCGCGGTCAACGGCAGGCGCAGCCGCTCGGTGAAGCGGTCGGTGGCGTTGACCAGCGTGACCTGGACGGTGTCGTCGTGGCGGGTGCGGGCGGCGAGTTGGACGGCGGCGGCAAGGCCGGCGTAACCGGCGCCGAGGATCACGATTTCGGTCATGCCCGCGAGATGCCGGCGGCCGACCCGGGCGTGACGAAACGTGACCGGGGTCACGGCCGGACCGGCGCGGGCGGCCTGCCAGGCGCGACCGGGTTCACGGTCGGATCGGCGCGGGTGGCCCGCGGGGCGACCGGGGTCACTGCCGGACCGACGCGGGCGCCCCGCCGGACGTGACCGGGGTCGCGGTCAGGCCGCGCGGACGCGCCCCGAGCCCTCCTCGACGCCGTCGCCGCCCCGCCGCGCCGAGCACTCCTCGACGCCGTCGCCGCCCCGCCGCGCCGAGCACTCCTCGACGCCGTCGCCGCCCCGCCGCGCCGAGCACTCCTCGACGCCGTCGCCGCCGCGCCGCTTCACCCGGTACATCGCCTGGTCGGCGCGGCGCATCGCCTCGGGCAGGTCGCCGGCGTACCCGACGGCGACCCCGATGCTCACCGTCGCCGGGCAGTCCGGCAGGCGGCGCACCGCCTCGGCCATCCGCTGCGCGATGCCGATCGCCCCGGCCGCGTCGACGCCGGGCAGCAGCGCCGCGAACTCGTCGCCGCCGACCCGGGCCAGCAGGTCGGCGTCGCGCAGCTGGGCGGAGAGCGCGGTGGCGATCGCCCGCAGCGCGGCGTCGCCGGCCGCGTGCCCGGCCGTGTCGTTGATCTGCTTGAACTTGTCGGTGTCGACCAGCAGCACGGTGATCAGGTCGGCCGGGTGCTGCTGGGCCTGCTGGACGGCCAGGTCGAACGCGCCCCGGTTGGCGACCCCGGTCAGCGCGTCCAGCGTGGCGGCGAGCGCGGCCTGGTCGTGCTGGACGCGCAGCAGTTCGAGGGACTTCATCGCGGCGACCGTCTGCAGGGTGCGCCGCCGCTGCCGCCACATCTCGCGGGCCAGCGTGTCGCCGTAGGCCAGGCCGACCTCGGCGTCGGACGAGCCGCGGGCGGCCAGCAGCACGGCGCGGGTGCGGTGGGTGACCGACTCGATCAGCCAGCCGGCGTCCGGCGTCAGGGTCGCGACCGCCCGCTCGATCACGTCGAGCGCCTCGTCCGGGCGGCCGGAGCGGCGCAGCGCCACCGCGTGGAACGGGCGGGAGTAGGCCAGCGAGCTCGGGCTGACCCCGCGGGCCGTCAGCGCGGCGAGCGAGTCGGAGATCTCGTCGGCGAGCCGCCCGGTCAGGTGGTCCCGGTCGGCCCGGGCGCAGGCGGCGGCGAGCATCGCGTGGTCGCGCCAGGCGGCGGCGTCCGGGCCGTCGGCCTCCTCGACGGCGCGCAGGGCGTACCGCTCGGCCTCCGCGGTGTGCGCCTCGGCGGCGGCCCCCTCGCCGATCTGGTAGAGCTCCAGCGCCCAGAACAGGTGCAGCTCGGCCTGGTTGCAGAGCCACATCGCGCGGTTGCCGCTGCCGGGCGGGCTCATCTCGTACGCGGCGTCGTAGAGCGGGCCGACCAGCTCGTACAGGCGCAGTTCGAAGTAACCGATGGCGACCCCGACCCTAGCGTTGACCGCGGCGATCGGCTCGGTCTCCTCGACCGCGCCGATCTCGGCCGTGACCAGGTCGTGCAGCACCCCGTCCGGGTCGTCGGTGTCGCCGGTGCGCAGCTCGATCGAGGCGCGGGTGGCCAGGGCGCAGGCGTGCCAGCCCGGGCTGCCCTCGCACTCGGCGACCCGGGCCATCAGGTCGAGGGCCGGGATCGGGTTCTCGCCGAGGTTGACGAGCGCGATCGCCCGGACATAGTGCATGCCCGCGTGGTCGCCACCGCGCAGCACGCGCTCGGCCTCGGCCAACGCCTCCCGGGCATGCCCAGTCTGCGCTCGCTCGAGCAGCCGCGCCACCTGGCGTGTGATGTCGCTCATCGCCCCTCCTGGCCGGGTCTATCGGCAGCAGGGGCGCGCGGACGAGGCGTTTGATCAGTCAAATGAGATGATCTTGTTGATCAGGCCGCCACCGGGGAAGTCGAGCATGAGCACGCCGGTGCGGGTCACGGGGGTGTGCACGTCGGGGCCCTGGTTCAGGTAGATCAGCAGGAACGGGTCGACTCCCTGCACGCCGAGCGCGCCGCCGGCCACCGACTGGGGCTGGGCGAAGACGCTCGCGCCGCTGGCGAAGTTGACGTACATCCTGGCCGGGTCGCCGGCGCTGGTGGCGTCGAGGAAGCGGCGCACCTGGTCGCGCTTGGTGGCGATGGCGCCGATGTTCGGGACGTTGTAGTTGTCCTGGACGTACGTGGAGCTGCCGTCGTTCCAGTCGGCGAACTGGGCGAGGCCGTAGCCGGCGAACCGCCCGCCGTGTGCCCCGTTCATGACGACGAGCACCACCTTGCCGCGGACCTCGCCGAGCGTGGGCATTGCGGCATCCCCGGAGACACCGGGCGTCCACCACAATGCCCGGTTTTCAGCGACATAGGAGTCGAAGATCTGGGTGAAGCTGTTTTGTCCCGAGGCGTCGGTGCAGGAACCGATTTCGCCGGTGCACTCCTGTTTGAGCCGCATCAGCACGGTCTCCCCCGGATGCGCCGCCAGGAACGTGGCTAGCCGGCCGAGCACGTCGTCGAAGTTCGCGTTCTGGTACGAGGCGCCGTGGTGGATCGTGAAGGTGTTCCCGTCGTTCACCCGCGCCCGGATGTCGATCATGCGGATCCCGGCGGTGAGCTGCGCCGCGAGGGTGCCCCCGCTGTCGCCGAAGTCCTCCTGGGTCTGCGTCCACGCGCCGCCGTGGATCGCCATGGTCTCGTGCGTGCCCGGGACGGAGAGGCTCGCCAGGCTGCGGGAGTCGGCGAGGCCGCGCATCCAGTCCGGGTTGGCGGCGGAGCTCAGCGTGCGGTAGGACGCGTCGGCCGCGAAGGCCGGTTCCGGGCTGGAAATCAGGACGGCGGCGATTCCCAGGGCGGCGGCGACCCGCGAGACCTTCATGCCGGGAAAGATATCGATCGATCCGGAGCGGCGGAAGGGGCATGCCTTCGGTTACCGTCGAGAGTGCCCCTCCCGGCGTCAGGAGCCGCCGATGTTCGAGAAGTTCACCGATCGGGCGCGCCAGGTCGTGGTCCTGGCGCAGGAGGAGGCGCGCCTCCTCTCGCACAACTACATCGGCACCGAGCACCTGCTGCTCGGCGTGGCCGACCTGCGCGACGTCGTCGCGGCGCCGGTGCTCACGGAGGCCGGGCTGACCCCCGAGGCGTTCCGCCGGGAGATCGAGACGACCATCGGGCGCGGGATGGACCCGCCGGGCGGGCACATCCCGTTCACGCCGCGCGTCAAGAAGTCGCTCGAGCTCGCCATGCGCCAGGCGATGAAGCACGGCGACGGCACGATCGCCCCGCACCATCTGCTGCTGGGCATCCTGACCCAGCACGACAGCGCGGCGGTCCGGCTGATCACCAAGATGGGCCACGACCCGGACCGGCTGCGGGCCCGGGTGCTCGAGCGCAGCGCGACGGACCCCGCTCCCCCGCCGGCCGTGCCGCCCCTCGCCGCTCCGCTGGGGCTCGCGCGGGCGGTGCCGGCGCTGGACCGGTACGCGCGCAGCCTCGACGAGGCGGCCCGGCTCGACCGGCTGAGCCCGGTGGCCGGCCGGGACGACGAGATCGCCCGGCTGATCCGGGTGCTCAGCCGGCGTACCCGCAACAACGCGATCCTCACCGGCGAGCCCGGCTCGGGGCGGCTCGCGGTGGCCGAGGGGCTGGCCCAGCTGATCGCGCGCGGCGAGGCGCCGCGGCACCTGCGCGACAGCAAGCTGTACATCGTGGAGTTCGGGCTGCTGGCGATGGGCGCGTCCGACCGTGCCGAGGCGGAGTGGCGGGTCACCTCGCTGCTCACCTCGATCCGCGAGCGCGGCGACGCGATCGTGGTGACCGAGGAGCTGGCCCCGTTCGCGGGCATGCCGGGCGACCACGGCGGGCTGCTGGGCGCGTTCGTGCGGGCGGCGATGGAACGGCGGGAGCTCCAGCTGATCTCGACCGCCACGCCGGCTGCTCTTCGCGAGCAGCTCACCCGGGATCCCCGGCTGGCCGCCGTCGTGCAGCGCGTGACGGTCGACGTCCCGGACGTGGCACGAGCGGTGCAGATGCTGGAGGGGACTCGACTGCGGTTGGTGGAGCATCATCACGTACGTATCGATCCTGAGCTTTTGCCTTTGGTGGTTTCGCTGGCCGCCGAGCTCGGGACCCTGCCCGCCGCGGCCATCGACCTGCTCGACGAGGCCTGCGCGGGTGCGCCCGAGTCCAGTTCGATCGGTGCGGCGCAGGTGCGGGAGGCGGTCGCGCGCGTCCGCGAACGCTAGGCTGCGGGCGTGGAGATCCGGCAGGTCGGCGCCGAACTGCTGCCCGATGTCGGGGAGTTGTTCGAGGGAAACTCGACGACCCGCGGCTGCTACTGCATGTGGTTCCTGCTCGCCGCCAAGGAGATGGACGCGGGCTGGGGCGGCGGCAATCGGGTGCGCTTCGAGGCGGCGGTCCGCGAGTCGGGCGAGCCGTTCGGCGTGCTCGCCTACGACGACGACGACGGCAGGCCGCTCGGCTGGGCGGCGGTCGGGCCGCGCTCCCGGTACGCCCGCATCCTGCGCTCGCCGCTGATGAAGACCCGCGACCCGGCCGAGGACGACCGGGTCTGGATGGTGCCGTGCTTCTTCGTCAGGGTCGGCGCCCGCAAGGCCGGCACCACCGAGCGGCTGCTGACCGCGGCCGTCGAGACCGCCGCCGGGCACGGCGCGACCGCGGTCGAGGGTTTCCCGCTGGCCGGGCCCGGCCCGCACCGCGACGATCGCTACCTCGGCACCGAGGGACTCTTCGCCGCCTGCGGCTTCCACGAGGTCGCCCGGCCGTCACCCCGGCGTGTGGTCATGCGTCGGCTTCTTGTTTGATTACGAAGCCCCGAGACGGCAGTATGCACGGGTGCGGCGGAACCTGATCGTGATCCTCGCGGTGGCGGCCGCGATTTTTCTGGGCGGCGGCCTCGTCACAGCCGGCCTGCGCAAGACGGCCGACACCGCCACACTGTCCCCCAGTTCGGTGATCGAGGGGGACTCCCCCTCGCCCGCGGCGTCCTCGTCGCCGACGCCGGCGCCGACGGTCAAGCCGTCGCCCAGCCCGAGCGCCGAGGAGGAGGACGAGACCGACCGGGCCGATCGGGTCGCCCAGCTGACCGCGGCGCTGAAGAAGCTGGACAGCACCTCCCCCGAGTTCTCGGTCGCCGTGCTCGACAAGCGGACCGGCGAGCGGTACGAATACCGCGGCACCGTCAAGTACGACACCGCGAGCATCGTCAAGGCGCAGATCCTCGCCTGCATGCTGCTGCACGACCAGGACGCCGGGCACGACCCGACCGCCGCCGAGATGGCCTGGGCCAAACCGATGATCCGGCAGAGCAACAACGACGCCGCCACGTCGCTCTTCCAGCACGTCGGCGCCCGCACCGGCGTGACCCGCTGCAACAAGCGGCTCGGCCTGACCCAGACGGTCGTGAACAGCTCGTGGGGCCTGACCCGCACCACGGCCGACGACCAGATCCGGCTGCTCTCGAAGCTGGTCGACACCAAGGGCCCGCTGGACACCGAGTCGCGACGGACGGCGTTCACTCTGATGAACACCGTCGATCGGGCCCAGCGCTGGGGCATCCCGTCGATCGCCCGGTCGGGCGAGACCACGACGGTGAAGAACGGCTGGGACACCCGCTCCGCCGACGGCGGCCTCTGGGCCATCAACACGATCGGGCGAGTGACCTCCGGCACCACGAACGTGTCGGTGGTGGTGCTGTCGCACGACAACCGCTCGATGGCGGCCGGCGTCACCCTGGTCGAGAAGGTCGCGAAACTGACCCGCCAGTACCTGAGGTACTGACCGGCTCGGCCGGCGGCCGGAGCAGGTGGGCGACGACGTCCGCGGCGGAGAAGTCGGGTCCCGACCGAGCGATGAGGCCCGGTAGGAACTCGAGGTTCTGACCCAGCGTGAGCAGCGGTGGTTCGGCGCTGCCGTCGCGACCGTGCTGCGCGAGGCCGATGGCGGCCACCAGGCCGTTGCACAGGCATCGGCGGGACGGTGTGTCCTCGATGGCGCCGCCCTTGCGGACGTAGCTGTCGGCGGGTTCGGCCGGGCACCGGTATCCGACGGCACCGTCGGGCCGGCGGAACGGGGTTCGCAGATATCCCAGGTCGCACCGGCGGCTTCGGGCCCGGTAGATCTCGTCGTCGGCCAGGGTCCCGCCCAGTTGGACGACCTTGAAGGGAAAACCGGTGGGCGAGGCATCCGGTACGTTGCGCACGGTGAGCCGGTCGGCGAGGGCCTGTTCGATCATCCGGTGTCGAAGCTCGGGGGCGAGGCCGGAATCCCGGCACAGCGCGAACGCGGTGCCGACCTGGATACCGGCGGCACCGGCCGCGCGGGCGGCATCGAGCGAGCCGCCGGCGGCGTGGCCGCCCGCCAGCCAGAACGGCAGCCCGAGCGCCGCCACCTTGGCCAGGTCGATGCGGTCCCGCGGTCCGTAGATCGGCTCGCCGTCGGCATCCCGATGCATCGTGCCGCGCGGTGGTGCACTGTGGCCACCCGCGCTCGGGCCCTCGAGCACGAACCCGTCCGGGGCGGTTCTCGGGTCACGGGTCAGATAGGCGGCCAGGACCGTGGCGGAGACGATGGCGAGAAACTGTGGCCGGACCGTCGCGACGGCGGACCCGCGCGGGTCGAACTCCACGGTGTGGCGTTCGCCGGTGGCAGCGCCGGCGACCGTCACGGTCAGGACACCGGGCTCCCCCCGGGACAGGGCGTCGAGCAGCCCGGGAATCTCGGCGGGAATGCCCGCGCCCATCAGCACGGCGTCGACCCCGGCGAGCATCGCCCCGTAGACGGCGGCCGGGGTCGCCAGCTGAATCTTCTCCAGGAAGTTGATGCCGATGCGCCCGCGATGACCCTGCTTCGCCAGGAACACCTCGACGAAGTTGCCGGCGACGGTCAGCTCGTCCCGGTCCGGTCTGGGTTGCAGGCCGAGCCTCGGTGTCGGGCGGAACGGCACGCCGGCGGCCAGACCGCCGGGCACGAAGTAGCGCCGCAGAATCCGCTCGGCCGCGCCGGGAACCGGCAGGTGAGCCAACGCCGCTCGGATCTGCCCGTCGGGATCCCCGCGCTGCAGACGCCGTGCCAGGACGGCGTCCAGTGCTACCCCGGACACCACGCCGAGCTGCCCGGTCTCGGCCACCGCACGGGCGAGCCGCGACCCGGACACGGCGACCCCCATGCCGCCCTGAATGATCGACGGCGCCGGCTGTGTGCTCAACCCGTGAGTCCCCACTTCTTCAGGTACGAACGCTCGTCGTCCACCGTGCCCAAACGAAAGGCGGACGTCATGAGGCTTTGGTCCCGACGGTCGGGTGACCTACAGGGCGAGCGCGAGGAACGCGACTCCCGCTGCCGACAGCAGCGCGCCCAGACCCATGACGAGCAGGGTGACCTGCCAAGCCTGGTAGGCACCCAGCAGCGCACCGCGCAGGCTCTGCCCCATGAACGCGGTCTCCCGGAGCCGGGCGAGCCGCTCGTCGTCGCGTCCGCCGTTCTGGCACTCGTCGGCGATCTCCGAGTAGGTGCGACCACCGGTGGCCTTGGCGACGTGCACGGCGATCAGCTCGGAGTAGGCCCGGGCCTGCACGCCGGTGTGCACCTGTACGCCGGCGTACTGCGTCAGTCCGGCGGGCAGGTTCTCCCCGGCGGGGAAGCTGATGCGTTGTTGCGCCAGCTCCCGGCCGACATCACGCCGTCCCGCCCAGCCCTGGATGACCATGGCAACGCCGGTGATGATCAGAACGACACCGACCGTGCCCACCGCAAGAGAGATCATGGGTTTCAGCGTGCGGCACCACAGGTGCGGCGAGTAGGGACCTGCGACATCGACCGGTACGGACCAATGGCACTGGAGCCGGACTAGCGGCGGATCTCGAAGCCGCTCAGTCCCTCGGCCGGCTCCTCCCGGGCGTCGACCCCGGTGACCTCCGCCTCGGCCGGCCCGCGGCGGGACCACTCGACCAGCCGCTCGACGCTTTCCGCGGCGCCCTCGAAGACCGCCTCGACGCGGCCGTCCGGGAGGTTGCGGACCCAGCCGGAAACGCCCTGCCGGCCGGCCACCCGCCGGCAGGTGTCGCGGAAGAAGACGCCCTGCACCACGCCGGAGACCAGCACACGCTTGCGCATCACCGCCCGAGCCTACGGCATTTCGACCCGTGGCAAATCAGTTCATAAGTGTGTAGACCGTGTGAAGTCCTGCGAACCGGACTATCGGCCGTTAAAGCTGGTTGGCGTGCCAGGTCACCCGGACTGGCCCACCGGAACACAGCCGACACGAAAGCGCGCGGAATGATGGCAGTTGCCACGGAGATGGCACAACGGGCGGCGGGCAAGTCCCGGCCGGCCCGCCTGGAAGATCTGGTCTCGCCGCTCGGCGGCCTCGTCAAGGAGGTACGCCGGCTGCCGGTCCAACCGTCGGACCCACCGCTCGCGGTGTTCTCGGCAGACCTCGGCGACGTGTCGGCGGCGCTTCCCAACCTGTGCGATACGTCCTGCCTGGGACGGCTCGACGGCACCGGCACAAAGATCGACCCGGAGCTCGCGTCCACCGTCGCGGTGGCCGAGGCGCTCGAGCGCTACTCGAGCTGCGTGTACGACGGGCGCCAGTTCCGCTGGGCAACCGCGGACGAGCTCGGCGACGAGGCGCTCGACCTGGACAGCCTGCCGCGCTGCTCGCCGGCCGAGCTCGCGGACCCGGCCTGCCCGGTCGCCCGCCCCGATCGGTCGGCGCGCATCCGCTGGGTGCGTGGCCTCGACCTGCACACCGGTGAGCCGCGCTGGATCCCGGCCCGGCTGGTCTACCTGCACATCCCACCGCGCGGGCCCGGGGAGCGTTACACCAGCCCGATCTCCACGGGCGTGGCGGCCCACCCGGATCCGGCGGTGGCGGTCTGCGGAGCGCTGTGCGAGGTGATCGAGCGGGACGCGATCAGCCTGACCTGGCTGCAGCAGCTCCCGCTGCCGCGGATCGAGCTCGACACGGTCGGGCCGGAGCTGCGGCGGTACCTCGACGTGAGCGCCGGCCGGGACGTGACGATCCACCTCTTCGACGCGACCACCGATGTCGGCATTCCCACCGTGTACGGCGTGGCGGTCGCGCCCGAGCACCCCACCTGCCGCACCGCGGTCTCCTGCGCGACCGGCCTGGACCCGCAGACCGCCGCCGCGAAGGCGATCTGCGAGACGTCCTCGGAGCGGATCGCGCTGCACGGCGCCCGGCCGCCGAGCGACGACGTGCGCACGTTCAGCACCGTGGTCGACGGCGCCGCGTACATGTGCGCCCCGGAGCGGGCGTCGGCGTTCGGCTTCCTCCTCGACTCCCCGGCGCGGCGCCGGCTGTCGGAGATGCCGGCACTGTCCACCGGCGACCCGGTCGCCGATCTCCGGCTGGTGTGCTCCCGCCTGGCGGCGCTGGGGCTCGACGCGTACGTCGTGGACCTGACCACCGACGAGGCGCTTCGCGCCGGGATGACCGTGGTGCGCGTCGTCGTCCCGGGGTTGCAGCCGCTCTCCTTCAGCTACCGCGCCCGGTATCTCGGCCATCCCCGGCTCTACCGGGCGCCCGCCCGGATGGGGTATCCGGCCAGGCCCGAGGCCGAGCTCACCACCTGGCCGCAGCCGTTCGCCTGAGAGGGAACCGCATGTACCACCTGATCGTGTGTCCGGTCGGGCCGTTCGGCCACGCCGTCGCCGAGCGCCTCCGTGAGCTGCGCGACGACGTGCACATCACGGACGACGTGCACATCACGGACGTCCACGTCGGCGAAGGGCCACCGGGAAAGCGGCTACGAGTGCTCGCGGCCTGGCGCCGGACGCCGGCGCTGGAGCGGGCCTTCGACGAGGAGTCGTTCCGCAGCGGCCGGCCGTGGCTGCCGGTCACCCTGGACCATCCCGCGCTGGAGATCGGCCCGTTGGTCGTACCGGGGTTCGGCGCGTGCCACGGCTGCTATCGCCGCCGGATCGCGCAGCACGACCCGGCCCGTGCGGTCAGCTCGGCCATCGACCGCCACTACGACGAGCACGACGACGCCGGTCCGGCCGGATACCTGCCGTCGACCGCACTGTTCGCGGCGGCCACCGCGGCCGAGATGGTCGACCGGCTCCGCATCGCGCCCGAGGCCGAGGCCGGCCGGGTGCTCCGGATCGACGTGCCGACGCAGCGGCTGCGCTCCGGCCGCGCGGCCGGCGTGCACGGCTGCCCGCGCTGCGGCCTGGGCCGGGACGAGACCACCCGGTCGTACGAGCGGCTGCCCGCGCTGCTGCCGGGGGTGTGGGGATGAACCGGGACCAGCAGACGACCACGCCGGCTCGGCCCTGTGTGGCGCCCGGCCTGGTGCACGTGCCGCTCGGCGACGGGCTGGCGATCGTCGGCACCGGCAGCCGGCAGGTGTGGCGCGGCCGAACCGCGACCACGCTGCTGCCACGGCTGCTGGCGGAGCTCGACGGCAGCCGCCCGGTCTCGGAACTGGCCGAGACCGAGCAGGCGTGCCTGCCCCTGCTGCACGCGAGCGGGATCCTGCAGGACGGCCCGGCCGACCCGGCACGAACCGGGCCGGTGGCCGGCTACCTCGGCCGGCACCTGGAAACCACCCGGGTCAACCGCAGCCGGGACGAGGCATGCGAGCGGTTCGCCGCCGCGCGAGTCGTGATCGCGGGGGCCGAGCCGCTCGCCACCCGGCTGCGCGCCGAGCTGGCCGGTTCCGGAATCGAAACGTACGGGTGGGGCGAGCCGGCCGACCTCGTGATCGCCGTCGACGACGGGGACGCCGGCGCGATGGCGGCCGTGGACCGGGCCTGCGCCGAGGCGGGGACCGGTTGGCTGCGTACCGCGGTGGGCAGCCGCACGGTCGAGGTCGGCCCGCTGTTCGATGCCCGGTACACCTGCTGCTACGAGTGCTTCGCCGGGGGCGTGCCCGGCCCGGCCGGGGTGCCGTCGCCGGCCCGCCTCGCCACCTGGGCGGCGCTGACCACGACCGAGGCCGTGCACCTGCTGTCCCGGGTCGGCCAGAGCGCGGCGACCTCCGGCTGTACCGTGTTCGACCTCGCGGACTGGACCCAGTCGAGCATCGGCGCCTACCGCCGGCCGGGGTGCCCGCGGTGCCTACCCACCGCGGCGCCCGCGCCGGACGGACCCGCCCTCGCGCACCTGTACGAGCAGGCGGTCGCCCCGCGGCCACGCGAGTGGCTCAACCGGCACCCGCATCGGCCCGCGAGCATCGCTCTCCAGCGGTACCACAAGGAGTATCCGTCCGCGCCGCGCATCCCCCTGGCCGACGACCGGACCGGCACGACGCTGGCGGCGCTGGCCGCGCTGCTGCTGCGGACCGTCGGGCTGCGCGACGACGGGACCGGCGCCGGGCTGCGCGACGGCGGCGGTACCAGCGGGCCGCGCGACGGCGGGGCCGGCAAGGTGGGCCGGTGGGCGCCGACGGCCGGCAACCTGGGCTCGACGCAGGCGTACCTGCACGCGGCCGACGTACCCGGGCTCGACCCCGGCTGGTACTTCTACCAGCGCGCGGATCACAGCCTGGCCCGGCTGCACCCGGACGACCGGGCGCCGGAGCGGCCGGCCGCCACGATCGTGCTCACCGGCACGCTCGCCACCGCCGGGGCGAGGTACCAGGGTCTCGCCTACCGGCTGGTCTGCCTCGACGCCGGTGTCGCGCTCGCCCAGCTGGCGGCGCTCGCCGGCGCGCACGGCCTGACGGCGCGATTCGCCGACCGCTGGGACGACCTGGCCCTGAGCACGACGCTCGGCCTGGACACCGTCGCCGAACCCGTGACCGCGGTGGTCGCCCTGGACCCGAGGAACAACGATGCGCTCGACGATTGAGATCCTCCCCGCGCCGCCGGCCGGGGCGGACCCCGGCCGGGACCGGCTCTCACTGCTCGGCCAGCTGCTGGCCGACACGCAGGCGGGCGGGCGGCCGGTGGCCCCGGTCCCACCGCACCTGCTCCGGGCCCCGGACGGTGGGCCGCCGATCGCGCTGCCGCGACCGGCGCCACCACGCGCCTCGCTGGACGACGTGCTGCCGGGGCGTACCGCGGTCCGCGATTTCGCCGGCACCCCGGTTGCCGCCGCGGAGCTGTCCGCCCTCCTGGCCGCCGCCGACCGGATGGATGCCGAGGCGTTCCCGGCCGAGCGGGACGCCGGTCTCGGCCTGGAGCTGTACTGCGCGGCGGCGCGGGTGACCGGTCTCGATGCCGGCCTGTACCGGCACGTGCCCGAGCGACCCGCGCTGCGCCCGGTGGCGAGCCTCCCGGACGGCCTCGACGAGCTCGTCACGCAGCCCGGGATCGCCGGAGCGCCCGCCCTGCTGATCATCATGGGAAACCTGGCCGGCGCGCTCGCCCGGCACGGCAGCCACGGCCATCGGCTGCTGCTGTCGCGGGCCGGGGCGGCCGGGCAGGCCGCGTGGCTGACCGCGCTACGACTCCATCTCACCGGCACGTTGTACGCCGGCCTGCAGCCCCATGTCCTCCGGGAGCGGGCCGGCGCCGACGGGTACCACCGGGCAGCGCTTCTCGCGTTCGCCGCCGGGCACCCGCAGCACGGGTGAGGCACGTCGCAGCGGTCCAAAGTCTGAGATCCGCGGATCTCGGGCCGGCGGCGACGCCGACCGGCATCGGAACACGAACACCAAATGGAGGAGCAAGTCCATGAAGACGGAACTCGCCAGCCCGGAAATCCCGCCCGAGCTCGACCTGTGGCTGGAGGACGACCTGACCGCCGAGCAACTGCCCACCGTGGTCAGCGCCTCGTTCCCGACGGGCACGGTCGGCTGCGGTTGTAGCGGCTGCTACGGATGCAGCGGCTGCAGCGGCTGCAGCGGCTGCTACGGGTGCAGTGGCTGTAGCGGCTGCCACGGCTGCAGCGGCTGCTACGGCTGCTACGGCTGCCACGGGTGCAGCGGGTGCCACGGGTGCAGCGGGTGCAGCGGGTGCAGCGGGTGCAGCGGGTGCTACGGCTGCAGTGGCTGCAGCAGTTGTGTTTAGGTACTGACCAGACCCAGGGGCGTGTGCGCAGGCACGCGCCCCTGGCCGGCGGAAGAGACCGCATGTCGCCGCACGACAAGGGAGCAACGGCGCTCGCCGTGCCCGATTGGCTACGGGAGCCCGTGGGACTGGCGCCGGGGGTCACCCTCGTCACCGGCGCCGGCGGGCACCCGCTGCTGTTCCACCCCGGCACGGGCACCTACGTGCGGCTGAGCCGGACCGGGGCGAGCCTGGTCCCGTTGCTGGACGGCACGCACACCGGCACGGCGCTGCTGGCCGCCGCCGGCCGGTCCCGCGGTCCGGAGGGGGTACGCGACCGGGCCGCGGCGCTGCTCACGTTCCTCAGTGACCTGAGGGCGGCGGGCGTGCTGTCGGTGCCGCCCGAGCAGCTGCGCGGCGCCGCCCGTGTGCTGGCCCGGCTCGCCCGGCTCACGCCGCGGGTACGGATCCCGGCCAGGTACCTGACCCGGCTGATCGGACCACCCGCGGCGGCGATGGCGCGCTTCCCCCGGCTCGCCGTCATCGCCGCGCTGCTCGTCGCCGCGGCCTCGGCGACCGCGGTGATCATGGCGTTGACCCTTCCGATCGCCCCGGTGTTCGGCGGCCCGCGGTGGACGCTGATCCTCGGTGCGCTGCTGACCCAGGCCGCCGTGCACGAGCTGAGCCATGCCACCGCGTGCCAGGCGCTGGGCATTCCGGTGCGCGAGGCCGGCGTGAAGCTGTTCTGCCTGCTCATCCCGTTGACCTACGTGGACCGGACCGACGCGTACCGGATCCGGTCCCGGGCCGGCCGGGCGGCCGTGGCGCTCGCCGGGCCGCTCGTCGACGTGGCCGCGGCCGGGCTGTCCAGTCTGCTGATCCTGACCTACCCGGCGCAGCTGAGCGAGTTGCGCTGGCTGCTCGGGCTGCAACTGATCGTCGTCGTCAACAACCTGAACCCGCTGCTGCCCACCGACGGGCACCACGCGGTCGAGGCGGCGATCGGCGAGCTGAACATGGGGCACCGGGCGAGCGCGTACCTCGCACACGCCCTGTTCCGGGTCCCGCTGTCGTCGGCCCATCGCGCGATCTCCCCGGCCCGCCGCCGCACCTACCTGGCGTACGGAGTCGTCAGCACCGCCTTCCTCGCGATGACGCTGACGATGATCGCGATCAACCTCTCCCGGCTGATCTACGTGAGGTAGAGCCAGAGCAGGGTGCCGAGCAGCACCACCAGCGCGACCGCGGCCAGCACGATCAGGGCGATCAGCCAGCCCCAGCCGCCGCGGCGGGCCGGCTGCTGCTGGTACTGGGCCGGGCCGAGCCGGCGGGCCTGGGGGCGGGCCGGTTTCAGCTCGAAGCCGCAGCGCTCGCAGCGGATGCGGGCCGGCTCGTTGGGGTAACCGCAGTGCCGGCACTGCAGCTGACCCCGCGGCGCGCCGTAGCTGCCCGGGGTGAACTGGCGGGTGTCGGCGCGCGGCGTCGGCACCGGCTGCGGGATCACGCGCAGGTTGGTGGCGTCGTCGCCGGCGTTCGGGCTGCGCGGGACGGCCTGGGCCTGGGCGTCGTCGTTGCCGCCGCCCTTGCGCAGGAACATCAGCGGATAGCCGCAGTTGGGGCAGAGCTGGTCGCGGTCGGGATGCACCGGGTTGCCGCAGTCGGGACAGGGCATCTGCCGGACCTGGCCGTAAATCTCAGGCATCTTCGCCCCCGGAGGAAGAGGGTGGCCGGGCGCGACCGCGGGCGGGCTGCGCCTGGAAGCGGACGTCCAGCTGCACCTTGGCGCCCAGCGGCAGCTCGCTCTGCAGGAAGGCGAGGACCTGCTTCTCGGTGAGGTGCCCGGTGTGGTCCATCTGCACGACCACCACCGAGTCGGGCGGCGGCACCTGGTCCTTGCTGCCGTACACCCCGCCCGCGTCGATCACCGTCACCCGGGCGCCGGTCGCGGCCTGCAGCAGCGCCTCGACGCCGTACCGGGTGCCGCGCCAGCCGAGCAGCTTGCCGACCTCGCGGACCAGGGTGCGGCGGTACTCGGCCGGGTCGGTGGGCTCCAGCATCACGCCGAGCCAGGAACCCAGGTAGGCGAGCATCTCCGGGCTGGCCAGCCCGGTGTCCACCTGGTACTCGATCGCGTCGATCCGTTCCCGTACGGTGTCGTGCACCTGCTCGAAGGCGGACACGAAGTCGTGCAGCACCGGGTCCTCGCCCATCACCCGGGGCAACTGCTCGACAAGCCAGCCGGCGCGCCCGGTCACTGCTGGACCACCACCCGGTGCTCGTACGACATGAACAGCGCCTCCGGCAGCAGCCGCAACCGCTGCTCGACCTGGTCGAGAGTGCGTTGCCGGCGCAGGTCGGCGGAGAAGAAGTGCACCGCCTCGACGCCCTGCACGCCGAACGAGCCGTGCAGCACGCCGTAGACGTCGCCGAGGCGCAGGTCGGTGTCGAACGGCCAGCCCTGCCCGCTCGGGCCGCCGGTCAGCGGGTTCAGGTACTCGTACAGGGCACGCTCGGCCCGTTCGCGCACGGTCTCCGTGCGTACGCCCGGCGCGGCCCGCACCTCCGCGACCACCTTGACCCCCTGGTACCGCGGAGCATCGATGCGCAGGCGCATCGTCAGCAGCCGGCGGGGCTCCAGATACGCCTTGATCTGCTCCTCCAGCTCGTCGGAGATTGCCAGATCATCGAGTACGAGGTTCTCCGGCGCCACGTCGACGCGCGGCACCACCAGCAGGCGGGCCGGTTCGGACGGGTTGTTCGGCGGCAGGCAGCGGGCCCGCGCCACGCTCGGCGCCGCGTCCAGGGTGAGCCGCTCGACGTCCTCGGCGGTCACCGCGCGCCGGCCGCCGCGCAGCAGCATCGGGCCGCGCACCTTGGCGTTCTCCACCGTCTCGGCGTCGACGCCGCCGGTGCTCGGGTCGAGGTTGGTCACGCCGGCCACGAACGGGATCGAGGTGTGCAGGATGGTGAGCCGCTCGGCCGGCACGTTGCCGCGCCGGCCGCCGCCGAACCGGTAGCCGGTCACGTAGATCTGCGCGTCGATCTGCGGGATCGCACCGTGCTGGCGCACCCGGCCCTCCCGGTCGAGCACCCGCGGCCCGAAGCGGATCTCGCCGGTGGCGCCCGACCAGGTGAAGACCCGGTCGTCGTCCTCGGCGTCGGCGAGGTCGGCGACCTCGGTCCACTCCTGCTCCTCGGGCTCGCCGGTGCGCTCGTGCCGGGGCAGCACGACCCGGACGGTCTCGTCGAAGCGGCGCGGCAGCACCGGCACCCGGCGCACCTGGAACACCTGGCCGGGCCGGCCGTTGCTGGCGCCGAGCAGCTCGGCCGGGGCCGGCTCGGCGTGGTGGGCGGAGACCGCGCCGCCCAGCGCGACCGCCGACAACTGCTCGAGGACCGGCGGGTTGGTGTACTCGGGCTGCCCCTCGACCGCCTGGATCAGCCGGCAGCGCAGCCAGTACGCCCGGCGGGAGCCGATTGCGAGGGCCTCGTGCCGCATCGGGAGCAGCAGCGTCACCTCCCCGGTGCTGTTGAAGCCGGCACTGGTGTCGTCGAGGATCCGCACGCCCTTCCAGGTGTGCCCGTCCCACGCCTCCCAGACCCGGGGCGGCCGGCGCGGGTCGACGCCGGCGCCCTCCGGCCCGGTGGTCACGTCCAGGCGCAGCAGGTTGCCGGCCGCCGAGTCCTGAAGTCCGAAGTAGACGGCCTCGTCCGGCTGCAGGGTCGGGAACAGCTGCACGGTCGCGGCCTCGCGGCGCAGCTCCTCCCAGTGGTCGGCGAACCGGTCGCCGGTGTGCGTCAGGCACGCGACCAGCGTCGGCGGGGTGACCTGCAGCTCGGCGTCGGTCAGGAAGACGATCGGCGCCTCGTCGTCCCGGCGCTCGGTGCTGACCTGGGTGCCGGCCGGGACGCGGACCACCTCCTCGCGCGGGGCGGTCAGCCGGAACAGCAGGTCGGCGCGGGCCGGCACGGCCGAGAACAGCTCGACGCCGACCAGCTCGAGGAACTTCACGTAGAGCCGGTCGGGCACCTGGTTGAGCCGGTACAGCGTCATCTCGGTCATCCAGGCGAACAGCTCGATCAGCGCCACGCCGGGGTCGGAGACGTTGTGGTCGGTCCACTCCGGGCAGAGCCGGTTGATGCGCCGTTTCGCCTCGTCGACGATGTCCTGGAACCGGCGATCGTCGAGATCGGGTGCGGGGAGGCTCATGGCGCCGGCTCCTCGGTCGGGATCGTATAGAACGGAAACACCAGATTGCGTACGTCGTTCGTCGACTTCACCCGGTAGCCGACGGTGATGTGCACGGTCCCGGTGGCCTGCTCCCCGACCGCATCCACCGATTCCAGCTCGATCCGCGGCTCCCACCGCTCGAGCGCCTCCCGCACGGCCTGCTCGATCAGCCCGAGCGTGCTCGCGGTCAGCGGAGCGAACAGCTGCTCCCACATCGAGCAGCCGAACTCGGGCCGCATGACCCGCTCCCCCGGCACGGTCGACAGGATCATCCGGATCGCCGCGTCCACCTCGTCGGTGCCGGTGACCAGGCGGACGCTGCCGTTGCGGTTGATCCCCGCGGGGAACGCCCAGCCGTTGCCGATGAAGTCGTCGCCGGCCATCGCTCAGGCCACCATCACGTCGGGCGAGCCACCGCTGATCACGCTGGTCGGCGCGTCGACCGGGTCGTTGCAGGTGGCGACCTGGTCGCCGAGCCGGGCCAGGGGCTTGCCGTTGACCAGCACGCTCGGCGACCCGACCAGGACGGTGCCCTGGTTGGTGGGCGGCTTCTGGAACGGGAACGGCGGGATGTGCGGGGTCTGCTGCGCCTTGCTGCCCTGGGTCGCCGCGGGGCGGCCGTTGATCAGCACGTTCGCGGAGAGCGAGAGGGCGAGCTGCCCGGCGTACGGCAGCGGGGTGGGTGTCGGCACCGGGCCACCCGGCGACGGGACCATGAGGATGTGGATGTCGGTCCCGGTGACCGGGTCGTTCTGGCGTGCGGCGGGTTGCGGCATGGCCCCTCCTCTCAATTCAGCTTGATCGGCTTGCCGGACGTGGTGAGCGGCCCGGACGCGGTGATCTCGACCTGGCTGCCGGACAGCGCCAGCTTCGAGGTCGCCTTGATCTCGATGTTCGTCGCGGTGATGACGAGCTTCTGGTCGCCGGTGACCGACGACTCGGATTTCTCCAGCTTGATCGCGCAGGGCGACCCGCCGAGCATCAGCTCGATCTGCGGCTTGTCGTCGTCGAAGATCAGCCGGGAGTCCTTGCGGGACACCAGCATCCGCTGCTTGACCACGCCGCCGCCGACCGCGCCCGGGTCGGGCGGGGCGTCCTTCCGGTTCCACAGGCCGCCGAGGATCACCGGGCGGGCGGTGTCGTCGAGCTCGAAGCCGACCAGCACCTCGTCGTCGACCTCGGGGATCCATTGCAGGCCGCGCTGCTTGCCGCCGCCCGGGGTGGCGACCCGGGACCAGGCGCTCTCGTCGTTCTGGGTCAGGGTCGGGAACTTCACCCGGACCCGGCCCAGCTTCTCCGGGTCGTCGTTGTTGGTGACGATCCCGACGACCAGGCCGGTCCAGCCGCGCTTCTCCGGCGCGCCGGTGGTGGTGAGATCGGCGATGCCGGCCGGCTCCTTGCCGCCGCAGACGAACCGGGTCAGGTACGGGTGGGCCGCGCCCCACGAGTGCTCGACGCCGGTCACCCGGTACGCGCCGGTCAGCCGGGAGCCGATGCCCTCGAGGTGCACCTTGGCCCCGGCGCCGATCAGCGGGTCGCCGGCCGCCTCGCCGCGCAGCACCACCTCCTCGCCGGAGGCCCGCAGCAGCAGCGAGCCGGCGAGGGCGTCGGCCTCCGCCTGGTCCTTGACCGGGAACTGGCCGGCGTTGCGCTTGACCCGGCCGAACGCGCGCCGGGCCGCCGCCGACAACTCCTCGGCGGCCGGCGCATCGGTGCCGAGATCGGTGGTGTCCGAGCGACCGGTGATCGCCTCCTTGCCAAGGTTGTCCCAGCCACGGATCTCCACCTCGTCGCTGCGCTCGGCCGCGCTGAACCGGGTGCTGAAGCGGGACAGGTTCTTGCCGTACACCAGCTTGGGTGGGGTTGCAGTTGATCTCGGGGTCTTCTTGAAGTGGAACGTCTTCTCGCTGACCCACACGTCGAAGCCGATCCGGGCGGCGCGGCGGCGCAGGAAGGCGTAGTCGCTCTCGCCGGCCTGCAGCACGTAGTCGTGAGTGGCGCCGGTCGCGTCGACGTCGGCGTCGAGGCCGTACTCGCCGGCGATCCGGGAGGCGATGTCGGCGTCGGTGACCTTCTGGAAGCTGCGCGACTTCGGCGCCCGGGCGAGCCGGTGGGTGAGGTCGAAACCGGTGAGGATCAGCTCGTGCCGGCCGGAGGCGCCCGGCTCGACGCTGATCGCGGTCACCTCCCCCGCGGTCACCACGACCGGGTCGCCCTCGGCCCGGAACGCGATCTCGACCCGCGTCCCGATCGTCCACTGCCCCTTGTCGAACAGCTCGAAGTGCGGGTCGTCGAAGTGGATCGCGAAGTAGTCGGGCAGCAGCACCGACTCCTCCACCCGGACCAGCGCGACCTGCGGGTAGAGCGCGGGTTCGAGCGGCCGCCCGTCCATCGTGATCACCACACCGTCGAGCCGGCGTTTCTCCTCAGCCACGGCGGCGCACCGGCAGCTCGGGGATGATCAGCAGCGCGCCGGGCTCCAGCGCGAGCGGGTCGATGACGTTGTTCGCCTCGGCGATCAGCCGCCACCGGGTCGCGTCGGCGTAGTGCTTGGCGGCCAGCCGGTCGAGGGTCTCGCCGTGGCTGAGCCGGTGCACGGTCTGCAGCGACGGCGTGTGCGAGGTCGGGTTCTGCAGCGGCTTGACCGCCTGGTCCTCGTACTGTTTCAGGGCGAGGTCGGCCTTGGCGCGCAGCGGGGTCCCGTTCGCGGCGAAGTAGGTGAACTTGATCGACAGCCGCTCGACGACGGCCTTGAACGACTGGAGCGGCCCCCAGTTGAAGGTCACCCACGGCGGCCGCGCCTTGTTCCGGCTCTTGTCCGTCGACGGGAGCTTCGGGTCGACGGTGACCAGCAGCATCAGCTTGTCGGTGTAGTCGGTGACGCTCTTGCCGGTGTCGGTGGTGTCCAGCGTGATGCTCAGCGCGAGGGTCCCCGGCTGCCCCGCGGAGAACTTCAGCAGCGGCGCGTTGTTGCCCTTGCTCTCGGCCGCGTTCCAGGAGGCGGCCTTCGTGATGGTCAGCTCCGCCGGGTTGAACAGCAGCGGAATGACCTCCTTGTTCTCGGTCCGCAGCTCGGCCTTGACCGGCGCGGTCGGCACTCCCGCCATCAGAACGCACCCACCCTCGACATCAGAAGATCCCCGCCCATCGGCCGCCGCGGCGCTCGATCTCGCGCAGCAGCCGGCGCTCGACGATCTCGACGATCTGGTCGTGGTCGAGCGCCTTCGCCGCGCCGCCCACGGCCTCGCCCGCCGCGTGGACCGCCCCGCCGACGGCGTCACGCACGCCACCGACCGCGTCGCCCACCGCCGACGCGGCGCCCTCGGCCGCGCCTTGCAGACCCGACATCGCGCCGCCCGCCATGCCCGACAAACCCGACATCGCGCCGCCCGCCATGCCCGACAGGCCCGACATTGCGCCGCCCGCCATGCCCGACATCGCGCCGCCCGCCATGCCCGAGAACGCGTCGCCGGCCGCGCCCTGCAGCCCGGAGAGGGCGCTCCCCATCGGGCTGCCGGATGCCTCGATCACGGCCGCCCGGGCCGCCCGCGTGGCGACCTCGCTGACCGCGCCCATGCCTCCGCCGCCCACCGGCAGCGAGTCGACGATCCCCGCCCCGGTGCTGACGGCCTGGCCGAGCCGTTCCTTGCCGGCCGCGAGCGCCTGGCGTTCGTCGTCGTCGAGCAGGCCGGACGCGCCGCCCAGGAAGAACCGCGGCCGCCGCACCGGGCTCCTGGTGTGCGCCAGTTCGTGGGCGAGCACCGCCGAGACCGCGGGTCCGCTCGGCGTGGCCGGCAGGTGCACGACCGTCCCGGTGGTGGCGCCGAGGGCCCCGGCCGCGGCGAGCGCGCCACGGGTGTTCGGCCCGGTGGTGAACAGCGGCGGCCGGGCCCGCCCGGTGATCGCCGTCGCCATCGCGTGGAAGGCGACGGGCAGCGGGCGAGGGCTCTCCAGCGGCCGGGCCGCGACGGCGGCCGCCCAGCGCTCGCGCGGCGTGGCGCCCATGGCTTCTCGCGGTACGCGTCCCGCCGAGTCGCCGCCGGCCCCGCGCGTCCGGGCGGACGGCCCGATCGGGTGCCCGGCCGCGGGGCCGACCGAGACGGCCCCGGTCGGATCCGGCACGCTCCCGGGCGGCAGGGTGGCCGCGCCGAGCACGCGCATCCCGCCGGCGCCGTCCGGATCGCTCACGGTCGGCCCGTCCACCGGCCGCCGCAGCAGCGACGCACCGGTCCCGCCCGGCCCAGCAAGCCCGGCCGACCCCGCAAACCCGCCCGGCCCCGCAAGCCCGGCCGACCCCGCAAACCCGCCCGGCCCCGCAAGCCCGGTCGACGCAAACCCACCGGACCCGGCAAACCCGCCGGGGCCCGCAAACCCGCCCGATCCGGCCAACCCACCGGACCCGCCGGCCACCCCAGGGCCGGCCCCGGCGGAACGTCCGCGGCCATCACCACCATGTCCGACGTCGCGGCTCGGGCCGGCCACGCCGCGCAGGCCCGCACGCCCGAGGACACCCGGTCCCCATCCGCTCGGGCCCGCGCCCGCCGGACCGCGCCCACCGGCGGCGTGCTCGTGGTTCATGCCCACTCGCGGCGCGCGATGTCCGTCCGCTGTGTCACCCGAGGTCGGCGAGCCGGGACCGGCGGCGGAGATCGAGATCCCGCCACGTACCGGCAGGCCATCGGCGAGGCCCGCACCGACCACCGGCGCCGGCTCGCGCGTCGTCGGCGTCGGCGTCGCAAGGCTTCGCCGGGATACGTCGCCCGTGAGGCCGGCGCCGCCCACCGAGAGCGCACCGCCTCCGGAAGCCGGACCACCATGGGAGACCGATCCGCCGCGGACGGCCGGGCCGCGTCCGAGAACCGAACCGCTTCGCACATCCGGGCCGCCACGGACAGCCGGACCGCCACGGACAGCGGAGGCGCCTCCGGGAGCCGGGCCGCCGGTACCGGAATCGATGGCACCGCCGGCCGGCGGCCGCAACGACCCGAGGCCCGGACCCATCGCGAGCTCGTGCCCCGGCCGCACGTTCGGGCCGCCCGGCGGCAGGCCGATCAGCGATCCCACCGTGGTCAGCGGCGACCGGGCGACCGCCGGCCGCCGCGCCGTGCCACCCACCGGGGGTGTCGCGCCCACCAGGTTCCGGGACCGTCCGCCCGTACCCGATTGGCTGGAAAGCCTGTCCCGAGCGGTCGAGCCGGGAAGCTGACGACGCCCGACCGAGCCCGGCGCCGGGTCGATGGTTCCGCCCGGCGTCCGGTCATCCCTCGACCGTAGGGCTCGATACCAGCGCACCAGGGACCAAGGCGCCCGCACCGGCAGGGCGTCAGCGACGCCGGCGCCGACCGACGGCCCGCCCGGCCCACCCGGCGCGCCCGACCCGCCGAGCCCGCCCGGCGCGCCGGACCCGCCCATCCCGCCCGGCGCGCCCGGCTTGCGGCCGGAACCGGTCAGCCCCGGCCTCAGGGACCGGGGCAGCAGACGTGCGACGAACCGGAGCGCCCGCTCACGTCGTGACCGTGAAGCCACTGTGGCACACCTCCAGCTCCTCGATCGCCAGGTCCCGGGACGACGCCGCGAGGCGAGGGCCGGTCCACTTCACCGGCTTGACGTCGATCAGCGACCAGGTGCGGAACGGCTCCCCCTTCGGCGTCACCACGCTGATCGAACCGGTCTCCGGCTTGATTTTGTTCTGGGCGCCGTTGAAACCGTCGCCGGAGAACTGCAGCAGCCAGGTGAACAGCGCGTTGGAGTCGGTGAGGCCGCGCTTGAGCACGATGTTCGGCCACCGCATGCGGCCGAGCAGCTTGTGCGTGTACGCGTTCTGCCCGCCCTCCATCAGCTCCTCCACGTCGATCGAGACGCCGAGGCCGGTCACCTCCGTGAAGGCGCCGATCTGCAGCGCCCCGATCTTGAACACGAACTTGCCGACGAACGGCGGATCGATCGTGCGCGCGTTAGCCACCCGTCACTCCTTGCCATGCCCGTTCGTTGAGGCCGCCCACCTCCCGCAGGAGGCGGATGCGGTCGCCGTGTTCCAGGTCGAGCAGCCGGTCGAAGTCCCAGTGCAGGTGGTACGCCAGGAAGGCGATCTCCTGCCAGAGCTCGTCGTGCGCGTAGTGCCCTAACCCACCTCCACCGACGCCGGCGGGAAAGGGGTGCCGGGCTCCAGCGTCTCGAGGATGCTCGGGTCCTGGAAGTTGACGATCCGGTACAGGTCCTGCAGGTAGCTGAAGTCGGAGACGAACAGCGACTCGATCGTCCTGGTGGTGACCCGGTTGACGGTGCCGAGCTGGGTCACCACCCGGGCGAGCACGATCACCGTCGCGTACGCCTCGTTCTCCTTCACCCGGCCGTCGCGCAGCGGCTCGATCTCGTCGCGTGCACAGGCCAGCCTCATGATGCCGGTCTTGTGCAAGGTGCCGTCGTCGTCGACGTACCCCTTCGGCAGAGTGAAGGGGAACTCGGTCTGCAACCCGCTCATTTTGTCCTGCGCAGCCCTTCGTGGGTGATGACCACCTTCTCCGTGGCGATCTCGTTGCTGCCGGCGTCGAGCTCGGCGCCGGTCCACTTGGAGACCCAGCCCATGTCGAAGTCCCAGCGGCCGACCTCGGTCTTCATCGAGTCCTTGATGACGATCGAGCCGTTCCGGCGGGCGCTGTCGACGTCGCCGTCCTCGACCTGCTTGCGCCACTCCCACAGGGCCGTCGACTCGTCGATCCGGCGCTCCAGGGTGATGTCGCTCCACTTCATCGCCCCGGGAACCTTCCGGATGATCATCTTTCCTTCCTTGGTGGCCTCCTTGTACTCGATGGTCTCGGTCTCCGACTCGACCCCCGAGCACTTGCGGAAGCTGGCCATCTCGATGCCGTCCACCTCCAGTACGAACTGGAAGGTAGTCATCAAATCGGGCATAGGAACCTCTCCTCACTACTCGCTTGCGGCTCCGCCGCCCTGCCACTGACTGATCCGGAAGATGACGAACTCGGCCGGCTTCACCGGCGCGATGCCGATCTCGACGATGAGCTTGCCCTCGTCCACCGAGGAGGGCGGGTTGTTGCTCTCGTCGCAGTGCACGTAGAACGCCTGCTCCGGGGTCGCACCGACCAGCGCGCCCTGCATCCACAGTCCACGCAGGAACGAGGTGATGGTGCGCTTGACCCGCTGCCACAGGTCGTAGTCGTTGGGCTCGAAGACCGCCCACTGGGTGCCGCGCTGGATCGATTCCTCGACGAAGTTGAACAGTCGGCGGACGTTGATGTAGCGCCAGCTCGGATCGGTCTTGGCCAGCGTGCGGGCGCCCCAGATCTTGGTGCCGTAGCTGCCGAACGAGCGGATGCAGTTGACCCCGTCCGGGTTCAGCAGATCCTGCTCGCCGCTGGTGATCTCGGTCTCCAGCCGGACGATGCCGCGCAGCGCCTCGTTGGCCGGTGCCTTCCACACGCCGCGGGCCGCGTCGGTGCGGGCCCACACGCCGGCGACGTGGCCGGCGCCGGGAACGACCAGCGAGAGCTCGCCGTTGGTGGCGCCGGGCCGGGCCAGGGGGTTGCTGACCACCACGTTCGGGTAGTAGAGCGCGCCGAACGCCGAGTCGCGGGCCAGCCGGGCGCGCCACTCCAGGGCGCGGGTGGCGTTCAGCCCGGGCGGGGTGTCCAGGATGGCCATCTTGTTGTGGCTCGCCTCGCAGAAGTCGATGAGCTGCTTCTGCGCGCCGAGGAACATCTCCTCGTCGATGCTGCCGTCGTCCCGGGTGGCCACCGTGACCAGGTCGGGGATGGCGACCATGGTGACGTTCTCGGCGATCGCGAGGCCCTGGTACCCGGTGCGGTCGCTCTCGCTGCCGACCAGGTCGGCCGGGGTGACCGACTTGCTGGAGACCGGCGGCACCTCGAGCGTGTAGCGGCCGGGGGCCGGGGTGCGCTCGGCGAGCGACGCCCCCTGCAGCGGCTGCATCTCGATCCGGACGAACTTGGAGCGCTCGTTGACCGTCTTCTCCACGGTGCGGGTGCTGCGGCCGCTGAACTGGAGGCCGCCCAGCTCCTCGCGGAGGGCGCCGCCCTCGTAGACGCGCAGGGTGTAATCGCCCGAGCCGTTGTGCGACGCGCCCTCGCCGCCTTCGCCCTCCTGCGGCGGGGCCGGCGCCGGCGGGACGACCTCGACCTCGAGGTTGCGGCCGGGCTCGACGGCGGACAGCTGGAGGCTGGGCGTGTCGGGCTTGTCGGCGGTGGGCAGGGTCAGCGTCGGCCGGCCGCCGTTGGCGCTCTCGCCCTCGGTGGTCGGGATGCGGCAGATGTACGCCTTACCGCCGCCGTTCTCGAAGTAGCCGCGGACGGCGTGCGGCAGCATCGCGCCCCGCACGAAGCCGCCGTAGATCCGCTCGTACTGCGGCCAGCTGGTGACCAGCTGCGGCTTCACGCCGGCGGGGTCGGTCGGGTCGCCCTGCTCGGTGTCGTAGCGCTCGGTGAAGCCGACGAACGCGGCGACCGCGGTGCCCACCCCCTCGATGGGCATGGAGCCGCTGGGTTGCTCCTCGATGTAGACGCCCGGTGCTCCGTACGACGCGGCCATGAAAGTTTCCCCCTGTCAGGCCTGCACCGCGCTGGTCAGCAGCGCGGGGTCAAGGTCGGATTCGTAGAACTCCCCGTAGTGCAGCGGCGGGAACACGCGCATCATCGGATGCTGCGACGAGCAGGCCACGACCTTGACCCGCGGGAACCGGTGCACGATCGCGTGGACCAGGTCGCCGGTCGACCGCTTGTCGAGATCGAGGACGATCACGTCGGGCAAGGCCTCGCAGATCCGGTCGAGCATGTCCGCCCCCTCTGCGCCGACCAGCTCGATGCCGTCGACCTGGAGGATCTGCTCGAGCCCGAGGCGGTGCAGTGCCTCGAAATCTCCCATGAGGACTCGCGTCATCGCCTCACCCCGCCTGGACGTCGCCATTCGCCGCCGGGATGAGCCTCCCTCGCGTATGCGCGCGGGCAAAAGGTGCACCGGTGCAGCCTTAGGTGCAACCCACCGCGGGGCCGACGGCGTGACGAGGCGCGGAGTGCCGTTGGCCCGTTCGCGAGCGCGTGGCGCGACAGGGCAGTCGTAGCGAACTAATCCAGGACGACGGCGGCCGGGAAGTCGGCCGGATCGCAGTGGCGATACGCGGTGGTCAGCGCCTCCGGTGGGAGGCCGAGGGCCTCGATGATCGCCCAGTGCTGGACCTCGGCCATCATGTACGGGGCAACACCCTCGTCGCGCAGCGCGGCGCCGACGGCGTCCAGGTCGGGCGGACCTGCCGCGAACGGGGCGAAGGCCGCCGGGTCGTCGCCGATCGGGCCCGCGGGGATCTTGAAGTCGACCGGGTAGACCACGTTGTCGATCATCGGGTGAAACTGGCCGTCCTCGTCCTCGAACGCCTCCACCAGCATCTCCGCGTCGGAAATGTACGTGTGGACGGTCTCGCCGTCGCGGATCACGTAGCAGCGGACGAGGTCCGAGTCGAAGACGCACATCGCCAGCGTCGGACAACCCAGGCGCAGGCTGAGGTTCGCGCCGATGGAGCGGACCGGGGCGGTGTCCCAGTCACCCTCCTTGGGCACCACCGCCACCCGCTCGTCGGCCAGTGGCACCACGACCGCGGTGACCCCGGCGTGGCGCAGCGCGTCCACGGTCGCGTCGAAGTCGGCGGCGACCAGCAACGTCTCGTACGTTGATCCCATAAGGCGCGAACCTTAGCTGATCATCGGCGGACATATCGATGGACCCAGGCCGATGCCGGCGCTCATCGCCGACGCTTCAGCAGATCTTGAAAGGCCACGATGATCGAAGCCGACCTGGCCTCGCGCCGCGCCGTCTCCGGAACCTCCTGTTCGAGGCGCGACCAAGCGTCAAGTGCGGTCCGGACGCCGGCCCAGATGAAAGGGATGGCCAGGGCGCTGGTCAGCAGAAACCAAGCGCTCAAGTCGGCGCAGGCGACGATCAGTGCCGAGATCATTCCCCAGGCAAGGCCGCCCACGTAGAGCCGGGCGGCCCGAAGCACGCGGGGGTAGGCGTCTGCCCGCCGGATCTCGTCGAACCCGGAGTACCTGTCTGTCGAGCTCATGACCGTGTCCTCGAAGCGCGGCGGGCGATTAGTTGATCATGCGCTGATGCCATGCCGTCGTCAACCATCGGGGAGGTGCGGCCGGGCGAGACCCGGGAAGCGGATCCTGCCCGGGCACCCGCGCGCGCAAAGTGCCGACACCCATCTCACCTCGGGACCGCGGCGCGGCCCCGTGCACGCCGATCGCCACCAGCGTGACCGCCACCGCTGACACGGCGACGGCGCGACGCTGAAGCCCGCGGTCAGGGTCCGATCATGACGAAGCCAGCCGGACTCCGGACAAATCAAATCTGGCCGAGATCGACCTCGACGAGGAATGGCGCGCTCAGCTTCACCACGCCGGTGAAGACTTCGCCACCCCGGTAGCGTCCCGTTGCCGGGTCGAGAACGTACGTGTAGACGAGAGGCGCACCGGTCGCGGCCTGCTCCACCCGCCAGTAGAACTGGATACCAGCCCTCGCGTACTGGTCGGCCTTGACGATCCGGTCGGTCGTCTCCGACCCGGGAGAAACCACCTCGACCACCAGAAGCACATGCTCGGGTCGTGTCGGCGTGATGTCGATGGTCTCCGCCCGGTAGACCGTCACGTCGGGACGACGGTTGTTCAGTGGCACGTCCTGGAGCCGGACATCGAAGTCGGTATCGGCGTTCCAATCCGGTCCCGCGGCAGCATCCAAGGCGTTCGCCAGGTGCCTGGCCAGGCGGTTGTGCCGCTTGGAGGCGCTCGGACTCACGAGGACCATCCCATCCACGATCTCGATGCCCGCACATTGCTCTTCGGTCCAGGTCGCGTATTGCTCGGCCGTGACCTGCTCATGCATCCAGGCCGGCGCGACCATCTCGACAGTCATACACACCTCCTGAATGGTGATCGGCGACCAACCTCAAGATAGCGTGGCTCCGGCGACAGGCAGATCGCTCAACGGTTCTACGCCTATTTGTCATGAGTTGGACCCCTTCCAAGCGCACCGCTGGCCGCGTCGATCTCGTCGCGGCGTTGCTCCACGAGGGCGTCGAACGCGTCGTCCGGGAGGTGCTGCCGGTCGGTGAACTTGATGCCGCCCTTGGTGGACTCGAAGCCCTGCCACCGCGCGGTCACGCTCTCGACGACCGCCGCGCTGAACGGGAACACCGAGTAGCCCCGCTTGGTGGCGACCACGCTGACCAGCGGCCGGTCGCGGTAGCGCAGCGCCGCCATGCCGTAGCTTCGGCCCTCCTCGGCCTGCGGCTCCACGCCGAGGGCCCGGGTCCGGTACCGCTCGATCACCGAGCGGGCGGGCTCCCCCAGGCCGGCGATGTAGTCAGTCAGCTCACCCATGCCAGCATCCTGACACCTACGATGTCGGCATGGCGGCCGGACGCGTCACCTGGCTGGGCGGGGCGGTCTGGGCCGGCTCCTGGTACCTGATGTATCTGGAGATCACGCGCTGGCACCACGTGCGGCCCTCGCTGGCCTTCAACTCGGACATCGCCCCGGGCGCCCGCCCGGGCGGCCCGCTGCTGCTGCTCTACGGCGTGTGCGTGGCCGCCCCGATCGTGACGATAGTCAGCGCCGTTCGGCGGCCTGGACGATGACGGTCTCGGTGGGCGGCCCGGCGGCGGCGCGCAGCGCGGCGTCGACGGTGACCGTGACGACCAGGTCGAGGCCCGGTTTCAGCTGACCGCCCAGGGCCGACCAGAAGTCCGAGTTCTCGCTGCCGTCGCCGCTGCGCAGCCGCAGGGTGGGCAGCGGACGCACCTCGGTGAAGCCGCCGCGCAGGTGGTCGGTGCTGATCACCGGGTTCAGCAGCAGGGCGTTCAGCACGTCACCGAGCAGCGAGTGCTCGTCGCGGACCTCGCTGGTCCAGGCGGTGACCAGGTACCGGCAGTCGACCCGGGGCAGCGGGTCGCGCCGGTACCGGCGGCCGTCGGCCTCCTCGACGATCACCTCGCCGTAGTCGCGTTCGGCCAGGTTGGGGCGGATGTCCCAGAGGTAGAGGTCGACCGTGGGCCGGGTGGACAGGGCCGCCGACCATTCGCCGTCGGGCGCGTCGAAGGCGATGTCGACGTCGCGGGCCGGCAGCGGCACCACGTCGCGCAGGAAGGCCTCGAGGGTTTCATCCAGCAGGTGCAGCATCGGTGGCGTCCTTGCTCACGAGGTCCCAGTAACGATCAAATTCTTTTTCCGTACGCAGGCGGCCCAGCTTCTGGAACTCCCGCTTCACGCTCAGCACCGCGTGCCGCATGGTGATCGGGCCGCCCTCCGCGGCGGCCAGGAACGCGGCTCCCAGCGCGGCGTTGCTGATCACACCACCGGTGATCTTGAACTGGCGGGCGAGGAAGTCAAGGTCGAGATCGCCGGCGACCGGCGCGGTGGACGGGAACGCCTGCCGCCAGATCAGCCGGCGTTCGGGCTCCTCGGGCGGCACGAAGTCGATCGCCACCGAGATCCGGCGGGAGAACGCGGCGTCGATGTTGCGCTGCAGGTTCGTGGCGAGAACCACCAGGCCGTCGTACGTCTCGAGCCGCTGCAACAGGTAGGCGACCTCGATGTTCGCGTACCGGTCGTGCGCGTCGCTCACCTCGGAGCGCTTGCCGAACAGCGCGTCCGCCTCGTCGAAGAACAGCACCAGGTCACCGGCCGCGGCCGCCCCGAAGATCCGTTCGAGGTTCTTCTCGGTCTCGCCGATGTACTTGCTGACCACCGCGGACAGGTCCACCTTGTACAGGTCGAGGCCGAGCTCGCCGGCGACGACCTCGGCGGCGAGCGTCTTGCCGGTGCCGGACGGGCCGGCGAACAGGGCCACCACGCCGGTGCTCGGGGCGGTCCGGAAGCGCCACCGGCCGTAGACCGTGTCCCGCTCGCGGTGCCGGGCGGCCAGCTCGCGCAGCTGGGTGGACTCCTCGGCGGGCAGGATCAGGTCGGGCCAGCCCCGCCGCGGCCGGATCCGCACGGCCACCCCGTCGAGATGGCCTCCGGCCAGGCGGCGTACGGCCGGCGCCACGAGCCCGCCGTCGGTGTGCGCGGCCGTCGCGACCAGGCGCAGTTGCTCCCGGCTGAGGCGGTAGGCGGGGTCGGGGTCGCGGCCCATGGCACGCTGCCAGTCCTCGGGGCCGGCCGCGCCGTCGAACACGGCGATCTCGCGCCAGGGCCGGTCGGGGACGGATTCGAGGGGCTGCTCGCCCCGCGAGGAGAGGACCCAGCCGAGGTGGGTGGCGCGCTGGATGACGTCGCGGCCGGCGGCCGGCAGCGCGGCCGGCAGATCGACGACCACGGTGGACCGGGTGATCGTCGCCTCGCGGATGACGGCCTGCCAGGCGAGGTCGGTCTCCGGCGGCGGCACGACCAGCAGCCGTTGGCCGCCGAGGGCGTGCAGGCGGCTCTCCCGGTCGCCGCCGTGCACGAGCACCAGTTCCGATTTTCCGGAAATAGTGCCCGAACGGGCGGCGGTGCCGGGCGGGAGGGCAGGGTCGGGCGAGTCGTCGCCGGCCAGGTGCCAGATCAGCCGGGCGGCGGGCTCGGCGACCTGCGTGCCCCACGGGCCGTCGCCGGTGACCCGGGCCAGGGCGGAGCGGATCAGGCCGCCGCGCGGGGCGACGGCACGAACGCCGACGTGATCGTCCTCGACGAAGATGCGGCCGAGGGTGGCCAGGGTCAGCCGGGGCAGCTGCACCGAGTCCTGGATGTAGCCGACCAGCCGCTGCCGGGCCGGCGACATCTCCACCGCCAGCAGCAGCGCCAGGACCTCGGCCTCGCCGACGGTGAGTCCCGCGTTCTCGGCGACCGTCCCGAACGGTCCACTGAGCTCGAACGCCTCGCGGGCCTCGACGACCGGCCCGGCGGCACCGGCTCGCACCGCGGCGACCCGTTCCACGCCCGGGCCGTCGAGGCCGGGCAACCCGGCGAGCAGGCGTTCCACCTCGTCGTCGGTGACGTACAGGCCGGCGAAATCTCTCGGTGGCCGGCCCTCGGCCAACCGGCAGATCAGGGCCTCGCGCTGGAGCAGCGCGTCGGCCAGCATCATCCAGGCCTCGGCCACCGGGTCAGATCACGCCCTCGCGCGTCGCCACCGCGACGGCCTGTGCCCTGGTGCGGCAGTTCAGCTTGGTCAGCACGTCGTGCACCACGTTCTTGACCGTGCGCTCGGAGAAGCACAGGTCCTCGGCGATCCCCCGGGTGTCCATCCCGTCGGCGAGCAGCCGCAGCACCGACCGCTCCCGGGGGTTGAGCCCGGCCGGTCCGAGGTGCGAGGTCTGGGTGACGTGCAGCAGCAGGCGGGACAGCATGTCGGCGGGCAGCGCCACGTTGCCGGCGACCACCGAGCGCAGGCTGGTGACGAGGTTTTCGGCGGTGAGCGTGCGGTGCGGCAGGATCGCGCTGACCCCGGTGTCGACCATCTCGCGGACGGCCTGCTCGGTGACGTCGCGGACGGTGGCGACCAGCCGGGTGCCGCGGTCCTCGACCAGGCGGACGGCGCGGCGCAGGGTGGGTCCGGCGTACTCGAAGACCAGCACATCGAGATCGGCGATCACCGGCTCGGGGGACAGCACCGCGCTCTCGCCGCGCACGACGAAGTCGGCCTGCTGCAGGCAAGCCGCCATGCCACGGCGGACGATGGCATGACTGTCATCGATCCACACCGTGGCCAGTCGTGTTGAGTTCATGCGTTGTTCCCCCTGGTCAGTGCCCAATGAGCGGGCAACTGCCCAGACATGATGGCCCGAAAAAGTCGATCAGAACAATAGCTCGATCGGCTCTGTCGTTGATCCAACTCTGTTGCCCCTTTCGCTGCCCTTTCGCGCAACCCGGACGTCCCGTATACAGAGTGGATTACCGTGTCTACCCTCGGGGACATGCCGAGGTACTCCGCCGAACAGATCTACGGTTTCGCCCGACGGGCGGGCTTCTCGCCCGACGAGTCGGCGACCATGACCGCGATCGCACTGGCCGAGTCGGGTGGCAACTCCAAGGCGCACAACCCGGTGGGCGAGGACTCGCGCGGCCTGTGGCAGATCAATGGAAAGGCCCACCCGGACTTCCTCACCAAGTACAACCTGTACGACCCGCTGGACAATGCGCGGGCCGCGTTCGAGATCTCCCACCGGGGCGAGGACATCTCACCCTGGACGACCACGCACGGCGGTCTCAGCTCGCGCTACGTCCGGTTCAAAGAGGAGGCTCAGGCGGCCGCGGTCGCGTACGGCGACGGTTCCGGCCGCGGCATGTGGAGCGGCACCCGCGGCTACGGCGACCACGAGCCGGCCCACGGGATGACCGAGCTGCCCGGCGCCGCGGTGCACGACGTGGCCGGCACGCCGATGGCCGACCTGGTGAGCCGGACCGCCGCGCCGGCCGGCAACAACGCCGCACTCGACACTTTCCTGCGAGTTGCCAAGGCGCAGATCGGCGACCGTTACGTGTTCGGCGCGAAAGAGGACCTCACCAATCCGAACCCGTCCGTCTTCGACTGCTCCGACTTCACCGAATGGGCGGCCTACCAGGCCGGGACGAAGATTCCGCGCACCGCCACCGAGCAATACCTGTTCTTCAAGAAACAGGGTTTGCTGATCGACCCGGCAAAGGCCAAGGACACGCCGGGCGCGCTGCTGTTCCACTTCGACCGCGAGCCGCGCCCGGGCGACGGCCGCACCCCCGGCGCGCACGTGGCGATCAGCCTCGGCGACGGCCGGGTCGTCGAGGCGGCCAACCCGCGGGCCGGGGTCCGCGAGGCCAACGCCGGCAACCGGTTCGAGTTCGCGGCCATCATCCCCGGCATCTCGGACGGCACCGCCACCCCGATCGACAACCCGGTGATGCAGCCGCTGTCCACGCTGGTGCCGCAGACCCCGCTGACCCAGACACTCCCGGTCCAGCCGCCGCCGGATCTCGGCGGGCCGGATTCCGACCACGACGGGCTCAGCGACGCCCTCGAGCGGCGGCTCGGCCTCGACCCGCTGCGCGCCGACACCGACGGCGACGGCCTGTCCGACGCGCAGGAGCTGGTCACGTACGGGACGGACGCCCGCAAGGCGGACTCCGACGGCGACGGGCTCAACGACGCGTTCGAGCTGGCCCAGGGCCTCGACCCGCGCTCGCCCGACTCCGACCACGACGGGCACATGGACGGCTCGCTCACCCCGCTGACCCGGGTCGACTCGGACGGTGACGGCCTCGACGACAACCTCGAGCAGGTGCTCGGCACCAACCCGACGGCGGCCGACTCGGACAACGACGGGTTCAGCGACGCGCTCGAGTACCAGGACGGCTCGAACCCGCTCGACGGGAACGACAACCCGCTGCTGCACCACCCGGCCGGCGCGGCGAACGGCGGCCAGCAGATGCTCGGCGCCCAGCAACAGATGTTCGGCGGCCAGCAGCAGATCTTCGGCGGCCAGCAGCAGACCTACGGCGGGACCATCTACGGCACCGCGCAGCCGATGACCCCGGAGCCGTTCGGGACGCAGCAGGAGGACCCGCTGGGGACGCACCCCGCCGACCAGATACCGGGCGGTCAACTTACCGACCTGAGCGATCTTCACTGACCGGGTTGATGCGACCATCGTGGACGTGGAGCTGACCCTGCCCGACGAACCGGTTGCTCTCGCGCCCGGCGTACCCACCCGCGTGCCCGTCCAGCTGCGCAACCCGTACGCGCAGCCACTCGACCTGCGGATCTACCTGGCCCGTGGCCGGGCCGCCGGGTGGGCCACGGTCGAGCCGCCGCAGCTGAGCCTGCGGCCCGGCGAGACCGCCGAGGTGGCCGTCGTGCTGACCACCCCGGCCGAGCAGCCGCCCAGCTCGTCGCTGGTGCCGTTCACCGTGCACGCCGAGGAGGCGTCGACCGGGGAGCCGGCCGGGTTCGCGACCGCCCTGCTCAAGGTGGCGCTGCCGGTTCCGGTCACCGGGTCGCTGGTCGCCCGGCGGGAGAAGCACACGTACGACCTGTGGCTGGCCAACGACACCCGGCGCGCCGCCCCGCTGCGGATCACCGCCGAGCTCGACCCGCCGTCCGGGCAGGTGCGCGTGGAGCCGGACGCGGTGCTGCTCGAGCCGGGTGCCCGGGCCACCGTCGCGGTGCGGGCCAAGCCCGGCCGCCCGGTCACCGGCCAGCCCCGCCCGTTCGCCGTCCTGATCAAGGTCAGCGACGTGTACGACACGGAACGCCCGCCGTACCTCACCGAGGTCGCCACCGGCAAGAGCAAGCCACTGGTCCGCGCGGTCGTGCTCGGCACCGTCGCGATCGTGGTGCTGGTCGCCGCCACCGCCCTGATCGCGCTGCACACCGGCGGGCACGGCCTGTTCACCGGGCGGCTGTTCAAGGGGCGCGACCAGGCCGCGGCCGCGCCGCAGCAGCAGCCGGTCGAGCAGGTGACCGTGACCCGCCCGTACGCGCTGATCGACGTTTTTCCGCACAGCGGCGGGCAGGCGGCGGCGCAGGCCGAGCTGACCCGGCTGACCGCCGGGGGCATGCCGGTGCGGCTGGTCGACAGCTTCGCCACCGACGTGCTGTCCGACCAGAACGGGGGGTTCTGGGTGCTGCTGCAGGACGGATTCCGCAACCAGCAGGAGGCGGCGACGTACTGCGAACGGTGGCGGACGCTCGCGCCCAAATGCCAGGTCACGTCTTAGGGTCGGGGGATGGCGATGCGGTACGGGTTGGGGATCGACCTCGGCACCACGCACACCGCGGCGGCGGTGTTCGTGGACGGCCGGGTCGAGGTCGTGCGGCTGGGCAGCCGGCGCGCCGAGATCCCGTCGCTGGTCTTCGTCAAGCCGGACGGCGGACTGCTGATCGGCGAGGCCGCCGAGCGGCGCGGGCAGTCCGAGCCGGGCCGGCTGGCCCGCGAGTTCAAACGCCGGATGGGCGACCCGGTGCCGATCCTGGTCGGCGGGGCGCCGTTCTCCGCGCACGCGCTGACCGCGAAGCTGCTGCGGCACGTGCTGGACACGGTCATCCAGCAGCAGGACGGCCCGCCCGCCGCGATCACGGTGACCCACCCGGCGAACTGGGGGCCGTACAAGAAGGAGCAGCTCGACCAGGCGATCAAGCTGGCCGACGCCGGGCCGGTGCGGCTGCGCAGCGAGCCCGAGGCGGCGGCGCTGCAGCACGCGACCGCGCGGCGGATCGCGAACGGCGAGACCGTGGCCGTGTACGACCTGGGCGGCGGGACGTTCGACGTGGCCGTGCTGCGCCGCGAGGGCGACGGGTTCGTGCTGCTCGGCCAGCCCGAGGGTGTCGAGCAGCTGGGCGGGATCGACTTCGACGAGGCGGTCTTCGGGCACGTGCTCAGCGTGCTCGGCGGCATGGCCGACGGGATGGACCCGAACGACACCGAGGCGGTGGCGTCGCTGGCCCGGCTGCGGCGCGACTGCGTGGAGGCCAAGGAGGCGCTCTCCTTCGACACCGAGACGATGATCCCGGTGGCGCTGCCCGGCCTGCACACCCGCGTACGGCTGAACCGGTCGGAGCTGGAAGGCATGATCTCGCCGTCGCTGGACGACACGATCACCGCCACCCAGCGGGCGCTGCGCACGGGCGGGGTCGACCCCGGGCAGCTGAGCGCGTTCCTGCTGGCCGGCGGGTCGTCGCGGATCCCGCTGGTGTCGCAGTTGCTGTCGACCGAGTTCCAGCGGCCGGTGGTGGCCGACCCGCACCCGGAGCACAGCATCGCGATGGGCGCGGCGGTGTCGACCGCGGCGGTCCTCGGCGGTGGGTCACCGTTCTCGAGCGCGACCCCGGCGCCGGGCGCGACGCCGACGCCGCGGCCGGAGGCGACGAATGTGGTGGACATGCCGGTCGGCCGGCGCTCGCCGGTGGTGTCGCCGCAGCGTGGCGGGGCCGCGGGCGCGGCCGTCGCGGGCGGGGTCGCGGGCGGGGCGATCGCCGGCGCCGCCGCGGCCGGCGCCGGGATGTCGGCCGCTCCGCCGATCAGCGGGCCGCCCATCTACAGCGGAAACGCGCCGATCAGCGGCGGCGCGCCGGTCACCTACTCCCGGGGCGCGGCCGCCATTCCCGGCACGACGAACCCGCCGACCACCATCGACCCCGCTCCCACTCCCCCGTACGGGCTGCACGGCGGAAGCGGCGGAAGCGGCGGAAGCGGCGCCGCCCCGATCGTGCCGGGAGGCGGCGGAACCGCCATTCCCTGGCCGCCGCCACCGCTGCCGGCCGCGCCGGGCGGCGACAAGCGCAACCTGGTGAAGTTCCTCGCCATCGGCGCCCTCGTCGTCGCCCTGCTCGCCGGCGGCACCACGGCCGCGCTGGTCTACCTGAACAAGAAGAACGACACCTCCGCCCGGAACACCCCGCTGCCCACGACCGCCGCGACCACCCCGCCGGTCTCGGCGAGCCCGGCGCAGGCCTTCCCGACCGACACCATGCTGATCCGGGTGGACACCGGCGGCCCCACCGGCAGCTCGACCCGCAAGTACAAGGTCTACTACTTCACGCCGGGCACCGCGGCCCGCACCCCGCTGCCCAACTCGGTGTACGGCGACGTGCTGCCGAAGTGGTCGCACTCGCGCCGGCAGATCGCGCTCACCCACGCCTCGCCGGACAGCAAGGTCCACTCGATCTACGTGATGAACGCCGACGGCAGCGACCGGCACCTGGTCGCCGACGACGCCGACGGCCGGGTGGCGTGGTCGGCCGACGACACCCAGATGGCCTTCATGAAGAAGTTCAACGGGGTGCTGCAGATCGCGGTGCTCACCCTGGCAACCGGCGAAATCAAACAGCTGACCCACTCGACGATCCAGAAGGACGACGCGATGTGGTCGCCGGACGGCAAGACCATCCTGTACTGGCTGAACAAGGGCGGGATCAAGCAGATCTACGAGCTGCAGGTGGCGAACCCGAAGGAGCCGGGCCGGCAGATCACCACGCCGGACGTCGGGCCGGCCAACGATCCGGTCTACTCCCCCGACGGGCAGCAGATCCTCTACACCCGCGAGCTGACCGGCGACACCTCGGACATCTGGATGGTCAACCTGGACGGGTCGAACCCGCACCGGATCACCTCGAACCCGGCCCGCGAGATGGACCCGACCTGGTCACCGGACGGGAAGTGGTTCGCGTTCGTGCGCGGCGACTTGAACCATCCGACCATCGTCATCGAGCGGCCCGACGGCACCGGCGAGGTGACGCTGACCAAGCCGCCCGCGCGCGAGGCTCACCCCTGCTGGTTCTGACCCCGGTACTGCTCCGCCAGGATGCCCTCGCAGCTGCGGGCCACCGCGCGGGCGGCGGTCTTCAGCTCGCGCGCCGAGAACGGATGCTCCGCGATCGCCTGCCAGCGGGCGAGGGCCTCGGTCGCGCCCGCGGCGATGCGCCCCGGTGCGGCATTCGGCGGAAGACCCAATCTTGCGTACGCCGCGGCGCCCGCCCCGCCGAGCAGCAGGTCCATCTCGGCCAGTTGGTCGTCGGTGGCCGGCAGCCGGCCCGAGCGCACCTGGTGCAGCAGTCGCAGCTCGACGAACTCGTGCGCGCTGGCCCGGATGCGCTCGGCCTCGGCCGCGAGCGCCGATCCGGGCGGGATGCACTCGTCGAGCACGGCCAGCGCCGAGCGCGCCTTGAGCACCTCGCTGCGGCCGACGAACTGGGCGGCGAACACCTCGCGCAGCCGGTCGATGCCGCTGTGCTCGGTCAGCGCCCGGGCGAGGGCCCCCGAGTCGGCGACCGTCCGCTCCCGGATCAGCCGCACCGACAGCCGTACGCCGAACAGGCCCAGCCGGGCCAGCACGCGGGCACGGTGCTCGCCGGAGGCCGCGAACCGGTCGGCGGTCAGCAGCAGCTCCACCACCTCGTCCATCGGCTCGGCGGCGATCGCGGCGAGAACCTGGTATTCCTGCTCGCGCAGGGTCGCGCCGGCCGCGCCGAGCAGCCCGGCCACCGGGACCACGACCGGGCAGAGCCGGCGCAGCCGCTCGTCCGTCGCGTAGCGGGCGGCGACCCGGGCGGCCGAGTCCATCGCGTCGAGGCGGCAGCCGCCGATCTCGTCGGCCCGCGACAGCACGCCGACCGCGTTGACCGGCGTCCCCTGGGACAGGCCGTCGCCGTGGAACGACTCCAGGAACCGGACGTCGCTGCCGTGCATGTGCCGCAGCAGGTAGATGACCGCGTCGGTCTGCGCGGCCCGCTCCCCCTCGGCCTCCAGGAACGCCATCGCGCGCAGCGAGACGTCGGTGGAGAGCGAGGCGATGCCCGGGGTGTCGATCAGCGTGTGCTGCCGCAGCCGGCTGCTCGGGACCCGCACCTCGAGGTGGTCGATCTGCTCGGCCGGGCGGCCCAGCGAGATCTGCACCGCGCCGTCGCGCCGGGTGAACGGCCGCGCCTCGGCGGTGCCACCGGCCAGATGGGCGGTGACCGCGTACGTCGGACCGTCGGCGTACCAGGTGACGATCCGGGTGCACTCGCCCGCGTCGGTGGCCGCCAGCTCCTCGCCGACCAGCGCGTTGAGCAGGGTGGACTTGCCGGCCTTGACCTTGCCGGCGATGGCCACCCGCAGCGGCTCGTCGATCCGCCGGCGCGCCTGCACGGCCCGGGGGTCGCGGGTCTCCTGCACCGCCCGCTCCAGCAGCACCCGCACCTGATCAAGAAGGTTCATGCTGTGTCTCCTGGGCGTGGACTCGTGGCCCTCGGGATCATGCGGGCCTCGGCGGCCCGCTCGCGCTCGGGACAGCTCGCTCACGCCGCGAGCCTGTCCAATCGGCGGCGCGCCTCGGCCAGCTGCGCGACCTTGGCGTGACGCTGGTCGGGCGGCAGCTCGGCGATCTCGCGGACCGCGGCCTCGGTCGCCGCGGCGGACCGCTCGACGGCCTGCGCCCGGTTGGCGAACTCGTCCCGCAGGAAGCGCTGGGTGCGGCGGATCGCCTCCCGGCAGTCGCGTCCGACGTGGAAGCCGACGTCGTCCACGTACCGTCGCAGTTCGGCCTTGGCCTGCATCCGCCGCTGCAGCACCTGCCGCTCCCGCTCGCTCTTGATCATCCGGCGGCCGAGCGTCATGCCGGCCAGCAGGCCGATCGGCGCGAGGGCCAGGCTGAAGAACGCACCCACCGCGCCGATCATGTAGATCCCGCCGTACGTCACCCGGGCCGCCGTGAAGGCGCCGAGGAACTGCTGCACGCCCGACTTCTGGAAGCTCACGTCCAGCTCGTCCACCTTCCGCAGGGCCAGCTCGGGAGCGGGCAGGTCGACGTCGAGGCTGTCGTACTCCAGCCCGAACCGCTCGGCCACGTCGTGCGCGAGCTGCTCGGTGCGGGTGACCAGCAGCATCAGGTTGTCCACCGCCGCCGAGGCCGCCTCCCGCTGCGCCCAGGCCTGGAAGTCGCGCCAGGTCTCCTTCGGGTCGGACTCGTCGATCAGGTCCTCGCCGCGGCGCACCATCAGCCGCAGCCGCTCGCGCAGGTCGTGCTCCACATCGGAGCTGAGATCCTGCACGCCGTCGCCGAGCACGGTCTGCCAGGAGCCGCCGGCCAGCCAGGCGCCGCGCCGGGTCTTCTCGGCGTATCGCCGTACCACCTCGGGCGTCTTCGCCGGGGCCGCGGCGACGGCCTGCTCGGCCTCGACCCGCTCGCGCAGCTGCGCGACGACGAAGGCGAGCTCGGCCCGCGCCGCCGCGGTCCTGGTCGCCGCCGCCGCGCCCAGCACGTCCCGGCGCAGCACGTCGACCAGCCGCGGGAAGCCGGACTCCTCGTTGAGCTGGGTGGAGTCGCGGGCCTGGGCGCGCATCCGCAGGAACGAGGAGACCGCGACGATCGGGACGTCCAGGCCGGCCCGTCGCAGGTGCCCCTCGTTGATGTCGACGATCCGGCGCCACTCGCCGTACAGGTCGGTCTTGGTGATCACGAGGAAGGCGCGCGGGCAGCGTTCCAGGGCGCGGCGCAGGAAGTCGACCTCGGGGGCGGTGAGCTCCTGGGCGGCGTCGGTGACGAACAGGGCCGCCCCGGCGAGGGAGAGCGCGGCCAGCGTGAGGTTGCCCTGGGCCGAGTCGAGCCCGCCGACGCCCGGGGTGTCGATGATCGACAGTCCGGCCCCGAGCAGCCGCCGGTCGAGGCGCACCTCGACGCCGCGGGTCACCGGCGGCACGTCCCCCTCGGCGGCCGGCGCCGAGGCCGTGCTGCCCTCGGTGATGTACCGGCGCAGGTCGTCGAAGGGGATCGGGACCGGCTCGTCGACGCCGTCCAGCCGCAGGAACGCGGCCGGCGGCCGGCCGAACCGCAGGATGGTCGGAACCGCGGTCACGATGTCCGCGTCCACCGGGCAGATGTCGGTGCGCAGCAGGGCGTTGACCAGCGTGCTCTTGCCCTGCTTGAACTCGCCGACCACGGCGACGGTCGCCTCCTCGGACCGCAGCCGCTGCGCCGCGGCGTCCAGCCGTCCGACGAGATCGCCGCGGCCGGCCGCCTGCGCCAGGGCCCGGGCGTCCGCCAGCCCGTCCAGCACATCGCCCTCGGGCCGGGCCGCCTGCGTGGATGTCGAGGTCACCGACCGCCCCGCCCCCTCCTGGTCCTTCGTGGCGCGTACCCGGCCATTCTCCACCCACCGGGCACCCGACCCACCTGGCGCTCCCCGACCGCCGGACGTACCAGCCTGAATCCACACCGGATTCGGATCAAGTCCCGATCCGGATGGGTGCTCCGCCGGACAGAAATCCGACACCCACAACCCACCCTCGATGTGCGACCTTATGACTCTGTCGCTCGATCGCGGCGCATCCGGCAGTCCCGAGGGCTGGGCGCGCGCAGCCGCCCACCACTACGATGCTTGAGCCTCACCGTTGGGGCCCACCGACCTCCGCACGTACCTCGCGGCACGGCACCCCGCGAGGTGCGTGCGGAGCCCCTCCCCCCTCGCTCCCCCGGATGAAGCGCGCTCGATCTTGGAGAAAGGGCGCGCGCAGCTCGCACGAACGCTCCACTTTCGCCCGTCGCCGCGCGACCTTGGCGAAAAGCGCGCACAGCTCGCACCAAAGCGCCACCCGCACCCCGCCGGCCCGCGACGGCGCGGAGCTCGGCGACTCAGGTGGGCGCGACGCGCGGGACGGCGCGACGCACGGGACGGCGCGACGCACGGGACGGCGCGACGCACGGGACGGCGCGACGCAGGGCGAGTGGCGGCGCGACGCAGGGCGAGTGGCGGCGCGACGCCGAGCGGGCCCGCGGACCGGGCGGCGCTGAACGGGCCGGCGGGATCGGTGCCGGTGGTCGGGGCGTGGCCTCGGAAGCTACCGGCGAGTAGATTGCGGGTGTGACGACCCACGAGGTGTTCAACCAGGCCCCGCCGCTTGTCGACTACGACGTCTCGGCCGATGCCGCGCTGCTGGCCGGCGTGGCCCGGGAGGGCGCGCCCTGGGCGGTCGGCGATCTGCACCGGCTCGGGAAGCTGGCCGGGACGGCGGAGCCGCAGCGGTGGGCGGACGAGGCGAACCGGTACGAGCCGCGGCTGATCACCCATGACCGGTACGGGCACCGGGTCGACGAGGTCGAGTTCCACCCCTCCTGGCATCGGCTCATGGGGGTGGCGGTCGGCGAAGGGCTGGCCGGGGCCGCCTGGGCGGACGACCGCGCCGGGGCTCATGTCGCGCGGGCTGCCGGCCTGTATGTCTGGTCCCAGGTGGAGGCCGGGCACTCGTGCCCGATCTCGATGACCTACGCCGTCATCCCCGCCCTGCGGAACAATTCCGACCTTTCCGAAATGTATGAGCCGCTGCTCGCCGGCCGCGAATACGACCCCGGACTGCGGACACCAACGACCAAGCGCGGGCTGCTGGCCGGCATGGGCATGACCGAGAAGCAGGGCGGCTCGGACGTCCGGGCCAACACCACCCGGGCGACCCGGTCCGCCGACGGGACCTGGCGGCTCACCGGTCACAAGTGGTTCACCAGCGCGCCGATGTGCGATCTGTTCCTGGTGCTGGCCCAGACGGCCGCGGGTCTGTCGTGTTTCCTGGTGCCGAGGGTGCTGCCGAGCGGCGAGAAGAACGTGTTCCGCATCCAGCGCCTCAAGGACAAGCTGGGCAACCGCAGCAACGCGTCCAGCGAGCCGGAGTTCGAGGACACCGTCGCCTGGCTGGTCGGCGAGGAGGGGCGCGGCGTCCGCACCATCATCGAGATGGTCGCGATGACCCGCCTCGACTGCGTGACCGGCTCCGCCTCCGGCATGCGCGCCGCCCTCAACCAGGCGATGCACCACGCCCGGCACCGCTCCGCCTTCGGCCGGCTGCTGGCCGATCAGCCCGCCATGCGCAACGTCCTCGCCGACCTGGCGATCGAGTCCGAGGCGGCGACCGTCCTGGCCATGCGCCTGGCCGGCGCCGTCGACCGGGGCGAGCACGCGTTCCGCCGGCTGGCGATCGCGGTCGGCAAGTTCTGGGTGTGCAAGCGGCAGCCGGCCGTGGTCGGCGAGGCCCTCGAGTGCCTGGGCGGCAACGGCTACGTCGAGGACTCCGGCCTGCCCCGGCTCTACCGGGACGCCCCGCTCAACTCGATCTGGGAGGGCTCCGGCAACGTCCAGGCCCTCGACGTGCTGCGCACGCTGCACCGCGAGCCGGATAGCCTGGAGGCGCTGCTGGCCGAGGTGTCGGGCGTCGACCGGCGGATCGACGAGGCGGTCGCCGGCCTGCGCACGATGGCCATGGACGAGGGACAGGCCCGCCGGGTCACCGAGCGGATGGCGGTCGTCCTGCAGGCGTCGCTGCTCGTGCGGCACTCCCCGGCCGAGGTCGCCGACGCGTTCTGCGCGACCCGGCTGGCCGGCGACTGGGGCCACACCTTCGGCACCCTGCCCGCCGCCGTCGACACCGCGGCGATCATCGAGCGGGCGGCGCCGCAGTAGTCCGGCGGGTCAGCGGGACCCGAGCAGGTCCCGTACGCTCGCCAGCAGCTCGTCCTGCGAGATGGGGGCGACGTGGCCGCCGGTCCGTGCGTCCTGCATCGCCTTGGCCAGCTGCACCCGGCGCAGCACCTCCTTGATGTCCGCCCCGGTCATGCCGTGGCTGGCGTGCGCGAGCGCCACCAGGTCGAGGTCGTCGGCGAACATCTCGAAGCCCGGCTGCTCGTGCGCCGCGATCAGCCCCTGGATCATCTTGCGGAAGATCTCGGCCCGGCTCGCCTCGTCCGGTTTCGGCACGCTGAGCTTCACGTCGAAGCGGCCGGACCGGATCAGCGAGTCGTCCACCCGGTGCGGGAAGTTCGTGGTCGCCACGACCAGCACGTTCGGGTTCTCCTCGATCAGGTCGTTCATCTCCTGCTTGAAGATCCCGGCGACCGCGTTCAGCGCCTGGCTGGCCGCGTCGCCGCCGGCGCCCGCATAGCTGACGATCGAGTCGAACTCGTCGAACAGCATCAGCGTCGGCACCCGGTAACGCCGCGCGTCCCGGAAGATCTGCTTGATGTTGCGCTCCGAGCCGCCCAGCCACTTGTCGAGGATCTCCGGGGTGCGGATCTCCCGGAAGTCCGCGCCGATCTCGTTCGCGAGGGCCCGGGACAGCATCGTCTTGCCGGTGCCCGGCGGCCCGTACATCAGGATGCCCTGCGGCCGGCGTGCGCCCCAGCGCTCCATCGCCTCGGGGTGCCGGAACGACACCGCGATCTCGCGCAGCTCGGCGACCACCTCGGTGAGCCCGCCGACCATGTCGAGCGTGACGGTCTGGGTGGTGGGCGCCGTGCGCGGCGGCACCGCGTCCCGGCTGATCACAAACTTGCGCCCGGTCAGCGAGTTCTCACCGGCCAGCTCGAGCACCGCCTGCAGGGTGAGCCCGACGAAGGCCTGCAGGTGGGCGGGCGTCACGTCGTCCCGCGGCACCTCGGCGAACAGCCGCACGACGGTGCCGCTCTCGTCGTACGTCACGGTCGCCTGCAAACCCACGACGGCGTCCGCGAGGGTGGCGGGCCGGCGGTTCGCGGCCGGCTGGGTGGGTCGATCAAGACCAAGCTTGCGGTACGCCGCGACCGCCGCCGATCCGACACTGTCCACGATCCGGGTGGTGATCGGGTCGCCCTGCTCGATCCGCTTCGCGAGCAGCAGCCCGACCGGGTCCTGCCCCAGCACCAGCTTGCGGATGCGCTCCTTCGAGTACGGCTCGTCGGCCGTGGAGATCGCCGCCGAGAACGCGTGCACCGGCCCGCCCGGCCGATCGGCGCCGGCCACGCTCAGGTCCACCCGTTTCACCGGCTCCGGCCAGCTCGCCTGCCGCAGCAGGTCGACCGGGTTGACCCGGGCCGCGGCCAGCAGGGTGGCCGCGTCGACCATCTCCACGGTGGCGCCCGCGTACTCGAAGATCTCGCCGCGCTGTCGCGCGAAGCTCGCGTCTGGCATGCACCAACAGTGACACGGTTGCACCAGATCGCTACTCTCCCCACCATGATCAACAATGCCAAGGTCGCCGTGGTCGGCGTCGGCAACAACACGTCGGCCCTGGTCCAGGGGCTCGCCTACTACCGTGCGACCGGCTCCGAGGTCGGCGTCCACCGCCCGTCGATCGCCGGGCTCGGGGTCGGCGACATCGACGTGGTGGCGGCCTTCGCGCTCTCCGACGACAAGGTCGGCAAGGACCTGCACGAGGCGATCTTCGCCCCGCCCAACAACGTGCCCGCGCTGCTCCCGTCGCTGCCGCCGGCCGGTGTGACCGTGCAGCGCGGCCTGGTCGACGAGACCGGGGCCGACCGGGTGGTCGCCGCGCTGGCCGGCGCCGAGGTGCTGCTGTACTCCGCGCCGAGCGGCCGGCCGGAGACGGCCCGCGCGTACGCGGCGGCCGCCCTCCGGGCCGGGGTGGCCTTCATCAACACCACCTCGGACCCGGTCGCCCGCGACTCGTCCCTGCTCGACGCGTTCGCCGCGGCCGGGCTGCCGCTGATCGGGGACGACCTGGCCAGCCAGTTCGGCACCTCGGTGCTGCATCGGACGCTGCTGCGGCTGCTGGACGAGCGGGGGCTGACGCTGACCAGCACGTACCAGGTCAATCTCGGGGGCACCGAGGACTTCCGCAATCTGGTGGAGAACCCGAACACCAAGAAGCAGTCCAAGGTGAACGCGGTCGGCTCGGACAAGGTCCAGATGGCGCCGCTGGGCTACCTCCCGCAGTTGCGGTCGCAGAAGGTCGCCCACATCAACGTCGAGGCGCAGGGCTGGGCCGGGACGCCGGTCAGCCTGGAGGTCCGCCTGCGGGTGGACGACCCGTCGGGCGCCGCCGGCGTCAATGTGGACCTGATCCGGGTGGCGGCCGCGGCGCTGCGGTCCGGCGCGGGCGGTTATCCGGCCGAGGCGGCCGCCCTGCTCAAGTCCCCGCCCGGCACCGCCGTCTGACCCTTCACACCAAGCGGTGACCGCCCTCGACGTGCAGGGTCGTCCCGGTGATGAACTCGTTGCCCAGCAACGCCCGGAAGGCCTGCGCGATGTCGGCGGGACGCCCGACCCGCCCGGCCGGGAGCTTGGCGGCCATCGCCGCGAGCCGCTCGTTCTTGGCCGGGCCGGCGAGGTCGTCCCAGATCGGGGTGTCGACCCAGCCCGGCGAGACGACGTTGACCCGGATCGGGGCCAGCTCGACGGCCAGCGTGCGGGCCAGCGCCTCGAGCGCGCCGTTCGCGGTGGCCAGCACGGACGAGCCGGGGCTGGGCCGATAGGCGGCGATGCCCGAGGTGAACGTGATCGAACCGGTCGCCATCACCGCCGCCGCGTGCTTGGCCACCAGCCACGGGCCGATCACCTTGGTGCCGAGCACGGTCCAGGCCGCCTTGAGCGGGAAGCTCTCGATCGGGCTGTAGGAGCCGTTCGCGTCGGCCGCGGTGACCACGACGTGATCGACCGGGTCGGCGAACAGGCGCTGGACGTCGTCCTCGTCGGCGATGTCGGTCCGGCTCGCCGTGACCGACGCTCCGAGGCGCTGCCGGGCCGCGGCCAGCTTCCGCTCCGACCGGCCCGCCAGGTGGACCCGGGCGCCCTCCGCGACCAGCAGCTCGGCCAGGGCGAACCCCATCCCCGAACCGCCACCGACGATGACCACCCGCTTGTCGTTCATGTCGTTGTTTGCCATGCGGCCCAGCCTGGGCGTCGCGTGGCTCACTGGGAAGGCCGCGGCACGCCTGGCCCTCGCGGGGCCAGGGCGGGACCGGTGCGGGGTGGCAGACTCGGGGCGTGAGCGACCTCGGTGATTTCCTGCGCGGCCGGCGGGCCCGGATCGGTCCCGCCGAGGTCGGGCTCGCGGCCGGGGTGGGCCGGCGGCAGACCCCCGGCCTCCGCCGCGAGGAGCTCGCGGCCGTGGCCGGGGTCAGCGTCGACTACTACATCCGCCTCGAACAGGGCCGTGACCGCAACCCCAGCGCTGCGGTGCTCGACGCGCTCGCGGACGCGCTCCGCCTGGACGCCGACGAGCGCGACCACCTGCATCGCCTGGCGGCCGGCCGGATCACCGGGCGGCCCGCCCCGGTGAGCGCCCGCCCCGGCCTGCGCCAGCTGCTGGAGACCGTCCGGCCGGCCCCGGCGTTCGTGCTGAGCCCCGGCAGCGACATCCTCGCCGAGAACCCCGAGGGTCTGGCCCTCCTGCCGGGTCTCGCCGACTGGCCCCGGGCACGCCGGAACTTCGTCCGCTACATGTTCCGCCATCCGTCGGCCCGTGAGGTGATCGCCTCCTGGCCGCGGATGGCCCGGGACTGCGTGGCCCACCTGCGGACGATCCCGCCGGAGCAGGCCGCCGGCCTTGCCGCCGAGTTGAGCGCGACCAGCAAGGAGTTCGCCGCCCTGTGGCGCGACTACGACGTACGCGTGAAAAGCGGAACCGACCGCACCTTCCGCCACCCCGCGGTCGGCCGCCTGGAGCTGCGCTCGGAGGTGCTGTCGGTGGCCGACGGCCAGCGGCTCGTGGTGTTCCAGGCGGCGCCGGGCAGCCCCTCCGCGGACGCGTTGGCGCTGCTCGCGCTCGCCGCCCAGGAAAGCTAACGGCGCACCGCCTCGACCGCAGCCATCTCGGCCGCCGACAGCGGCCCCCGCGCCTCGGCCTCGACGCACTCCGCCAGCTCGGCCCGGTTCTTCACGCCGAGGACCACGGTCGCCACCCCGGGGACCGACAGCGCGTACCGGTGCGCGAGCATCGAGGGCGTCTCCCCGACCGACGCCGCGAGCTTGCGGAACGGCTCGGCCCGCGCGAAGTCGGCGGCCGCCGGGTGGCCGGCCGGCACCGGCCGGTCGAGCCCGGACGTGAGCGACCCCGCCGCCACGGCCCGGATCCCGATCACCGCGACGCCGTTGGCGCCGGCGGCCGCCAGCAGGGCCGGGTTCTCCGGTGCCACCCCGTCGAACCCCCACAGGTCGCCGGGCGTGTCGAGGGCATTGACCACGATCTGCGCCGCATCCGGCCGTGGCGCCGTCCGCAGCGCGTCGAGCACCGGAGCCGGGTGGCCGACCGCGGTGATTCCCCAGCCCCGGATCAGGCCCTCGTCCACCAGCTGCGCGAAGACCGGCAGGACGGCGTCCCGGTACGCGTCCCAGCCGAGGAGGTTCGTCCCCGACGGCGACCCGTCCCGCGGCCGCAGATGGGTGTGCAGCAGGAGAAGGTCGATCCGGTCGCGCCCGATCCGGGACAGGCTGGCCGCCAGGCTCCGCCGGATCCGCCCCTCGAAGTCGCGCTCGGTGTCGTCCGGCAGCTGCACCTTCGTCGTGATCATGACGTCGTCCGAGGGCCGCAGCGCCTCGCCCGCCGCCCGCTCCGACTCGGCGCCGATGCCGTAGGCGGGCGCCAGGTCGAGCATGGTGATGCCGGCGTCCAGGGCCGCCCGGATGGTGGCGACCGCCTCGGCCCGATCGGTCGTTCCCCACACCCCGGCGATTCCCCCGCCGCCGAGGGTCAGCGCGCTGATCCGCCCGAGCCGGCCGAAATCTCTGATGTCCATGATGGATCCTCCCCGTCCGCGATCGACGCTCTCGACGGTAGGACCTGGAGTGCACTCCAGTTCAAGCCCCGGCGCTAACCTGCGAGGCATGACGATCGACTTCACCGATCCGGAGGTCATCCGCGACCCGTACCCGGCCCTCGCCCGGCTGCGGTCGCGGGCGGCGGTGAGCCGGCACGAGCCGACCGGCACCTGGCTGGCTGCCTCGCACGCCGCCGCCGACACGGTGCTGCGCGACCGCCGCCTGGGCCGGTTCTGGACCGACCGGGAGCCGTCGGCCGTGTGGGAGCCGTTCAACCTGCTGCACCGCCACCAGATGATGGAGAACGAGCCGCCCGACCACACCCGGCTCCGCGGGCTGGTGGCCAAGGCGTTCGCCCGCGGCCACGTGGAACGCCTGCGCCCGGCGGTCGCCGCCGAGGCCGCCCGCCTGGTCCGCGCGGCCGGTTCCGAGTTCGACCTGCTCACCGCCGTGGCCGAACCCCTGGCGGTCACCGTGATCGCCGAACTGCTCGGCGTCCCCGAGCCGGACCGGCACCGGCTGCGCCCGTGGTCGGCGGCGATCGTCCGGATGTACGAGGTCTCCCGTACGCCCGAGGCCGAGGCCGCCGCCCTCACCGCGTGCCGCGAGTTCGCCGACTACCTGCGCGATCTGGCCGCCCGCCGGGAGGCCGACCCGCGCGACGACCTGATCACCCACCTCGTCGCCGTCCGGGACGGCACCGACCGGCTCACCGCCGACGAACTGGTCGCCTCGGCGATCCTGCTGCTCAACGCCGGGCACGAGGCCTCGGTCAACGCGCTCGGCGGCGGCGTGGTCGCCCTGCTGCGGCACCCCGCGCAGCTGGCCCGCCTCCGGGCCGACCGTGCCCTGGTACCCACCGCCGCCGAGGAGATGCTCCGCTACGACCCGCCGCTGCACATGTTCGTCCGCACCGCCGCCGCGCCGGTGACCATCGCCGGCGTCCGGATCGGTGCCGGCGAGCAGATCGCCGCCCTGCTCGGCGCGGCCAACCGCGACCCGGCCGTGTTCGCCGCGCCGGACACCTTCGACGCCGGCCGCGACCCCAACCCGCACCTCGCCTTCGGGGCCGGGCTGCACTTCTGCCTGGGCGCGCCGCTGGCCCGGATCGAGCTGGCGGCCGGCCTGACCGCGTTGCTCGACCACGCCCCGGACATGGCGCTCGCCGCGGAGCCGGTCAACCGCCCGACCTTCGTGCTGCGGGCCTACACCGCGGTGCCGCTCCGCCGGCGCGCTCGAGCGTCGTCCGGCCGATAGGCTCCGGTGCATGCGGATCTCGATCTGGCCCGGCGCCGAGCACCCGTACTCCGAGGTGCTGTCGATGGCCCGGCACGCGGCCGAAACCGGGTGGGACGGCGTCTGGTTCGCCGATCACTTCATGCCGAACGACGAGGACGACAGCGGCCCGATCCTGGAGTGCGGCTCGGTGGTGGCGGCGCTGGGCGCGACCGTGCCGCGGGTGCGGATCGGCACCCTCGTCTACGGCAACACGTACCGCCACCCGGCCGTCGTGGCCAACATGGCGGCGACCGTCGACCGGATCAGCGCGGGCCGGTTCGTCCTCGGCGTCGGCGCCGGATGGCAGATCAACGAGCATCGGCAGTACGGGATCACGCTGCCCCCGCCGAGGGAGCGGATCGACCGCTTCGAGGAGGCGGTGCAGATCATGCTCGGCCTGCTGCGGCAGCCGCGCACCACCTTCGAGGGCAAGCACTACCAGGTCGTGGACGCGGTCTGCCGGCCGCAGCCGGTGCAGGAGCCGCTGCCGCTGATGATCGGCGCGAAGGGCGAGCGGCGGATGCTCGGCATCGTCGCGAAGTATGCCGACCTGTGGAACGCGTGGGGTGTGCCGTCGTTCATCGCGCACAAGTCGGCGGTGCTCGACCGGTTCTGCGCCGAGGTCGGCCGCGATCCGAAGGCGATCGACCGGACGGCGCAGGCGCTGGTGTCGGTGGGCGAGCCGCTCCCGGACGACGCGAGCGGCCCGCCGGTGATCGGCGGGTCGCCGTCGAGGTTCGCCGACGCGGTCGCGGAGTACCGCGAGATCGGCCTCGACGAGCTGATCATCCCCGACGAGCTGCTCGGCACCGGCGCCGCCAAGCTGGCCGCGATGGACACGATCCTGGGCATCGTCCGCGGCTGACGCCCGGAAGTCTGCGCCGGAAGAGACCGCGCCGTTCAGCCGGCGGGCTTGAGCGTCGCCCGATCGATCGCGGTCACCAGCGCCTCGTCCTCGGCCAGATCCGGCGCCAGCAGCGCGAGGACGTCGCGGACCCGCCCGGCCCGGGCCTGGAACGGCCCGGCGCCCGCGTCGGCGACCGGTGCGCCGAACCCGCGCAGGTGGTCGATCCAGGCGGCGACGATCCGGATCGCGCCGGCCGGCAGCCGCCCGGCCGCGACCTCGCCGCGCAGCACCGGCAGCACGCGCACCGGCAGCTTCTGCGAGCCGTCCGCGGCGATCTGGGCGAGGGTGTGCCGGATCCGCCGGTTGCCGAACCGGGTCAGCAGCGCCTCCCGGTAGGCGGCCAGCTCGCCCGGGGGCAGCGGGACGTGCCGGCTCGCCTCGTCCCACCACTGCCGCAGCCAGCCGCGGCACTCCGGGTCGGCGACCGCATCGGCGACGGTGGCATGACCGCGGGCGCTCCCGGCGTACGCGAGAAGGCTGTGCCCGCCGTTGAGGAGCAGCAGCTTGCGCTGCTCGTGCACGGTGATGTCGGGGACGAACCGCGCTCCCCCGGCCTCCCAGCCCGGCCGGCCGGCCGGGAAGACGCCGCTGAGCACCCATTCCGTGTACGGCTCGGTGACCACCGGGACGGCGTCCTCGAACCCGGTCAGCGCGGCCGCTGCCCGGACGTCCTCACCGGTCGTGCGCGGCGTGATCCGGTCGACCACGGTGGACACGAACGCGACGTTGTCCCGGATCCACGGCACCAGCGCCGGCTCGGCGAGCGTGGTGAAGTCGAGCAGGACCCGGGCCACCGCGGCGCCGTTCTCCGGCAGGTTGTCGCAGGGCACGATTGCGATCGGGCCGCCGCCGTGGATGCGGCGCTCGGCGAGCCCGGCCATCAGCCGGCCGGGCACCGTCTGCACCGGCTCGCCGCGCAGCCATGCGGTGACGTCGGCGGCGGCCCGGCTCTCGTCCAGGCCGCCGCCGGCGTCGCGCAGGTAACCCGCCTCGGTCACCGTCAGGGTCACGACGGCCGTGCGGTGCGCGGCCAGGTGCTCGCGCCACGCCTGCAGATCGTCCGACGGGTACGCGGCGTCCAGCGCCCCGATGATCGAAGCGTCGTCGTGCTCGGGGCCGCGCACCAGCAGCGTGTACCGGCCGTGCTGGCCGTTGAGCGCCGCGGCCGCGCCCGGTGACCGGCCGGTGAAGGCCGCGATCGGCCACTCCCCGGCGTCCGGCGCGACCGACGTGTACCACGCCTGATGCGCCCGGAAGAAGTTACCGAGGCCCAGGTGGACGATCCGCATGGTTCCATCCTGGTTTCCGCCGGTGCGCTCTGCAACCAGCTCTCAGCACCCGTTGCGCATCGCGCTCACCGCCACGTCGTCGTACCAGAGGGTGTCCGCGCCCGAGCCGTAGCTCTCCCAGCCGAGCTTGAGGTCGGTGAGCTTGGGCCGCCAGGTGCGGTTGAGCCACTGGCTGTCGATGTCGTGGGTCGGCACCCCGTCCTCGAGCAGGCCGGGCACCGAGGTGCCGTTCAGCCAGGTCTGCATCGTGCCGTCCCGTCCGTCCACCTTGAACTCGACGCAGTTCCAGGTGTTCACCGGCAGCGGCGCGGAGAGCGCGACGCCGGCCGGGCTCTGCTCGGGCAGGGTGGCGTCGTCGGAGGCCCGGTTGAACTGCAGGGCACCGTTCTGGCCGCCGAAGCGCAGATCCTTGCCGCTGTCGTTGGCGTCGGCCAGGGCGACCGCGGCGACGTGCGCGGTGGGCAGCGCGGTGGTGTGCCGCACCCAGTAGCGGACGTACCAGACGTTGCTGGTGGTGCCGAGGATCTGGGTGCTGCGGACGAAGACGTGGTTGCAGTAGCCCTCGGCGCCGTTGATCCGCAGCGAGGTGCTGCCGCTGTGCGCGACGGTCCGGTCGATCGCCGCGGTGCCGGCGCCGGAGCAGTCCGGGTAGGTGACCGCCCAGGTCCCGGCGGGCGTCGTGCCGGTCTGCGACTCGAACCCGTCGCAGACCGCCGTCGCGACACAGTTCTGGGCAGGCGGCGTCGTGGGCGGCGTCGTGGGCGGTGTGGTCGGTGCCGTGGTCGGCGGTGTGGTCGGTGCGGTGGTGGGCGGAGTGGTGGGCGCGGTGGTGGGCGGTGTGGTCGTCGGGGTCGCGTCCGGTCCGCAGGCCACGCCGTTGAAGGCGAACGCGGTCGGCGTGGCGTTGGTGCCCGAGTACGTGCCCTGGAAGCCGAAGCTGGTGGACGCTCCGGCGGCCAGGCTGCCGTTCCAGGCGACGTTGGTCGCGGTGACCGCGCTGCCGGACTGGCTCACTGTCGCATTCCAGGCACTGGTCACCTTCTGATCACCGGCGAACGTCCAGGACACCGTCCAGGCGCTCACCGCCGCCCCGAGGTTGGTCACCTTCACGTCCGCGGTGAAGCCGGTGGACCAGGAGTTCGGGGTGTAGACGACGGCGCAGGCGGTGGCCGCGGTCGCCGCGGACGCCGCCGCGACGACCGTGCCGGCGCCGGCCACGACGGCGGCCACGGCCAGGGCAAGTGTTCTTCGACGCATGAGGTACTCCCGGGGATCGAGGGGGACGGAGGACAGCTGGGAGCGCTCCCAAGTATATTGATGACTGTAGTTGTCTTTGGGCGGGCGCGGAAGCGGCCGGGTTTGTACACGCTGAGCGACATGATCACCACCCCTCGTGAGTACGATATCCGTCGATTCCTTCGCGCGCGAAAGAGGCAAACACCGTTAGGTTCGGTCGGCTAACCGACAGGCCGATATGCAGGAGGCCACTCGGCGCGATTAGGTGGTTCTCGCTCGCACAGCGACCCGGGGTGGAGGAGATGGTCACGGTGACGAACGCGGTGGTTTTCGTGCAGCAGGACAGATTCGAGGTGAACGCCGCGCGCTGCCTCGACTACTGCGCTGTCCGCCGGTACGCGGTGGCCGGCCTGATCAGCGGAGACTGGCCCGCCGCGCTGCAGATGCTCGACGACGGCCTGGCCTCGGTGATCATCGTCTCCACGCCCGCCCATCTGGAGCAGGCTCAGCTGGCGGCCCCGCGCGGCGAGTCCCGGGTGGAGATCGTCCCCAAGCGGCTCAACCGGCGGCGCCCGGCCACCCGCCCGGTCGCGCGGATGGCGACGCTCACCTAAGCGGAGGGACTTCGCTGCCGACCGTTGGGGCTGGTTACAGTTCCTTGCGGTGCAGAGCAAGCGAAGGAGACGTACGGAGATGGCGCGCGACGCCGATACGACCCCGACGGGGCCCGGGTTCTCCGCGCCGTCCGCAGGACCAGGCGCCGGTAGTGACATAGCCCCTGAGCGGCTGGCGGTCTGCCTGGCCGTCCTGGCCGAGGCCGAGGCGCTTCCGCCCGAGCATCCCGACGCGGTGGCCGTGCGGCGCGCGACGGCCGGTCTGTTCAAGACGGTCAAGCTGCAGCGCCGGCGGGAGCGGCGGGACGCGATCCTCGCCGCCGATCGCGAGGTCACCGAGGCGACCGCGACCGGCGCGCCGGGCCGGATCGACGACGAGACCGCCGGCATTCCGCTGCGGACCAGCGTCACCGGCGGCACGGCCGGGGTGCTGCGCCAGCCTCGCGGCTGCTACACCTGCAAGCAGCGCTACACCGTGGTCGACGCGTTCTACCACCAGCTCTGCCCGGCCTGCGCGGCGCTCAACCACGCGAAACGCGACGCCCGCACCGACCTGACCGGACGCCGGGCGTTGCTCACCGGCGGCCGCGCCAAGATCGGCATGTACATCGCGCTGCGGCTGCTGCGCGACGGCGCCGACCTGACCATCACCACCCGCTTCCCGCACGACGCGGTCCGCCGCTACTCGGCGATGCCGGACAGCGCCGACTGGCTGCACCGGCTGCGGGTGGTCGGCCTCGATCTGCGCGACCCGGCCCAGGTGGTCGGCCTCGCCGACTCGGTCGCGCAGCGCGGCCCGCTGGACATCCTGATCAACAACGCCGCCCAGACCGTACGCCGCACGGCCGGCGCCTACGCGGCGATCGCGGCGGCCGAGGGCGAGCCGCTGCCCGCCGGTCCGCTGCCTGAGCTGGAGTATTTCGGCACGGCCGGGGCCTCCCCCGCGGCGGCGCTCACCGCGGGCGCGTCGACGCTCACCCCGCGGCAGGTCACCGAGCTCGCGCTGGTCGCCCGCTCGGCCGAGATCGACGCGGGCGGCCTGGTCCCCGACGTCACGCCGACCAACAGCTGGAGCGACCGGGTGCACGAGGTCGACCCCCTCGAACTGCTCGAGGTCCAGCTGTGCAACGTGACGGCGCCGTTCGTACTGGTCAGCCGGCTGCGCGAGGCGATGACCCGGTCGAGCTTCCCGCGCCGCTACGTGGTGAACGTGTCGGCCATGGAGGGTGTCTTCGCCCGCGGCTACAAGGGCGCCGGCCACCCGCACACGAACATGGCGAAGGCCTCGCTGAACATGCTGACCCGCACCAGCGCGGACGACCTGTTCGCCGACGGGATCCTGATGACCAGCGTGGACACCGGCTGGATCACCGATGAGCGGCCGCATCCCACCAAGACCCGGCTGGCCGGCGAGGGTTTCCACGCGCCGCTCGACCTGGTGGACGGCGCGGCCCGGGTCTACGACCCGATCGTCCGCGGCGAGCGCGGCGAGGACCTGTACGGCTGCTTCCTCAAGGACTACGCGCCCGGCGCCTGGTGACGGAACGAGCCGCACCCCGCGGGGTGCGGCTCGCCTCTCTTGCCGGTAGGTCAGCCGAGATCGGCAACGACCGAGTGGCCACCGCCACCGCCACCGCCGCCACCGCCACCGCCACCGCCGCCGCCAGGCCAGCTAGGACCGCCGCCGCCAGGCCCGCCAGGACCGCCGGGACCGCCGCCGCCAGGCCCACCAGGCCCGCCAGGACCGCCAGGCCCGCCAGGCCCGCCAGGACCGCCGCCGCCAGGACCGCCGCCACCGGGACCGCCAGGACCGCCGCCGCCGGGACCGTTACCGCCGCCGGGCCACCACGGGTGGTGCGGATCCCACATACCGTGGCCTTGCCACCACTGGCCGGACCAGTGGCCCGGCCAGTAACCCGGCCAGCCATTACCCCAGTCGTAGCTGTTGACGATCAGGGCGACGTATCGGGGGCCACTACGGCATTCGAAGCTGTACCACCATCCGCGGCGCTGGCCGAACCAGCCGGCCCGGTTGCAGGCCCAGTAGCTGGGGAAGAACCCGACGAGCCGGTATCGGCGCGCCTGCGTGGTGAGGGTGGAATCGGACTGCGTGGTGGCTCGAACGGCCGAGGTGTCCGACGCGGCAAGAGCAGGTCCACCACCGACTGCTACGGCGCCCGTGGTGGCCAGGCCGAGGCCCGACATCAGGAGCGTCCGGGTAAATCGGTTCATGTCACACCTTCTCTAGACAAATTTCCATGCCTGCCCAGGGAAACATGACCGCGGAACGTTACCTGAGGGTATCTGTGGGTCCATGCCGATCGTGAACGAACGGACTCCGCCTACCTCTCGCGCCCATCCGGCGCCTCTTCGGGCTCTTCCGGCAGGGCGAGGTACGCCGGGCGCAACAGGTCGGCAATCGGGCGGCCCTCGTGCGCCAGCGGCGGCGGATCCAGCTGGTCGAGCAGGGCGTCGGGCCGCGAGACGGCTCCCGGACGGCCGGTGATCGCGGCCACGGACGTCACCTCCGTCCCCCAGAACTCCTCTTCCCACCCGGCTTCCGGAGGGGGCGGTTCGGAAACATCAGAGTCTTCGCTCCTGGCCGCCGGCCCCGCCGCCGCCCTCAGCTCCCGCAGGTGCAGCAGCAGCTCGTCCCGGTGCCGCCCGCGCCAGGCGAAGACGCCGAACGGGTCCTCCTCGAACGAGCGGGCCAGGGCGTAGCAGGTCGCGGCGAGATGCACGCACGGCATCGGCCACCGCTCGCAGCCGCAGTCCATCGCGACCTCGTCGAGCGACAGCGGCACGAGACTGAGCCCGGCTCCGGCGAAGACCGCGCCGATCCCGGCCGGCATCCGGCCGGCGAGCAGGTCGGCCGCGAACCGCGCCTCGGCGACGAGGTCCTGCTCGACCCGCGCCCACTCCGAGGCGCCGAAGGACCGCACCGCGATCCGCGCCCGGAACGCCTTGGGGTCGTCCGGCCCACGCACCAGCGCCACGACCAGGCTGCCGGAGATGGTCAGCTGCCGGACGTGCCCGTTGCGCTCGTCGCGCCGCCCGCGGGCGAACGTGGGACCCATCCGCAACGACTCGAAGGTCCCGAGAAAGGCAAGGGCGAGCGGATCGTCAGTCAACTATCGCCTCCGGTGCCAGACGGACCAGGTCACGCAGCTCGGCGGTGTCCAGGACGGTGAGCCAGCTCTCGCCGTTGCCGACCACCCGGGAGGCGAGCATCCCCTTGTCGGCGAGCAGCCGGTCGATCCGCTCCTCGAGGGTGCCGAGGCAGACCAGCGTGTGCACCCGCACGTCGCGCCGCTGCCCGATCCGGAACGCCCGGTCGGTGGCCTGCGCCTCGGTCGCCGGGTTCCACCAGCGGTCGACGTGCACGACGTGGTTGGCCGCGGTCAGGTTGAGCCCGGTGCCGCCGGCCTTCAGCGAGAGCACGAAGATCCCCGGTCGCGGGTCGTCCTGGAACGCGGCGACCATCGCATCCCGGTCGGCCCGCGACGTGCCGCCGTGCAGGTAGCGCACCGGCACCCCGAACCGGGCGGCCAGATGCGGGGTGAGCATCGCGCCGAACCTCGCGAACTGGGTGAACACCAGCGCGCTCTCCCCGTCGGCCAGCGCGGCGTCCAGGATCTCCTCGAGCCGCTCCAGCTTGCCCGACCGGCCGGGCAGCGGCGAGCCGTCCCCGAGCAGCAGCGCCGGGTGCACGCACACCTGTTTCAGCTTGGTCATCGCGGCCAGCACGATGCCCTTGTTCCACTTGTCGCTGCTCTCGGCGAGGTGGGTGGTCATGTCGTCGAGCACCGCGCGGTACAGCGTGGCCTGTTCCGGGGTGAGCCCGCACAGGTGCCGCACCGCCCGCTTCTCCGGCAGGTCGCTGATCACCGCGGCGTCGGATTTCGCCCGGCGCAGCAGGAACGGCCGGGTGGCGTGCCGCAGCCGGGCCGCCGCCTCCTCGTCGCCGAACCGCTCGACCGGCACCGCGAACCGGGCCCGGAACGTGTGCGCGGAGGCGAGCAGGCCCGGGTTCAGGAAGTCGAGGATCGACCACAACTCGGCCAGGCGGTTCTCCACCGGCGTACCGGTCAGGGCGATGCGCACCCGGGCGGGAAACTTGCGGACGGCCTTGGCCACCGCGCTGCCGCTGTTCTTGATGTGCTGCGCCTCGTCGAGCACGACGCGGTCCCAGTCGACGGCGGCCAGCTCGTCGGCGTCGCGGGTCGCCGTGGCGTAGGTGGTGAGCACGATGTCGGCGCCGGCCAGCGCGGCCGGCTTGGGCCGCTCGGCGCCGTGCAGCACCGTCACGGTCAGCGAGGGCGCGAACCGGGCCGCCTCCCGCTGCCAGTTGCCGAGCACCGACAGCGGGCAGATCAGCAGGGCCGGCCCGGCCCGCCGGTGCAGCAGCAGCGCGAGCAGCTGAACGGTCTTCCCGAGGCCCATGTCGTCGGCGAGGCAGGCGCCCAGCCCGAGACCGTCGAGAAAGGCCAACCACGAGAAACCCCGGATCTGGTACGGGCGGAGCACGCCCACCAGACCCGGCGGCGGATCGAGCAACTCGAGCCGCTGGTCGAGCTCGCCGGAGAGCAGGTCGGCCAGCCACCCCTTGCCGCCGACCGCGGTCACCGCCAGCGGCAGCTCCTCCGGCGGCAACAGTTTGATCGTCCGAAGTGCCGTGCCCGCGGTCATCGACCCGCCGCCGCGCTCGAGGAACCGCAGGCCCGCCGCGAGATGGCCGGGGTCGAGGTGCACCCAGCGCCCGCGCAGCCGGACCAGCGGCACCTTGGCCCGGGCGAGATCGACCAGCTCGGACTCGGTCAGCGGCTCCCCGCCGATCGCCAGCCCCCACCGGTAGTCGACCAGGTGGGCGAGGTCGGCCGCCTCGTCCCGCAGCACCGGGGTGATCGGGTCGCGGCCGCGCAGGTCGAGGGCGAGGCCGAGGCTCTGCCGTTCCCGCCACCAGGTCGGCAGCAGCACGCCGTAGCCGGCCTCCTCGAGGACCCCGGCCTGGCAGAGGAACGCGTGCGCCTCGGCGGTGTCGAGCACCATGTCGACCGGCCGCGGCACGCGCAGCGCGGCCTGCAGGCCGGGGAAGAGGCGGGCGGCCCGGCCCAGCCCGCCGAGCAACCGCTCCTGCGGATGCCGGGTCCAGCGGCGCAGTGGGGCGTACTCGTCCCGCCAGATGTCGGCGGCGGTGACCAGGGCGCTCGGCTCGTCCACCGCCTGCAGCAGGAACTCGAGCAGCCAGCCGTCGCGGCCCCGCGCGCCGGCCTGCGGATCGGTGGCGTCCGGCTCCTCGTCGAGCTCATGCAGGTGGCTGAGCCGGAAACACAGGCGGACGGCGGCACCGGCGGCCGCGCTCGCGTGCCAGGCGTCGAGGCGCTCGGCCAGCTCGTCGGCGAGCGCCGGGGCCGCCGTGAACGCGGCGTCGCCGGTGAGCGCGGCCAGCCAGCCGTCGCCGATCTCCACCCCGGACAGCGCCAGGCGGGTGCGGACCAGGCCGTCCACCAGCCGGTGCAGGGCGGCGGCCTGCAGCTCGGCCGCGGGCAGCGCGCCGGTCGCGGCGCGGCAGGCGGGCGGCATGCGGCGCAGCAGGCCGGCGTGGTGGATCGCGTCGAAGCCGGTCAGGACCGGGCGCCACCGGGCCGTGGGGCCGCCGGGGAGCACCGCCGGCAGCACCCGGCCGCGCCGGACCAGGTCGGTGGCGAACGAGCAGAGGTCGATCAGCCACCGGGCGTCGTGCCCGACGCGGCCGTCGAACTCGTCGGCGAGGTCGTCGTCGACGAACGGCACGGCCACGGCCGGCACCCGCCACGATCGCGGCCGGGGCGTCCCGCGCCGCGGTGCGAGCCCGAGCTGCGGCGACGGCAGCGGGCCGACCGTGGTCGAGGGCAGCACCAGGGCGACGTCCGCGAGGTCCTCACCCGCCGGCAGCCGGTCCCGCTCGACGGCGAACGGGTGCCCGCTCCCCCGCCGGAACTCAGCTGCCAGGTCGGACTCGCCCCAGAGGCAGAGCGCGCCGTCGGCACCCAGGAAGCCGTGCAGGACCCGGACGCCGGCCTGAACCACAGCCGTCATGATCGGCGCGTCCAGACGATGTCGGGCGGCCGCACGCGGGCGCATCTCGGGTCGCCGCACTCGTCGGTGAGGCCGAGCTCCCCCACCAGGACGCCGCCGTCCTGGTAGGCGTCGCGCAGCACCGCGGTCGGGATGTCGCCGAACATCAGCTTGGCGCGGCGGAACATGTCGAACCTGTCACCGTCGACGTTTCCCCAGCTCAGGTAGAGGAAGCGGGCCCCCGGCCGACCGTGCACGAAGGGCCCGCCCACATCGAGGAGGTCGTCGATCTCCCGCACCGTGACGTCGAACTCCCAGGCGACCGCCCCCGCGGTCACCGGGAAGCGCTCGACCACCTCGGCCTTGCGCTGCACCCCGACATGCACGTTCCGCAGGCGCAACTCGTCGCCGCCGGGCAGGTCCCGCCCCTCGATCCGCATCCGCACCCGACCGACTCTAGGCCGGGGGTACGACACGTCGCCGGTCAAGCGTTGTCACGGACCCAGGCATCGACCAGGCCGCCGAAGTGGCCGAGGAACTTCTCGTGCTCGTGCAGGGGGTAGGTGGCGCGGACCGTCTCGCGCAGCAGCGAGCGGAACTCCTCCGAGCTGACCCAGTCGTAGACGATCTCGTTCACCCGGGACAGGTGGGTGTCGCAGAAGTCGCGGTAGCGGTCCGTCTCGAAGTACTCGTCGGCGAGCCGGCGATATTCGCTCAGCTTCTCGGCGTACGACCGGGACGGGTCGTCGCCGATGGCGAAGTACCGGGCGGTGTCCGTGTCGAGGCGCGGGCGGCGGCCGGTGACCACGCAGTAGACCGTCCAGCGCAGCAGGGCCGCCATCGCCCACGGGAAGTAGTAGTGCAGCGAGGTGATGGCCACGTCCGGGCAGGCGTTCGCGTAGTCGATCGGGTGGACGTCGGTGCCGCGCACGAGCGCCTCGCACGAGTTGAACTCCCAGCGGAAGAACGCGTTGACCAGCCGGGAGATGGTCACCACCTCGTCACCCACGTCGGCGGCGAGGAAGTTGTGGTCGACCTCGTAACGGGCGTGCATGGGCTGCTCGGGGCGGAACTTCATCACCATCGTCTCCGGGCCGATGGTCAGCGAGCGGGCGAAGACGTCGTAGTTCTCCACCGCCGCCTGCAGGTGCATCAGGCGCTCGCCGGAGGCGTCGTAGGCGGCGTGCAGCTCGGTGGGGTTGCGGATGCGGGAGACGCCGACCCAGGCGCCGCCGTCGTACGGCTTCATGTACATCGGATAGCCGACCTGCGCGGCGGTCTCGTCCAGGTCGAAGGCCTGGTTGTAGCGGGCCGCGGTGTACGCGTACCGCGAGTTGTCCAGCGGGTTCTTGTACGGGACCAGCACCGTCTCCGGCACCTTGAGGCCGAGCCGCATCATCGCGCAGTAGGCCGCGTGCTTCTCCATCGACTGGAACGTGAACGGACTGTTCAGCAGGTACACGTCGTCCATCAGGGCGATCTTCTTGAGCCACTCGCGGGGGTGGTAGTACCAGTACGCGAGGCGGTCGATGACCAGGTCGTGCTTCGGGCGGTAGCGCAGGTTGAACGGCTCGATGGTGACCCGGACCGAGCCGGTGCGGTGGGTCCGGCCGTCCGGGCCGGTGACCACGCCGAGCCGGCGCAGCAGCGCCTCGTACGCGCGCGGCCAGTCGTCCTCGGTGCCCAGCAACAGTCCGATGGTGTGCTCGACGTCGGCCACGTCGTCCTCCCGGGGTAGAAGAAGCTACGGCCAGACCCGCTGCAGCAGCGAGGTCAGATGCGGGTCGAGGGCGTCGCGCCACCCGATCCAGTTGTGCGCGTCACGGTTCTCCGCGAAGGTCACCTCGTAGCCCTGCCGGCGCAGGGTCGCGGCCAGGTCGCGGTTGTTGGCGAGGTTCTCCTCGACCCGGCCGCAGGTCAGCGCGGCCGGCACGGCGGGACCGGCGTCGGCGCGGAGCACCTGGCTGACGAACCGGGTGATCCGCTGGTAGCGCGCGAAGCCGGACTCCTGGGCGTCGAAGCGGGGCTGGAAGAAGCTGCCGGACTGCAGGAACAGGCCGGCGAACAGCTCCGGAGCGGTGCGCTGGGCGTGCAGCATGCCCAGCGCGCCGAGGCTGACGCCGGCGCCGATCACCGGCGCTGTCGCGCCGAGCTGCGCGAACACCTGCGGCAGGAGCTTGGTGGTCAGCATTTTCGCGTACGCCGGGGAGGCCGAGTACGACTCGAACCGATCCTCGGCCGCCAGCAGTACCAGGTGGAACGGTTCGACCCGGCCGGCCGCGATCGAGGCCGCGGCATACCGGCCGAGCCCGGCGTACCGCTGGTAGTCGGTGCCGTCGTGGGCGATCAGCACCCGGTCGGCGGGGCAGGCCGGCGACCAGGCCCGGATCAGCGGGCCGAGGTCGTGCCAGTCGCCGTCGGCGGGCGGCAGGTGCAGCCAGTCCGGCTCGCGGTAGTCGGGGCACCACAGCACCGAGGAGTCGCCGTAGCCGCCCGGCGCCCGCCGCGGGTTGCCCGGGTCGCAGATCGTCTCGCGGTGACCGTCGCGGTGGGTCAGCTCGAGCCGGTACTCGATCCGGGCCGCGTCCGGCCGCGGGAGCCGCAGCTCCCAGCGCCGATCCCCGGGCGAGTAGGCGAACTCGGGGGAGCCCAGGAAACCGCACACCAGCCGTACGGCGGACAGCTCTTGCTCTTGATCGGGCAGCCGGAAGCAGGCGGTGTCGCCGTCACACCAAGCCCCGGCGACCCGCTTCATGTCCGCACATTAACCGGCGGCCGCCGATCGCGCGCGGGATCAGAGATCACCGTTGGACAGCGAGAACGTCACGGCGGACGACGGGGACGGCGGCAGCCCGAACATCTCGGTCAGTCCGGTGACGCGCAGTTGCCGATGGACGAACTCGCTCGGGTTGCGCAGCAGGAACCGGGTGCCCACCTCGCGGGCCGCGCGATGGCCGCTGACCAGCGTGCCGATGCCGAGCGAATCCATGAAGACCACGAAGGTCAGGTCGACGATCAGGGTGACCGGGCGCTCCCGCTGCAACGTGCCGAGGATGGCCGTGCGCAGCGCGTCCACGGTGGCCGCGTCGAGACTGCCGCGGACCTCGATGACGAGGACGCCGTCAGCCTGACGGCGAATCGTCACCACCGCCTCTCCCATCGCCTCACCGTACCGCCCTGCCCCCGCGTCCGCAGGCGGCCCACCGGTTTCGGTACCGCTCTCGACTTGCGGACGGTAACCACCTGAGCACAAGGTGAGATCGGTAGCCGCCAATGGCAAAGGATGGTGGACCATGGCAACGACATCGGGCCGGCCGGGGATCTTCGCGGTACGGGACGTGCGCTCCCTGATCACCGAGACGGCCGAGGAGGGGCACGGCCTCAAGAAGGCGGTCGGGGTGACCCAGCTGACCGCCATGGGCGTGGGCGCCATCATCGGCACCGGGATCTTCGTGGTGATCGGCAAGGGCGCCGGGATCGCCGGCCCCGCGGTCATCCTGTCGTTCGTGCTGGCCGCGGTGGCCTGCGTCTTCTCCGCGCTGTCCTACGCGGAGCTGGCGTCGTCCATCCCGGTCAGCGGCAGCGCGTACACCTACTCGTACGCGACGCTGGGCGAACTGGTCGCCTGGATCATCGGCTGGGACCTCATTCTCGAGTACGGGGTGTCGGTCGCCGGCATCGCGGTCGGCTGGGGCGGCAACCTGAACGCGTTCCTGGACGCCGCGTTCAACTACCAGCTGCCGGACGCGATCGCGAAGTCGCCGTCCGAGGGCGGCACGTTCAACCTGCCGGCCGTCTTCGTCGTCCTGGCCATCACCTTCGTGCTGGTCCGGGGGGTGACCGAGTCCGCCCGGGTCAACCTGGTCATGGTCGTCATCAAGCTCGCCATCCTGGTGTTCTTCCTGGTGGTCGCGTTCGCGAACTTCGGCACCGGCAACTTCACCCCGTTCGCCCCGGCCGGATTCCACGGGGTGACCGCCGCCGCGGCGGTCATCTTCTTCGCGTACATCGGCTTCGACGCGGTCTCCACCGGCAGCGAGGAAGCCCGCAACCCGGCCCGTGACCTGCCCTGGGCGATCATCGGCTCGCTGCTGATCTGCACGGTGTTCTACGTGCTCACCGCCGTCGGCGCGCTCGGCATCGCCTCCCCCGACACTATGAAGGGCAGCGACGCACCCCTCGCCACCGCGCTGGACAAGGGCGCCGGCATCGGCTGGGCGGCGGCGATCCTCGCGCTCGGCGCGGTCGTCGCGATCACCAGCGTGGTTCTGGTGATCTTCTACGGCCAGACCCGGATCATGTTCGCGATGTGCCGGGACGGGCTGATGCCGCAGCGGCTCGCCGTGGTCAACCAGCGCTACGGCACCCCGGCCCGGCTGACCGTCGGCCTAGGCGTGCTGATCGCGATCCTGGCCGCGCTGGTCCCGCTCGGCACCATCGTCGAACTGGTCAACATCGGCACGCTGTTCGCGTTCGTGCTGGTCAACATCGGCGTGATCATCCTGCGCCGGACCCGGCCGGAGATGCCGCGCCCGTACCGGGTGCCGTGGGTGCCGGTGCTGCCGATACTCGGGGTGGCGTTCGCCGTCTACCTGATGACCGACCTGCCGGCCCTGACCTGGTTGCGGTTTGGCATCTGGCTGGCGGTCGGATTGCTCATCTACGCGGTGTACGGCTACCGCAACTCCCGGGTCCGCACCGAGCCGGTGGCCGGCACGCCGGGCTGGGCGCGCGAGCCCGAGCCGGGTGACGAGCCGTGACCGGGCCGGTGATCGCGGGCGCGCCCGGCACCGGGGCGCTCACGCTGGGCCGGTGGCTCGCCGAGACCCTCGGTGCGCCGCTGATCGTCGCGGTGGTGCACCCGGCGCCCTCCGCGCTCGGCTCGGGCCGGGTGGACGCCGAGTGGGTCGCCGACCGGCATCGGGCCGCGCGGCAGGTGCTCGACGAGGCACGCTCCGCGCTCGGTGACGCACCCGCCGAGTACCGCACGATCGCCTCCTCGTCGGCCGCGCACGGGCTGCACGATCTCGCCGAGCAGGTGGATGCCTCGGTCATCGTGGTCGGCCGGCCGGGCAGCACGGCCGAGCGGCTGCTGTCCGGCAGCGTCTGCCCGGTCGCGGTGGCACCGGCGGACCACACCGACCCGCCCGGCGCGTTCGGGACCATCGGCGTGGCCTACGTGGACACCCCGGACGGGCGCGCCGCGCTGACCCAGGCGGCCGCGCTGGCCGCCCGCACCGGGGCCCGGCTGCGCCTGTACACGGTGGTCGCCTCGGGCCGGGGCGCGGTGCCGTTCCTGACCGGGCAGGACGCCGAGCAGGCGTTCCTGGAGACCGCCCGGGAGGTGTACGAGCAGTCCCTCGACGCCGCGGTCGCCTCGGTACCGGACTGCGACGCCGACGGGCGGGTGATCGGCGGCAACGTGGTCGACGTGCTGGCCGGCCTGGACGACGTGGACGTGCTGTTCTGCGGCTCGCGCGGCTACGGCCCGGCCCGCCGGGTGCTGCTCGGCGGTGTCTCGGCCCGCCTGATCAAACGCGCCAAGCGCCCGGTGGTGGTCGTCCCGCGCAGCGGCTGACGGTCCGGCAGGCCGGCGGTTGGCCCGCGCGGCGGCTAAGGGGCGCGGTGCCGGCCGCCGGCCTGGGAGGTGGGCTGGTCGATCCAGTTCGAGACGACGACCGGGGCCAGGTCGCGCAGCGGCACGTAGACCCGGGCGTCCACCGCCTCGCCCAGCAGCAGCGCGGCGACCAGGGCGGTCGGGCGCTCGGCCGGGTCCTTGGCCAGGCAGCGCGAGCAGAGGTCGACCACCTCGCCCGGCAGCGCGGGAATCTCCGGCAGTGGCTCTGGGTCGCGCTTGCAGGCCGCCTCGACCAGCTCGGTCGGCGAGGCGGCGGTCCACGGCAGGCGGCCGGACAGGCACTGGTAGAGCAGCGTGCCGAGGGCGAACATGTCGGTCGCCGGGGTGGCCGGATGACCCGCGAAGCGCTCCGGCGCCACGAACGCGGGGGTGCCCATCACCGGGCCGTCCGGGTCCGGGTCGGCCGAGCCCACCGCGGCGGCGATCCCGAAGTCGAGCACCTTCGCCCCGGACGGGGTGAGCATGATGTTGCCGGGCTTGATGTCGCGGTGCACCACGTGCTCGGCGTGCGCGGCGGCCAGGCCGGCGGCGACCTCGGCGCAGATCCGCACGGCGATCCGCCAGTCGAGTGGGCCGGCCCGCAGGTGCTCGCCCAGCGTGCGGCCCTCCACCAGCTCCATCACGATGTACGGCTGGTCGGCGCAGGTGCCGAAGTCGTGCACGCCGGCCACGTTCGGGTGGGCGAGCCGGGCCGCCGACCGCGCCTCGGCCTGGACCAGCTCGGCCGTCACGTCCTGGCCGGGCGCGATCACCTTGACGGCGACCGGCCGGTCGAGCACCGCGTCGTGGCCGTGCCACACTTCGGACATACCGCCCCGGCCGATCCGCCGGAGCAGCCGATACCTGCCGCCGAGGGTCCGCGCTGCCATGACCGGCGCGGTACCCGGCGGAGATCCCGCACAAACGCTGTACTCCGATACTGTATGGCGATACAGTTTCGCGGATGACGCGCTATGGACCGATGTTCGGCCCCGACTACACCTTCCTGGGCGTGCCCGCGTGCGACTGGGCGTCTCCCGACACCTACCCGGACGCCGACGTGGTGATCATCGGGGCGCCGTTCGACGGCGGCACCTCGCATCGGCCGGGCGCACGCTTCGGGCCGCAGGTCATCCGGGGTACCGACTACCTGCCGCACGACGGCTCGCGGCCGCACATGGCCATGCGGGTGGATGCCCTGACGGGCGATTTGTCCGTCATGGACGCGGGCGACCTCGAGGTGTTCTCCGGCGAGATCCAACGGTCCTGCCAGACCATCGAGGACGCCGTCGCCTTCATCGCCGGGAACGGGGCGATCCCGCTGATCCTCGGCGGCGACCACACGGTGACCTGGCCCGACGTCACCGGCGTCGCCCGCCACCACGGCGCCGGCCGGATCAGCGTGATCCACTTCGACGCGCACGCCGACACCGGGGACATCGAGTTCGGCAGCCTCTACGGCCACGGCCAGCCGATGCGCCGCCTGATCGAGTCGGGCGCGGTCCGCGGCGACCGGTTCCTGCAGGTCGGGCTGCGCGGCTACTGGCCGGGCCCGGACGTGCTCGACTGGATGGCCGACCAGGGGATGAACTCGTTCCACATGAGCGAGATCGTCGACAAGGGCCTGGACACCGTCCTGAGCCGGGTCTTCGAGATCGCGATGGACGACTGCGACGGCGTCTTCCTCTCGGTCGACATCGACGTCTGCGACCCCGGCCACGCGCCCGGCACCGGCACGCCCGAGCCCGGCGGCCTGACCGCGCGGCAACTGCTGGACGCGGTCTCCCGGATCTGCCACGAGTTGCCGGTCGTCGGCATGGACATCGTCGAGGTGTCCCCGCCGTTCGACCACGCCGAGATCACCGCGATGCTCGGGAACCGGGTGGTGCTCGAGGCGCTCTCCGGGATGGCCCGGCGGCGCAAGGACGGCGACGGCCCCCGCTGGAACCGGGCCACTCCCCTGCTGGAGGGCCGCGGGACCCGTTCACAGGGCCACGGGACCCTTTCACCGGGCCGCGGGACCCTTTCACCGGGCCGCGGGACCCAGCCCGACCAATCGGCCTAGCGCGTCGGTCAGCAGGTCGCCGGCCATCGCGCCGGTCACCTGCGGATCGCCGAGGGCCACCGGCAACGCCAGCCCGTCGATCAGGGCCAGCGCCTGCCGGGCCACGTCGATCGGCGCCGCGTCGGTGCCGAACCGCCCGGCCGCCACCCCGGCCGCGACGATCCCGGCGAGCAGCTCGTGCCAGCGCGTGTAGTCGCCGAGCACCTCGGCCCGCAGCTCCGGGTCGCGCAACGCCCACCGCCACGACTCCACCCAGAGCCGCCACCCGGTGTCGCTGCCCACCGCGCCGGTGAGATGCTCGGCGATCGCGACCAGCCGGTCCCACGGGTCGGTCACCGCCGCGAGCCGCTCGCCCACCGCGTCGAAGTCGCTCTGCGCCGCGAACCGGAACACGGCGATGAGCATGTCCTCCCGGCTGCCGAAGTAGTACTGCAGCGTCGACACGCCCACCCCGCTGGCCGCGGTGACGTCGGCGAACCTGGTCCCGTCCGCGCCGCGCTCCGCGACGACCGCACAGGCGGCGGCCAGCACGTCGGCCCGCTTCCGGGCCGCCCGCCGCCCGCTGCCGCGGATCACGTCGCTCACCGCGCATGTCTATCACGACCATCAGGTACGGGGCGCACGTCCGAGCGCCGGTCCGCACCGGGGAGACGGCGAGCGCAACCACCGATCTCAGCCCGGCGCGGGCGGCACGGGCCGGACCACCCACGCACCTCGCCGTGCGCCACGGGACCGGACCCGACTCGTACGTCATGAGGTTTGGCGGTGCGGGCCGCGGCGGTCCCTCCTACTCGTACATCAGGTGCAGCGTCATGCCGGCGGCGGCGTGCGCCAGGTTGTGGCAGTGGTTGGCCCAGATGCCGGGGTTGTCGGCCCGGAAGGTGACCTTCCAGACGTCGCCGGGGCGGACGTCGAACGAGTCCAGCCACAGCGGGCTGCCGGTGGCGGGCCGGCCGTTGCGGGACAGGACCAGCACGTGGTGGCCGTGCAGGTGCCAGGGGTGGACGACGGCGGAGCGGTTGACGATGGTGAACTCGACCCGGTCGCCGAGGCGCACGATCTCGGGCGCGATGTCCGGGTCGGCCGCCCCGTTGACCGTGTGTGCGTAGCGCGGGAGCAGCCCGTGCAGGTCGAGCCCTCGGTCGAGCACCAGCGTGAACGATGTGTCGTAACCGGTCCACGGCGGCGGCGCGGGCGTGCCGTAGGTGAGCGGGTCCAGAGCCGGCCACCCGCCGGGGGAATCGGTCACCGAGCCGGTGGACCAGACCCGGCGGCCGTCGACGAAGAGCGCCACGGGCGTGGCCGGGGCGGTGAACGTGAGGTCGTAGCGGCCGCCGGCCGGGATCAGGACGGCGGTCCTCGACAGCGGGGTGGGCCCGCGCAGGTCACGACCATCGATCGCGGCCACCAGGAACGGGGTACCCGCCATGGCGTACCGGTGCGTGGTGTTGTCCGTGTTCATCAGTCGAAGGCGGACGGGCGTTCCCGCGCCGGCGCGGGCGACCACGGCCGACGGCAGCGGACGGCCGGACAACGTGTGGACGGGCACGGTCACGTCGAGGCCGGTGACCGGAGCCGGGCGGACGACCAGCACGCCGTAGAGGCCCATCCGCACGCCCTCGTCCGACGCCTCGTGCGTGTGGTACCAGTACGTGCCGGGCCGGTCGGCGCGGAACCGGTAGACGAACTCCTGCCCGGGCAGTACGGCCGCCTGGGTCACGCCGGGCACGCCGTCCATCCCGTTCGGCACGTCGTAGCCGTGCCAGTGCAGGGTGACGCCCTTACCGATGTCCTGGTTGCGCAGGGTCACCTCGAGCACGTCGCCGACGGTGGCGGCCAGCTCGGGTCCGGGCACCTGCCCGTTGAACGCCCACGCCGCGACCTCGTGACCGTCCACCTTGACCTTCGCGGTGGCGGCGGTGAGGACGAACCGTTTGGTAGGCGCGCCGATGTCGGCGGTCGGATACGCGTGGTGGTGCACCGGCGAGGGGGCGCCCGGGGCGACGGCGAAGCCGGTCCCGGCCACCAGCGCCAGCGCCGCCACCGCGAGCACCGGCCGGGACCGCGCGGTGATCCCGGTCGCGACGGCCACCCCGGCGGCGGCGAGCAGCGCCACGCCCGGCGTGACCGGGTAGGCGTGCAGCACCGTGACGAGCAGGCCGGCCGTGGTCGCGTACCCGGCGAACAGCAGCGCGGCCGGGGTGCGCCGGGCCACCGCCACCACGATCGCCGCCAGGGACAGCGGCGCGGCGAGGAGCACCTTCTCCGCCGCGAACCACCAGCCGGCCCCGGCCAGCGACACGATGGTGACCGCTCGGGCCGACGTGGCGACCAGCGCCACCACGCCGAGCCCGAGCGCGGCGCGGCGGTGCCCCGTGGCCGCCGCCGCGCCGCTTGCCAGCCATCCGGCCGCCGCGAGAACCGCGATCAGCAGGTCGGCGGCGAGCAGGGAACCGGTGCTCATGGCTGGTCCACCAGGACCGGCTCGCCGGTGGGTGCGGAGAGCTTGCGCGCACCGCGCAGGACGGCGACCACGACGTGCACCGCGATGATGCCGTTGAGGGCGTGCAGGCCGCCGACGATCAGCCCGGCCGTGGTGGTCCGGCCGGACGCGTCGGTGAGCCCGCCGGCCAGCCCGGCGAGCAGCGCCTGCAGCACCACCAGCCCGAGCGGCAGCGCGGCCAGCCCGATCAGCTTGCCGGGCGCCTTCGCCAGCGCGGCGAGCAGGACGGTGAGCAGGGTCAGGAGCGGGATCACCGCCATCCCGGTGATGCTGTGCAGCCGGTAGGAACTGTCGCCGCCGGCCGGTTTGGTGAACGCGCCGACCGCGGCGAAGACGAACTGCAACGCGAACACGGCGAGCAGCACGCCGCTGGCGATGACGAAGGCCTTACGCATGGCGGGTCCCCTGCCGCAGGGCGCGGGCCACGTGGTCGGTGGCGGCGATCGCGCCGTAGCCCAGCAGGCGCACGAGGTCGGCGTCGCCGGGATGGGTCAGCCGCCACAACCCGACGTCGCCGACGCTGATCGCGCCGGGCGCGAACGCGGCCAGCAGCACGATCCGGGCGCCCACCCGCTCGGTCGCGGGCAGGTCGCGGACGAGGTCGCCGGCCCAGTCGGCGGGCCGGTCCGGATGCCGACCGTCCTCCCACCGCACGGTGCCCGCGACGGTCTCCCGGGCGGCCTCGCTCAGCAGGTCCCCGCCGCGCAGGGCGACCTCGCGCAGGGCGGCGTACGCGGCGTCGACCGAACAGTCACCGGGTTCGACGAACGACCGCGCGGTCCGGGCGTACAGCCGTCCCCCGGCCGACCGCACCGCCGGGAACCGCTGCATGCCGCCGGGCAGCAGGTCGGGGGCGAGCAGCGCGGAGACGATCCGGTTGATGAAGTGGAAGGCGAGCAGCGTGCCGGTCAGCTCGGGGCCGTGCGCGCCGGTCCAGCGTGCGGCCCGCGGAGTGCGGCTCGCCTCAGCCCAGTCCGCCAGCGCGGCGTGCCGGGCCGAGGCGGGCGGCACGCCACCGGCGATCCGCTCGGCCAGCTCGTGCTCGCCGAGCGCGTGCAGCATCGTCACGTGCGCGTCGACGCAGAACCGGCACCGGTTGGCCCGCGACACCGCGGCCGCGACGACCTCCCGCTCGACCCGGTCGGCGGGCCCGGCGAGCAGCGCCTCGCGCATCAGCGTCCAGGTGGCGGTCAGCAGACCCGGCGCCACCGAGAGCGCCTGGAAGGTCGGCGCCGGACCGATGAAGTCCGCGCGCAGTTGCCGGTAGACCTCGGCCACCGGGCCGGCAGCGGACCGGGCCGGTGGCGGGGCGAAGAATCGATATGCCATACGAAGAGATGCTCGGCGCGCCGGGCCGGGAAAGCGTCGTGCCGCCGCAGGCATCCGACCGGAGCGCGGCACGGCGGGCGCGGTACTCCCACGTACTGCGAATGCAGGATGACCCCTCCCGGCGGCCGTCCTAGAGTGCGGTCATGCGTCCGGATCTGCCCTACGTCCTCGGCGGCGTCACCGTCGGCGCGCTGCTGTTCGGCCAGGCGGCGATCGCGCCCGACGCCGGCCCGGTCCGCCCGCTCGACGTCGCGCTCATCCTGGTCACCGCGGTGGCCGTCGCGCTGTGCCGGCGGTTCCCGGTGCCGGCCCTGCTGGTGACGACCGCGGCGATGCTGGTCCTGCACGTGCGGGTCCACGCCGGCGTGTCCGCCGCGTTCCCGGTGCTCGGCACGGTCTACGTCGCCTCCTGGCGCGGCTACCGGGTGGCGGCCGGCCTGGCCAGCCTCGTGTTCCTCGCCGGGTTCCTGGCCAAGGACATCTCCACGGCGCCGCCCGGCCGGCCCGGGCAGCAGATCATCGAGCGGACGTCGCTGCTGCTGGGCTGGTTCGTCGCCGCCAATGTGGCCGGCCTGGTCGCCCGGCAGCGCCGCAGGTACCTGGAGCAGGTGGAGCAGCGGGCGGCCGAGGCCGAGCGCACCCGGGAGGAGATGGCGCTGCGCCGGGCCGGCGAGGAGCGGCTGCGGATCGCCCGGGACCTGCACGACTCGCTGACGCACAGCATCTCGGTGGTGAAGGTGCAGGCCGGTATCGCCGTGCACCTGGCCCGCAAGCAGGGCGAGGAGCCGTCCGCCGCGCTGCTGGCGATCCAGGAGGCCAGCAGCGAGGCGATGCGCGAGCTGCGGGCGACCCTGGAGGTGCTGCGCTCGCCGGCCGACGCCGACCGGGTCGGGCTGGCCCGGGTGAACGAGCTGGCCGAGCGCACCCGGGCGGCCGGCGTCCCGGTGCAGGTGACCGTCACCGGCGAGCCGCCCGCGCTGCCCGACGAGGTCGACCAGGCCGGCTACCGGGTGGTGCAGGAGGCGCTGACCAACGTCGCCCGGCACGCCGGACCGGCGACCGCCGAGGTGCGCCTCGAGTACTCCCCCGCGCTGCTGACCGTCTCGGTCACCGACGACGGCGGCGCCCTGCCCGACGGCGCGGTGACGCCCGGGGTCGGTCTGCGCGGCATGCGGGAGCGGGTGACCGGGCTGGGCGGGACGCTGCACGCCGATCGCGGGGACAACGGCGGGTTCGCCGTACGGGCGACCTTCCCGCTGGACGGCGCCGCGTGATCCGGGTGCTGCTCGCGGACGACCAGGCGTTGATGCGGGCCGGGTTCCGGGCGCTGCTGGACGCCGAGGACGGCCTGGAGGTGGTCGGCGAGGCCGCGGACGGGGCGGCCGCCGTCGACCGGGCCCGCCGGCTGCGCCCCGACGTGGTGCTGATGGACATCCAGATGCCCGGCCTGGACGGCATCGAGGCCACCCGCCGGATCGCCGCCGACGCGGGGCTGGGCGGCGTGCGCGTGCTGATCCTGACCAACTTCGGGCTCGACGCGTACGTGTTCGCCGCGCTCCGCGCCGGGGCCAGCGGCTTCCTGCTCAAGGACGCCGACCCGGCCGACCTGCTGCAGGCCGTGGCGGTGGTGGCCCGCGGCGATGCGCTGCTCGCCCCCGCGGTCACCCGCACGCTGATCAGCGAGTTCGTCACCGCCCCGCCACCGGCCGACCCGGCCGCCGGACGTGACGTGCTGACCGCCCGGGAGCAACAGATCGCCGAACTGGTCGCCCGCGGCCTGAGCAACGACGAGATCGCCGACCAGATGGTGATCAGCCCGCTGACCGTGAAGACCCACGTCAACCGCGCGATGATGAAGCTGCACTGCCGGGACCGCGCCCAGCTGGTGGTGTGGGCGTACGAGTCCGGCCTGATCGCACCGCGACGCCGATGATCGCCGCCACTTCGATGATCGACCGCCTGGCCGAGCTGATCGCCATCCGCTCCACCGCCGACCGCCCGGCCGAGTTGCGCCGCGCCCTCGACCTGGTGATCGCCGAGGCCGGCACCGGCTTCGTCGTCCGCCGCTTCGAGTCGAACGGCAAGCCCAGCGCCCTGCTGACGCCGGCCGGCGCCGGCCCGCTCCGGGTGATCCTCAACGCGCATCTCGACGTGGTTCCCGCCGCCGACGAGCAGTTCGTGCCGCGCCGCGACGGGGACCGGCTCTACGGCCGGGGCGCGCACGACATGAAGGCCGCCGCGCTCGTGCTGACCGCCGTCTTCCGGGAGGCGGCGGCCACCCTCCCGTACCCGATCGGCCTGCAGTTGGTCACCGACGAGGAGGTCGGCGGCGCCGACGGCACCGGACACCAGCTGGCGCAGGGCGTGCGGGCCGGCTTCGTCGTGATCGGCGAGCAGAGCGCCCTGCGCGTGGTGACCGAGTCGAAGGGCATCTGCCAGGCCCGCCTGACCACCACCGGCCGCGCCGCCCACGCGGCCTACCCCTGGCTCGGCTCGAACGCGCTGCTCACCCTGCACACGGCGATCTCGCGGCTGCTGGCGCGCCACCCGGTCCCGGCCGCCGAGGACTGGGTCACGACGGTCAACGTCGCCCGGATCACCACGCCGAACCAGGCCTACAACCAGGTCCCCGCGGCCGCCGAGGCCTGGCTGGACATCCGCTTCCCGCCCACCGACCCCGACTTCGCCGGCCGGGACCGCGCCGAGATCGCCGCGCACCTCAGTGGGATCACCGGTGTCCCCGCAGTCGTCGACGCGCTGGGCCCGCCACACCACGCCGACCCGGACGGCCCCGGCGTGCGGGCCCTGCGCGAGGCGATCCGCGCCACCGGCCACCCCGCCGACCTGCTGCGCAAGCACGGCGCCGCGGACGGCCGCTACTACCACGCCCTGGGCATCGACGCGGTCATCTTCGGCCCGTCCGGCGACGGCCAGCACGGCCCCGCCGAATACGTCGACCTGCGCTCGCTACGGCCCTACCGGGACGCGCTGCGCGGCTTCCTGGACAACCTGGCGAAGGCTTGACGCCGCGAGGTCTTGGGCCGGGCCCACCCGGCGGCCGGGCGCGGAGCCGGTGTGGCGGCCAGGCCGTCCGCTGCACCGGGGACCGGTCCTCGTCGTACGGGAAAGGGCGCGGAAGGGAAACGCTCAGGTCTCGTCCGCCCGCCGGCGTCGCTGATGCGTGGTCAGTCGCCGTTGGCGAGCAGCAGCCAGCGGACCCGGCAGATCAGTTCGGCGGGGCTGAAGGGCTTGATGAGGTAGTCGTCGGCGCCGACGGTGAGGCCCAGGTCGATGTCGACCTGGCGGTCCTTGCCGCTGAGCATCAGCACCGGGATCTGGGCGGTGGCCGACGAGGAGTGCAGCTCGTAGCAGACGCTCAGGCCGTCCATGCCGGGCATCACCACGTCGAGGATCACCATGTCGGGCTGCTCGCGGTGGACCAGGTCGAGGGCCTCGGTGCCGTCCTCGGCGGTGATCGCGTGGTAGCCGGCCGCGACCAGCTTGGCGGCGACGAGGTTGCGCACGGCGTCGTCGTCGGCGGCGATGAGGATGGTCGGCTCGGCCACGTCCGTCGGCCGGTCGGCCACCGGCGACAGCAGGGACAGCGACGGCTCGGTGAACGTGAGGACGGTGGACGCCGCGGCAACAACCACTTGCTTCTCCTGATCGGGAGGCTTCGCTTTGCTGGGAGCGGCCCGACTATCGGCACGCGGCGACGCACCGGCAGAAGAATCTTGGTTGCAGGCCGGGAGCGGTCGTGGGCGACACCGGCGGCCCGGGGAAGGGAATGGCGGAGTCCCGTCCTTGTGAGACGAGCCCCGCCACTGACAGTGCGGCCGTTTACCGCGCGCACCTTGCGTCGATCGAGGACGGTAAGGCACCCGCCTGATGGCGATTTGCCCGGCCCCGCCGATCGTGATCGCGCTCTCAGAGACCGGCGGGCCGGCGATCAGGCCGGCTCGGTCCGCAGGTCGTGCGCGCCGTCCTCGCGGGTGGCCTCGTAGTAGATCCGCTCGCCGCCGCCGGGCAGCGTGACCAGGCTCAGGTAGCGCAGCCCGTGCGGCGGGTGCGGGCTGCCGACCGGCCCGTCGGCCGCGGTGAGCTCGCCGAACGTGCCGTCGGCCTGGCGCTTGCCGCGGGCCACCCCGGTGCGCTCCTCCCAGTTCTCGGCGGCCGTGGCCCGCCCGTCGTAGGCGACCGTGATCTCGTCGCCGTCCACCCGGACCGACGAGACCCGCACACCGCGGGCGTCCCACTCCCCCGGCCGCGGCGCGAGGGCGGTGCCCCGCCAGGTCCAGTGCACGCCGTCCGGGCTGGTCGCGTACTCGGTGGTCATCCGGTCGGCGTCGTCCCAGCTCTCCAGGGGGTGCACCGAGGCCCACAGGTGCCAGCCGTACTCGTCGTGGTGCAGCACCGGATCCTTCACGCCGGCCGTCTCGCCGCCGGGCAGCACCGTCCGGGGTTCCGCCGTCGCCAGGCCGGCCGGTGTGGCCGCCTCGAGCAGGTCGACCCGCCAGTGTTTGGTGCCGGGGGTGGCGACGCTGACGTAGAGCCGCCACCGCCCGTCCGCGGTCCGCACCAGGGCCGGCCGTTCGAGCGACTCCGCCCCGAACCGGTCCTTGGTCACCTCGGCCACCGTCTCGAAGCTGATCCCGTCGCGGGAGCGGGCGACGACGTTCGCGATCCCCCGCCCCTCGCCGATCGGCAGCCGCAGCCGGTACGCGAGGTAGACCCATCCGTCCGCGACGATCGAGCTGGGCGCGCCGGCCCAGGAACCGGGTTCGTCGCCGGGCGGCTCGACCACCACGGTGGTCTCCTCCCAGTTCGGCAGCGGCAGCGTGACGGTTCCGATGGTCAAGGCGGCCTCCCTAGCAATTCGGACTAAAAGGTATATTAATGCCCTATTTGACCTTGGCGTGCCGGTCCACGGACAACCAGTCGTCATAACGCTCCCCGGTGACCTCCTGCAAGATCGCGATGTCCGCGGCGAACAGCGGCAGCAGGGCGGCCCGCTCGGCCGGCGTGGTCACCGGCCGGGCACCGGTCTTGCGGTGCAGCACGGTCAGCAGCGGCCCGCGCGCGGCCAGCCGCAGCGGCACCGGGAAGCGATGACCGAAGGTGCCGCCGGTGCGCAGCAGCCAGCGCAGCGCCGCGTTGACGGCGGTGTCCTCCACCACGTGCCGGTTCACGTTCTCCTTCGGGATCTCGGTGAGCACCCCGGTCTCCGCGCCGAGGAACGCGCAGACCCGGTCGAGGGTCGCGGCCGGGTCGTCCTTGAGCTCCCGGTAGCGCAGCAGCAGCACCTGCTCGCGCGGGACATGCCGGTACAGGTGCTCGATCTGCCGCCCGTAGAGCCCGAGCCCGGTGTAGTGCCAGAACGCCGCCCAGCCGGCCGCGATCCGGGCCGGCTCAGCCCGGCAGGCGGCCAGGAAGTCGGCCTCCGGCTCGAGGCCCGCGTTCCACAGGTGGGTCCAGTTGGAATGCGCGCGGTCGACCGGGTCGCGCAGCAGCAGGATCAGCCGGGCCTGCGGGACGAGCGCCTTGATCCGCGCGTGCGCGCCGAGGTCGTGCAGGTAGAACGGGGTGGCCTCGCCGAGCAGGGCGCCCGCGGGGGCGGCGGCGAACAGCGCCTCGTAGTCCTCCCGGCGCCAGACGTGCTCCTGATAGGTCTGCACGTCGCCGGGGCCGCCGTGGCGCGGCGGCGGGCCGTCGGTGAGGAAGAACTTGGGCTCCTTCACCGGCGACAGATACAGCCCCGGATGCGGCGCCAGCGCCGCGTGCAGCGCGGTCGTCCCCGCCTTGGGCACGCCCGCGATCAGGAAATCGGGAAGTGGCATGGGGGTCCCTCCTGTCGTACGCCCGCACGCTCGAAGTGGCACCTAGCCTACAGACTTAGTAGGTTTTCGCGACCCCACGCCACTTACTGGGACGGTCAGCGGCTGCGGGCCAGCCGGCGCCACCAGCTCCCCCGGCGGAACCGCACGCACGCGCCGGGGTCGCAGAGCGCGCAGTCGGTGCCGCGACGGTGGTGCTCGTGCGCCGCGCGCGGGTGCCCGCAGACACAGACTGCATCTTCGGCTTTCATGGCATCACCATCGGTAAGGGAGGCCGTCACCTATCGACCTCGGCGGACACGGGCGCGGCCATTCCCGGCCGACCCTAACGGTACTGCAGCTCGATCGTGACGCTTCGTAATGTCGCCGTGCGGCGGGGCGCCATCGTTAGGTTTTTCCGACATTTTTTTATTGTACGGATTAGAGGCTGTGTATCTGGTTTGCCCCGATGGCCCGGTATACGCCAGATACGGTCGTCGAACCCGCGATTGGCCGTTACCCAGGGTCATCGCCGTGACATCCGTTCACCAGAGAGTCCGTCGAGGTCAACGCCTTGAGCGCCACGCTCGCCATCTAGTGATCACGGTCGCGTTTGACTCTGCGTAATGTCGGGTTACGGTGATCGGCACAGCGAACGACGTGCGGATCAACCCCCTGATCCCACCCATACGGTCGGTTCGCGGCCCGGGAAGGGATCCGGACATGGAGCTCTCGCACGCCACCGGCGACACCCTCGGTGACGCTCCGACGTCACCGAGCGTGAGTGTGGTCATCCCGGCGCTCAACGAGGAGCGCAACCTCCCGCACGTCTTCGCCGCCCTGCCCGCGGACATCGCCGAGGTGATCCTGGTCGACGGCGGCTCGGTCGACCGCACCGTCGCCGTCGCCCGCGAGCTGCGTCCCGACGTGGTCGTGGTGCAGCAGACCCGCAGGGGCAAGGGCAACGCCCTGGCCTGTGGCTTCGCGGCCAGCACCGGCGACATCATCGTGATGATCGACGCGGACGGCTCGACCGACCCGCGCGAGATCCCGCTCTTCGTCAAGCGACTGCTCGACGGCGCCGACTTCGTGAAGGGCTCGCGCTTCACCCACGGCGGGCACAGCCACGACATCACCCGGCTGCGCCGGCTCGGCAACGACGGGCTCAACCTGGTGGTGAACGTGCTTTTCGGCACCGACTTCACCGACCTCTGCTACGGCTACAACGCCTTCTGGCGCAGCGTCGTGCCCACCCTCGGCCTGCCCGACACCCGGCTCCCGCAGCCGGCCGGCGGCGGCAAGCTCTGGGGCGACGGCTTCGAGATCGAGACGATGATCAACATCCGGGCCGTGGTCGCCGGCCTCGAGGTCGGCGAGGTCGGCAGCATCGAGCACGAGCGCATCCACGGCGGGAGCAACCTCAACACCTTCCGGGACGGCTTCCGGGTGCTGCGCACGATCCTCAGCGAGTACGGCCGGGCCCGTCGCCGCCGCACCACGACCGCCCCCGTGCACCGCCAGGTGACCACCGAGTCCCGCGGCGACGCTCCCCGTCCCTCGCTGAGCACCATGCCGCTGGACAAGGCGCTGCCGATGAACACCCGCCGCGCCACCGCCGGCAACCGCAAGCCGGTCCGCATCTCCTCCATCGAGAACTGAGCCACGCCGTGGACGTCAGCGTCGTCATCCCGGCCGGGCCGCCCAGCCAATGGCGCTCGCTGGTGCGGGCCGTCGCGTCGGTCCGGGCGCAGACCTACCGGCCGGCCGCGGTGCTGGTCGTGGTTGACCAGGACCTCGCCTACTTCCGCCGGGTCCGCCGCGACCTGGCGGGGGTCACGGTCCTGGAGAACGACCGGGGGCCGGGCGGCAGCCGGGACACCGGCGCCTACCACGCCGGCACCGAGCTGATCGCCTTCCTCGGCCACGACGTGATCGCCGACCCGGGCTGGCTGGCCGGGCTGATCCGCGCCCTGCAGGACCCGGCCGTGGTCGGCGCCGGCGCCGGTCTGCGCCCGGACTGGCGCAACGGCCGGCCACGCTGGCTCGCCGACGAGCTGACCTGGACCGTCGTGCCACCCGCCCGGCCGGCCGGGATGGTGGTACGGCGCAGCGTCTTTCGCGAGGTCGGCGGCTTCGGGCGGCGGGCCGCCGAGCTGCCGCTGCGGATGCGCACGCTGTCCGGCGGCCGCTGGCGGCACGTGCCGGACGCGGTGCTGCGGCACGAGGTGCCCGGTTCGGCCGCCTCGTTCCCGGCGTACCTGCGGCGCTGCTTCGCCGAGGGCCGGTCCGCGCTGCGCCCGATGCCGGAGGCGGTGCTGGGCAACCTGCGCGCGGCCTTGCGCGGGCGCGGGGTCGACCACGCGCTGCGCGCCGGCGGCGCCCTGGCCGGGATGGCCGCGGCCGGCGCCGGCCTGATGACGGCCCGCCGATGATTTGCCGGCCTTGGGCGGTTTTATTCATCTGCCGAAAGTTGGATCACGAACCGGACCCGGGACAGAAGCGGCCGGGCGGCCCGAAGCGGAAGGCTGTCCGTCATGTCCATCGATCCGTTCCGGCTCGCCGAGGCCACCGCCGGCGCCGGTTTGGCGCTCGGCTCGGCCACCCTTCCGGTCGCCTGGCACGCGCTGTCGCCGGGGCTCGCCGGGGTGCTCGCGGCGGTGTGGGTCATGCTCACTTCCGGCGTCTACGCGTTACACGCAGTGACGTTCGATTGCTTTCGGCTCACTGGTCAGCACCGTTTTCGGCACCGTCGAAGGAATTTTTCGTTCACCCGCAGTGAGGAGTGAACCGTCCCCGCGCCACGCTCGTATCCCCCGGCACCAAGTTGGCGCTTCACCCACCGGGAGCGACGAGGATGTTCCGACTGATCCAGCTGCACTCCGAGAACGGCGTCCCCCGCATCGGGGTCGAGTCCGACGGATATGTCAGCGCCCGAACCGCGCTGGCGCATTACCGCAGCCGCCCCGCCGCCTACTTCGGGGTCGGCCGCTTCGACCACGAGGGCACCCTCGCCGAGATCATCCTCGATCGGCTCTGCGGACCGCTGGGCGACTGCCCGCGACCGGCGTCCGTGGTGCACGCGCGCAGCTACCAACGGCTCTGCGCGACCTGCTCGCTCGGTCTCGAGGTGCTGACCGTGCCCGAGCTCGCCCGGATGCTGGGCATCGCCTGCCGCCTCGCGCCGATGCTCGCCCGCTCCGGCCGGCACGCGCGCCTGGAGATGGCCTCGCCGTCCGGCAACCGGATCGCCCGCGAGTTCGCCACCCACGTGCACGACCCGATCTGGCGCCGGGAGGTCTGCGCCGAGCTGGCCGCCGATCCCAGCTCGGTCAACGGGCTGCTGATCGGGGTGGGCGCGCTGACCCATCGCGACGTGCTCGACCTGTACCCGCGGCTGCGCTCGCTCGCCGACGAACTGCCCGGGAGCGTCCGGGACGAGCTGACCCGCGCCACCGCCCGGCCGCTCTCGCCCGCCGGGGTCGCCGGCCTGCGGATGGGTTTATCGTTCCAGCCGTGACCCTGACGTTCGACGGGCTCGCCGCCCGGGCTCGCGGGCTGGTGGCCGACGGGCGGCGGGCGGTCCTCGGCATCACCGGCGCACCCGCCGCGGGGAAGACCACGCTCGCCGAGGAACTGGTCGCCGCCCTCGCTCCCGATCCACCGGCCGGCCTCACCCCCGGCCGGTGGGTCAGGCACGTGCCGATGGACGGGTTCCACCTGGCCGACGTCGAGCTCGAACGACTCGGCCTGCGCGACCGCAAGGGCGCCCCGGACACGTTCGACGCGCTCGGCTACGCCGCCCTGCTGCGCCGCCTGGTCCAGGACGAGGACGAGATCGTCTACGCGCCCGGCTTCGAGCGGGTCATCGAGCAGCCGATCGCCGGCGCCATCCCGATCGAGCGCACCGCCCGGCTGATCATCACCGAGGGCAACTACCTGCTGCTGGACGCCCCGCGCTGGCGCGCCGTCCGGCCGCTGCTCGCCGAGGTCTGGTACGCCGACCTCGACCAGGACACCCGGATGGACCGCCTGATCGCCCGGCACATCCAGTTCGGCAAGCCCGAGCCGGCCGCGATCGCCTGGGCCCGCGGCACCGACGAGCGCAACGCCGCCGTGATCTCCGCGACCCGCGACCGCGCCGACCTGGTCATCCCGCCGACAGTGATCCACACCTTCGGCACTCCCCCGGCGTGAGTGGCATAGTTTTCTGGTGTCTGTCGGTGAAGAAGTAGAGACCCGCCCGCGCCGGCGCCGCTCCCGCGCCGTCCGGTTCGCGCTGATCGTCTCGGCGATCCTGCTGCTGCTCTTCGGCGTCCCGTGGTGGACGCTGCTCGCCTCCGGCAACGACTGGCCCACCCCGGTCCTGGTCACCGGCACGATCGTGGCCGCCGGCGCGCTGCTGCTCTTCCCGTTCCTGATGTTCAGCGGCCACGGCGGCAGGCACCGCGACGGCCCGGCGAAGATCGCCGACACCACCCTCGGCATCGTCTGGGTCCTGTTCGTCTGGTCGCTGATCGGGCAGGTGCTCACCGCGGTCCTGTGGGCGGCCGGCGTGGCCGGCCCGGCTCGCTACCGCATCGCCACCGTGGTGGTCACGGTCGTCGCGGTGGTCCTGCTCCTCTGGGGGTACGCCGAGGCCATGCGGGTGCCACGCGTCCGCCGCGTCGAGGTGACCCTCGATCGGCTCGGCCGGGGCCTCGACGGCCTGCGCCTGGTCCTGATCACCGACACCCACTACGGCCCGATCGACCGGGTGCGGTGGTCCCAGGGGGTGACCGCGGCGATCAACAAGCTGGACCCGGACGTGGTCGCGCACACCGGTGACATCGCCGACGGCGAGGTCGCCCAGCGGCGCGAGCAGGCGGCGCCGCTGGGCGACGTGCGGGCGTCGCTGGCGCGGGTCTACGTGACCGGCAACCACGAATACTTCAGCGGCGCCCAGCGCTGGGTGGAGCACATGGCCTCGCTCGGCTGGGAGGCCCTGCACAACCGGCACCTGGTCGTGTCCCGCGGCGGGGACTCGCTGGTCATCGCCGGGGTGGACGACCGGACGGCGGCCGGCTCCGGCGTGCCCGGCCACCACGCCGACCACGAGGCGGCGCTGGAAGGTGCCGACCCCGCGCTGCCGATCCTGCTGCTGGCGCACCAGCCCGTGCAGATCGCCGGTGCCGTCGCGCACGGGGTCGACCTGCAGATCTCGGGGCACACGCACGGCGGCCAGATCTGGCCGTTCCACTACCTGGTGCGCCTCGACCAGCCGGCGCTGCAGGGCCTGTCCCGGCATTCGCCGCGCACCCAGCTCTACACGAGCCGGGGCACGGGGTTCTGGGGGCCGCCGTTCCGGGTGTTCGCGCCGAGCGAGATCACCCTGCTGACCCTGCGCGCCGCCTGACCCGCGTTCCTCAGCAGGTCACCGTGATCTGGTCGAAGCGGGCGTGGAACGGGGCGGGCCTCGCCCCGGCCTGGGCCCGGTTGAGGGCGGCCACGCCGACCTGCACGGTTTCCGGCAGGGTCATCGTCACGGTGGCCAGCTCGGCGAAGTCCGGCTTGTCGGCCGGACGCCAGGCACCGGTGACGGTATCGCCCGACCGGGTCATCCGCAGCACTAGCCGGGTCGCTTCGGTCCGGACCGGGTGCTGGGTCGGCAACGGCCCGTGCACCCACCTGTGCGGGCCGCCGTCCCGGTACTCGAAGCCCACCGTGCCGTTGCCGCCGAAACCGCGCTCGATCCGGACGTACCGATCCGAGCCGTTCCACAGCAGCAGGCCGGCGCCCTGGTAGAAGACGGCCGGGTCGGCCTCCACCGTGGCCTCCAGGACGAAGTCGCCGGTCACCGGGCGCAGCAGCATCGGCGCCGTCATGTTGGTCCGGTAGATGTCCGTGCCGTTCGGGGCGTCCAGGTCGGCCGCGCCGCCGCTCACCGTGAGCTTCAGGTCCGGCCGGCTGAGCTGCCAGGCGGGGTCCACCGTGGTGCCGGCGAAGTCATCGGAGAAGCCGCAGGCCGGGGCGCTGGCGGCGGCCGACGGCTGGAGGGCGGCGGCCTGGCGGTTGTCGTGGTGCAGCAGCCACAGGATGAGCGGGACGCTGACGGCGATCACGAGAACGGCGACGACCGCGATCAGGATCCGGACGCGGTTGCGGCCGGCGGCCCGTCCGGAAGCCCTCGGTGGCGGCGCGATGTCCGGCGGACCGCCTGGGCCGATCATGCCGAGCGGGAGAAGCTGGACGGGGGTCTGCTCGTCCGCCGACGCCTGGCCCACCGCGAACGGCCGATTCGGCCCGGGCGGCTGCGTCGGCGGCACCCCGGGCTGCGGCGCCCCGGGCTGCGGCGCCCCGGGCTGCGGCGACGACACGGGCTGCGGCGACGACACGGGCTGCGGCGGCGACGCGCGCGAGGCCGGGGAGGGGGCGGGCGCGGTCACCGGGGCGGCCGCGGCGGCGGGTGACCTGGGTGCCGGGGCGACGGCCGGCACGCGCTCGGGAGCTGGGGCGGGTGCCGGGCCGGGCGCGGGTGCCGGGCCGGGCGCGGGTGCCCGCGCCGGGGCCGGGGCCGGGATGACGCCGGTCAGGCGGGCCGCGCCGAGCGCCATGCTGTGCTCCGGGTTGGGGTCGACGACGACCGGCCGCCCGAACGCCTCGCCGACCAGCGCCCCGATCAGCGGAATCCGCGACGACCCGCCGGCCAGCAGCACCACCCGCAGCCCGTCCGGCTCGACCTGTGCCGAGCGCAGCGCGCGACCCAGCGCGCGCGTCGTCTCGTCCAGCGCCGGCGCGATCATCGTCTCGAACTCGCGCCGGGTCAGCCGCACCCGGGTGTGCAGGCCGGGCAGCGCCACCGGGATCATCACCTCGGTGTCGAAGGACAGTGCCTCCTTCGCGTCCACGCAGTCGCGCCGCAGCCGGGTGAGTGCCGCCACCAGCTCGGGGTCGTCCCCGGCCAGCCGCTCGGCTGGCAGCACCCGGGTCACGTGGTCGAAGACCGCCTCGTCGAAGTCGGCCCCGCCCAGCTGCTCGATCCCCTCCGGCGTGCCGAGCAGCTCGAACCCGCCGGCGGTGCGGCGCAGCACGGCCGCGTCGAAGGTGCCGCCGCCCAGGTCGTAGACGGCCACCACGTCGCCGTCGGCCATGTGCTCGCCGGCCGCGTACGAGACCGCCGCCGCCTCGGGCTCGCTGCGCAGGACCACCTGCGGCACGTCGGCCATCCGCGCCGCCTGGGCCAGCAGGTCCCGTTTGTACGGACCCCAGTTCGCCGGGCAGGTGAGCACCACCGAGTCGGGCGGCCCCTGCTCCGCGGCCGTGGCGACGGTCAGCACGTGCTCCAGCTGGCGGGCGAGCAGCGCGTGCGCCGGATAGGGCGAGCCGCCGACCAGCAGCGGCACCGGATCGCCGACCCGCCGCTTGAACTCGCGGGCCAGCCGAGCCGGCTGCGCCTCGCCGCGACGCACGGCCGGCTCGCCGACCAGCACCGGCCCGCTCTCCGGCAGGAAGATCACCGAGGGGATCTCGGGCCGCCGGCCGCCGAGCCGCAGCACCTCCACGGCCTGCCCGCGGCGCACCGCCGCGGCGGTCCAGGTGGTACCGAGGTCCACGCCCAGCCCGTACGTCATCTCGGCCTCACCGCGACCTTCACCGGCCCCTTCCGCTCCGCGCCCCGGCGGGCCACGGCCGCACCGGCGACCGCACTCAGCATCGCCCCGCACCGAGAGCGGGGACAAGGCCGACACCAAGCATCGGCCCGCACCGATGCGCGGACAAGGCTACACACGACCGCCGCAGCAAAGGCTGCCCCGGCACACCCCCGCCGCGAGGGCGGTCGTGCGCTACCGGCGCCGGTTGCGGGGATGCTGCCGGGCCGCCCGCTCGTTGCCGTGCTTGTAATTGCCGGTGACGCGGGCCATCAGCTCCTGCGGATCGTCGCGGTCGACGTCGGCCAGGAACCGGGCCGCGGCGGCGCCCCGGAGCACCGTGGCCGGGCGGCCGTGGTGCAACACCTCCACGTCCCCGTTCTTGCGGAGACGATAGGTGAATCCCTCAGGCACGCCGGACATCCCCGCATCCTCCCCGCCCGGCCGATCCGCGCGCCACCGATTTCTCCGGCTACAGCAGCTCTGACAGCGGGGTGTCCGGGCCGGCCGTGTCGAGGCCGACGTCGAGCTCCTCGCGTACGTCGTCGATCGTGTCGTCCTCGCCGAGCACCTCGGGCACGTCGTTGCTGAGCTCCAGCTGCTCGAGCATGTCGTACGCCTCGCCCAGGGTCTCCGCGCCGTTCTCCTGCGCCCAGCGCAAGGTGTTCAGGGCGGCGGTGGATGGGGAGAAATCGTCATCCCACGGGTTGCTCACGGGCACCATCCAACCATCGCCGACGGCGCGATCGCGGGCGCAGCGCCGCCGCGACGTCAGGGGCGAAACGGTTCGGTTCCGGCCGCAGCGATCTCCTCGGCGGCGGCGAGCATCTGCGCGGCGACCGGCTGGAGGCCGGCCACCGTCAGCGTCAGTCCGGTGGCCACCCGGTCGAGCAGACCCCATTCCCAGATCGCCCGCGGGTCGGTGCCGGTCCGGTCGGCCAGCCATCGGCACCGGTCCCGGAGATCACCCTCGGCCGGGTCCTCGCGCAGCAGGACACCGAGATCGCACTCCGGCTCGGCGACGTACCCGTCCGGGTCGACCAGCTTGAACCCGGCCCCGGCGCGCATCGCGTTCCACTGGTGGATGTCGCCGTGCACCAGGACGGCCCGGCCCGGGGCGTGTGCGCGCCGCCGGCTCTCCCCCGCCGCGAGCGCCTGGTCGACCGCCGCGCGGCAGCACGGCTCGCCTAGTTCCGCCCACTTCCGGTGGACATAGCGGGACATGCGGGCCGCCCGTACGGCACCGGTCGGGAGATCCACATCGGTCGGGCGCCAGACCGCGGCGGCCAGGTCACACAGAATCGGCAGCCGCCGCGACATCGGGAGACCCAGGTCGGACAGGGCCGGGCCGAGCCGCTCCAAAAGCAGAGCACCAAGGCTTTCCTCGTACGCGAGGAGCCGGGCACACGCGTCGCCGCCCGCCTCGCGCAGGAACGTGATCTCGCCGGCGGCCGTGCTGCCGGGGCGCGGGACGAGCAGCTTGAGCACGGCCGGCGTGCCGTCGTTCCGGGTGACTTCCACGACGTACGCCTCGGTCGGGTCCTGGAACGGCGCACCCAGGCGCAAGTCCCACGCCGCGGCCAGGGTCGCGATCAGCTCGGGGAGGTTCTCCAGCCACGCCGTCGCGCCCAGGTCCACGGCCTTGGCCCGCACGGCCGCCGGAAGATCTCGCACGACGGCCGATGGTGGCACACGTGACATCCGGCGGCGACGTAATTGCGTTGAAGACCTTCCGGCTCGTCCGGAGGATGGAGAGACCGCCAACCGCCGACCGACGAGGTGTCTCATGCGTCTGCTTCGTGACCTCTGGGCCACGTCACCCAGCCGCACGGCCATGGCGGCCTTCCTCATCGTGCTCGGCGCGGCCGGGCAGGCGGGCGCGCTCGCGCTGGCCGGCGCCGTGCTGGTCAACCGGTCGGTCCCGCAGTTCGTGCTGCTCGCCGCCGCGCTGGTCGCCTCGGTGGTCAGCGACCTCGCGGTCGGGCTGATCGCGGCCGGGCTGACCGCCGACTGGGCGGCCCGGGTGCGCCGCGGGCTCAACCGGGTGGCCTTCGGGCAGGACCTGCCGACCCTGGAGAACACCCCGGTCGGCGAGCTGCTCGACCGCATCGACTCCGACGTCTACCAGGTGGGCTCCGAGATGCGCGGCGCCGGCGTGCGGATCGCGCAGTCGGTGGCGGTGGCGACGCTGTCCATCGTGACCGCGTTCTTCGCCTGGTGGCCGGCCGGGGTCGGCATGGTGTTCGTGTCGATCCTGCTCTACCTCACGATGAGCAGGCCGATCCGGCGCCTCTCGCCGCTGCGGATCGCCGAGGAGGAGTCCTGGTCCGACCTGGCCGCGGTGATGGAGGAGTCGATCCACGGGCAGGACGACGTACGCACCAGCCTGGCCGCGCCGTACGTGCTCCGCTTGTACGCCCAGCGCGCCGCCGAGGTGCTGCGCCGCGGCCGGCTGGTCTGGCGGTCGTCGTCCCGGATCACCATGGGGGCCGGCGCGATCACCCGGTCGCTGATCGCGATCCTGGTCGTGGTCGGCGCGTGGGCGCTGCTCACCGGCCACATCGACGGCGCCCGGCTGACCGCGGTGTGGCTGCTCGCGCTCGGCTTCGGCGGCACCCTCGAGCACGTCACCCGGATGGTCCCCGAGCTGCAGAACGCGCTCGGCGCCTGGAGCCGGGTGCAGCTGCTGCGCGACGTGCCGCAGGAGCCGGCCGGCGGGCTCGATCCGGTCGACGGCGACCTCACCGTGCAAGACCTGACCTTCCGGTACGCCGAGTCCGACAGCGGGCGCCCGCCGGCCCTGCGCGACGTCAGCCTCACCTTCGCGCGCGGCCGCTCGTACGCGCTGATCGGCCGGACCGGCTCGGGCAAGAGCACCCTGGCCAAGGTGCTGACCCGGGCGGTCGACGTGCCCCGGGGGACGGTGTTCCTCGGCGGGACCGACCTCAACGACCTGGACGTGGAGGCGCTGCGCCGGTGGACGGCGATCGTCCCGCAGCGCACCGAGATCCTGGCCGGCACCCTCGCGGAGAACATCGCGCTGTTCGACCCGGAACTGCTGCCGCTCGCGGCCGGCGCGCTGGCCGAGCTGGGCCTGACCCCGTGGGCGTCGAGCCTGCCCGAGGGCATCGACACCAAGCTCGGCGAGGGTGGCTACAAGCTGTCCGCCGGGCAGGAGCAGCTGGTCGCGTTCGCCCGGATCCTGGTACGCAACCCGCACGTGGTGATCCTCGACGAGGCCACCGCCCGGATGGACCCGGTCACCGAGACCTGGGTGCAGCGGGCCACCGACCGCCTGCTCGCGGGGCGGATCGGCGTGATCGTGGCGCACCGGCTCTCCTCGGTGCAGCGCTGCGACGAGGTCGTCGTGCTGGCCGACGGCGAGGTCCTGGAGTCCGGGCCGCTGCGCGAGTCGCGCCGCTTCGCCGAGCTGATGGCCTCCAGCGCGCTGACCGTGCCGGCCGCCGGCCCGGCCGGCGGCGGGGTGCTGGTCGAGGAGCGCGACTGGGCCGAGTCTTGGGAAACCGGTGCGGCACAGCTGGAGCTCGGCGCCGACGCGCTGGCCAACACGCTGCCCGCGGTCGAGCCGCCGCCGCTGCCCGACGAGCCGCCGACCCGCACCATGCGGGAGATCGTCCGGCTGGCGACCAACGACCCGCGCTACGGCCTGGCCGCGGTCGCTCTGTTCCTCGTGCTGATCGTGCTCGGGCTGGACGGCGCGGTCCTGCCGCTGCTCTGGGCGGACGTGGTCGACGGGGTGGGCAACCCGCTGCACCCCGCGATCGTCATCGCGGCCGCCCTGCTCGTGGCGATTCCGACGCTCTACTACACCGGGGCCTGGTTCCCCGAGTGGTGGGTGCGGCAGATGCTGCGGATCAGCCTGCGCCTGGTGCACGGCCAGATCGGCCCGCGCCGGGTCAGCAAGCACACCCCGGCCGAGGTGGTCGCCCAGGGCGGCGACACCGAGCGGGTGGTGATGCTCGCCGACAACCTGATCGACAACGCCGCCAGCCTGGTCCTCATCACGGTGATGACGATCGCGGCCCGGTCCCCCGTGCCCGCCCTGTTCTTCCTGGGCACGATGGTGGTCTCCGGGCTGGCCGCGACGATGTTCGGCCCCCGGCTGGAGAAGGCGGCCCGCCGTACCGTGCTGGCCCGGGCGGCGTTCGCCACCGCGCTGGTGTCGTCGCTGTCCGCGGCCCGCACGGTCAAGCTGGCCGGCGCCACCGAGCCGGTCCTCGACCACCTGGCCGGGCTCGACGTGGTGCGCAGCGACCGGCAGCGCCGGGAGATCGCGATCCAGGTGTGGGCGCGCTCCACGCCGTCGATCGCGAGCGGGCTGCTGCCGATCGCCGCCTGGGCGCTCTACCTGGACGGCCGGCTCACCTCGGCGGCGACACTGATCGCGGTGTCGGTGCTCGGCGCGGCCCGGTGGTTCGCGTGGACCACCGCGTCGCTGGTCTCGCAGCTGCCCTCGGCCCGGGTGTGGACCAGGCGGACGGTCGCCATGTCGGGCATCTCCGAATACACCGCGGACGTGCCCGGCGTGGACATCTCGGCCGGCACCGCGCCGGCACCGCCGACCGCGCCGCGCAACCCGCTCGACCGGCTCGAGCTGCGCCGGTTCAGCGCCGTGCACGAGAACGGCACGGTCGGCGCGCAGGACGTCGACCTCGCGGTCGACCGCGGCCAGCTGGTGCTGGTCGTCGGGCCGGTCGGGTCGGGCAAGTCGTCGCTGCTGCGGGCCCTCGCCGGGATCGTGCACCACACCGGCGAGCTGCGGTGGAACGGGCAGGTGGTGGACGAGCCGGAGATGTTCCTGCGACCCAACCAGGTCGGCTACGTCGCCCAGCTCCCGCGGGTGCTCTCCGGCACGGTGGCCGACAACATCCAGCTCGGGCACGAGCTGGACGCGGCCGACGCGGTGTCCACGGCCCAGCTGGAGCACGACCTGAAGGCGTCCGGCGGCGGCCTGCAGCTGCTGATCGGGCACAAGGGCACCCGGCTCTCCGGCGGGCAGCTGCAGCGGCTGGCGCTGGCCCGGGCCCTCGCGCCCCGCACCGAGCTGCTGATCGCCGACGACGTGTCCTCGGCGCTGGACGTCACGACGGAGCTGGAGCTCTGGCGGGCGCTCCGCGAGCACGGGGTGACCGTCGTCGGGTCGACGTCCAAGCGGGCGGCGCTGACCCAGGCCGACCGGGTGGTCGTGCTGATCGGCGGCAAGGTCGAGGACCAGGGGTCGTGGGCGGAGCTGCAGAACCGCTGGGACCACCTGGCGGGCTGAGAGTGGGCTGAGAAAACTGCGTGTCCCGCATCTTTGCGGGTCACGCAGTTTTTGCTACGGTGGTGGCGTGGGGCTGAGGGAGCGGAAGAAGCAGGAGACTCGCGCGGCGCTCAGCTGGGCGGCGATCAGGCTGATCGTCGAGCGAGGCTACGACAAGGTTCTGGTCGAGGACATCGCCACCGAGGCCGGCGTCTCACCCCGCACCTTCAACAACTACTTCGGGAGCAAGGCCGAGGCGGTCGCGTCCCGCCACCTCGACCGGATCCACCGGATGGCCGAGGCGCTGCGCGAGCGCCCGGCCGGTGAGCCGCTGTGGGACGCGCTCACCGAGACGACCATCGAGCAGCACCGGGCAGGGCCCGAGGTGACCCCGCAGTGGCGGCCCGACCGCGAGGCGTGGACGGCGGGGCTGCGGCTCATGTTCGAGGTGCCGGCCATCCAGGCCGAGACGCTGCGGGCTGGGGCACAGGCACAGGACGCGCTGGCGGCGGCGATCGCCGCCCGCACCGGGACCGACACCGAGACCGACATCTATCCGCACCTGGTGGCCGCCACCGCGCTGGCGGCACAGCAGGTGGCGCAGTCCGCCTTCATGGCGACCGGCCGGAGTCTGACCGACTTCATCCGGGATGCGATGCGGCAGGTTTCCGCGGGCCTGCCACCACCCACTCACTGACCACAATCGACCTTTATCGGAATGGCTGCCTGCGAGAAATGGCGGCGGGTGAGCCATGCCCATCGAGAGGTGTGCGGCAATGAATTTCGACGTGGTGATTTCCGGCGGCGGGCCCAACGGGCTCATGGTGGCGAGCGAACTGGCGCTGGCCGGGGTCCGGGCCGTGGTGCTCGAAAAGCTGACCGAGCCGACCGGCGAGCAGCGGGCCAACGGCATGGTCGGGCAGGTGGTCCAGCTGTTCCAGCGGCGAGGGCTGTACGGGCGGCTGACCGGGGACACCTCGCCCCCGGCGCCGGTGCCGCAGTTCATGTTCGCGGCGTTTCCGTTGCCGCTGCACGAAGTGGACGGCAATCCGGTCTACACGGTGATGGTGCCGCAGCGGAAGATCGAGGCCACGCTCGCCGGCCGGGCCGCGGAACTGGGCGTGACGGTAAGGCGGGGGCATGCCGTTTCCGGATTCGCGCAGAAGGACGACCTGGTGGTCGTCTCGGTGGACGGGCCGGACGGGCCCTATGAGATCGAAGCGCATTATCTGGTCGGTGCGGACGGCGGGAAATCTCTCGTACGCAAGATGGCGGGTATCGGTTTTCCGGGTTTCACCAACGACCGGACGGTGTCGCGAACCGCGCACGTCACGGTCCCGCCCGAGTTCCGCGACCCGGTCACCGGCGGTCTGCTCGTGCCCGGCTACGGGGTGATCCCGCCGTTCCTGCACCATCGCGCCGAGCGAGGACTCATCGCGTTCGCTCCGTTCCCGGACGGACGGACGCTGCTGAGCGTGAGCGCGTTCGACCTGCCGGAGGATGCCGAGCCGTTCGACCTCGCCGAGCTGCAGGCCGCGTTCGCGCACGCCGTCGGCGTCCAGATCCCGATCGGGCCGCCGACCGGCGACGGGCCGCACCTGCTGCGCCGGCTCAGCGGCGGGCAGACCCGGCTCGCCGAGCGCTACCGGGCGGGACGGGTGTTCCTGGTCGGTGACGCGGCGCACGTGCACTCGGCGATCGGCGGGCCCGGGCTGAACCTGGGCCTGCAGGACTCGGTCAACCTGGCGTGGAAACTCGCCGCGTCGGTCCGGGGATGGGCGCCGGACGGATTGCTCGACACCTACGAGGCGGAACGGCGGCCGGCCGGTCAGCGGGTCACCATGCACACCCAGGCCCAGCACCTGCTGGTCGGGCCGGGAGCGGAGGTCACCGCGATGCGCGAGCTCTTCGGCGAGCTGTTGCGGGAGCCGGCCGTGCTGCGGCGCATCGCCGATCTCATCGCCGGGTCGGACATCCGGTACGGGTCGAGCCCGTCGTCGCCGCTCGTCGGGGGTTTCGTTCCCGATCTCGGCGAGTTGACCCGCTCGGGTCGCCCGCTGCTGGTCGACAACACCGGAACGCTGGCGTCCGTGGCCAGGTCGTGGCGGGACCGGGTCGACCTGGTGACCGCGCCCGGCTTCGACCAGGCCACGGCGATGCTGGTGCGGCCGGACTGCTACGTGGCGTGGGCATCGTCGTCGCAGCAGCCCGACGAGGAGTCGTTGCGGGCCGCGCTGATCGAGTGGTTCGGCGCGCCTCTCAGCTGAGTCGGCTCACTGGATCTGGGTCTTCAGCTGGCTGATCACCTTGGTGACGGTGTCGGCCGGGATCGCGAAGCCGACGCCGATGCTGCCGCTGTCGCTCTGGCTCGCGGTGGCGATCGCGACGTCGATGCCGATCACGTGGCCGGAGGTGTCGACCAGCGCGCCGCCCGAGTTGCCCTCGTTGATCGGGGCGTCGGTCTGGAGCAGGCCGGACAGCTTCTCGGTGCCGGTGTCGACGCTGCGATCCACCGCCGAGACGATGCCGGAGGTGACCGTGTTCTCCAGGCCGAGCGGGGCGCCGAAGGCGAGCACCGTGTCGCCGACCACCACGCCGTCGTTCGTGCCGAAGGTCGCCGGGGTCAGCCCGGACAACCCGGTCGCCTGCACCAGCGCCAGGTCGTTCGTCGCGTCGGTGGCAACCACCTTCGCGGGTACGGTCCGGCCACTCGACAACCGCACGCTGACCGTCCCGTCCGAGGCGACCACGTGGTTGTTGGTGACGATCAGGCCGTCCGAACTGATGATCACGCCCGAGCCCAGCGACGACGACCGCGCCCCGTCGACCAGGACGGTGACGATGCTCGGCTGCACCGCCTTCACCACGCTCGCCAGGTTGTCGCTCTCGGTGGCCGTCGCGGCGGCGCCGGTCGCGACGGTGCTGCCGGTGGTCGTGGCGGGGTGGTCGGTGAGGTACCGCCCGGCCAGCACGCCGCCGGCCGTCCCGCCGCCGGCGATCAGGGCGAGCACCGCGGCCCCACCGGCTATCCGGCGCGGCCAGTGCCGTCCGCCGGGGGCCGGCGGGATCGCGTACGGGGGCGCGGGCGGCGGCGGGGGCGTCGTCCGGTCGTGCCGGTCGCCGGCGTACGTGTCGTCGCTCTGCTCGGGTGGCCGGGTCATCAGATCGGTCATGGCGGCGCCTCGCTTCCGTGGGGTGGTGACTCCACAGTTGCCCGGAAAGTTGTTGTCCAGCGGTGAGCGCGTTGTGGGTTGGCTGTACGCGGAAGATCACCCGGTCGGGTCAGCTCGGCGCCCGCCCGCGTGCCGGGTGGGCCACGGCGCGGCGGGGTCGGCCTAGGGTCACCGAATGACTTTTGCCCGCTTTACCGCCGTTTCGGTACCGTTACCGCCCCGGAAGCCCGCACCGCCGCCGCCACCCCCGGCCACCGTCATCTCCGGGCGCAACACCCTCCTGCTGCCCGTCTACCCGGCCGACGCCGGTCGGGAGAAGGCGCTGCCGCCGGTCTTCGGGGGCCGGCACCGCGGAGGCCGGGCGATCAGGCGGATCGAGATGCTCGCCGGGATCGGAGCGCCGGCCGAGGCCCGCAGGCTCCAGCAGGGCGGAGTCGCCCGCAACGTCGCCCTGAACCTGGTGCGGCTCGCCCAGGACGTCGCCCTGATCCTGGTACGGCTCGCCCGCGACGTCGCCGTCCGGGTCGGCCGAAAGGCAGAGAGCGAGCACGGCAACCCGGGACCTTGGTCCGATGTGCCGCACAGTCTTTACGCGGAAGCTGGAGATGTCCCCACCTGTGGGGCTTCAAGTTCGCCGCGAAGGAGGCCGCGATGTCCGCACGAGAAGTGCTCGGCTTGGTCGGCACCGCCCTAGGTGGCCTGATCGGCTGGACCGAGACGCCGCCACCGGCCGACCCGGCCAGCGTGCGCGCGCTGCTCGCCGAGGCCGGAGTGCCGCCCGGCGAGTCGCTCGAGGAGCAGGTGCGCACGTTCCAGGAGCGCGCCGGCCTGGAGCCGGACGGCGTCGCCGGCCCGCGCACGGTGCACCAGTTGGCCCGCTATTCCCAGGTCGCCCTTCGGTAGGGTGGGCCTGATGACCGCCGAGCTGCTCACCTACTACGACGACGCGACCGGCGAGCGGGCCGGGCTCAGCGCGGCCGAGCTCGGCGAGTGGTCGGCGGCGACGGCGGCGCTGCTCACCGCGGAGTGCGGCCTCGCTTCCGGCGACCGGGTCGGCGTGCTGCTGCCGCCGCACTGGCAGACCGCGGTCGTGCTGCTCGGTGCGTGGTCCGCGGGCTTGGCGGTCTCGTTCCGCGGCTGGGCCACGGCGGGGCTGACGCCGGCCGCGCCCCTCGACGCGACGTTCGTGGAGCGACGCCGGGTCGGCAGCTGGCTCGACGACGTGCCGCCGGCCCGGCACCAGTTCGTGCTCACGCCCGGTCCCCCCGTCGCCGACGCGCCGGCCGGCTACCGCGACTTCCTGACGTCGGTGCGACCACACCTGGGCGCCGCCGCGCCGGCCTGGAGCTCCGTCCTGCACGGCTCGGCCGTGCCGGACGGATCAACCTTCGGCGAGTACGGTGCCATGGCGCTCGAGATCGCCTCGGTGCAGGGCATCACCCGGGGCGACCGGGTGCTGATCGACACGGCCGCCGCCTCGGAGCAGCCGCTGATGTGGCTGCTCGCCCCCTTGTCGGCCGGGGCGTCGATCGTGCTGTGCGCCAACCTGGCGGCGGACGAGGTCGCCGCACGGGCCGCCGCCGAAGGCGCCACCCGGGTCTTCCCGCGCTCCATGGTCCACTGAGCCCGGCGTCACCGGCGTCGCGCCCGGCCGCCAGCCCTCGCCCCGGCGTCACCGGAGTCGCGCCGAACGGTCAGCCCTCGACACGGCCCCGCCCGCGTCGGGCCCGGCGGCCACCCGCGGCCCGGCCCCGCCGCGTCGCGTCGCGCCCCCCGGCCTGGCCCCGCCCCGCCGCGTCGCGCCCCCCGGCCCCGCCCCGCCGCATCGCGCCCCCGGCCCCGCCCCGCCGCGCCGCGTCGCGTCGCCCGCCCCGCCCCGTCGCGTCGCGTCGCGTCGGCGGCCATCTCGGCCCAGCCCCGCCGCGTCGCGCCCGGCACTCAGCCCCGGCCCGGCGTCACCGCGTTCTCAGCGGCGCCACAGGTCGTAGGGGTGGCGGCCCGGGCGGAAGCCGTGCGCCTCGACCATCGCCGCCGCCTCGGCGAAGGCGCGCGCGAGCTCGGCCGGCGAGTGTGCGTCGCTCCCGAAGCTGATCGTGGCGCCGCCCTCGGCTCGCCACCAGCGCACGATCTCGGGCATCGGCCGCCGGCTCGTGTTGACCTCCAGCGTGCGACCGGCCAGCGACCGCAGCGCGAAGCGGAACTCGTCCTCGAACTCGTTCACGTCGAACGGCGGCCCGTCCGCCGGCCAGGAGCGCACCGCGTAGTCGATGTGCGCGAGCACGTCGAACCGATCGTCCCCGGCCACGAGCCGCGAGATCTCGGCCAGGTAGTCGCGGAGCACCGCCCCCGGCGCCCGGCCGAAGTAGAGCCCACCCACCTCGTAGAACCGCTCCCCCACCGGCAGGCAGTGCAACGACCCCAGCACCCGGTCGAACCGATGCCCGCCGACCAGCTCGGCCATGCGCTCGGGAAACAGATGCGGCTCACCGAACTCCACGCCCGTCATGATCCGCAACCCCGGGAACAGGTCCCGGCACCGCTCGACCGCCGCGAAGTAACCGTCCGCGTCGAACCCGGGCGGCACCACCTCGAGGCCGGCCGTCTCGTACTGCCGGAGGTGCGGAAAGTCGTCCAGCTCGCCCTCCCGCACCGTCCACGGCGCGAGGTCGACGTGCTCGGTGAAGGCGACCGCCGGCAGGCCGATCTCGACCGCCCGGCGGCAGGTCTTCTCCATCGCCCCGTCCGGGGCGTCCCACGACCATTCGGTGTGGACGTGGTTGTCCGCGGGGATCGTCACTCGTCGAAGGTAACCGCCACCGTCGGACGGGCCACGGGGATCGTCAATCGTCGAAGGTCACCGCCACCTTCGGACTGGCCGGGTGCGACTGACAGGTCAGCACGAATCCCGCCGCCAGCTCCGCCGGTTCGAGCGCGAAGTTCCGCCGCATCGTCACCTCGCCGTCGGTGACCCGGGCCCGGCAGGTGCCGCACACCCCGCCCTTGCAGGCGAACGGCAGGTCGGGCCGCACCCGCTGCGCTCCTTCGAGGACGGTGTCACCCTCCGCGACGGTGACCGTGGTGGCCCGGCCGTCGAGCACCACGGTGACCTCGCTGCTCGGCCCCTCGATCCCGCGGTCCTCGCGGCGCGGCTCGGGCGGCACCTCGTCCACCCAGAACAGCTCCCGGTGGATCCGCCCGGCCGGCACCCCCCGCTCCTGCAGCACCTCGATCGCGTCGGTGACCATGCCGAACGGACCGCACAACCACCAGTGATCCACCGCGGCGACGTCGATCAGCATCGGCAGCAGCGTCCGCAGCTTGTCCGCGTCGAGCCGGCCGCTGAGCAGGTCGACCTCGCGGGCCTCCCGGGAGAGCAGGTGCACCAGCTCGAGCCGGGACGGATGGGTGTCCTTCAGGTCGGCCAGCTCCTCGGCGAACATCACGGTGTCGGCGCGCCGGTTCCCGTACAGGATGCTGACCTGCGCCCCCGGCGTCCGCAGCAGCGAGGTGGCGATCGACAGCACCGGCGTGATCCCCGACCCGGCCGCGATCATCACGTGCCGCCCGCCGGCGTCGAGATCCGGGGTGAAGGAACCGCTCGGCGGCGCCACCTCGACCGCGTCACCGACCCGCAGGCCGCGCACCAGCCAGGCCGAGACGATGCCACCGGGCACCTCGCGCACCCCGATCCGCGGCCGGTCCCCGACCGGCGCGCAGATCGAGTAGCTGCGCCGCTCGTCGTCCGGGTCGGCCGGCCGCCGCACGGTCAGCGACTGCCCGGCCCGGAACGCGTAGATCGCGGCGAGGTCGTCGGGCACCTCGAAGGTGACCGCCACCGCGTCGTCGCAGAGCCGCTCGATCGCGGCGACGCGCAGCGCATGGAAGTCGCGCACCACCACGTCAGATCTCCTTCATGTGCTCGAACGGCTCCCGGCACGCCGGGCAGCGGCGCAGCTCGCGGCAGGCGGTGGCGCTGAACGCGGAGATCCGCTCGGTCTCCGCGTGCCCGCACAACGGACAGGCCACGGCCTCCGCGCGCACGCCGAGCACCAGCGGCACCGGTCCGGCCGCCCGCTGAGGCGCCGCACCGGGCGGAGCGATGCCGGCGGCGGCCAGCTTGGCCTTGCCGGTTTCGCTGATCCAGTCGGTGGTCCAGGCCGGGGACAATTGCGTACGCACGGCGGCGCGCCCGAACCCCGCGTCCAGCAAGGCTTTCACGATGTCGTCCCGGATCGCCTCCATCGCCGGGCACCCCGAGTAGGTAGGCGTGATCGCCACCTCCACGCCGTCCGCGCTCTCCCGCACCTCGCGCACGATCCCGAGCTCGGTCAGCGTGACCATCGGCAGCTCGGGATCACACACCGTCGCCACCACACCGGCCGCCGTGATCGTGCCGCCCGGCGTCACCACACACCGCCCGGCAACGCCCGCGCAAGCTCCTGCATCTCGGCGAGAACCTCCCCCAGCTCGGGCCCGTGCACGCCGTCTCGACCACGGCCGCCGTCCGTCGAGCCGCCGCCCGTCGAGCCGTCGCCCGCCGAGCCGCCGCCCGTCGAGCCGTCGCCCGCCGAGCCGTCGCCCGCCCGGCCGCCGCCCGCCGAGCCGCCGCCCGCCCGGCCGCCGCCCGCCGAGCCGCCGCCCGCCGAGCCGCCGCCCGCCCGGCCGCCGCCCGTCGAGCCGCCGGCCGCCGGGGTCGACGCGGTCACCGTGGCGGCGTCCAGCACCTGGCTCATCGCCTCGTCGAACTCCGGGCGCAGCAACGCCGGGTCCACCGCGATCCCCGCCGACGCAAGGCGCGCCTCGACGTCGTGCGTCTCGAACAGCTCGCCGACCTCCGGCCGAACCGCGTCGATCGCCGTCTGCATCCGCTGGTGTGAGAGGTCGGTGCCGTCGCCAAGCCGGACCACCCACTGCGCCGCGTACTCCCGGTGGTAGGTGACCTCCTTGAGCCCCTTCGCGCCGATCGCCGCCAGCACCGGATCGCGCGAGCCGGCCAGCCGGTCGAGCAGCGGCAACCGCCAGCAGGAGAAGACCAGCAGCCGGGCCACGAGATGGGCGAAATCCGCATCCGCCAGCTCGGCCAGCCGCACGTTGCGGAACTCGGCGGCGTCGCGCAGGTAGGCCAGCGCGTCCTCGTCCCGGCCCGCGCCCTCCACCTCGCCGGCCCGCCCGAGCAGCAGCCGGGCCTGGCCGAGCAGGTCGAGCCCGATGTTGGCCAGCGCCAGCTCGTCCTCCAGCTCGGGCGCCCGGGTCACCCACTGCTGCAACCGGTGCGACAGGACCAGGGCGTCGTCCCCGAGCATCAGGCAGTACGCGGCCAGGTCGGCCCGGTCCACGTCGCCGGGAACGGCGGTCGAGACGCCGGCGAGAGGGTCGGCGAAGCCCGTCCCGTACGCCCAGCGGGCATCATCGGTGTGATCGGTGAGCGCCCCGTAGGCGTCGTCGTCGAAGGACATGGCGAACCTCAGATGTGCGGAACCGAGTCGGGGATGGAGTAGTACGTCGGGTGGCGGTAGACCTTGTCGCCGCTCGGGGCGAAGAACGCGTCCTTGTCCTCCGGCCCGGAGGAGACCACGTCGTCGGAGCGGACCACCCAGATGCTGACCCCCTCGTTGCGTCGCGTGTAGAGATCGCGCGCGTGGTGCAGCGCCATCTCGTGGTCGGCGGCCCGCAACGACCCGACGTGCACGTGGTTGAGGCCGCGCTTGGCCCGCACGAACACCTCGAACAGCGGCCACTCGTGCCGGATCTCGTCACTCATGCGCGAACCTCCCGTTGCTTCGCCGCGTGCGCCGCGGCCGCCTCGCGCACCCACGCGCCCTCCTCGTCGGCCCGGCGCCGGTGGGCGATGCGCTGCGCGTTGAGCGGACCGCCGCCGGCGATGACCTTCTTGAACTCGACCCAGTCGATCTCGCCGAAGTCGTGCTGCCCGCGCTCGGCGTTCCACCGCAGCTCCGGGTCGGGCAGCGTGACGCCGAGCGCCTCCGCCTGCGGGACGGTCATGTCCACGAACCGCTGCCGCAGCTCGTCGTTGCTGTGCCGCTTGATCTTCCAGGCCATCGACTGTGCGCTGTTCGGCGAGTCGGCGTCGGGCGGCCCGAACATCATCAGCGACGGCCACCACCAGCGGTTCGTCGCGTCCTGCACCATCGCCCGCTGCTCCGGCGTGCCACCCATCATCGTCATCAGCAGCTCATAGCCCTGCCGCTGGTGGAACGACTCCTCCTTGCAGATGCGGATCATGGCGCGCGCGTACGGCCCGTACGAGCTGCGGCACAGCGGCACCTGGTTGCAGATGGCCGCGCCGTCGACCAGCCAGCCGATCACGCCGACGTCGGCGAAGGTCAGCGTCGGGTAGTTGAAGATCGACGAATACTTCTGCCGGCCCTCGATCAGTCGCCGGGTGAGGTCACCCCGGTCAGCGCCGAGCGTCTCGGCCGCCGAGTACAGATAGAGCCCGTGCCCGGCCTCGTCCTGCACCTTGGCGAGCAGGATCGCCTTGCGCCGGAGCGTCGGCGCCCGGGTGATCCACGCGCCCTCCGGCTGCATCCCGATGATCTCGGAGTGCGCATGCTGGGCGATCTGCCGGATCATCGTCTTGCGGTAGCCCTCGGGCATCCAGTCGCGCGGCTCGACCCGCTGATCCTTCTCGATCGTCTCGGCGAACGCCCGCTCCCCCACGGTCACCGCAGCGTCGGTCGCCGCGCTCGCCGACGCCTCGGTCGCCGCGCTCGCCGACGCGCTCGCCGACGCCTCGGTCGCCGCGCTCGCCGACGCGCTCGCCGACGCTTCGGTCGCCGCGCCCGTCACCGCGCTCGCCGACGCTTCGGTCGCCGTTGTTGCCGGCGTGGTCAGGTCGCTCATGACGCCTCCCAGGTGAAGAAGCCCTGCCCGGTCTTGCGGCCCAGCTCGCCCCGGGCCACCTTGTCGCGCAGCAGCGCCGGCGGCGCGAACCGCTCGCCCAGCTCGCGGTGCAGATGCTCGGCGATGGCCAGCCGGACGTCGAGCCCGACCAGGTCGGTGGAGCGCAGCGGCCCCATCGGGTGGCGGTAGCCCAGCTCCATCGCCCGGTCGAGGGACGCGGCGTCGGCCACCCCCTCCTCCAGCATCCGGATCGCCTCGAGGCCGAGCAGCACGCCGAGCCGGCTGGTCGCGAACCCGGGCGAGTCGCGCACCACCACCTCGGTCTTCTCCAGCCCGGCCACCCAGGAGCGGGCGGCGGACGCGGTGTCGTCGCCGGTCGCCGGGCCGATCACGATCTCGACGAGCCGGCTGACCGGCACCGGGTTGAAGAAGTGCAGCCCGAGGAAGCGCTCGGGCCGGCGCAGCCCCTCGGCGATCCCGGCGATCGACAGCGAGCTGGTGTTGCTGGCCAGCACGGCCTGATCGCCGACCGCCCGCTCGGCGGCGGCCAGCACCTGGATCTTGAGGGCGGCGTCCTCGGGCACCGCCTCGATCACGAGGTCGGTGTCGACCGGCAGCGCGGCGGCGTCGTCGACCAGGACGAGGCGGTCGAGCACGGCGTCGGCCGACTCGGTGAGCTTGCCCTTCTCGGCGGCGCGCAGCAGACCCATGGCCACCCGGTCGCGGGAGGCGACGGCGGCCGCGGGATCCCGCTCGGCCAGGCAGACGACGGCCCCGGCCGCGGCGAACACCTGAGCGATGCCGGCGCCCATCCGGCCCCCGCCGATCACGCCGACCGTCTTGGGCACCGCGGGCGAGGTGGCGTCGATGTCGGTCATCCGCGGCCTCCAGCGGAAAGCTCAGCAGCACCGGGGTGGCGCGCCCGGCGACCGGCGGAAAGCTCAGCAGTCCCGGCGTGGCGCGCCCGGCGACCGGCGGCGGTCGTGGCGGTCACGATCGGCCGCCGCTGAGGAAGGCGTCCATCCGGGCGCGTTTGTCGGCGGACTCGAAGAGGATCGCCTGGGCCAGGTCGTCGGTGACCGGGTGCCCGCCCGGCGCGTCGGCGACCAGCTTGGTCAGCCGCAGCGCGAGCGGCCCCGACCGGGCCATCCGGTCGAGCAGCGCGTGCGCCCGTTTCAGCAGCTCGCCCGCCGGCGCGATCTCGGCGACCAGGCCGAGCCGCAGGGCGTCCTCGGCGTCCAGCCGCTTGCCGGCCAGCAGCACCTGCTTGGCGACCGATGCGCCGACCAGGTCGCGCAGCCGCCAGCAGGCGCCGGCCGCGGCGAGGATGCCGAGGCCGGGCTCCGGGTTGCCGAAGACCGCCGCCGGGGAGGCGAGGCGCAGGTCGCACGCGTACGCCAGCTCGGCGCCGCCGCCCAGCGCGTACCCGTCGACGGCGGCGAGGGTGGGCAGCGGCAGCCGGGCGATCCGGTCGAACAGCCGGCTGTTGATGCCCTGCAGCGCCTGGTCGCGCCCGCGCTCGCGCAGCTCGCCGATGTCGGCACCGGCCGCGAACGTGCCGCCGTCGCCGGTGAGCAGCAGCAGCCGGGGCCGCTCCTCCAGGGCCGCGCACACGTCGTGCAGCTCGCGCACCATGGCCGCGTTGATCGCGTTGCGCGCCTCGGGACGCGACAGGGTCACGACGACCCGGTCGTCGTGCTCCTCGACACGCAGCGTCGTGCTCACGACCGCACCCCCGACAGCCGCACGCCCCGGCCAACACCGGCCCCCGCGCACCGCACGCCCCGGCCAACACCGGCCCCCGCGCACCGCACGCCCCGGCCGGAGCCGGCCCCCGCGCACCGCACGCCCCGGCCGGAGCCGGCCCCGGCGGATCGCGGGGCCCGGCTGCGGCGGCACGGCTCAGCCATCCGTGCCCTCCGGAGCGGGCACGTGGTGGCGGGACTGCAGGGCGAAGAACCGGCCGGTCACGTAGTAGTCGTCGGTCAGCGAGGCGGTGGCGGCCGGGTTGGCGCCGGTGCCGTGCAGATCGCTGAAGGCCGCGGTCTGGTTGACGAAGACGCCACCGGTGAGGTTTTCCGACAGGTGCACGCCGGCGTCGAGGGCGGCCTCCCGCGCGGCGTCGAGGATCTCGGGGGAGGTCGAATACACCGCGGCGGTCAGCGCGCCGTGCGCCCGGACCGTGTCGACGAACAGCCGCAGGCTCGCCGGGGTCGAGTCGGTGGCGATCAGGAACGACACCGGGCCGAACCACTCCCGGGTGTAGGTCTTGTCGTCGGCGGCGTCGAGCCGGACCACCACGGGCGTACGGATCGTCGCGCTCGCGAACTGCTCGTCGGCGACCTCGGCGGACGGGTGCACGACGTTCGGCAGGGCGCCCGCCTCGGTGAGCCGGCCGAGGACGCCGTCGTTGACGATCGCGCCGAGCGTGCCGGCCGCGCGTTTCGGGTCGCCGAGCAGCTTGCCGAGGGCGGCGGCCAGGTCGGCCCCGAACTCGTCGAGGCTCTTGTGCCCGGCGTCGGTCTCGATGCCGTCCCGCGGGACCAGGATGTTCTGCGGGGTGGTGCACATCTGGCCGCTGTACAGCGAGAGCGAGAAGGACAGGTTGCGCAGCATGCCCTTGTAGTCGTCGGTGGAGTCGACGATCACCGTGTTGAGCCCGGACTTCTCGGTGTAGACGACGGCCTGCCGCGCGTTCGCCTCCAGCCAGTTGCCGAAGTCGCTGGACCCGGTGAAGTCGACGATCCGCACGTCGGGGTGGGTGGCGAGGGTGGCGGCGATGCCGTCGCCCGGCTCCTCGACGGCCAGGGTGACCAGGTCGGGGTTCTGCCCGGCCTCGGCGAGCACCTCGCGGCAGACCTGCACGGTGATGGCCAGCGGCAGCACCGCGCCGGGGTGCGGCTTGACGATCACCGGGTTGCCCGTGACCAGGCTCGCGAACAGGCCGGGATAGCTGTTCCAGGTGGGGAACGTGGTGCAGCCGATCATCAGGGAGACGCCGCGGCCGACCACGGTGGTGGTCTTCGCCAGCCGCAGCGGGTCGGCGCCGCGCTGCGGCTTGGCCCAGCCGGCGTCCCGCGGCATGCGGGTGGAGGCAGCCAGCGCATAGGCCACCGCCTCGAGCGCGCGGTCCTGCGCGTGCGCGCCGCCGGCCTGGAACGCCATCACGAACGCCTGGCCGGTGGTGTGCTGGACGGCGTGGGCGAGCTCGAAGCTGCGCGCGTTGATCCGCTTGATGATCTCGGCGGCGACCCCGGCCCGGCCGTACGGCCCGGCGTCGCGCCAGGCCGGCGTCGCGGCGCGGGCCGCGGCGACCAGGGCGAGCGGGTCGGCCTTGGGATAGCTCACGCCCAGCTCGAGGCCGAACGGCGAGCGCTCCGAGGCGACCGAGCCGACCGCGCCGGGCACCTCGATCGGGAAGGGTTTGCCGAGGAGGGCGGTGAATGCGCGCTCGCCCGCGGGCGCGGCGTCCTCACCGTAGACGGACTTGCTCGGCGATTCCGGGAAGGCGGACCAGTAGTCCCGCTCCCGCGCGGCCTCGATGGCCCGGTCGAGCAGCTCGCGATGCGTCTCGTACAACTCGGTCGGGGTTGTCATCTGCGCTCCATTGCGGTTGGCTGTCCCTATTCTCTACCGAACGCTCGGTCGGTTATCAAGCCCGGAGGTGAAGGTGGCACGGACCCCGGCACACGACATGTTCGACCGCGACACCGCGTCCAAGGCGCTCGGCATCGAACTGCTCGACGCGGGGAACGGGCAGGCCACGGTGCGGATGACCATCACCGGCGACATGATCAACGGGCACGCGATGACGCACGGCGGCTACGTCTTCATGGTGGCCGACACAGCGTTCGCGTGTGCCTGCAACAGCAAAGGCCCGGTGACCGTGGCGGCCGGCGGGGACATCGCTTTCCTGCGGCCCACGCGAGCGGGCGACGTGCTCACGGCGTACGCGAAAGAGAGGGTGACCCAAGGTCGCAGCGGCATCTACGACGTCACCGTGACCTGCGACGGCGAGGTGGTCGCCGAGTTCCGCGGCCGCAGCCGGGTGATCGACCGGGACGGCACGCCGTGACCGCGCCACGCCGCCGCGGTCGCCCCGGCCATGATCAGGACGCGGTGCTGGCCGCCGCCGTGCGGCTGTTCAACGAGCGCGGCTACGACGCCACCAGCATGTTCGACATCGCCGAGTCGCTCGGCATCACCAAGTCGAGCGTCTATCACCACATCAGCGGCAAGGAGCAGTTGCTGCAGATGGCGATGGACCGGGCGCTCGACGGGCTTTTCGAGGCGGCCGAGGAGGTCGACGATCTCGACCTGCCCGCGCTCGACCGGCTCGAGCGGCTGATCCGGCGCAGCGTGGTCGTGCTGGCCGAGCGCTTCGAGTTCGTGACGGTGCTGCTGCGGGTCCGCGGCAACACCGCGGTCGAGCAGCACGCCCTCGTTCGTCGCCGGGAGTTCGACGCGCTCGTCACCGGCCTGGTGAAACAGGCGCAGACCGAAGGCTCCGTACGGGTGGATGTCGACCCGGCCACCGCGGCCCGCCTGCTGCTCGGCATGGTCAACTCGCTGACCGAGTGGTACAAACCGCGCCCGGGTGGCAATGTCGACGCGATCGCCGACGCCGTCACCGCGATCGCCTTCGAGGGACTGCGCCTCTAGGAGCCTTCGAGGGACTGCGCCTCTAGGAGGTTGACGTGCAGGACCGCTCTCCCCGCCCGGAGGATCTCGACCCGATCGAGCGCGCCTCGGTCGACGAGTTGCGCGCGCTGCAGCTCGACCGGCTGCGGTGGTCGCTGAAGCACGCGTACGAGAATGTTCCGCACTACCGCAGGATGTTCGACGAGCATCAGGTCCACCCGTCCGACCTGCATGAACTCGCCGATCTCGGGAAGTTCCCGTGCACCGACAAGGCCGCGCTGCGCGCCAACTACCCGTTCGGCATGTTCGCCGTGCCCCGCGAGCAGATCGCCCGGATCCACGCCTCCTCCGGGACGACCGGCCGCCCGACCGTGGTCGGCTACACCCGGGACGACCTGCGCACCTGGGCCTCGGTGATGGCCCGGTCGATCCGCGCGTCCGGCGGCCGGCCCGGCGATCGAGTGCACATCGCGTACGGATATGGGCTGTTCACCGGCGGTCTGGGCGCGCATTACGGCGCCGAGGAGCTGGGCTGCACGGTGATCCCGGTCTCCGGCGGCATGACCGAGCGCCAGGTCCGCCTGATCACGGACTTCGAGCCCGAGATCATCATGGTCACGCCGAGTTACCTGCTGGCCATCGTGGACGAGATGGAGCGCCAAGGCGTGGATCCCCGGGCCACGTCGCTGCAGATCGGCATCTTCGGCGCCGAGCCGTGGACCCAGGAGCTGCGCCGCGAGATCGAGGAGCGCCTCGACATGCACGCGCTCGACATCTATGGCCTATCCGAGGTGATGGGGCCGGGCGTGGCCAACGAATGCATCGAGAGCAAGGACGGCCCGCACATCTGGGAGGACCATTTCTACCCGGAGATCATCGATCCGCTGACCGGCGAGGTGCTGCCCGACGGCGAGGCCGGCGAGCTGGTCTTCACGTCGCTGACCAAGCAGGCGATGCCGGTGATCCGCTACCGCACCCGCGACCTCACCCGGCTGCTGCCCGGCACCGCGCGCCCGATGCGCCGGATGGAGAAGATCACCGGCCGCTCCGACGACATGATCATCCTCCGTGGGGTGAATCTCTTCCCGACCCAGATCGAGGAGCTGATCTGCCGCACGCCCGCGCTCGCGCCACACTTCCAGTGCGTGCTGACCCGGGACGGCCGCCTCGACGCCCTCACGGTCCGGGTGGAACGCCGCCACGAGACAAACCCCGAGGTGGCCGCGCAGGCGGGCAACGACCTGGTCACCGCGATCAAGAACAACATCGGAGTTTCCGTACGGGTGGAAGTCATCGAACCCGACGGCGTGGAGCGGTCGATGGGCAAGATGCGGCGCATCGTCGACCTTCGCGGCAGTGGGCCGACGGGTTAGCGTTGGCGGCGATGCGTAAACGGATCATGATGTGCGGCGCCGCGCTCGCCCTCGCGGGGTGCGCGTCACCGTCGCCCGCCGCCGCGCCCCCTTTCTCGGCGTCGCCGTCACCGTCACCGTCGGTGGCGCTCCCCGTATCGCCCTCCGTGTCGCCGACGCCGAGCGCCGACTGCGTCACCCGGGCCCTCGGGCGGCTCACGCTCGCCGAGCAGGCCGGACAGCTGCTCATGGTCGGCACCGGGGTGGACGCGCCGAGCGGCCTCGGCGACAGCGTCCGCCGGTACAACCTGGGCGGGGTCTTCCTGCACGGCCGCAGCACGCGGGACGCGGCCGCGCTCCGCGCCGACATCGCGGTGCTGCAGAAACGGGCCGCGCTGCCGCTGCTGGTCTCGCTCGACCAGGAGGGCGGCAGCGTACAGACGCTGAAGGGCCCGGACTTCCCGCGGCTGCCGTCGGCGCAGAAACTGGGCGCCGCACCGGCCGCGACGATCCGCGACACCACCCGGGACAGCGCCCGCCGGCTGGCCGGGATCGGGGTGAACATCAACCTCGCGCCGGTCGCCGACACCGTCCCGGCCGCGCTCGGCGAGGGGAACCCGCCGATCGGCTACTGGCACCGGCAGTTCGGCTCCGACCCGGCGCTGGTCGCCGCCGACATGCGCGCGGTGGTGCCGGCGAGCCAGGACGCCGGGGTGCTGACCACGCTCAAACACTTCCCGGGCCTCGGCCGGGTGCGGGCGAACACGGACACGTCGACCAAGGCGGTCGACGCCACGGCGACCGCGAACGATCCCTACCTCGAGCCGTTCCGGGCCGGCATCGAGTCCGGGTCGGCGGCGGTGATGATCTCGTCGGCCAGCTATCCGCGGCTCGACGACGACGCGATCGCGGCCTTCTCCAAGCCGATCGTGACCGGGCTGCTGCGCGACCGGCTGGGCTTCCGCGGGCTGATCATGTCGGACGACCTGGGCGCCGCGGTCGCGCTGAACGGCGTGCCGGTGGGCGAGCGGGCGGTACGCTTCATCGCCGCCGGCGGCGACCAGGTGCTCACCATCCGGCCACCGGACGCGGCGCCGATGGTGGCCGCCTTGATCGACCGGGCGGGGCACGACGCCGCCTTCCGATCCCGCGTGACCGACGCGGCCCAGCACGTCTTGCGGGCCAAGGAGCGCGCGGGCCTCCTGCGCTGCTGACCACCACGACACCGCAGCGGGCCACTGCCGGCACACGCCACCGCACGCCCCTGCGCGGCACCCGCGCCGCACGCCCCGCGCGTCACCACGCCGCACGCCCCCACGCGGCACCACCGGCACGCCCCCACCCGGCACCACCCGCACGCCCCCGCGCGGCACCACCCGCACGCCCCCACGCGGCACCACCCGCACGCCCTCGCGCGGCACCACCCGCACGCCCTCGCGCGGCACCACCCGCACGCCCCCACGCGGCACCACCCGCACGCCCCCACGCGGCACCACCCGCACGCCCCCACGCGGCACCACCCGCACGCCCCCACGCGGCAGCACCACTGCACGCGCCAGCGGCACACCATCGCACGCCCTCGCGGCACACCGCTGCACCTTGCGGCACACCACCGCACGGCACCACAACCGCACGGCCCCGCGCGGCACCACAACCGCACGGCCCCGCGCGGCACCACCCCCGCACACCGCTGCGTGCCACTGCGGCCACGCGCAACCGCGTCGTCGCGTGGCATCGCCGTCGCGGGGCACCTCCGTCCCGCGGCACCGGATTTCCGGGCGGCGCTCCCCTATGCCGGCCGGGGTGGGGCTGTGCTTCCTCGCACCACCAGGTGCGGGACCAGGACCGTTTCCATCCGGGCGGTGCGGCCGGCGTCGAGGCGGGACACTGCGGCCTGCACCGCGTGCCGGGCCTGGGCCGGGGCGTCCTGGTTGACCGAGGTCAGGTCGATGTGGGCCAGGCGGGCCAGCGTGCTGTCGTCGTACCCGACCACGGAGACCTGGCCCGGCACGTCGACGCCGGCCCGGACGAACGCGTCCATCACGCCCACCGCGAGCCGGTCGTTGGACGCCACCACGGCGGTGGGCAGGACGTGTTCCGCGATGATGCGCCGGCCGGCGCGTACACCTCCTTCTTCCGTGTGATCGCCGGGCAGGACCTCGGCGACCAGGCCGGCCCGCCGCATCGCCCGGCGATAGCCGCGGCGGCGATTCGCGGCCACGGCGCCGCGGCCGCCGTCCACAAAGGTGATCCGGCTGTGTCCGAGAGCGATCAGATGGTGCAGCGCCGCGTCGACGCCCACGTCCTCGGCCGGGCGCACGACGTCCACATCGGCGTCGGCGACCGGGCGGCCGACCACCACGCACGGGACCTGGGCGGCCAGCTTGTCGAGCCCGGCGTCGGACGCATCCGGCCCGAGCAGGATCAGCGCCTCGCAGCGGAAGTCGAGCAGGGTCTCGATCGCGCGCTCCTCGTCGCGACTGCGGGTCAGCGTGGACAGCACCACCTCGTAGCCCGCCTGGTCGGCCTCGGCGTGCACCTCTTCCACCAGCTCGGCGTGGAACGGGTTGCGCACGTCGAGCAGCACGCCGAGCAGGTGACGGCGGCGGCGGGCGAGCAGGCTGGCCGTGCGGTCGGCGCGATAGGACAGGTCGGCGGCGGCCGCGAGGACCCGTTCCCGGGTCTCGGCGCTCGGGCCCGGCGCCCCGCGGAGAACGAGGGACACCGATGCGGTCGAGACGCCGGCGCGCGCGGCGACGTCGGCGAGTCGCGGTCGCTGATCCACTGAATCACTCCCCGTGCAGGACTTGACACACATCGAGATCGACTCAGATAGTACAGGGACTTAAAGCGCTTTAAAAGCATCGCCCCTGGAGGTCCCCATGACCCAACCGTCGTCTCAGCCGCCCATCGGCGTGGCGGTGGTCGGGGCCGGCATGGTCGGCCGCGCCCACGCCAACGCCTATCGCGGCGCCGCCACCGTCTTCGGTCTCGACCTGCCCGCCCCCCGGCTGGTGGCGGTCGCCGACCTGCACGAGCCGTTCGCCGCCGACGCGGCCGCCCGTTACGGCTTCGCCCGCGCCGAGACCGACTGGCGCGCCGTCGTCGAGTCCCCGGAGGTCGACGCCGTCAGCGTCGCCGTCGCCAACGGCCTGCACCGCGAGATCACCGAGGCCGCCCTGGCCGCAGGCAAGCACGTGCTCTGCGAAAAGCCGCTCGCCCCGTCGATCGCCGACGCGCAGGCCATGGTGGCGGCAGCCGCCGCCGCGCCCGACCTGGTCGACGCGGTCGGCTTCACGTTCCGCCGCTCCCCCGCGATCAACGCGATCAAGCAGCAGGTCGAGGGCGCGCTCGGCCCGGTCCGCCACTTCGTCGGCAACTACTGGTGCGACTATGGCTACGACCCTGGCCGCCCGATGAGCTGGCGCTATCTGGGCGGCCCCGGCAGCGGCGTGCTGGCCGACATCGGCAGCCACATGGTCGACCTCGCCGAGTTCTTCTGCGGCCGCACCGTCGGCGTGCAGGGCACCACGATGGCCACCCTGGTGAAGGACCGGCCCCGCGCGCTCGGCGTGGCCGTGGGCCACGCCGGCGGCGTCCAGGTCAGTGACGAGCGCATCCCGGTGGAGAACGAGGACGTCTGCACCTTCACCACGTCGTACGCGAGCGGCGCGGTGGGCACGTTCTCGCTGTCCCGAGTCGCCTTCGGCCACGCCAACACACTCCGGATCGACCTGTTCTGCGAGAACGGGACGGCCTCGTTCGACCTGACCCGTCCGGCCGAGTTCACCATCACCGATGCCGGCCCGGCCATCCCGGTCAACGGCGTGCGCACCGTCCACATCGGCCCTTGGCACCCGTACGCCGGGCGCGGACTGCCGATGGACTTCCCCACCGTCGGCCACGGGCAGAACGACTTCTTCGTCTACCAGGCCCGCGCGTTCCTCGACCAGATCGCCGGTTCGGAAACCCTCCCGCCCTGCCCCGACATGGCGCACGGCCTGCACAACCTGCGTGTCCTCGATGCGGTCGTCTCCGCCACCGACAAGCCCGTCCAGCTCTGAGGAGTCCCCCGATGAAACTCGGCGCCTACACCGCCTGCCTGCACGACCGCTCCCTCGACGAGACCCTGAAGATCCTAGGTGAGCTGGGCCTGACCAGCGCCGAGATCAATACCGGCGGCTTCATCGGCACGCCGCACATCCCGATCGACGACGTGCTCTCCAGCCGCGCCGCCCGGGAGGATTACCTGGGCCGGTTCGCCCAGGCCGGCATCACGCTCACCGGCCTCAACGTCAACGGCAACCCGCTCAACCCCGACCCGCTGGTCGGCCCTCGGCACGCCGCCGACCTGCGCCGCACCATCGAGCTCGCCGCGCTGCTCGGCGTCAAACGGGTGGTCACCATGTCCGGCCTGCCCGGCGGCCACCCCGGCAGCACCACGGCGAACTGGGTGGTCAACCCGTGGGACAGCCAGTGGCTCGACGTCCTCGACCACCAGTGGAACGAGGTGGCGATCCCGTTCTGGACCGACATCCAGGCAAGGGCCGCGGACGCCGACGTAAAGGTCTGCATCGAGATGCACCCCCACAACCTGGTCTTCAACCCGCCCACCCTGCAGCGGCTGGTCGAGCAGACCCGGGCCACCCACATCGGCGCCGAGATGGACCCGAGCCACCTGTTCTGGCAGGGCATCGACCCGGTCGCCGCGGTGGAGCACCTGGGCGACCTGGTGTTCCACGCCGCCGCCAAGGACACCCGGATCAATGAGGAGAACGTCCGCCTCTTCGGGGTCCTGGACGACCGTTTCACCCGTACGCCCGCCGACCGCAATCCGCTGAACCTCGGCGGCCGCAACACGCTCAACCAGTGGCCGGACCGCCCGTCGTGGCAGTTCGCGGCGGTCGGCCGCGGCCACGGCGAGGAATTCTGGGCGCCGTTCCTGCGCGCGTTGCACGCCATCGACCCCGACATGGCGGTGAACATCGAGCACGAGGACACCGAGCTCGACCAGTTCGAGGGCTTGCGCCAGGCCGCCGTCAACCTGCTGGCCGCCGCCAAGTCCGCCGGCGTCTGACCCGCGACGACACCCGACCCGCCAAGGCAACCCGCCACGACCGGCCAGAGGCAGCCCGACCGCCGGCGCGCGGCCACGACCGGCCGCGGGCAGCCCGACCCGCGCGGCAGCCCGACCCGACGCTACGGCCACCACCGGGCAGGGGCGGCAGCCCGACCCGACGCTACGGCCAGCACCGGGCAGGGGCGGCAGCCCGACCCGACACTACGGCCACCACCGGGCAGGGGCGGCAGCCCGACCCGACACTACGGCCACCACCGGCCACGGGCGGCAGCCCGACCCGACACTACGGCCACCACCGGCCACGGGCGGCAGCCCGGCCCGCCGGCACGCGGCCACGACCGGCGCGTGCCGGGGCGCTGCCATGCGGGCCGCCACGTGATCACGCCTACCGTCGTTCGTCCGGTTTCCGCCTCGGCGGCTGTGGTTCACTGTGGACACCGCTACCCTGGGCATCTCGTCGGTCCCCTCGGGCCAGCGAAGGGTGGACGCATGGGCAGGGTCGCCATCGTGACCGGGGCGTCGGCGGGGATCGGCGCCGCCACCAGTCGCCTGCTGCACGAGCGTGGTTTCGAGGTCTACGCGGCCGCCCGCCGCCTGGACCGGATGGCTCCGCTCGCCGCGCTCGGTGTCCGGACCGTCCGGGTCGACGTCACCGACGAGGCCGGCCTGGCGGCACTGGTCGATCGAGTCGTCACGGAGTCGGGCCGCATCGATGTCCTGGTGAACAACGCCGGCTACGGCTCCTTCGGCGCGCTGGAGGACGTGCCGCTGGACGAGGCCCGGCGGCAGTTCGAGGTAAACGTCTTCGGCGCGGCCCGGCTGTGTCAGCTCGTGCTGCCCCATCTGCGGGCCCGGGGCTCGGGGTGCATCATCAATGTCACCTCGATCGGTGCGAGGATGTACCAGCCGCTGGGCGGGTGGTACCACTCGACGAAGTACGCGCTGGAGGGTCTCAGCGACTGCCTGCGGGTCGAGCTCAGGCCGCTGGGCATCGATGTTGTCATGATCCAGCCGGGCGGTATCGATACCGAGTTCCCCGGGTCGCCGGCGAGCAACTGCTCGCCAGCTCCGGCGACGGCGCGTACGCAGGCTACGCCCGCCGGTATGCGGCGTCGCTGACCTCGGAGGCCAAGGGCATCTCGTCCCCGTCCGTCGTCGCCCGGACGATCGTCCGGGCCGCGACGGCGCGGCGGCCGCGCGCTCGCTACGCGGTCGGGCGCGGCGCGAAGGCGGCATTGCTCGCCCGCTGGCTGCTGCCCGACCGCGCCTACGATCGCGTGCTGGTGGGCCTGTTCACCGCCCTGGCCGCCGCGTCTGCCCGAAACGCCGAAGACTCGAGCCGGGCAAGCATCGAGGATCGCCACAAGCAGTGAGCCCAGCGAACCCAGCCCAGCGAACCCAGCCCAGCGAACCCATCCCAGCGAACCCAGCCCAGCGAACCCAGCCCCAGCGAACCCAGCCCCAGCGAACCCAGCCCAGCGAACCCAGCCCAGCGAACCCAGCCCCAGCGAACCCAGCCAGGCGAGCCCAGCCCGGTCGTCTGCATGTCCCGCGGTGCTGGGTGGGTTCGGGCCGCCGGGCGTCAGCCGTAGGTGCGGCGGGCCAGGTCGATGAGGGCGCGCAGCGTCTTGGGGCAGTCCTCGGTGTCGGTCATCACCGCGACCGCCGTGCCCGAGGCCGGCCAGGCGAACGAGAAGCAGCTGTAGCCGGTGTTCTGCCCGGTATGCCCGAAGCACCCGTCGCCGAGCTCGGTGCCGAGACCAAACCCGCCGGGTACCTGCGGGGTCAGCATTTGCCCGGCCAGGTCCTGCGGCAGCAGCGCGGACTCGCCGGCGGCGGCCCGGCCGATCTCCCGCTCCAGCCGCACCAGGTCGCCCGGGGTGCTCCACAGGCCGGCGCCGGCCCTCTCCGGCTGCGTGTGCCAGCCGCCGCGCACGGGGGCGCCACCGGCATGGCCGCGGGCGGCGCGTTCCCGATGCTCGTACGGGAAGTGCTGGTCGTAGCTGCTGTCCGCCATCCCCACCGGTTCCAGCACGAGGGTCGCCATCAGCTTGTCGAACGGCGTCCCGGTCACGTCGATCAGGAGCTGCTCGAGAACGGCGTAGTGGCTCCCGGAGTAGCGGAACTCGGTGCCGGGCGGCAGCTCGCGCCGGACCGGGGGCGTGTTGGCCGGCGGCTCGCCCCGCAGGATCTGCCCCAGTGACGGCACCGGCTCGCCCTCGGCGTACCCGGGGAACCAGTTCTCGGTCAGGCCCGCGGTGTGAGCCAGCAGCTGGCGTACGGTCACCGTGCCGCTTCCCGGCAGCTGCCAGGCGGACAGGTACGCGTTGACGTCGGTGTCGAGGTCGAGGACCGCGTCGGCGACCAGCCGCAGCGTGCCGAACGCGGCGACGTGCTTGCTGATCGAGCACGCCGGGAACAGCAGGTCGTGACCGGCGGTCCGGACGTCGCCGTTCAGCCCGCCGACCGCGACCCCGATGGCGGAAACACGGTCGGCGTCCGCGACCAGGTCCGGCCACTCCTCTTCGAAGCCCATGAGTCCCGAGTATGCCGTGACCGGACCAGGCCGAGGATTCGGCCGCCGGGCCGCCGCGGCAGGGCGACGAACTCTCCGAAAAGGACGGTCACCGCGGCCAGGCCGGAATCGGTCCGGGCTTCGAGCCTCGGGTCGCGCCCGCCGCCGAGCTCCTACCCGGGGGAGGTCTCCGGCGCGGGCCCGATGCGGCGGCGCGCCACCGCATGCAGGGCGAACAGGGTGTAGCCGGCCAGCACCGGCACCAGGGCAGGGTGGACCAGCACCGCCAGCAGGGCTGCCACCGCCAGGACCCCCGCGGCCGTCACCGCGGCGAGCGGACGGCTCAGCGCCAGGGCCAGGGCCTCACGTGCGGCGCCGCGCTCGCGGATCCCGGCCAGTACCGCGGCGAGGCCGACGTAGCCGGCCGCCAGCGCCGCCGCCGTCAGCACCGCGGCCAGGGCCGGGCCGCCGCCGGGGGCGGCGCCCCGGCGCAGGCCCGACACGTCGATGACGACCAGGGCGGTCGCGGCGAGCACCGCCGGGCCGGCGAGCAGGCCCGGCACCAGGCGGGGGCGGAAGTACGCCCAGCAGTCGGCGAAGGACGGCCACCGGCCCTGGGTTGTCACGTGGTGGATGGCGTAGCTGCCGGTGGCCACCGCCGCGCCTGCCGTGACCAGCGGGAGCGACGACAGGGTCAGCACGATGCCGAGCAGCGCCAGGTCGGCGGCGAGCCGGACCGAGTCGCGCCAGTCGTGCGGCATGGGATCACCCCTTCAGCCCGCTGGTGTTGATGCCCTCGACGAGCAGCCGCTGGAAGGCCACGAAGAAGAGGAACACCGGAATCAGCGAGAGCAGCGACATGGCGAACATCGGGCCGACCGAGCTCTCGCTGGTCGAGTCGATGAACAGGGTCAGCGCCACCGGCGCGGTGTAGTCCTTGAGCTGGGACAGGTACACCAACTGCCGGAAGAAGTCGTTCCACGTCCAGATGAACGAGAAGATCGCCGTGGTGACCAGGGCCGGGCGGCTCAGCGGCAGCACCACGTGGCGGAAGACGCTGAACGCCGAGGCTCCGTCGATCACGGCGGCCTCGTCCAGCTCGCGCGGGATGCCGCGCATGAACTGGACCATCAGGAACACGAAGAACGCCTCGGTCGCCAGGAGGTGTGGCACGAGCAGCGGCAGGTAGGGGAAGTCTCCGCCGACCAGGCCGAGGGTCCGGAACAGGATGTACTGCGGGATGATCAGCACGTGCCCGGGAAGCAGCAGGGTGCCGATCATGAGGGCGAACCAGAAGCCGCGCAGCCGGAACCGCAGCCGGCCCAGGGCGTACGCGGCAAGCAGGCAGGAGACCGTGTTGCCGAGCACCGTCAGGGTCGCCACCAGCGCGCTGTTGAGGAAGAACCGGCCGAACGGTTCGTCGAACTTGTGCCAGCCCTCGCTGAAGTTGGCGGGGGTGAACTCGTGCGGGATCAGGCCGATGTTGCTGGCGATCTCCTCCGGCGACTTGAACGACGTACCGATCATCCACAGCAGCGGATAGAGCACGACGGCCAGGATCAGGATCAGCGCCGACAGGCGCACCACCTTCGAGCGCATCACCGCTCCTCGGTGTCATGAGGGCGCATCACCGCTCCTCGGTGTCATGAGGGCGCATCACCGCTCCTCGGAGTCGGAGTAGTGCACCCAGAACCGGCCGGTGTTGAACAGCACCACGGTGATCAGGCCGACCACCAGGAGGAAGACCCACGCCATCGCGGAGGCGTAGCCCATGTTCAGGTCGACGAAGCCCGCCTTGTAGAGGTGCAGCGTGTACATCAGGGTGGCGTCCACCGGCCCGCCCGTGCCGTTGCTGAGCACGAACGCCGACGTGAAGCCCTGGAAGCCGTGGATCGTCTCCAGCACCAGGTTGAAGAAGATGACCGGGGAGAGCATCGGCAGCGTGATGTGGAAGAACTTGCGCCAGGCCCCGGCACCGTCCACCGCGGACGCCTCGTACAGCTCGACCGGGATCTGTTTCAGGCCGGCCAGGAAGATCACCATGGGCGCGCCGAACTGCCAGATGGCCAGCAGCATCAGCGTGGGCAGCGCCCAGGTGGGGTCGTTCACCCAAGCTTTGCCCTCGATGCCGAAGATCGACAGGAACGCGTTGAACGCGCCGTCCCCGGAGAACATGCCACGCCAGACGATGGCCAGCGCCACGCTGCCGCCGAGCAGTGACGGCAGGTAGAACAGGCCGCGGAACAACGCGATCCCGCGCATGGTCTTGTTCAGCAGCATCGCCACGGCGAGCGCGGCGGCGAGCTTGAGCGGAACGGCGATCAGCGCAAAGGTCACCGTGACCCGTACGGCGTGCCAGTACGACGGGTCGGCGGTGAACATCCGGCGGTAGTTGTCGAGACCGATCCATTGCGACTCGGTCACCGGGATGAGCGGGCTGTAGTCGGTGAAGCTGAGATACAGCGAGAGCAGCATCGGGATCGCGGTGATTCCCAGCAGCCCGAGCAGCCACGGGGAGAGGAAGACGTAACCGGCCAGGTCCTCGCGGCGGCGGCGCCGGGCCGCCCGGCCCCGCCGATGGGCGGCGGGGACCGGGGGCACGGGCTCGGTCGGACGGACCGGCATCTGAGCCATGGTCACGGAGTCGGTTCCTAGCTCTGTCCGATGGCCGCCTTGGCGGCGGTGACGAAGTCCTTGGCGCCCTGCTCGGGGGTCGCCCGCCCGAACGTGACCCCCTCGGCGATCCGGACCAGCTCGGTCTTCACCTTGCTGTGGCCCTTGGGCGGCACGCTCGGCGAGGTCGGCCCGAACTTCGTGGCCAGCTCGTTCTGCACCTGGATGGTCTGCTTCATGTTCGGGTCGGTGACCGTCGCCTCGACCTGCTTGCGGACGTCGAGGTTCGGCGGCAGCCCACGGTCGGTGCCGAGGATCGCGCCGGCCTCGGGGTCGTTCGCCAGGAAGTTGACCACGTCGACCGCGGCGTCCTTATGCGGACTGCCGCGGAAGACCGAGAAGTACAGCGAGGCGCGGGCCCACTGGGCGCTGGGGTCACCCGGGTACGCCATCAGGCCCAGGTCGTTCTTGGTGTTCTTCTTCAGCTCGGGCATCTGGTTGGTCCAGACCCACGACGTGTCGGCCTTGCCTGTGACGACCAGCTGCTTGCTGACGCTGGAGTCGTTGCCCTCGTGGATGACGTCCGGCGTCGGGGTGGCACCCTTCGCGCCCGCGTCCTTCCACATCTGGAACCACTTGGTGATGTCCGACTCGTCGAAGGCGATCTGCTTGCCGGTGTACAGGTCCTTGCCGTTCTGCCGCAGGTAGACCCAGAGGGCCTGGTAAACCGCGCTGGGGTCCTGGGTGCCGGGGACCTTGCTGGTCTTGGAGACGTTCGCCGCCCAGGTGATGAAGTCCGCCCAGCTCATGCCGGTGGTGGGCGAGGGCAGCTTGTACTTGTCGAGCACGGTCTTGTCGAACACCAGGCCCTGGGTGTTCTCGCCCATGGCGACGCCGACCAGCTTGCTGTCGACCTCGCCGTACTCCTTGAGGCCCTTGGAGAACTTGCTGACGTCGAGCTTGCCGTTCGTGCTGTACGGGGTGAGGTCGAGCGTCACGCCGCGGTCGGCGTAGTCCGAGATCGCGTTGTCGTCGATCTGGAAGATGTCCGGCGCGTTGCCGCCCGCGGTCAGCGTGGCGAGCTTGTCGTAGTAGCCCTGGTTGGCCTGCCAGGTCTTCTTGAACGTCACGTTCGGGTGCTTCTGGGTGTAGAGGGCCAGGGCCTTCTCGGTGAGGTCGGCGCGGGCCTGCGCGCCCCACCAGAAGATCGAGAGCTCGACCTTCTTGTCCGACCCGCTGCCCGAGTCACCCCCGCCGCAGGCTGCCGTCCCGAGCGCGACGGGCACGGCGAGGGCGGCGGCGAGCAGTTGGCGGCGTGACGGGCGGAACGGCGAGGTAGGTTGATCGTGCGTGGCGCTCCTCGTGGAGGAATCCATGACGGTTGGCTCCTTTTTAGGAGGCGACACCTCCGGGGACGTTCACGTAGCCCGGGTCCGCAGGGCTGTGCGGACCCGGGCCCGGCCCCGTCGAGTCGCGAATGACCAGTTCGGTCTGCAGGTGTAGGTGTGCGGTGGAACGGCGGTCGTCGCCATGCGCGAGCAGCATGTCGACGGCCGCCCGACCCGCGGCGGCGGTGGGTGTCGCCACCGTGGTCAGCTTCGGTCGGGTGAGCCGGCTGAGCATGATGTCGTCTATTCCGACGACGCTGACGTCCTCGGGCACCCGCGCCCCCGCGGAGAGCAGCCCCTCGATGAGGCCGATCGCCATCAGGTCGTTGTAGGCGAGCACGGCGGTGGCGCCGGCCCGCAGCACGTCCTCGGCGACGGTGAGGCCGCCGATCTCGGTGGGCGGGTTGGGCCCGATGACGGTGAGCTCGGCGTGGCCGGCTCGGGCCGTGGCGGTCGCGGAGCGCCGGATCTCCCGGCTGGTCCACGAGCCGCGCGGGCCGGTGAGCAGTGCGATGTTGCGGTGCCCCCGGCCGGTCAGGTGCTCGACGGCGAGCCGGGCGCCCTGCGCCACGTCCATCACGACGGCGGGGATGCCGGCGATCTGGCGGTTGACGACGACCAGCGGAACCTCGCGGCTGAGCTGCTCGATCAGCGCGTTGTTCATCCGCGGGCTGCAGATCAGGACGCCGTCGACCTGCTTGGCGAGCGCCCGCACCACCTCTTCCTCGGCGGCCGGGTCCTCATTGGTGTCGGCGACGAAGATGTGGTGGTCGTGCTTGCGGGCCTGGCTCTCGGCCGCCTTGATCAGCGGGGGGAAGAACGGGTTGGCGATGTCGGCGACGATCAGGCCGATGTTGTACGTCCGGCCGGTGATCAGCGCACGGGCCGCCCGGTTGGGCCGGTAACCCAGCTCCTCGGCGCAGGCCAGCACGCGGCTGCGGGTGTTGGGGTTGACCAGGTGGGGTGCCGAGAACGTGCGCGACACCGTGGAGATGTGCACGCCGGACGCGCGGGCGACATCGCGAATGGTGACGGACACGCTCTGACCTCCCCTGCCGATCTGTGGCGGCGATCACTGACGACCACAATTAATGCAAGCGGTTGCACGAGTGTCAATGTGCTTGTGTTGCATAAAGATTGCAGACGGGCATGAGGTACGCGCTTTCCTTCCGACAAACCCGGACAATCGCCCGTGGGGTCATTGACTCGACCTCATCGATCCGCCTAACTTCGCTGCAAACCTTTGCAGACATCCACCAGCTCGTCGGCCGGGAGGACCCATGCCACGAGACCACCGCCGCCGGTACGCCCTGGTCGGCGCCGGCGCCCGCGCCGAGATGTTCGTCCGCGCCGTCACCGCCGACCACGCCGGCACCGCCGAGCTGGTCGCGCTGGCCGACGTCAACCAGTCGCGGATGGACACACACAACCGCTGGCTCAAGGCCGCCGGGCACGAGCCGGTGCCCACCTACTCCGCCGCCGAGCTGGCCGCCATGCTCGCTCGGGAGCGGGCCGACGAGCTGATCGTGACCAGCGTCGACCGCACCCACGCCGGGCACATCGTGACCGCGCTCGAGGCCGGCTGCGACGTGCTCACCGAGAAGCCGATGACCGTGGACGCCGAGAGCGCAAGGCGCATCCTGGACGCGCAGCGGCGTACCGGAAATCGGGTTTCGGTCGCCTTCAACTACCGGTTCAACCCGGTGCACGAGGTAGTACGCACGCTGCTGGCCGGCGGCGAGATCGGCGAGATCGGCTCGGTGCACTTCGAGTGGCTGCTCGACGTGCGGCACGGCGCCGACTACTTCCGGCGCTGGCACCGTGACAAGGCCAACTCGGGCGGGCTGCTGGTGCACAAGTCCGGTCACCACTTCGACCTGGTCAACTGGTGGCTCGGCGCGGCGCCCGAGCAGGTCTACGCCGCCGGCCGGCTGTTCTTCTACGGCGAGGCCGGCAAGCGGCACGGATACGCCCGCGACTACGAGCGCGCGCACGGCAGCCCCGCGGCGCAGGACGACCCGTTCGCCCTGCATCTGGCGGGCAACCCGCGGCTGCGCGAGCTCTACCTGGACGCCGAGGACGAGGACGGCTACCACCGCGACCGGAACGTCTTCGCCCCCGGCATCACCATCGAGGACGACCTGTCGGTGCTGGTCCGCTACGACACCGGGGCGACCATGACGTACCACCTCACCGCGTACGCGCCGTGGGAGGGCTACCGGCTGATGGTCAACGGCAGCAAGGGGCGCCTCGAACTGGAGGTGGTGGAGAGCGATCACGTCAGCCCGGACGCGGCCGGCGAGCTCAAGGGCGCCGCCGTGCACGGCACCACCGCCGCTCCGGAGCGGGGCGGGGTCACGCTGACGATCCGGCCGTACTGGGCCCCGCCGTACGCGGTGGAGCTGCAACCGCACCGCCGGGACGGGCACGGCGGCGCCGACCAGCGGATGACCGCCGTCCTGCTCGGCGGGCAGACCGACCCGATGCGCCGCTCGGCGACCGCCCGCGACGGCGCCCTGGCCCTGCTCACCGGGCTGGCCGCCAACCGCTCCCTGCAGACCGCCGCGCCGGTGCGCGTGGCCGACCTGCTCGACCTGAACTCCTGACGAGGTGACTGTGTCCGACCCGACGTTCGCCATCGAGCCGCGCCATCGCCAGGTCGCTCGCGAGCTCTATGCCACCGCCCGCGACCTGCCGCTGATCAGCCCGCACGGGCACGTCGACCCGCGCCTGCTCGCGGACGACGAACCGTTCCCCGACCCGGCCCGGCTGCTGATCGTGCCCGACCACTACGTCACCCGGATGCTGCTCAGCCAGGGCATCCCGCCGGACCGGCTGGGTGTGCCCCGGCGCGACGGCGGCCCGGTCGAGACCGATCCACGGGCGATCTGGCGGCTGCTCGCGGACAACTGGCACCTGTTCCGGGGGACCCCGTCCCGGCTCTGGCTCGAACGTACCCTCAAGACGGTTTTCGACGTGGAGACCCGACTGAGCGGGGACACCGCCGACGACGTGTACGACGCGATCGCGGCGCGCCTCGCCGAGCCCGGCTTCCGGCCGCGGGCGCTGTTCGAGCGGTTCGGCATCGAGGTCCTGGCGACCACCGAGTCGCCCACCGACGACCTGGAGCAGCACGCCAAGCTCGCGGCGGACGGCTGGGGCGGTCCCGGCGGTCGGGTGATCTCCACGTTCCGGCCGGACGACGTCGTCGACCTGGACCGCGAGGACTGGTTCGCGAACATCGGCCGGCTCGGCGAGCTCGCCGGTCAGGACACCGGGACGTACGCCGGATACCTGGCCGCCCTGCGCCACCGCCGGGAGGCGTTCATCGAGGCCGGTACGACCTGCTCCGACCACGGGCACCCGACCGCGCGCACCGAGGTGCTGACCGCGGCCGAGGCGGCGGCGATCTACGAGCGAGGCCTGCGCGGGTCGGCGTCGGCCGCGGACGCCGAGACGTTCCGCGGGCACATGCTGCTCGAGTTCGCCCGGATGTCGCTCGACGACGGGCTGGTCATGCAGCTGCATCCGGGCGCGGTGCGCGACCACAACCGCCGGCTGCACGCCGCGCACGGCCGGGACGTCGGCGGCGACATCCCCCGGGCCACCGACTACGTGCATGCCTTGAGACCACTGCTTGACACGTACGGAATGGACCCGCGCCTGCGGGTCGTGGTGTACACGCTGGACGAGTACACGTTCAGCCGCGAGCTGGCCCCCCTCGCGGGCGGCTACCCGGCGCTGTTCCTCGGCGCGCCGTGGTGGTTCCTGGACACGCCGGACGCGATGCGCCGGTTCCGGGAGGCGGTGACCGACTCGGCCGGCTTCTACAACACGGCCGGGTTCGTCGACGACACCCGGGCGTTCTGCTCGATCCCGGTACGGCACGACGTCTCGCGCCGCTCCGACGCGGCCTACCTGGCGTCCCTGGTGGTGCAGGACCGGCTGCCGATGGACGAGGCGGTGGAGACCATGGCCGACCTCTCCTACCACCTGCCGAAGCGGATCTTCCGGCTGGACAAGGCGGCGAAATGATCATCACGGGACTGACCGTCCACGACGTACGCTTCCCGACCGCGGCCGCCGGGGACGGCTCGGACGCGATCAACCGCGGCGACTACTCGGCCACCTACGTCGAACTGGCCACCGGCGACGGCCCGGCCGGGACCGGGTTCACCTTCACCAACGGGCGGGGCAACGAGATCACCTGCGCCGCGGTCGAGGCCCTCGCCCACCACGTGGTGGGCCGGACGCCCGAGGAGGTGGTTCCGCGCGACCTCACCGCCGACGTGCAGCTGCGCTGGCTGGGCCCCGAGAAGGGCGTCATCCAGATGGCCGCCGGCGCGATCCTGAACGCGGTGTGGGACCTGCGGGCCAAGGCCGCGGGCAAGCCGATGTGGCAGCTGCTGGCCGAGATGCCGACCGCCGACCTGGTGGCCTGCGTCGACTTCCGGCACATCGACGACGCCCTCACGCCCGAGGACGCGGCCGCCATCCTCGACAAGGGCCGCGACGGGCTCGACGATCGGCTGGCCCGGCTGCGGCGGGCCGGCTTCCCGTCGTACACCACCAGCGTGGGCTGGCTCGGGTATCCCGACGACAAGGTACGGGCGCTGACCCGGGTGGCGTACGCGCAGGGCTGGCGGGCGATGAAGATGAAGGTCGGCGGCCCGATCGAGGACGACCTGCGCCGGGCCCGGATCATCCGCGCCGAGATCGGGCCGGACGCGCTGCTGATGATGGACGCCAACCAGGTGTGGGGCGTCGACGAGGCGATCGCGAACATGCGCCTGCTGGCCGAGACGAACCCGTACTGGATCGAGGAACCCACCCACCCGGACGACTTGCTCGGCCACGCGCGCATCCAGCAGGCCGTCGCGCCGGTCCGGGTGGCCACCGGCGAGGTCGCCGCCAACCGGGTCATCTTCAAGCAGCTGCTGCAGGCCGGCGCGATCGGGGTCATGCAGATCGACGCCTGCCGGGTCGCCGGCGTCCCCGAGGTGCTGGCCGAGCTGCTGATGGCCGCGAAGTTCGGGGTGCCGGTCTGCCCGCACGCCGGCGGGGTCGGACTGTGCGAGCTGGTCCAGCACCTGGCGATCTTCGACTACCTGCGGGTCGGCACGTCCCTCGACGGCCGGATGGTCGAGTACGTCGACCACCTGCACGAGCATTTCCAGGATCCGGTACGCACGAGGGACGGGCGCTATCTGCTCCCCGAACGGCCCGGCTACAGCTCGGATCTGAAACCGGAGTCGATCGCCGAGTTCCGCTTCCCGGACGGGCCGGCCTGGAAATGAGCGATCTCCTCGGCCTCGCCACCCTCGGCCGCGTGCCCGCCGCCAGCCGCCCGCGGATCACGCCGGGCGACGCCGGCGCCGGCATCGTCCACCTCGGCCTCGGCGCATTCCACCGGGCCCATCAGGCCGTCTTCACCGAGGACGCGATGGCGGCCGCCGGCGGCAACTGGGGCATCGCCGGCGTCGCGCCCCGCTCGGTCACCGTCCTCGATGCGCTGCGGGCGCAGGACCGGCTCTACAGCGTCACCACGCTCGCCGCGGAGGGCCGCTCCACCCGGGTGGTCGGATCCCTCGCCTCGCTGCACCACGCGGCGGGCGACCCCGACGCGGTGGTCCGCCTGCTCGCCGACCCGGCCATCCGGATCGTCACGCTGACCGTCACCGAGAAGGGCTACCGGCTCGACCCGGCGACCGGGCGGCTGCTGCTCGACGACGAGCTGCGCGGCGACCTGGAGAGCTTCCGGCCGCCGCGTACCGTGCCGGGCCTGCTGATCCGCGGCCTGGCCGCCCGGCGGCGGGCCGACGCCGGGCCGATCGCGCTGGTCAGCTGCGACAACCTGCCGGCCAACGGGCACCGGATGCGCGGGCTGGTCGACTACCTGGCCGCGGCCACCTCGCTCACCGACTGGATGCGGGAGAACGTCACCTTTCCCGGCACGATGGTCGACCGGATCGTGCCGGCCAGCACCGACGAGACCCGGTCCCTCGCCCTCGGCCGGCTGGGCCTCCGCGACGACGCCGCATTGTCCGGCGAGCCCTACTCGGCGTGGGTGATCGAGGACGACTTCCCGGGCGGCCGCCCGGCCTGGGAGAAAGCGGGCGCGGTGCTCACCGGCGACCCGCGGCCGTGGGAGATGCTGAAGCTGCGGACCCTCAACGGGGTGCACTCGGCGATCGCCTACCTCGGCGCGCTGGCCGGGCGGGAGACGATCGCCGACGCGCTCACCCTGCCCGGGATGGCCGGGGTGATGCGGCGGTTCATCGCCGAGGACATCGCGCCCAGCTTCATGCCGCCGCCGGGCGTCGATCGGATCGAGTACGGCGAGGAGGTCCTGCACCGGTTCGCGAACCCGGCCATCAGGTACCGGACCGTGCAGGTGGCGACGGACGGCTCGCAGAAGCTGCCGCAGCGCGTCCTGCACACGATCCTCGACCGGCGCGCGGCCGGCGCCACCCCGCACTGGGCGATCATGGTGGTCGCCGCGTGGATGCGCTACGCCGGGGGCGTCGACGACAACGGGCGGCCGCTCCCCCTCGACGACCCCCTGGCGGCCCGGATCCGGGCGCGGCTGGCGGCGGCCCCGGCCACCCCGGCCGGCGTGGTGGACGCGCTGCTGGGGCTGGACACCGTCTTCGCGCCCGAGCTGGCCGGCGACGACACGGTCCGGGACCTGCTGATCGAGTGGCTGACCGAGTTCGACAAACACGGCGTGGAAGCGACCCTGGCAGGTGCGGCATGACCGCCTGCGCCGAGCGAGGGCCGGACGGGCACGTCTGCGGAGGCACCGCATGACGGCGACGGTGGCATTGATCGGGGCGAACGGGCACGGGCGGTGGCATCGGCGGCGGATCGCCGAGGTGGCGGCGACCGGTCGCATCCGGCTCGTGGCCCTCGCCGACGTGCGGCCGCTGGAGCCGGACCCGCCCGTACCGGATGGGGTGCCGGTCTTCACCGATCACCGTGAGCTGCTCGCCGCGGCCGCCCCCGAGGTGGTGGTGATCTGCACGCCGCCGCACACGCACCTGCAGATCGCGCTGGACGCGATCGACGCCGGCTGCGACCTGCTCCTGGAGAAGCCGCCGGTCGCGTCGCTCGCCGCGCACCACACGCTCGCCGCCTCGCTGAGCGCGGCGGGCCGGGCCTGCCAGGTCGGCTTCCAGGCGCTCGGTTCGACCGCGTGGCAGCGGTTCCGCGACGCGCTGCCGGGGCTCGGGGCGCTGGGCGGGATCACCGGCACGGCGTCCTGGCAGCGGGACGACGTCTACTATGCCCGGTCGCCGTGGGCGGGCCGGCGGGTCGTCGCCGGCCGGCCGGTGATCGACGGCGCGCTGGTCAACCCGCTCGCGCACGCGGTCATGCAGGCCCTCGCCGGCGCCCGGGCGGTGGGCGCGGGCCGGCCGCGGCAGCTGGTCGCCGAGCGCTACCGGGTGCGGCCGATCGAGGTGGAGGACACCGCGTTCGCCCGGATCGCCTTCGACAGCGGGCTGTCCGTGATGATCGCGGTGACGCTGGCCGGCGAGGACTTCATCGCCGGCGAGATCGCGGCCCGCGGGCCGGGCGGCCGGGCCGTGCTGGAATACCCGACCGACCGCCTCGCCCTGCCCGGCGACGCCGAGCCGCGGCCGGTCGAGGGCCGCGCCGACCTGCTCACCAACCTGGTCGAGCACCGTACGGACGGGACGCCGCTGCTCGTGCCGCTGGCGGCGACCGCCGACTTCACCGCGGTGCTGGAGGCGCTGACCGTCCCCGGCGTGCCGACGCCGCACCTGCTGGACGACGCGGCGGTGCTCACCGAGGGCCCGAAGCGCACCATCCCCGGCGTCAACGACCTGCTCCGCAAGGTGGTCGAGACGATGGCGCTGCCCTCGGAGATGGGCGTGCCGTGGGCGGTGCGGCCGTTCACCCAGCGGCTGCCGGCCGCCTAGTCGATCGACATTCATGCATCGATAGGGTGTAGTCTGCCCGCCGTGGTGAGCCGGACGCGCGCCTTCACCATCGCCACGGCCTGGATCGTCGCCGGGCTGGCGGCGGGTATCGCCGCGTTCGCCGTCACGACCGGCGTACTGACCGACGGCATCCGGTCCGTGGTGACGGCCGGCGTGCTGTTCCTTCCCGCCTGCCTGATCGTGGCGGGCGTCTGGGTAGGCGTCGGCGCCCGCACCGCCCGCTCGTCCGCGTCGCTCGGCGGCCAGGCGGCGCTGTTCGGCCTGGCCGCGGCCGTGGTCGCGGTCCTGCTGCTGGCCGCGCTGGGCCCGGCCCTCGGCGACGCCGCTCACTGACAGGCGGCTCCTGGAGAGGTCACGCCCGGGCGTGCGCCACCGCTGCCAGGGCCGGGTGGGCGGACAATCGGGCAACCTCGACCGGGGCGGGCGGGGTGAGCGGCAGGCCGGCCGCGTTCACCGGGGTGGCCGGTGGGTCGGACGCGGGCAGGGTGAAGGTGAAACGGGTGCCGCCGCCCGGGTTGTCGGTGGCGACGATGGTGCCGCCGTGGCGGGTGACGACGCGGTGGCAGATGGCCAGGCCGAGGCCGTTACCGGCGTAGCCGGCGCCCTGGTGGGCCCGGTGGAAGCTGTCGAAGATGGCCTCGTGCTGCCCCGCCGGGATACCGATGCCGTTGTCCGCGACGGTGACCTGCACGACGTCGCGCGTCTGGGTGCTGGTGACCCGGACGTGCGGGGTCACCCCGGGTGCCGTGTACTTGATCGCGTTGCCGATCAGGTTCTCCAGCAGTTGCCGGATCGCGCCCGCGTCGCCGTTCACCGGGTGCAGCCGGCCCAGCGCGACCTGCGGGACCGGGAGCCCGGCGGCGGCCGCCGCGTCGGCGCGCCCGGCGCCGATGTCGGTGACCATGGCGGTCAGCTCGACCCGGGTGAGGTCGAGGTCGGCGTCGCGGGCCGAGGTGTACGCCAGCAGGTCGTTGATCAGCCCGCGCATCCGGACGGCCGCGCGGGTGACCCGGTTGATGCCGTCCCGGGCGATCCCGATCGCGGGCTGCTCGGCGTCCAGGGCGTCGGCGGCGGCCTCGGACCAGCCCTCGACGGTGGTCAGCGGACTCTGCAGGTCGTGCGCGACGACCCCGGCGAAGGTGGCGAGCTGGTCGCGGTGGCGACGCTCGGTGGTGACGTCGTGGAAGAGCACGACCGCGTTGCGGGCGCCGTCGGAGGCGGGCAGCGGGGTCGCGGAGACCCGCAGGATCCGCCCGTCGTGGCCGTCCTGCTCGGTGAACAGCAGGTCGACCGGTTCGACCTTCTCACCGGCCAGGGCCCGCGCCGGCGGCAGCATCCGCGCGGCGACCGGGCTGCCGTCGAGGTTGCGTGCCCGGGTCTGGATGTCGCACATGGTCCCGGCCGGCCCGAGCAGGCGCACCCCGGCGGGGTTGCGCAGCAGGACCTTGCCGTCGGCGTCGACCAGCGACAGGCCGTCGGCCATCGAGTCGATGACCGCGCTCATCAGTGCGGCGTGCCGGGTCTGCTCCTCCTTCTGGGCGGTCAGCTCGGTCACCAGCGCGGTGCGTTCGTCGCGGCCCAGCGCCAGCGCCAGTCCGACGGCGGCGATCAGCACCACGTACAGCTGCGCGACCATGACCCGGGCCCGCGGATCCGCGATGGAGGCCATCGGCCCCTCGCCGTACAGGGTGAACAGCAACGCCGCGCAGCCGAAGATCAGGTGGTGCCCGACCAGGAAGCTGGTGCGCAGCCGCACCGCGGCCCACACGGTCACCGCGACCAGCGGGAACGCCAGCGGCAGACCGTGGTCGAAGACGAAGCCGAACAGGTAGGCCGCGGCCGAACAGAAGGCCACCGCCAGGTACTCGACGGCCTTCCAGGCAGGCACCGCCCGCACCGCCTGGTCGACGGCGCGGCACCAGCCGGCCGGCGTCCCGTACCGGGCCCGGAATCCGCTGACCGCGGGACCGAACCACAGCCCGGTGCTGCCCAGCACGAAGATGCTGGTGACCTGCCGTCCCATCCAGTCCGCCGCGATCAGCCACGACGCCGGCGTCCCGGTCAGCCACATGGTGGCGAGGCCGAGCGCCGCACCAGCGGCGCTGGCCACGGCCGTGACACCCAGCAGGTAGGCCAGGTCCCGGGGCGCGGAGAGGCGGGCGCTGCCGCCGGCGCCCCACAGCGTGGGCCGCCAGCGTCCCAGCAGCCACCCGAACAACAAAGTCTGCACCAGGTTGGCCAGCGCCAGACCCACGCTGCCCGGCACGGTCACGCCCGTGACGACGTTGCCCGCCAGCGCGATCAGGAACAGGGCACACGCGTCCACCCACCGGGTTCCCGCGTATCGCTGGGCGCAGAACCACACCACCGCGACCCCGGCCGCGGGCCACACCAGCGACACGCAGCTGTCGTCGATGACGGTCAGCCGCCCGGCCATCAGTGCCACGGCGTAGACGACCGCAAACCCCGCGGTGCGCGCCAGCGACACCCGCAGCGAGAGCGGGCCGCGCCCGGTACGGCTCGACGCCGTTACCGAAGTGCCTGCCGTTCCCCCTGTGGCGACGCTCGTGCCGGGTGCGCGAGTGCGCTCCACGTGAACCCCCCGATTCACCGGGCCGCAGTCGGGCCCGACTCCCCAAAGACTCGAAGAGCACGGGTGCGGACCGGGGCACAGCACGGTTGCCGGCCGGGTGCCATCAGCCCTTCAGTCGATCATGCCGCCGGACGGGCGAGGCCGGTCGACCGAAGATCCGACCGACGAGCATCCTCGATCTGCGAACCGGTCAGGACGCCGTCGGCGACCAGCACGGAGACAGTCCGGGCCAGCGGCGCCCCCGGCTCGATCGCGAGCACCTCGTCGAAGGCCAGGGCCGCGCAGACGCCGACGTACTCCTCGGTGCGGACGAACCAGCGGTCGGCGCCGGCCAGCCCCTCGAAGACCAGGGTGTAACGGTCGGCCACGGTGACGGCCAGCCACCGGTCGGCCGTGCCGTGCGGCGCGTCCGTGGTGGCACCGAACGCCTTGGCCGGCCCGGGAGTCGCACGCCAGAAGAAGCCGCCGTAGCCGGCCTGGCCCGGGCGGCCGTGGGTGGCCGGGCTGCCGAGCGTCACCGGGGCATCGCCGGGGGCGCTCAACGCGTACGCGAAAGAAAGTCGCCAACCGTGCGGCGCGGCAGTGGCCGTCACCGTCCGTTGCTCGCGCAGGACCACCTCACCGTCGGCCGTGCACCAGTCCAGCCGGGCCGTGAAGCCGTCGTCCACCGGGGACGACGAGGTGTGGACGATCCGGCCGTGGTCGTCGAGCCAGACGTAGCCCCGGTCGCGGACGAAGGTGCGGCCGCCCCAGAAGTTGCGGCCGGCCACGTCGGCCATCGTCACCGAGGTGCCCAGGTGCCAGGGGTGGTCGTAGCAGAGCGCGTCGGTGACCGCCACCCCGGTGAGGGTGCGGACCGGGTGCAGGTAGGGCCGCGGCGCCAGCCGGATGTCCAGCGACGGCGACTCGACGTAGGTGGCGACCGCTTTCCCGGCCACGCGAAGTGTGGTCATGACGCGAAGGCCCGATAGCCGGCGTACGCCTCGGCCAGCACCTCGGCGCCGGGGCGGGACCAGACGTCCTCGTGGAAGACCTCGACCTCGACCCAGCCCCGGTAGCCGGCGTCGTGCACGGCCGCCGAGAAGCGGCGCATGTCGACGCAGCCGGTCCCCGGCAGCCCCCGGCCGAGCAGCACGCCCTCGGGCAGCGGGGTGATCCAGTCGGCGAGCTGGAAGGCGGCGATGCGGCCCTGCCGGCCGGCCTCGGCGATCTGCCGCCAGACCTGGTCGTCCCACCACAGGTGGTACGTGTCGAGGCAGACGCCGACCGCGTCGGCCGGGTAGGGCGCCGCGATCGCCAGGGCCTGGCCGAGCGTGGCCACCACGCAGCGGTCCGAGCAGAACATCGGGTGCAGCGGTTCGATCGCGAGCCGCACCCCGGCCGCCCGCGCGTCGGGGACCAGGGCGCCGATCGCGTCGCCGATGTGCCGGCGGGCGCCGTCGATGTCCCGGGACTTGCCGGGCAGGCCGCCGCTGACCAGCACCAGCGTGTCGGTGCCGAGGGTGGCCGCCTCCTCGATCGCGCGGCGGTTGTCGTCGTACCAGTCCTGCTCGTGGAAGAACCCGCCGCGGCACAGCGAGGACACCGTCAGGCCGGCGTCGCGGACCAGGGCGGCGGCCTTGTCCAGGCCGTACTCGGCGACCTCTTCCCGCCACAGGCCGACCGCGGGTACGCCCGCGGCGGTGCAGCCGGCGACCAGGTCGGCGAGGGGCCAGCGCTTGGTGGTGGCCTGGTTGAGCGAGAAACGGTTCATCAAAGTCCTACCGTCGTGAGCCAGGCCCGAGCGCGGGTAGTGGCAAGGTCGGCGTCGGGGAGGATCCCGGCTTGATCGGCGAGGCGCATCAGCTCGAGCAGGTGGCGAGGGGAGCGGCCGGCCTGGGCGCCGCCGACCATGGTCAGATGGTCCTGGTGGCCGGCGAGCCAGTTCAGGAAGACGATGCCAGTTTTGTAGTGGTATGTCGGCGAGGCGAACAGATGCCGGGCGAGGGGCAGCGTCGCATCCATAATCCGGTCATACGAGGAAATATCGCCCGCATCCAGAGAGCGCAGCGCAGCGGCAGCCGGCGGAGCGATCACGGCCAGGACCCCGAGCAGCGCCTCCGAGTGGCCGACCTCGTCCCCGCGGATCAGGGACAGGTAGTTGAAATCGTCGCCGGTGTACATGCGGACCCCGGCCGGCAGCGCCCGCCGCATGGCGATCTCGCGCGACGCGTCCAGCAGGGACATCTTGATCCCGTCGACCTTGGCGGCATGCGCGGCGATGATCTCCAGGACCACGTCGTCCCCGCCCCAGTAGCCGGCCAGCGCGGGGTCGAAGGCCTCCCCCAGCCAGTGCAGCAGGACCTTGCCGTCGGCCTGCTCGATCAGCTCGCCGTAGACGCGCCGGTAGTCGTCCGGGCCGGTGGCCGCCGCCGCGAGGTGCCGGGAGCACATCAGCACCGGCCGGGCGCCGGCTTCCTGCACGTCGGCCAGCTGTTCCGCGTACGCCTTGCGGATGTCGTCGATCGTGGCGGGACCGGCGGGCAGCTGGTCGGGGGCCGGGCCCCCCCCCGACGGGGCCC
>NZ_JAOSZE010000027.1 GCF_025630775.1 Actinoplanes sp. KI2
TGTCTTGGACGGCACCCATGACCGGACGATCGAGCCGGGCTGACGTAATCTCTCTCGCGGCAGGTCAGGGCACGCGACGGAGGCGGAGTTGGCGCAGGGACTGCGGGTGAGCACCCGCAACGCGCGGTTCCAGCAGTGGGAGGCACTGCTCGGCAACCGGGCCAAGCGCCAGCGCCGCGGCGAGTTCCTCGTCCAGGGGGTCCGGCCCATCACGATGGCCGTGACACACGGCTGGCAGATCCGGGAGCTGCTCTACGACGCGGGCGCCCGGCTGTCCGGCTGGGCCCGGGAGACCCTGACCGACGTCCCGGCCGAGAGGATCGCCGTCTCCCGCGAGCTGATGGCCGAGCTCGGCGGCAAGTCGGACACGGTTCCGGAGCTGCTGGCCGTGGTGGCGATGCCCGAGGACAGCCTCGACCGCATCTCGGCCGGCCCGTCGATGCTGGTGGTCGTCTTCGACCGGCCGACCGGCCCGGGCAACATCGGCACGCTCGTCCGCTCCGCGGACGCGTTCGGCGCGGACGGCGTCATCGTCACCGGCCACGCCGCCGACGTGTACGACCCCAAGGCGGTCCGGGCGAGCACGGGCTCGCTGTTCGGGCTCCCGGTGGTGCGGGTGCCGTCGCACCAGGCGGTCCTCGCCTGGGTGCGGGAGGTGCGGGCCGGCGGCGTCGATCTGCGCGTGGTGGGCACCGACGAGAACGGCGACCCGGACGCCGCGGCCCACGACTTCACCCGGCCCACACTGGCCCTCATCGGCAACGAGACGGCCGGCCTCAGCGCGGCCTGGCGCGACGCCTGCGACGACCTGGTCCGGATCCCGATGTCCGGCACCGCCAGCTCCCTGAACGCGGCCGCGGCCGCCACCGTCGTGCTGTACGAAGCCGCCCGCCAGCGGACCGCCCACCACGCGTAGCGGCGGCGTCGGCGGCGCTCATCGAGTCTTCCGTCGTCCGCGGCCCGGGAAAGCGGTCCGGATACGCCTGGGCCGCCCGCGCAGGTTACTGGACTACGTCAGGGGTGCCGGGCGCCGTCCGGGCCGGTGTGCGGGGCCGGACCGATGTGCGGGGCCGGGTAGTTGTGCGGGGCCGGGCGGGCCAGGTGGGCGGAGAGCCAGTCGAACGCCGGGCCCTCCATCTGCTTCCACACCTGGCCGCTGTGGCCGCCGCGCGGCACCTTGGCGGTCGCCACCGTGATCGGGGGCTTCGCCAGCGCGACGATGCTGCGCGAACCGTTGCGGGCGCTCCGGTCGTCGTCGGCCCAGCCGATCCAGAGGGCCACCGGCGGCGGCGCCAGGTGGCTGAGCCGCCACGCGATGTTGTTGGTCGTCGTCTCGCTGTGATCGCCGATCGTGATCCCCGGCCCGGCGAAGCCGGACAGGCTCGCCGCCGCGGCGTACTGATTCGGGTGTTTGAGCACGAGGTTCATCGCGCAGAACGCGCCGGCCGAGTAGCCGGTGAGCCCCCAGGCGGCGCGGTCGGTGCGGATCCTGAGGTGGCTGCGCGCCCAGGCGGGCACGTCCACGGTCAGGTACGTCTCGGCCTGCGGGCCGCCGGTCAGGTTCGTGCACTCGGTGTCGAGCAGCCGGTCGGTTGTCTGGTACGGCAGCAGGACCACGGTGGGCGCCATCCGGCCGGCCGCGATCTCCCGGTCGAGGTGGCCGGCGATGTCGAGCCGCTTGATCCACGCCTCCGGGGTGCCGGGGTAGCCGTGCAGCGCCTCGATCACCGGGAAGTCGAGGCTCTGGCCCTCCGGCGTGAAGTACGCGGCCGGCAGGTAGACGATCATCGGCATGGTCATCTTGCTCGCCGGGCCGGGCACGAGATAGGTGGCGACTCGTCCGTTGCCCGGCCGGCCGATCGGCATCTCGGCGTCCACCCTGGTGTGGGACGAGGGCGTGGCGACCGGGGTGGGGCCCGGGTCCGCATAGGCCTTGTCGTCGGCCAGCGCGGCCCAGGTGGGGTAGGTCTCGGTCAGCCGGTTGAGCTCGAGCCCCGCGGTGGCCGCGATGCTCAGCACCATTGCCGCGATCAGGGTGCTCCGGCCGATGATGCGGATCCGGTCCCAGAGCAGCGCCAGCGCGCCGGTGACCGCCAGCGCCACGCACACGCCGGCGAGGATGGTGCCGAGCCCGTCGATGCTCACGACGGGAGCCGCTGCGGCGCGGCGAGCGACGGCGGGAGCGCCCGGACGGCCGAGTCGAAGTCGGCGGGCGCGTGCCCGGCGACGACCGGGGGATGGCCGGGCCAGGCGGCGGCCAGCGAGGTCCACCGCGGATCGGCCAGCAGCACCAGGCCGTCCCCGACCCGGGCGTCCCGACGCAGCAGCTCGGACAGGTCCGCCAGGGACGGCGCGGTGGTACCGGGGGTGGGCTGGAGAATGAGGGTCACCAGGCCGGTCGCCGCCGCGGCTCGCCGGCGGGTCTCGGGCACGCCGGGCCCGGAGGTCAGCGCTAGGACGACCGGGAAGGCGCGATCGGCGTGCGCGCCGTACTCGGACGCGGTGACCAGCAGCGGCGCCGCGGCCAGGTGCCAAGCCGCGGCCTCCGGCGGTGACCAGGCGATCGTGCCGTCGGCGTCGAGCTCGCCGTCGAGCCGGCCGGCCGGCGGCGCGGGGGCGACGACGGCGTTCTCCGCGCCACCGAGCACCCGCCAGGACGGGTAGAAGCACTCCTGCCGGTTCACCACCAGGCCGATCTCCGCGACCAGCAGCACCTCGATCGCCACCAGCCCGGCGATGCGGAACGGTAGCCGTTTGCGGCCCGGCAGCCGCCAGAAGCGCACCGTGGCCGCGCCGGCGGCCAGCACCAAGAAGCCGGTGAGCAGGATCAGCGGCAAGCCGGTCAGGCTCATTTGCCGGTCTCCACGCCGCCCGGGGACGGTGTTGCTGCCGGCGCCTGGTCCTTCGGCCCGCGCGGGGCAGCCGGGCCCCTCCGGGGCTCATGGGCCGGCAGGAACGCCTCGGCGCTGAGCGCGGCGACCGCGATCCGCGGCAGATCGCGGGCCGACGGGAAGCACAGGAACCGCGGCTGCCAGTCCGGCAGGTACTTCGCGTTGGCCCGGTAGAGCGACTCGATCTGCCACAGGCGCGAAGCCATCCGCAGGACGCGTGACCAGAGCCGGATCACCGGGCCCGCGCCCAGTTCCTCGGCGCGGGCGAACACCGAGCGCAGCACCGCGAAGTTGAGCGAGATCCGCTCGACGCCGAGGTCCGGCGCCGCCTCGATCGCCGCGACGACCATCAGCTCGGTCAGCCCGTTCGGCGCGGTACGGTCGCCGCGCATCAGATCGAGCGACAACCCGCGGCGGCCCCACGGCACGAACTGCAGCAGCCCGCGCAGCCGCCCGTCCTCGTCGTGGCAGAGGACCAGCAGGCAGTCGCCGTCCTCCGGGTCGCCCAGCCGGGACAGCGCCATCGAGAAGCCACGCTCGACCTTGCCGTCGCGCAGCGCGTTCGCGCAGGCCACGGTCTCGGCGAAGCGCTCCTCCGGGAGGTCGCGCTGCCGCACCACCTGACACGAGTAGCCGGAGCGCCGCATCCGGGCGACGGCCTGGCGTACCCCGCGCATCGCCCGGCCCTCCAGCGTGAAGCCGCCGACGTCGACGATGGCCTCGTCACCCAGCTCGATGACATCGAGGCCGGCCTTCTGGTACGCCCGTCCGCCCGCGGTGCCGCAGGCCAGCACCCCCGGCGTCCACCCGTGCCGGGCACAGTCGGCCAGCCACTGCCCGATCGCGCGCGGCCACTCGGAGGGCAGGCCCAGCGGATCGCCCGAGGCCAGACTGACCCCATTGACGATCTTGTACGCCACGGCGGCCCTGCCCGAGGGCGACCAGAGCACCTGCTTGTCGTCGCGCAGGGCGAAGTAGCCGAGCGAGTCGCCGTCGCCGTGCTTGTCGAGCATCGCCCGCAGCCGGTCCCGGTCGCCGGCGTCCCGGGTCCGCGCGCCGGTGCAGGGACGCAGCAGCAGAATGCCGGCCGAGGCGAACGCGAGCAGGCCGAACGCGCCGGTCGTGACCGTCACGGTCAGGCCGCCCAGCGGGTGCTGGAAATGGATCGGGCCGGTGACGCCGATCAGGCCCAGCCCGGCGTGCTCCGCCCAGCGCAGCATGCCGGGCCGGCCGTCGAGCCGGTTGACCCGTACGGCGATCTCGAGGAACCCCAGGACGAAGCCGGCGGTCAGGAACATCGCGCAGGCCCGCGCGGCCCGCCACCGGTTGCCCGGGTCGGTCTCGGCGGTGAACTGATCGCGCTTGACCACCAGCAGTGCCGCGACCACACCGCAGAAGACCAACGGCGCCAGCCCACCCTTGACCAGGTGCAGGCCGACGCTGACCAGGGAGAGCACCAGCGCGAGCTGCCAGGCGCGGCGCTTGCCGCGGCGCAACCCGGCACCCAGATAGATGAGCAGGACCCCGATGACCGCGGTGGCCGCGCGCGCGGTGAGCATGCCGGCGGTGGGCACCATGTCGGCGAGCAGCGCGAACCGGTGATGCCGCGGCGGTAGCACGGCGAACACGGTGCCGACCAGGCCGACGAACTGCACCAGCCGGGACACCGCGCGGCGGGACGACGGCGGCTGCTGCCACCGGCGGACCCCCGCGTCGCCGTCGTCCCGCGCCGCGCCCGGCGTCCGCTCCAGCACCGATGACCTACTCGGTTCCATCGACATTTCTCCGTCCCCCCGACGACCCACCGGAAGCATGACGCCTGCACGCAAGGGGCAATCTGCCCGATCGACCGCCCGCTGGACATCGGCCGGAAGTCAGCAACCTTTTCCGGGTCCTACGACTTTGGGCCGAGCCGATCGCGTTCCAGGTCGCGGGCGGTCACCAGGCGACGACTCCCTGGCGGCTCGGCTGGAGCGAGCCGAGCTGAAGCTTCGTCATCGTGATGGCATTGGCCGCCGGGTTCGGGAAGCCCTCCAGCTCGGCGACGTCGCCGTCGGTCGATGCCTGGAGGTTGAACCGGAGGGTGTTGCCGACGCCGCAGGAGGCATCGGCCTTGTCGCAGGCGGTCCACTTGATGCCGGCGAAGGCGGTCGTGCCCGGCCTGAGGACGGTCCGCACCGGGGCGCCCGGCTGATCGACCCGGGTGGTCCGCACCGGCACCACCTCGTCGGCCGCGTTGACCAGCGAGATCGAGGCCCAGCCGTCGACGACGCAGGTGCTCTTCGTCTTGTTGGTCAGCGTGACCAGCGCCATGCGGGTCGTGCCGCTGTTGCGCTCGGGCTGCAACGTGACGACCGCGCCTACGTCGCCGGTCCGGCAGGCGGCGACTGTCGTGCCCCGGCTCCCGGAGCCCGGCGTGCTGGTTCCCGACGTACTGTTTCCCGGCGTGCTGATGCCCGTTCCGGCGGCATGTCCGCTCGGCGCCACGCTGATCGGGGCGATCGCCGAGCCGGTGGCCGGCGTGGCGGCGGGCCGGTCGGCCGCGCAGGCGGCGGAGGAGAGGAGCACGGCGGCGGCAATCGCGGGCACGGCCAGAACGGCGGGACGCATCAGTCGGATCCTTCGCGGAGTGGAAATCGGTGTCGCTCACTCTGCGGGGATCGACGTGCCGGTGGCCCGGACCGCCCACCGGATGGCACGAATGAAGTAGGTGTCCCGGCGGTTACAGCCCGCAGGCGGAGATCTGCCAGGTGCCGTCGATTTTGTCGAGCACCATGCCGTGTCCGTTGGTCATGTGGTAAGCGGCGAAGGACATGGTCCAGCTGCTCCTCGGCTTCGGCGTCCCGTTGACCTTGACGGTGACCGAGTCGACGGTGCCCACGTCCCGGGTGGCGATCCGCACCTCGGCCGAGCCGTGGCTCCTTCCGCTGTGGACCGTGACCTGGCCCAGCGTGCGCTGCTCGCCGACCGGGAGCTCTTCGTACCCGCGCTGCACCGCTCCGGCGCAGTCGCCGAGCCGGTTGCGCAGGTCGGCGCTGAACAGCCGGCAGGCGCCGGCGAAGTCGCGGGCGGCGGTGCGCCGGAAGTAGTTGGTCGCCACGCCGCTGGCCGCGCCGGACGGCACGTCGCCGCAGCCGGCCACCGCGAGCGCGACCGCCGCGAGCCACGCGGCCCGCCTCATCCGGATCCCGCTCACCGAGAGCACCCTTCCGCCGTCACGGTGCGATGATCTCATCGGCCATTCAGAGTCCGTTCATACCCCGCCGCGCGCACTACCATCGACGCGACGCGGAGGGACGGGATGCAGCTGCGGTTACTGGGCACGGTCGAGGCGCAGGCGCGGGGCCGGCGGATCGTCCTCGGGCCGCGCAAGCAGCGGCTGGTGCTCGCGGTCCTGGCCCTGGAGGTGAACCGGCCCGTCTCGATCGAACGGCTGGTGGAGCTGGCCTGGCCGATCGCGCCGCCGCGCACCGCCGAGCACGCGATCCGGGTCTGCGTCTCGGGCCTGCGTACGGCGCTGGCCGGCGCCGGGGTCGGCGCCGCGGAAGCCGGCGTCCGTACCCATGGCACCGGCTATCTGCTGCGAACCGATGCACTGTCCATCGATGTCCACCGGTTCCGGGCGCTGCTCGACGAGGCCCGCCATGCGCCGGACGACCGGATCCGGGTGTCGATCCTCGACCGCGCGCTGGCCCTGTGGTCGGGGCCGCCGCTGGCCGGCACGGTGCCGATCGAGTCGTACGACCGGCTGTGCGCCGGGCTCGACGAGGTGCACCGCTCGGCGGTGGCCGACCAGATCGACGCCCGGCTGCGCCTGGGCCACCACCACGAGCTCGTCGCCGACCTGACCACCCTGGTGGCGGCCGACCCGCTCGACGAGCGGCGGCTGGGCCAGCTGATGCTCGCCCTGCACCGAGCCGGCCGGGCCGGTGAGGCGCTGGCCGCCTACCAGGTCGGCCGGCGGAGACTGGCCGAGCAGTTGGGCGCGGACCCCGGCGCGGAGTTGCGCCGACTGCACCTGGCCATCCTGCGCGACGAGCCGGCGCTTCGACCGGCCGCCTCCTTGATGGGCGCTCCGGGACCGGGCGGGCCGGCCGAGGTCGCCGCGGCGGCGGGCGCTGGTGAGCCGGTCGCGGCCCGCCCGGCCGAGGTCGCCGCGACGGCGGGCGCTGGTGAGCCGGTCGCGGCCCGCCCGGCCGAGGTCACCGCGACGGCGGGCGCTGGTGAGCCGGCCGCGGGCCGCCCGGCCGAGGTCGCCGCGACGGCGGGCGCCGGTGAGCTGGCTCCGGGCCGCCCGCCGGCGCCGGCGCAGCTGCCCGCGGCGGTGGCCGGCTTCACCGGCCGGGCGGCGGCCCTGGCCGAGCTGGACGCGCTGCTGGACGCGGCGGCCGGCGGCCTCGCCATGGCGATCGCGGTGATCGGGGGCAGCGCCGGAGTCGGCAAGACCGCGCTTGCTGTGCGATGGGCGCTCCAGCGGCGCGACCGCTTCCCCGACGGCCAGCTCTACGTCGACCTCGGCGGCTACGCGCCCGGCGGCACACCCATGCGGCCGCACCAGGCGCTCGCGCGGATGCTGCGAGCGCTCGGTGTCGCACCGGAGGAGATTCCGCTCGACCCGGCGGAGGCCGGCGCCCACTACCGCAGCCTGCTCGCGGACCGGCGCACCCTGATCGTGCTGGACAACGCGAACACCCCCGATCAGGTACGCCCGCTGCTGCCCGCCGGCCCGGGCTGCCTGGTGCTCGTGACCAGCCGGGACAGGCTGACCGGCCTGACCGCCCGGGACGGCGCGCGACCGCTGACCCTGGGCGTGCTCACCCCCGGCGAGGCCCGGGCGCTGCTCGCCACCCTGATCGACGCCGACCGTGTCGCGGCCGAGCCGGACGCCACCGCCGAGCTGGCGCGACTGTGCGGCTACCTGCCGCTGGCGCTGCGCATCGCCGCGGCCAACCTGGCCGGTCAGCAGCGGCGGAGCGTCGCGCAGCAGGTCGCCGAGCTGCGCGCCGGCGACCGCCTGGGCATGCTGCAGGTGGACGGCGACGAGCACGCGGCCGTACGCGCATCGTTCGACCTGTCCTATGCGGCCCTGGCGCCCGAGACGCGCCGCCTTTTCCGGCTCGCCAGCCTGGCGCCGGGCGCGGACTTCACCGCTCCGGCCGCCGCGGCGCTGTCCGCCGCCGACCTGGCGGACACTGCTGCCGCGCTGGGCCGGCTGGTGAACGCGCATCTGCTCGACGAGCCGAGGCCGGGCCGGTTCGCGATGCACGACCTGCTCCGCCTTTACGCCCGGCAACTGGCCGACGCCGAGGACGGCGCGGAGCGCGACGCCGCTGCCGGCCGGCTGGAGGCCTTCTGTCTGGCCGGCGTCGACGCCGCGGCCCGGGTGCTGTACCCGCAGATGCAACGCCTGCCGCTGGACCCGCGGATGCAACGCCTGCCGCTGGACCCGCGGATGCAACGCCTGCCGCTGGACCCGCAGATGCAACGCCCGCCGCCGGACCCGCGGATGCAACGCCTGCCGCTGGACCCGCAGATGCAACGCCTGCCGCTGGACGTCGCGACGCCCGCCGAGCCGCTCGATCACGCCACGGCGCTGGCCTGGCTCGAGGACGAGCGGCCCAACCTGGTCGCCGTGGTCGGCGCCGCGGCCGACGCCGGCCGGCCGGCCGCCTGGCTGCTCACCGACGCCCTGCGCGGGTATTTCTGGATGCGGCGGTACGCCGACGACTGGCTGGCCGTGGGCGAGGCCGCCCTGGCCGCGGCGGTGGCCGCCGCCGATGCGCCCGGGCAGGCCGCCGCGCACCTCTGCCTGGCCCAGGCGAACCGCTGGCTCACCCGGCACGACGCCGCCGTCCACCACTTCGTCGAGGCCCGGGACCGGGCGCGGGCGGCAGGCTGGCCGGAGGGGGAGGCGGCGGCGGTAGGCAGCATCGCCAACCTCTACCGGGACCAGGGCCGGCTCGCCGAGTCCGCGGACCATCATCGCGCGGCGCTGGCCATCTTCGAACGTACCGGCGCCCTGGCCGGCCAGGCGGTGAGCCTGGGCAACCTCGGCAACGTCCTGTTCGAGTCGGGCCGGCTGGACGAGGCGATCGAGCATCTCCGTACCAGCCTGCGGGTGTACGAGCGGATCGGTGCCCGGAACGCTCGCGGCCACATCCTCAACAGTCTGGGCTGCACCTACCACGCCCTCGGCCGGCTCGACGACGCCCTCGCCCATCTCGACCAGGCGCTCGCCCTGCACCGCGAGGCGGGCAGCCGGGAGGGCGAGGCGGACACCCTGAACAACATCGCCCAGGTGCATTGCAGCGCGGGACGGTACGCCGAGGCCAGGCGTCTCGCCCAGGCCAGCGCGGCGATGGCGGCGGAGACGGGCGACGAGCGGGTCGAGGCGGACGCGCACAACACGATGGGCGCGGTCGAGCGGGCCGGTGCGGACCTGGCCGCGGCCGTCGCCGAGCACTCGACGGCGCTGCGTCTGGCGCGGTCGGCCGGCTACCGGCAGGGCCAGGCCGACGCCCTGATCGGCCTCGCCGACGCGCGGCGCGGGCTCGGTCGCCGGGACGAGGCCCGGGCGACCGCCGAGGACGCCTTGGCCATCACCCGGCGTACCGGTTATCGGATCCTGGAGGCCGACGCGCTCGCCGCGCTCGCCGGGGTCGAGATGGCCGAGGGCGCCGTCGATGCCGCCAAGTCCCACGCCGCGGAGGCGTTGGCGATCTACCGGGCCGGCGGACATCGGCGCGGCGAGGCGGCCGTCGGTCCGTTGCTCGCGTCCCTCGCCGGTCCGTCGTCCGGGGGACTGTGAACCGACTCTGATCCCGGTCGTGCACCCTGGGTGCCCCGGAGTCGCCGGGAACCGAAAGGGGAGACTCGTGGCACCTCCGATCGCCGTGGCGCGATGTGCACTGCTTGTGGTGGCGGCCGGAGGTCTCACCGCCTGCTCGACCGGATCGCCCGTGTCCGCGGCCACCGCCGCCGGCGCCACCGCCGCCGGTGCCGCCGCCGGACCTTCCACCACCGCCCGGACCACCGACAAGGCGTGCTCGGGCGGATTGTCCGGGCAGGAGTCTGGCGTTGTGCGCATCACCTGTGGTGGCCCGGCGACGATTCGCATCACCGTCGGTGACGTCAGCCGGGTTCTGCACGGCGGGGAATGCCATGCGGCCGGTGGCGTGTGGAGCGCAGCGGTGGGGGTGATCATCGACGCGACCGGCGTGCACGGCAAGTACGCCGGGCCGCCGGTGAGCAACGTCGTGGTCAACGACACGGCCACGCCGGGACGCGGGACGATCCAGTCCATGCTGGACGGCAAGCTCTACTTCGTACTGGGCGATGCGGTCATGAAGGTCTCGGCCGACCGCAAGAGCGCCCATCTCGAGGGGAGGAGCGACCGTGCGTCCGACGCTCCCGGCGCCAAGCTCACCGTCAGCGTCACCTGTTGACGGGTCGAAGGGCTAGGCCGGTTCGGGCACGCTCTGGTCCGACGGCACCAGCACGGTGTCGTCGGTCCTCCGCTCTCGTCGAGTGGTCAGCGCCAGCACCGGCACCAGTGCGACTCCGAAGGCCGCCGCGCCGACGATCACGTAGTACGGCGCGAAGACGTTCTTGGTCGACTCCTCGATCAGCCCATACACGTAGGGGCCGACGAAGCCGCCGGTGATGCCCAGCATGTTGATGAAGGCGAGGCCGGCGGCCGCGACCAGCCCGGACATCCGCGACATGGCGACCGACCAGAACAGCGGTAGCGCGCCCAGGGCGAAGAAGCTGGACAGGAAGATCAGGAAGACGCTGAACAGGGCGTTGGTGGAGAACAGGAAGGTGGTCATGACGGCCAGCACGCCGGCCGTGCAAACACCGATCAGCGCGACCTCGTGGCCGAAACGGCGTTTCATCCAGGGGAAGAACAGGACCCCGACGAGGCCGGTGACTCCGCCGCCGCCCGCGACCAGCCCGATCACGAACGGGCTCTTCAGCCCGAGCTGCTGCAGCAGCGACGGGAAGTTGAAGCCCACACCGGAGCTGATCGCCTGGTTGATGAAGTAGATCGCGGCGAGCATGAGCACCACCGGGCGGCCGAACGCCAGGCGCAGTGTGGTGCGGAGCCGGGGCTTGTGCGGCGCGTCCGGGCCGACGGCCCGTTCGGTGAGGATCGCGGCTTCCGGTGCCGTGAGCCATTTCGCGTCGGCGGGCTTGTTCGGCAGGGTGAACCAGACGAGGACGCCGACGAGAACCGTGAAGAGCCCCTCGACCAGGAACATGATCTGCCAGCCGTGCAGCCCGGCGAGGCCGTTCAACTCCATCAGTGCCCCGCCCAGCGGGGAGCCGATGAAGACGGCGACACAGGGCGCGACGTAGATCAGGCCCACCATCGTCACGCGGTGCTTCTGCGAGAACCACACCGTGATCATGAACATCAGGGCGGGGAAGAGGCCCGCTTCCGTGGCGCCGAGCGCCAGCCGCAGCAGGTAGAACGACATTTCATTGTGTACGAACATCATGGCGGCCGAAACCAGGCCCCAGGTGATCGCGATCCGGGTGATCCAGATTCGCGGGCCGATCCGGTAGAGAATCATGTTGCTCGGCACTTCGAGCATGGCATAGCTCAGAAAGAAAAGACCCGCGCCCAACCCGTACGCCGCCACGCTGATCCCGACGTCGGCGCCCAATGCGGTTTTTGCCAGCGCGATGTTCGACCGGTCTATGTAGGACATGAAATAGGCGATACCGAGCACCGGCAGCAGCCGGGTCACCACTTTTCTGGTCGCCTGCTGGTGCAGGACGTCTGAGGCGTTCGTCATCGGGGTCCTCCGGGGAGTCGGTGATCTCCGCACTGGGGCGCCGCCAGTGCCTTGTAAGAAGGCCTCCTAGCTGCGATACTACGGAGTATCACGTTAAGCGTCATCGATGTGGTGTGTCAACCGTCACAGCGCGACGGAGGCCAGCTAGCCTGGTTCGGACGAGCAGGAGGGTGCCGTGGACGCGAGCCCCGATGTGGTGGCCGATGCGAGGACCAGAATCCTCGACGCGGCGGCCGAGGCGTTCACCCGTGACGGGTTCGCCAGCACGACGATCGACGACATCGCCCGTGATGTCGGGGCCACCAAGGGCCTGGTCTACTACCATTTCCGCTCGAAGTTCGACATCCTCCTCGCGGTGTACGGGGAGGGTATGCGGCGAGTCCGCGAGCGGGTCGAGCCGCATGCCACCGGGCCCGGGACCGGGCGCGAACGACTGACGGCGATGTCGATAGCCCACGAGCTCAACCTGATGGAGGGCCTCGCCTATCACAACGTCGTGCACCAGGCGGTGCGCGGCGAGGCGTCCACGGCGCTCAAGGCCCACCAGCGCGACACGCTGCACGGGCTGAACCGCCTGCGCAGCGACTACGAGGAGATGTTCCACCGCGTGGTCGTCGAGGGCATTGAGGACGGTTCGCTGCGCGGGGTCGACCCGGCGCTCGCCACCCGGACCCTGCTCAGCAACCTCAACGCGGTCGACATGTGGTTTCGGAGGATCGACGGTCAGGGCGCCGATGAGGTGCAGGATCTGGCCCGCCGGATTGTCGACCTATTGATCGGCGGCCTTGCCGCGCCTCTTTAAAGATCGAAGATTATCAATTGACTAACGGCGGATCCGAACTACATACTGCCGAGTATGTCCAATGAAGAGGTGGTAAATTCAACGTATCGGCGGCGTATTCTTGCCCTCGCCGCGGGCATCTGCGCCATCGCGATCGCGTGGCCGGCCTCCGCGAGTACGGCCGCCGCGCGCCCACGGGCGGCCGACCCCGCCATCGTCACCACCGACACCGGCCGGGTGCGCGGCGTGGTCACCACCGACCGGCGCACCTTCTCCGGTATCCCGTACGCCGCCCCACCGGTCGGCGCCCTGCGATGGAAGCCGCCCCAGCCCGCGACGGCCTGGAGCGGAATCCGGGACGCGAGCCGGCCGGGCGCCGCCTGTGCGCAGCCGAACCGGGCGGGCAGCAGCGAAGATTGCCTCTACCTGAACGTCACCACACCACCGGTCAGCAAAGGCTCCGGGCTCCCGGTGATGGTGTGGATCCACGGCGGATCCCTCACCACCGGCGCCGGCAGCGACTACCCGGCGACCCGGCTCCTGGCCGGCGGCCCCATGCTGCTCGTCAGCATCAACTACCGGCTCGGCGCGCTCGGTTTCCTCGCGCATCCCGCGCTGGACAACGGAACGGCCAAGTCCGGCGCCTTCGGCTTCGCCGACCAGACGGCCGCCCTGCGCTGGGTGCACCGCAACATCGCCGCGTTCGGCGGGGACCCGGGCAACGTCACGCTCGCCGGTGAGTCGGCCGGAGCCGGCAGCACCTGTGCCCAACTCGCCTCGCCCGCGGCGGCCGGCCTGTTCCAGCGGGCCATCATCGAGAGCTCGCCCTGCATCAACAACGCGAAGGCGTTCCCCTGGTGGAAGCCGCTCGCCGAGTCCGAGAGCCTCGGGTTGCAGGCGGCGGCGAAGTTCGGGTGCGCCAACGCCGCGGCCGCGGCCGCCTGCCTGCGGAAGGTCCCGGTCGCCACCCTGCTCGCCGCGGCCGTGCCCTCGTCGGAGGTCGCGTTCCCGCCGGGCTTCGGCGGCGACGTCCTCCCGGAGGACCCCGGCGTGGCCGTGTCCTCCGGACGCTTCAACCGGGTGCCCGTGATCCACGGCGGGACCCGCGACGAGCACCGCCTCTTCATCGCCATCCAGGAACTGACCACCGGCACGCCGATGACCGCCGCCGACTACACCACCGCGATCCGCACCTATTTCGGCGCCGACGCCGACGCGATCCTCGCGGAGTACCCGCTGTCCTCGTTCGGCTCACCGAGCCTGGCCACGGCAACCGTGTTCACCGACGGCGCCTGGTCCTGCCCGGCGCTGCGCACCGAGCAGGCGTTCGCGAGATGGGTGCCGACCTTCGTGTACGAGTTCGCCGACGAGAACGCGCCGGTCTTCGCGGGCACGGAGTCGGTGAGCTTCCCGCAGGGCGCCTACCACGCCTCCGAACTGCAGTACCTGTTCTCCGGCGATGTCTTCCCCGACGTGCTCAGCCCTCAGCAGACCCAGCTGTCGCAACAGATGGTGCGCTACTGGGTGCGTTTCGCGACGATCGGAGTACCCGTCAGCGCGGGCTCACCGATGTGGCCGGCGTTCTTCCCGATGTCCACCCAGGTCCTGTCCCTCGCGCCGGGGGCGAACGGCATCAAGGCGGCCGACCTGAGTGCGGAGCACAACTGCGCCTTCTGGGCGCAGCACTTCTGACGCGATAGGGGAGTGCCGGTCGTGGTGCTCCCCTACCGAAAGCGCGGCCCGGCGGCGGTCTGGGCGCGGCCGATCGCCCGGCTCCGCCGCACCCCGGGGCATCCGCGCCGAGGCCGACGACACCGTCGTGGCTTGCCTAGCCCGCCGTCAGCACGATCTTTCCGCGCAGGCCGCCGGCCAGGACCCGCCGATGGGCGTCGGCCGCTTCGGTCAAGGGCATCGTGTCGGCCACGCGGGTGCGCAGCCCTCCGGCCGCCAGCTGCCCCACCAGGTCGGCCAGCAGGTCGCGGTCGAGCCGGATGAGTTGCAGGTCCTGGCGGATGCCGCGGGCCGGGACGATGTCCGGCGTGGGCCGGGTGGCGACCACGACCCCCCTGTCCTTGACGGCGGCGGCCGCCGCGAGGCCGACCGGGACCGAGTCGAACACCGCGGGCACCGGTCCCACCTTGGCCAGATCCGCCGAGCGAGAAATGATCTCGTGGGCGCCGAGGCTCCGCACCCATTCCTCATCCCCATCGCCGGCCTGCGCCAGGACGCGGTAGCCGCCCTGAGCGGCGAGTTGGACGACGAAGCCGCCGACACCACCGCTGGCCCCGGTGACCAGGATGGGGCTGCCGGGCGGAAGCATGTCCAATGCGATCAGTGCCAGCCCCTGCTGTGCGGTCTGGGCGTTGAGCGGAAGCGTGGACGCGGACACGAAGTCGACCCCGTCGGGCAACGGCACCAGCCAGCCGGCGTCGGCGGCGATGAGCTCGGCATAACCGCCGGGGGCACCCCGGGTCTGAAACCACGGGATCATCCCGACGACACGATCACCCACCCGGAACTCCGCCGCGCCGGGACCGACCGAGGCCACCTCGCCGGCAATATCCCACCCCGGCAGGAACGGCGGCATCACCGGACCGAGCGGGATCTCCCCGGTGGTGGCGGCGATATCGGCCGGCTGCACACACACCGCGCGGACCCGGACGACCACCTGCCCGGGCCCCGCCTCGGGCTCGGGTAGTTCGGTCACCTGCAAGACTTCAGGGCCACCAAGCGCGGCCGCAACGACCCCCAGCACCCGTCCACTATAGACCCTGCCCCAGCGTTTGATCCCCCGTCACCGTTGCCGGCGGCGGGCGAGGAGCAAGGTCGTGACGATGGCGAGCGGCACCTCATCGCCGAACAGTTGCGTCAGGCCTTCCAGCAAGTCCCGGCGGGTCGAGGGCGGCAACATCCGGAATTGTGATCTGGTCTGGGCCAAGCCCAGGAAGTCGGCCGTCGGCACGCTCCGCTGACATTGGTAGTGGCGGCTCGCGCAACTCTCGAACGCGGCGTGCCCGGCCAGTTCGTCGCCCGGCCACTGGCGCCACACCTGCTCGGCGGTCACCGGCTCGTCGCTGATGACCACCGATGGCGCGTGCCGCGCGAACACCCGCAGCATGGCGGCTCGCAGGGCGGCCTCGGCGATCCGCTCGTTGTTCCAGAACAGGGCCAGCGTCGCGCCGCCCTCGAGCGCGTCCGCCGCCAGCGACCACCGCGTCTCGGGCACCGTCCAGTGCCAGGCCTCCCCGCTGAACAACAGGCCGAACCGCTCGGCCGGACGGAAATCCTCGAAGGTCGCCCGCACGACCTGGACGTCCGCGAACCGGGCAACGCGGCGGGCGAGAACGTCAGCCATGGCATCGTCCGGTTCCACGGCGACGACCGGCAGGCCTTTGGCGGCGAACGCCTCGGTGGCCCGGCCGGTACCCGCTCCGACATCCAGTGCCCGCAGGCCGCCGAGGCCGGGCCGGCCGTAGTTCACCACGTCATCGACCAGGGCGGCGGGGTACGCCGGGCGAACGCGATCGAACTCGCCGGCAACTTCGCCGAAGACCTGAGCGGGATTCCGGCGTTCCGTCACGGCAGCAGGATAGCCGGGATCCACATTGGTCAGCGGTCAGTCGGCGTGGTGTTCCCGCCACCAGGCGTGCAGGCGTCGGGCCATGCCGGAGGTGTCGGCGTGATCGGGCGACATGCCGAAGCGGTCGCGGATTTCGTCGTCGAGCATGCAGCGCAGGTCCTCGGCCTCGGCCTCCTGGGCGAGGGCGGTCAGCAGCGAGCCGATCATGCTGTCGTACTCGCCGGGGTCCTTGCCGGGATCGGCGACGCCGCGGAAGTCCCAGTCGTTGAGCAGCCGCCGGGCTTGTCTGATTGCCGCCTGGTGTGCGGTGGCCATCGCCCGGATCTGCTCGTCCGGATCGGTCGCGAGCTGGGCGGTCAGCCGGGTCATCGCCTCCGTGTCGAGGGCCGGGACCTCGCGGGTGACCGCGTACAGCGCGTAATAGCGGGTGTCGGCGTCCTCGTCCCGGCAGAGCCGGAGCAGAGCGTCGGCGGCGTCCGGCGGCACGTCAGCCGGTTCGAGCAGGGCGGGCAGGGCCGCGGCGACGTGGAACCGGACCCGCCAGTCAGGGTGCCCGGCCAGGGCGAGCACCTCGGGCAGGGCCTCGCGGGCCTGGTGATAGCCCAGGGCGGAGACGATCCAGCGCAGCACGCCGGGCTCCGGCTCGCTCCGCAGAGCCGAGCGCAGCAGCGGGACCGTCTCGCCGCGGAACGGCCGGTGGCCGTCCGGCTGTTGTTCCGGGCCGAGCTCGCGCAGAATCCGTACGCCCAGCTCCCGCCGTACGGGGTCGCGGTCGCGCACGAGTGCGGCGGCGCTGTCGAACACCTGCCGAACCGGCCGGTTGTGCAACGCGCCCAGGGACGGCAGCGGCGTCTCCGGGTCGTCGTCCTCGACCTCCCGCAGCGCCAGGCCCAGCAGCACCTCGACCGGGAGTTCGACTCTACCCACCGTACCCACCCCAAGTTTTGATCTTGGAGGGCGAATCTACGGCATGCGCGGCAGCAGCAGTCGGGCCACGTCGAGGGCGCGGCTGATCTGGGACCTGTCCGCGACGGAGGACCAGCCCTCGGCCGACCACACATCGGACAGGACCGCCTTGACGAACCCCCAGGCCAGCACCCGGTCGATCGGCATGGCGAGCTCGTCGGCGAGCTGCTCGGCCCGCGCGGGAGCCAACCCGGTCAGGGCCTCGTCGCGGTTGTCCGGATCGGGGTTGTAGAGCAGCGAGCCGACCTCGTAGCCGGGGTCGCCGACCAGGCCGTGCGGGTCGATCGCGAGCCACGGTTCGCGCGTCGCGCGCAGGATGTTGTCGTGGTGCAGGTCGCCGTGCAGCAGGACGTGGGCGGGTGCCGACGCGCACAGTTCACGCATCAACCCGCCGGCCCGGACGACGAGGTCGAGCGGCAGCGGACCGGCCTGGCCGTGGACGGCCCGGTAGTCGTCGAACGCCCGGGCCTGGCTCAGCAGGTCGGGCATCGTGCACCCGGGCGGTGGCGGCCGGTGCAGGCGCCGCATCACGTCGGCCGCGACCGAGGTCGCCTCGCTGTCCCGGCCGGGCACCAGATCGCGGGCACGCCCTCCGGGTGCGATGCGTTCCAGCAGGATGGCCCCGCGGTCGAGGTCGGCCCGGAGCAGCCGGACCGCGCCATGACCGTCGAACGCCGTCAGCGCGCGTGCCTCCTCGGCGAGCGAGGTGCCGGTCGGCACGCCGAGCTTGAGCACGGCCGGGGTGCCGTCCCCGAGCACCACCGCGGTGACGTAGTGGTACGACAGGTCGAACGGCGCACCGACCGTGAGGTCCCAGTCGGTGGCCAGGCTCCGCAGAACGGCCGGCAACTCCGCGAGCCATCGAGCCCCGTCGCCACCCCAGGCGCCCACGACGTTGCGGGCCAGCTCATCGGTGATCACGCCGCCGCACGATCGTCGACGGGCGTCGATTCCAGCAGAAACACCTCGGCCGGACCCGCCCGGAACGCGCGGTTGGCGGCGTCGGCCTCGCGCATGTGCGGCGAGGCGTCGTGTGCCCGCAGCGCCTCCGCCGACGCCCATTCCTCGATCAGGACGAAGCGATCCGGGTCGTCCTCGACGGCGTGCATGTCGTAGCGCAGACAGCCGGGCTCGGCCCGGACCACCGGCGCCAATGCGGCGAACGCCGCCCGTTGGTCGACGCCTCGTCCGGGTTGGGTCTTGATGAGCACGACGGCTCGCAGCGGCAATGACATGGGACGCAGCCTAGGCAGGCTGGTCGTGGGCGCCACCGATTTCCCGTACGGGGGAACCGAGCAGCTCGCGTACCTCCTGCTCGGTTCCGTTCGTGATCGTTTCGCCGTCCTCGTATCGCTCGATCACGCGCGGATCGACGTACGACCCCCGGGCCACCGCCGGGGTGTTGCCGAGCCGGTCGGCGACCTCCTTCATGGCGTGTGCGACGGCCTTCTTGCGCTTGGCCGCGGTCGGCTGCGGGCCGGCCTCGGCGAGCGAGCGGGCCGCCTGGACGGTGCCGTGCCAGGTCCGGAAGTCCTTGGCGGTCATCTGCTCGCCGCTGATCTCCCGCAGGTAGTCGTTGATCATGCCGGCGTCGATCTCCCGCCAGGCGCGGGCGTGCGGATCCCAGTACCCGAACAGCCGCTGCTCGCCCCGGCGGCGCCGCTTGAGCGCGACGAGCACGGCGCACACCTCGCCGTCGTCGACCGTGCCGCTGTGCTCGACGCCCGACTTGCCGGGGAATCGCAGCAGTGCGCAACCGCTGCGGGTGCGCACATGCTCGGGGCGCAGCGTGGACAGGCCGAACGACGGATCCTCGTCCCGGGCGGCGTACTCGTCGCTGCCGATTCGGAAGGTGCCCAGGTCGAGCAGGCTGACAGTGGCCGCCAGCACCCGTTCCCTGGTCAGACCGCGACCACCGGTGAGGTCGGCCTGCAGGCGGCGGCGCACGCGGGGCAGGCGACCGGCCAGCTCCCGTACGCGATCGAACTTCTTCGCGTCGCGACCGGTGCGCCAGTCCGGGTGGTAGACGTACTGCTTGCGCCCGGCCGCGTCGACGCCGGTGGCTTGGATGTGCCCGCGCGGGTCCGGCGAGATCCACACGTGCCGCCAGGCCGGCGGGATGACCAGGCTCTTGATCCGCTCGATCGTCGCGGCGTCCTCGATCGGATCGCCGGACGTGCCGAGGTAGCGAAACCCGCGACCCGATCGCTGCCGGGACAGACCCGGCTCGGCCAGTCTGCTGCGCCGCAACCGCACCATGCGCCGCCCTCCCCAAACGCTCGGGACGGCGGTTTCCCGGACATCGGTGCCGGTAAACCAGTGCCGGAATGACAGGGTGACCGGGCCGCGGGCGTCGAGATGGGACAGCGAACGGGGAACGTAGGGATTCAGCGCCGGAAACCGTCGACGATCTGGCGGAGGTCGACGGACATCCGGGCGAGCCCGTCCGCCGCCTGCCGTGCCTGGTCCACTCCGGCCGTGGTGGCCTGCACCGAGGCGGCGACCTGGTTGATGGTGCCCGCGACGGCGCTGCCGGCGCCCGCTGCCTCGGCGACGTTGCGGCTCATCTCGTTGGTGGTCGCGCTCTGTTCCTCGACGGCCGAGGCGATCGTGTTCTGGAAGTCGTTGATGTGGCCGATGGTCTCGCTGATCTCCTCGATCGCGGACACCGCCCCCGCGGTGTCGGCCTGGATCGCTTCGACCCGGCGGGCGATGTCCTCGGTGGCCTTCGCGGTTTCCTGAGCCAGGTCCTTGACCTCGGACGCCACCACGGCGAATCCCTTGCCCGCTTCGCCGGCGCGCGCCGCTTCGATGGTGGCGTTGAGCGCCAGCAGGTTGGTCTGTCCCGCGATCGCCGTGATGACCTTGATGACGTCGCCGATCTCCGCCGACGACTCGCCCAGCTTGGCCATCACGCCGCTGGTCGCGGCGGTGAGCTCGACGGCGCGCGTGGCCACCCCGGCCGCCTGGCCGGCGCTGTGGCTGATCTCCCGGATGGAGGCGCCCATCTGCTCGGCGCCGGCGGCCACGGTCTGAATGGTCGACGACATGAGCGCGGCCGACTCGGCGACCTCGGCGGCTTGCCGGGCGCCCTGCTCGGAGCTGGCGGAGCTGTGCTCGGTCGTGGCGGCAAGCTCGGCGGCGGCATCGCCGAGCGCGGTGGCGTGCGTCGCCAGGTCGCCTATCGCGCCGCGGAGCGTGGTGGTGGCCCGGTGCAGGCTGTCGGCCATCTGCCCGAGCTCGTCACGCTGCGTGACCTCGGCGTCGAGGGTGAGGTCCCCGCCGGCGACCGCCTCGAGGACGCCGGACACGCGGCCCAGCGGCCTCACGATCATGCGGGCCACCAGGAGCGCCAGCAGGACGGCCAGGACCACGCAGGCGGCAAAGACCACCAGCACCACCGCGCGGGTCGCGCGCACCGTGGCGTCGAAGGTCTTCCCGGCCACCAGGGTGCTCTCGGCGTTGGCGATCTCCGCGGACATCAGCGACTCGTACGCCTTGCGCAGGTCCCGGTTGGCGTTCATCGCGGCCTTGATCGCGGCCGGCCGGTCGGTGCCGTAGGTGGCGAACTCGGTCTTGAGGGCGGCGAACCACGCGTCCGTGGCCGCCTTGATCTTGTCGATGGCGGCCTGCTCCGACGCGCTGCCCAGCGCCCGCGCCGCCGCCAGGCTGTTGTCGACGGCATCCTGCCGGCCGAGCGACTCGTCGCGGAACTTGGTGTCACCGGCGATCAGATAGCCACGCTCGTCGTTGGCCGCGGCCTTCGCGGTGAGCGCGGCGTTGTTCAAGTTGGTGATGTACGGAACGGCACGCTGCACCTCGCTCGCCCGCGTGCTTTGCAGATCGGCGATGCCGATCAGGCATACCGCCGCCGTGGCGATGGTTCCCGCGACCGCGACCCCGGCCACCGTCAAGATCTTCGTAGCGACCTTCCGGTCGCGCATCCAGCGCCCTGCGCCCACCGCTGCCCGCTTCCCGTGCTGCTGTCGGCGGCATCAGGCACGTTCTGATCGGCCACAGCATCAGACCGGAGGCACTTCGCCCGACGTTCACCACGTTCGGTGCGATATTTCGCGCTCAACGCTACCAAAAGCGACAACACCGCGCGGCCTGATGCGGGCTCGCGCCGTCGCCGCGACTATGTGGCCGGGGGAGACGGCGGTGGGGTCGCACTCGGGGCGGTCAGCAGGCGGGGCATGGCCGCCAGCTGGCCGAGGTGAAACCAGAGGCTAAGGGCGTGCCGGAGCGAGGACTCGACGAGTTTCAGCAGGTCGGCGTCGTGGCGGCCGGTGTGCAGGGTGGTCGCGTAGGTCGTCGCCGCCTCGGCCTGGGCGGCGAGCTGTCGCAGGCGGTTGGCGGCCGGGCGGCGATCCTCCGGGGCGGGGGTTCTGGTCAGGGTGAAGACCGCTACCTCGGTGTGCTCGCGCACCGGGGGGATCGCCGCTCGCAGGGAGGCCAGGTATTCGGGCGGGCATTCCTGGGCCTCCGCCCACGGCGGCAGGGGAGCCGGCAGCGCCTGCTCCTTGCCGAGGTCGAAGTCCGGATTGACGCGCGCCTGGCGGGCCAGCGACACCCAGCCGATGACCGAGCCCAGCCAGGACGCCGCCTGGTCGAACGTCACGGGTGGAACGAAGCCGACCGTCGCGGGTTTGGCGGCATAGTCGGTGTCGAGGAATGTCTCGCCGAGCTTCTGCAGCATGTACGCGTTGCCGGCGGCCAGGAGCTGGCTGGTCAGGGCGGACGGTGCGGTCCACGGCGAGGAACCGGCGGCGCGGAGGTGGTCGCGGGCCTGGTCGGCGGCCATCGACTCGGAATAGGCGGCCCGGCCCGCCGAACGCATGGCTTCCAGCAGGACCGCATCGCGTTCCCGGCCGAGCGTGGCTCGCAACCTCGTGATCAGCGTGGGATTCAACGGGTCGGCCATCGAAGCCCTCCGCTACTCGTGCGCCTCGATCTCTACGGTAGCGAATCTTCGCACCTTGGCCGGGCCCGGTGTTCCACCGCCGGGCGGCGGAACACCGGGTAGGTGTCAGGCGAACCCGTCCGGCCGGCGGGCCGGGCCGGCGACCTTCAGGAAGGCGTCGTTGTCGTCGGGGGTGCCGATCGTGATGCGGACGCCGGCGCCCGGGAAGGCCCGCACCACCACGCCGGCGGCGGCGCAGCGTACGGCGAGATCCGCGGCCCGATCGCCCAGCGGAAGCCAGACGAAGTTGGCCTCGCTCGGGGTGACCGGCCAGCCCTGCGCCACCAGCTCCGCGCTGACCCGGTCGCGTTCCGCGATCGTCGCCGACACCCGGGCCATCAGCTCGTCCGCGCTGCGCAGCGCGGCGATCGCCGCCGCCTGCGCGATGCTGTTGACGCTGAACGGCAGGTACGCCGTGCGGATCGCGGCGATCGTCTCCGGGTGGCCGGCGACGAAGCCGACCCGGAGGCCGGCCAGTCCGTAGGCCTTGGAGAAGGTGCGCAGGACCAGCACGTTGCGGCGGCCGCGGGCCAGCGCGAGGCCGTCGCCGGTCCGGGCGTATTCGATGTACGCCTCGTCGAGCACCACCAGGCAGTCGGGCGGCACCTGCTCGACGAAATCCTCGAGGCCGGCCACCACGGTCCCGGTCGGGTTGTTCGGGTTGCAGACGAAGACCAGCCTGGTCCGATCGGTGATCGCGGCGGCCATCGCCGGCAGGTCGTGCCCGCCGTCGCGCAGCGGGACCTCGACGGGGGTGGCACCGGACAACCGGGTGAGGATGCGGTACGCCTCGAAGGACGGGTCGGCGTAGACGATCTCGACGCCGGGCTCGGCGACCGCCGCCAGCAGCATCTGGGTGGCGCCGACCGAGCCGCAGCCGGCCGCCACCGAGTCGGCCGGCACGCCGAGGCGGGCGGAGATCTCGGCGAGCAGCGCGCCGCAGCCGTTGTCGGGGTAGCGGTTGATGCCGAGCGCCTGCTCGTGGATGGCGCGCACCACGGCGCCGGGCGGCGGGTACGGCGACTCGTTCGCGGCGAGCAGCCGGACCAGCTCACCGGGCGGCGTGACCCGCCCGGTGGGCTGGAAGGCGCGGATCGCGTCGAGCGCCGGCCGGAATCTCGGGGCGGACATCTACGGCAGCTCGTAGAGCGAGGGGCCGGAGTAGGCGCCGTTGGCACCGTTCATCACGACGTGGCCGGCGGCCGCGGGGATGGCTCGGGCGTTGGCGCCGCCGTAGCCGTTGGCGACGGTGAACATTCCCCACAGGACGTTCCACGGCTGCAGCTCGCCGTCCTCGTCGGGGAACAGCTCGACGTTGGGGCGGATCCGGCGCTGCACGATGTACGGACCGCCGAGCGCCGCCTCGAGCTTCTCCCGCCACTGCTCGTCGGTCAGCTGGTCGTCCCAGCCGAGCACCACACCCTTGCCGGCGGAGAGCAGGGTCGGCTTGATGACCAGCTCCTGCCGGTGCGCGAGGGTGTAGTCGACCAGGTCGACGCGCTCGCCGTTCTCCAGGGTGACCGGGCCGGGGCGGGCCATCCGGGTCCACGGGATCAGCCGGTCCAGGCTGTCCAGCACGTCGGGCGGGAACACGCCGCGGTTGGCCTCGTCGGAGAGCATCGCGAGGGCACCCTTGCTGCCGTACGCCGCGGTGTCCAGCGGCGTGAAGATCTTGACCTCGCCGCGGCCCGCGGCGTCGAGCACCGGCTCGGCGATGGCCATCGACTCGGGCGTCTCGATCAGGTTGGCGATCAGGAAGGTACGCACGACGATGTCGACCGGGCGGTCGCCGAGCCAGACCCGGCCGTCCCGGGCCACCAACTGGCCCGCGTGGCACGGGTGGGCGTCCAGGCCCAGCTCGCGCCAGCGACCGCAGAGCAGCGTCATGAACGGCAGCTCCTCGTCGAACGTGCTGGGCCAGTCGGTCAGCGCCACCACCGGCCGGTCGCCGGGCTCGAACCCGCTCTCCACCAGGATGTTGTTGACCTGCTCGCGCAGCGTGTCCACGTAGCCGAGGCCGCGGCTGTCGGCGAACTCCCGCAACACCGGGTGCTCCAGCAGGCCGCGGACCATGTCGGCGTTGTCCATGCCGCCGATGGTGCTGCCCATGTTGAGCTCCAGCAGCTTGAAGACGCCGTTGTCGAGATACAGGTCGGCGCGGGCCTGGCGGGTCATCGGGCCGCTGCGGCACCGCATGATTGCCGACACCTGGGCCTCGGTCATGCCGACCGCGCGGGCGAACGCGGCGAAGTCGCCGCCGAACACCCGCTCCGGCAGCATGCTCAGCGCGGTGAGCAGGTTTTCCAGATCGGTGTACGCGCGCAGCCGCTCGGCGTGCCCGAGGAACAGCGGGCGGGGCAGGTATGTGCCCTTGTAGAACGCGTTGAGCTGGGCCGACTCGGGGAGCCGGCCGATCAGCTCGCGGGACTTGAGACCGTTGCCGGTCACCACGTCCAGGTATTGCTTGGTCAGTGTCTGGCCGTCCATGACGGTGCTCCTCGGAGGTTGCGGTTCGGCGGGGGTGGGCTGGGCGCTACCGGACGCGCTGGTGTCCGGCGGCGGGACGACCGCCTCGGGCGGCAGGGTGCGCTCGAGGGCCAGCAGCAGCACGCCGCCGAGGAAGGCGGCGATCGCGAGGACCAGCCAGGGCAGCCGCCCGTCGAGCGTGACCAGCGAGGTGAACAGGTAGGGCGCGATCGCGTACGCGAGAGACCAGGAGATCTGGTACGCGGCCAGGTAGCGCCCGCGCAGCTGCTTGGGGGCCGCCGACTGGGACAGGGCGCCGGCGGCCGCGCTGTGCACCAGCTCGGCGACCGTCGCCACGATGACGACGGTGATCAGCGCGGTGGTGAGCACCGCGACGTTGCTCGGGCGCAGTGTGCCGAGCACGATCTGCCCGAGGAAGGAGATCACGAACAGTGCCGCGCCGACCGCCGCGGCCCGGTTGCGGGTACGGGTGTAGCGGCGGGACAGCGCGGCGGCCGGCACGCCGAGGGTGGCGCACAGCGCGGTGTTGACGATGAACGCCGAGCCGATCAGCCCCTGCGGCAGGTGCAGCCAGCCGATCGCGTAGACCGGCAGCAGCACGCTGAGGCTGGTGTAGCCGAGCGCGAGCAGCAGGTTGGCGAAGGTGAGGCCGAGGTAGGGGCGGTCCTTGATCAGCAGCCGGTAGCCGCCGCCCTTCTCGGCGCGGCCGCGGATGGCATGCCTGCCGGCCGGGGTGCGGGCGGCCAGCACCGCCGCGATCAGGAAGCTCGCGGCGTTGAGGTACGCGGCCAGCAGGTAGCCGGTGTCGCCGCGGGTGGCGATCAGCAGCGAGGCGATCAGGGTGCCGGCGCCCAGGCCCGCGTTGGCCAGGCTGCGGGTGAGGGCCTGCATCTTGTCCCGGTCGGTGCCGTCGACCAGCTCGGCCAGCCGGGCCTGCATGGTGGCCGGGAACGCCCGCGTGCTCAGCGCGGTGACCAGGGCCAGCAGCACGAACAGCGGCAGCCCGTGCGCCAGCGGGAAGCAGGCGAAGCCGATGGCCCGCACGACGTAGAGCCAGAGCTGCATGCGTTTGGCGCCGAAGCGGTCGACGGCCGCGCCGGCCACCGGCACGATCGCCATGCCGGCCAGCCCGGTGACGCTGAGCACCAGGCCGATGGTGGCCAGCGGCAGCTTGGTGACGTGCCAGAAGAACACCAGCGTGAAGGGGACGTACATGCCGGAGCCGAGAGCGTCGATGGCGATTCCGGTGACCAGGGCGCGCTTTCCGGGAAAGCTGGGGCGCTGCGATGACATGGGTCTCCCAGGACGGGGGTGGGCGAGGGGCTTCAGTTTGATTTGTCGATGTCGATCCGGATGTCGCCGATCAGACGCTCGCACCGGGCGACCGCCGCCTCGGTGTCGTCCGCCCGGACGGCGACGAAGCCGAGCCGGTCCCAGTTGTCGCGCAGCGGGCGGACCCGGTCGCCGGGCTTCGCGGTGATCCGGGCGGCGAGCACCCCGGGCCGCTCGGCCAGCTCCTCGGTGCCGCCGACCGCGGTGACCGTGCCCGGCTCGCCGGTCAGGAAGCGCACGCAGGCGGCGCCCAGCGGCTGCGGATCGGCCGGTAACGGCGTGCCGGTGCCGGCCGCCCAGGCCACGGCGTGACCGGTCAGGTCGATGCCGTACGCCGCGCGGACCAGCTCGCCGATGAAGTCGCCGCCGCCGCGGTTGTGCGACTCGATCACCACGGGGCCGCGCCCGCTGAGCCGGATCTCGGTGTGGCTGGGCCCGTCGCTCAGGCCCATCACGGTCAGGAACTCGGTGACCGTGGCGACGATCGCGTCCCGGTCCGCCGCGGGCAGCCGGGCCGGCAGCGCGTGCCCCAGCTCGGCGAAGTGCCGCTCGTCGACGAGCTTCTCGGTGATCGTCACGACGGTGTGCCGGCCGGCGTGGCTGAAGCCCTCCACGCTGAACTCGGGCCCGTCGATGTACGCCTCCATCAGGAACTCGTCGACCAGGAACAGGCTGGTGCCGTGGTCGGTGTGCCGGCCGCGCAGCCGTTCGACGTGCTGCCAGGCGGCGTCCAGCCCGTCCTCGTCGTCGACCCGGTGCACCCCGTAGCCGGCCGTGGTGCCGGTCGGCTTGACGATGAACGGGTAGCCGGCGAGCTTGCCGAACGTGTCCAGCGAGGCACGGTCGACGACCGGCTCGCTCTCCACCGTGAACGGGCAGCCGTGCGCGGCCAGGTGGCGGCGCATGGCGGCCTTGTCGCGCAGCAGCCGGGCCGCCTCGGGCGGGGTGCCGCGCAGGCCGAAGAGCCGGCCGAGCCGCGCCGCGTTCTCCAGGCCGCCCTCGGTGAGCGACAGCACCGCGTCCACGCCCCAGATCTGCCGGGCGGCCTCGGCCAGCGGGCGCACCGTCGGCCAGTGGGTGTAGTCGGCCATCAGCAGCACGTCGGCCAGGCCGGTCTGCAGCGGGTTGACCCGTTCCGGGTGCTGGATCAGCACGATCCGCAGGCCGGAAGCCTTGGCCCGCTCCAGGTGGGTGTCGGTCGCGCCGATCAGCAGCAGGGTGCGGTCATCGGAGCTCATAGAAGCCGTCCCCGTCCAGGTAGCGCACGGTGTTGGTGTCCCGGGCCACCACGCTCTCGTCCTCGTGCAGCAGATAGATCCGCCCCGGGAAGGTCCAGTCGTCCACGGTGCGGTGGATCGGGTCGCCCGGGTTGACCCGGAACCAGGTGCCGTGGAAGCTCGGCAGCTGCCGGACCAGGTCCATCCGGGGGTAGCCGGCGAGCACCCCCTCGACCGGCGACAAGAGGTTGATGATCCGGGCGTGCCGCTCGATCCGGTAGTCCTCCTGCCGGCGGCGGGCGAACTCGGCCGGGTCGGTGGCGGCCAGCACGGTCCAGTCCAGCTGGCTCTCGCCGAGGCCGCCGCCGCTGAGCACGTGCAGGTCGGCGCCGCAGACCCGGGCGCCGGTCTCGATCAGCCGGGGGCCGTCCGGGGTGAGCTTGAGCTCGGTGTGCGCCGGTCCGTTGCGGATGCCGAGGGCATCCAGGACCCGCAGCGTGTACGCGACGATCTGCTCCTGCTCGGGCCCGTGCCGGGGGAGCAGCTCCGACCCGACCGCCTGCCCGGCAACCCCGTTGGCGTCCAGGTGGTGCATCTTCCACATGTCGCAGACGTGGTGCTCGCCGTCGACGCCGACGGTGTTGACGATGTATTCGAAGCCGGCCAGGTAGTCCTGCGCCAGCACGGCCCGGTTGGCCTGGCCGAGGGCGCTGGTGGTGCCGATCAGCGTCTCGAACGCCTTGCGAACCTCGGTGACGTCGTCGCACAGGTGGACGCCGTCGTTGCCGGCGCTGCTCACCGGCTTGAGGACCACCGGGCGAGCGGTGTCGCCGTACCACTGCAGCAGGGTGTCCAGGTCGCCGGCCAGGATCTGGCCGGCGCCCGGCACCCCGGCCGCCTTGATCGTTTCGACCATCTCGAACTTGTCCCGGCGGCAGGCGCTCAGCGCCGTGCCGTTGGTCGGCAGGCCGAGCCGCTCGCCGAGCTCATCGGCCAGGATGACCGCGCGTTCGATGCCGGCGATCAGCGCGATCGGGGCGTGCGCGGCGACCGCGGCGGCGGTCGCCACCGGGTCGCCGTCGTGCACGATGTTCGCGCTGAAGTCGGCGGGCCGGTAGAAGGCCCGGTAGTTCGGCGGGATCTCCGGGGTGGTCTGCACGTGCACGCAGTCGTAGCCGCGGGCCCGGAACAGCGGGGCCAGGCAGCGGGCGCTGGCGTACGCGTCCACGACGACCACCGTGCCGGCGCCGGTTCGTGTGCTCATCGCTGGCCGCCGACCAGGGCGATCGGGTCGCCGTAGCGCATCAGCGGGCGGTAGTCGACGGCCCGGGTGTGCCGCATCATCCGCAGCACCGCGGTGGCACTCTCGGCGCCCGGGTCGACCCGGATGATCGAGTGGTCCTGGCCGACCAGGTTGGCGGCGACGATGACGTGCCGCTCGATGTCGATCAGGTCGGCCTCGAGCAGCAGGTCGCGGGCCAGGGCCAGCTCCGCGTCGGTCTCGGCCAGCTCGGTGAACGGCGTCGGGAACTCCCGGACGACCCGGCGCATCGCCTTGCGGTGTGCCTTGTGCTCGGGCAGGGTGCGCCCGGTCAGCGCGGCCGGAACGGCGGGCGGCTGCATGGTGGGCCGGACCGTGCCGCCGTAGCACGGCGCCGACATGTCACCCGAGTGCATCATCGCCGCGGTGAAGCCGAGGACGAACACCGCGGCCTCGCGGAATGCGTCGCAGGCCGTCACCCGGTCGCCGTCGCGGACCGCGTCGAGCGCCCTGGTGACCGCGCCGGCCGCGGCCAGGTCCAGGATGAAGTGGTACTGGTGGATGGTGATCCACCGGGTCAGCTCGTCGGAGCCCGGCTTGTAGGGCACCAGGCCGGCCGGCCGATCGGCGGGCTCGGCGGCGGGGGCGGCGTCCGGCGGGTTGAGCCCGCGGAACAGGTGGATCGTCGCGAGCACCGCGGCCGCCTGGTCGGGCAGCGCGACCCGGGAGTGCTGCAGGTCGGCGAGCGCGCGGGCGGCGATCGTGGTGATCTCGCTGACCAGGTAGGCGTCGTCGAGCGGCGCGGTGCGGATGCCGAAGTAGTCGTGGTTCGGCACGATCGGCTTCAGCGCCGCGGTGTCCATCGGGGCGACCATCGCCTCGGTGGCCAGCTGGTCGGCCTGCTCGACGGCGGCGTCGAAGGCGGCCGTGATGCCGTCACCGGCGCCCTCGGGCCGCATCAGCTCGGTGTGCAGCCGGGTCAGGGCGTCGATCGTGGCCTTCATCGCTCCCTCGACGGCCGCGCTCGGGCGGGTCGTGCAGCGCACCACGTTGTTCGCCGGGAAGACGACGATGGGAATCTCCGGTCGGCCGGGGGCCATGTCCATTCACCTCATCTGTGTTCGGTACGTGTCTTGTCAGGCCGCGGCGAAGCCGCGTACCTCGCCGAGGAACTGGCCGAGGTATCCGTCGTGGGGGAGGTAGGGGTCCTTCCACCAGCCCGGGACCCGGCCCGCCAGGACGGTCCGGATGCCGGGGGTGCCGAGCGCGTCGGCGATCAGCGACGCGTTCTCGGTGAGCAGGGTGAGGGCAAGCGACCCGTCCAGCGGGGCGACACCGTCGGCCTCCCGCCACGGCGCCACCCAGACGCTGGGGAACGGGAGCTCGGTCGCCAGGCCCGGATGGTTGGCCGAGTCGGCACAGTGCACCGCCGGTCGCAGCGCCGCGGAGCCGTCGTCCAGCACCGGCAGCGGCTCGTCGAGGTAGGGCCGCATCATGTCCTCGGTGCCCTGCGCGACCCGGTCCAGCGCGGCCCGCAGGCCGTTGGCCTCGGCCGGTGGCCGGGCCGGCAGCGCCGCCCGATCGTCGGTGATCGGGTGGATCGGCAGGCCGGCCAGGCGCTGCGCCAGCGCGTCGGCGAGCGCCCGGTGGTCGCCGGAGGTGAGCACCGCGGTGGCGTTGGTGCAGCGCACGCCCCCGTCGGCCGCGATCTCGGCGACGAGGTGGTCGAGGGTGGCCTCGTCGAGCGGGCCGTCCAGCAGGATCTTGCTGCGGCCGGGGCCGCGGACCAGCACCCGGTCGTTGCCGCGCAGCCGGGCCACGGTCTGCTCGCCGCCGTAGACCAGGGCCAGGTCGACCGCGGCGACCAGGGCGTCGGCGGCGCTGTGCGGGCCCGGCAGGAAGCTGATCCAGGCCGGGTCGAGGCCGGCCGCCAGCAGCGCCCGGACCAGCCGCAGCGGGGTGATCGGGTCGCGGGTGCCGGGCCGCACCACGACCCGGTAGCCCATCGCGATCGCCTGCAGCCACGCCGCGTGGGTGGCCGGGTGGTTGCTCGGCGCCACCACGCCGAAGACCTCGCCGCGGCGCACCCAGCGGGCGGTGCGCCCGGCGCCGGCCGGCGACTGCCTGGCGACCACCTCGCCGAGCACGGCGCAGATCTCCCGCATCCGGCTCAGCGTCTCGCGGGCCACCGAGACGGGTACGCCGGAGGCCAGGGCCTGCTGGTGGCAGTAGTCGTCGGGGCTCTGCCCGCCCAGCGTGGCCTCGGCGAACAGCCGCCCGGCCGCGGCCAGCACCGCCATCCGTTCCGCCTCGCCGACCGCCGGGGCGCGCCGCGCGGCCTGCGCGGTCAGCCGGGTGATCAGGGCGGGCGCCTCGTGCACGACGGCCAGCTCGGCGCCGTCCACACCGGACAGCACGCTGGTGTCGCGCGAGCCGCTCTCCTGGCCGCCGCGCAGCACCGGTATCGACAACATCTCAGACCAACTCCTCGGCCGCCGGCCAGGCCGGTGCGGCGGTTTCCTGGGGTACGCGGAACTGGGTGCGCTCGGCGGCCGTGACGGGGTGGCCCATCGCGAACCGCAGGGCGGCCGTCTGAATCGCCCGGGGTGGGCAGCCCTCCAGGTAGACGCCGGCGTCGCGGTGCTCGTAGAGGGCGTTGCCGACCAGCACCACCGCGCCGCGCAGCTCGGGCAGCCGGCGCACCGGACCGGCCACGATGGTCAGCTCGCCGGGGTAGGCCAGCAGGTCGGCGCGCAGCAGGTGCAGGGCCGCGGCCAGCCAGCGGCGGCAGTCGGCGCAGGCGGTCTCGGCGTACAGGTGGATGCCCGGGCGGGGCGGGGTGAGGTCGACCGGGGCGCGGTCGATGGTGAACGCGACATCGGCGATCGCGGCTCCGCGGACGTCGACGGCCGCGAGGTCACCCGGACCGAGACCGCGCCGGTGCGCGTCGCGCAGGTAGGCCAGTTCGTCCGGCGCGACGCCGGCGACCGCGGCCATCGCGGTGTCCATGGCCACCGCGTTGCGCGACGCGCCGATCAGGCCGACTGCCCGGGAGCTGCCGGCCATCGGGTAGTTGCCCTCGATCACCGTCAGCGCGTCGCAGACCACCAGGTGCTGCGGGCGGAGCAGGTTGAGGTCGACGATGGACTCCTCGACGCCGGCCATGTGCACGATCCGGGTGGTGAAGCCGGGCAGCAGGCCGACCAGGTTCTTCATGGCGTTGGTGAGCACCACGCTGGAGTGCGTGCGCAGTTGGGGCGCGCCGATGAAGAAGTCGCACTCGGCGACGATGTCCGGCACCGCGATCGGCACCCGCAGCGAGGTCGCCTCGGGGATCTGCACCACCCGCAGCGGCCGGTCGTCGAAGCTGACCACCGTGGCGTAGCGGTGCACCTCGCTGCCGGCCAGGATCTCGGTCAGCACCGCGGTGCGCTCGGCGACGAACACCTCGGCGCCCCGCGCGGCCGCCCGCCGGGCCACCGCGACCAGCAGCTCGGGGCTGGTGCGGAAGCCCGGTTTGCGCTGGAACATGTTGGGCTTGATCACCACCCGGTCGCCGCGGCCGACGTCCCGCAGCGGGTCACCGAGCAGGCCGAGGACCTGCTCGACGGCGGCGTCGACGGCCGCGGCCGTCGACGCCGCGGCCCGGGTCAGGGCAACGATCTCGCGGCCGGTGGTCATGACAGGTCGGGCCAGCCATCGAAGACGACCGCGCGCGAGGGCGCCGCCTCCACCCCGGCGACCTTGATGGGCAGCGCCATCAGCTGGACGACCGGGCTGGTGATCTGGTCGAGGTTCTGGATGTTCTCCAGGATCGGGATGCCGGCCGCGAGCAGCCGCCGGTGCACCTGGCCGCTGCGGTCGTCGGGGCGTTCGGTGATGCAGTCCATACCGACCAGCCGGGCGCCGTTCTCCACCATCCAGTCGGCGGCGGAAAGGGTCAGGTATGGCGGGTTGTCCCAATAGTCGTCGCGGCCCAGATAACGGTTCGGGTGGTCGGTGCGAATGAGCAGACGGTCGCCCGGTCGCCAGGTTTCGTGGAGGGCCTTCTCCAGGTCTTCGCCGGTCACCGGGTCGAGGTCGCGCTTGTCGGAGAGGTCGGCCACGCAGGCCCGGCCCACGAAGGTCTCCAGCGGCACCTCGTCGATCTTCTCCCGATCGGCGAAGAAATGGTAACCGGATTCCACGTGCGTGCCATTGTGCGGGAATATCTGAAGATCGGAGAAAGTGCGGCCGGTATTCGCCGGATCGGTCTGCGGGGTCATCGCCCGCCGGATGCCGAACTTCGGATACCAGGCGGCATTGTACGAGGGCATTCCCTCGTGCCAGCCCTGACTGATGTCGATGAGCTTCACCATTTACTCCAAGGTTAAAACGTTAGTGTTTGGTCCGTTTTGGCGGTGTTCATGGGTCGAGTGTCGTTGTTACGACTTCGTACATTTCGATTGGCGGCCAGCGTCACACGTGCTGGTGGCGGCATGCCACAATGGCCACGGTTCGGGTTATCGCGTTGCCGAAAGGCGGGGGTTTACCGGTGGTATTCAGTAGGCACACGGGTGACGGCCACGTCGGGTCGTCGGCGATCGCAGCGCCCGCTGACCTGCGGAAAACCGTGGAGCCGGTGGTCCGACTCCATTTGACCAGTCTGATAGACGACATTGTCAAAATCGCGCAGGCGGCCCCCGAAAAGACATTGTCGACAATCTGTTCGCCGATCTCGTCGGCGGTCGGGATCGAATACGTGTACGGCCTGGAGTCCATCAACAAAAAGATCGCCCTCGCGGTCGACTCCTCCCGGGCCGAGATATTGACCGCCCAGCCCGGCGGTCCGCGGTCGCCCGCCGTGCTGGAGGCCGCGCTGAACACCGTGCGCGCCCGGCTGGCCGCCGGGGTCCGGATGCGCACGCTCTACCAGCACTCCACCCGGTTCGACGAGCCGACGAAGAACTACGCGCGCGCCGTCATCGAGCTCGGCGTCGAACTGCGCACCCTCGACGAGTTCTTCGAGCGGCTGGTCATCGTCGACGCGGACACCGCGTTCCTGCCGGCCGCCGCCGACCGCACCACCGCCCTCCAGATCACCGAGCCGGCCCTGGTCCGCTTCCTGCGCGATCTGTTCGACCGCACCTGGGAGCGGGCCGCGGCGTTCCCGTTCCGGCCCAACCGGGCCAGGGACGCGGCGCCCGAGATCATGCCGGAGATCCGGCAGGCGATCCGGCGGCTGCTCATCGAGGGCCACGCCGACAAGACGATCGGTCGCCGGCTGGGCATCAGCGAGCGGACCATCACGGCGCACGTGGCCAGCCTGCGGGAGGGTGTCGGGGCCACCAACCGCCTGCAGCTCGGCTACCGGCTGGCGCTCGAGGATCTGCGCACGAACTAGCATCGGACACCCACGGCGTTGCGCAGCATCACCTGCGGGTCGGCGGCCCGGTCCGGGTCGAGCTCGGCGGCGTCGGCGATCAGCCGGCGGCCCTGCACCAGGTCGCGCGGGCGGTCCACGGCCAGGATCGCGTCCAGCCGGCTGCCGGTCAGCCACAGCGCCGCCCAGGACGGGTCGGCCGGGTCGCCGCGCAGCACCATCCGGTCGGCGCCGCGGTGGTGGCCGGCGTACTGGACCATCCGGCCGAACTGCTCCGACCAGAAGTACGGCGGCGCGTCGTAGACCGCTTCCCGGCCGAGCAGGGTCGCGGCCGCCACCTCGGGCGCGTCCTTGGCCAGGGTCCAGTGCTCGGCCGGCAGCCGGCAGCCGAAGCGGCGGGACCACCAGGCCGCGCAGTCCCCGGCCGCGACCACCTCGGGCCGGCTGGTCCGCATCGCGCCGTCGACCAGCAGCCCGCGCTCGACCGCGAGGCCCGAGCCGGCCAGCCAGCCGACGTCGGGCCGTACCCCGACCGCGGCGATCACCACGTCGGCCGGCATCTCGCCGCCGACCAGGGCGAGCCCGCCGTCCTCGACGGCCGCCACCCTGATGCCACAGCGCAGCTCGACGCCCGCCTCGGCATACCATCCGGTGGTCAGCGCTCCGGCCGCCGAGCCGAGTGCACCGGCCAGCGGCGCGTCGGCCGCCTCGACCACGGTCACCCGGCAGCCCCGGCCGGCGGCCACCGTCGCCACCTCGGCGCCGATGAAGCCGGCGCCGACGATCACCACCCGGGCGCCGGCGCGCAGCTCCGGCGCCAGCGCGCGGCAGTCGTCCAGGGTGCGCACCACGTGTTGCGCCCCGGGGCCGGGCAGGCGGATCGGGCTCGCGCCGGTGGCGACGGCCAGTCCGTCGAACGGCAGCGGGCCGCCGGTGGTGTGCAGCGTGCCGCCCGGCCGGTCGGCGTGCAGGGCCAGCGACTCGGCTCGCCGGCCAAGCAGGACCTCGCAGTCGAGCTGCGCCCAATCGGCCGGCAGCTCGACGGGGCCGGACTCACCGGCCAGCACGGCCTTGGAGAGCGGCGGCCGATCGTACGGCCGATGCGGCTCCGCCCCGACCAGCGTGAGCGTGCCCGCGAAGCCCTGGTTGCGCAGCTCCTGGACCGTGCGCAGGCCGGCCAGGCCGGCGCCGGCCACCACGATGTTCCGCATCGTCGATACCTCTACTCTCGTGCCAGGCCGTCGGCGGCGGCGATCGACCGTGCCATGGCCACCTTCACCGGGGTGCCGAGGCGCTCGGCCGCGGCCACCACGTCCTCGTACTCGGGCTGGACGTTGACCACCCGCCGGCCGGACCGGGCGATCTTGACGCGGACCCCGGTGCCGTCCAGGTCGACCGTGCTGATCTCGCGGGCGAGCTCGCGCTTGGCGACCGGGTACTCGCGGGTGCCGATGGTCGACGTCTCGGTGACGATCGTTTCCCGGACGGCCGGGACCAGCGACGCCGGGCACAGCGCGGAGAGGGTGTGCGCCGGACGGCCCTTCTTCATCAGGATCGGGGTGAGCCAGGCGTCGGACGCGCCGGCCTCCAGCAGCCGGGCCAGCACGTGCGGCCAGATCCGCGGGTCGAGATCGTCCACGTTGGCGTCGATCACCACGGCCGGCGACCCGGCGTCGGCACCGGGCAGCCCGGCGCCCAGCACGACGCGCACCACGTTGGCGATCGCCGGGTGATCGCGGGTGCCGGCGCCGACACCGACACCGCGCAGCTCCATCCGGGGCAGGTCGCCCCAGCCCGAGCAGAGGGACAGGATCAGCGCGGCCCCGGTCGGCGTGGTCATCTCCTGCCGGAAGCCGCCCGAGCCGGCCGGGGCGCCCTGATCGGCGAGCAGGCGCAGCACCGCGGGCGCCGGGACCGGCAGCTCGCCGTGTGCCGTGCGCACCCGGCCGGCGCCCAGTACCAGTGGTGTCGCGGTGGCCGCGCCGATGGCCAGCTCGTGGTGGGCGGCGCAGACGCCGACCACGTCGGCGATGGCGTCCAGCGCGCCGACCTCGTGGAAGTGCACGTCGTCGACCGGCACCCCGTGCACGGCGGCCTCGGCCCGGGCCAGCCGGGTGAAGACCGCCAGCGCCCGATCGCGGACGGGATCGGGCAGGTCCGCCTCGACCAGCCGGGCGCGGATCGCCCGCCAGGTGCGGTGCGGCTGGTCGGCGACGGTGTCGACGTGCGCCTTGCGGGCGGACAGGCCGGCCCGCACCACGGTGTCGACCCGGATGGTGACGCTGCCGGGGACGACCGCGTCGACCGCACGCTGCACCGCCGCCAGCGGCGCCCCGGCATCCAGCAGCGCGCCGAGCAGCATGTCGCCGGATGCGCCGGACGAACAGTCGAACCAGGCCATGGTGGTCATGTGCGCGCCACCACCCGGCGGATCATCCGGGCCGCCGCCACGGCCGCGCCGAAGCCGTTGTCGATGTTGCACACGGTGACGCCGGGCCCGCACGAGTTGAGCATGGCGAGCAGCGCGGCCACGCCGCCGAAGCTGCTGCCGTAGCCGACGCTGGTGGGCACCGCCAGTACCGGCGTGGCGACCAGGCCGGCGACCACGCTGGGCAGGGCGCCGTCCATGCCGGCCACCACGATCAGGCAGTCGGCGGCGTCCAGCTCGTCGCGCACGGCGAGGACCCGGTGGATGCCGGCCACCCCGACGTCGCGCACCATCGTGGTGTCGCAGCCGAACTCGGTGGCCACGAACGCGGCCTCCCGGGCGACCGGCTCGTCGGAGGTTCCGGCCGTGACCACCAGGACCCGGCCGGCCGGCTCGGCGGGGTCGCCGATCGCGACGCAGCGGGCGACCGGGTCGATCCGGCCGTCCGGGAAGGCGCGGGCCACGCTCTCCAGCGCCGCGTCGGGCAGCCGGGTGGCGACCGCGGAGCGCCGGCCGGGCTGCCGGGCGAGCGCGTCCAGCAGCGCCACCGTCTGCTCCGGGGTCTTGCCGGCCCCGAAGATCACCTCCGGGTCGCCGGTGCGCACGCCTCGGCCGGTGTCCAGGCGGGCGAAACCCAGATCCCGGGTCGCCGCGCCGGCCAGCGCGCCGAGCGCCCGGCCGGGGGTCAGCTCGCCGCCCGCGACCTGCCGCAGCAGGGCCAGGGTCTCGTCACGATCCATCGGCCTGTGCCTTTCCGATCAGGTTGAGATAGCCGCTGCGGAAGCCCGCCGGGTCGACGTCGACCGCCTCGAAACCGGCCGCGCGCACCGCGTCCAGCGCCGCCGGGCAGGCCCGGACGGCGGCGACGACCGGCCCGTCGACCTGGATCAGGGCCTGCCGGCCGAGGTCGCGCACGCGCAGGTCGTACGAGTCGATGCCGGCCGACCGCAGGACGGCGCGCAGCGCGGTCTCGGCCGCGTCCACCCGGGCCAGTCGCTCCCGGGTGATCGGCACGCCGTACGCGACGCGGCTGGACAGGCACGGCGAGGCCGGCTTGTCCCAGAAGGTCAGTCCCCAGCCGCGGGCGGCCGCGCGCACCTGCTTCTTGGTCAGCCCCGCGTCGGCCAGCGGGGTGAGCGCGCCGAGCCGGGCCGCCGCCCGGATCCCGGGCCGGAACCGGTCGGCCAGGTCGTCGGCGTTGGTGCCGGTGGCGACGTGCGCCAGGCCGTGCCCGGTCGCGTGGTCGCGCAGCCGGGTGATCAGCTCGTCCTTGCAGAACCAGCACCGGGACCGGGAATTCTCCCGGTATCCGGCCGTGGCCAGCTCGTCGGTGTCCACGAAGACGTGCGGGGCGCCCAGCTCGGCGGCGATCCGGCGGACCGCCTCGCGCTCGTCGTTCGCCAGGCTCGGCGAGTTGCCGGTGGCGGCCACGACCGCGGCCGGGCCGAGGGCACGGATCGCGGCCGCCACCAGCAGGGCGGAGTCGGCTCCGCCGGAGAAGGCGACCAGCACCGAGCCCAGACCGGCAAGCTGCCGATGCAGGGCGTCGAGGCGGTCCGCCAGCAGGTCGGTCATTCCAGGTCCAGGGCGAGGGCGGTCGTCATGACGCGCAGCTTGGCGCAGGTCTCGGCGTACTCGGCGTCCGGATCCGAGCCGGCGACCAGGCCGCAGCCGGCGTAGAGCGTGGCCGCGTCGCCGTCCAGCAGCGCCGAGCGGATGGCCACCGCGAACTGGCCCTGTCCGGCGCAGTCGGCCCAGCCGACCACGCCCGCGTACCAGCTGCGGTCCAGCCCCTCGTGGGCGGCCAGCCAGTTCAGCGCCGCCTCGCGCGGGTGGCCGCCGAGCGCCGGCGTCGGGTGCAGCCGGTCGACGAAGTCCAGCACCTGGGCCGTGGCGTGGTCGGCCAGCCGGCCGCGCACCTGGGTGGCCAGATGCTGCACGTTCGCCAGCCGCAGCACCCGCGGGGACTCGACGGAGACGTCGGCGCACGCCTCGCGCAGCGCGTCGGCCAGCATCCGGACGACCACGTCGTGCTCGTGCCGCAGCTTCGGGCTGGCCGCCAGCTCGCGGGCCAGCGCTTCGTCCTGCTCCGGCGTCGCGCCGCGCGGCATGGTGCCGGCCAGGCCCAGGGCGTGCACGGTCCGGTCGCCGACCCGCACCAGATACTCCGGTGTGGACCCGAGGAACGTACGCCCGCCGTGGTCCACCGCGAACAGGGTGGTGCCCGGGCCGGCCTGGCGCAGCCGGCGCACCACCGCCGGCACGTCGAACGGCTCGGACGCGATCACCCGCAGCTCGCGGGCGAGCACGACCTTCTCGAAGTCGCCGGCGTCGATCCGGTCGGTCGCGTGCCGGACCAGCTTCTTCCAATCGTCGGCCGAGGGCAGCTCGGTCCGTGTGTACGTGCGCGGGCCGGCCACCGCGACCGGTTCTTCGCCCGCTACCGGCAGGCAGTCGTCGGCCAGGCGGGCCAGCTCGTCGGCCACCTGCTCGGCGTCGGCGTCCGGGGTGAGCAGCGCGTTGAGTGCCAGCCGGGCCGGCACCGGGAACTCGCCGGCGGCGGCGTCGGTGACCGTGCTGCGGATCTGCAGGGCGGGCACCCAGAGCAGGGCGTCCGGGAGTCGTCCGGCGCAGGCCGGGTCACCCGGGCGGAACGCGAACCCGCCGATCGCCAGCGGGCCGTCCCCGGCGCCGGTGCCGCCGCTGACCACCTCCCGGGCCAGCGCCGTCCAGTCGTCGCGGACCTTGGCGATCCGGCCGTCGCCGGTGGCCCGCAGGTCGTGCGCCGTGCCGAGGGCGACGATCGAACCCTGGTCCCAGGCCGACTGCCAGAGCATCGAGCGCTCGACCGCGCCCCGGGCCCGGCTCCAGACCGCGACCGGGTCGCCGACGTACAGCGGCTTCGCCCAGCTGGCCAGCACCGGCTTGCGCAGCCGGCGGGCCCGCTCGGCCGCCCGGCGGCAGGTGGCCACCAGGCTGTCCCGGTCGATCCGCCCGAGCAGCGGAATGAACAGCGGCGGCGCCGTCACCGTCATGGTCAGTACACCCCCTCGACCGCGGGCGCGCTGCCGGCGGCGTTCAGCGGCTGCACGTCGGCGAGGCCGTCCTGCGGGTACCTGCCGGCCGGCGGGATCCGCACGACGGCGTCGCGCTCCAAGGTCCAGGGCAGGAACAGGTCACGGGAGACCAGGCTGACCTTGACCTGGCCGCGCTCGCCGTACGCAATCTCGGTGTCGGGCTTCTCCGGGTCGACGACGCGGACCCGGCTGAACGGGTGGAACGGGACGAAGACGCAGCTCTCGTCGGCGGTCTCGCGGGGGCGCTGCGGCGCGATGCCCATCATGGTGTTGCCGTAGAGGCCGACCACGGCCGCGTCCGGGAACACCTCCTGCTCGAACGCGCGCAGCGTCTCCGGGCTCACGCTGGTGCCGGCCCAGATGATGCCGCGCACCTTGCGCTGCACCAGATCGAGCAGCCGCGGGTCGGCGGCCAGCGCCTCCAGCACCGGCGGCGTGGCGAACATGACCGACACCGGCTGCGTGGTCAGGACGTCCTCGGCCTGGGCCAGGATGTGCTTGACGTAGCGGCGGACCTCGTCCGTGCGGCCCTGCTTCGCGATCGACTTGACCCAGCGCGGGTCGAAGTCGAGGTAGTGGCAGAACGTGCCGCGCAGGTGGGCCAGGATGCCGATCGACCGGCCGACGATGTGCGGCCCGCTCGGGCCGATGTGCAGCCAGTGACCGCCGCCCTCGCCCGGGAACCGGTGCTCGGCGAGCACGTCGCTGACCCAGTGCACGCCGTTGCGCCGCGACCGCGACTCCACGATGCGCTTGGGCCGGCCGGTGGTGCCGCCGCTGTCGAACACCTGGAAATCCCAGCCCTCGCGGGAGATCCCGGCCGGCACCAGGGCGTCGACGGAGAGGTCCCGCCATTCCTCGCCGACGTCCGGGAACAGGTCGAGGTCGTCCCAGGTGCGCACGTCGGTGAGCGGGTTGAAGTCGAGTTCGGCGGCGCGCTTCACCCAGTACGGCGACCCGGTCGACGGCGAGAAGTGCCACTGCATGGCGGCGGCCAGGAACTCGTCGGGTGGCAGGTCGGCGGTGAACGGCTCGGCGGTGGAGTCCAGCATGGATTGCCTCCGGAATCGGATCAGGCGGTGGTTTTGGGTCAGACCGTCGTCAGCGACGGCGCGAGCTTGGCCCCGGGCTTGGCCCCGAGCGACCGGCCGACCGCGTGGACGACCGGACGGAGCCGGCCCATCAGCGCCGCGAACTGCTCGCCGCTGAGCGCCTGGAATCCGTCGCACATCGCGTTCCGGGCGTCGGTGTGCACGTCGATGATCAGGCCGTCGGCGCCGCAGGCGGCCGCGGCCAGCGACATCGGGCCGACCAGGTGCGGCTGGCCGGTGCTGTGGCTGGGGTCGACGATCACCGGCAGGTGGGTCAGCCGCTTCACCTCGGCCACCGCGCTCAGGTCGAGCGTGAACCGGGTGCTGCGGTCGAAGCTGCGGATGCCGCGCTCACACAGGACGACGTCGCCGTTGCCCATGTGCATGAGGTATTCGGCCGCGTGCAGCCACTCGTCGATGGTGGCGGCCATGCCCCGCTTGAGCAGCACCGGGCGCCCGGCCGCGCCGGCCGCCCGGAGCAGGTCGAAGTTCTGCATGTTGCGGGTGCCGATCTGGAGCATGTCGCACTCCTGCGCGACGACCTCCACGTCCTTCGGCGTGACCACCTCGGTGACGACCTGCAGGCCGGTGCGGGTGCGCTGCTCGGCGAGCAGGGCCAGACCGGCCACGCCCAGGCCCTGGAAGCTGTACGGCGAGGTGCGCGGCTTGAACGCGCCACCGCGCAGCATGACCGCGCCGGCCTCGTGGACCGCGTCGGCGGCGGCGCTCATCTGGGCGCTGCTCTCCACGGCGCACGGGCCGGCGATCACCACGAACTCGGGGCCACCGAACGTGGCCGGGCCGACCGGGACGCGGGTGTCCTCGGCCCGGAAGGCGCGGGTGGTCAGGCGGTGCGACCCGGAGATCTGCACGACCCGGGCGACGTTCGGCGCGGCGGTGACGACGGCGACCGTTTCAGCGTCGGCGGACTCGGCGGTCACGAGCATGGTGGCGTCGCCGAGCGACACCGCCACCGGCGTCATGCCCCGGCCCCGGACGGCCTCGCTGACGGCGTCGATCTGGTTCCGGGTCGCGGACGGATGAAATACGACGATCACTGCTGCACCTTCCGTTGGTGGGCGGCCGGCGTTCGCGTTACCGGGATCCGAGTGCGATGAAGTCCCAGCCGACATCGGCACGGACGCGCTGCGCGGCGGCCTGCTGGCCGGCCAGGAAACCGGCGACCGCGAGCGTGGCGATCAACCCGATACCGATCATGAGTAGCGATCCGACCCGAGTTCTGCGGATGTCCATTTTGTAACCCCCAGTTCATTCCGGCTGCATTTCGTGAAATGCGGTTGCGCGCTCTGTTTTGAAAAGCGTCGCCGCACGGCTTTCCCTCAAGACGATTACTTCGCCGTGACCGCTTCAGGCTTGCAGGTGATTTATGGCGCTGCCACTGCGCGGACGGCTCGGGTTTCCGCGTTGCCGGAAGGCGGGCCGTTTACCGTTCTGCTTCACCACTCTTTCGGCCAATAGTCCATTTTGTCCGGCCCGGTTTAGGGCTGTTCGCCCGCAGGTCACAGTGGCCACGCCCGCGCTATCGGCGGGGGCTGTCTATCGGCCGCCGCCGCAATAGCAAGTAAGTTTCCCGACACGCCGAGGCGTATTAACCGACAGCGCCCATCGATGTATCGACACTCCTGTATCGGTCTATCAGAAAACCGGGCATCGGCCATTCGGCGGACGCCGGAGTCGCCGATCGTCCGCCATTTCGATACATCCATTTAGACGGTGTTCAATGGAACGGCTATCCGGCGCCGCGGGCGGTACTGTGTCGGATATCGAAGCAGCGAGAGGGGCGGGACGGGCGATGGCGATGTCCAGGCCGGGGCAACCGGTACGCGGATCGAGCACCGGGCGACCCCTCATGGCCGCCCTCGATCTGTTCGGGCGCCGCTGGAACCTCCGCGTCATCTGGGAACTGCGGCACGGGCCGGTCGGCTTCCGCACGTTGCAGCAGCGCTGCGACAACATGTCCTCCAGCGTCCTGCGGCAGCGGCTGACCGAACTGCTCGACGCCCGCCTCGTGGCGCAGCAGCCGGACACCGCCTACGCGCTCACCGACCTCGGCCGCGGCGCCTACCAGGCATTGCGCCCGCTCGTCCGCTGGTCCGACGGGTGGGCGTCCGCCCTGCGCGAGGACGACGAGGCCGGACCCCTCCGGCCGCCGGCCTGACCTCTCCGGTCGCGGCCCTGACCCCGCTCGTCGCCGCTATGGCGCTTCGGATTCAGAATCGGTAGGGTGCTTCTGAATCCGAATCACACGGAGGGTCGCCATGGCTCGCATTCCAGCGCTCGAACCGCCCTTCACCTCCGACGTCGAAGCCCAGCTCGCCGCGATGATGCCGGCCGGCGTACCCCCCATCGGTCTGTTCCGGACGTTCGCGCGGAACCTGCCGATGACCGTCGCGATGAGCCACTGGGGCAGGTATGAACTCGGCCGCCAGCTGTCCCTGACGCTCCGCGAGCGGGAGATCGTCATCCTGCGCACCTGCGCGCGCTGCCGCTGCGAGTACGAATGGGGCGTCCACCTCATGGTGTTCGCCGACCGCGCCGGACTCACCCCGGACCAGGTCACCTCGCTCACCGGCGGATCCCCCGACGACCCGTGCTGGACGGCCGGCCGGGAAGTCCTGCTCATCCGGATGGTGGACGCCCTGCACGACTCGTCCGACGTCGGCGACGACCTGTGGCGGTCGGCGCAGGAGCTGCTCGACGAGAGGCAACTGCTCGACGTGACGCTGCTGTGCGGGTGGTACCACGCGGTCTGCTTCGCCGCTCGCGCCGCCCGCGTCGATCTGGAGCCCGGCGCGCCCCGCTTCGCCGACGCGAAGGCCGCCTGAGCTTCACCTCACCGGTGGCCGGCGTAGACGGCCTGGTCGCCGAGCTCCTCCTCGATGCGAATCAGCTGGTTGTACTTGGCGGTGCGGTCCGCGCGGGACAGCGAGCCGGTCTTGATCTGGCCGCAGCCGAGCCCGACGGCGAGGTCGGCGATCGTGGTGTCCTCGGTCTCGCCGGAGCGGTGCGAGATCACCACCCGGTAGCCGGCCCGGTGCGCGGTGTCGACCGTGCGGAGGGTCTCGGTCACGGTGCCGATCTGGTTGACCTTGACGAGGATCGCGTTGGCGTAGCCGCCCTCGATGCCGTCGCGCAGCCGGTCGGCGTCGGTGCAGAAGACGTCGTCGCCGACCAGCTGGAGCCGGTCGCCGACCTCGGCCGTGAGCTGCCTCCAGCCGGTGAAGTCGTCCTCGGCCATCGGGTCCTCGATGGACGTGATCGGGTATCGGCCGGCCAGATCCTTCAGGTACGCGATGTGCTGCGCCGCCGTGCGGGTGCGGCCCTCCCCGGCGTACGCGTAAACGCCGTCGCGGAAGAACTCGGAGCTGGCCGGGTCGAGGCAGATGGTGAGGTCGATGCCGGGCCGGTAACCGGTCTCCTCGATCGCCCGCACGACGAACTCGAGCGCCTCGTCGGCGGTCGTGAAGTTCGGCGCGAAGCCGCCCTCGTCGCCGACATTGGTGCTGTGCCCGGCCGCCGCCAGCGAGCGGCGCAGCGTGTGGAACACCTCCGAGCCCATCCGGACGGCCTCGGCGAACGAGGTCGCGCCGACCGGAGCGATCATGAACTCCTGGAAGTCGAGCGGGTTGTCGGCGTGCGCGCCGCCGTTGACGATGTTCATCATCGGCACCGGCAGCAGGCGGGCGCCGACCCCGCCGACATACCGGTACAGCGGTTGGCGGTGGGCGAGCGCCGCGGCCTTCACGGTCGCGAGGGAGACGCCGAGGAGGGCGTTGGCGCCCAGGCGGCCCTTGTCCTTCGTGCCGTCCAGCTCGATCAGCGTGCGGTCGACGCGGGCCTGGTCCTCCGCGTCCAATCCGGTCACCGCGCCGGCGATCTCCCCGTTGACCGCGGTGACAGCCTTGCCGACGCCCTTGCCGTGGAACCGTGCGGGGTCGCCGTCGCGCAGCTCGACCGCCTCGTTAGCCCCGGTCGACGCCCCGGACGGCACGGCGGCCCGCCCGGTCGAGCCGTCCGCGAGAACCACGTCGACCTCGACGGTCGGGTTGCCCCGGCTGTCGAGGATCTGCCGCCCGATCACCCGGCTGATCGCCGTCATCGCGTACTCCCTGCTCCCGTGGTGTTTGCCGGGGTCAGACTGGCACGGATCGGGACCCTTGCCGACGCGAGAAGGAACACCTTGACCCGCACCCCGACGTACGGATGTAAGGTCCCGGCCGTCGGCGGTCAGGTCGCGTGGTCGTGGCGCGCCACGCCTGCCCGGCCGGGGCCGGTCGGCCGGTGCTGCCGGCGGAGGACCTCCAGGTCGTGGTGGCTGATCTGGCGTCCGGGCAGGGTCGTGCCGGGAACCGCGCGCAGTCCGTCCATCAGCACGGTGAAGAGCCGGCGGACGGCCATGTCGCCGAGCTCGTCGTCGGCGGGCGGGAGCAGCCTGGTCACCAGGGCCAGGGCGAGCACGAGGTCACCGGGGCCGACGTCCGGCCGGATGGCGCCGAGGTGCTGAGCGCGCTGCAGCAGCCGGTCGAGGACGGCGGTCGCCGCGGCGCGGTGCTCGGTGACCGACGGTTCGATGGCCGGCGGTTCGGTGACCGGCGGTTCGGTGACCGGCGGTTCGGTGGCCGGCGGTTCGGTGGCGGACGGTTCGGTGGCGGGCGGCGGGTCGTGGGCGTCCGGCGTCGCGGCACCGTGGTCGGCCAGCGCGGCCGCGGCGATGCCGAGGCGCAGGTCGAGAACGTAGGTCATCAGGGTGGTGAGTGCCGTGGCCGGATCGGGCTCGTCGCGCTCCACCCGGCGGGCCACCTCGGCCAGCTGGGTGAAGTTGTCCAGGGTGACCGCCTTGATCAGCTGCTCGCGGTCGGGAAAGCGCCGGTAGAGCGTGCCGACGCCCACCCCGGCCGCCCGCGCGATGTCCTCCATCGGGACGTCGGTGCCGAGCCGGAGGAAAAGTGTCCGGGCCGCCTGGATGATCTGCTCCCGGTTACGCCGAGCGTCGGCGCGTAACGGGGCCGGCGCGGCCTGCTTGTCCTGCACTTTCGACCCCCTTGACCTGGCCTGGAGTATCGCACTGCGCCCCGCGGGAGGTCCGTGGTCGAACGGTCAGTAGTGGACGGAAAACGTCCGGTTGGCTAGTCTCGGAGTAAGTGGAGGAATTCCGTCCGGATGTTCGGGGGAGTCGTCATGACCGGAACCGTTCCTGCCGAATTCCCGCTCGCGCGCCGCTGCCCCTTCGCCGAGCCGATCAACGCCGAGCCGTCCCTGCGCGGTGCCGAGTCGCGGCGCGGTGCCGAGCCGCGACTCGGCGCCAAAACCGAGCCCGATCAGGCTCTGCCGGGCGGGGCAACGGGGCGAGCCCCGATCAGCCGAGTAAGACTCACCGGCGGCAGCGAGGCCTGGTGGGTCGCGGGCTGGCAGGAGGCCCGCTCGGTGCTGGCCGACCCCCGGTTCTCCTCGGACCGGCGACGGGAGGGCTTCCCGCTGTTCACCGCCGACCAGGAGGCCCGCAAGCGCCTCCGCAGCCAGCCGATCGCCATGATCGGCATGGATGGCGCCGAACATGCCGAGTCCCGGCGCGCGGTGATCTCCGAGTTCACCGTCAAGCGGATCGCCGCGATGCGGCCACGGATCCAGGAGATCGTCGACGGATTCATCGACGACCTGCTGGCCGCCGAGCAGCACCCGGTCGACCTCGTCCAGGCGCTGTCGCTGCCGGTGCCCTCGCTGGTGATCTGCGAGCTGCTCGGCGCGCCCTACACCGACCACGACTTCTTCCAGAGCCGCACCTCGGCGATGCTGCGCATGGGCACCGCTCCCGACGAGCGGCAGCGGCTCGCCGACGAGCTGCGGTCCTACATCGACGACCTGATCACCGCCAAGGAGAGCGAGCCCGCCGACGATCTGTTCAGCCGGCAGATCGCGCGGCAGCGCCAGGCCGGCGAGCTCGACCACGACGGCCTGGTCGGCCTGGCGTTCCTGCTGCTGATCGCCGGCCACGAGACCACCGCGAACATGATCTCGCTGGGCGTCCTGGCCCTGCTGGAGCATCCGGACCAGCTGGCGATGATCACGGCCGACCCGGCCCGGACCCCGATGGCGGTCGAGGAGCTGCTGCGCTATTTCAGCATCGCCGACGCGGTCACCGCCCGGGTCGCCACCGAGGACGTCTCCGTCGGCGGGGTGACCATCAAGGCCGACGACGGCGTCCTGGTCTCGGGCCTGTCGGCGGACTGGGATCCGGCCGTCTTCGACGACCCCGCCGCGCTCGCCGTCGAGCGCGGGGCACGGCACCACCTCGCCTTCGGCTACGGCCCGCACCAGTGCCTCGGCCAGAACCTGGCCCGGCTCGAGCTGGAGATCGTCTTCAACACCCTCTTCCGCCGCATCCCCGGCCTGCGCCTCGCCGTACCGGTCGACCAGGTCCCGCTCAAGACCGACGCCGGCATCTACGGCGCGTACGAGCTGCCGGTCACCTGGTAGGGGGAGGACACCGTGCGGATCAAGGCGGATCGGGATGTCTGCATCGGCGCCGGGCAGTGCGTGCTGACCGAACCGGCCGTCTTCGAGCAGGACGACGACGGCATCGTCGTCCTGCTCACCGATCAGCCCGACGACCAGGTCGCCGAGGCCGTCCGCGACGCGGTCGACCTCTGCCCGTCACACGCTCTCTCCATCGACCAGGAGTGAGCTGACGATGCGCCGGCGGAGCTCGTCGTGGCGGGGCGCGAGCGCGGCCTCGGGTCCATAGAACTCGTCCGGGTCGTAGAGCCAGACCGGCCGGCCGACGTGCTCCGATCTCTCCCACTCATAGCGCGGGAACAGATGCGCGTGCAGGTACGCGTCGGTGTTGCCGAGGATCTCGTAGTTCATCCGCCGGAACCCGGCATCGGTGGCCCGGCAGGCCGCCTCCACCGCCTGGCCCAGCGTGTCCATGCTGTCGAGGAACTCCAGGCGCTGCCTTTTCGGCAGGTCGGTGAGCCGATCGATGCTCGGGTCGTCCACCAGCAGCACGCAGTAGCCCGGGAGGAACTGCGTGTCGCCCATGACGGCGAACGACTGCGGCAGCTTGGCCAGCAGCGTGGGGTTGGTCCCGGCGCGCGCGGACCCGATGCGGTCCGACTTCCATGTTTCGGTCACCTGAACCATCAAACACGGCGCCGCGACCGGGTGGCCGCGGCGCCGCGAAATGGCTATGACGCCGTGAAGGTGTAGCTGCCCGAGCCGAGCGTGAACACCGCCGTCCCGTTGGTGTACCCCTGCGGGACGGCCTCCGCCGGGGCGGTCACCGCGGCCGCGGACGACGCCGGCACGCGGACCGTCGCGGTGGCGTTCGGCGGGACGACCAGCTGGAGTGTCAGTGTGGCTCCGCTCTTCGTCCAGTTCGCGCCGGTCCCGCCGTACGCGGTGGAAAGCGAGGACGACGCGGCCGTGAGCGAACCGCCCGGCCGGGGTGCGATGAGCACCTGGTGGTAGCCCGGCGTCGCCGGGGCGACGCCGCCGACGGTGCGGTAGAGCCAGTCGCCGACCGAGCCGAGCCCGTAGTGGTTGAAGGAGTTCATGCCCGGGTCCTGCAGCGTGCCGTCGGTCCTGATGCCGTCCCAGCGCTCCCAGATCGTGGTCGCGCCGCGCGAGATCATGTAGCCCCACCCGGGGTAGTCCGGTTGCTGCAGGATCCGGTACGCGGTGTCGGCGTGCCCGTGGTCGGCGAGCACCGGCAGCAGGTTCTCCACGCCCATGAAGCCGACCGTGAGGTGCCCGTTGCGGGCGTCGACCGCGGCCGCGAGCCTGTCCGCGACCGCCTGCTGCCGGCTCGCCGGCACCAGCCCGAACGCGAGCGCCAGCACATAGCCGGTCTGGCTGCCGGAGCCGACCGTCCCGTCCGCCGCCACGAACCTGGTGGTGAAGGCCGCCGCAATCTGGTCGGCGAGCGTCCCGTAGGTGCTCGCCTCGGCGGTGCGCCCGGTCGCCGCCGCCATCCGCGACAGCAGCCGTGCCGACCAGCCGAAGTAGGCGGTGCTGGTCAGGTCGTTGGCGGTGCCGTCGTTGACGTTCAACCAGTCGCCGTAGGTGTCCTGGTTGCGGATCAGGTCGCTGCCGGCGGTGGACCTGAGGTAGTCGACGTACTTCTGCATCGCCGCGAAGTGGGTGTCCGCGACGGACAGATCGCCGTACCGCTGCCAGACGGTGTACGGCACGATGACGCCCGCGTCCGCCCAGCCGGCCTTGCCCGACCCGCTGATCACGGCCGGTGCGACGTCGGTGAACGCGCCGTTCGGCTGCTGCGCGTCGACCATGTCGTCGGCGAACTTGCTGAGCAGCCCGTGCGTGTCGAAGGCGAACGTCGAGGTCGCGCTGAACGCCGCGATGTCGCCGGTCCAGCCGAGCCGCTCGTCGCGCTGCGGGCAGTCGGTCGGGATCGACAGCAGGTTGGAGCGGGCGCCCCAGAGGATGTTGCGCGCGAGCTGGTTGACCATCGCGTTGCTGCTGGTGAACGTGCCGGTGGCGGCGCCGTTGGTCCAGGCCGCCTCGCCGGTGATGCTGTCCGCGGCCGGTGTGCCGGGGAAGCCGGTCAGCTCGACGTACCGGTAACCGTGCACGGTGAAGTGCGGCTCGAACACCTCCGGCGCGCCCGTCCCGGCCAGCGTGAACGTGTCGGTGGCCTGGGCGGCCCGCAGGTTCGCGGTATAGAGCGTGCCGTCCGCATTGAGGATCTCGCCGTGCCGCAGCGTGACCTTCGTGCCGGCCGGGCCGGTCACCTTCAGTCGGTCCCAGCCGGCGAAGTTCTGCCCGAGGTCGGCGATCCAGACGCCCGGGGTGGGCTGGGTGATCGCCACCGGGTGCAGCTCCTGCTGCACGGTGACACCCGGGTCGACCTGGGCGACCAGATTCGGCAGCGCGCCGGCGCGGACGGTCACCGGGGGGCCGGAGCCGGCCGGGATCCGGGCGTCCTGGTCCTCGCCCATGTACAGGTCGTCGGCGACGACCGTGCTCGCGGTCGCCGTCCACGTGCCGTCGGTGGTGACGCTGCCGCTCGTGCCGTCGGCGTACTGGATCGACAGCCGCGCGGAGTACCAGGGCGAGGCGCCGTAGAGCCGGCTGCCGGCGAAGCCGACGTTGCCGGAGTACCAGCCGTTGCCGACCAGCGCGCCGACCGTGTTCGTGCCCTGCTTGAGCAGCGCGGTGACGTCGTACGTGCGGTATTGCAGGCGCTTGGTGTAGTCGGTCCAGCCCGGGGCGAGTCGCTCGGGGCCGACCTTCGTGCCGTTGAGGTAGGTCTCGTGCAGCCCGAGCGCGGTGGCGAACAGCCGGGCCCGGGCGATCGGCTTACCAATGCCGAAAACCTTGCTGAGGTACGGCGTGGGCTGCGGGACGCTGACCTGGCTGCCCCACGGCCCGGCGCCGAGCGCGGCGGTGACCTGGGCGGCGGGCCAGGCGTCGTCGTTGAAGCCGGGCTGTTGCCAGCCGGCGGGGGCGGTTTGCTGCGCCTTCCAGGATCCGTCGGTGACGACCGTGGTGCTGCCCTGGGTGAGCTTGGCGATCACGCTCGCCGGGCCCGCGCTGGTGTTGGTCGCGGCGATCGCGAGCGTGTTCGTGCCGGTGCGGGCCGCGGCGCTGACGTCCACGCTGGTCGCCCGCTTCCACGAGTCGGCGACCCGGCGGGAGCTGCTGACCTGCACCCCGTTGAGCCACACGTCCGCGGTGTCGTCCCCGGTCACCACCAGTCTCGTCGCGCTCGTGCCGGTCAGCGTGAAGCCGCGGCGGAAGTACCTGGTCGCGGCCGGCGCGGTGGTGGCCGGGTCGCCCTCGGGATACCAGATCCACTGGGCGCCGGTCAGGCTCGCGGTCACCGGCGCGCCGATGAAGCTCGCCTGCCACTCGGCGGCCGGGTTGAACAGGCCGGTGTCGAAGGTGGCGTCGGCGCTCCACGGGCTCGGGCGGCCCTGCGCGTCCCAGATCCGGACCCGCCAGTGGTAGGTGTGGTCGCTCTGCAGACTCGGGCCGCCGTAGCCGACGTCGACGCTCTGGCCGCTCGCGACCTGGCCGCTGTCCCAGACGTCGGCCTGGTTCGCCGCGGTGCCGACGGCGATCTGGTAGCGGCCCTGCACCAGGCCGGGCGTCGGGCCGGCCAGCCGCCAGCCGAAGCGGGGTTTCGGCGCGTCGATGCCGACCGGCCCGGCCTGCCGCTCGGTGGTCAGGCCGGCCACCGTGGCCGGCGAGGCGGCGCCGGGATCGGGTGCGGCGACGTTGCCGGCCCACGGCCCGCTGCCGTACGCCGCGAGGTCCTTGGCGGTCACCCAGGTTTCCGGTACGCCGTTGGCCGCCTGCCACTGCCCGTCGGTGACCAGATCGGTGGTGCCACCGGCGGCGGTGACGTGCAGGTGGCCGAGCAGACCGGCGGGGCCGGCGCTGGTGTTGCGCACGGCGATCCGCAGGGTGTTGTTGCCGGCCCTCAGCGCACCGGCGAGGTCGAGGTACCGGGCCTGCTTCCACGCGTCGGTCACGCGCGGGGAGCCGGCGAGATAGGTGTCGTTGAGCCAGACGTCGACCGTGTCGTCCCCGGTCACGACCAGCTGGGCGTCGGTGTAGGGCCCGGCCGGGGCAGTGAAATCCCGGCGTAGGTAGCGGGTGGCGGCCGGGGCGGCGGTGGTCGGGTCGCCCTCGGGATACCAGATCCAGTGCGCGGCATCGAGCGTCACCGGGGTGGTGACGAGGCTTTGCCGCGGGGCCGGCGGCGTGGCGCTGCTCTGCCGCAGGGCCGGCCCCGCGGCGCTTGCCGGGCCGGCGGTGGCGAGGACGGTGACGGTGGCGATGAGGGCGGCGAGCAGTTTTTGGGCGCGGGGGAGCGCAGATGCGGTCATGCGTTTCTCCTGGGTCTCCTCGGTGAGCGAAAGGAGCTTCGGGCGGCGTCTCGGGGATTTAAACGTTTCAATCCGCCCTGCTCAAGAGCCTATGCCCGGTCCGAGATCCACTCAAGACACATCGACAACCGTGCACGTTCGTGCCGAGTTGACGGCCCGGTTTGCCGCTCGGTGTCAGCTTGCCGGGAATGGGTAACTCGTGGGGATGCGGTGTGGTACTGCGCCTGGAGACGACGCTTCGCCCGGGATAACCCGGCGCATCGTCCGCCTGTTCGTGCTGCTCGGCGTCGCCGCCGCGGCGTATCTCGCGCTGAGCCTTTTCGATCATTCGGCGTGGGCCGACCCCGGGTCGAACGGTCAGTCTGTCGATCCGGTCGCCTCGGTGAAGGCCGCGGTCGCCGGTGCCGAGAAGGCCGCCCCGACATCGGAGTTGACCATTCCGAAGCCGACCGCTTCGCAGGCCCGACCGCATCGGATCCACCGGCCGACGATCAAGAAGAAGGAGATCGCCCGGCAGGTGCGGCTCCGGACGTCGAAGCCCCGCCACCTCCCGTCCCATGCGGTGCGAGAGGTTGTCCGAGCCACCGCATCCTCGGCTCAGACGGTCGTCGTCCGGCGGATGTTGCCGACCCCCGCCCGGCTCCCGTCCATGCCGAAGGTCGCCCCGCTGCCTCATCTGCCTCGGCCCGAGTTCCCCGCCTTGCCGCCGTCGGTCTCGTGGCCGCGGTCGCCTGGGCTGCCGCCGGTACCGACCCTGGCTATCGCGTCACCCAGCGCTTCGGTATCGCACGTGCCGGGCATGCCGCCGGTGTGGCCGCAGTCGCCGGCCCTCGCGCAGACGCCGGGGCTGTCCCTCGCGCAGGCGCCAGTGCTGTCCCTCGCGCAGACGCCTGGGCTGTCCCTCGCGCGGACGCCTGGGCCGGCCGGACTGACCGAGCCGCCGACGGCATCGGCTCAACCGCGCACGGTGCCGCTTCCGGCACCTCCTCGGCAGCCGGCCGACCGGTCGACTCCCACCGAACAAGCACGCGACCCCGGTGGCGGCAACGGACCGGCGATGGCCACCGCGCCGTCGTCATGGCGGCCCGAGGTGGCGGCCGGCGGCCGTCGCGTGGTCACCGATCTCATCGCCCGTGGACGTACCGTCCGCTACGCGGGCCCTCCCAGCTGAACCAACTCCCGCAGGGATCCGGAAAGCCGGCCGGCGCATCAGTCCGGCCGGAGAAGCTTTGACCCTGGCTGGGAGGCCATCGTGATCCGCGTACTGCTCGTCGAACCCATGAATCTGCTCCGCGGCGCCCTGACCGCGACGTTGTCTCTGGAAGAGGACTTCGAGGTGGTCGCCGACCTGGGCGCCCTCGACCCGGCGCCGGACATGGCCCGTGCGGTGTCGCCGGACGTGGCCGTGGTCAACGTCGCGCTGCTGACCGGCGACGGCCTGAACACGATCGCCCGGCTCACCGCCGAGCAGCCCGATTGCGCCGTCCTGGCGCTGGCCCGCCCGGACGAGTCGGCGCTGCTCAGCCGGGCGTTCGAGCTCGGCATCGGCGGCGTTGTCGGCACCCAGGCCGCCCCTTGTGAACTGGTCCGCGGCATCCGCCGGCTCGCCCGGGGCGAGCGGGTCATCGACGCGAGCCTGGCCGTGGCGATGGTCGCGGCGCCGCGCAGTCCACTGTCGCAGCGCGAGCTCAGCGTGTTGAGCGTGGCCGCGTCCGGCGTGCCCTCCACGGAGGTCGCCGCCGAGTTGCACCTGAGCACCGGCACCGTGCGCAACTACATCTCGGCGATCCTCCGCAAGACCGGCGCTCGTAATCGCCTGGAGGCGGTCCGCCTCGCCGAGGGCGCCGGCTGGCTCTGACGGCCGGCTCCCGCGACGCCTACCTGGCCGGCGGGTCTCGTGACGCCGGCCCGACGAGGGCCGATCCATCACGGGCGACGCAGCCGCACCTGGCGGGGTGCGGCTGCGTCGCCGTGATGAATCGGCCGTCGCCGAACGTGTCAGAGCCCGCCGAGCAGAGCCAGGATGGCGTTGAGGAGCGCGGCCAGTCCACCCGCGGTGGGGGTGCCGTCGAGCAGGTGCGTGATCGCGCACAACAGGTTACCGAGCAGGTTGCCCGGCGCCTGCACCGCGGTGATCACCAGGTGCACCTGGTTCAGGTCGACCACCAGGCCGAGCAGGTCGAGGTGCAGCGGCCCGAGGACCAGGTTCAGCACCTGACACGTCGCTGCGGCGACCGCCACCGGCATGCTGACGGTCTGGGTGACGGTGCCGATGGCGGCGCCGGACGAGTCGCGGACCGTACCGGTCAGCACGCCGGTGGCCAGCAGGTTTCCGTTCCGCGACGAGAACGCCGTCGGGGTGAAGGTGCCGGCGAAGGAGCCGTTGTCGGCCGTGCCGGTGATCGGTGTGGCGAGCGCAGTCACGGGCGGCGCGGCCGCCGGGGCACTCGGCGCGGCACTGGCCACACCCGCACCCGCGAAGCTGAGTCCCATCGCCGCGAGCAATGCTACGACGATCATCGATAGCCGTTGCCGATGTGTCATTGTTCCTCCTGCCGATGATGTCCGTCTGGCTTCCGTTGTCATCGACAAGCCTCGTTGCCGGCGCGAGCTCAACCCAGTGAGCGCTGTCATCGGCTGACGGTGAGTGGCGTCAGGGGGATCGCTGACAATAGTCATGTTCGGACCGAAACTTTGTCTCGCCGTCGGCCGGACCGGATAGATACTCGATTGGTGATACGGGAGAACTTCCGGGAGTACCTGGATCAACTGCTGCGCGAGGGCTACAGCGTGCGGCACGACGAACACCTGTCCGATCCTGACCTGATCGATCCCGGGGGCAATCCGGTGGAGACCTGGCGCGAGGACTACCCCTACGACGAGCGGCTCGACCGTGACCTCTACGAGCAGGAGAAATATCAACTGCAGATCGAGCTGCTGAAGTTCCAGAACTGGGCCCAGGACACCGGCACCAAGCACGTGATCCTGTTCGAGGGGCGCGACGCCGCCGGCAAGGGCGGCACCATCAAGCGGTTCATGGAGCATCTCAACCCGCGGGCCGCCCGGGTCGTCGCGCTGACCAAACCCACCGAGACGGAGCTCGGCCAGTGGTATTTCCACCGGTACGTCGCGCAGCTGCCGACCGCCGGGGAGATCGTGCTGTTCGACCGATCCTGGTACAACCGGGCGGGCGTGGAGCGGGTGATGGGCTTCGTCACCGATCACGACTACGAGATCTTCCTCCGGCAGGCTCCGCTGTTCGAGCGCATGTTGATCGAAAGCGGCTTCACCCTGACCAAGTTGTGGTTCTCCGTCGCACAGTCCGAGCAGCGCACCCGGTTCGCGATCCGGCAGATCGACCCGGTCCGCCGATGGAAACTCTCGGCGATGGACATCGAGTCCCTCGACCGGTGGGACGACTACACCACCGCCAAGGAGGCGATGATCGAGCACACGGACACCGATCACGCGCCGTGGACCTCGATCAAGAGCAACGACAAGAAGCGTGCCCGGATCAACGCGATGCGATTCTTCCTGCACCAGCACGACTATGCGGACAAGGACCCGTCGGTGGTCTTCGCGCCGGATCCGTTGCTGGTCCAGCGCGGCCGCGACTCCATCAAGGACTGACCCGAGCGGGTGTGCCCGCGCACCGCGCCGACCTGCGATCATGCGGACCGGTTGTTACGGTCGGTTCGACCGATCGGCAGGCATCGGGAAGCGGGAATGACGGAGACGGCTCGGCCGGCCACGCGGGACACCGGGGCAGCACCCACGGCGTCCGCCGGCTGGGCTGCCCGTACGCTGCTGCGGCTCGCGCTGGTGGCGGCCGCCGGAGTCGCGGGATACCTGCTCTTGGCCATGTTCTCGCCCGCCGCCCAGGCGTCGACGGCCCAGGCCGGCGGACCGGCCGGCCCCGCTCGACCGTCGGACGCGCTCCCCGGCGTCCTGGCCGGCGCCGGTGTGCACGTCCCGTCCATCCGGGTCGGTGTGCACGCCCCGTCCATCCGGGTCGGTGTGCACGCCCCGTCCATCCGGGCTGGTGTGCACGCCCCGTCCATCCGGGCCCGGGTCGCCGACAGCGCGGCGGCCACGAACAACGCACACACAAGCAAGATGCGGCCCGTTGACGCCCATGACGAAAGGCCCGCAGCCCGCGTCGGAAAGACCGCTGCGCGCCAACTCCCTGCTGCCCGGCCGCCGGTCGGCATACTTCGGCGCCTCGTCGGCGCCGTCCCATCGCGGATCGACGCTCCGGCGGCGGTGGACGTCCCAGATGTGGTCGCCGTCGTCACCTCGCTGCCGGGCGACCTTGCACCCACCGTCGACGCCGTGACCCCCGTCGTGGCCGATCCGGCGCCGCCGCTGGGAATTCCCGGCGTCGGCAAGATTCTTGCGGTCGGGGCCGCTCCGGAGCCGGCGGGGCCCGCGCCGGCCCCGCCGGCGCCTCTCCGTGCCGTGGCTGGCGTGCGGGATGCCGGACCCGCCGCGGCGAGCACCGCCGGTGCGGGACTGTCCGCGGCGGACCCTGTTCCGAGGTCCGGCCCGGCCCCGATGTCCGGCCTGGCTCCGATGTCCGGCCCGCCCCGGCTTGCGGGCGACACCGACCCGGCCCGGCCGGCCGGACACGGCGCGCAGGGCCGACGCGCCGCCGCCCGGGCCGGCGCCGGTCGGGATTCGCCCGGGCCGGTGGGGTCCTCCGGTGTCGGTGCGGCCGTGCCGGGCGGCGCGCTCGGCTCCCGCTCGCGCTCCGACGGGCCGCCGCCCGTCTCGCTCGCCCGGCAGAACCTGCTCCGGCCCGTCGGTGCCCGTCCCGTACCGCTGTCGGCCGACCGCATTCCTCCCGGCCGGTGGCCGGATGTCCGCCCACCGCCCGGCTAGCGCCGTTGTCGACCCCGCGCGCCGGGCCGCCTCGGCCGCGGAGCAGCCGCTCCGGCGCGTCCTCGAGCCACAGCGCCGAGCCGTCCGCGCACCCCGCAGGGTCGATCCTCGCAGCACCTGTCATGTCCATCGGACGCCGTCGCGGCACGACCGCCGGCGGTGATCCCGGCATGCCCCGTCGGGTCACAGCGAACGCACCCGGACGGGACGCGAGGGAGCAGCGGTGATTCGCACGATGATCGTGTCGAACCATGCCCTGATACGTGAAGCACTGTGTCTGATCTTGTCCTTGGACGGCTTGGAGGTGAGCGGCGCATCCGGCAGCGAGCAGGAGGTGCTGGTGGCCGCCCGGGCGGCCAACACCGAAGTCGCCGTGGTCGACCTGGATCCGCCTGGCCGGCACGGCCTGCGCACCGTTCGGCTGCTGGTCAAGGAACTGCCGGCGATCGCAACGGTGGCGCTGAGCGCGCAGCAGACGCCCGGCGTGCTCCGCGGGGCGCTGGCCGCGGGCGCACGTGGCTTCGCCAGCCGGGACGACGCACCGAACGAACTGGCCGAGACCGTGCGCCGGGTGGCCCGGGGTGACCTGGTGATCCACCCGGCGACGGCGATGGCCGCGCTGGCGGCCATCGAGAATCCCCTGTCGGCGCGGGAGCGTGAGGTGTTGCGCCTCGCCGGCCAAGGGCTGCCCTGCCGGGAGATCGCGGCCCGGCTGTTCCTGAGCAAGGGCACCGTCCGTAATTACCTTTCCGACGCGATACGCAAGATGGAGTGCACGAACCGGCTGCAGGCGGCCCGCCGTGCGGAAGAGGAGGGCTGGTTGTAGGCCTGGCCGGCGGCCCGCGGCCTGGTCCGCGGGCCGCCGCAGGCCTTTGATCGACGAGCATTGCACCGATCGCTGTCATAGTGTGGCGTCCACATCGGATCACCCAGTGTTTAGACTTCGCAGCGCTGCGTATTCGCCAGATGGGGGTGACGGCGTGATTAGCGTGCTGCTGGCCATGCCGGGCGGTCTGTTACGTGGGGCACTCCGGTTCGTCCTGTCCGCAGAGCCGGACATCGACGTGATCGCCGAGTGTGACCAGGCGGAGCCCGCGTTCCGTGCGGTGCGCTCGACGCGGCCCGACATCACCGTCTTCGACCTCAGCCTGCTCGCCGGCGGCCAGGGGATCGACGCGCGCCGGGCCGCCCGGACAGCCCACGCCGAGATGCCCGAAGTCCGGGCGCTGGTGCTGGTCGATCCGCGTCGGCCGGGCTTCGGCAGCCAGCTCGCCGGATTACCGCCGACGATCGGCTTTCTCGCTCATTCCGCGTCGCCCGAGCGGGTCGTCGACGCGGTGCGCCGGCTCGCCCGGGGCGAGACCGTCGTCGACGGTGACCTGCTGGTCGCCGCGCTCAACCCGAAGATGCCGCTGTCCGGCAAGGAGCTACGGGTGTTGGAGGTCGCGGCGCAGGGCCTGCCGGTCAAGGACATCGCCCGCAAGTTGTCGATCTCGCCCGGCACCGTTCGCAACCATCTCTCCCGAGTCATCGCGAAGACCGGCGCCCGCAACCGCATCGAGGCCATCCACCTCGCCAAGGAGGCCGGCTGGATCTGACGGGCCGCCGTCCCCGCCGGCCTCGGTCCAGCACCCGACGAGCTCCCGGTACGCCGCCGATCCGGCAAGCAGCTGCGCGTGGTCGCCCAGCGCCGGACCGGCCCCGTCGAACAGCAGGATCCGCCGCGCTCGCCGGGCCGAGGTCATCCGGTGCGCGATGACGACCAGCGCGCCCGGCCGGCCGGCGAACGCGCGCTCGGCACGGGCCTCGGTCGCCGCGTCGAGGTGGCAGGTCGCTTCGTCCAGGATGGCCAGTCGCGCCGGCGCCAGGTACGCCCGGACCAGCGCGATCAGCTGCCGCTCCCCGGCCGACAGGGCCGCGGGGTCGAGCGGCGCGTGGTAGCCGCCGAGCCGGCCGACCAACGGCCGGGCGCCGAGCGCGTCGACCGCCGCCTCCACCCGGGCGGGCTCCGCGTCCGGCGCGAGATAGCGCAGGTTCTCGCCCACGGTGCCGGTGAAGACGTACGCCTCCTGCGGCAGCAGCACCGGCGCCTCGCCGATCCGCACGGCGCCGGACTGCGGGGTCAGCAGGCCCGCCATGAGCGCGGCGAGCGTCGACTTGCCGATCCCGCTGGCGCCGACGACGGCGAGGTGTTCACCCTCGTCCACGTCCAGGTCGAAGCGGTCCAGGACGGGTTCGGCGGCCGGACCGTACCGGAAGGTCACGCCGCGCATCCGCAGCACGCCGGGCGGCGCCGGCGGCTCGCGACGCACCGCCGGTATCGCCGGGTCCGCGGTGGCGGCCAGCATGCGCGACAGCGTGACGCCGTACCGCAGGCCGCCGCCGGCCAGGCCCTGGACCAGCATGTTCAGGGCCGGCTGCAGGCCCTGCCGGGCGTACACGACGGCGCCCAGCACCGCGCCCGGACCGGCGCCGTGCCGGACCGCCCAGGACGCGCCGGCCAGCAACGCGACGAGCGGCAGCCAGCCGCCGACCGCGAGGCTCACCCGCCGCAGCGCGCCCATCCGGGCCAGCGCCCGCTCGGCCCGCGCCTGCTCGTCGACCGGCTCGCCGACGGTGCGGACCGCCCAGTTGTGGGCGCGGGCGGCGGCGATGTCCCGGTGACCGCGCAGCATCGAGCCGGCGGTGCGGGCGAGCCGCTCGTCGGCGTACACGTAGCGGCGCTGGCGGGCCGCCATGGCCGGCAGCAGGCCGAGGAAGATCACGAGTCCGGCCGCGAGCGGCCCGGCGACGAGGGCGGCCAGCGCCGGGGCCAGCAGCGCGAGGCCGGCGAGCGCGGCCGCACCGCCGAAGACGAAGCCGCGCACGACCGTCAGCAGGCCGGCCAGGGTGTCCCGGACCACCTCGACCTGGTGGGTCAGCCGGGCCACCGCGGCGCCGTCCGGGCGGCCACCGGGCGCCGTGGCCCGGCGCAGGTCGCCGGCGACCACCCGGGCGACGAGGGTGTCGCGGAACGGTTCCACCACGCCGGAGAGGCACCGGTACGCACCCCGGGAGCCGAGGGCGCCGACGACCGCGACCCCGGCGTAGCCGCCCAGCCACGCGAGCCCGACCGCCGGACGGCCGGCGAGGAAGCCGTGGTCGACCGCGCGAGCGGTGGCATATCCGGAGAACAGGGCGGGCAGCGCCTCGGCGAGCGACCAGCCGGCGAGCCGGGCGACGGCGCCGCGGTGCCGCCACAGCTCGACCCGGGTGAACCGGGTGGCGGCGCTCACCGCTCCACTCCGGAGGCGGCGGCGGAGGCGGTGGAGGCATCGGAGGTGGCGGGGGCGCCGGAGGCGGCGGAGGCGGCGGAGGCGGCGGAGGCATCGGAGGTGGCGGGGGCGCCGGAGGCGGCGGAGGCGGCGAAGGTAGCGCGGTAGTCGGGGTCGGCCCAGAGCGTCCGGTGCGGCGCGACCGCCCGCAGCCGGCCGCCGTCCAGCCAGGCGACGAGGTCGGCCCGGGCCGCGGTCGCCCGCCGGTGCGTCACCACCAGCCGGGTTCGGCCGGCGGTGTGCCGGGTCAGCGCGGCGGTGATCCGGGCCTCGGTCACGCTGTCCAGACTGGACGCGGCATCGTCCAGGACGAGCAGGCGACCGCCGCCGTACAGGGCGCGGGCCAGGCCGAGCCGCTGCGCCTCGCCGCCGGACATCGGGGCGTCGGCCAGCGGTGTCCGGTAGCCGCCGGGCAGCCGGCCGATGTAGCCGTCGACCGCCGCCACCGCCGCGGCGGAGATCGCCGTGGCTTCCCCGCCGGGGCGGCCCACCGCGATGGCATCGCCCACGGTGGCGCCGACCAGCGTGGGCCGCTCGAAGCCGTAGCCGACGGCGTCGCCGAGGGCCTCGGCGGCACAGTCACCCAGCGGTACGCCGTCCAGCAGCACCCGTCCGACGTCGGGGTCCCGCAGCCGACCGGCGACCTCGGCGAGCGTCGACTTCCCGGAACCCGAGCGGCCGACCACGGCCAGTGTCGCGCCGCCGGGAACGCTCAGGTCCACGTCATCGAGCACGGTTCGGTCGCCCTCGCGCACGGTGACCCGCTCGAACCGCAGCTCTCCCGGGCCGGCCGGCAACGGCCGGGTGCCGTACCGGGCCGCCGTCTCGGCCAGCACCTCGGCCGCCCGCCCGGCCCCGGAGCGGGCTCGGACCAGGTGGTTCAGGGTGGCGAGCACCGCGCCCAGCCCGGCGCCGAGGGCGGCGTACTGGGTGGCCGCGAGCAGTTCGCCGGGGGTCAGCCGGCCCTCGGCGAGCAGCACACCGCCGGCGGCGATCACGGCGATCTGGGTCAGCGGCGCCACCAGGGCGGTACGACCCGCGGCGGTGGCCAGCGCCGCCCAGGTGCCGGTGCCGTGCGCGCTGAGCTGGGGGCGCAGGCGCAGGACCCGGCGGATCTCCCGGTCGACCGTCCCGGCCGCCGCGATGGTCCGGCTGCCGTCCAGGGCCTCCACCAGGTGCCCGGCGATCGCGCCCTGCACACGCTGGTAGCCGCGGGCCGCGGCGGAGGCGTCCACCGCGAAGCCGCGCAGCAGCAGGCCGAGCAGCAGCAGGCCGAGCACGAAGGCGGCGCCCAGCCAGGGGTCGAGCAGGGTCAGGGCGACGAGGCTGCCGACCGCCGGCACCGCCGAGAACGCGCCGCCGACGACCGCGGCCACGGCCGATCCGGCATCCGCCGACTGACTGGCCAGCCGGGCGACGAGGTCGCCGACCGGGTAGCGGGCGGCGGTGCGGTGCGGCATCGCGAAGACCCGGCGCAGCAGCCGGTGCCGCAATCGGGCGGTGGCGCGGGCGGTGCCGGTGCCGCCCGCCAGTTCGCCGAGGATCTCGGTCGAGGCCGCGACGGCGATCAGGGTCACGGCGGCGGCCGGCCAGCCCGCGGCCGAGCCACCGAGGCCCGGCGCCGCGCCCGGGTCCGCCGTGCCGAGCAAGGCGTCGACGGCCCGGCCGAGCGTCACCGGAAGCAGCAGTTCGGCGGCCGCGCCGGCCAGGCAGGCGGCGCCGAGCAGCGCGGCGTGGCCGCCGGCGTCGCGGACGGCCCGGATCAGCACCCGGCTGGACGGCTGCACAGCGACTCCTTCCCGAGCGGGGTCTGCCCCGCCCCCGGGCGGCTCGTGGCCGTCCGGGAGCGGGGCATGTGGCGTACCGTTCGGTCAGTTACAGGTGGTGACGCTCAGCGAGCTGTCGCCGCAGAGCAGCAGGCTGGCCCGGCTGCCGCCGCCGCCGCCGTTCTTCATCTCAACGTCCATGCCCTGAAGGTCGAGCAGCGTCATGCTCAACACCTCCCCTTTCGTGTTGGTGGATCTGGATGGGTTCTTCTTCTTCCGCGCGCCGGAAGTCGTCGGCCGGTGCCCCGGCGTGGATCTCCGCACCGCGCGCGCGGTGCTCCGGTGCGGAGGTGGTGAGGAACGGCAGCCCGATCCGCGGGTTCTCGGCCATCGCCAGCGCCAGCAGGACGCCGGCCGTGCCGGTCGCGAGGTCCATGGACAGCCGCAGCAGTTGCTCGCCGGGGAAGGCGAACCCGTCCCGGTACGGCAGAGCGTGCCAGGACAGGGCGTCGGCCTGCCGGGCCACCTCGGCGGCGTCGGCCGGGTCGGGGGAGCCGGCGGCCACCCGCGCCGCGAGGTACGCGATGATCCCGGCTCGCCCGGCGAACAGCCCGGACTGGGCGTAGAACGGCGAGGCGGCGGCCCGGCGGATGGCCCGGGAGGCCTCGCTGAAGACGTCGTCGGGGGCGTGTCGCAGGTAGCGGTCGAGGACCAGCCCGATGCCGACGCTGCCGTGCGCCAGGTACGGCATGGTCCGCCAGCCCTCGTTGACCTCCATCCCGCCGTCCTCGCGGACCACGCAGGTGCGCAGATCGCGGCGCAGGGCGCGGGCGGCGAGATCGAGCAGGGCGGGATCGCCGGTGCGCTCGTAGCGGTGCAGGAAGAACAGTGCGGGCCCGGTCGCGCCGCGGGTCAGTCCGGCGTACGGGTGCCGGCCGCCGCTGATCTCCGCCGGTTCGGGTGCGCGATCGAGCCGGTCGGCGAGCAGCCGGGCCACCTCGTCGGCGGCTTCCGCGGCCCGCGGCTCGCCGGTGGCCTCGGCGAAGTAGATCAGGTTCAGGCCGACCCCGGCGAGCCCGCTGACCAGGTCGGTGCCGAGCTCGCGCCACGGTTCGGCGAGGCAGAGCCCGAGCAGCGCGGTCGCCTCGTCGCGGCGGCCGAGCCGATGCAGCGCGTACGCCACCCCGTGCAGCCCGTCGTAGAAGCCGAGCCGGCTGCCGGACGCCGGTTGCCGCACCCGGTCGACCAGCCATTGCTCGTGGTCGGCGCGGCGGCCCGCCCCGCAGATGTCGAGCGACCACAGCACGCCGGCCGCGCCGTACCCCAAACTGAGCCCTCCGCTGTGGAACTGCTCGATGTCGCCGGGGAAGAGCCGGTCGTCGCGCCGGGGTGTCGCGGTGCGCAGGATGCCTTCGGTCAGCCGCCGGCGCAGGCCGGTGAAGTCGTTGCGGTCGAAGTTCAGCGGCTCGGCCGGTGCCGCGTCACCCTGGATCACCCGCACCGCTTCGTCCAGGTAGTCCCGGGGGACACCGAAGCGCTCGGCGATGATCTCGGCGAGGTGTGCCGCCTTGCCCGGCGCGAGTCGCAGCATCGAGGTCAGCGGCAGGAACAGGGCCAGCCGCAGGCAGGCGAGCGCGTACTCGTCGACGGCGAACCCGGTGCGGTCACGTGGCGCGGCGAACGCCTGGTTGCGCAGGGCGGGTGGGCCGGGCTCGCCGACCGGCCGGGCCACCTCGAAGTCGAGCAGGGTGATCCGGTCGTCGTCGCCGACCAGCACGTTGAACAGGTGCAGGTCGCCGTAGACGATGCCGCGCCGGTGGATCTCCCGCACCACCCGCTCCACCTGGGCGTGGATGGAAAGCGCCCAAGCGGTGAAGCCGGCCAGCCGCTCCTCGGAGGCGTCCGCATCGATCAGCGGGTAGCGCCGCACCAGGACCCGGTTCAGCGGCTCGCCGGGGACGTGGTCGAGGACCAGGAACTCATGCTCGCCCAGGGTGAACATGTCGTGCGCGCGGACCACCTGCGGCACGTCGGCCAGCGCGGTCAGCATGTCGTGCTCGCGGCGCAGCCGGGCGATCGCGTCGGCGCCGGTGGCGTCCAGACCGGCGTGCGGGCGGCCCTCCTTGAGGACGACGGCCTGCCCGGTGCGGGTGTCCTTGCCGGCGTAGAGGCCGCCGCCGTTGGAGAAGTGCAGCACGCTTTCGATCGCGTACGGGATCTGAGTGGTACTGACCGCGTTGCGGGCCGCGAGATGGGGCGCGAGGAAGCCGGGCAGCGTCACCCACTCGGGAACGTGGAAGACCGGGTCGCGCCGGTCCGGCAGGAGCGTGCCGTCCGGGTTCGCCAGGGCCGGCACGACCAGGCCCTCGGCGGAGAGGCAGAAACGGTTGGCGAATCCGCCGTACCGGACGTACACCGGGCCGCGCCCGTAGCGCAGGTCGGAGAGGACGTACGGGCCGGGCTCGCCGTCGAGCAGCTCGTCGAGCTCCCGGCAGACCCGCTCCAGCTCGGCGTCGTCGTGCGGGTAGACGGTGATGAACTTCCCGGCGGCGCCGCGGGACGCGTACTTGGCGTTGCGCATCAGCAGCATCTTGGGGCCGCGCAGGAACTTGAAGCCGAGGCCGTGGGCCACGCAGTAGTCCCATACGACGGTCAGGACGCGCTCCGCGTTGTCCAGGCAGGCGGAGACGTGGATCTTCCAGCCCTGCATCGGGAGCGGGTCGCCGACCGGGCTGCAGATCAGCCAGTCGTCCTTGGCCAGGCGCTCCCAGCCGGCGGGTGGTTCCCGCCCGGCTAGGTAGCCGGCGACCTCGGCCCGGGTGTTGGTCAGCGAGTCGTAGAAGAGCGGATCAACCGCGCAGTACGAGTCGTAGCGCTCGTCCATCTGCCCCTCCCGGCGTCGTGCGTGTCCTATGCCGAAGAGGCTGCCCGACCGAAAGGATGAGCTGAAGTGTGTCCGGTCACCCGATGGACCACCGAACCGCCTCGAAACTCATGACAAACCGCAGGTTTAAGCGGGGCTACTGTGGACAAAGGCCCGTCGTCAGCCGGCGCTGTGCTCGGTTGCCCAGGCGCAGATCGCCGCGAGCGGTTCCTGCAGCGTCTTGCCCAGGGCGGTGAGCGCGTACTCGACGTGCTGTGGTGGTGTTTCCTTGAGCACTCGCCGCTGCACCAGGCCGTCAGCCTCCATGTCGCGCAGGGTCTCGGTCAGGACCTTCTGGGTGATCCCGGCGACCCGGCGGCGCAGCTCGGCGTGCCGTTGCGGACCGGCGAGCAGCGCATAGATCAGCAGGACGCGCCATTTCGAGGCGAGCCGCTCGAGCGCCTGCCGCGTCGTGCAGCTCTCCTCCAGCACGTCCGGTATCACCAGCGACATGAGCACACCCCCTCCAAGGGCACCGGAAAGTGCCTTCTGTGCGACGGGCGCCGCGCGACCTAGCGTCAGGCGAAACGATAACGCCGGAGGGGAACGCCGCCGTCATGTACCGCATCCACACCTACACCGCCGCCGAGGCCGGACTGTTGGTCAACAGCTATCTGCTGGAGACGGCCGACGGCGTCGTGCTGATCGACGCGAACCTGCTGCTGTCCGATGTGCGCGCCCTCGCCGCCCGGATCGCGGCGCTGCACAAGCCGCTGCTCGGGGTGTTCGTCACGCACGCACACCCGGACCACTTCAACGGCCTGCCGCTGCTGGCCGGCGACGACGTGCCGGTGTACGCGGCGCACGACGTGGCGGACACGATCGCCCGGATCGCCGACGCGAAACGGGCGCAATGGCAACCGGTGTACGGCGACGAATGGCCCGACCGGCATCGGGTTCCCGACCAGCGCCTGTCCACCGGCGACACCGTGGAACTGGGTGGGCTGCGCTTCCGGCTGCACGCGGTCGGCGCGGCGGAGAGCCACGCCGACTCCTACCTCACGCTCGACGACCGGGCATTCATCGGTGACCTGGCCTTTCATGGCACCCACCCGTACACGGCGGACGGGCACACCGATCGTTGGCTCACCGCGCTGGACGCCCTCACCGAGGAGCTCGACGGCGCCACGCTCTATCCGGGCCACGGCGCGCCCGGGGACGCGGGCATGCTGGCCGAGCAGCGGCGGTACCTCATGATGTACCGCGCGACTATCGGCCGCCTCGCCGCCGGGGCGCCCGCCTTGACCGATGCCCAACGCGAGGAGTTGACCGCCGTGATGACCCGCTTCCTGCCCGGGGCGCCGCTGACCTGGATGATCGGCCTGGGCGCCGACGCCGTCGCCGCGGAGATCGCGGCGTGAGCGCCGAACGCGTCACCTTCACCGCGGACGGCCTCACCCTGGCCGGCCACCTCCGGGTGGCGGCCGCCGGGGCACCCGCCGTCGTCCTGACCGGACCGTTCACCGGGGTCAAGGAACAGGTCGTCGGCACGTACGCGGAACGGTTGCACGACCGCGGCCTGACCACGCTGGCCTTCGACCACCGCGGCTTCGGCGAGAGCGGTGGCCGCCGCGCCCACGAGGACAGCCAGGGCAAGCTCGCCGACCTGCGCGCGGGAGTCGGCCTGCTCGCCGACCACCCGGCCGTCGACCCCACCCGCCTCGCCGCCGTCGGCGTCTGTCTCGGCGGCGGCTACGCCGTCCGGGCGGCCGCCGCCGACCCGAGGATCCGCGCCGTCGTCGGCATCGCCGGCGCCTACAACAGCCCCGCACGGTTCAGCGCGGCCGGCCCCGACGGCTACCGGCGGTCGCTGAGCTCCTTCATCGAACGGTACGACGAGGAACTGCCGGCGGTCGCCCCCGGCGGTGCGACCGCGGCGATGGCCGGCGACGAGCCGTTCGCCTACTACGGCACGGCCCGGTCCACGGCCGAGCACTGGGAGAACCGGGTCACGTACGGCTCGCTGCACGCCCTCATGACCTTCGACGCGCTCGGCGCGGCCCCGCTGCTCGCCGCCACCCCGCTCCTGGTCGTGCACGGCCGCACCGACGCCTACTGCGCGCCCGAACTCGCCGAGGCGCTCTACAACCAGGCGACGGGACCGAAGGAGATCCGCTGGCTCGACGCCGAGCAGCACATCGACCTCTACGACGTCGAGCCGTACGTCACCGAGGCCGCCGACGCCGCCGCCACCTTCCTGCACCACCACCTGGCGGCCACCTTGCACTGAGGTTCTCCGCGAGGACAGAATCGTGCGCGTGGCGAACACTGTGGACGATCTCCTCCACGGAGTCCAGCGCCTCGGCGAACGGATTCGTGACCGGGCCGCAGAGACCGAGGCCGTACGCCGGGTGCCGCCGGAGATCGTGGACGAGCTCGCCGCTCTCGGGGTCTTCCGGATGCTCGCCCCCGGCGGCCGAGCCGACCCGGTCACCTTCGTCCGGGTGTGTGAGGAACTCGGGTACGCCGACGGATCGACCGGCTGGGTCGCCATGATCGCCGGCGCCACCAGCGTCGCGTTGCGTTATCTCACCCCGCAGGTCGTCGCGGCGATGCTGGCCGATCCCCGGTTCTGCATCGCGGGCGTCGCCGCGCCGTTCGGCCTGGCCACGCCGGTGGACGGGGGCTATCGGGTACGCGGGAGGTGGCCGTTCGCGAGCGGCTGCGAGCACGCCACCTGGCTGGTCGGCGGCTGCCGGGTCGCGGAGGGCCCGCACGCGGTGCTGATGATGATCATGCCGGCCGGGACGATGACCATCCACGACACCTGGGACGTGGCCGGTCTGCGCGGCACCGGCAGCCACGACATCGAGGCGGCCGACCTGTTCGTGCCGCAGGAGCACAGTTTCTCGCTCGCCGACCCGCGCGACGGTTTCCCGGTCTTCGCCCAGCTGGCCGTGGGCATCGGCGCCGTGCCGCTCGGCATCGCCCGGGCCGCGATCGGCGAGTTCACCGCACTCGCCCGAGCCAAGCACGACCCGATGACCGGCCGGTCCCTGGCCGGCAAGGGGTGGGCCAGGGCCGCGGTCGCCGAGGCCGAGGCCCTGCGCGCGTCGGCGCTGGCCTATCTGCTGGCCGAGGCGGCCGCGCCCGACCCGCGCGGCGTCGACGGTGTGGCCCGGCTACGCCTGGCCATCGCGACTGCCAACCGCAACGCCGCCCGAGCGGTGGATCTCGTGTACGACGCCGCCGGCGGGACGTCGCTCTACGCGTCCAGCCCGCTGCAGCGCCACTTCCGGGACGTGCACGCCGCCACCCAGCACGCCATGATCGGCCCGGACGTCCGCGAGACGATCGGCGCCGTCCTGCTCGGCGAGGACGTCAACACCACCCGCCTCTGACCCCCGCGGCTCGTTGGGTCGCCCAGCGGTCACATCCTCGCCGACGCCTGCACTCGGCATGATCTGTCGGGAAGCGCGATGGGTTTGCTCCATCCGACCGCCGCACCTCATGCTCCGGCCATTCGCCGTTCACCTGTCGCGGATTGGTTGCGGGGATGCACCTGGATCATTTCCGCGCCCGCAGGCGGGCGACAGTCATCGGCGGTACCGCCGCCGTCATAGTTCTGGCCTCGGTCGGTACCGCCTGGGCTGACCCGTTCGGCTGGTGGGTCGCCAAGCCGCACCCGTTCGCGGTGACGGCCGACATCGTTGGCGTCGCCGGCAATGTGCTGGCCAACGACTACGGCGCGACCGCGGTGGTTCGCCACACCGGCCTGGACACCCCGTCCGCCGGCGGCCTGGTGGTACACGCCGACGGCTCGTACACCTTCACCCCGGCGGTCCCCGGCAGCCACGGCACGGTGCACTTCGGCTACACCGCCACCGACGCCGTCACCGTCTACCCCGGCGCGGTACCGGGCGGCGACCAGATCCCGCCGCTGGGCGGGCTGGAAGGACCGAACGGCAGTACCGTGCAGATCTCCGGCGGCGGCTACGGCTCCTCCTTCGTCGCGGTGCCCGGCCGGCCCGGCTGGTTCGCCGGGGTCACCGACCGCGGCCCGAACGCCGACGACGACGGCCCGACCGGCCAGAAGGCCTTCGCCGATCCCACCTTCAACCCGAAGATCGGGCTGTTCCGGCTGGTGGGCGGTAAGGCCGTGGTGCAGCGGACGATCGCGCTCAAGGCGCCGGACGGCACCCCCTACAACGGCCTGCCGAACCCGGTCACCAAGACCGCGGCGAGCGCCGAGAAGACCGAGGACCTGTACGGCACGTACCTCGACCCGGCGCAGCCGTACCCGGTGCCCGGCAGCAGCCCGGCGGTGACCCTCGACCCGCGCAACGGCTACGACTCCGAGGGCCTGGTCGCGCTGGCCGACGGCAGCTTCTGGGTCTCCGACGAGTACGGCCCGTTCATCACCCACTTCGACCGCAACGGCACGGAGATCGAGCGGCTGTCGCCGTGGGGCGCCGACGCCGGCCACCACGTCGACACCGCGCACCCGCTGCCCGCCGAGCTGACCCTGCGCACCAAGAACAAGGGCATGGAGGGGCTCACCGTCACACCGGACGGGCGGACCCTGGTCGGCATCATGCAGTCGGCGCTGTCCGTGCCCGACTACGGCACCGACGCCAAGGGCAAGACCGTCAAGCCGGGCAACGTGTCGCCGGTGCGGATCGTCACGGTCGACCTGCGGACCAAAACCATTCACGAGTACGTGTACCTGCTCACCAACCCGGCCACCACGTCGGGCGCGGTCAGTGAGATCACCGCGCTGTCGGCCACGAAGTTCCTGGTCGACGAGCGGGACGGCCTGCAGGGCGAGCCGGGCCAGGCGGCCGTCAAGAACCTGTACGAGATCGACCTGACCGGCGCGACCGACGTCACCGGCAGCGGCGGCCCGCTCGGGTACACCGTGGGTGGTAGGTCGATCGACGCGTACGTCGGCGACGCACCCACCGCGAAGGCCGGGCTGCTGCTGTCCCAGGCCGGCATCGTCCCGGTCAGCAAGACCCCGTACCTGGAGCTCGGTACCGTGCTGAACCAGCTCGACCCGTCGGGCGCGTTCTTCGGCCACGACAAGATCGAGGGCATCACGGCCGCCGACGGCGGCCGCGTGCTGTACCTCGCCAACGACAGCGACTTCGGCATCGACCACCTGCTCGGCCAGAACGAGGCGGCCTGCGAGGCCTCCGGGCTGTCCGACACCACCGCCTGTACGCCGGTGCGGTCCGCGACCACCGGACGGTTCCTGCTCCACCAGAAGACGCTGGACGCCGCCGGCGTGGTGGACGACGGCGAGGTGCTCCGGGTCGACATGTCGAGGCTCCCGGTGGTGCTCGGCAGCGCCACGGTCACCATCCGATACTGATCGACCGCGACGGCCCGCCCTCCCGGGGCGGGCCGGCTTTGGCGCAGATACACCGGTGCGGCCACGACGACGACGGCCTGTGGATCCGGTGGGTCCCACCGGGCGGCGGCGGTGGCGAGGTGCACGCGTCCGCATTCCAACACGGGCATCGTGCTCTCGAATACTTCCGCCGCCCGGCAAAGACCGCGGCGGCCAGACTGGAGACGATCCGCAAGCAACGGCGGAAGCGCCGATGACTAATGGGTGTCATCATGGGCGATGTGCCGGAACTTGACAGGCTGATTCGCTTTCTCGGCGAGTTCGACACCGCCGCCGTACGAGACGGATCTGTCGGCAACTATGCGGGCAGCCTCAAGACCGTTCCGGTGATGGTCTCGGTTGCGGGTGCCACGCTTCGGATCTCTACCTCTCTGTACCGGGACTTCATGCCGGCTTGCCCGCCGGGTGGCCGGCCGCTGATCGCCGGCGTCACGGTGGTGGCCGATCCGCCGTCGGTGGTGCCGCCGCTGACACGGGCGACCCGGCTCGCGGTCGTCCACGGCCCGATGATCTGGACGTCCCCGGTCGCGGAGGACCAAGGTCGGATGCGAGATCCGTCCCAGTTCACGGTTGTCGCGCGGGGTGGGCCGAAGTGGGGACCCGGCATCGTCGTGGACGTCGTTCTCGAGGTTCGTGACCGCGACCGCCGCCCATACCTGGTTCGCGCCGCCGATCAACCCATTGGCCGTACGGATTGACCACGCGCTCGTTTTCGCGGCGGCCGGGCTCCCGCGGCAATATCCTGTCCCTCGACCCTCCCGCCGGGGATGGACGATCTGCGGAGCGGAAGTGGTTGAGATGTGGAAAAAGACGTGGCGGGCCGTCGGTGCCTGGCCCGGTTTCACCCCGGTGGCCCGCAGCCTGGTCGGCCTCGACCGGTGGCTCGGCCGGCTGACCCGCGGCCGGGTGGTGGCTCTGGGCATGGCCCCATCGCTCATGCTGACGACCACCGGGCGCCGTTCCGGACAACCCCGAAGCAACCCCCTGCAATACGTACGCGACGGCGACGACCTGATCGTCATCGCCTCCAACTGGGGCGGGACGAACGACCCCGGCTGGGCTTGGAACCTGCGCTCCGACGCGAACGCCCGGGTGCTGCTGGGCGGGCGCGACCTACCGGTGAAGGCGCACGAGACCCACGGCGCCGACCGCGACCGCCTCTGGCAACTGATCGTCGACCAGTGGCCGGGATACCAGAACTACCGGACCCGCGCGTCGCACCGCCGGCTGCCCATATTCCGCCTCACCCCGACCCCGTAAATGTGTTTGCCGGTGCCGGATGCGTGTCCTACCGTTGTGATCAGCACCAAGGCAACACCCGCGCCGGGACCGGGCGGCTTCTTCATATCCACCGCCCTTCCGCCCACCACGACTCGACCCAGGAGCACTCCGATGAATCGCCGGCAAGCCGTCACCGAGCCGCAGCATCCGCTGTCGGCCGTGGCTGCCTGCGCGTATCGGACGACCCGATGGGTCTCCGAAGACCAGCACAGCAAGCCCGCACAACGGGAGGCCCCACCCAGCGCCTGAGCCCCGCGCCCAGCGCCCAGGCCGCCTCCCGTACCCGGGAAGGCGGTCTTTCGCATTTCCGGCCAACTTCGTAGGGGTGTGGCGCAACCGGAAGCGCAGCGGCCTCCAAATCCGAAAGTTGCAGGTTCGAGTCCTGTCACCCCTGCTTCGTCCCCCGCAGAACGCCTGCGGGCATGGACGCGTCGAGACCCGCGAGGGCCTCGGACTTGAGAACTCCACAGTGGAAATGGCATGAGATCAGGGCCCGCCGGCGCCACACCGACGGCGGCCCATTCCCTCGTCGTCTAATGGCAGGACGCGGCGCTCTGGACGCCGAGGTTGAGGTTCGAGTCCTTGCGAGGGAGCGGCGGAGGCTGGACAGCCACCGCATGCCGCCGTAGCTCAGGGGGAGAGCATCCGATTGTCGATCGGAGGGCCGTGGGTTCGACTCCCGCCGGTGGCGCTTCGCGGAAACGTGGCCGAGTGGTCTATGGCGCTGTCCTGCTAAGGCAGAGCGGGCCGGTCCCGCCGAGGGTTCGAATCCCTCCGTTTCCGCCACCCTGGTGTAGCTCAGTCGGTCAGAGCGCCGCCCTGATAAGGCGGAGGCCCGCGGTTCGATTCCGTGCGCCAGGACGTGCTCGGCACCCGAACGGGTTCGGTCGCCCGACGTGGACGCCGGCATCGGGACGTGGCGCAGTCGGTAGCGCGCCGGTCTGGGGGACCGGAGGTCGCCAGTTCGAACCTGGTCGTCCCGACTCAACTGGGTATGGCGCAGCTTGGTAGCGCGCCGCGTTCGGGACGCGGAGGCCGCCGGTTCGAATCCGGCTACCCAGACTTGGTACCACCCTGGAGACGCCAGCCGATGGGCGCCGGCCGCGGTCCCGAAAACCGTTGGGGGTCACTCCCGTGGGCGTTCGACTCGCCCCGTCTCCGCCACGCGCCGGTAGCTCTGAGGCCGGCCCCGCCCGGCTAGCTCAGCGGAACGAGCGCCCCGCTCACACCGGGGAGGCCCGCGGTTCGATCCCGCGGCCGGGTACTGCGGTCGTAGCTCAACGGTAGAGCGCCAGGTTGTGGCCCTGGAGGCGGCGGTTCAACTCCGCTCGATCGCCCCGCGGGAGCGCCGACGTCGGAGAGTCGGGCCTGCCTGTAAAGCAGGTGCAACGCTGAGTGGGTTCGAATCCCACCTCCCGCACCACACCCTCGTAGCGCAGCGGATAGCGCGCCAGATTCCGAATCTGGAGGCCGGCGGTTCGAATCCGTCCGAGGGTACGCACGGCCATGGTGGGTTCCTGGTGGAGCCGCCCGCCTGCAAAGCGGGTCACGACCACGTCACCGGTTCGATTCCGGCCATGGTCTCCACGTCTCATGCCATTTCCGCTGCGGAGTCCTCGTCCGGTCAGCAGGTGCGGTAGGTGAGGTGGTACGTGCTGGCGACCTCGCTGTCGGTGGAATCCATGGTGATCATGCTGGTGGGTGCGTCGGCCCGGTCCGCCCTCGCCTGGAGCTCGGTATCGATGTCGACCTTGCGGCCGGCACCGCACGGGCTGAACACGAGGCCGCTTCCCGCGGAGTCGGTGACCTGCCAGTCGTCGTCGAGGCCGCCGGCGAAGGAGTGCACGGTATAGGTTGGCGCGCCGGAGCCCTGGAAGTGGTAGCGCGCGGAGAGGGTGGCCGAGGCGGCCGGTTCGAGGTGGGCAAATCCGCGGTAGTCCACGGCGGTGATGGCGTACTGCGTGGTTGCCGGGACATTGAGCCGGACGGTGAGGCTGCAGGCACGGCGTTGATCCTTGTTTCCCGTGCCGGCGCCGGCTTGAGCGACGTAGGCGCTGTACGTCACCGTGAACGCCTCCTTGTCGGGCGACAGCGCGACCGCGACCGTGTCGGCCCGGCAGCCGGTGCCGTTCACCGTCAGCTTCTCGATCGTGACCCGGTCGTCGGCGGAGCCGGTCGCCGGCGTCATCGTCGTGACGGAAAGAAGTAGTGCGGCGGTCACTGGCATTCCCAGCACGCAAGCCTCCAAGACTGGCCGGATTTCAAGTGGTCTGACCTGATAGCTAACTCTCCTCGGCATGATCAGGTGCGCGCTTCCCGCTTCCCTGTTATGCACGGAAGGTGCAAGTCATAGCGCTACGTATATAGCGACGTGGACACACCGCAACGCCGCTGGTACTAAGTTAGGCGTGCTGAGGGCCATCGAATGGGTTGTGCTGGGCATCGGTAGCGCGGCCGCCATCCTCTACGGCGTCCGTCGTCACCGACCCGGCCGAATCGGACCCTGGCTGCTGCTCGCCGGCGCCATCGTGGCGAGCGCCGCCGGCGATGTGCTGACCGCGTTGAACCGGCCCGGCGTCGCCGATATCTGCTTCTACGTCATGTGCGTGCTGGTCGCCTGCAGTCTGCTGCAGCTGACCCGCGTCGGTGCGATTCTCGTCGACCGGGCCCGGCTCATCGATCTGCTCGCGTTCGCCTGCTCGACGCTGCTGGTGGTCTGGGTGTTCGTCATCGGCGACGCGGGCCGGATCGGGAACGTCTCGGCGGCGTACGTCATCGGAGCCCTGCTGCTCCTGGCGGTCGTGGCCCGCCTGCTGGTCGCCGTGGGCCGGAACCTCTCGGCCGTGCTGCTGGTCATCGGTGCGGTGGGTGTCCTGGTCAGTGACATCGTGCAGCCGCTGTGGCCGGGCCGGCTCAGCGAGACCGGTTTCGTGGTGCTCTACCTGGCCTGGGGCGCCTCCGCGCTGCACCCGTCGATGGTCCGGCTCACCGAGCCCGCGGCGCCGCGTCCGAGCCCATGGCTCGGGCGCTGGGCGGCGCTGCTGGGCATCTCCGTCGCCACCCCGCCGGTCGTTCTGCTGATCGAGGCGGTCCACGGCACGGTCGGCGACGGCGTGGTGATCGCCGTGGCCGGTGCGATCACACTTCTGCTGACCATCACGCGGCTGACCGACTCGGTGACCCTGAACGGCCAGGCCTTGACGCGTGAGCGCGGCTTGCGGCAGGCGAGCGCCGCGCTGGTCGCCGCCGCCGACACGCCGGCCGTGGACGAGGCCGTCCGAGCCGCGATCACTCAGCTCATGCCACCGGAGGCCATCCGCAGCACCGTTTTCGCCGTCGACGACCGCCAGCTGACGCTCGAGGCGGTGCCCCGACCCGAGGCCGGCCCACCATCCCGCAGCTGGTGGATCGAAAACGCGGACCACAACTACGCCACCCTGGTCTGTCCGCTCTGGCTGGAACCGCTCGCCGTCGCCCGGCCCAACGGCGGAGCCCTGATCCTGGTGGGTCGCCGGGACACCCTCACCGCCAGTCGCGACACCCTCGAGGTGCTGGCCGGTCAGGCGGCGCTCGCGCTGGACCGCATTTCCCTGGAGGAGGCGGTCGGCCGCCGCGACAGTGATCTCTATCTACGCGCGGTGATCCCGAACAGCGCGGACATCATGGTGGTGATCGACGAGGACCAGCGCATCCGGTACGCCAGTCCTTCGCTGCGCGAGCTGCTCGGCATCGACGACCTTCCGCCGCTGGCCACCCTCGGCGATCTGGTGCATCCGGACGACCGCAACCAGCTGCGGCAGACCCTCCGCAGCTCCGGCGACGGTGTGGTGTTCTGCTCGCTGGTGCGGGCCGACGGCGGCCGTGTGCTGGTCGAAGCCACGTATCGCGACCTGCGCGAGGACCGCCTGGTTCAAGGCTTGGTGGTGACCATGCGGGATTTCATCCCGGGCCATGAGCCGGGCGAGCAGCTGCCTCATGGCGACAACCTGGACGAGTTGCCGGCCCGGGTGAACCGGCGCAGTGCTCGGCACAAGTTCCGTTACTAGCGCCGACCGTCACCCCGGGCAAACCGACGTCGTACGCGAAGCTCCGCCCCGTCGATTGGATCGGGTGCGTGCCGCAAAGGTGAAACTGCTTAGATCACCGGACGGCCGTACCCACGCCGGCCGCGCACCGGAGGAGACACCATGCACGAGGGGCCCGATCTCTCGACCACGCCGACCACGCCACCCCAGCGGGTCCCCACGCACGACACGTTGCCGGCCGGCGAGACCGAGGCGGCTTCCACCGCGGCCGAGCCGGCCGAGCCCGCCGAGCCGGCCGAGTCGGCCGAGATCGAGCAGGGTGGATCGGGGCCCGATCCGGGGCCGGCGCCCAGGGCGCGGTGGCGGATGCGTGCGCTGCTGGCCGGCGGCGCGGCCCTCGCCGTACTCCTCGCTGGTGTTGTGGTTTTGCAGCCCGGCTCCGCGCCCGACGGCGCGGCAGGGTCCGCGCCCAGCGGTCAGCCCGCGCCGACCGCCGCATCCCCGGCGCCGGTGAGTCCTTTCGACAAGGCCGTCGCCGCGCTCGATGCGCAGGCCACCGCCCTCGTGAAGGGCGACGAGAACGGCTGGCTCGCCGCGGTCGACCCCGAGCTCAGGGCGAGCTACCGATCGCTTTTCCGGAACCTGCGTGGGCTCGGCGTGATCAGCTTGCACTACGAGACATCCATCGGGCTGCCGGTCAAGGGCGACAGCACCGCGGTCAGGATCGGGGCCGATCTCGTCTACTGCTTCACCGCCGACATGTGCCCGGAGAACCCGGCGAGCGGCTGGGGCAGGGCTCCCCGGATCGCTCAGGAACTGACGCTCAAGCCGGTCGGCGGAGCGTATGTGATCACGGCGGTAGCCCGGTCGGCGGAGCCGGACCGCCGTCAGCCGACGCCCTGGGAGCACGGGGATCTCACGTTCGCGCAGGGCAAGCGGGTGGTGGTCGCGGCCGGCGCGGGCGAGCAGAAGTACCTCAGTACCGTGCTGCCGGTGGCCGAGCGCGCGGCGGCCGTCGCCGACCACTACGGCGCCCTGAACGGCACGCCGCAGAAGCGGTACCGGATCTTCCTGGCCTCGGAGAAGCAGTGGAAGACCTGGTACGGCGGCGAGAACGATCAATGGGTGGTCGGTCTGGCGATACCGCTCAACAAGCGCGGCATCGATGTGGTCCTCCGGATGGCCAAGTTGGACGACCCGCGGGAGCTCGCCGTCATCGTGCAGCATGAGCTCGGGCACGTGGTCACGCTGTCCGGGGCGTTCCGGGACGACGCGGAGGAGGACACCTGGCTGAGCGAGGGCATCGCCGAGTACATCGGCTGGAAGCCGAAGTCGGCGGCGCAGAGCCTGCGTCGGTACAGCGTGCGCTGGCAGCTCGACCGGGCGCCGATGAGGTCGATGGTGCCGACCCAGCCGTCCCCGAAGGCTCCCGACCGGGCCGGCGACGCCTTCTACGGCCTGAGCCACTTGGCGGTCGACTGCATGGCGCACCAGTACGGCGAGGCGAAACTGTTCGCCTTCGTCCGGCTGGTGCTCACCGAGGACAACGAGCTGGATCAGGCCGCGCGGGACGCGTACGGGGTGCCCTTCAAGACCGTGGACAAGACCTGCCTGGCCTGGATCAAGAAGCAGGTCTGAGCGGTGCCTGACCGTCCACGACGGATCCATGCGGTGCCAGCTCACGGTAGGCCGCGAGAACCGACTCGGCGCGTTCGACCGCATCGGCCGGCTGGTGTCCGTCCGGGAGAGCGTCGCTCCTGCCCAGCTCGTGGCGAATCCGCGACGTGACCTGACGTGCTCGCCGTCGCCGTGCCTCGATCGTCGCCAGGTCGGTGGCCTGGGCCGCCAGCCCGGTCAGCCGAGCGACCCGGGCCCCGACGAGCGCAAGCAGGCCGCGGAGCCGCTCGTCCAACTCGATCAGCTCGGCGTCGAGCTCGCTCCGGGCCGGCTCGCCGGCCGGCAGGTCTCCTGCGGCGCTCCGCGCCTCGCGTTGCACCGCCAGGAGCCGGTCCTGCTCGACCAGCAGGTCCAGGATCTCGTGCAGCTCGCGCCGCACCATGGCGCGTACCTCGGCAGCCGGCAGCAGGCCGGTCGCCGGCAGGTGCCGGACCACCGTGGCTCCGGCGCTCTCGGCTCGCTCCCAGTGGTGACGGTCGGTGATCCGCACCCGGTCCACCGTCCGCCGGGCGACCCACACCGCAATCCACAGCGACGCGATGACGGCCCCGACGATGACGGCGCCAGGGATGCTCGCGAGCAGCACGAGGCGGCCGACGAATATGCCGAGCGCGGTGATGACGTACAGCGTGACCGTGCCGCCGAACCCGAGCAGGGCCTCCTGCCACCGGCGGCGCGGCGACCGGTACGCCAGGACAGGGCCGGTGTGCTCGCCCATTCGTGCGCTCCACTGATAGATCCGTCGGCGCCGCGGGCGCGTGCCGACGCTATCACCCGCGGTACAGCGCCCCGGAGGCCGCCGCTATTTGGGGGACCGCAACAGGCCGATCAGCAGCTCGACCCGGGCCGTCTCGTGGTCGGGCCGCAGCCGGCCGTGCCGGGACAGGTCGGCCAGGCCGTGCAGCGCGCTCCACAAGACCTCCGCCCGGGTCTCGTCACCCATGGCGGACAGCAACGGGCGGAAACCGGCGCGCAACTGCTCGGGCGTGGTCGGCCGGGCGAACTCCAGGTCGGTGGGCATCGAGAACATCGCCTCGTACGTCGCGGGCCGTGAGCGGGCGAACTCGAGGTACGCCGCGCAGATCCCGCTCACCTCGCCCGCCGCGGTCAGCAGCTCGGCGAGCTGGGCGAAGCCGGCCAGCGCCACCGCCCGGACGATGCCGTCCCGGCCGTCGGGAAAGTGCCCGTAGAGGACCGGTTGGCTGTACCCGATCGTGTCGGCGAGCCGTCGCACGGTCACCGCGGGCCAGCCGTCCACCTCCGCGATCTCCCGCGCCGCGTCGACGATCCGATCGCGCCGGGCGGCGCGGGCCAGCTGGGCTTTCGTCGGGGCCTTCACATCCTCATCCTAGCAGTGCTAGATTTCTAGCAACGCTAGATTCTGGAGGAATCATGACCGCGCTCCTCGACGTCCTAGCCATCACCGCCGCGCTGGGCACGGCCGTCATCTTCGGCACCGACGTGCTTGGCGCGCTGGTCATGCGCCCGACGTACGCCGCGCTCGACGACGCCACGATGACCCGGGTGGTCGGCCTGGGCCACCGCTACGGCACCGCCCGCATGCCCATACCCGGCACCCTCAGCGTGGTGGCCGGCGCCGCCACCACGCTCACCGCGTTCCTCCTCGGCAGCCCGGCCGCCGGTGCCGCTGCCGGGTCCGCCCTGCTCCTGCTGCTGGCCTGGCTGGTCCTGTTCAACCGGATCTCGCTGCCGATCAACAAGGTCTTCATCGAGGCGGCCGAGACCGGCCGGGTGCCGGCCGGGGCGCGCGAGCTTCAGCAGCGGTGGGACTCGATCATCAATCTGCGCGCGGTCCTGCAAGGCGTCGCGCTGCTCGGCTTCTGCCTCACCCTCGCCCTGGCCGCAGCCTGATGGTCAGGCGGTCAGATAGGCGGTGGAGAACGGCTCGTGACGTGCCCGCATGTCGGCGTATGTGGTGACGGTCATGGGGGCCAGCGCGATGTTCGATGCGGCGGTGAGGACGACCGAGACGGTCGATAGGACGACGAATGCGACCCAGGGGATCCCGTCGGTGCTGAACAGGCCGAACGGCGCGGACAGGCCGATCATGATCACCTCCTGCACGGTGCCGATGGCGATACCGAGCCCGACGATGGTCGCCACGCGGGCGAGCGCGTCACCCAGCCTCGCGTGAAACAGCTGGAAGCAGCGGGCACCCGCGCGACCTCGTTCCAGCAGCACCACGGCGGGCAGGACCAGCAAGACGGCCAGCACGTAATAGCCGGGCAGGATGCAGCAGAGGAAGCCGACCAGGGTCAAAAGACCACCGACCAAACCCCAGCCCAGGTACGCCGGGACGCGTGGCGCGGCGGCTCGCAGCGCGTGCCCCGCCGACGGCGGCCGGCCGACGGCGGCCTGTACCACCAGGTGCAGCGTGGCCAGGGACGCCAGCAGGCTGAGCAGGCCGATCAGCAGGCCGAGCGGGACCAGGTAGTACAGCGAGCGGAGAAACGGGCGCATGTCGGGCCGGACGTCCGCCGATGCGTTGGCCAGGTCGGTGAAGGTGCTGTTCAGCAGGACGCTGACGAGCGCTCCGGCGACGACAAGTGGCACCACCCACACGAGTTGCACCAGTGCGGCCTGCCGCCAGACGGCTTTCAGGAGCCGGAGGCTGCGCCTCCACCAGCCGTTGTAGTCGGCGCTGACCAGTGGATCGTCGGGCGTGGGATAGAGGCCGGGAGGGGCCGGCGGAAACAGGGGCGGCCGAGCGGGAGGGACCGAGTAGCCGAACGGCGGCCGGGGGAGGGCCGGCCCGACGGCCGGCCCTTGGCCGTAGAGCGGCGGACCGGACGGAGCCGGCGGCCGGATCTGCGGTGACTGGGCAGCGGCCGGCGGCGCGGCGGGCGGTGGCTGGACGGCGGCCGGCGGCGCGGCGGGCGGCGGAGGCGTGGGCTGCGAGGGCTCGGCCCGCTCCGAGAAGGGCGAGGGCGGCCGGACCGGGTCGTCGGAGGGGCTGGGTTCGGATCCCGGCGACTGGTCGGGGTCGTTGTCGGTCACGGTGTCCTCGTTCTTGATCACGCACGCGGGAGCGACACAGTATCGACCGCACGCCGCCGGCGACAGCCCTGCCCGCCCGGATCGAGATTGATCTTCTTCGTACTAGGGTTCGGGCATGGCTTTGCGACCGGACGAGTTCTATGCCCAAGCAGTCGCCGCCGCGGACGACGAGCGCCGTCTGCCGTTGGCACGAATGACGGGATGGGAGATCAGCCCGTTCGAGCCGGACGGACTGCGGGTCTCCCCGCTGCGGCCGCCGGTGCTGCCCGAGCCGGCACGGCATGGCGAGGACCCGGCGGACTGCAACGCCTGCCGTAACCGGGACGAAGGCATCTGGCTCAATGATCACTGGCGGCTGGCCCGGATCTCCCGGGTCGGTGTGCCGCTGGTTCTGATGCTGTATCCGCGCGATCACTACGACATGGCGGACCTGCCCGACGAGCTGGCCGCCGAGCTGGGACTCCTGAGCACTCGCATCGTCCGCCACATCCAGGCCCTGCCGCACATCTCGCGAGCCCACGTCTACCGCATCGGTGATGGCGGCGCGCACCTGCACCTCTGGTTCTTCGCCCGGCCGGAGGGGCAGGCGCAGCTGTACGGGTCGTGGCTGGTCGTCTGGGACGACCTGCTGCCGGAGTACCCGGCGGACGTCGCCGAGGCGGATGCCGCGATCGTGGCGGGCGCCCTGGTCACCTCCCATGGCGGGCACCTGCCGCAGGTCGGCGAGTCGCCCGGCGTTTCGTAGCGTCCTGCGGCAAGCCGGCTTCGGGAGCGAACCCGGCAGGTCAGACTGGTTCTATGACCCGGAATGCGAGGTCTGCGGGGTCCAGGTGGGGGACGCGCCTGTTCCTCGCCGCGTTCGTGGTCTACCTCGGCGGTGCGCTGCTCTGGCTGTCGCTCGGGCTGGTCGGGCTGCTGAGCGCTGCCATGCCGCCGCTGCCGCACGGCCCCGGCCCGGCGGCCCTGGACTACGTCTTCAGCCTGCTCAACATCGCCCTCGGCGTGTTCCTGGTGCTGCGGCGCCCGGATGACCTGACGCCTCGGCTGCTGGCGGTCGCGTTCGTCGGCACCGCGGCGACCTTCAACGCCCCGAGCCACGCGGTGTTCCACCTCATCGGGGCGGATCCGGGGATCACGGGCTTCCACTTCGCGTTCCACGTGGTCTCCGGCGTCGCGTACGTCTGGGCGGTGTTGCTCTTTCCCGACGGGCGGCTGCCGCTGGGCGCCGGGCGGCGGGCGACCGCGGTCGCGGCCGTCGCGAGCACCGCCGTGATCACCTTCGTGTGCTACCGCAGCAGCTTCGTCGCGCACCCGCCGTTCTTCGTCGCGTTCTTCGGCATCCTCGTGCCGGTGCTCGGCATGGGCGCGCAAGGCATCCGGCTGCGCTACGGTTCCGAGTCGCCGCAGGTCCGCCAGCAGTCCCGGCTGCTGTGCTGGGCGCTCGCCCCCGCGCTGGCGGTGGCGCTGCTGTGGTCGGCTGCCCGGCTGATCCCGGGTGCCGACGCCGCCCGCCTCGCCGTCGGAGTCGAACGGGCCTTTCCCGTGGTCTTCGCCGTCGTGCCGGTGATGCTGTTCGTCGCGATCCTGCGGTACCGGCTGTGGGACATCGACCACGTGGTCACCCGGGCGCTCGCCTACAGCCTGCTGGCCGCGTTCATCGGGCTGGTCTACCTGGCGGCGCTCGCGGCCACCGCGTTGCTCGCCGCACCCCGCGGCTGGTCCGCGATCGTGGCGCTGGCGGTGGTCGCCGCGGTCGCCGAGCCGGTTCGCGGGCGGCTCCGCGCTCTCGCCAACCGGGTCGTCTTCGGCCAGCGGCTCACCCCTCGCGAGGCGATGCGAACCCTGGCGGACCGGCTCGACCATGCGGCTTCCACCGACGAGCTCGCCGAGCTGACCGACGTGGTCGTCAGCGGCACCCGGTGCTCCGGCGCGCAACTGTGGCTGATCACGTCCGGCCGACTGCTGCTGGCCGCCGCCGCCCCCACCGGCGCGGCCGGGCCCGTCGGCGCCGTCGCCCCTGCCGGCGCGGCCGGGCCCGCCACCCCGGCCGGCGCCGCCGGGCCCGTCGGTGCCACGAGCCGTCCCGGGACCGAGCCGGCCGCGACCATGGCCGAGTACCGCTCGATCATCGGTGCGGACCTGTGCTTCCCGGTCACGCACGAGGGGGACCTGCTCGCCGTCCTGGCCCTGCGGCTGCCGGCCGGAGTCACCCTGCCCCGCGCGGACCTGCGGCTGATCGGTGACCTCGCCGGTCACGCCGGCCTGCTGGTGGCCAACGCCCGGCTGACCGCAAACCTGACCCGGCAGGTCGAGCAGGTCACCCGGCAGGCGGCCGACCTGCGCCGGTCCCGCCTGCAGGTGGTGGGCGCCCACGACGACGAACGCCGCCGCCTGGAACGCGACCTGCACGACGGCGCGCAGCAGGAACTCGTCGCGCTGCTGCTCCAGCTGCGGACCCTGCAGCGCACCACGATGCCGTCCGCCGACCAGGTCGGGCCGCTGCGGCGGGCACTCGCGGCGACCCGGGCCACCCTGGAGGGGATCTGCACCGGCAACCCGCCCGCGCTGCTGGCCACCGAGGGCCTGGCCGCAGCGCTGGAGGCGGCGACCGCCTCGGCCCGTCTTTCCGGGCTGCGCGTCGGCGTGGACGTCCGGCCGGTGGGCCGGCTGGATCCCGAGGTGGAGACCGCACTCTACTTCTGCGCCCTCGAGGCGGTCCAGAACGCGACCAAACACGCGCAGGCCCAGGAGATCACCGTACGGGTGGAGCGCGACGGCGGCGACGCCGTGCTGGTGGTGATCGACGACGGTACGGGCTTCGACCCGGCGCGCGTCGCCCGCGGCTCCGGACTGTCGAATCTCATCGACCGGCTCGCGGTGCTGGGCGGCACCGCCCAGATCGCCTCCGCCCCGGCGAGCGGCACCGCGCTGACCTGCCGGGTCCCCGCGAGCGACGAGCCGGCGGCGGTACCGGCATGAGTCGGCGCCTGATCCGTTGGCTGACGCCGGACCGGCTGCGCGCGGTGACGGTCCTGGCCGCGATGGCCTTGTTCGTGGCCGCGGTGTACGGCTTCGTGCGGGCGGCCTCGGCGGTCGCCGGCCGCGGCGACCCGGGGCTCGGGGTCTGGCTCGCGGTCACCGCGGTCGTCGCCGCGCTGGCCCCCGCCGCGCGCCGCCGCGCCGAGCGGTACGCCGACCGCGTCGCGTACGGCCCGGACGGGGACCCGCATGCCGCCATGACCCGGTTCGTGCAGCGCATCTCGGACACCCTCGCGGTCGACGAGGTCCTGCCCGACCTCGCCCGTACGGCCTCACGCGTGGCGCACAGCCCGGGGACGGAGGTGCGGCTCTGGCTCGCCGACGGCGCCGAGTGGCGCCAGACCTGGCCGCCCGACCGCGCCGACGTGCAGGCCCGGTACCGGCTGGACCTGCAGTGCGGCACCGACCCGGTGGGCCAGCTGGCGGTGGAGGTGGCCGAGGACCATCTCAGCGCGGCGGACCGCGAGCTGCTGGACCGGCTGGCCGGACCGGCCGGGTTGGCCCTGGCCAACGTACGGCTGACCTACGAGCTGCGTGATCGCCTGCGGCAGGCCACCGAACTGGCCGAGCAACTGCGCCGGTCCCGCGAGCGGCTGATCGGGGCCCGGGACGCGCAGCGGCGCCGGTTCGCCGCCGAGCTCCACGAGCGGGTGGACCCGCACCTCGCGGCGGTCCTCGAGGCCCTGGAGCGACTGCCGGACGGCGGGCGACCACCGTCGGCGGGGCTCGAGCAGGCACGGACCCGGGTGCTGGCCGCGCTGGAGGCCCTGCGCGAGCTCGCCACCGGGCTCTACCCGCCCGCGCTGGCCGACGGCGGCCTGATCGACGCGCTGGAGCATCACCTCGACGCCGCGGTGGCGCCGGTCGCGCTCGACCACACTATCGACGAGGCTTCGCTCGCGCCGGCGTTGCGGGCGGCGGCGTACTTCTGCGTGGTGGGTCTGGTGGACGACCTGGCCCACTACGGGCCGGTGGGGGTGTGGCTGCACCAGGACGGTGGTCGGATGCGGCTTCAGGTCCGCGCGCCCGGGCGGCCCACCGCGGACACCGAGCAGATCATCCGGGACCGGGTGGAAGCCTTCGGTGGCGCCCTGGAGGTCGGGGGACCGGCGCAGTGGACCGTCGTGAGCGCGGTGCTGCCGCTGGTGGCGCCGGCCGAGCTGCCGATTCCCGTCGGGGCCGGGCCGCGCCGATGAGCATCCGGGTCGTGCTGGCCGAGGACAGCGTCCTGCTCCGCCAAGGGGTGGCCGGCCTCATCCGCAACGAGACGGACCTGGAGGTTGTCGCGTCCTGCGCGGACCTGCCGGAGCTGCTGACGGCCATCGGCGACCATCGGCCCGACGTCGTGCTCACCGACATCCGGATGCCGCCGAGCCGGACGGACGAGGGGATCCAGGCCGCGGAGCACTGCCGCGTGAACCATCCCGCCATCGGGGTGCTGCTGCTGAGCCAGTACGTCGATGCCCGGTACGTGCGCGCCCTGCTCGGCCAGGGCACCGACGGCCGCGGCTATCTGCTCAAGGAACGGGTCGCCGACGTGGGCGAACTGGTCTCGGCCATCCGTGCGGTGGCCGGCGGCGGCTCGGTCTTCGACCCGAAGGTCGTCGAGGCTCTGGTCCGCGGCCGGGACCGGCGGGGCAATGTCGGCCTGGCCCGACTGTCCACGCGCGAGCGTGAGGTCCTCGCCGAGATGGCACACGGCCTGAACAACGCCGCGATCGCCGACGCCCTGGTCATCACGCAGCGGGCGGTGGAGAAGCACATCAACTCGATCTTCGCGAAGCTTCAGCTGGGACAGGACGGCGGCCTGCACCCGCGGGTGCAGGCGGTGCTCACGTACCTGGCCGGCGACGCACCCTGAGCTGGGCAGGTGGTGCCTGCACCACCTGCCCAGGAGGCAGGCGTGCACCCTCGTACCGGGCCGCCCGTTCCGCGATCGTTGGTGGTGCGAGGCCGCATCGGGCGGCCCGAGGACCAAGGAGCAGAGCCATGCAGACGTACACCACCCAGCGCATGATCCACGCTGCCGCCGCCGTCGCGTTCGCGGCCGCCGCCACCGCAGTCGCCATCGGGTCGCCGGCGAAGGCCGCCACACTCGGCTGGAGCACGGTCGAGGGCTGCACCTCGGCCATGGGCTCGGTGAGCTACCAGCCCGGGCTCACCAACGTGGCCCGGTCCGAGACCGGAACCCTGTCGGTGACACTCGCCGGCTGCAGCAGTCTGTACTCCGGCAGCACTCCCGGAACGGGTCTGCTTACCGCCTCCCTGTCCGGTACGTCCAGTACCGCTGGGGTCTCGCAGCGCGGCACCTTCACGATCAACTGGCCGGCCGGCTCGGGACTCAACCCGTCCAACGGCACGCTCACCCTGACCGGCCCGGACGCGGCCGGCCACTACACCGCCGGCGGTTCGATCACCAGCGGCGCCTTCCCCGGCGCCTCGCTGGGAACCGCATTCGTGGTCACCGCGGTCAACCCGGGCGCCACCGGCTCGCCCGCCCACCCGGTGACGCTGCAGCAGGTCACCAACACCGCACCGGTGCAGGTCCAGCGCAACATGGGGTGACGCGACGGCCCGGAAGGCCACGGCCGCGCTTCGGAGCTCACCGAGGCGCGGCCCTGATTTGATAGCGGTCTTTATCCTCGTGAACCACGAGGAGACTGATGCGAGGACGCATGACCGCCGACCGCGAGTTGACCGATGGGCAGCGCACCTATCTGCGCGGCCTGCCGCTGTATCCGTGGGCGGTGTGGACCTACCGTCTCAACCTGGGCGTTTTCGCGTGCATGTTCGCGCTGTTCGCCACCGGCTCGAGCCTGCCGCTGATGGCGGCGGCACTCCTGCTCTACCTTCCGCTGACTCTGGTCGGCGGCGTCCTGTACACGATCGTGCTCAACCAGTTGAGGCGGTTCCTGGAAATTCAGGGGTTCTTCGAACGGGCACACCTCTCGAGGGCGGTCAACCGCCTCGTCTACCGTGACGCGTTGCTGGGCCGCCGACCTCGAAAGTGATCACCCGCGGTCGAGGCGCCCTCGGCCGTGCACGCCCCGGCTAGGGTCTTGAGCATGCGCGGGGGAATAGGGCGGACGGTCGGCGTGGCGGTGGCCGCACTTGCGGCGCTGGCCACGATCGTGGTGGCCAGTCTGTCCAACCTGAACGGCGATGTGTGGTACGCCCTCGGCTGCCTCGAGACGGCCGGCAAGGGCGGCGTCAGCATCTGGGACATCTTCGTCTCCCGGCCGCTCGCCTACAAACTGTTGATGGCGGGGCTGGACGCGGGCCGTGCCCGGCTCGTCGGGGACTCCTCGCTGGACACGAGCCACCTGGTGATCCGGATCGAGACGGACGTCCTGGTCGTCGCCGTGACCGTCGTGCTGTACCTGGGTGTCCGGCGGGTAGGCGGGCCGCTCGCGGCGGCCGGGATCGCGATCGCCACCGGATTGGCGCTGATCGTCGCGCCGCCCTGGCACTTCCTCGAGCCCGACTGGGTCGCCGCGCTCGCCGCCGCGCTGGCGGTCGGCGTCGCGTGCCTGCCCCGGCGCCCGTGGCTCGGCGCGCTGCTGGCTGGCCCGGCCGCGATGCTGATCGTGGCGGTCAAGCTCTCCACCTTCCCGATCGCGCTGCTGGCCCTGCTCGTCGTCGGCGTGTTCGACCGGCGCCGCGCCGCGTGGGCCACCCTGTCCACGGTGCTCTGCGTCGCGCTCTGGTACGTGCTGACCAAGCACTACGTGCCCTGGGAATGGACGTGGCTGCGGGACCTGGCGAACCTCGTGCACGAAGCGCCGCAGGGAATCCGGACCGGCGACCTGCTCAGGCTGCGCGCCACGGTCGGCGACGTGGCGGTGCTCAGCCCGGTCGTGGTGCTGGCGCCGGCCGCGGCGGCGGTGCTCATCCGCCGCTGCACGGGCCGCCGGCGATGGGCGGGCGCGGGGGTCGCGGTGGCCGCGATCGGGATGGCGGTGGCTCCCGCGTACGGGCAGGCCGAGTTCTACCTGTACCACTTCGCGGCCGGCGTGGTGCTCGCCGCGGGGGTGTGCGGCGCTGCCTTCGCGCTCACGCCGGGGTTCCGGCTCCCGCTGGCCGTCACCGCGGTGCTCGTCACCGTTGCCAGCCTCGTGCTGCTGCGCCAGCCCGCCGACTGGCGACTGGCGAACGCCACGCCGGTGATCTGGGCGTACGAGATCACCGCGGTCGTCCTCGCCGTCCCCGCCTGGTTCCTGGCCGGCCGGACGAGGCTGCCTCTGCCGTGGTCGGCCGGCGTGGTCGTGCTCTGCTTCGCGCTGCTGCCGCCCGTGCTGCAAGGCGCACCGTACGCGTTCAGCGCCTACGACTACAACGTCCACAACGGCCGATCGGACAATCCGGCCCTGGTCGAGCTCGGTAAGCGGCTCGGCGCGGACACCCCGGTGCTGTACCTGACGTACGGCACGGTCAACCACGACATGGGCAATCCGACGACCTGCCGATACCCCTCGCCGCTGTGGTTGCAGCGCTCGGCCGCCCTGCGGGTGCGCACCCGCCCCAGCTACGCCGACAACTTGCGCTGCCTGAGCGACAACCGCGACGCCAGGTACGTGATCGTGCAGAACGACTGGTTCAATCTCAAGTACTTGTCGCCCGAGGTGCAGTCCCTGGTCGCCGAACGTTTCGACTGCTCCCCGGCGGCCCGGATACCGGCCCCGCCCCCGTTCACCGTCTGCCCCGCCAGAGGCTGACGGCGGGCGGCTCGGTCGTAAGGTACGACCATGTCGCTGGTGACAGGTGACGACATTTCCGCCGCCGCGGGACGCCTGGCCGGGCGGATCGTGCGTACGCCTCTGCTGTCCTGCCGGCGGCTTTCCGACGACCTTGGTCTGGACGTCCTGGTGAAGGCGGAGAATCTCCAGCACGCCGGCAGTTTCAAGGTCCGCGGTGCGCAGAATGCGTTGCTCGCCCGTGCCGAGCGCGGGCAACTCCCCGCCGGCATAGCGACCTTCTCGGCGGGCAACCACGCCGCCGCGGCCGCGTACGCCGGCTGGGTGCTGGGGCTGCCGACGGTGGTGTGCATGCCGCCCGGCGCGGTCGACGTGAAGGTGGCCGCGGTCAAGCGGTACGGCGGCGAGGTGGTCTTCACCGACGATCTGGCGGGCACGTGCCACGCGGTGGCCGCCGAGCGCGGGTACGCGCTGCTGCACCCGTTCGATGATCTGGACGTCATTGCCGGCGCCGGTACCGTCGGCGCCGAGTTGGCGGCCGACGCCGGCTCGCTGGAGCTGGTGCTGGTACCGGTCGGAGGCGGTGGGTTGATCAGTGGGATCGCCGCCGCGGTGAAGGCGGTGTCGCCGGCTACCCGGGTGGTCGGCGTCGAGCCGGTCACCGCCAACGCGGTCACCCACGGCCTGCGGCACGGCGCGTTGGTTCCGCTGCCGCGACGCCCGGTCTCACTGGCCGATGGGCTGACCGCGCCGTACGCCGGCGAGCACACCCTGGCGCACATCGAGGCGCATGTCGACGTCATCGTCGAGGTGCCGGAACAGGTCATCGCGCGGGCCTGGTGGGAGCTGCTGGACGCGACCAAACTGCTGGTCGAACCGTCCGCTGCGGTCGGGCTTGCCGCCCTGCGCCTGGGTCTGGTCGAGACGGTCCCCGAGGCGCGGGTTGCGCTCGTCCTGTCCGGCGGGAACGTCGCCTCCGCCACGCTCGCCCAAATCGGGCAGAACTGACATTCGACCGGTCCGCTCGGTGCCGGTGGCGCCGGCCGAGGGCACCTGACCCACCGGGATGCCGATCGATCCGCGTCGCTCGGCAGAAGGATGGGGATGGCCTGATCCTGCACTGATAGGAGGACCGGGACGCGCATCGGAACGGTGTGCGGCTCGCGTCCGTGTCAAGGCTCCGGAGGTGCTGCTGCACGCACCTGCCTGCACCGTTGGCTGACGCGCGGTCCGGAGCCGATCGGCACTCGACTCGAGGGAGGACGGCCATGACAGAAGCGGCAAGGTCCGTGTTGACGGGGCGGGAACGGCAGATTCTCGCCTTGATCGCAGATGGCATGTCGAACGGCGAGATCGGCGCGGCGCTCTACATCTCACCGGCGACGGCGAAATCGCACGTCAAGGCAATCTTCGCCCGCTACGGGGTGAACAGCAGGGCGCAGGCGGTGGCGGCCGGGTTCCGGGCGGGTGACCTCCGGTGACCGGCGCGCGACCGGTTCCCCTTGACCGGTTTGCTCAACCGGGGTGGCGAGGCCGGGTGACCGATCGCGACAGACTCGGCTGACATCAACGGTGGTGTCCCACCCGGACCGGTCGGGGGAGACGGTGCTGGGTGGGGCGCTCCGCGCGGACGTCTGCCGTGACTACGGGTAGACCACCGTGTCGGTGTCCGCGCAGTCGTCGGGGGACGCGGTGCTGCCGGCCGTGGGTTGCGCACACGCCGGGTCCGACTCGCTGGACGACGGGCACCCGGCCAGCGACAGCACCGTGGCGGCCGCGAGACCGGCCGCGATCAGGATCCGGCGCAGCTCAGCAACCGTCATGCTGCCTGTGGCCATGCGTGTTCTCCTGAGTAGAGCGAGTTTGTCATTGTCGCAGAGGACGGCGGGAGCCGCCGCCCTCTACGGGATCGTCAGCACCGTCTTGCCGCGGGCGTGGCCGGAGCCGTAGTGACGCAGGGCGTCGGCGGCGGCCGCCAGCGGGAAGACCCGGTCGAGCACGGGGGTGACCTGTCCCGCCTCGGTCATCGCGCGGAGGGTGTCGAGGTCGGCGGCGTTCGGCCGCGCGTCGAGCGCCACCATCGTGCGGCTCATGAGTGGTGACAGGGCGAGCGCGGTGAGCCGGCGGCGTAGCCACGGTGCGGGCGGCCCGGCGGAGAGCACGAGCCGGCCGTTCGGGGTGAGAACCCGGCGGCATCGCGCCAGTGAATGGTTGCCGACTCCTGAGAGCGGGTCATTCGGTGGCGAGACCGCTCAGCACGATCGCGGCCGTGACCACCAGGACCGCCCCGGACAGCCACGGTATCCAGGCCAGGTCCGAGTCCCGGGTGATCCAGGCGGCAACGGTCGACGCCAGGGCCACGACCGGAATGACGGGCAGCAGCCAGGCCAGGTAGACCCGGCGGGGCAGCGGCCGCGGAACCTGGTCGGTGAGGAGCGCGACCACGCCCAGCCCGAGCGCGGCGAGAAGTACCACCACGGTCGCCGCGGTGCTGAGCGGCAGCCACCCGTCGACGCCGGCCCCATGCAGAACCAGCCACAGCAGTCCGAGCGGAACGACCATCACCCCGAGTACGGCGAGCCCGCACCCGCCTCCCTGCCGAATCCCCACAGCCGCCGATTCTCCCCGCGACGGTTCACCCCGTCAGTCGCGTTTCTTGCCGGCTCGTCAGGCGGGCACGATGAGGTAGTGCAGTTCTACTTGAACGGCTATCCGGAGCCACCTCGCCTGCCCGCGACGACGGACGTGCTGATCGTCGGCGCCGGGCCGGCCGGCCTGCTCCTCGCGGCCCAGCTGGCCACCTTCCCGGACGTCCGCTGCGTCGTGATCGACCGTCGGGACGGTCCCCTGGAGGTCGGGCAGGCCGACGGGGTGGCCTGCCGCACGGTGGAGATGTTCGAGACGTTCGGGCTGGCGCAGCGGCTGATCCACGAGGGATACCGGGTCAACGAGGTGGCGTTCTGGCGGCCGGACCCGAAGGACCCGGCGCGGATCGTGCGGACCGGGCGGATCGACGACGTCGAGGAGGGCATCTCCGAGATGCCCCACATGATCGTCAACCAGGCGCGGATGCTGGGATACCTGCGCGATCGCCTGCGGCCCGGCGACCTCTTCTACGGATTGCGGGCGACCGGCGTCGACATCGACCCCGGCGGTGTCACCGTCACGGTCGAGCCGGGCCGGCAGATCCGGGCCTCGTACGTCGTCGGCTGCGACGGGGCGCACAGCACGGTCCGGGAGGCGATCGGCCGGCGGCTGGTCGGCGACTCGGCCGACCAGTACTGGGGGGTGCTCGACGTCCTCGCGGTCACCGATTTCCCGGACATCCGGCTCAAGTCCGTGATCCAGTCCTCGCGGGGCAGCATCCTGGTCATCCCGCGCGAGGGCGGCTACCTGGTCCGGCTCTACATCGAACTGGGTGCCGAGCGCCCGCCGAACCCGTCACCCGAGACGCTCCTCGAGGTGGCGAACCGCATCCTGCAGCCGTACGCGATCGAAGTGAAGAACGTCGGCTGGTGGACCGTGTACGAGATCGGCCAGCGCCTCTGCGACGGCTTCGACGACGGGGGCGAGCAGCCGCGGGTTTTCATCGCCGGGGATGCCTGCCACACCCACAGCGCCAAGGCCGGCCAGGGCATGAACGTGTCGATGGCCGACGCCTTCAACCTCGGCTGGAAGCTGGGCGCGGTGTTGCGCGGCACCGCCCCGCCCGCGATCCTGCGCACGTACTCGGCGGAACGGCAGCGGGTCGCCCGGCAGCTCATCGACTTCGACCGCGAGTTCGCCGGCAGCTTCAGCGCCCGGCCGGACGATTTCCAGGAGTACTTCCGGGAGCAGGGCCGCTTCACCGCCGGCCTCTCGGTCCGCTACGAGCCGTCGATGCTCACCGCGCCGCCGGCCCACCAGCACCTCGCCTCGGGCTTCCCGATCGGCATGCGCTTCCACTCCGCCCCGGTCGTCCGCGTCGCCGACGCCAAGCCGATGCACCTCGGGCATGCCGCCCGCGCGGACGGCGCCTGGCGGCTCTACGCCTTCGCCGACCGGTCCCGTGCCCGGTTCCTGGGGTTCTGCGACTTCCTGACCTCCGACGGGTCGCCGCTGACCCGGTTCACGCCGCCGGACGCCGACCCGGACGCGGTGATCGACGTCCGGGCGATACTCCAGCAGCCGCATCGGGAGGTGGCGGTCGACGAACTGCCGCCGGTCCTGCAACCCCGGAAGGGCCCGTACCGGCTCGTCGACTACGAGAAGGTCTTCGCCGGCGACGACATCTTCACGGCCCGCGGCGTGGACCGGGAGCAGGGCTGCGTCGTGGTGGTGCGCCCGGACCAGTACGTCGCGAACGTGCTCCCGCTCGACGCGTACGAGGAACTCGATGTCTTCCTGAGCGGAGTGCTCGTTGGTTTTCGCAGCATCGGCGAGCGGCGTTGAGGCGCCGTCTGAAGTAAACGGACACTACGAGGAGGACGTGAGGAGGCCGCCATGCCCCGCAAAAAGCCGGTGCTCGCCCGCCGATGGCTGATCTACTACGGGGCGCTCGTCCTGACGGTACTCGTCGCGATGGCGATTGCCCTGCTCGTCGAGCCGGGCACCGTCAAAGGAGTGATCGGCGTCGGCGTGGTGGTCGGCGGCACGCTCGGCATCGTGGGCTCCGCGATCGGGGTGGCGTGGAAGGAGGTCATGAGCGAGCACGGCGGTGACCGGCGAAATGTCGGAGGTGGCTTCCACGACTGCAACGCTGAGCCGACGATCGACCTGACGTGCCTGTGACGGCTCAGGGGCCGGCGACCTCTATCCCGGACGCGAAGTGGACCAGCTCGTCGGCGGTGAGCCCGACCGCGCTGCGGTCCGACTCGACGATCAGCACTCGCTTCTGTCCCAGATCGATCTGCAGCTGAGAGTCGCCCGTGAAGGTCGCCGGACGGCCGGCGACCGTGACGCTCACCCCGGACGGCTTCTCCGCCGGCGCCGCTTCCACGTGCACGCACAGGCCCTGCTGCATCGTGTCGCGGGTGACCGGCGGCGGCACCAGGCACAGGAACTGCCCCGACACCTGCCCGAGGGTCAGGCCGTGCGGCACCTCCGCGATGCGGAACGGCGCCGGTGAGGCCGGCAGCGTCTGCCGGTGCAGGCCGCGGGCGAACCGCAGCACCTGGGACTCCGTGCGCGGGCCGAAGCTGAGCACCTGAGCCCACTGCCCGTCGGCCAGTTTCCAGCGGACACCCACATAGCGGTCGCCGGGGCGTGCGCCGTCGTAGCTGCTCGTCGTGCGGACCGTCGCGGATGCCGAGCCGACGGTCGACCGGTGGTCACCCTCGCCCTCCACCTCCCAGTCCCCGGGAACCGGTCCCACCTCGACGGAGAGGACGTCCCCGCGGCCGTCCTCGTACATCAGCAGGACGTTGCGGCCGAGCTGGTCGACCCGCCGGGGGCCGAGCCCGGCCGGCAGCCAGCCGGGGGTCAGGGGAAAGGCGGGCATCGCCAGCCGTGGCTTCTCCCAGACGACCGTGGACGGCAGCGTGACCGACGGCGACGGCGTGGGCGGACTGGCGATCGCGGAGCTCGGCGGGGCGGGAATCCGCGCGGGCCCCGACGGTGAACGCCCGACCAGCACCACCGGCACGGCCACCGCGGCCGTCAGCAGAGCCGCGGCACCCAGCATCGCGGTTCGCCTGCGCTTGTCGCGGCGCACCCCCACACGTACGCGGTCCAGCAGGTCCGGCCGGATTGCCGGCTTTGCCGCTTCTTCCCGCAAAGTCCGCTGCAGGTCTTCTTCGAGCGTCATTGTGCTGCTCCCGACACGTTCGTGGTGGGCGACGCGAGATCGGCCCGGAGGCGACCCAGGCCGCGGGCGGCGTGCACGCGTACGGTGCTGGGATTGCACCGCAGCACCTCGGCGATCTGCCGGTCGTCGAGATCCTCGTAATAGCGGAGCACCAGCACCGCGCGCTGCGCCCGGGTGAGCCGGCCCAGCCGGGTCCAGAGGTCGTCGCGCATCGCGTGCCGGACGGCGAAGTCCGCGGTCTGGCCGGTGCCGGCGTCGGCCGGGACGCCGACCTGTTCCCGGCTGGCCCGCCGGCGCAGCCAGGAGACGTGCGACCGGACCAGCGCCGTCCGCAGGTAGCTGTCCGGCTGCTCGAGCTCGATCCGCGGCCATCTCCGGTACGCCTTGATCAACACTTCCTGGACGAGGTCCTCACCGAGGTGCTGGTCGCCGCAGAGCAGGTAGGCGAACCGCCGCAGGGTGTCCCCGCGGGCGCGGACGTACTCCTCGAACCCGATGTGCACTGCGTCCCCCCGTCCCGGCAGTCCTGCTCATAAGGACGCCGTGAGCGGGCCGATCCGCGTACCTGAGGACGAGACGACTTTCCCGGCGCGACAGCGAAGGTAGCGGCGGGACGCCACCTCCGTTCAGCGGTAGATCGCCCGGTGGGCCGCGGTGATCGCCGCCCGGTAGGCCTCGCCGGTCAGGCCACCGTCGCGGGTCAGGGCGGCGTGGGCGGCGTTGCCGCCCGGTGCGCCGTGCACGCCGCCGCCGGGGTGGGCGGCCGAGCTGGCCAGGTAGAGCCGGTCGATCGGGGTGTCCGGCCGGCCCAGCCCCGGGATCGGGCGGAAGACGAGCTGCTGGAACGCGGCCGCCGTGCCGCCGCTGAGCGCGCCGCCGGACAGCGACGGGTTGGCGTCCTCGAGATCGGCCGGGGACATCACGTGGCGGGCGACAACGGCCTTGCCGAAGCCGGGCGCGTGCCTTTCCACCGTTGCCTGCATCCGTTCGACGTGCTCGGCGATCTCGTCGGCCGGCCAGCTCGACCGCCGCGGCAGGTGGGTGTACGCCCAGGCCGACTCGGTACCGGCCGGCGAGCGGGTGCTGTCCGCGGTGGTCATCTGGCCGAGCAGCAGGAACGGCTGCGGCGGAACCTCGCCGAGGGCCAGGTGGGTGGCGTACCGGGTCAGCCCGTCGAGGTCGGCGCCCAGGTGCACGGTGCCCGCGCCGGCGGCGGCCGGGTTGCTCCACGGGATCTTCGAGTCGACCGCCCAGTCGATCTTCACGGTGGCCCCGTCCCAGCGGAAGTGGTCCAGGTCCTCGATCATCCGGGGCGGCAGCCACCGCGGTCCGACCAGGTCGAGGAAGAGAGCAGGCGCGGGCACGTCGGCGATGACGGCGCGCCGGGCTCGATGGTCGGTTCCGCCGGCGGTCCGTACGCCCATGGCCCGGCCGCGGGCGATCAGGATCCGCTCGGCCGGCTCCTTGTACCGGATCTGGCCGCCGCGGGACTCCAGGCGCCGGACGAGCGCGTCGGTGATGCTCTGCGCCCCGCCGCGGGGGACCGGCCAGCCGACCTGCTGGCCCAGCATGGCGAGCAGCCAGCCGTAGACGCCACCGCCGGCCTGCTCCGGCGACAGGTCGGTGTGCAGGGCGCAGCCGGCCAGGGCGAGGGGCGCGCCCTCACCGTCGAACCACTCCTGGCCCAGCTCGCGGGCGGGCAGCAGCAGGCGGCGGACGAAGCGCAGGGCTCCTGCCGTACCCAGTCCGCGGAGCAGGCGCAGTCCGTGCCGTACCGGCGGGAAAGGGGTCAGCAGGGCGCCCAGGAGCGGGCGCGACAGCGCGGCCCACTCGTCGTAGACGGCCTTCCACCGCTCGCCGTCGCCGGGCGCGAACTGCTCCATCGAGGCCATCGTCGTCGCGAGGTCACGGCTGACGGTGGCGGCCCGCCCGTCCGGCAGCAGGTGCGCGAAGACGGCGGGCGCGTGCGTCCACTCGATCGGCAGGTCCAGCGCGCCCAGGACGGGGGAGGCGTACGCGAGGGGGTAGAAGGCGCTGAAGAGGTCGCTGAGGTAACCGGGGGCGGTGATGTGGCCCGAGCGGACCGCGCCGCCGGGGTGCGCGGTCGCCTCCAGCACCACGACCGACCAGCCGGCGTCGGCGAGCAGGTTCGCGGCGACCAGGCCGTTGTGTCCGGCCCCGATGACGATCGCGTCGGATGCGGCCATCAGCGGGCGACGGAGCCGGGCAGCCGGGCGTTCTCGGCGAGTTCGGCCAGGCGGCGCAGCGCCTCGGTGTTGCGGCCGTGCAGCATCAGGTCGTTGATCTTGTTTTTGATCCAGTGCAGCGGTCCGGCGTGGAAGTCCTCGTACATGGTCACCCGGGTGTTCTCGTCGTCGACCGGCGAGAGGTCGAAGCGGACCGTTGCCTCGCCGAGCGGCCAGAGGCCGGCGCGCAGGGTGAGGGAACGGGCGGGGTCGGCGGCGACGACGGTCGAGGTGTCCCGCAGCGAGAGGGGCCACGGGCCGATCTTGTGGTGCAGCCGGGATCCGACCGCTGGCCAGGACGCGTCGACGTCGCGGATGTGCGCGGTGCCCACCACCCAGTCGCTGTAGGTCCAGCCGTCGGCCAGGATCGCGTACACCTGCTTGGCGGGGGCTCGCATCGTGCGGGTCACGGTTGCCATGACCTGCGAATACCCGCACCGCATCCGGGCTAACGCGCGGCCGAAAACTGTTTGATGCGCCGGTGGGAGCGGTATTGGTGAGGCATGGATCAGGACCGGATCGGCGACCCGTGGGGAGCTCGGACGCCCTACGCCCGCGGTGACCGGTGGCCGGCGCGGGTGGACGAGTACACCGTCGAGGAACCCGAGCGGTGGGTACGGTCGGCCTCGCTGCTGCACTCCAACGGCGACGCCATCGACATCGGGGTGCGCGGCGGGCGCATGGTCGGGGTGCGTGGCCGGGCCACCGATCGGGTCAACCGGGGCCGGCTCGACCCCAAGGACGTGTACGGCTGGCAGGCCGGCCTGAGCCCGGACCGGCTCACCGTTCCGCTGGTGCGCAAGCGGGGCAAGCTCGTCGAGACCGGCTGGGACGACGCGATGAAGCGGATCGTGACCCGCTCGCGGAAGCTGCGGTCCGGTCCCGGCGGCTGGGGGCACTTCGGCTTCTACACCACCGGCCAGCTGTTCCTCGAGGAGTACTACACGCTCGGCGTGATCGGGAAGGCCGGCCTCGGCACGCCGCACATGGACGGCAACACCCGGCTGTGCACGGCGACCTCCGGCTCGGCGCTCAAGGCGAGCTTCGGCACCGACGGGCAGCCCGCCTCGTACGCCGATGTTGATCATTGCGACGCGATCGCGTTGTGGGGGCACAACGTCGCCGAGACGCAGGCCGTGCTCTGGATGCGGATGCTGGACCGGCGCCGCGGCCCGAACCCGCCGGCGATGCTCGCGGTCGACCCGCGGCCCACGCCGGTGGCCCGGGAGGCCGACGTGCACCTGCCGATCCGGCCGGGCACCAACCTGGCGCTGATGAACGGCCTGCTGCGGTTGATCCTGGAGAACGGCTGGGCCGACGAGGCGTACGTCGCCGCGCACACGCTCGGCCGGGAGAACCTCGAGAAGGTGGTGGCCGACTATCCGGTGGACCGGGTGGCCGAAGTGTGTGATCTGAAGCCGGCCGACATCGAGCGGGCCGCCGAGCTGCTGGGCACCTCGCATCGACTGCTCTCCACCGTGCTGCAGGGCTTCTACCAGTCGAACCAGGCGACCGCGGCCGCGGTGGCGGTCAACAACCTGCACCTGCTGCGCGGCATGATCGGCCGGCCGGGCGCCGGCGTGCTGCAGATGAACGGCCAGCCGACCGCGCAGAACACCCGGGAGACCGGCGCCGACGGCGACCTGCCGGGCTTCCGCAACTGGGACAACCCCGATCACGTACGCGAGCTGGCCGAGCTGTGGAACGTCGACGCCGCCACCATTCCGCACTGGTCACCGCCGACGCACGCCATGCAGATCTGGCGGTACGCCGAGCAGGGCTCGATCAAGCTGCTCTGGATCAGCGGCACCAACCCGGCCGTGTCCCTGCCCGACCTGGCCCGCATCCGCCGCATCCTGGCCCGGCGTGACCTGTACGTGATCGTGCAGGACATCTTCCGTACCGAGACCGCCGAGCTCGCCGACGTGGTGCTGCCGGCCGCGACGTGGGGCGAGAAGACCGGCACCTGCACCAACGCCGACCGCACCGTCCACCTCTGCGAGAAGGCCGTCGACCCGCCCGGCGAGGCCCGCGCCGACCTGGACATCTTCCTCGACTACGCGCGCCGGATGGGCTTTCGCGACCGGGACGGCAAACCGCTGATCACCTGGACGGACCCCGAGTCGGCGTATCGCGAGTGGCAGCGCTGCTCCGCCGGCCGGCCGTGCGACTACACCGCCATCTCGTACGAGCGGCTGCGCCACGACGGCGGCGTGCAGTGGGGCGGCGAGCGGCTCTACCCCGACGGCCGGTTCCACACCGACTCGGACTACTGCGAGACGTACGGTCAGGACCTGACCACCGGCGCCGAGCTCACCGCGGAGAGCCACCGCGCGAAGCGGCCGGACGGCCGGGCGTTCCTGCTCGCCGCGCACTTCCAGCCACCGCCCGAGGAGCCCGGCGACGACTACCCGTTGCGGCTGGTCACCGGGCGCACCATCTACCAGTTCCACACGCGCACCAAGACCGGCCGGGTCCGGCAGCTCGACGACGCCGCGCCGCAGGTGTGGGTCGAGCTCAACCCCGACGACGCCAAGACGTACCGGATCGGCGACGGCGACCTGGTCCGCATCGAGTCGCCGCGCGGCGGGATCGAGGCGCCGGCCCGGATCGAGGACATCCGGCCGGGCACGGTGTTCGTCCCGTTCCACTACGCCGATCAGGCGGCCAACGAGCTCACCATCACCGCCTGGGACCCCGTCTCCAAGCAGCCGCTGTTCAAGCTCGCCGCCGTCCGCGTACGCCGAATCGAGGCCTGACCATGCACCTGGCCCACTACCTCGGCCTGCTGCACCGCGCCCAGGACACCCTGGCGAACGCGTTGCGGGAGGTCGGCGCCGCGCACGCCGACGAGGCCGACGTCGCCCACCTCTGCGACCAGCAGGCCGGCCAGTGCGACCGGCGCGCCGCCGCGCTGCGCCCGTTCGCCGACCGGTACGCCGAGGACGCCCCCGACGAGCCGGAACGGCTGCACTCCGAACTGTTCCGCGGCGCCCGCACCGGCGGCCTCGGCCTGCTCCGCGACCTGCAGGACCTCTACCTGATGGCCGCCGAGTGCGACATCTGCTGGACCCTGGTCCGCCAGGCCGCCGAGGCCGTGCGCGACACCGACCTGGTCGACCTCGTCGACGAGGCCGCCGCGGCCACGACCGTCCAGCAGGCCTGGCTGCGTACCCGGATGAAGCAGGCCGCACCCCAGGCCCTGGTGGTCGCCGAATGACCGAGGCGGAGCCGCTAGGCGGGCTCGGTGTGGGGCTGAGGATGGAACAGGCGGATCTGTTCGATGCCGCTTCCGGACATCCGCATCAACCACAGCACGCCCGGCGGGCAATGCCCCGGATCCCCTGGCGGGCTGTGCAGGTCGCACTCCAGGATGGTCACTCGCCGGCCGGCGGTCACCGCGGTCAGCCGCTGGCTCACGCCGGCCCGCAGGTCGCTCTCCATGATGTGGACGAGCAGGTCGTGCCCGTACGCCTCCTGACCCTGCGGGCCGATCAACCGCAGGTCCGGCACCGCCAGCGCGGCCAACGCCCGGCGAAAGCCGCCGCGCGGCGCGGCGGCCAGCAGATCCTCGGCTTCGCGGCGGCGCCGGGCCGCCCACGCCGCGGAATCCGCAGCCGGCCGCTCGGCCAGCAGCCGGCCGGTGAGCCGGCGGCGCGCCTCGTGCAGCCGGCTGCGGACGGTGCCCACCGGTACGTCGCACGCGGCCGCGATCTGCTCGTACGAGTGGGCCTCGGTGAAATATCGCAACAGCACCGCGACCTGCAATGGCTCCGACAGGGAGTCGATCGCCGACCACACCCAGTCACGCAGCGCGTTCTCCTCGATCGTCTGCTCCGGTGAGGCCGACCGGGCCGGCAGGGCGTCGAGGTCGCCCCACCCGACCTCGCGATGCCGGCGCAGCCGGGCACGGCACTCGTTCCGGGTCACCGCCCGCAGCCACGGGCCGGCCGCCGCCGGGTCGCGCAGGTCGCCGATCCGGCGCACGGCCACCAGCATGGCGTCCTGCACCGCGTCCTCGGCGTCCGGACCCCAGCCGAGCAGGCTGACCGCCACAGCCCGCATCGCCGCCCGGTGCCGCTCCAGCAGCAGGCCGAGAGCGGCCGGCTCACCGCCGCGGGCCGCGGCCACGAGCTCGCCGTCGTCCACGACCACATTCTCGAGCCGGACCTCGAACTTTCCAACGAGCCCGAGCATCGGGTAACCGACACGCCCGCCGACCCGGCGGGGCGGACGATCGGAGGACCCGATGCGAATGATCGTGGACGGCGTCAGTCTCTACTTCGACGTCGAGGGCGCGCAGTTGGCGGTGGATGGCGCCCGGCTGGCCGAACGGCCGACCGTCGTCGTGTTGCACGGCGGCCCCGGCTTCGACCAGGGCTATCTGCGGCCCGGACTGGGAGCGCTCAGCGCGTACGCTCAACTGATCTTCATCGATCTGCGAGGACAGGGCCGTTCGGGGCGGCCGCCGGTGGAGACCTGCACGCTGGAACGGATGGCCGACGACGTGGCCGGCCTCTGCGACGGGCTCGGCATCGCCCGACCGGTGGTGTTCGGTCACTCCGGCGGCGGGTTCGTGGCGCTGCACCTGGCGTTGCGCCACCCCGGCGTGGCAGGCGGCCTGATTCTCTGCGACACCACCGCGACGCTGCGGCCGCTCACCGACGACGACCCACCGCCCAGCCTGGCGGAACGGACCTCGCCCGAGACGGCCGCACTCGCCGCGCGGATGTTCGGTGGGGACTTCTCCGCGGGGACGATGCGCGCCTTCGCGGAACACGTTGCGCCCGCGTACGCCGGGCCGGGGCACATGGACGTCCCCGGCCGGTTGTTCCCGCTCAGCAGCTTCGCCGGGGAGGTCGCCCAGCACTTCTTCGGCACTCTCGCCCCGGACTACGACCTGCGGCCCGGCCTCGCCCGGATCGGCGTGCCCACGCTGGTCGTCGTCGGCCGGTACGACTGGGTGTGCCCGCCGGCCGGCAGCCGCGTCCTGGCCGCCGGCATCCCGGACGCCGAGTTGGTCGAGTTCGCGGAGTCCGGGCACTTCCCGTTCACCGAGGAGCCGGCGGCGTTCCGGGCCGCCGTCGGTAGGTTTCTCATGAGCAATCCGGCGTTTGCCGGTGCGCGGCTCGGGTACGCGGCCGGCGCGGGAGGATGCGAATGACCGACGAACGGCAACTGCGGTCCGGGAAATCGATCTGCTGACGGCCGTCGGGCCGGTTGCCGCTGCGCGGGCGCGCTCGGCCCGGTGGCGGCTGACCGCGGTCTGCGCGGCATGGGGCCTGTTCTGGGGCGCCTGGAGCGGGCTCATCCCGGCGGTGCAGCAGCGCGTCGGCGTCACCGCCGGAACGCTGGGCCTGCTGCTGACCTTCGTCGCGGTCGGCGCGATTCCGGCCATGGCACTCACCGGCCGGCTTGCCCGCGGCCGCGAGCCCGCCGCGCTGGCGGCCGGCACGATGGCGTTCGGCGTGACGATCGCGGCGCTGGCCGCGGCGTCCTCGCCGGTCCTGCTCGGCCTCTGCCTGGTCGCGGTCGGCATGACCAGCGGCATGCTGGACGTGTGCCTGAGCCTGGCGATCGCCCGGGCCGAGCGGTCCACCGGTGCGCGGCTGTTCCAGCCGGTGCACGCGGCGTTCCCGCTGCTGGTGGTCGTCGCGGCACCGCTGGCCGGGCTGACCCGGCAACTCGGCGTGCCGCTGCCGGTCCTCCTGCTGATCGTCGGGCTCCTGGTGGCCGGCGTCGGGGCGCTGGCGCCGGCCGGGCTGAACCTCGCCCACCCGACCGGCGGCGACGACCGGGCCGAGCGGGCGGCCCGCCACCGGAGGCGTCTGCGGTGGGTGGGTATCGGCGTCGGAGCGCTGGGCGCCTGCATGCTGATCATGGAGAACGCGGTGGAGCAGTGGTCCGCCCTGCTGCTCGAGGACTACCGGCACGCCTCGCCCTTGCTGGCAAGCTCGGCGCCGGCGGTCTACTACCTGGCGCTCTCGCTGGGCCGATTGGCCGCGCAGGCCGTGCCGCGCCTTCGGACCAGGGGCATCCTGGCTTTCGGCGCGGTCGGCGGCGGGGTGGGCATCGTGGTCGCCGGGATCGCGCCGCACGCGCCGCTCGGCCTGGCCGCGTTCGCGCTCACCGGGTTCGCGTTCGGGCCGGTGATACCCGCGCTGCTCAGCTACGCCGCGACCCGCGACAGCGACGGCGCGGTGGTCGCCACGGCCACGACCACGTCCTACTCCGGCTTCGTCGCAAGCCCCCTGGTGGTGGCCGGGCTGAGCGCGCTGGCGACGCTGCCGCTCGCCATCGCCGCCCTCGGGACGCTGGCCCTCCCGCTGCTGATCGTCGCGTTCGCCGGGCGTTTCGCCGAGAGCCGGCCGGCTGGGTAGAGCGGCGTGCTGTCGACATCGGAGCGTACGAGTTTGACCGGACGCGGGAGGGGGCACGAAGCATTCGTCCGCCGCAGGGGATGTGAACCGTTGCCCGATCTCGACGATCCGAACGCCGACGACCTGCTCGCTCAGCCGGTCACCGCCGGCGGCGACCCGCAGACGCCGGGCCCGTCCGCGCCGAGCGTCTCCACCGCCGTCCCGCCGCGGTGTCCGACCCGGACGCGGCTGTACCGCGCCGGCAGACTGCTCGAGGAAGGGTTCCCGGCCGAGCAGATGAGCGAACGGCTCGCGGCCGACCCCGCCGCGGTCGTCTGGCTCGACCTGTACGACCCCACCCAGGCCGATCTCGGCATCGTCACGCACGAGTTCGGGTTGCACCCGCTCGCCGTCGAGGACGCCATCAGCGCCCACCAGCGTCCCAAGGTCGACCGCTACCGCACGCACCTGTTCGCCAACCTGTACGCCGTCGCGGCGAGCCGGGACCCGCACGGGTTGACCACCGGTGAGATCAGCATGTTCATCACGCCGCGCGCGTTGGTCACCGTACGCAAGGACGACTTCGACATCGACGCGCTGATCGCCCGGTGGGACCTCAACACCGACCTGATCACCGCCGACAACCAGATCAGCATCCTGGTGTACGGCCTGCTCGACGCCGTCGTAGACGGACACTACCTGGCCGTCGAGCGGCTCGACGACGCCATCGACGAGGTGCAGACCAACCTGTTCCGGCAGCGCACGGCCATCGACATCCGCCGCCGGGCGTATGAGCTGGGCGCCGACCTGGCCGCGCTGCGCCGGGTCGTCGGGCCGATGCAGGAGGTGGTCGGCCGGCTGATGCGCACCGACAGTCATCTGGTCGACGCCGAGCTGGGGGCGTACTACCAGGACGTCCACGATCACACGCTGCGCACCAGCGAGACCGTGGACGCGGCGAGCGACCGGGTCGACCGGATCGCCGCCACCCAGCTCAACGAGCAGAGCGCCCAGCTCAACGAGATCACCAAGAAGCTGGCGGCGTGGGCCGCCATCATCGCCGTGCCGACGGCGGTCACCGGCTTCTACGGCCAGAACGTGCCGTATCCGGGATTCGGCCACCACACCGGCTTTCTCGTCAGCACCGTCGTGATGGTCGTCCTCGCCGGCGGCCTCTACTTCTACCTGCGCCGCAACGGGTGGCTCTGACCCCGCCGCGTGCCGAGGCTGAGCGCGAACTCCCGGACGGGCTCGGACCAGGCCCGTGGGTCCGGCCAGCAGAACGTGTGCGGTCCGGGCACGTCGACGTGGCTGCCTGCGGCAGCGAGGGTGGCCAAGCGCCGCGTCCATCGGCGCGTGCTGAGTGCGTCCTCGCGGCCGCGAACTACCAGCGTGGGTACGGGCAGGGCCGCGACCGCCGAGGTGAGGTCGTAGCCGCGGTGTTCGTGCAGCACGTGCCGGAGCCGCCGGAGGCCGGCCCGTTTGCGCTCGCGGCGGTTGACTCGCTCGAGCCCGCTCGGCTCCCGGGTCAGATCGAGCGCCCAACGCGTGAGGACGCCGGGCAGGGTTCGCCAGGCGGGGTCGAAGACCGGCGAGCCCAGCACGACGGCGGCCACGTCGTCGCGGCTCGGCGCGGTGGCGGTGGCGACCTGGGTGCCGCTGGAGTGCCCGGCGAGAATGACCCGGCCGGGCCCGTGCCGGTCGAGCCAGTCGCCGAGCGCGGCGGCGAACTCGGCGACGCTCAGCTCGTGCGGCGGGTCGCCGCTGCCACCGCAGCCGGGCAGGTCGATCAGGTGGGCCCGGGTCCAGCCGGACATTGCCGCGAGGCTGGGCAGCAGGTAGTCGCAGGCGGTCATCCCGTGCACCAGGATCACCTCGGGGACGCCGGCGCGCGGGGCACCGGCGCTGCGGCTGCGGATCCGGCCCAGCACCCCGTCGTGCTGCCGGGTCTCGACCTCGGTCATGAACAGAGCGGTACCCGGATTCGGCTGCGCCGATACCGGGAATCCGAAGGGAATGAAGCTGCCACCCGAGGTCGCCGGGTTCGACTCGGCGTCGGCGATGGTCGTCGCGCTCGCCCGGTTCCTGCACGGGAGGGACACGCCGCCGCTCGGCAAGCCGCTGTTCCGTGCGCTACGGCCGGTCGCCGCGGTGGCGTCCCGGCTGCCCCCGCCGGCGCAGGAGACGCTGTACAGCGTCTTCAGCGGTGCGGAGGGTCGCCGGCCGGACGAGATCGGCCGGCTGGACATGGATGCGGTCTCCGCGGGGATCGCCGGGGCCTATCCACGGCGGCGGTATCCGGCCGTCGTGATCGGGTCGTCGGGTGGGGCGCTGGTGCACCTGTGCGCCGCCCTCGGGGTGCCGTGGTTGCCGCAGACCTTGCTGTTGCCGGTACGGCAACGGGGTTTGCCGCCGGACGAACCGCGACGGGCCGCAGCAGCGCTCGCCGGCACCGCCCGAGCCTTCCTGGACCGCAACCCGGATCACGTGCTGCACCACATGCACGACCCCAACCAGGATCGGCTCACCCTGCGGCGGATCGCCTACTTCCGGGTCAAGCGGCGCACGCTCGGGCCGGCCTACGAGCGGTTCCTGGCCGAACGCCTCGAACCGGGCGGGCTGATCGTCGTGGCTGAATGCGGCAAACGATGGCCGGTGACGCGGTTGGGGGAGCGGCATCTGTTCCAGTTCGGCGCGGTCGGCGGGATGTCACCGGCGCAGTACCGCGAGGGCGGCGACGAGTTGGTCGCTTACCTGCATCGGTACGGTGTCGACCGGACCCGGTGGGACGCGCCGGAGCCGGACGGCGACGCGCCCGAGGCGGAGTGGGGCTTCGAGCCGGCGCTGGGCGAGGACGTCGCCGGCTTCGCCGAGCGGCACGGTTTCCGGGTGCACCGGCTCACGTTCGATGAACCCGAGGACCTCAGCCCGCCGGTCGCCGACCTGTACCGGGACTGGTACCCGCCGGCGAGGGCTGCCCGGCAACCGGCTGTTCGTGGACTCGTTCATGCTGCTCGATCCGTGGTGGACGCTGCGGGCGGGTGTGGTGCCCTACTGGAGCGTCTTTCCGGTGCAGCCGTCCCTGGAGAAGCTGCACCGATATTTGGACGGGGTCGAGGCCTACGACCATCTGCAGGTGGCGCTGTTCTGCCACGGGGTCGCGTCGGTCGGCATCGCCACCGCCGCGCAGTGGCGTGAGCTGCTGCACCGGGCCAAGGCGAGCGGCGAGTTCGCCGGCGTATCGCCACGCCGCTATCCGCGGGACTTCGGTTCGTTCTTCTTCCAGCACGCTCTGCGCCGGATCGAGCCACGCCGGCCGATGCCCGAACCGTTGCCGCTCGGGGACTTCCTGAGCGCGGCCGACCAGAGGAACTCGCGCCGGTAGAGGTGCCTGACTTCCAACAGGTTCACGGGGGCGCTTGGCGAGGGTCGGCGTCGGTTCCGATGGTGAGATCGTCGCCGGCTGCGGGTGATGGTTGAGTGCAAGCCGGCCGTTGCCGACGGTCACGTATGGCTCGGGCTCGGGCGGCGGCTTGCGCCGCCAGGTCGTGAGCCACTGCGACCCGGTGTTGGGTGTGCCGGCCGTACAACTGCCGGTGACCCGGGTGGCCGCGGCCGCTCTCGCTGGAGCAGATCGCCGCGGCGGCCGGTACGAGTGGGCGGACGTTGTAGTCGGCGTTTCGCCGCTACCTGCAGACCACGCCGATGGAGTATCTGCGCCGGGTCCGGCTCGATCGGGCCGCGTAACAGTTGCGCGCGGCCGACCCGGCCGGCGTCACCGTGGCCGAGGTGGCGCGCCGGTGGGGCTGGGCCAGCGCCAGCGGATCCGCCGCCGGCTGACGGCATCGCACCTACGCCGGCCTCATCAGTACCCGGTCAGAAAGCTAAAGTGGGGCGCTCCCTTCCTGTTCGCCTAGGGCCACCGGGGGTGCCGTGTCCAACCACGCACCGGCTGGCTACGTGTCCCTTCTGCCGACTGGTGGTCCGGCTTTACTCAGGAGACCTGCCGTGCGACAAAGGCTCAATCTGATTCTGCTCGGCGTGCGCGATGTGGCCGCGTCTGTCGCGTTCTATGAGGCGCTGGGCTGGCGGAAGGCAGCAGCGGGTTCGGACGAGTTCGCACTGTTCGAGCTGGGTGGGGTCGCGGTGGCCGTTCAGTCCCGGGCGGCGTTCGCGGCAGACGCCGGTCTGCCGGACCGTGGACCGGGCGGTTTCGCCGGTTTCGCGCTTGCGTATGTGGCTCGCAGTGCCGATGAGGTGTATCAAGTCATGACCAAGGCTGCGGAGCTGGGCGCCACCGTCACACGCTCGGCGAGCCCCAACCCATGGGGTCACAGCGGCTATTTCACCGACGCGGACGGTCACCTGTTCGAGGTGCTGTACGAGGACGGCTGGATCTTCGACGCAAACGATGACCTGGTGCTCTGACGACCGTGGCCAGACCAGCCGCGGCGACGACCGCCGCTATTGGCGTCGTGTACTACCCGTCCGGACATCGGCGGGCCTGCTCGCGGCGTTCCCGGGCGGCGAACTCTTCCGCATGGGCGGCGGCCGCCAGATGCTCTACGGCGCGTTCCGGCTGATCGGCAGCCATCTGCCGCCGGACCGCCGCCACCCGCTCCTCGGTGGCCACAATGGCGCGAGCGAGTCTGGCCGCCTCGTTCCGTAGCCTCGCCGCCCGGTTGATCTGGGCAGCCGCGTTGGGATCGTCGTCCGCCATGTATCCCGACTGCCCCGCGTGGGCCAACCGAAACCGGCTGCCGACTCGGAACACCCACCTGATCAACCTCAGCCGCCCGGCGGCCGTCGCGGACCTCGACTGAAAAGGGCGGTACCCGAACCGTTGCCCGTCGCGGACGTCCGGAGCGCGGCCGATCAGAGGAACTCGCGCCGATAGAGGTCGATGAGTTCCCGGTAGTGCGGGCCGATGTTCGACACGTACACCTCGTCGAAGCCCGCGGCCTCGTACTTCTTCAGCTGCTCGGCGTGCCCGGCCGGGTCGGGGCCGCAGGGCAGTGCCTGCCGGGTCATCTCCGGGGTGACCAGCTGCGCGGCCTGCTCGAAGTGTTTCGGCGAGGGCAGCACCTGGGACAGTTCGCCGGGGATGCCGGAGGTGCCCCAGAGCCGGTGGGCGATCTCGACGCCCCGGTCCTCGTCCGGCGCCCAGCAGCCCTTGAAGCCGCCCTGCACGGTCTTGCCGTCGCCGCCGCGCCGGCGGAACTCGGCGACCAGGTCCCCGTCGGGGAAGGTGGAGATGTAGCCGTCGCCGATGCGGGCCGCGACCTCGATCGCCTTCGGGCCGAACGCGGACACGTACACCGGCGGTGGTTGCGCCGGCCGGGTGTAGATCTTCGCCTGGTCGACGGTGTAGTGCTTGCCGTGGTGGGTGACGTAGTCGCCCGCCCAGAGCTTGCGCAGCACGTCGACGGCCTCCTCGAGCATCTCGAGGCGTTCCTCGGCGAACGGCCAGCGGTCACCGAGGATGTGCTCGTTGAGCGCCTCGCCGGTGCCCACGCCGAGCACGAACCGGCCGGAGTGCAAGACCGCGCTGGTGGCCGCGGCCTGGGCGGTCACGGCCGGGTGGATCCGCATGATCGGGCAGGTCACCGCGGTGGTCACCGGAATCGTGACGGCCTGGGCGAGCGCGCCGATCATCGACCAGACGAACGGGCTCTGCCCCTGGGCGTCATTCCACGGATGGTAGTGGTCGGAGATCCACAAGCCGTGGAACCCGGCGTCCTGCGCCAGGCGCGCCTGCTCGATCAGCTGGGCCGGGGTGAACTCCTCGCTGGAGAGGAAATATCCGATGCGCATGCCCGACGGTTACCCCGCATTCGAGGGTTAACGCCTCCGGCGGCGGGCATCCGTAAAGCCATGATTGCCGTGTTGGACGGGCCGGCCGGCCACGAGCGGGATTGGCGGCTGATCGGCCGGAGCGCCGGGAGCGCCGACCTGCTGGCGAGGATCGTCGCCGGCGAGAAAACTCCCACCTTGCGGCTGGCCGTCCGGCGGCTCGTCGAAGGCGACGGGCACCTGGTGGTCGACGGGAGCGGGGACGGGCACTTCCGCTGGCGGTTCGTCAGCACGGAGGGTGTTCTTCTCGCCGAGTCGCCGCCGGTGTATCGCGACGAGCAGGCCTGCCGGGACGGGTTCGCCACCACCCAGCAGGCGGCGCAGCTGGTCTGACCGGTCAGCCGGGTTCGCCGTCGCTGACCTGTTCGTCCTCCTCCTCGTCGTCCTCGTCGATCCAGTTGTGCCGGTACCACGGGATGGCGGCCCAGAACGCGAGGAAGAAGAGGGCGGTCGCGCCGCCCAGCAGCAGGGCCATCGGGCGCGACAGCAGGTAGTCGACGATGAGGAAGACGCTGCTGACCATGGAGATCAGCAGGAAGGCGAGGCCGCCGGTGGCCATCCGATGGGCGTAGCGGACCAGCTCGGGCTTGCGGCCCTGGCGGAACAGCGCCCGGTGGAACGCGACCGGCGAGATGATCATCGCGGTGGAGGCCGCGGCGGCGAGCAGCGCGACGATGTAGACGTCTTTCTGGAACGCCGTGGTGCGGGGGAAACCGTTGCTGAACGGCAGGGTCAGCAGGAAGGCGAACAGGATCTGGATGCCGGTCTGCGCCACGCGTAGCTCTTGCAGCAGGTCACCGAAGTTCCGGTCCCAGCGGTGCTTCTCGTCCTCGTGGCGGATGTGGCGCTTCTCGGACGTCATGACCTCCCGGAATGCCCCACCTGGCGATCATCGAAACGGCCAGGTCAAAGCTCGCCTGGATGCGGCCTCTCAGTAGGGGTCGCCGGTTCCGGGCAGCCGGCCGTGGGCCAGGCCCGCGAATCGGCCGGGCAGGTCGGGATCGCCGGACAGCGGCGGGCTCGGCGCGTGCGCCCGATCGGCCATCCCGGCGACCAGTTCGCGCAGCGCCGACACCGCGTCCGTCCGGGGTGTCCAGCCCAGTTCCCGCTCCGCCCGATCGCAGGACATCAGCGGCGCCGCCAGCGCCAGGTGCACCCAGCCGGCGTCCACCGGCTGCAGGCGCAGCCACCAGCTGAGCGCGGCGCCGCCGAGCAGCGCCGCCGAGGGCAGCGTCAGCGGCACGCCGTGGAAGACGCTCGCCGCGACCCGCGCGTCGAGCACGGGTCCGGCCGCCAGGTTGAACGGTCCCCGCACCTCGCTTCGCAGGATTTTCGTGTACGCCTCGGCCACGTCGTCGGCGTGCACCGCCTGCAGCCGCAGTCGCCGGTGCGCGGGGACGACCGGTATCCGCTGAAAGCGCAGCAGCCGGGCGGGCAGCAGCGGTCCGGCGAAGTACCGCCCGATCTCGGTGCCGGCCGCCCGCTGGAAGATCAGCCCGGGCCGAACCCGCACCACCCGCAGCTCCGGCCGGTCCGCCTCGACCTCGTCCAGCATCCGCTCGACGAGTGCCTTGTGCCGGCTGTACGACGACTCCCGGACCCCGAGGCGCGGGTGGCACTCGGCGACGAACCGGTCCTTGGGCCCGGGGGAGTAAACCCCGACCGACGAGGCCTGCACCAGCGCGCCGACGCGGGCGGTCACCGCGGCCCGGGCCACCTCGCGACCGCCGAGCACGTTGGTCCGGTACAGCCGCCGCGGGTCGTGACTGGGCTGGATCTGCCAGGCCAGGTTGACCACGGCGTCCGCACCGCGGAAGACCCCCGCGAGCCGGTCGGCGGCCCCCTCCGCGGCGACGTCCACCGCGTGCCATTCGGCGTTGCGATACACACCCACCCACTCGGGCGGCCGGCGAGCCACCCCGACGATCTCGACATCGGCCTCGGACCGCAGGCGGCGCAGCAGGGCCGTGCCGGCGTTCCCGGATGCTCCGACGATCACTACTCGCATGCCGGCCGCATACCCCGGTCCGGAGAGTTCACGCCGGGTAGGTTCGCGGTCAGCCCTCGACGCCGGTGGCGGTGTGTGCGGTACCGACCGGCTTCGACTGGGGAGAGCCGCGTTGGCGCAGGTAGATGGAGAGGATCGCCATCGAGGCCACGGCGAGCAGCTCGGACTGCCAGTTCTGCAGGGTGCGGTTCCAGAAGTCGGGGGCGCGCAGGTACTGCGCCCAGCTGATCGGGTCTTCCAGGTCGGCGAGTTGGCGTTCGTTGTAGGCGGCCACGCCGGCGATCGACTGGGCCAGCCAGCAGGCCACGAAGATCAGGCCCATGGTCAGGCCGAGGGAGTTGCCGAACAGCCACAGGCGGATGCCGCGGGCGCGGGCCCAGGCCGGGGAGTCGTCGTCGGCGTACGGGCCGATCTTCTGTTTTTGATCGGATTCGAGGCCCTCTTCGCCGACCGGTTTGGACTCGGGGGAGCCGCGTTGGACGAGCCAGACGGTCAGGAAGATGTAGAGGAAGAACTGCAAGTACTCGGACTGCCAGTTCTCGGCGACGTCGACGGCGAAGCTCGCGGAGGTCACGTAGCGGGCCAGCGAGATCGGCTCGAGGCCGTCGGTGAGTTGTTGCTGGTTGAAGTCGGCGTGCCCGGAGAGCGCCTGCCCGACGAGCACGATCAGGAACAGCAGGCCGAAGACCAGGCCGAGGGAGTGGTCGCGTAGTCGTCTCATCGGTGCAGCGCCCCGATCGTGATCACGTAGCCGAGCCCGACGGTGATCGCCACCAGCAACAGCACGAACAGCCAGCGCACCCGGCTCACCGCCCCGACACCGTGCAGTCGTACGGCCGGTCCTGCTCCTGCGGCCGGCAGCCGGCCGCCACGACCCGCCAGCCGCCGGGGAAGGTGGCCAGGAAGATCGTGTCGTGGTCGAGCCGGACCTTCGCCCATTGCCCGTACACCTGGGTGTCCTGCTCGGCGCCGGGCGCGGGCAGGTTCTCCTTCAGCACCCCGTCGGCGCAGGTCGCTTCCTGCTCCTGCGCCACGGCTTTCGCGGTCTGCGGTGCCAGCAGCGCGCAGGCCTGCTCGCCGTCGTGGTCGGCGACCGCCCGCAGCATGGCCACCGCCGCCGCGGTGGCCGCCGCCCGGCGGCCGCCGTCGCCACAGGCGGCCACGGCGGCCAGTAGCGCGGGCAGCACGAGAATCGGGATGAGGCGTCGCACGTCCCAAGATTCCCCCGATTCGGCGCCTTCTAAGCACGCCACCCGAGCCGGTCAGTCGGGTGGGGCCGGCATCGGGGTCGCGGCCAGCGCCCGGGCGACGGTGGCGAGGTTGGCGGCCATCGCCCGGCCGGTCTTGGCGGCCCAGTCGTGGCCCCGCTGGTCGTCCAGATAGTTCGGGCCGGCGCCGGGGCCGAGGTGCCAGTACGTCCAGGCCTGGCCGGGAACGGTGAAGCCGATGTCGCCGAGCGCGCCGGCGATCTCGCTGATCACGTGGTGGGCGCCGTCCTCGTTGCCGGTGTTCACCACCCCGGCGACCTTGTCGTACGCGACGGGCCGGCCCTGCCGGTCGGTCTCGGAGATCATCGCGTCCATCCGCTCGATCACCCGCTGGGCGACCGAGGAGGGCCGGCCCACCCAGGTCGGCGTCGCGATGATCAGGATCTCGGCGGCCAGGATCTGCCGCCGGATGCCGGGCCAGGCGTCGCCGTCGCCCATGTCGCTCTCGACGCCGGGCTTGATGTCGTGGTCGACGGCCCGGACCCAGTCCACGGTCACGCCGTCCTTCTCCAGCGCGTCCGCGACCACCTGGGCGAGGGCCTCGGTGTTGGACGGCTCGGGGGACGGCTTGAGGGTGCAGTTGACAATCACGGCTCGCATGGCAGCCCGGGTGCCCCGGATTCCTCCCCTCAATCGGTTGCGTTTCGGTAGTTCGTGTCCGGGTGGGCGAAGCGGTGGCGGTGCGCTTCCCGAACAGGCTGTCGCGCCGAGAGACGGCGCTTGGGCTTGTGGGGAGTTCTGCGTGCTGCTTGCGCCGCTTCGGGAGCGCAACTACCGGCTGTGGGCCGGCGCCGACCTGGTGTCGACCGCCGGCACCTGGATGCAGGTGCTGGGCCTGAACTGGGTCATCCTGGCGACCACCGGCTCGGCCGCGACGATGGGCGCGGTCGTGATGCTCCAGTCGCTGCCGGTGTTGCTGCTGGGCAGCTGGGGCGGCGCGCTGGCCGACCGGCTGCCCGCCCGCCCGGCGCTCATCGGCTGCCAGGCGATCCGTGCGGCGCTGGCGTTCGCCCTGCTCGCGAACACGAGCCACGCGCTGATCGTGGCGGTCGCGCTGACCTCCGGGGTGATCAGCGCGTTCGAGGGTCCGATGCTCGGCCGTTTCGGCGCGGCGCTGGTGCCCCGGGGGGCGCTCGGCTCGGCGCTGGCCCTGGGGTCGGTGCTCAGCTCGGCCGGCCGGATCGGCGGCATGGCCCTGGGCGGCGTGCTGGTCGGCGTCACCGGCCCCGCCGTGCTCTTCCTCATCAACGGCATCTCCTACCTCGGCGTGATCGCCGCCCTGGCCGCGATGCGCACCGGCGAGCTGCGCCTGCTGCCGCGGGCGGCGGCCGGCGAGGGCGGCGTCGTGGCCGGTCTGCGGTACGTCCTGGGCCGGCCGGTCGTGCTCGTCGTGCTGGCGATGGCGTTCGTGCTCGGCTCACTGGGCCGCAACTACCAGGTCAGCATGGCCGCGATGGCGTCCGGGCCGCTGCACGGCGGGTCCGGCACGTACGGGCTGCTGTCCACGGTCTTCGCGGTCGGCGCGGTGGCCGGCGGGCTGCTGCTGGCCGGCAGCGGCCGGTCGACGCTGCCCGTGCTGGTCGTGACCGGGGTGGCGATCAGTGTCCTGCAGTTCTGCGCCGGGTTCGCCCCCTCCGTTCTGGGCTTCGCCGCGCTGCTGCTGCCGATCGCGGCCGGTGCGGTCGTCTTCGACACGGTCGTCGCCACGCGGGTTCAGCTCGACACCCGCGAGGACATGCGCGGCCGCGTGCTGGCGACGATGGGCATCGTGTCGTCACTGTCCGGCATCGTGGGCGCGCCCGCGGTGGGGTGGCTCGCGGACACGCTCGGCGCCCGCGGCGGCCTCGTCGTGTGCGGGGCGGTCACGACGGCCGCGGCGATCTGCGGCGCGGTGGGCCTCGCCCGGACCACCGGTGTGCCCCTGCCGGGCTTGCGGCGGCCCGCCGAGCAGCCCGCCTGAGCCATTTGCGAGGCGCGATCGTGTAGCTGAACTGCTTGATCCGCGGCTCACCGAATTCCAGCGTCGCCACTGACCAGCATGTACGAGCTGTGCGTGCGGCTCGTGCGCGGCCTTGTATCGGGCGTTCCTGGGCGGGTGACAACCCGTCTCTTGACTAGTAGTCATGCCGTACGGGAAGCTGTCTTCGCGTCGGAGGTAGGCGCGGAAGGAGGAACCATGACCAGCAGTGTTTCCTCCGGTGTCGCGCCTCCGCGGCCGACGCATTGCGAAGGAGAGGCATGACCGACGTTCTCAGGCAGACGGAGACGGGCCGCGAAATCGCCCGCGAAAACCGACAGCAAGGCCTGGAGCAGGGCCTGGAGCAGGGTCGTGTCGACGGAATGCGGGCGCTCCTACGGGCGACCTACGGCGACCTTACCGACCTGGACGACCTCGCCCGGCGACTGGCCGGTCGCGACCACGACGGAAACATCGCACGGATCGTCGCCGGTGCCACCTTGGCGGAGTTGCGTTCCTGAGCTGTGCGTCTGGGCTGGGTGAGATGCTCACGGCCCGCGTTGATCGGCGGCTACCAGCCGGTGGGCGGCGCGGACAGGTGGACGACCTTCGTCGCCGTCATCTCGTCGAGCAGTTCCGGGCCGTACCCGAACCCCTGCCCGCTGCCGCGACGCGGATGCGCGGCGCCACCCGGCGCCCCGCCGAAGACCGCGTTGACCTTGACCGTGCCGACCGGCAGCGAGCGCCAGGCCCGCTGTGCGTGGCTCATCGACCGGGTCAGCACCGTCGCGGCCAGCCCGTAGGGCGAGTCCGCGGCCCGGCCCAGCGCCTCCTCGAAGGAGTCGACCTCGGCCACCGGTGCGACCGGCCCGAAGGTCTCCTTCCGCATGACCGCCATGTCGTCGGTGCACTCGGCCAGCACGGTCGGCGGATACCAGGCTCCCGGTCCGGCCGGCGCCGATCCGCCGCGCAGCACAGTCGCGCCCGCCTTGACCGCCAGCTGGACCTGTTCGTCGACGGTGTCCCGCAGCCGCCGGTCGACCAGCGGCCCGATCCGGGACCGCCACCGGGCGGCCTCGTCGGCCAGCGCCTCGAGGAACGGCTCCGCCAGCGCCCGGTGTGCATAGATCCGCTCGACCGACACGCAGATCTGCCCCGCGTTGGCGAACGCACCGAGCGCGGCCTGCGTGGCGGCCCACCGCGGGTCCACCCCGGCGTCGATGATCAGGGGATCGCTGCCGCCGTTCTCCAGCAGCGCCTTCGCGCCGGTACGGGCGCACGCCGCGGCGATGGCGCGGCCGGTCGTGGTGGCTCCCACGTGCGCGACGACGTCGACCGTCGAGGCGGCCAGCGCGGCGCCGACCGGGCCGTCGCCGTTGACCAGGTTGAGCACGCCGTCGGGAAGGTGCGGGGCGAGCAGCTGGACCAGCCGCCATCCGGTGGCCGGGGTGCGCTCGCTGGGCTTGTGCACGACCGTGTTGCCGGTGACCAGCGCCGCGCCGAGCAGGCCGCAGGCGACCGCGACGGGGTCGTTCCAGGGCGTGATCACCGCGACGACGCCGCGCGGCTCGACGGCCATCAGGTCGGTCGCGGCAGCGTCGCCGGCCAGCGCCCGGCCGCGGTGGACCGGGCCGAGCTCGGCGTACTGCCGCAGCGTGCCGACCCCCGCCGCGATCGAGTCGCGTGCCTCGCCGGCCGGCTTGCCCATCTCGGCCGACATGATCTCGGCCAGCTCGCCGGCGCCGGCCTCGACCGCGGCGGCGGCAGCGTGCAGCGTCGCGCCCCGTTCCGCGGCCGCGGTCGCCGCCCAGCCGGGAGCGGCGGCACGCGCGGCGCGGACCGCCAGCGCGACGTCCTCGGGGGAGGAGCAGGGGAGGCGGGTGACCGGCGAGTCGTCCCGCGGATTCACGACGATCAGGTCCCGGCCGGCGCCGCCGGAGCTCCACGTGCCGGCGACGAGCTGTGCGGTCTCGAGCATGGCGGGCGCTTGCCCCGCAGCATGCAATGTAAACATCTGTGCAGCTCAGTAAAGTGCCGAAGAATTCCGGGAGAAGTCGATGATCGAGCGGATAAGTCGGTGATCGAGGGGTACCCGCCGCGCCATGCGTGTTCTGGGAATCAATGCGATCTTCCACGACCCGGCCGCGGCACTGGTCGTGGACGGCCGCGTGGTGGCGGCCGCGGAGGAGGAGCGGTTCAGCCGGCGCAAGCACGGCAAGCGGCCGGTGCCGTTCGCGGCGTGGGAACTGCCTGAGCTTTCGGCCGCGTGGTGCCTGCGCGCGGGTGACCTGTCGCCCGGTGATGTCGATGCGGTTGCATACTCCTTCGATCCCGGCCTCTGCCGGGATCTCACCGAGCTGGGCGTGACCGATCCGTCGGACCATCTGCGGGTCGACTATGCCCGCCGGGCGCCGCAGTTCCTCGCCAACGCGCTGCCGGGTCTGGATCCGGACCGGGTGCGGTTCGTGCCGCATCACGTCGCGCATGCCGCGTCGGCCGGGCTGTCGGTGCCCGAGGACAACGCGGTGCTGGTGCTGGACGGGCGTGGCGAGGTGGCCAGTCATCTGGCCGGGGTCTACCGCGCCGGCGACCTGAGCACGCTGCGCACGCAGGAGCTGCCGCACTCGCTCGGCCTGCTCTACGAGGACCTGACCCGGCATCTGGGGTTCCAGCACTCGAGCGACGAGTACAAGGTGATGGCGCTCGCGTCGTACGGCAGCCCGCGGTTCCTGGATCTTTTCCGAGACCTGGTGTACGCGACCGGGGACGGCGGTTTCCGGGTCGAGCGCATCGACTGGCACGCGCTCACCAAGGCGCGCCCGGCCGACGGCGAACTCACCGAGGCGCACGCCGACCTGGCCGCGAGCGTGCAGACGCGGCTCGAAGAGGTGCTGCTCGACCTGGTCCGGTGGACGTTCGACGCGGCCGGCGGCCCGAAGACGCTCACCATGGCCGGTGGCACCGCGCTGAACTGCGTGGCCAACGCCCGGATCGCCGCGGAGGGCCCGTTCGAGCGGGTCTGGGTGCAGCCCGCGGCCGGTGATTCCGGGACCGCGCTCGGCGCCGCGCTCGCCTTCGGCCGTACGCCGAGCGTGTTCACCACCGCGGCGCTCGGTCGCGGGTGGAGCGACGACGAGCTCGAGGCCGAGTTGCGCCGGGCCGCCCTGCCGTACGAGCGGCCGGCGTCGATCGCCGCCGAGGCCGCGAAGGTGCTGGCCGGCAACGGGATCGTCGCCTGGTATCAGGGGCGGTCCGAGTACGGGCCGCGCGCGCTCGGGCACCGCTCGCTGCTCGCCCACCCCGGCGACGCGGACACCCAGCGGCGGATGAACGACGTGAAGGGCCGCGAGCAGTTCCGGCCCATCGCGCCGATGGTGCGGGCCGAACGGTTCGGCGAGATCTTCGACGGGGTCTGCCCGAGCCCGTACATGCTGTTCGTGCACCGGGTACGTCCCGAGTGGCGCGATCGGATACCCGCGGTGACCCATGTGGACGGCACCGCCCGGGTGCAGACCGTGCATCCGGACACCGAGCCGCTGGTCGCCGCGATGCTGGCCGAGTTCGACCGGCTCACCGGCCTGCCCGTCGTCGTCAACACCTCGCTGAACACGGCCGGGCGGCCGATGGTCGACACTCCGCGCGAGGCGATGGAGCTGTTCGGTTCGGCCCCGGTCGACCTGCTCGCGATGGGGCCGTTCGCCGTGCACCGCAGGCAGGCGTTCGGCGCATGAGCTGCACGGTGGTGGTTCCCACGCTCGGCCGCCCCAGCCTCGGCCGGCTGCTGGCCGCGCTGGCCGGCCCGGCGGAGGTGCTGGTGGTGGACGATCGGCGCGACCGCTCGCAGCCGCTGCCCGTTCCCGCAGGGGTGACCGTGGTGCCCGGTCCGGCTCGGGGCCCGGCCGCCGCGCGCAACGTGGGCTGGCGGGCCGCGGCCACCGAGTGGGTCGCGTTCCTCGACGACGACGTGCTGCCCGATCCGGGCTGGCTCGACCGGCTGGCCGAAGACCTGGCTGCCGCGCCCGCGCAGGTCGGTGGCGTGCAGGGCGAGCTGCGGGTGCCGCTGCCGGCCGGCCGCCGGCCCACCGACTGGGAGCGGGTCACCGCCGGTCTCGCGACCGGCAAGTGGATCACCGCGGACATGGCCTACCGCCGCGGCGCGCTGGCGCGCGCCGGCGGCTTCGACGAGCGTCTGCCGCGAGCCTTCCGGGAGGACGCCGAGCTGGCATTTCGCGTACGCCGAGCCGGCTGGGCCCTGACCCGGGGCGCGCGGCGGGTCACCCATCCGGTGCGGCCCGAGGGTCCGTGGGTCAGCCTGCGCACGCAGCGCGGCAACGCCGACGACGCGCTGCTGCGCCGCCTTTACGGTCCTCAGTGGAGATCCGAGCTGGGGGTGCCGCCCGGCCGCCGTCGCCGGCACGCCGCGATCGTCGCGGCCGGCTCCTCCGCGCTGGCGTGCGGCCTCGCGGCCGTCGTCTCGGGCCGCCGCGACCGGCGTCGCCGCAGCTGGGGTCGCCGAGACCGGGGTCGCCGCGACTGGGCCGGCGCGGCCGTGCTCGCGGCGGCGGCCTGGGCGGCCGGCACCGCCGAGTTCGCCGCCGCCCGCATCCGGCCCGGCCCGCGCGACCCCCGCGAGGTGGCCGCCATGCTCGCCACGAGCGTGGCGATCCCGCCCGTCGCGGTCGCCCACTGGCTGCGCGGCTGGTGGCGCTGGCGCGGCGCCCGGCCCCTCCCGATCGAAGGTCCGGCTCGGGAACCCGTGGAGTCGCGCAGATGAGCCGCCTTTTCGATGCCGTCCTCTTCGACCGGGACGGCACGCTGATCGTCGATGTTCCGTACAACGGCGACCCGGCCGAGGTCGTCCCCATGCCCGGCGCCCGCGAGGCTCTGGACCGGCTGCGGGCCGCCGGCCTGCGCCTCGGCGTCGTCACCAACCAGTCCGGACTGGCTCGCGGCCACTTCACCCGGGAGCAGCTCGGCGCGGTCAACCGCCGGGTGACCGAGCTGCTCGGCCCGTTCGACACCTGGCAGGTCTGCCCGCACGACGACAGCGCCGCCTGCGCATGCCGCAAACCCGCGCCCGGCCTGATCGCGGCGGCCGCCGCGGCCCTGGGCACGACCCCGGGACGCTGCGTGGTGGTCGGCGACATCGGCCGGGACATGACGGCCGCGGCGGCGGCGGGCGCGGCCGGCATTCTCGTCCCGACGCCGGTGACCCGGGCGGTGGAGGTGGCCGCCGCGCCGGCGGTCGCCGACGGCATCGCCGCCGCGGCCGACACCATCCTGCGGAGGGAGGAGCACGTCACACCGGCGACCCGGGCCGGACGGGCCGGGACCGTGCTGGTGGTGCGCTCCGACTCGGCCGGCGACGTGCTGGTGACCGGGCCGGCGATCCGGGCGGTCGCGGCCGGGGCCGACCGGGTGGTCCTGCTGTGCGGCCCACGCGGCCGGGCGGCGGCCGAGCTGCTGCCGGGCGTCGACGAGATCATCGAGTGGCGGCTGCCGTGGATCGACCCCGATCCCGGCCCGATCGACCCGGCGGACACCGCGGGACTCGCCGCCCGGCTGCGGGCCACCGGCGCCCGGGAGGCGGTCGTCTTCACGTCGTTCCACCAGTCGGCGCTGCCGCTCGCCCTGCTGCTGCGGCTGGCCGGATTCACCCGGATCACGGCGATCAGCGAGGACTACCCCGGCTCGCTGCTGGACGTCCGTCATCGCGTACCGGACGACGTGCCGGAACCGGAACGGGCCCGCAGCGTGGCCGCGGCCGCGGGGTTCGGCCTGCCGGCGGCGGACGACGGCCGCCTGCGGGTCGCCGTCGGGCGCGAGCGGCCCGGCGGCTACGTGGTCGTCCATCCCGGCACCGCCGCCCCCGCCCGCGCCTGCCCACCCGAGACCCTGCGGCGCATCGTCGGCGCGCTCGCCCAGGCCGGCCACGACGTCCTGGTGACCGCGGGCCCCGGCGAGGAAATGCCGGCCGCGCAGGTGGCCGGACACGCGGCGAGCTGGACGGCGCCCGGTTCGCTGCGTGACCTGGCCGGGCTGCTGGCCGGTGCCTCCTGCCTGATCGCCGGCAACACCGGCCCGGCGCACCTGGCCGCCGCGGTAGGAACCCCGGTAGTCAGCCTCTACGCGCCGACCGTCCCGTTCGGACGCTGGGGCCCCTATCGGGTACCGGCCGTGCGGCTGGGCGTGCCCGACGCCGCCTGCCGGGACACCAGGGCCACCGAGTGCCCGGTCCCGGGCCATCCCTGTCTGTCCGGCATCGACCCGGCCGAGGTGCTGCACGCCGTACGCGTGCTGGGAGCCCGGCCGAACGCCCAGCGTGAGGTTGCCGCATGAATGTCCTGCTCTGGCATGTGCACGGCTCCTGGACGACCGCGTTCGTCCAGGGCAAGCACCGCTACCTGATCCCGGTCAACGCGGCCCGCGACGAGTGGGGCCGCGGCCGGGCACGCACCTATGACTGGCCGCCCACAGTGGAGGAGCTGCCGCCCGCCGCGATCCGGGACGCCGACGTGGCGATCGTGCAGCGGGTGGAGGAGCTCGCGCTGGTGCCGCCGGGTATCCCGATCATCTACGTGGAGCACAACACCCCGCGCGGTGACGTGCCATGCACCCGGCACCCGCTGGCCGACCGGGACGACGTGCTGATCGTCCACGTGACCCACTTCAACCAGCTGTTCTGGGACTGCGGGGACACCCGGACCACGGTCGTCGAGCACGGCATCGTCGAGCCGAAGGCCCGCTGGACCGGCGAGCTGCGGCGGCTCGCCGTGGTCACCAACGAGCCGGTCCGGCGCGGCCGGGTCACCGGCACCGACCTGTACGAGCGGTTCACCCCGGTGGCGCCGCTCGACGTGTTCGGCATGGGCGTGGCCGGGCTGGCCGGCGACCGGATCGCCACCTTCGAGGACCCGCCGCAGCGGGCGATGCACGCCGAGGTGGCGCGGCGCGGCGCGTACCTGCACCTGACCCGCTGGACCTCGCTCGGGCTGAGCCTGATCGAGGCGATGCAGATGGGCATGCCGGTGATCGGCCTGGCCACCACCGAGGCGGTCGAGGCGGTCCCGCTGGATGCCGGCCTGCTCTCCACCGACGTGAGCCTGCTCGCCGAGGCCACGCGCTGGCTGCTCGACGAGCCGGACGCGGCGCGGCGCCTCGGCGACCGGGGGCGGCAGGTGGCCCTGACCCGATATGGCCTGGACCGGTTCCTCGCGGACTGGGACCGGCTGCTGGAGGAGGAGACATGCGGATCGCGATGATCTCGGAGCACGCCAGCCCGCTCGCCACCCTCGGGGGCGTCGACGCGGGCGGTCAGAACATCCACGTGGCGCAGTTGTCGGCCGCGCTCGCCGCGGACGGGCACGACGTGCGCGTCTACACCCGCCGAGATAGCACCGACCTGCCGGAGGTGGTGCCGCTGGGGGACGGCGTCGAGGTCGTGCACGTGCCGGCCGGGCCGCCTGCGGCGCTGCCGAAGGACGAGCTGCTGCCGCACATGGGCGCGTTCGGCCGCCGGCTGGCGGCGGACTGGCGGCGGACCTGGAAGCCGGACGTCGCGCACGCGCACTTCTGGATGAGCGGGCTGGCCACGGTCACCGCCTCCGGCGAGCTCGGCGTGCCGGTGCTGCAGACCTTCCATGCGCTCGGTTCGGTGAAGCGCCGCCACCAGGGTGCCGCGGACACCAGCCCGCCACAGCGGATCGCGTACGAACGGGCGCTCGGCCGGGCCGTCGACCGGGTCGTGGTGCAGTGCCACGACGAGATCGGCGAGCTGCTCCGGATGGGGGTGCCGCGATCCCGGATGGCGCTGGTCCCGTCCGGGGTCAACACCGCCGCCTTCCGCCCGGACGGGCCGGCCGTGCCGCGCCGGGCCGGCTATCACCGGATCTTGACGGTGGCCCGGCTGGTCGAGCGCAAGGGCGTCGAGGACCTGATCCGGGCGCTGCCGAGGGTGCCGGCGGCCGAGCTGGTCGTCGTGGGCGGCCCGCCGGGCGGCGAGCTCGCCGCCGACCCGTACGCGCGCCGGCTGAGCGCCCTCGCGAGCGACTGCGCCGTCGGGGATCGGGTCCGGCTGGTCGGCGCCGTGCCCGCGCACGAGATGCCGGCCTGGTACCGCTCGGCCGACCTGCTGGCCGCGACCCCGTGGTACGAGCCGTTCGGGCTGACTGTGCTGGAGGCGATGGCCTGCGGTGTGCCGGTGGTCGCCTCGGCGGTCGGCGGTCTGGTCGACACCGTGGTCGACGGGGTGACCGGTGAGCTGGTCGCGGCCCGGGACCCGGCTGGGCTGGCCCGCACGCTGCACCGGCTGCTGCATGACGAGACCCGGCGCCTGTCGTACGGCGCCGCGGCGCAGGACCGGGCCGCCGAGGCCTACTCCTGGCCGCGGATCGCCCGCCGGCTGACCGCCGTGTACGAGACGGTCGCCGGCACCCCGGCGGAGGCGGCCGCCTGATGGACCCGCTCGAGGAGCACCTGACCGCGCTCGCCGCGGCCGCCGACCCGTTCCGCACCGTCGGCGCCCGGCTCGCCGACTGGGGTGCCGAGCTCGCGAGACACCTCGGCGGCGGTGGCCGCCTGCTGATCGCCGGTAACGGGGGCAGCGCCGCCGAGGCCCAGCACCTGGCCGCCGAGCTGGTCGGCAAGCTGCGCGAGGACCGCCGGCCGCTGTCCGCGATCGCGCTCACCCCGGACTCCTCGGCGGTGACCGCGATCAGCAACGACTATGGCTACGAGCAGGTCTTCGCCCGGCAGGTGAGCGCGCACGGCCGCCCCGGCGACGTGCTGCTGGTGCTGTCCACCAGCGGGCGCAGCCCCAACCTGCTCGCCGCCGTGCGCGCCGCCCGCGACGGCGGCCTGCGCACCTGGGCGATGACCGGCGCGGGCCCGAGCCCGGTCGGCGACGCGTGCGACGAGGTCCTGCGCTGCCCCTCGCCGAACAGCCAGGTGGTGCAGGAACTGCACCTGCTCGCGGTGCACGTGATGTGCGAACACGTCGATCTCACGCTGCGGAGGATGACGATGAGAAGGCTGGTCATTGTCGGTGACACGCTGCTCGACCGGGACGTCGACGGCGACGTGAGCCGGATCGCGCCGGACGCGCCGGCGCCGGTGCTCGACGAGCGGACCGTCCACGAGAGACCGGGCGGCGCGGGGTTGGCGGCGCTGCTGGCCGCCGGCGACGGGCACCGGGTCGCGCTGATCACCGCGCTGTCCTCGGACGCCGCCGGGGCCCGGCTGAGTGAGCTACTCACCGCGGCCGGCGTGGAGCTGTACCCGCTGCCGCTGCCCGGCGCGACCCCGGAGAAGGTACGGCTGCGCGCGAACGGTCAGGTGCTGCTGCGCCTCGACCGCGGCGGCGACCCCGAGCCGCCGGGCGAGGCGCCGCCGGCCGCCCTGGACGTGCTGCGCGACGTCGACGCGATCCTGGTCAGCGACTACGGCCGGGGCGTCGCTCGGCACCCGGCGCTGCGCGCAGCGCTCGAGCGGGCCACCGCGCCGGTGGTCTGGGACCCGCACCCGAGGGGCCCGGCCCCGGTCGCCGACTGCCGCCTGGTCACGCCGAACCTCGCCGAGGTGTGCGCCTTCGCCGGCGACGCGGGGGACGGCTCCACCCTGACCACGGCGCAGCGCGCCGGGCACGTGCTGCGGCAGCGCTGGCGGACCGCCGCGGTCGCGGTGACCTGCGGCCCGGGCGGTGCGGTGCTGTGCCACTCCGGACCTACTCCACTGGTGGTGCCCGCGCCGTACGTGGCCGAGGGGGACACGTGCGGCGCGGGCGACCGGTTCGCGGTCACCGCGGCACTGGCGCTGGCCGAGGGGGCGCTGCTGTCCGAGGCCGTGCAGCGGGCGGTCTCGGCGGCCACCGCCCATATCGGCCACGACAGCAAGGACAAGAACGACCACCGGGCGACCATCGACGAGGTGCGGGCGCGCAACGGCGTCGTGGTGGCCACCGGCGGCTGCTTCGATCTGCTGCACACCGGCCACCTGGCCACCCTGCGCGCCGCCCGGCAGCTCGGCGACTGCCTGGTCGTCTGCCTCAACAGCGACACCTCGGTCCGCGACCTCAAGGGCCCGGACCGCCCGCTGAACAACCAGCACGACCGGGCCCGGCTGCTGTCCGCGCTGGACTGCGTGGACGCGGTGGTGGTCTTCGACGAGCCGACCCCCGAGGCGGTGCTGTCCTGGCTGCGCCCGGACATCTGGGTCAAGGGCGGCGACTACGCCGACGGCGGCCCGGAGCTGCCCGAGTCGGCGCTGGTCGAGCGCTGGGGCGGGCAGACGGTCATCGTGCCGTACCTGGACGGACGATCCACCACCCGAACCATCGCCGCGGCCCGCGGCGGCAGGAGGTAACCCCGATGGACGCAGTACTGATCACCGGCGGCGCGAGCGGCCTGGGCGCCGCGGTGGCCGATGCGGTCGCCAAGGACGGCGGCCGGCCGCTGGTCATCGACCGGCAGCGGCCCGCCGACGGCCTCGAATGGGTCGAGTGCGACCTGGCCGACACCCGCGCCGCCGAGGAGGCGACCCGCCGGGCGATCGAGCTGGCCGGCGGGTCGATCGACGGCGTGGTCACCGCGGCCGGCTTCGACGTGCCGGGCGCGCTGGCCGACGTCCCCGCGCAGGTGTGGGAGCGGATCGTCACCGTCGACCTGCTGGCCACCGCGGCGGTGATCCGGGCCGCGCTGCCGGCGCTGAAACGGTCGCACGGCGGCATCGTCACGGTCGCCTCCACGCTGGGCGTCAAGGCGGTCGGCGACGCCACCGCGTACTGCGCCGCCAAGTTCGGCGTGGTCGGCTTCACCCGGTCGCTCGCCGCCGAACTGGCCGGCCAGGTCAACGTCACGCTGCTGATCCCGGGCGGGATGTGGACCCGGTTCTTCGACGACCGCGAGGAGCGGTACAAGCCCGGCCCGGACGCCTCGCTCAACGACCCCGCGCACACCGCCGCCGCGGTCGTCTTCGCGCTCACCCGGCCGCCCGGCTGCTCGGTGCGTGAACTGGTCGTCGCCGCCGAGAAGGAGGCCTCGTACCCGTGATCCTGGTGCTCCGCGCGCTCGGCGTCGGCGACCTGGTCACCGCCGTGCCCGCGCTGCGCGGCCTGTCCGCCGCCTACTATCGCGAGCCGCTGGCTCTCGCGGCGCCGCGGTGGCTCACCCCACTGGTCGACCTGATCGGCGGGGTCAGCCAGGTGCTGCCCACCGACGGGCTCACTCTGCACCGCTGGGACGTCGCGCCGCCCCGGCTCGCGGTCAACCTGCACGGCCGTGGCCCCGAGTCGCATCGCCTGCTGCACGCCGCCGCCCCGGACAGGCTGTGGGCGTTCGCCAACCCGGACGGCGACCACCTCGACGGTCCCGGCTGGATCGACGAGGAGCACGAGGTGCACCGCTGGTGCCGGCTGCTGCGGCACTACGGCGTCGCGACCGACGAGACCGATCTGGCCCTCGCGGTGCCGCGGCTGCCGGTGCCGCGCGGCGTGACGGTCATCCATCCGGGCGCGAAGTCACCGGCGCGCCGCTGGCCGCCCGACCGCTTCGCGGCCGTCGCCCGGCATCTCACCCGGGCGGGACACCGGGTCGTGATCACCGGTTCCGCCGGCGAGCAGGATCTGCGGGTACGGGTGGCCGAGCGCGCCGGGCTGCCCACCGCCCAGCTGCCGGTGACCGGCCTGGCCGAGCTCGCCGCGCTGGTCGCACACGCTCGTCTCGTGCTCAGCGGCGACACCGGGATCTCGCACCTGGCCACCGCCTACGGCACGCCGTCGGTCACGCTGTTCGGCCCGATGTCGCCGCGGCGCTGGGGGCCGCCGCCCGGCTCGTACCACCGCGCGATTTGGCACGGCACCCGGAGCGAGCCGGGCGATCAGAGCGGCCCCGGCGTGCATCCCGCTCTGCTCGCCGTCGGCGAGCGCGAGGTGCTCGACGCCGTGACGGACGTCCTCGGCACGCTCAGCGGGTCGCGCGCTGGGTGATCAGATCCCGGAGTCGGTCCACCAGGCCGACACCGGGGCCGGCGATCTTGTGGAACAGCTCGCTGTGCGGCGCGCTCGGGTGCGGCCGGGTCGGAGCCAGCTTCTTGGCCCGCTCGACCTTGGCCGCCATCGTCACCAGCTCGTCGCGCGGAATGCGCTGACGCAGCTCGGGGAACTGCTCGGACTCCTCGTCCTGGATGTGGTCGGCGAGCATGGTCTCCAGCCGGCGCAGCGTCTGGTCGAACCGCGGGTCGTTCACCTCGAGCCCTTCGAGGTCCTTCATGGCCTCCTCGAGCTCCTGGTGCTCCTCGGTGTCGTGCGCGACGGCCTTGTCGCCGTCCGGCAGGTGCTCGCGCATCGCGGGGTAGACGTACATCTCCTCGGCGACGGCGTGCCGGACGAGCTCGCTGATCGCGGTGTCGGCCAGGTCGCGGCGCATCATCGGGTCGCGGATGGTCCAGATCTCGCCGATCAGCGCGGTGACGTCACGGTGGTCGGCGGTCAGCACGTCGACCACGTCGGGGGTGTTGGCGTTCTCGGCCATGTTTCCCCCCACCTCAGGAGCTGATCGCGTCGATCAGGTCGCCCACCGGCCGGTCGGGCAGCGCCCGCGCGACGTCGGCGACCGCGACGATCCCGATGAGCTGATGCCCGTCGATGACCGGCAGCCGGCGCACCTTGTGCCCGGCCATGGTGCGCAGCACCTCGGTGGTGTCGTCGTCGGCGCCGATGGTGACCGGTTTGCCCTGGGCCAGCTCGCCGGCCTTGACGTTCTTGGGGTCGCGGCCCTTCGCGATCACCCGGATCACGATGTCGCGGTCGGTGACCATGCCCTTGAGCCGGTCGTCGTCGCCGCAGATCGGCAAGGACCCGACGCCCAGGTCCGCCATCTTCTGCGCGGCCACGGCCACGGTCTCGTTCTCGCCGACACAGGTGACGTCGGAAGTCATGATCTCTCGTGCGGTGCTCATGCTGGGCCTCCGTCCGGTTCTGGTTATCGATTGCGTACCCCGGTTCACGGGATGCAACCGTCAGCCGGCGGATCGGCTCATGGTGCGTACGGCAGCGAGGACTCGTTCCGGGTCGGTGGTCGTGGACCAGTCGGCATGGATGTCGGCGAAGCGGATGACGCCGGCGCGGTCGGCGGCGACCACCGTGGCGAACGGGAGCACGGAGCGTCCGGTGCCGAGGATGACGTCGGCGCCGGTGCTGGTGAAGCCGATGTTGAAGGCATCGATCAGCGCGTGCCGGCCGTCGGACGCGACGAAGAAGCCGAGATCGTTTCGCCGTTTGACGGCTTGCAGGCGGTCCGGTGCCTGGGGGCTCACGGCCACCAGGTGGGTGTCCAGCGCGGTCAGCGTGGGCTCGAGGGCGTCGCGGTATCTCCGCAGGGCCGCCTCGCACTCCGGCGACGCCGCGTGCCGGAAGAAGACGAGGACGACGGGGCCGGTGTCGCGTAGCCGGTTCAGGTGAATCGGTCCCAGATCCACCTCGACCAGCGGCATGTCGGGCAGGCGGTGACCGGCGGCGACCATCCGGTTCCAGATCGCGCCGCCGTCGAACTGCAGCCGGAATGCCTGGTCGTCGACTCCGTGCCGGATCGGGTGTCCCGGGCTGCGCACCGACGTTCTCATCGAGCTCTCCCTATCGCTGGGGTGTGCGGGGGAGGTCATAATACCTACTCGAAAAGTAGGATTTGTCAAATACCTAGTTCGCCCATAGGAATAATATGTGACTCCGGTCACAAAGTAGCTGACGCGCCCGGATGGCGGCGTCTACGTTGCTCTCATGAACCGGAGCACGCCTCTCACCAAGCGTCGCTTCGTCGACTTCCTCCGGGTGTCCAGCAGCACCTGTTGAGGTTCGACGGCGAAGCGCGCGCGCCCCGCCATCTCCCCTGAGCCGACCCGAACCGAGCGACGACGCCGGCGGACCGGCCCCGTCTCCGCCACCTTCCGTGCACCACTTTCGCCGCCTTCCGTGCGCCACGCCGCACGGAACGGGCATCGCCGCATACCCGAAATTTCGACGTAAAGACGCAGGAGATCTCCATGAAACGCAGAACCGTCCTGGCCACCGCGCTGGCCGGCGCCGTCCTCGCGACGACCGCCCTCACCGGCTGCGGGTCCTCCAGCGGCTCGGCCGGCGGCAAGGAGGTCACCGAGCTGCGATACCAGGGCTCGGTGGGCGCCGTGACGCTGCCCGAGCTCGCCGCGGACCTCGGCTACCTGGGCAACGTCAAGCTCAAGTGGATCGGCAACACGATCAGTGGCCCGCAGGACATCCAGGCGGCCACCACCGGCGACACCGACTTCGGCGGCGCGTTCAACGGCGCGATCGTCAAGCTCGCCGCCGCCAAAGCGCCGATCAAGGCGGTGATCGGCTACTACGGCGTGGACAAGGACTCGTACACCGGCTACTACGTGCTCGGCGACAGTCCGATCAAGACGGCCCGTGACCTGATCGGCAAGAAGGTCGGCGTCAACACGCTGGGCGCGCACCACGAGGCGGTCATCAAGACCTATCTGACCCGGGCCGGCCTCACCCCGGACGAGATCAAGCAGGTCGAGCTGGTCGTGGTGCCGCCGGTCAACACCGAGCAGTCGGTGCGGCAGAAGCAGATCGACGCCGGCGCGCTCGGCGGCACGCTGCGCGACAAGGCGCTCGCCCACGGCGGCATCCGGCCGCTCTTCACCGACTACCAGCTTCTGGGCAACTTCACCGCGGGCAGTTACGTCTTCCGCAACGACTTCATCAAGAAGAACCCGGACACGGTGAAGACCTTCGTGGCCGGCGTCGCGAAGGCCGTCGAGTGGGCCCGCACCACCCCGCGCGACCAGGTCATCGCCCGGTTCCAGCAGATCCTCACCAAGCGGGCCCGCAACGAGGACAACACCCAGCTGCAGTTCTGGAAGAGCTACGGCGTCAACGGCAAGGGCGGCGTCATCGAGGAGAAGGAGTTCAGCACCTGGATCGACTGGCTGAAGGGCGCCGGCGAGCTTAACGGCAAGGACGTCAAGGCCACCGACATCTACACCAACGAGTTCAACCCGTACGCGACCGGCGGTGGCGCCGCATGATCCGCTTCGAGAACGTCGGCAAGGTCTTCCACGCCCGCGGCACCAGCGTGACCGCCCTCGACGGCATCGACCTCGACGTACGCGACGGCGAGTTCCTGGTCATCGTCGGCCCGAGCGGCTGCGGCAAGTCCACCCTGCTCGATCTGCTCGGCGGCCTGGCCACGCCGACCAGCGGGCGGATCACCATCGACGACCGGGAGGTCACCGGACCTGGTCTGGACCGTGGCGTGGTCTTCCAGCAGTACGCGCTGCTGCCCTGGCGCACCGCCCAGGGCAACGTCGAGTTCGGACTCGAGGCCAAGCATGTGCCCCGCCGCGAGCGGCCAGCCCGCGCCCGCGAGTACCTCGACCTGGTGGGCCTGTCCGGCTTCCACGACCGGTACCCGCACGAGCTGTCCGGCGGCATGAAGCAGCGGGTGGCGATCGCCCGCAGCCTCGCCTTCGACCCGCAGGTGCTGCTGATGGACGAGCCGTTCGCGGCGCTCGACGCGCAGACCCGCGACGGCCTGCAGGACGAGCTGCTGCGCATCTGGGAGCAGACCGGAAAGACCGTCGTCTTCATCACCCATGGCATCGAGGAGGCCGTCTACCTCGGCCAGCGGGTCGCCGTCATGACCTCCCGGCCGGGCCGGATCAAACAGGTCGTGGACATCCCGATCACCTCCCGGTCGGCCACCGCGGACCTGCGCAGCGACCCGGAGTTCGCCCGCTACCGGCACGAGATCTGGAGCCTGCTGCGCGACGAGGTCGACAAGGCCCGCAGCGCGGAGCTGGGCCGGACACGGAAGGAGACCGCCGGTGTCTAGCGTCACCGAAACTCGGGTCACGATCCGGCCGTCCCAGGCCGGCGTGCCGCGGCCCGGTTCCGAGGCCGTCACCCCACCCACGTCGTACGGCTGGCGCAGGCGCGTCCTGCGCGGAGCCGGCACCGTCACCACCCGGTCGGCGGCCGTGGTCGCCCTGGCCGTCATCTGGGAGGTCTTCCCCCGCGTCGGCCTGGTCAACTCGATCTTCCTGCCACCGCTGTCCGAGGTGCTGGCCGACTGGTGGGAGCTGCTGCGATCGGGCCAGCTGTGGGAGCACACCGAGGCCAGCCTGATCCGGTCGCTGTCCGGTTTCGCCCTCGCGATCGCCATCACCATCCCGCTCGGCCTGGTGATCGGCTGGTACAAGCCGGTCGCGAACCTGCTCAACCCGCTGCTCGAGATCTTCCGCAACACCGCCGCGCTGGCGCTGCTGCCGGTCTTCGTGCTGATCCTCGGGCTCGGCGAAACCTCCAAGATCGCCATCATCACGTACGCGTGTGCCTGGCCCATCCTGCTCAACACCATCAGCGGCGTCCGTACCGTCGATCCACTGCTGATCAAGTCGGCGCGCTCGCTCGGACTCGGTCCGCTGCGGCTGTTCCAGAAGGTCGTGCTGCCCGCCGCCGTACCGACGATCTTCACGGGCATCCGGCTGGCCGGGGCGTACTCAATCCTGATTTTGATCGCCGCGGAGATGGTGGGCGCGAAGTCCGGTCTCGGCTACCTCATCAACTACGCCCAGTACAACTTCGCGGTGCCCGACATGTACGCCGGGATCATCACCATCTCGGCCATCGGCCTCCTCGTGAACCAGCTACTCATCGCGCTCGAACGCCGCTTCTCCACCTGGAGGACCACCTCATGACCCGCCGCCCCGGACACCTGCACCTGAACGCCTTTCTGATGGACGTCGGGCACCACGAGGCCTCCTGGCGGCTGCCGGAGAGCAACCCGTACGCCCACGTGGACGTCGCCCACTACACGAACCTCGCGCGGACGGCCGAGCGCGGCAAGCTCGACTCGCTCTTCCTCGCCGACGGCCCCGTTCTCTGGAGCGACGTGGCCCGCCGTCCCGCCGGCGCGCTCGAACCGACCGTGCTGCTCACCGCGCTGGCCGTGGCCACCACCCACATCGGCCTGATCGCCACGGCGTCCACCACCTACAACGAGCCGTACAACCTGGCCCGCCGCTTCGCCTCCCTCGACCAGGTCAGCGGCGGCCGGGCCGGCTGGAACATCGTCACCACCGCCGGGCTCGACGCGGCCCGCAACTTCAACCTCGACCACCTGCCCGCGCACAAGGAACGCTACGAGCGGGCCGCCGAGTTCGTCGACGTGTCGCTGAAGCTCTGGGACTCGTGGGACGACGACACGATCCTCGCCGACAAGGAGTCCGGCGTCTGGGGCGACAACGCCAAGATCTACCCGCCGGCCCACGCCGGCCGGTTCTACCGCGTGGCCGGGGCGCTCAACGTCCCGCGCTCGCCGCAGGGCCATCCGGTGCTGGTCCAGGCCGGATCCTCGGAGAACGGCCGCACCTTCGCGGCGAAGTACGCCGAGGCGGTGTTCACCGCACATCAGACACTGGGCGACGCGCAGGCGTTCTACGACGACCTGAAACGGCGGGCCCTGGAGTTCGGCCGCGACCCCGGCCACGTCAAGATCCTCCCGGGCATCGTGCCGGTCATCGGGTCCACCGAGACCGAGGCACGCGAACGGGAGGCCGAGCTCAACCGCCTGATCCGCCCCGAGTACGCGCTGCCGCAGCTCGCCGAGCTCCTCGGCGTCGACCCGGCCGACCTGCGGCTCGACGACGAACTGCCGGCCGGGCTGCCCGAGGAGGAGCAGATCGAGGGCGCCAAGAGCCGCCGCACGCTCGTGGTCAACCTGGCCCGCCGGGAACGGCTCACCGTGCGCGAGGTGATCGCCCGCCTCGGCGGCGGCCGCGGCCACCTGACCTTCGCCGGCACACCGGTCCAGGTCGCCGACGCCATCCAGCGGTGGTACGACGAGGGTGCCGCGGACGGGTTCAACGTCATGCCCCCGGTGCTGCCCGCCGGGCTGGACGCCTTCGTCGACCAGGTCGTGCCGATCCTGCAGGAACGTGGGTTGTTCCGTACCGAGTACTCGGGTCACACGCTGCGGGAGCACCTAGGACTGCCCCGGCCGGAGAACCGGAACACGGCCGGCCGGCGAGCGGGGGTTCTCTCGTAACGCCTCGGTTCGGACTGGTGGTGTGCCCGATGTGGGCACACCACCTGCTGTATCACGGGGGTGTGATGTCAGGGCCCACGGCGAGGCGGGATCCGGGGGTGCGGCCGTGGCCCCAGCCGATGCCGGCGCGGTAGCTGCCGAGCAGTCCGGTGGCGACGAGATGGTCCTCGTCGCGCAGCGGGTCGCCGGCCGGCAGCGGGGCGGCCGTGGGCGCCACGAACAGGGCGTCGGTGGGGCAGTAGGCCTCGCACATGAAGCAGGTCTGACAGTCGGACTGCCGGGCGATCACCGGGATGCCGTCGGCGCCGCGGTCGAAGACGTTGGTGGGACAGGCCTCGATGCACCGGTCACAGGTGATGCACCGGCCGGGGCTGACCAGTTCGATCACGAGGCCACCGCCAGGTCGAGCGGGGTGTGCGGGCGCACCGGGTCGGCCGCGGTCCACAGCTCGTCGAGCCCACCGACCATGAGCCGGTGCCGCGAGGCCGGGTCGGCCGAGGGGTGGTCCAGGCGCTTGTGCATGCCGCGGGACTCGGTGCGAGCCAGGGCCGCCGTGTACATCCAGCGGGCGTGCGCGACCATGGCGGCCGCCTGCCGCGCGCCGACCGGGTCCGGGCCGCGGGTGTGCGCGCCGGTGTAGGTCCAGAGCTCGTCCAGGTTGGCGAGCGCGCCGGCGAGCACGTCACCGCGGCGCAGGTAGTTCTTCTCGTACGGATGTGTCTCGGCCTGCACCGCTCGCACGATGTCGTCGTGCGTCCCCAGTTCCGCGCCGGTCGGGCGCAGTCCCGCCCGGCCCGCGGCGACCAGCCTGCGCCGCCTCGCGGCCGGCCCGAGCGCCGTCGCGTGCCGGGCCGCCGCCGTGCCCGCCCAGGTCCCGGAGGACATGGCCCAGGCGGAGTTGTGCGAGCCGCCGCCGGTGAAGCCGCCGCAGATCAGCTCCCGGGTGGCGGCGTCGCCGGCCACGTAGAGGCCCGGCACGCCGGTCGAGCAGTCGTCGTCCACCACCCGGATGCCGCCGGTGCCGCGGACGGTGCCCTCCAGCAGCAGGGTGATCGGGAACCGATCGGTGAACGGGTCGATGCGCATCCGGTCGAAGGGGAGGAAGAAGTTGGGCTGGCCGCGCCGCATGGCCGCCTGCACGGCCTGGTCGGCACGGTCGAGGCGGGCGAAGACCCGCCCGGTCAGCAGCTCGCGGGCGATGACCGACCGGCCGCCCTGGCTGCCGGCCCCCGCCAGCACACTGCCGTCCTCGCGGTAGAAGGTGGCGTAGTTGTAATAGGCCGTCTTGGTCACGGTGGAGAATTCCGGGGCGATGGCGTACGCGTTGGAGAACTCCATGCCGGAGAAGGTCGCGCCCACCTCGGCGGCGAACAGGGCGCCGTCGCCGGTGTTGACGTCGCAGCCCAGCGCCCGGGAGAGGAACGCGCAGCCGCCGGTGGCAAGGACCACGGCGCCGGCCCGCACCCGGTAGGGCCGGCCGAGCTGCCGCCGATGGCCGGCGGCTCCGGCGACCGCGCCGATCGGGTCGGTGAGCAGTTCGAGGACGGGGCTGTGGTCGAGGATGCGGACCCCGCTGCGCTTGAGCCAGGCGCGCATCCGGCGCATGTACTCCGGACCCTGCACGCCGCGGCGCAGTTCGGAGCCGTCGTCCAGAACCGGGAACGGGTAACGGCCGGCGGTGGCCAGCTCATTGATGTTCGCGTACGTCTGGTCGAGGACCCGGGCCATCCAGCGCCGGTCGGACAGGTGGCCGTTGAGGCTCTCCCGGCTGGCCATGGCCGCCTCGCGGGCCCCGGCCTCGGGCTCGACATACCAGACGCCGGTGCCGGCGGAGGCGGTGGCGCCGCTCGTGCCGGTGTATCCCTTGTCGACGAGGACGACGTCGGCGCCGGCCTGCGCGGCCTTGAGCGCGGCCCACGCGCCGGCCGGGCCGCCGCCGGCGACCAGGACGTCGGCGGTGAGGTCCAAGATGTCGATCACGGTTCCTCCTGGGTTTCGGCGACCGGGGTCACCGTGCGGTTTCGGCAGCACGGGTCACCGTGCGGTTTTGGCGGCGCTGGTCACTGCGAGGGCAGGCCGAGTCGCTCGAGTGTCGAGCGCAGCTCGTGACGGCCGGCCATCGACGCCGGGCCGGCGAGCCGGGCGAGGACCCGGTCGCTCCAGGCGCCGGACAGCCCGAAACGGGTGTTGTAGGTCTTCAGGGTCTGGTCGTACGGGTCGATGTGTGCGTCGGCGGCGGTGTCGTACTGCTCGCGGTGCAGGACGGCGTCCTGCGGCAGGCGGGGCTTGATGCCGGCGTTCTCGGTCGGGTCGGGCTCGCCGACGGCCAGCCCGAAGGCGGCGACGGTGTGCGGCGGCAGGGCCAGCTCGGCGGCGATCTGTTCGGGGTGGTTGCGCACGGCGCCGACGAAGACCGTGCCCAGGCCGAGCGACGCGGCGGCGACCACCGCGTTCTGGGCGGCCAGGGCGGTGTCGATGAAGCCGGTGATGGTGGTTTCCAGGTAGTCGGCGGCGTCCAGCGGCGTCCCGGCACGGTCGGCGAGCCGGCGGGCCCGGCCAAGGTCGGCGACCCAGACGAGGAACAGCGGCGCCTGGGCGATGAAGGCCTGGCCACCGGCGAGCGCGGCCAGTCGCGCCTTGCGAGCCGGATCGCGAACGGCGACCACGCTCCACACCTGCAAGTTGGAGGACGTCGGCGCGGACTGGGCGGCGGCCACGATCGCCGTGAGCTCGTCGTCGCCGATCTCGCGGGGCAGGAAGCTGCGCACGGAGCGGTGAGCCAGTTGTACGGCGAGGACGTCGTTGAGGATGTCGAGGGTGGCGGTGTCGTCGCCGTATCGCGCGGTGATGGACATCAGTCGGCCTCTCCGTTCGTCCGGTCGTCGCGCCGGCGTGGCGGTGGATAGGGGAGCAGCGCCTTGTCGAAGGTGCGCCAGGCGTCGAGCAGCTCGGCGGTCAGCGCCGGGTCCTCGCCGGAGAGGTCGGCCTTCTCCCGGCCGTCGGAGGAGACGTCGAACAGCCGTACCCTCTCGCCCGGCCCGGCGGGCAGCCAGCGCAGCAGTGGCTGCGCGGTCCGGTCGACGAGCAGCTTGTACCGGCCGCGACGGACGGCGCCCTGCCCGCGAGTGCGCCAGAGCAGATCCCGTTCCGGTGGCGGGTCGCCGTCGAGCAGCCAGGGCAGCAGCGAGACGCCGTCGAGCGGGTAGTCCGGGTGCGGCCGGGCGCCGGCCGCGTCGAGCAGCGTGGCGGTCCAGTCCATGGTGATGGTGGGTACGTCGGTGACCTGCCCGCCGGCGATGGCGGCGGGCCAGCGAACGAGAAACGGTACGCGGACGCCGCCCTCCTCGAGGTCGCCCTTCTCGCCGACGAACGGCCAGAGGAAGGCGAACCGTTCGCCGCCGTTGTCGGAGGCGAACACGACGACGGTGTTGTCGCGCAGGCCCTTCTCGTCGAGGGCGTCGAGGACCTGGCCGATCCCGGTGTCGAGGGCCTCGACCATCCGCCGGTAGGTGTCGAGCGAACCCCCCTCGAAGTGGAAGAGGCCGGTGAGCTGGGTCCGCCGGGTGGCGGCGGTGACCTTCGCGCTGACCGCCTCGTCCCCGGGTCCCTCCCACGGCCAGTGCGGCGCGGTGTAGTTGACCTGGAGGTAGAACGGCTCTCCGGGGTCGCGGGCGCGGATGTACTCGGCGGCGCGGGCGCTGACGATCTCGGTGTAGTAGCCGGTCTGCTCGACGGGCGTCTCGCCCTCGTACAGGTCGGGTTGGCCCTTGCTGTCGATGTGGCTGAAGTAGTCGAGGGCGCCGTCGAGGTTGCCGAAGAAGACGTCGAAGCCGGCCTTGACCGGGCTGAACCAGGGCAGCCAGCCGCAATGCCACTTGCCGAACATGGCGGTGTCGTAGCCGGCGTCCTTGAGCAGCGAGGGCAGGGTGGGATGCGCGTGCGGGATGCCGCTGTGCTCGTCCCGCTGCACCAACGGCTCCTGCAGCCCGGCCGCCAGCCGGCCCGGGAATCGTCCGGTGTAGAGCGCGATCCGGGTGGGGGAGCAGGTCGGCGACGCCGCGTACCCGTGGCGCAGCCGCACCCCGTCGGCGGCCAGCCGGTCGAGCACCGGCGTGTGGTGGTGCAGCGAGCCGTAGCAGCCGAGGTCGCCCCAGCCGAGGTCGTCGGCGAAGACGAAAACGATGTTCGGCCGGTCTTTCGGCCGGCCGGCGCCGGTGGCCGCGTAGGGCCGCTCGGGCGGGAACCAGTCGGCGCGGCGGTCAGGCAGCGGGGCGTTCATCTCAGTCACGCTACGGCGACGCGGCCTCCAAATCCATACTTGACATATAGGAGTTCGGGATATTTGATGTGGGACATGACCACGCACCCCTCCACCCGTCTCGCCGCCGACGCGGTGCGTGACGCCGGAGGCTGCGTGGCCTTCCACCCGATCGCCCGGATCTACCTGGATCTGGGGCGGGTGGCCAGCGCCGTCTGTCAGCCGTTCGAGCGCTGACCCGCGTTCTCCGCTTTCTCGCGCAGCTCATCCCGCTGCCCAGCCGTGCGCACCGGTGCCGCGGCAGTCCCTCGTGCACCGCGCTGCCTGGCTGCCGCGCGGTCCACTCCGCAACACCCCTATCCGGGAGGAACCATGTCCGTAGACACCCGCCCCACCGTCGCGCTCGATCTCCAGCGGATCGGTGGCCGCATCGGCGCCGAGATCCGCGGCGTCGACCTGCGCTCCGAGCTCGACGACGCGGTGTTCGCCGAGATCCGGGCCGCCCTGCTGGCGCACAAGGCGCTCGTCTTCCGCGGCCAGCACCTCGACGACGAACAGCAGCTGCGGTTCGCCGCCCGGTTCGGCCCGCTCACCACCGCCCACCCGACCGTCCCGTCGGTCGAGGGCCGGCCGAACATCCTGCCGGTCGAGGGCGACGAGGGCGTGCGCGCCAACCAGTGGCACACCGACGTCACCTTCGTGCAGAGCCCGCCCAGTGTCTCCACGCTGCGCGCCGACGTCATCCCGCCGTACGGCGGCAACACGCTCATCGCCAACACCGCCGCCGCCTACCAGGACCTGCCCGAGCCGCTGCGCGTGCTGGCCGACTCGCTGCAGGCCGTGCACACCAACGACTACGACTACGTGCAGCCCCAGTTCGCCACCGAGGAGGCGGCCGAATACCACAAGGTGTTCGTGTCCCGCCGCTACCAGACCGCCCACCCGGTGGTCCGGGTGCACCCGGAGAGCGGCGAGCGCGGCCTGTTCATCGGCGGGTTCGCCCAGCGGATCGTCGGGCTGTCCGGCACCGAGTCACGGGACATCCTGCGCCTGCTGCAGGCGTACGTCACCCGCCCCGAGAACGTGCTGCGCGTGCAGTGGAACGTCGGCGACGTCGTCGTCTTCGACAACCGCATCACCCAGCACTACGCCCCCGACGACTACGGCACCCAGCCCCGCAAGCTGTTCCGCGTCACCGTCGCCGGCGACGTGCCGGCCGGGATCGACGGCCGGCCGAGCCAGATCCTCGAGGGCGACGCCGCCGACCACTACACCCCCGGAAGGTAGGACCATGTCCACGATCACCGTCGAACGCGTCGCCGGCCACATCGGAGCGGAGATCTCCGGAGTCGACCTGTCCGCGCCGCTGGACGCCGACACCGTCGCGGCGATCCGCGCCGCGCTGCTCGCCCACAAGGTGATCTTCTTCCGCGGTCAGCACCTCGACCACGGCCGGCAGATCGCCTTCGCCCGCCAGTTCGGCGAGCTCACCCACGCCCACCCGCACGAGGACGCGCCGCCGGAGGACTTCCCGGAGATCCTCACCATCGACCCGCGGCGTTACGAGCAGCTGTACGGGCTGGACCGCCGGCAACAGACCCGCCGGCAGTACAGCTACTACTCCGGCTGGCACACCGACGTCACCGCCGCGGTGAACCCGCCGGCCGCGTCCATCCTGCGTGCCGAGACGGTGCCGCCGTTCGGCGGGGACACCGCGTGGAGCAACCTGGTGGCCGCGTACGAGGGGCTGTCCGAGCCGCTGCGCCGGCTCGCCGACGGGCTGCGTGCCGAGCACCGCTTCCTGGCCGGCTCGGAGACCGACGACAGCGGCCGCTATCAGGAGCGCATCAGCAAGAACCTCCTCGTCGCGGTGCACCCGGTGGTGCGGGTCCACCCGGAGACCGGCGAGCGGGCGCTGTTCGTCAACCCGGGCTTCACCAAGAAGATTCTCGGGCTGTCCGCGGCCGAGAGCCGGCAGATCCTCGACCTGCTGTTCAGCCAGATCGCCCGGCCCGCCTACACCGTGCGGTTCCGCTGGCGTCCGGGTGACATCGCGTTCTGGGACAACCCGGCCACCGCCCACCTCGCCCCCGAGGACCTCGAGCATCTCGACGTCGAACGCACCCTGCACCGGGTCACGCTGATCGGCGACCGCCCGGTCGGCCCGGACGGCTTCGTCTCGGAACTGATCTCCGGTACCGAGTTCCGGGCCCAGCGCGAACCCGCGGTCTCCGGTGTCTGAAGCCGGTATCAAGGTCAGCGCCCGCGGCGTGACCAAGGCCTTCCCCGCCCCGGCGGGCGGGGAAGGCCCCGGCTTCGTGGCGCTGCGCGACCTGGACCTCGACGTCCGCGACGGGGAGTTCCTCGTCGTGGTGGGTCCCAGCGGATGCGGCAAGTCCACCGCGCTGAACCTGATCGCCGGCCTGGACCGGCCGACGGACGGGGAGTTGCTGCTCGACGGCCGACCGATCGTCGGCCCGGGCCTCGACCGCGGGATCGTCTTTCAGCAGTACGCCCTTTTCCCCTGGCGGACGGCCCGCGAGAACGTCGAGTTCGGCCTGCAGTCCAAGGGAGTCGGACGCCGGGAACGGGCCCGGATCGCCGCCGACCACCTCGCCCTGGTCGGACTGACCGCATTCGCCGACAACTACCCGCACACCCTGTCGGGCGGCATGAAGCAGCGCGTCGCCATCGCCCGGGCGCTGGCCTACGACCCGGACGTGCTGCTCATGGACGAGCCGTTCGCGGCGCTGGACGCGCAGACCCGGGAGAGCCTGCAGGGCCAGCTGCTGCGGATCTGGCAGCAGACCCGCAAGACCGTCGTGTTCATCACGCACAGCATCGAGGAGGCGGTCTACCTCGGCCAACGCGTCGCCGTGATGACCGCCGGCCCCGGCCGGATCAAGCAGATCGTCGACGTCGAGCTGGACGCCTCCCGCGCGGACGACATCCGCACCAGCTACGAGTTCACCCAGGTGCGCCACGACCTGTGGACACTGCTGAAATCCGAGATGCCGCTCGTGGCGGTCGGCTGATGAGACGCGGACTCAAACGCAGCGTGGTCCTGGCCGCCTTCCTGGCGCTCTGGGAGGTCCTGCCGCGCACGCTCGTCGAACCCGGCTACCTGCCGCCGTTCTCCACGGTGGTGCGCGCCGCCGTGCAGTTGTTCGTGACCGGGGAGATCTGGGAGCACCTGTCGATCAGCCTGTCGCGCAGCTTCGAGGGCTTCGCCCTCGCGGTGGCCGTGGGGGTGCCGGCAGGCCTGCTCATCGGCTGGTTCCGCGAGGTCGAGGAGTACGTCGACCCGCTGGTCCAAACCCTGCGGCAGACCCCGGTGCTGGCGCTGTTCCCGGTGTTCATCCTGTTCTTCGGCATCGGCGAGACGTCGAAGGTCGTCATGATCTTCTGGGGCACGGTGTGGCCGATCCTGCTCAACACCATCGCCGGGGTCAAGGACGTCGACCCGGTGGTCGTCACCTCGGCCCGGTCGATGGGCGCCCGCCGTCTCGACCTGTTCCGCCGGGTGATCCTGCCGGCCACGGTGCCCTCGATCATGACGGGCATCCGGCTGGGCGCGACCTTCTCGATCCTCATGCTGGTCGTCGCCGAGTACGTCGGCGCCAAGGCCGGCATCGGCGCCCTGGTCATCAACAGCCAGTACGCCTTCCTCATCCCCAAGATGTACGCCGCGATCGTGATCCTCGCGATTCTCGGCCTGTCCACCAACATCGCGCTGGTCCGCCTCGAACGCCGAGCCACCCGATGGAAAGAAAGGTGACCCCGATGAGACGTACCATCGCTCTGCTGGCGACCGCCCTGCTGCTCGGCGGCTGCGCGGGCAAGGCCGGCGAGGCCGACGTGAAACCGGAGTCCGGCGCGGCGGCCGCGGCCGGCGGCCCCAAGGTGGTCTTCCGCTACCAGAGCGGCGCCTCGTACGGCTCGATCGCGCCGTTCGAGCTGGCCACCAAGCTGGGCTATTACGAGGGCACCAGCGTGCAGATCAAGAGCGTCGGCATCTCCAAGTCGGGGCCCGAGGACATCCAGGCCATCGCGGCCGGCTCCAACGACATCGCGTGGACCAACACCGCCCCGATCATCCACGCCGACGTCTCCGGCCTGAAGATCAAGGCGATCGTGGCGGCCGGCACCACCCTCACCAAGGACCTGAACGGCAAAACCATCTCCATCGGCGGGCTGCTCGCCAAGAAGAGCAGCAACATCACCACCGCCAAGGACCTCGAGGGCAAGAAGGTCAGCGTCAACGTCCGCTCGGCGCAGGCCGAATACGCGATCCGCAAGTGGGCGCAGGCCGGCGGCGCCGACCCCGACAAGATCGACTACGTGGTCGTCGCCCCGCCCAACGAGATCCAGGCGCTGCGGCAGGGCCAGGTCGACGCGGCCTACTCCTGGACGCCCGCCTACAACAAGGGGCAGGAGGACCCGAACGTGAAGGTGGTCGCCACCGAAGGGGACATGCTCGGCGACTTCGTCACCGGCGGCTTCGCCTTCTCACAGGACTTCCTCGACAAGCACCCGGAGGCGGTCAAACAGTTCGTCGCGGGCTATGTGAAGGCCTGGACCTGGGCCTGGGAACACCCGGCCGAGCTGCAGCAGAAGGCCGCCGCGATCATCAAGGACTTCAACGGCGACGAGTCACTGAGCAAGTACGTCTACCCGTTCGGCAGCCGTCCCAACGCGCTGATCAAGGACGAGGACATCAACTTCTACATCGATCAGCTGACCCGCAAGGGCGAGCTGACGGCGGGTCAGGTCAAGCCCGGCGACTTCTACACCAATGCCTTCAACCCGTACGCGTCCTCGTAGCACCTCTGGCGCGGCGGTGGTCGTCGTGCTGTGCGGCGCCGCCGCCTCCTACTCCGTGCTCCAGTCGCTGGTCGTTCCGGCGCTCGGAACGTTCCAGCGGCAGCTGGACACCACGGCGAGCGGCGTCGCATGGCTGCTCACCGCGTACCTGCTGAGCGCGTCGGTGCTCACCCCGGTGATCGGCCGGCTGGGCGACCTGTTCGGCAAGCGGCGTGCCCTGGTGGGGTCCCTGGCCGCGCTCGCGGCCGGTGCGGCCCTGTCCGCGGTCGCTCAGGACCTTCCGACGATGCTGGCCGGCCGGGTGATCCAGGGCGCCGGTGGTGCGGTCTTCCCGCTCGCCTTCGCGATCATCCGCGACCACGTGACGCCCGGCTTGCAGGCTCGGGCGATCGCGGCGATCTCGGCGGTGCTCAGCGTCGGCGGCGCGGCCGCGACCCTGCTGGCCGGCCCGGTAATCGAGCTGCTTTCCTACCACTGGCTGTTCTGGCTGCCGGCCGGGCTCGCCGTGGCCGCGGCCGGTGCCACGCTGAAGTTCGCGCCGGAGACTCGGCGGGTCCACGCTGGGCGGATCAGCGTGCCCGGCGTCCTGCTGTTCGCCGGGTGGCTGACCACGCTGCTCATGGCCATCACCGAACTGCCCGCGGGCCGTCCGGGCACGGTGCTGGCGCTCGCCGGAATTACGCTGCCGCTCGCCGCCGGCTGGGCGTGGTGGGAGCTGCGTGCCGCCCAGCCGATGGTCGACCTGCGCACCCTGCGGCGGCCGCAGATGCGGGACACCAACGTTGCGACGCTGCTGCTCGGCCTCGGCATGTTCGCCGCCTGGATGATCGTGCCGCTGCTCGTCCAGCAGGACCCTCGGACCGGCGTCGGGTTCGGCGCGCCGGCCGCCGCCGTCGGGCTCTACCTGCTGCCGACGGCGGCCGGGACGCTTGCCGTGACCCCGCTGGTGGGGCGGATCGGCGAGGCGTCCGGGCCACGGTCCGCGCTGTTTCTGGGCGGCCTCGCGGCGGCGGTCTCCTACGGCTGGATGGCGGTGGCCCACGGCAGCCGGGTCAGCCTGCTGCTCGCGCTGCTGCTGGAGGGCGCCGGCATCGGGCTGGCGTTCGCGGCGGTGGCGGTTCGCACCGTGCGATCCGTGCCCGCCGATCAGACCGGGGTGGCCACCGGCATCAATACCATCATGCGTACGGTCGGCGGCACGCTCGGCACGAACCTGGCCGGCATGCTGCTGGCGGCGACCGCCACCGTCGACGGCCAGCCGTCGCCGGCCGCCTACACGGTCTGCTTCGCCGTCTTCGGCGTCGCGCTGCTCGGTGCCGCGCTGCTCGGCTTGCGGCCCGAAGCGGGGCCCGACACGACTCTGTCACAAGTCCGTGAACACGCACCCGTATTCCTATCTAGCGAGTAGGGATAGGCTCGGGCCATGACCGTACAGCCGTGGGCGCAGTGGCATGCCGAGCACGAACGTCAACTGGCCGACCCGCACGGGTTCCTCGCCATCACCAGCCTGAACTTCCTCACCGGCATCCCGCGGCGCTTTCCCGACGCGCCCGGCGAGTGGTCGACCAGGGCCGACGGCGTGGTCGTCGACCTGGCCGACGGCGAGACGCTGATCGTCGACGGCCGCACGGTGACCGGGCGGCACGCGTTCGGCGTGATCGGCGAGCGAAGCGGCGTCAACGTCCGGGCCGGCGACGCCGTGATCGAGGTGGCCAAGCGCGGCGGCTTCGACATCGTCCGCCCCCGCCATCCGGACCACCCGCTGCGCCTGGCGTTCCACGGCACACCGGCCTACGAGCCGGACCCCCGCTGGGTGGTCACCGGCCGGTTCGTGCCGTTCGACGCGCCCCGCGACGTCACCGTCGGCGCGGCGGTCGAGGGCCTGGAGCACGTGTACGAGTCGCCGGGTCGCGTCGAGTTCGAGGTGGACGGCACGCCGCTCGCCCTGACCGTCTTCAACGGACGTACGCCGGGCTCGTTCTTCGCCCTGTTCGCCGACCGGACGTCCGGCGTCACCACGTACGCGGCGAATCGTAGCCTGGCCATCGAACCGCCGGCCGCCGACGGCACGGTGGTGCTCGACTTCACCCGGGCCACCAACCTGCCGTGCGCCTACACCGACTTCGCCACCTGCCCGCTGCCCCCGGCGGAGAACCGATTGCCGATCGCGGTCGAGGCCGGCGAGAAGATCCCGTACGAACGCCTCGCCCCGGCGAGATAGGCGAGGCAGCGGTGCGATTCCAGGTCCTCGACATCCTGCCGCACCTCACGAACCCGGTGACCGGCCGTGAGATCCGGCCCGACGAGCGGTTCGCGCAGGCCCTCACCGCGGCCCGGTACGCCGAACAGTTCGGCTACGACGGGGTCGCGCTCGGCGAGCGGCACGCCGGGGCGTTCCTGTCCAGCGGGGTCACCGTGCTGCTCGGCGCGATCGCCGCGACCACCAGCCGGGTGCGGATCCAGACCGGGGTCTCGGTGCTGTCGATCCACGACCCGCTGCGCGTCGCCGAGGACTACGCCACCGTCGACCAGCTTTCCCGCGGCCGGCTGGAGCTGGTCATCGGCAAGGGCAACGAGCTGCGGCAACTGCCGATGTTCAACGTCGAGAACGGCGAGCAGTGGGACGCCCTGGCCGAGAAGTACGAGCTGCTGCGGCGGCTGTGGCGGGAGGAGAGCGTCACCTGGCAGGGCCGGTTCCGCGGCCCGCTGCACGAGGTGACCAGCCTGCCGCGGCCGTACGCCGGCGCACCGCGGGTCTGGCACGGTTCGGCCACCACGCAGACCTCGGCGGAGCTGGCCGCCCGGTGGGGCGACCCGCTCTTCTCCGCCAACGCAATCCAGCCCCGCGACAACTACACGGTCCTCATCGAGCACTACCGGAGGCGGTACGCCGAGCACGGCCACGATCCGCGCCTGGCCTACGTTGCCGCGGGCGCCGGGTTCCTCTACCTCGCCGACACCACCCAGCAGGCGCGGGAGGCGTTCGGCCCGACGTACGAGCGGCTGGTCGCCTATTTCAACCAGCCGGGCAACCACACCCCCGGCAACGAGATGACCTTCGCGACCATCGACGACGCGGTCGCCCGCGGCCCGGTCCTGGTCGGTTCGCCGCAGCAGATCGCCGAGAAGATCCTCTGGTTCCACGAGGCCTACCGGCATGACCTGCAGTCGTTCAGTCTGCCCACGATGATCCCGCACGAGCAGCAACTGCACATGCTCGAACGCCTGGCCGCCGAGGTGATCCCGGTCGTGCGCAAGGCCGCGCCCACGACGCTCTGGAGCGACCAGGATCCCTACGGCGGGCGGCCGGCCGCACACGGCCGTACGGTGGCCGACGCCGCCGCGGAGGTCGAGAAGCGCAACCGCGGCAGCCGTACACACATGTGAACGCCAATTGGCCTATTTCGCCGATAGGATTTGCGGAGGAGGGCGACCGGGGGGTTCGATGTACTTCGCAGTGGAGATCGACGGAGCCGGCGCACATCCTGCCGCCGACGGGGATGGGGATTCGCTCGCGGCGGCGACCGCCGGGCAGGCGGCGGCGCGAGCCGCCGAGACAGCGGGGTTCGACCTGGTCACGCAGGCCGACTCGGCGTTGCCGCCGCCCGGCGGGGGTCTCCGGCTCGAGGCCGGTGTCCGCGCCGCCTATCTGGCTCGGCGCACCCGCCGGATCGGTATCGCGCCCACCCTGCACGTCACCGTCACCGAGCCGTTCCATCTGGCCACCCAGCTCGCCTCGCTCGACCACGCGTCGCTGGGCCGGGCCGGCTGGGTGGTCGGTGCCGACAACAGTGCGGCGGCCCTGGCCACCGTCGGCGACCGGCCGCTGCCGGCCGAGGATCTGCGCCGCGAGGTCGCGGACGTCATCGACGTGTGCCGCCGGCTGTGGGACTCGTGGGAGGACGACGCGATCATCCGCGACCGGGCCACCGGCCGGTTCCTGCACGCCGACCGGGTGCATCACGTGAACTTCGCCGGCGCCCGGTTCTCCGTGACCGGCCCGCTGATCACCCCACGGCCGCCACAGGGCCAGGTGGTCGTGCTCGGCGCCGACACGCTGGGCGTCACCGGCCGCCTGGACGTCGCGCTGATCGCCGCGCCGAGCCTCGACGAGGTGGCCGAGCGCGCCCGGCAGGCCCGCGCCGACGGCGCGCCGCTGGTCTTCGCCGAGCTCGACGTGCTGCTCGGGGCGGAGCGGCTGGCCGGCCTGGACGCGGTCCGCCCATGGGGGCCACCGGTCCGGCTCCGGCACACCGGCCGCGCCGAGGAACTGCGCGCCCTGCTCGCCCGGCTGGCCGGCCTGGTGGACGGCGTACGCCTGCACCCGGCCGTGCTCGCCACCGACCTGCCCCGGCTGGCCGCCGCCCTCCGGCCCGGCCCGGGATCCGGCGGCACGCTGCGGGACCGGTTGCGCCTGCCGCGCCCGGCCAACCGGTTCGCCACCGCCCGATAGGGGGACGCATGCTGCACCTCGGAGTGTTCTTCACCGGCGTCGGGCCGCAGCTGTTGTGGGCCGAGCCCGACTTCGCCTCGCACACCCACATCGACACGTTCGTGGCCACCGCCCGGACGCTCGAGCGCGGCCTGTTCGACGCGTTCTTCCTGGGCGAGGGGTTACGCGTACGGGAAAATCGCGGTCGCATCCACGACCTGGACGTCGCCGGACGGCCGGACGCCATCACCCAGCTCGCGGCCCTGGCCGCGGAGACCGAGCGGATCGGCCTGGTCGCCACCCAGAACACCACCTACAACTTCCCGGCCGACCTTGCCCGGCGGCTCGCCAGCCTCGATCACCTCTCGGCCGGCCGGGCCGGCTGGAACATCGTGACCACCGACAACGCGTGGACCGGGGAGAACTTCCGGTACGGCGGATGGCTGCCGCACGAGCGGCGCTACGAGCGGGCCGGCCAGTTCGTCGAGGCGGCCAAGGCATTGTGGCGCGGGGAGACCGTCGAGCGGCACACCGATCTGGTCAAGCTGACCGCGGCGCCGACCGTGCCGCCCAGCCCGCAGGGCCGGCCGGTGCTGTTCCAGGCCGGCGACTCCGCGGGCGGGCGGGAGCTGGCCGCCCGGCACGCCGATGTCGTCTTCTCCGCCAACACCGACTACGACAAGGCGATCGCGTACGCCGCCGACCTGCGCCGCCGACTGGCCGCCCACGGCCGCTCCGCCGACTCGCTGCGGATCCTGCCGGGCGCGTCGGTGGTCCTCGGCGACACCCCGGCGCAGGCCGCCGAGAAGGCCGCCTGGATCGAACGCGAACAGACCACCGGACCGCGTGCCCTCGCGTTCCTCGAGCAGTACTGGGGCAAGGACCTCTCCGGCTACGACCCGGACGGCCCGCTGCCGGACATCGAGCCGGCCGACGGCGAGCTGGACCCGTCCCGCGGCACCATCTCCATCGAGCACCGCACCGGCAAGCTCGAGCGCATCGCCGGCTGGCGGCGCCTGGCCGCCGAGCGCGGGCTCTCCATCCGCGACCTGGTCATCGCCGTGACCCCACGGCACAACACCTTCGTCGGCACCCCCGGCCAGGTCGCCGACGAATGGGCCCGCTACCTGCGCGACCGGGCGGTGGACGGCTTCAACATCATCCCGCAGCTGCTGCCGGGCTCGGTCGAGTACATCGTCGACCGCCTGGTGCCGCAGCTGCAGGAGCGCGGCATCTTCCGCACCGCGTACACCGGCCACACCCTGCGCGAGCATCTGGAGCTGCCGGCGCCCGGACGCTGAGGCCTGGTCAGCGCTCGCCGCGCAGACCGAACGCGCTGCGATGGAAGACCAGCGGCAAGGAGTGGTCGGCGTGCCGCACCCCGTGCAGGCGCAGCAGCACGATCGTGTGGTCACCCGCCTCCACCTCGCGGTAGATGGTGGTGTCGAACTGGGCGAGACCGTCCGGCAGGGTGACCGCGCCGTGCGCGCTGAGCAGCACCTCGACCCCCTCGAAGCGGGACTCGGGCGGGCCGGCGAGCTGGCGGGCCAGCGCGCCGTGCCGGGCCGCCAGGATGGTCACCCCCAGGTGAGCGGCGCGGCGCAGGTCGGGCCACGTCTTGGAGGCGTTGGCGATGGAGAACGACACCAGCGGCGGGTCCAGGCTCACCGAGGTGAACGAGCTGGCCGCCAGCCCGACGAGGCGGCCGTCGACCTGGGCGGCGACCGCGACGACACCGCTGGGGAAGATGCCGAACGCCTGACGCAGGCGAACCGGGTTGAGATCCTGGTTGGTCGGGAACGACGGGGTGTTGAGGTCGGTCATCTGCATCCTCGCATCACAGTGACGACGGCGGGTTGATCGCCGACTGCTGGATCCCGGAGTCCGGCACGCCCCACTTGCCGAGGATCTTCGCGTAGTCGCCGGAGTCGATGAGCTTGTTCACGGCGTCGCGCAGCGCCGGGGCGATCGGAGGCGGGCACGATGGCCGGCATCGCCTGCGGCAGCACCACCCGCCGGAAGATGTGCGAGAGCCGCATGACGGCCAGCGCGGTGCCCAGCAGGTATCCGCAGACCATCACCGCGGCGGTCAGCCACAGCGTGAGCACCAGGCCGCGCAGGATGGCCGTGCTGGTGAAGTACTGGCCGACCACCGCCCACTGGAAGCGGGGATTGGTCAGCACCGTGTGCACCAGCATGGCCAGCAGCACCCCGGCGACGACGGCAGCCAGCCACTGCCCGGTCCGGCGCGGCCGGGCCACCCGGGCCGCGAGCAGCTCGTCGTCGGTCAGGTGCCGGTCGGCGGTCTTCAGCAGGACGGTCATGCCGGGGCCAGCGGTCCGCGCGATAGGTAGGACATATTCTTTTCCTATAGCCGATGTGGGAATTTGGCAAGACCGGCGGCGGATCCGATAGCATGCAAAACCCATAGATCTTTAGGAGTGTCGATGCGTAGGATCGCGTCCGCCGTCATGGCGGGCACCCTGTTGCTGGCCGCCGGATGCGACGGCGGAGGCGGCGCCACGTCGCCGAGCGCGGCCTTCGACCCGGCGACCTGCCAGGGCGGCACGCTGTCGGTGCTCAACCAGGGCGGGATCACCCACCTCGACCCGGCTCGGCTCTACACCTCCGGCGGCGGCAACATCCCGTCGCTGCTGTTCCGGACGCTGACCACGCGCAACCGGCAGCAGGGGGAGGCCGGCGCGAAGCCCGCCCCCGACCTGGCGACCGACCTGGGCACGCCGTCGGACGGCGCGCGCACGTGGACCTACCACCTGCGCGACGGCGTCTTCTTCGAGGACGGCACCCCGATCACCGCGGCCGACATCAAGTACGGCATCGAGCGGTCGTTCGCCCCCGAGCTGCCCGGCGGCGCGCCCTACCTGCGCGACTGGCTGCAGGACGCGGCGAGCTACCAGGGGCCGTACAAGCAGCCCGACGGGATCAAGGCGATCGAGACGCCGGACGACAAGACGATCGTCTTCAAGCTGCGCAAGCCGGAGGGCGACTTCCCGTATCTGGCCACCGCCACCCAGTTCGCCCCCGTCCCCAAGGCCAAGGACAAAGGCGTCGGGTACGAGGCCCACCCGGTCTCCTCCGGTCCGTACCAGGTGGAGTCGTACGAGCCGAAGAAGTCGCTCGTGCTGGTCCGCAACCCGCACTGGTCGGCCAAGAGCGACACCCTGCGCTACGCCTGCCCCGATCGCATCGAGGTGACCGCGGGCCTGGACGCCGCCGTGATCAACCAGCGCCTGGTCAGCGGCGCCGGCCAGGACGCGAACGCGGTCACCACCGACGCCGTGGTCGGCCCCGAGCAACTGGCCCAGCTCGGCACCGGCGGCCCGCTGGACAAGCAGGTCGCGCGGGGCGAGTTCCCCGCCACGTACTACCTGGCCTTCAACACCAAGAAGGCACCCTTCGACAACGAGAAGGTGCGCGAGGCCATCTCGTACGCGGTCAATCGCACCTCGGTCGTAAACGCGCTCGGCGGCAGCACCGTGGCCGGCGCCTCGACGACGTTCCTGCCGCCGCAGAAGGCGCTCGGCTACCAGCCCTACGACTACTTCCCGGCCGGCGACACCGGCGATCCGGCCAAGGCCAGGCAGGCGCTCGCCGAGGCCGGCGTGACCAACCTGACGATCGAGCTCGCCCACGAGAACGCGGACGACGAGGGCCTCGGCCCCAAGGTCGCCGCCGCCGTCCAGGAGGCGCTCAAGCAGGCCGGCATCACGGTGAAGCTGACCGCGATCGACGCCGCCACCTACCGCGACGTCACCGGCAAGCCGGCCACCCAGCCCGGCCTGGCGCTGCAGTACTGGGGCGCCGACTGGCCGTCCGGCGGCCCGTTCCTGATCCCGATCTTCGACGGCCGCCAGATCATCCAGGCCGGCGGCAACTTCAACCATGCGCAGTACGACGACCCGTCGGTCAACGCGGAGATCGACGCGATCAACGCCCTCACCGACCAGTCCCAGGCCCAGGCCCGGTGGGGCGCGCTGGACGCGAAGATCGGCAAGCTGGCCCTGACCGTCCCGCTCGCCCACGAGAAGGACGTCTACCTGTTCGGCAAGAACGTGAAGAACGCCGTGCCGGACGGCTGGCGCGGCACCTACGACCTGGCCCGGATCTCGGTCAAGTGACCCTGCTCCGCCGTCTGCGGGGCGACCGCGGCTTCCTGGCCGGCGCCGTGGTCGCCCTGCTCATGGTGCTGGTCGCCGCCGCGGCTCCGCTGCTGGCCGCGGCGGCCGGCCAGGACTACACCACCTATCACGACAACCTGCTCGACTCGGCCCGCGGCGGGGTGCCGCTGGGCCGGTTCGGCGGCCTGAGCGCCGAGCACTGGCTGGGCGTGGAGCCCGGCACCGGCCGCGACCTGTTCGCCCGGGTCGTCTACGGCGCCCGGGTGTCGCTCGGTGTGGCGGTCGGCGCGACCATCCTGCAGATCCTGTTCGGCGTGCTGGTCGGCACCGCCGCCGGGCTCGGCGGCCGCTGGGCCGACGCGGCGCTGACCCGGGTCGTCGACCTCGTCCTGGCCGTGCCCAGCCTGGTACTGGCGATCTCGCTGCTGGCGATCGTGCCGCAGGACTGGCCGCGCCCGCTGCTGCTGGCCGCGGTCATCGCCGTCCTCGGCTGGGGCGGTACCGCGCGGATCACCCGCGGCGAGACACTCACGCTGCGCACCCGCGACTACGTGGCGGCGGCTCGCCTGTCCGGCGCGGGCTGGTTCCGGATCGCGCGCCGCGAGATCGCGCCCGGCCTGGCCGCGCCGGTGCTCACGTACGCGGCGTTGCTGCTGCCCACCAACATGGTCGTCGAGGCCGGTCTCTCGTTCCTCGGCGTGGGCGTGCGCCCGCCGACCCCGTCCTGGGGCCAGATGCTGTCCACCGCGACCACCTGGTTCCGCGCCGACCCGATGTACGTGCTCGTCCCGGGCGGCCTGCTGTTCCTGACCCTGCTGGCGTTCGTGCTGGTCGCCAACGGGCTGCGCCGCGTGCTGGACCCGCGGCAGAGCGAGGTGCTGCGATGATCGGCTATCTCGTACGCCGGATCGGCGGGGCGGTGTTCGTCCTGTTCGGACTCTCCCTGCTGCTCTACGGGCTCTTCTACCTCGCGCCCTCCGACCCGGCGATCCTCACCTGCGGCAAGGGCTGCACCCCCGAGCGGCTCGCCGAGGTGCGGCACGCGATGGGCGTCGACGACCCGGTGCCCACCCAGTACGCGCACTTCCTGACCGGCCTGGTCGCCGGCCGTGACTACCCGGCCGGACCGGCGACCCGGCACTGCCCGGCGCCCTGCCTCGGCTACTCGTTCGAGACCGACCAGCCGGTGACCCGGCTGCTGCTGGACCGGCTGCCGGTCTCCGCGTCGCTCGCCCTCGGCGCCGAGGTGCTGGCCCTGACCGCCGGCATCGGCGCCGGCGTGCTCTCCGGGCTGCGCCGCCACCGATGGCTCGATCGGGTCGTCAACGGCCTGGTGCTGGCCGGCTACGCGGTGCCGGTCTTCCTGGTCGGACTGCTGCTCCTGCTCGTCTTCTGTGTGCAGCTGCAATGGCTGCCGTTCCCCAGCTACGTGCCGCTCACCACGGACCCCCTGGCCTGGGCGCAGAACCTGCTTCTGCCCTGGGTTGCGCTCGCCGTCATTCAGACCGCCGCGTACGCCCGCCTGACCCGCGCCGGCATTCAGGAGACCCTCGCCGAGGACCACATTCGCACCGCCCGCGCGTACGGTCTGCCGGAAGGCCGGATCATCCGGCGGCGTGCGCTGCGCGGGGCACTGCTGCCGCTGGTCACGCTGACCGCGATCGATCTCGCCGCGATCATGACGAGCGCGGTGCTGACCGAGACGATGTTCGGCCTGCCCGGCGTCGGCCAGCTGCTGGTCGGCGCGGTCAACCAGATCGACCTGCCGGTGGTCGTCGGCGTCACGCTGCTGGCCGGTCTGCTGATCGTCGTCGCGAACACGATCGCCGACCTGCTGTACCGGGTCGTCGACCCGCGGGTGGAGCTGCGATGAGCACGCTGACCGTCGAGAACCTGCGCATCCGCTTCGCCGACACGGTCGCGGTCGACGGCCTGTGTTTCGAGCTGCCTGCCGGCGGTGCGCTCGGCATCGTGGGCGAGTCCGGCTCCGGCAAGAGCGCCACCGCGCTGGCCCTGCTCGGCCTGCACACCGACGCCACGACCGAGGGGCGGATCGGCTTCGACGGCCTCGACCTCACCGGCCTGGACGACCGGCGGTGGCGGCAGATACGTGGCGCCCGCATCGCCATGGTGTTCCAGGAACCGCTCACCGCGCTCAGCCCGTTCCACACCATCGGCGACCAGATCGCCGAGGTGTACCGGCTGCACACCGGGGCCTCCCGCAAGGCCGCCCGGCAGCGGGCCGTCGAGGTGCTCGGCCAGGTTCACATCCCCGACCCGGCCCGCCGCGCGTCGAACTACCCGCACCAGTTCTCCGGCGGCATGCGGCAGCGGGCGCTGATCGCCATGGCTCTCGCCTGCCGCCCCCGGCTCATCGTCGCGGACGAGCCGACCACCGCGCTCGACGTCACCGTGCAGGCGCAGATCCTCGACCTGCTCGACGAGGTGCGCGAGACCACCGGCACGTCGCTGCTGCTGATCAGCCACGACCTCGGCGTGGTCGCGGGATCCACCGACCGGGTCGTGGTCATGCGGCGCGGCGTCGCGGTCGAACAGGGCGAGACCGCCGCCGTGCTGGGCGCGCCCACCGACGCGTACACCCGGGAACTGCTCCAAGCCGCACCCCATCCGACGCCGCCGCGGAAGATCGCCGGCGAGCCGCTGCTGCGGCTCGCCGGCGTCCGCAAGCACTTCAGGCAGCGCCGCCGGGAACCGGTCCGGGCCGTCGACGACGTGACGCTCGACGTGCGGGCCGGGGAGACGCTGGGCATCGTGGGGGAGTCCGGCACCGGCAAGACCACCCTCGCCCGGCTGATGACCGGACTGCTCGCGCCGTCGGCCGGGACGATCACGCTGGACGGCGTGGACATCGCCCGGCGCCGCGGCGGCTCGGTGCAGATGGTGTTCCAGGACCCGCTGTCGTCGCTCAACCCGCGACGCAGCATCGGCGAGAGCATCGCGGACCCGTTGCGCCTTTCCGGCGTACGCGATCCCCGTCCCGGCGTCGAGGACCTGCTCGAGCGGGTCGGCCTGGCCCGCCGCGAGTACGACCGCTACCCGCACCAGCTCTCCGGCGGCATGCGTCAGCGGGTCGGCATCGCCCGCGCCCTCGCCCCGCGCCCGCGGCTGATCGTCTGCGACGAGCCGGTGTCGTCGCTGGACGTGACCACCCAGGCCCAGGTGCTGGCCCTGCTCGAGGACCTGCGCGAGGAACTGGGCCTGACCATGGTCTTCGTCTCGCACGACCTGGCCGTGCTCCGGCAGATCGCCGATCGGGTGGCGGTGCTCTCCGAGGGCCGGATCGTCGAGATCGGCGATACGGCCGACGTGTACGACCGGCCGCGGCACCCGTACACCAAGGAGCTGCTCGCCGCCGTGCCGGTCGCGGACCCGGCCGAGGCGCGCCGGCTGCGCGCCCTGCGGGCACGCCGGTCCCCGGCGACGTTTACCCCTTGACGTGCCCGGGCACGGTCCTGCGCAGCGTCGAAGGGTGAGACGATGATCAAGGGGCCCGGCGTCGTACGCGTTCTGCAAATGAACATCTTTCATCGGACCGCGGATTGGGGCCGCCGCCGGGTGCTGCTCCGCAACGGTCTCCGCGAGTACGCACCGGACCTGGTGGCCTTGGCGGAAACGGTGGTGACCGCGGACTACGACCAGGTCCGCGATCTGCTGGGGCCGGGCTGGTTCGTCCACCATCAACGGGAACGTTCCGCGGACGGCGCCGGGATCTCGCTGGCCAGCCGGTGGCCGCTCGTGGACGTACAGGAAGTGGATCTGTCGGTGACCGACCGTGCCGCGGAGTTCCCGGGCGTCTCGATCATCGCCCGTCTCCACGCTCCCGATCCGATCGGCGGCCTGATCTTCGTCAACCACAAACCGACGTGGCAATGCGGTTACGAGTACGAGCGCGAGTTGCAGGCGGTGAAGGCGGCCCGCGCCGTTGAGGCGCTGGTCGGCAGGGAGTTCGGGCACGTTGTCCTGGCCGGTGACTTCGACGCGGTGCCGGAGGCGGCCAGCGTACGGTTCTGGACCGGGCGGCAGTCGCTGGAGCGGACCAGCGTCATGTACCGCGATGCCTGGGAAGCGGTGAACGGGGTTGCCGGCGGGCACACGTTCACGCCCGTCAATCCGCTGGTGCGGCTCGGCGAGATGCCGTTGGAGATCGGGCGCCGCATCGACTACGTGCTGGTCCGGGCCACGAGGCACGGACCGACGCTACGGGTCGCCGACTGCCGGCAGGCGTTCGCGGAACCGGACGGCGAGGTGTGGGCCAGCGATCATTTCGGCGTCCTCGCCGACCTCGAGGCGCATCCCTACCGGGACGGATCGCGCTCCGCCCCGATGGTGAAGTGACGCCCGCGCGATCATCGGGACCGACTCGCTGATCGCGTGGGCGGGCAACCGCGTGGTCGAGAACTACCCCGAGGCCGCGGCGATCAGGGCGCCCAGGGCCGAGGTCTGGGTGCGCCAGTCGCGGGCGTTCGGGTAGGCGGCCGACGTCGTGCCGGTCCAGCGCTCGCCCAGCCGGTTGAGCGAGTCGCGGTCGGCGGTCCAGATGCGATCGGCCTGGGTCTGGGCGTACGTGCGGTAGCTCGCCTGGCCGGTCACGTCGGCCAGCTCCAGCAGGCCGCGCATGAAGATGCCCTTGAACTGCTTGCCGTTGTCGTCGCAGGTGCGGTCGGCGGCGTCGCAGGACTCGGTCAGGATGCCGTTCTTGGTGAGTACGCCGTTGGCGGTCGCGGCGTCGGCGAGCGCCCGCGCCTTGGCCAGGACGGCACTCGCGCCGGTGGCCCGGTAGAGCTCCACCGCGGCGCCGATCGCCAGACCCTGGTTGTACGTATAGACCGTGCCGTTGTTGTTCGCGCACGAGGTGGTCAGGCCGTCGTTGACTAGGTTCGACGAATTGATCATGCCGCTCGCGACGAACCAGTTCCAGCCGGTCGTGGCCCGGTTGAGCCACGCGGTGTCGCCGGCGATGCGGTTGTGCAGGGCCGCGGACAGCCGGATGTAGAGGCCGATCGTCACCGCGTTCTTGTACGTGCGCTCGCGGTCCCACCAGACGCCGCCACCACAGGTCGAGGTGTCCCAGAAGCCGCTGACGTAGTTGGCGATCGTCACCGCCTCGGTCAGATACTTACCGTCGCCGGTCAGGTCGTACGCCTGCAGCCAGGCCAGTCCCCACCAGCCCGCGTCGTCGACCGCGCGGCTGATGAAGTCGCCCTCGATCGGGTCGCCGCTCTTCACCCCGGCCGGGAAGGCCACCCGGTTGACGGTGAACGTGCGGTCGACCACCCACCGGTAGTCGGTGCGGCCGGAGCGCTTCATCCAGGCCATCAGCGTGGTGATCGTGTCGGCCGAGTTCCACCAGCTCGACGGCCACCAGGCGGTGTCCGGCTGATAGGCCCACATCAGCGCGTCGGCCGCGGCCGCGGCCCGGTTGTCCGCGGGCCGCGCCCACGCCGTGCAGCTGCCGTTGTTGCCGGTGACCGCCCGGCCGCACGCGCGCAGGGCGCCGCCGTACAGCAGGGCCTTGGTGTCCCGGGACGCGAAGAGGGCCGTCCTGGTGCCGGTGGCGCCGCTCGGCGTGCTCAGCCGGCCCAGCGAGGACCCGCCGGGCCAGGACGCGCCCTCGTCCCACGACCGGTCGAGCCACACCTCGTCGCCGGGCGCGCCGCCGCCGATGGTGGCCCAGGCCATGCCCCGGGTGTCGATGTGCAGCGCAATGGTGCGCCCGCTGAGTGTCGTCGCCGGTACCGGCTGGGTGTCGCCGACGGCGGTGGTGACCCCGTCGCAGACCACGTCGCACGCCTGCGCGTGCACCCAGTCGGTGCACTGCACGCCGGCCGCGTCGCCGCACGCCCGGATCATGCCGCGCCGGTGATGTGACGGGTCGGCCAGGTTGTACATGAGCGTGCGGGTGCCCGTCCAGGTGCTCGGGATCGAGGCCTTGCCGAGCAGGCCGTCCCAGGTGGCGCCGCCGTCGAAGGTGCGATCGAGCCACACCGAGTCGCCGGTGCCGCCGTTGTCGATGCTGCCCCACGCCATCGCGTCGGCGTCGGAAAGATGCAGCGAGATCCGCCGGCCGTTCTGAATCCGGTCGGCGACCGGGAAGGTGTCCTGCTTGGCCCGCGAGGGGTCGAGCTGGTCGCAGCTGACCGAGCAGACGACCGCGGCGGCAAGCGGGGCGGCGGAAGCCACGGCTCCCGGACGGGTGGGCCGGGCCTGCGCGGGCGACCCGCTCAGGACGACGGCGAGGAACGTGACAACCGCGACGACGACGCGCTTCACAGTTCACATATTGATGACTATGAACAGATATCAGCAAGGCTTGTTAACGAAACCTGCCCCTTCTAGCTCCTTCGCCGACCCTTCCGACTGACCAGGAGGTACTTCACGCCCTCCATGGTGAGGAAGGAGGTGATGACCGCGATCAGGATGGGCGCGGTCTGCAGGGCACCCACCTGGGTCAGGAACGCGGCCGTCAGGACCATCGCGAACGGCGCGGCCGCCAGCGACCCCGGGACGGCGGCGAGCAGGCAGGCGAACGCCAGCCCGAGCGGCACACCGGGAATGACATGATGGACGATGACCCCGGCCGTTCCGCCGATGAACAGCGCCGGGAAGATCGGTCCGCCGACGAAGCCGCTGCCCTGGCTGACGCCGAAGGTGAGCATCTTGGCCACCAGCGCGGCGATGAGGAACCCGAGGCCGAAGGTCCCCGCGCCGCCCAGCACGACCTTGAGCTGGTCGCCGCCGTTGAACATGGTGAGCGGCAGCGCGACGCCGACGGCCCCGAAGATCAGTCCGCCCAGCGCGGACTTGGCGAGGTCCGGGACCTTCAGCCGGTCGAACAGCCGCGTCGTCACCGCGGTGATTCCAATCAGCACCGTCACCACCGCGGCCGCGAACAGGCCGAGAGGGATTCCGGCGAGTAGCTGCCAGTCCTCGTACTCGAAGGGCGGCACCTGGTAGAAGTCCAGGAATACGGCGCCCGCGATGGCGAAGTAGACACCGAACGAGACGCTCGACGCCACGATCTGGGCGGCGAGGGACTTGACGAACCGCTGTCCGCCCGGTCGGGCGATCTCCATGATCAGCATCACCACGATCACGGGGCTCGAGAACAGCCCGCCGTACGCGCCCGCGAAGCCCGCCAGAGTGCTCGCCTGGGCGTCCTCCGTCGCGAGGCTTCGTCGCTGAGCGATCCAGCTGCCGAGACCGCCGCCCATCGACCCCAGAGCCTTCTCCGGGCCGAGGCTGGCTCCGCCGATCAGCGACACCAGGGAGACGGCCGCGATACCGGGCGCCAGCGCCGGGTCGACGTGCTGGGTCTGCAGGTCGTCGAAGAGGCCGGGAGTCTTCCAGGGCAGGCGGGTCAGGCGGCGAACAAGGCCGACCACGACACCCGCCGCCGCGGCCACCACCACCCACCACCAATGGCCGCCGAACCAGCCCGGATGGGAGTCGCTGTACCACTTGCCGCCGTAGGTGATCGCGCCGACGAAGATCAGCGCGGCGGCCGCGCCGAACGCCCCGAGGGCCACCGCGTAGCCGATCAGGACCCAGAACTCCCGCTTCTGAGTGACCGGCGGCTCGATCGCAGGCCGTTCCGGACGACTCTCGCTCATGTCGGCTTCGCGCACTCTCCCATCCCATCCCGGGCATCGGCAGGTTTCGGCGAACCCAGCGGCTCGCCGCTTGCCCTCATCCTAGGGATGATGGTGGCGTGGCAGAGCCCGATGGCAGCCTCCACCGTCAGGTCGCGTGGACGATCCTGCGCGTCCTGGTGTCCGTTGCCGCATTGCTGGCCGTGTACTTCTGGCTCCCCCTCGATCGCTATCCGAGCCAGGCGGCCATTACCGTCCTGATCGTCGGGCTCGTCCTGCTGATCGTGCTGGTCGCCTGGCAGGTCCGGCAGATCGTCATGGACCCGCGGCCACGCCTGCGGGCGATCGAAGCCCTCGCCACCACCGGCCCGCTGTTCCTGATCCTGTTCGCCAGCACGTACTTCGAAATGGCCAGGTTCGCCCCGCACAGCTTCAGCGCCCCGCTGACGCGTGCGGACGCGCTGTATTTCACCGTCACCGTGTTCTCCACCGTCGGCTTCGGCGACATCACCGCCAAGACCCAGACGGCACGGCTGGTGGTCACCGGCCAGATGATCGCCGACATCGTCTTCCTCGGGCTCGGACTCAAAGTCATCGTTGGCGCCGTCAGCCGCGGCCGGCAGCGGCGGCGGCCACGAGACTCGGAGGACAACCGCGCCCCCTGAGCACGCGTGCCCGGCCACCGCCACCGCTCATCCGCGGCCGACGTGTCCGCTCAGTAGAGATCCGGGCTGGTGCCGGCCGCCATGAGCGCGGGGCTCTGGACCGGAGCGCCGAAGCTCGCCTCGGTCCACAGGTGCCCGTCACTGCCCTGGAACGCCAGGATCCATGGCATGACCGACGGCGTGGTCCCGGTCGCCACGCCGACCGTCCAGCTCTCCTGGAACGAGATGGCCGGAGTGACCCGCCACAGTGCGCTGGTGACGGCCCGGAAGGAAACCTGGATCTCGCCGGACCCGTCCGGCCCGATCAGCCCGTCCGCGGCGGCACCGGGCCCGGCTCCGGGTGTCAGGCCCAGGTCGATCCGGGAGTTGGTGCGCTTGACCGAGTTGTACGTGTAGAGCACGTGGTCGGCCGACTCGTAGGCGACCGCGACACCGTCCAGCAGCGAGGTCGACCCGATGACGGCGATGCTCGGGCTGGTGGCCGGATCCATGGCCACACCGGGACACGAGTTCTGTCCGTCGCCGGTCAGCAGGCACATCAGGTTCCCGGTCGGCGTCTGGTAGGCGATGACCGCCTCCCGGACGAAGTTCAGCGGCTGGCTGATACTGGGGCTGTTGCGGATCGGCAGGGCGGTGTCGACGGGACTGCTCCCGAGCACGTACGTCCAGAGGTGTCCGTTGGTACCGCGGTAGGCGATCTTCACGGTGCCCGCCAGCGTGGACGACGCGCTGGGGCTGGTTCCGGAGGCCATCCGGATCCCGGTATTGGTTGCTGCTCCGGTCAGGAGGTCGAGCAGCCACAGGGTCCCGGTGTTCGCCTGGAACGCGATGGTGTTCCGGCACCCTCCGGCGCAGGAGTTGACGACGGACGGGCTCGTGCGTGCCGCCATGCCGAGGCCCCGGTCGTGCGGCGTGCCGGCCGTGTCGAGCGTCCACAGATCCCCGTTGGACCCCTGGAACGCCACCGAGAACGACGGCGGCGGAGCCGGATCCGGAGGCTCGTCCGCGCCGGCCGGACTTGCGGCCGACGCCACCGTCAATCCCGCCAGCACCACCGCGCCCAACAGCCTTGCTTGCCAACGGCCGTTCATCTGTGTCCTCCCTGTGCGTTCGAGGCCGGGATCCATCCCGACGCCTGCGCGCCGTAGGGGCCACCAGATTGCCTTCGCCATACCCGCGCCGGCCGTCCGTCGAGCAGCCTCGTGCTCCCGGCATGCACAGCCTCCTCAGCGGGCTGATACCGAGCTGACGTGGCGCTGAAACGGCAGCACCCGTCCGTCGGCGTCGAGCCAGAGCGCCTCCGGGCGTTCAGCCGTGCCGGCCGAGCGCCTCCGGGCGTTCAGCCGTGCCGGCCGAGCGCCTCCGGGCGTTCAGCCGTGCCGGCCGGGCGCCTCCG
>NZ_JAOSZE010000028.1 GCF_025630775.1 Actinoplanes sp. KI2
AATCCGGACGCCGCCGGGTCGCCGAGCATCGCCTCGTGTTGGCGGCGGCTCGGCCGGTAGGGTGCCCGGGTGACTACGGATCCGCTCGATTTCGACTGGTCGGCGCTGAGTCACGCGTACGGGCCGGCCACCGATCTGCCCGGCCTGCTGCGGGCCCTGCGCTCGCCGGAGCAGCAGCGTAGAGCCGGAGCCGCGGAGCAATTTCGTGCCCGGGCGCTGCATCAGGGTTCCCTCTATCCGGCTGCTGCGGCCGCGGTGCCATACCTGATTGAGTTGCTCGCCGACGACAGCGCCCCGGACCGTACGCTCGGTCACGAACTGCTGGCCGCGATCCTGCCCGAGCAGGAACTGGATCGATTGTCCGGCATTCGCCCCCATCGGCTCGGTCCCCGGCTCCACGAACTCGCCGAGCAGCGCAGCGACTGGTATCTGGCACGACGGCCGGAGTGGCTGCGGCACGGCGGATACCGACGTCCGGAGATCGATCCGGTGTACCGGCAGGCGTACGAGGCGGTCCGTGCCGGTGTGCCGACGTACCTGCGGCTGCTCGGCGACGCCGACCGCGACGCCCGGGGCCTGAGCGCCCACCTGCTCAGCTTCTTTCCGGAGACTGGGCCGCAGACAACACCGGCGATCATCGCCCGTCTGGCTGTCGAGCCGGATCCGGTCGTCGGTTCCTTCCTCTGCCTCACCGCGGGCACGATCGGCGATCCGGACGACGCGGACCTGGTCGCCGCCGTGACCCGCTGGCGCGACCAGCCGGGCAGGATCAACCGCTGGACCGTGCTGATGGGACTGGTCCGGCTGACCGAGACACCGGACCCGGGCATGCTCGAGCAACTATGCGACTGCCTGTTCCACGGCCCCGAGAACCTCTACGGCTGGGCGTTCCACCAGGAGGACCCGGCTCTGGCTGCCGCCGTCGCCCTCGGTGACCTGCCAGCGCGCTGCCTTCCCGGCCTCGCCGCCATGCTGCTCGACCGGCTGGCGGCCGGCGGCGAGGACATGAGCCGCTTCATGTACGCCGTGCAACTACTGTTCAGTCTGGTCTTCCCGGACGGCCCACTGCCCGACGGGGCATCGCCAGCCGATCTTTCGACGCAGCAGTACGCGGCCGCTCACGCCGTCCTGCAGAGCGGCCTCATTGAGGATGTCGCCGTCGCGCGTCTGCTCCGGGAGTGCAATCTTCCTGGCGACGAGGCGACCCTCCGCTCATGGTGCCCAACCCCGCCGGCAACGACGTAGCCCCGGGGCGGACCTGGCCTGTGCAAGGCAACCGGTCGCCCGCGGTAACCAGCCAGGGCGCTGACGCATCCCGCGAGCTTCGCATCGAGCATCACCATCTCGGCCGGTGGCGGCCGTCGATACTATCGCCGCCATGGAGGGCAGAGTCCGGAGTCACCGACGCGAACCCGGCTTGATGACGTTGATCGTCGTCTGCGCCGTGATTCTGGTGGTTTGCCTCCTGTGCGCCGCGGTGCCGCTGGCCTTCGCCGACTTTTCGCGCCGTCGACCGTTGGGATGGCCGCTGACGACGGCCCTCTGCGGGCTGCTTCTGACGACCTTCGTCCTACGGGACCTCTTGCGGAAACGTCGGCTTGCCCGCGTTCGCAGGGACTTCGACCGGTGGCAGGCCACCTCCGGCTGGATCCCTGGCCGCGTCGACCGCATCTGGCCGTGGACCAATCACATCCGGGCGCCCGGCATGGTGACCGTGACGTTCGCTTTCGACCGCGACCTCGGCGGCCTCCCGGTCACCGTCGGTGAGCTTTCATGGATCGACGACGGGCTTGGTGACGCCACCGACCGATGGAAGGGCCGCGGCATCTTCACCGTCGTGCGACTTCCTGGGTCACCGCCGGATTTCGCCGTGCGACGCTACCGCACGGTCTATCGGCAGCGCGCCGGCGAGGACGAGTTCCGGCGCCGGTTCCGAACGATTTTCAACGACACGGTGAACGCCGACCGCCTCGATCACGAGGAACTGAGAAAGGCCCATGTGAACAACGAAATACCGCCGTGGACTCTTCTGGACGGCGAGTTGTTCACCATTGTGTCGATGGACGAGCCAACGACGCCGGCGGCGATGGAGTCAGCCGCCTCCGATGCACTGCGAGTCGCAGAGCTGATCGGTCTACGATCCTCATCGGCATGAGGGTGCACACGCAGTAGTTCGGGCTTGCACTGGCAAGTGGGAGGACAGACGCTAGCGGGTCCACTCCGCGCCGGTCTCCCGGCGGTAGGCGGCCACCGCGTCCTCGACCGTCGGGAAGAAGTGCTCCGGATCGATCGTCCGGGTCAGCTGATACCGCTCGATCTTCTCCTGCACCGGGCTCTTCATCTCGGCGAAGACCAGGCTGATCCCCCGGGCGTTCAGCTCCTCGTCGAGCTCCTCGAGGGTGTCCGCGGCCGTCGTGTCGACGTCGGTGATCGGCTCGGCGGCAATGATGATCCACTTCAGGTCGGGGTCGTCGGCCATGAAGCCGCGGATCCGGTCCCGGAAGGTCCGCGCGTTGGCGAAGATGAGCGGCGCGTCGAACCGGAACAGCAGCAGGCCGGGCAGCCGCTGCGCCTCCCGGTGGACGCTGATGTCGTGGTACCCGCTGATGCCGTCGGGCCGTCCGAGGACCGCCTGGTAGGGCCACCACAACCGGCGGAACACGTTCAGCACCGACAGGCCGACCGCGACCGCGATGCCGGGCAGCACGCCGAGGATCGCCACCCCGAGGAACGCGGCAACGCCCAGGCTGAACTCGACCCGCCGGCGCCTCCACAGGTCCACCATGCCCGGTATGTCGGCCAGCGACAGCGCCGCCGCGATCACCACCGCGGCCAGGGTCGGCTGCGGCAGGTCCCTCAGCAGGCCGGGCACGAACAGCAGCATCAGGCTGATCGACACCGCCCCGACCACCCCGGTGACCTGGGTGCGGGCGCCCGACTGCTCGGCCACCGCGGTACGCGACCCGCTGGTGCTGACCGGGAAGCCCTGGAAGAACGAGGCCGCGATGTTGGCCGCGCCGATGCCGACCATCTCCTGGTTGCCGCGTACCTCCTGCCCGGTGCGGGCGGCGAACGCGGAGGCCGTGGAGATCGTGTCGGTCAGCGACACCAGCGCGATGCCGAGCGCACCGGCGGCGATCGTGCCGAGATCCTTCAGGTCGACGGACGGGACGGTGAACGGCGGGAAGCCCCGCGGCAGCGCCCCGACCAGGTCCACCCCGCGATCCTCGAGCCCGAACACGGCGACGGCCGCGATCGAGAGCACGACCGCGATCAGCACGCCCGGCACCTTCGGCAGCCAGACCCGCAGCGCCAGGATCACGGCGAGCCCGAAGACGCCGATGGCCAGCGCGGCCGGCACCGTCTTGCCGTCCGCGACGCCCTGGAAGAAGCCCTTGGCCTCGGGGATCAGCCCGTCGCCCTCGACCGAGAAGCCGAACAGCTTGGGCAGCTGGCCGATCAGGATGGTCAGCGCGAGGCCGTTCAGGTAGCCGAGCTGGGTGGGGCGCGACAGCAGGTCGGCCAGGAAGCCGAGCTTCGCCACGCCAGCCAGCACGAGCAGGATCCCGACCACCAGGCCGAGGGTGGAGGCGAGCGCGACCGCCTCGGCCGGGCCCGCGCCGGCGGCGAGCCCGCCGACGACCACCGTGGCGATCATCGGCCCGAGCGAGGAGTCCGGCCCGAGCACCAGGATCCGGGATGGGCCGAAGACCGCGTAGGCGAGCAGGCAGAGGATCGACGTGTACAGCCCGGTGATCGCCGGCAGGCCCGCCAGCTCGGCGTACGCCATTCCCTGCGGCACGAGCAGGGTGGTCAGCACCACGCCAGCCACCAGGTCGCGGGGCAGCCAAGCGGCCTGGTACGTGGTGACCGTCCGGATGCCCGGTATCCAGCCACGAATGTCGATCACAGGCCGAAACTACGCGGAACTTCGGCTGCGCGACCCACCCCCTCCGGGTGGGTTTTCGTCGAGTACGCCGTGGGCGCCGGCTCGTCGCGCCGTTGCTCGGGGAGGACCGGCCGATAGACGCCGAGCCCGGGGAAGGGCGGCAGGGCCGGGATCTCGTGGACGAGGGCCGGGCGCGGGGCGGCCGCGACGGCGATGGCCGGACGTGGGGCGGGAACGACGGCGGTGGCCGGGCGCGGGGCGGGCGCGACGGCCGGCGGCCGCGACAGCGGCGTCACCACCGCGAGCACCAGCGCGACCAGGGTCACCGCCGCGATCGCGTCCAGCCAGTAGTGGTTGCCGGTGACCACCACGACCAGCAGCGTCACCACCGGGTGGGCCGCCCACAGCCACCGCCACCGCGACCGGGTCGCCGCGATCATCGCGATCGCCACGGTCAGAGCCCAGCCCACGTGCAGCGACGGCATCGCCGCGTACTGGTTGCTCAGCGTGTCGGTCGACGGCGCCCCATACACCGACGGCCCGTAGAGGTGCCCGGTGTCCACCATGCCCGCCGAGGTCAGCATGCGCGGCGGGGCCAGCGGGAACAACGAGTGGATCAGCAGGGCGAACGCGGTGAGCGAGGCCAGGCTCCGGCGGAACCAGAGGTAGATCCCGGGCCGCCTCCGGTAGAGCCAGACGAGCGCGGCGGCGGTGGCCGGGAAATGCACGTACGCGTAGAAGCTGTTGGCCGCCCGGATCCACCAGAGGTGCCCGAGCAGCGCGGCCTGCAACGACTCCTCGCTGGGCAGGTGCACCAGCCGCTCGAAGTCCCAGACGTCGCGCGCGTTGGTGAGCGCCGCCCCGACGTGCCCCTCGACCAGGACACGACCGAGTTTGTACGCGAGGAACAGCACCGCCACGAGCAGGAGCTCGCGCAGGGCACGCCGTGCCGCGGGTTTCCCCCTCATGGACGCCTCCCCCGTGGTCCGGGGTCAAGCGTCCGCCAGATCTTGCCCAGTGAGCAATGTTGATCGCATGAGAGTCACCTCACGTTCTCAGGACGACCTCAGGTGCGCGTCATCGGACGGCGTTCGGGTTGATCGGCGAGCCGACCGCCCCGGTGATCGGCAGCGGCGCGGCGGTGAGCCAGAAGTCGTACACGTGCTCGGCGACGCAGTCGGCGGCCAGGGCGTCCGGGTCCCACATCTCGCCGATGAAGAGCCCGATGTGCGGGATCGCCACCCGGCGCAGCGGCTGGAATACCTCGTCGAACTCGTTCGGCCGGACCTCGAAGCCCCAGGTGTCGGTGGCGATTTCGCGATCGCCACCGCGGCCGGTGGCCGCATTCAAGGCCGCCGCCGGTGGGCTGCAGCCGGCGCTCGGCGTGCTCGGGGCGCTCTCGGCCGCGCTGGCCGTCGTCGCGTTCCTGGTGGTGCCGCGGACGTCCGCCCCGCTCGATTTGAGCCCATTTTCTCAAGCCGAGCGCGAAGCGGCTGAACGGAAACCGAATTGCCGCCATTCCCGCTCGTTTCCCCGGCCTGACCTTTTTGCAACCTGGCTCACAACGCCCACGTCGCCGGTCAGGTCCGGGATGATTTGCGAGAAATTCTCTAATGCTGAGTGGTCTCCGAGCATCCTCGGTCGACCGCCCTTCGAACGGAGGCTGTACGTGAACCGGCTATTGTTTCGCCTTGGCATCACCGGGGTTTGCGCCGTCGCCGCCGGCATGTTACTTGCCGCACCGGCCCAGGCCGCCCCTTCCGCCCCGCAGGCCGCCGGCCTATACCAGGTGATTGGCGGGAAAAGTCAGCCGAATTCCGCAAGCGCCCGGCTACAGAACTCCGGATTGTCAGCCACATCGACAATCTGGCAACGTCAGCTGATATTGGACGACGAATACGTACTGGACCTTGGCCGGTACCACATTCCCGGCGATGACGACGCGGGATGCGGAGGCTGGCCCCCGGAGTGTTGGTTAACGCACTATTACTACTACGTCGAGTTGAGGGCTCCGGGAGATATCGAGCAGGAGGCTTGGGATCGGATATCGCAGTACGTGCGGTGCGTCGTCAATGAGGCTGGTCTCGCGCTCATTGTGTCCACCATCGCGACCGGCGGGACATCCGTTCCGGTGTTCGTGGCTGCCTTCACCGTCGCGGCCAACGATTGCGGGAACGTCACCCTGGAAGAGATGGCGCGTGCGTACGTCAACATTCGCCACGACACATAGCGGAACGGCTGAAATCTCCGGGGGCCGGACCAGCATTGTTCCGGTCCCCACCCCGCTCTGGCCGAGCGGGAGAGTCAGCGCGCCGAACGCCGTTCTTCGTCACCGTGACAATCATTAGCACCGGCGGGGTGGGACGTCCCAGCACGACCGCCGACGTGCGAACCTCGGGTGGCGGTCTGCCGCCCGCGCGGGGCATTGCCGATCAGGCCGTGTCGTCGAGGACCTGCTGGGCGATCCGGAACGCGGTGTTCGCGGCCGGTACCCCGCAGTAGATCGCGGCCTGCAGCAGCACTTCCTTGATCTCGTCGTCGGTGAGCCCGTTGCGCCGCGCGGCGCGCACGTGCATGGCCAGCTCCTCCTGGTGGCCGAGGGCCACCAGCGCGGTCAGGGTGATCATCGATCTGCTGCGGCGGTCCAGGCCGGGGCGGGTCCAGATCTCCCCCCACGCGTACGCCGTGATCAGCTCCTGAAAATCGCGGGTGAACGGCGTCGTCCCGGCCACGGCCCGGTCCACGTGCTCGTCGCCGAGCACCGCGCGCCGCACGGCCATCCCGGCGGTCCGCACGTCGTCGACCGTCCGCCGCCCGGCGAAGTGCCGGTCGATCAGTCCGGCCACCTCGGCGGGACTCTCCGCGGGGGCCAGGTGGGCCACGCCGTCGAGCACGACGAGCCGGCCGTTGCGCACGCCTTCGGCGATCAGCGCTAGCCCATCCGGCGGCGTGGGCTGGTCCGCGGCGCCCGCGACGGCGAGAACGGGCGCGGTGATCTCGGGGAGCCGATCGCGTACGTCGAAGGTCGCCAAGGCCTCGCACACCAGGGCGTAACTCTCCGGATCGGCGGCGCGCAGCGCGGCCAGTAGTTCCTCGGCGATGTCGGGCTCACGCTCGGCAAACCCGGGGGCGAACCACCGCTGGACCGAGCCGGCCAGCACGGCCTGGACGCCGTCGGCGCGGACCGTCTCGGCGCGCTGCCGCCATCCCGTCGCCTCGCCGATCTTGGCGCCGGTGCAGAGCACGACCGCCGCCTCCACCCGGTCCGGGGCGTCGAGCAGCAGTTGCAGCCCCACCGCGCCGCCGATCGAGTCGCCGGCGTAGCGGAAGGCCGCACCGGGGCGGATCCGGTCGACCAGCTCGAGAACGCTCCTGCCCAGCCCCGGAACGCCGAAACCGGCATGGGCCGGCGCGCTGCGGCCATGCCCGGGCAGGTCCCAGCCGACCACGTGGTGATCCCCGTCGAGCCGGGCGACGCAGCGGGACCAGAGCGCCTCGACCGAGGTGCCGAGCGAGGGCCCGAGCACCAGCAAAGGGCGGCCGGGAGCGTCCCGCAGCGTGGTCGCGGTCAGCATGGCTCTCCCTCCGGGCGGCCGGCGGCGTGGAAGACACGGGAAGTCACGGCTTTCCTTCCGCACGGGCGAGAGCGGCGTCGATCAGCTGGTCGTTCGCGCCGAGATAGGGCAGTTCGCCGCCGATTTTGCGCCGCTCGGCGTCCACCCCGGGATAGGCGGCGGCCAGTGTGGTGGCCATCCGATCGGCGTGCACGACCAGGCCCGAGACGAGCTCGGTGGTCTGCTCGGCGGCCACCACGGTGCGGCGGGAGAGCGTGCGCAGCGTGGCCCACTCGACGTGCCAGGCGCCGTCCGGGCGCTCGTCGATCGCGGTGGCCGCGGCCAGGTGCATGGTCGCGGCCAGCGGCGGAGCAGCCAGGGCGGCCCGGCGGATCAGCACGGACAGGACCGGGTTCCGTTTGTTCGGCATCGCCGACGATCCGCCCCGGCCCTCGGTGACCGGTTCGGACAGTTCGCCGATCTCCGGCCGGCTCGCCAGCAGCACGTCGTTGGCCACCTTGCCCCAGGCGTCGGTGCAGGTGACGAACGCGTCGGCGATCCGGGTGAAGGGCGCCCGCGCGGTGTGCCACGGCGGCCGATCCCGCAACCCGAGCAGCCGGGCCGCGGCGCCGACCAGGCCGAGGGCGGACTCCGGCGAGCCGGCGATGGCACTGGGCGCGGCGAGCGTGCCGGCCGCGCCGCCGATCTGAACCGGCAGGTCGGCGGCGGCGGCGAGCGTCTCCCGGGCGTCGAGGACCGCGTTGAGCCAGGTGGCCGCCTTGAGACCGAACGTGGTCGGGATCGCGTGCTGGGTGAGGGTGCGCGCGACCATCCTCGTCCGGCGGTGCCGATCGGCGAGACGCGCCAGGGCGTACACCTGCTGGTCCAGGTTTTGCCTGGTTTTGGCGGTCACCGATCGCAGGCAGAGCACCAGTGCGGTATCGAGCACGTCCTGGCTGGTCAGTCCGGTGTGCAGGTGGTCGGCGACCGCCGGGTTCCGCGATCGGAGCACGCCGAGAAGCGGAATGACCGGGTTGCCGCCGCCCTCCTCGTGGAGCTCGCCGAGGTCCGCGATCCCGGAGAGCTGCGGCGCGAACCCGCGCGCCGCCAGCCAGGCCGACTCGACCGCCACCATGGCCGCGACGACACTCTCGTCAGTGAACAGGTCACCGGCGCGAGCGTCCCCCGGCCACAGCAGGTCGGTCATGCCCAGACGCCGCGGTGTTTCGGGAAGCTGAGGAACACCGTCTCGCGCGGGCCCTGCAGGTGGATGTCGAAGGCCAGTCCCTGCTCGTCCCGGGTGGCGATCAGCGAGCCGCGCCGATCGGCATCGACCGCGTCGAGCAGCGGATCGGCCCCGGCCACCTCGGGATCGGGCAGGTACGCCCGGGTGAACAGCCGATCGAGCAGCCCGCGCGCGAAAACGGTCACCGCGAAGAACGGCGGCCGGCCCGGCCGGGTCGGGCCCGGCTCGAGCGTGGTGAACCAGTAGTGCCCGTCCGGATCGGTTGCGGCCCGGCCGAACCCGGTGAACGTCCAGCCGTCGCGCCGGATCGATCCGGGGACCCGGCACATCTTGCCGTCCGGGTCGGCCTGCCAGATCTCGACCAGCGCGTCCGGCACCGGCACGCCGTCGCCGTCGAACACGCGCCCGTGCAGCCGGATCGCCCCGGCCCGGCCCGGCGGCACCAGCTCGTTCCCGCCCGGGTACGGAAGCCCGATGTGGAAGAAAGGCCCCACGGTCTGTCCGGGCGCCGCGCTCATGAGGGCTCCTCGAGGTCGGCGTCGAGCGGGGTGCGATGGGTGCCGGTCAGCACGATGTCCCAACGGTAGCCGAGGCTGAACTCCGGGCTGGTCAGGTCGTGCTCATAGGTCGCGATCAGCATCTGGCGCGCCTTCGGGTCGGTCACCGACTGGAAGATCGGGTCGAGCGGGAAGAGCGGGTCACCCGGGAAGTACATCTGGGTCACCAGGCGCTGGGTGAAGTCGGTGCCGAACAGCGAGAAGTGGATGTGCGCCGGCCGCCACGCGTTGAGGTGGTTGCGCCACGGGTACGGCCCGGGCTGGACGGTGGTGAACTTGTACCACCCGTCGGCGTCGGTCAGGCAGCGTCCCTGCCCGGTGAAGTTCGGGTCGAGCGGAGCCGGGTGCTGGTCGCGCAGGTGCGCGTACCGGCCGGCGGCGTTCGCCTGCCAGATCTCCACCAGTTGGTGCGCCACCGGCCGGCCGTCGCCGTCCAGCACCCGGCCGCCCACGGTGATCCGCGAGCCGAGCGGCTCGCCCGCGTGCTGGATGGTCAGGTCGGCCTCGGCCTCGGCCACGTCGGTGTGCCCGAAGCAGGGCGCCCACAGCTCGACGCCCTCGGGGTCGACCGGCTGCAACGCCTTGGTGGGATGGCGCAGGATGCTGCTGCGATAGGCCGGGTAGTCGAGGCGCGGCTGGCGGTCGTGCCCGCCGTCCTGGCCCGCCTGGATCTCGCGGCTGATGTCCGCCTGGGTGGTCGTCACCGGACCGACGCTATTCGCCCGGACCGCCGGGCGCGATACTGGCCTTCCATTCACCGGAAACACAGCCACCCACCGGAAGGCCGACCATGTCCGCCAGCGTCACCTCGCGCGCCCTCGACCTGCTCGGGGCGTTCGACCCGGACCACCGCAGCCTCACGCTCAGCGCCCTCGCCCGGCGCGCCGGGCTGCCGCTGGCCACCGCGCACCGGCTGGTCGGCGAGTTGCACCGGTGGGGCGCCCTGGCCCGGCTGGACTCCGGCGAGTACGTGATCGGCCGCCGGCTGTGGGACCTCGGGCTGCTCGCCCCGGTGCAGGCCGGGTTGCGCCAGGCGGCCTCGCCGTTCCTGCACGACCTGTACGGCGCGACCCTGGCCACGGTGCATCTGGCGGTCCGCGACGGCGCCGAGGTGCTGTACATCGACCGGCTCTCCGGGCACGAGTCGGTGCCGGTCGTCAGCAAGATCGGGTCACGGCTGCCGATGCACGCGACCGGCGTGGGCAAGGTCCTGCTCGCGTACGGGCCGGACGAGGTGCTCGCCGAGGTGCTGGGCAACCTGACCCGGGTCACCGCGTACACGATCACCCAGCCCGCCCGCCTGCTCGAGCAGATCCGCCGGGTCCGCGTCGAGGGTTACGCGACCACCGGCGAGGAGATGAGCCTGGGCGCCTGCTCGGTGGCGGTTCCGGTGCGCGGGGCCACCGGCGAGGTGGTGGCGGCGCTCGGCATCGTGGTGCCGGAGCTGCGGCGGGACAAGGCCCGCCTGGTCTCGGCGCTGCAGGTGGCGGCGCAGGGCATCACGCGTACGCTGACCGACTCCACTTCCACTCAATGGAAATAGAGGGTTGCCGGTGACACTCGGCACGGGTTGGCTGATGGCATGCGTACCCAGGTCGCCATCATCGGCGCGGGCCCCGCCGGCCTGCTGCTCGCCCACCTGCTCACCCGCAGCGGCGTCGACTCCGTGGTCCTCGAGACCCGCTCCCAGGAGTACGTCGCGGCCCGGATCCGGGCCGGCATCCTCGAGCAGTCGAGCGTCGACCTGCTCACCGAGGTGGGCCTCGGCGAGCGGTTGCGAGCGGAAGGCCACGAGCACCGGGGCATCTACCTGAACTGGCCGGGCGAACGGCACCACCTCGACTTCGTCGACCTCACCGGCCGTACGGTGTGGGTGTATGGCCAGACCGAGGTGCAGAAGGACCTGGTCGCGGCCGGCACCGCCGAGGTTCGCTACGAGGTCACCGAGGTCGCGCTGCACGACGTCGAGAGCGATCGGCCGTCGGTGACCTACCTCGATCGCGACGGGACCCGGCAGCAACTGGACGCCGACGTGATCGCCGGCTGCGACGGTTCGTTCGGGCCGAGCCGCAACGCCGTGCCGGCGGCGACGTTCGAGCGCACCTATCCGTACTCCTGGCTCGGCATCCTGGCCGACGTCGCGCCCTCCACCGACGAGCTGATCTACGCCTGGCACCCGAACGGGTTCGCCCTGCATTCGATGCGCTCCCCCACGGTCAGCCGCCTCTACCTGCAGGTGCCCAACGGCACCGACCCCGCTTCCTGGTCCGACGACCGGATCTGGACGGAGCTGGCGCTGCGCCTCGGCCACGGGCACGACGGCTGGAAGCTCACCCCCGGGCCGATCACCGACAAGAGCGTGCTGCCGATGCGCAGCTACGTGCAGACGCCGATGCGGCACGGCAATCTCTTCCTGGCCGGGGACGCCGCGCACATCGTGCCGCCGACCGGCGCCAAGGGACTCAACCTGGCGATCGCCGACGTGGCGCTGCTGTCCCGGGCGCTGGTCGCCCGCTTCGCCGCGCAGGATCGCACGCTGGTCGACTCGTACTCCGACGACGCTCTTCGCCGCGTCTGGCGGTGCACGCATTTCTCCTGGTGGATGACGACGATGCTGCACGTCGGCGACGATCCGTTCGACGCCCAGTTGCAGCTCTCCCAGCTGCGCTGGGTCACGTCCTCCCCGGCCGGGGCGACCGGTCTGGCCGAGAACTACGCGGGCCTGCCGATCGGTTTCTAGCCCGTTTCTCGCGACCCGTCAGGCAGGAAAGCGTCTTTCTCGCGACCCGTCAGGCAGGAAAGCGTCGCCGCGGAGTTTGGAACCCCGCGGCGACGCCGGTACCCGATCGGGCGGTGGCCCCGATCAGGCGGTGGTGCAAGCCGTGCCGTTGAGCGCATACCCGGTCGGTGCGCCGCTGTTGCCGGTGTGCGTGGCCTGGAAGCCGATCGTGGTCGATCCGCCCGCCGCGAGCGCGCCGTTGTACGACATGTTCGTGGCCGTGACCTGCCCGGACGTCGGGCTGTAGGTGGCGTTCCAGCCGCTGGTGATGGTCTGGCCGGAGGGCAGCGTGAAGGTCAGCCGCCAGCCGTTGAGCGCGGTCGAGCTGGTGTTGGTGATGGTGAGGTTCGCGGTCAGGCCGGTGTTCCACGCGCTGACCTGCGACGTCACCTTGCACGCGCCACCGGTCGGCGGGGTCGTCGGCGGAGTGGTGGGCGGGGTGGTCGGCGGAGTGGTGGGCGGCGTTGTCGGCGGGGTCGTGGGCGGCGACGTCGGCGTGGTGCCGTCGAGGCCGAAGAACGAGATCGCCATCTTCGCCTGGCCGGAGAGCGGCAGCGAATGACCGACGCCGGCGACGCTGATCCCCTCGACCGGCGCCTGGGTCGTGTTCGAACCGTATCGGGTCCGGGTCCACCCGGACTGCGGCGTGTCAGTGGCGACCGGGGTCTGGCTCACGCCGAGCACGTTGGTCCACTGCTTGATCTCTTCGCCGAAGTTGTTGTAGTTCAGCGTCGTGTCGGCGGTGCCGTGGAACAGTTGCATGCGCGGGCGTGCGCCGGAGTAGCCCGGGTACGAGCCGCGGGCCGCGTCGCCCCACTGCTGAGCGGTCTTGCTCACCTGACCGTTCGCGCACGCGCTGCTCCAGCCGGCCTGGTTCGCCGGGTTGCTCGGGTCTCCCGCACTCGCGGCGAAGCAGGTGTCGGGAACACCCATGAAGGCCGCCCCGGCCGCGAAGACATCCGGGTAGTCGGCGAGCATCACGTTGGTCATCATGGCGCCGGAGGACGCACCGGTCACGAACGTACGCGCGGTGTTGGTGTGGTAGGTGTTCTGCACGTACTTGACCATCGAGACGATGCCGACCGGATCGCTGTTTCCGTTGTGCGTCAGGGCGCCCGAGGACGAGACGTCCCAGCACGATCCCGATCGGACGGTGGACGGGTAGATGACGATGAAGCCGTACTGGTCGGCGAGCGAGTGGAACTCGGTGCCGGAGTAGAACGCCGGGCCGGAGCCGGTGCAGTAGTGCAGGGCGACCAGCAGCCCCGGGTTCGCGGCGAGCCGGTCGGGCACGTAGAGGTACATCCGGATGCCGGTCGGGTTGGTCCCGAAACCGGTCACTTCCTGCAGCGAAGCCGCGGCGGCGGGGGAGGCCGGGAGGGCCACCAGCCCGAGGATGACCGCTGCGGCCGCGGCGAAGCTGGCGAGCAGTTTCTTCATGGTGAGGTCCTTCGGGAGCGTCTTCGGTGGGGGCGGTGCGGACGGGACGCGGGAGGTCGGCGAGGGCGGTGCGACGACGCGGCCAGGGGACGCGGCAGGTCGGCGAGGACGGTGGGACGACGCGGCCAGGGGACGCCGGACGGGAGGCATCCCCTAGCCGCGTCCGGCTCAGCGAGCGGTACAGGCGGGCGTGCCGGACGGACCCGTTCCGGTTCCCTGGAAACCGAACTCGGTGTACGCGCCGGCCCCGACCGAGCCGTTGTAGCTGACGTTGGTGAAGCTCACCGAGCCGCTGCTACCACTGGCAGTGGCGTTCCAGGTGTTGGTGACGGCGGCCCCGCTGGGCAGGGTCAGCGCGACGGTCCAGCCCTTGAGCGCGGTCGAGCCTGCGGCCACCCGGATCGTGGCCACGAAACCACCGTTCCATTGGTTGAGCGAGACGGTGGCGCTGCAGCCCGAGCCGGTCGGCGGGGTGGTCGGAACCGAGGTGGGCGGCGTCGTGGGCGGCGTCGTCCCCTCGGTCGTGGGCGGCGTCGTGGGCGGGGTGGTCGTCCCGCCCGCGTTGAGCGCGTTCAACGTGGAGTCGTACGCGGCCTTCTTGTTGCCGTTGCCGTCGAACAGCAGCGGCGTGTCGCCGGAACGCCACGAGTCCGAGTCGCGGATGCCCCAGACGGTGATGCCGTTGCAGCGGCTCACCGCGAGACAGGCACGAACCACGCTTGCGTACGTGTTGGCCTGCGCGGTGCCCGACCCGGCGATGTCCAGCTCGGTGATCTGCACGTCGACCCCGAGATCGGCGAACCGCTGGAGGTTCGACTGGTAGTCGCTGGGCAGCGGCGACGCCGAGTTGATGTGCGACTGGAAACCGACGCAGTCGATCGGGACGCCGCGCGACTTGAAGTCCTTGACCATGTTGTAGATGGCGGTCGACTTCGCGTTGACGCCGTCGGTGTTGTAGTCGTTGTAGCAGAGCTTGGCGCCCGAGTCGGCGGCGCGCGCGGCCTTGAACGCGGCCTCGATCCAGTCGTTGCCGGTGGCCTGCAGGTTGGACTGGCGCCGGGAGCCGTCGCCGTTGTCGCTGAACGCCTCGTTCACCACGTCCCAGGAGTAGATCTTGCCCTTGTAGTGGCCGGCGACGTTGGTGATGTGGTTGAGCATCGCGTTGCGCAGCGCGGTGCCGGAGAGGCTCTGCACCCAGCCCGGCTGCTGTGAGTGCCAGGCGAGCGCGTGGCCGCGGATGCGCATGTTGTGCGACTGGGCGTGGCTGACGATCTGATCGGCGCTGCTGTAGGAGAACGAGTTCTGCGAGGGCTCGGTGGCGTCCCACTTCATCTCGTTCTCGGGGGTGACCATGTTGAACTCGCGATCGAGGATCGTCGAGTAGACCGAGTCGCTCAGCTTGTACGCGGCGACGGCGGTGCCGAAGTAGCGGCCGGTGGCGGCCGCCGAGGCGCCGAGCGTGGTGGCCGCTTCGGCATTGCCCGTCGCCATGATCATCGAGCCCGCCGCGGCGAGGAGCGCGGCGGAGGCGGAGAGGGTGGCGGCGAGGACGCGCCGCCGGGGGGAACGGTTCATGATTCCTTCCAGCTGTGCAGGGGGACGGGCGGATGCCGATACAGCAGAAAGTGATCCGGATCGATCGAAACATTAACGCCACGTTCCGGAAATCTCAATACCGTCTTCCTTGCATGCTGATCTTGGGAACGCTCCCATGGCCCGTTTTGCGGGCTTTTATCTGCTATTACGCGGCGCTTTGAACGTCCTCGTGTTCCGGAAGTTTCGGCGGCTGTCCGATTGACACCGTTGACACATGGGAATGAACCGTTTCAGGGTCGACCCATCACCGGCGCCCGCTTGCGCCCCTCGGTCATGTCGCGATCAGGCGGTCTGCGACGTCGATGCCGGTCGTTGCGCCGGCTTCGCGGCGGTGACGGCCGGCCTCGCGAGCGGCCACATCGCGCCCAGGATCAGCAGCGCCGCCAACGGCAACAGGTCGAGGTTGATGCTGATCGCGGTATACCCGGCGAAGAACAGCATCGGGCTCCACACCGGAACCCGCCCGGCGGCGACCTGCAGGCTGAGCAGACCGATCATGCCGAGCACAAACCCGATCGGAACGATCGGTTGCAGCACGTCCGGGAGCGGATAGGTGGCCGCGAACGACCTCGACAGATCACCGATGATCACCCAGATCATGCCGCCGGCCCCGAACACGGCGACCGCCGCCGCCACGAGCGCGGTGCGCCGGCCGAGCGTCGCACGGCGGTACAACGCGACGGCAAGGAGCGCGAACGTCACCATCGACGCGAGAAACGCGAGGTGGCCGACATTCCAGGCGAGGCTGCCCTTGTGGTGGTGCCCGTCCCGCCCGTCGATCCAGCGCAGGACACCGTAGGCCAGCAGGAACAGCGGTGCGGCGAAGGCCATCGATCTCATGGCCCGAGCCTAGGAACCGCCACACCCGAGAAGGCATCGGTGAAGTCCCGGTCCGTCCCCCTAGGGCCGAACCCTGGTGGCGGTTTCGATCAGTTCCGTACGCCGCGCCAGCGCCCCCGGCGGCACCTCCACCAACTCGAAGCCAAGCTCCCGATACGCCCGCTCGTGAATCCGCTCGAAACCGATCGACTGCTCGAAAGTGATCCGCCGCGCGGCCGTAGGTTCCACAAACCCCAGATTGCGTACGAGGAATGCCGTGCGCTCATAACCGTCGACCGCGTCGAGCAGCCCGGCCGGCACGGGCAGTTCGGCGTACCGGCAGAGCGCCAGCGTGCACACCGGCGACCGATCGAAAAAGACCACTTCCGCGCCGTACGCCTCGGCGATCCGTCGCCGCCGCCGCTGCAGGTCGAGAATCCGCTCGGCGAACCCGGCGGTCTCCCACGGCCGAGGGTCGCCGAGCGCCTGCCCGAGCGCGATCACGTCGGTGGCCGCCTCCTCGACGACGGCGTGCCCGTCCGCCTCGAGCTGCCGCAGGATCGCGGTCTTCCCCGATCCGGGCGTGCCGGTGAGGATGTAGGCGCGCATGCCCGCATCGTCCCACCACGACGGTCGGCCTCGCGCGCACCGCGGCGCCTCTGCCCCGCCGATCGGGCGGCAGCGCCCAGTTCCCACGGCCACGACGGGCCACCCGCCCCACTCCCCCCGGCCCGTCACTCGCGCGGGCGTTCACCCTTTCGGCGACAAGGTCGAGGTAGACAAGTCCCGCTCGGCAGCGACCGGTATCACGGCGGCCGCGGCGAGCGGGAACGCGATCGTCGCGGCGAACGCGACGCCGTAGCCAGCCGCGCCGACGACCGTGGCCATGACCGGGACGGTGGCGGTGCCGACCAGGCTCTGGGCGGTGTTCTGCACGCCCATGGCCCGGCCGGCCCAGGCGCCGCCGGCCCGTTCGGCCACCGCGGTGAAGGCCAGCCCATTCGGACTGACGGTCATGATCCCGGCCGCCAGCAACGCGGCCACCGCCGCCGCATCGGGCCCGGCCGACAGCAGCGCTAGCGCGACCGCGATGGCCAGCGCGACGTGGCGCATCGGCCGCAGCCGCGCACCGATCCGATCCGACCACCAGCCGGCCACGAGCCGGGCGAGTGCACCCCCGACCTGGGTCGCCGCGAGCAACCGGCCGGCCTCACCTGCCTGCCAGCCGTGGTCGTCGACCAGGTACACCAGCGCGAACGTCGCCACAGTGACCTGCGGAACGACAAGCAGCGCGCTCGCCGCATGGATCCGCCACAGCACGGCCGTGCGGTAGGGCGAACCGACCCGGCCAACACGCTCCGCACCCTGGCGAGTCGCAGCCGCACCCGTACCCGCACCTGCACCCGCAGCACCCTCGCGAGCCGCACCCGCGACGCGCGCTTCGTCCGCTGCGCCGGCCGTATCGACGGCGCGACCCGAGGGCGCGGCGGCCGGCATCGGCGGGTCACGCGCGACCACCGCGGCTGAAGCGCTCGCGAAAGGCACAACGCCGCCAGGAAACCGAGCGCGAACGACCGGCCCAGCACCGGCAGGGTCAGCGCCGCGATCGCCACTCCCAACGGCAGCGAGGTCTGTCGCAGCCCCATCGCCAACCCCCGCTCGCGGGCCGCGAACCAGCGGAGAATCAGTCGCCCGCTCGACGCCTGCACCGCCCCGCCGGACGCCCCCGCGAGGAAGAGGCAGACGGCGAGCGGAACCATCTCGGTGACGCCCGTGGTGACCAGCAGAACCAGACCGGCCCCGCCCAGACCGATCGTCATCACCCACCGCTCACCCCAGCGGTCGGCGGCCGCGCCCCAGGCGATCAGCGTGACCAGCATCCCGGCGACCGGCGAGGCCGTGACGACGCCGGCCTGGGCGAGCGTGAACCCCTCGGCGCGCAGGGCCGGGATGAGGAACGGCAGCCCGAACTGGACCGCACAGCTCGCGGTCAACGCGACCATCCCCGCCACCAGAACGGCCCACCGCCGCCGATCAGCCATCGCGCTCCCGCCCCATGACCGGACTCTAGGCCGGTCCCCGGTTCAGTAGACGTCGCGGGCGTACCGCTTCTCCGCGGACAGCTGCTTCACGTACGAGTCCGGATCCACCCGCCCGTGCGTCGCGGCGATGTCGCGCAGGGCCTGGTCCACGTCCCGCGCCATGCGGCTGGCGTCGCCGCACACGTACAGGTGAGCGCCGTCCTGCAACCACGACCACAGCTGGGCGCCGTGCTCGCGCATCCGGTCCTGGACGTACACCTTGCTGCGCTGATCGCGGGAGAACGCCAGATCCAGTCGCGTCAGGACGCCATCGGTCTGCAACGCGGCCAGCTCGTCGGCGTAGTAGAAGTCCGTCTCCCGGCGCTGCTCGCCGAAGAACAACCAGTTCGGACCGGTCGCGCCGCGCGCCTGGCGCTCGCGGAGGAAGCCCACGAACGGCGCCACGCCGGTGCCCGGCCCCACCATGATCATCGGAGTCGCCGCGTCGGCGGGCGGGCGGAAGTGCGGCGATCGCTGCACGAAGAGCGGCACCTCGTCGGCCGAGTCGGCGAGGAACGTCGAGCAGACGCCGCGACGGGGCACGCCGCGGTGGTTGTCGAAGCGGACGACGGACACGGTCAGGCTGACGAGCGACGGATCGGTCAGCGGCGTCGACGAGATCGAGTACAGCCGTGGCTGCATCCTCTTGAGCGCATCCGCCCACTCCTGAGCGGCGGCGCGCACCGGGTATTCGGCGATCAGGTCCACCGCCTGCCGCCCCCACATCCACTTCGCCAGCTCGCCCTTGTTGTCCGGGCGCAGCAGCGTCTTGAGGAACGGGTCCCCGGTCCGCTCGGCGAGGAACCGCAGCAGACCGGAGGTGATCCGGGTGATGTCGAGGTCGCGGTGCAGGGCCTCGCTCAGCGGCCGGTCACCGAGCTTGGCGATCGACACGGTCTGGTCCGCCCGCAGTCCGGTCACGGTCAGCCATTCCGCGACCAGTTCGGGGGAGTTCGACGGCCAGATGCCCAGCGCGTCCCCCGCCGCGTACTCCAGCCGACCGCCGGTGTCGAAGGTGAACCGCCGGACCTCCTTGGCCGAACCGGGCCCGCTGAGCAGCTCGTTCCCGATCAGCGTGGCGGCCAGCGGCGCGGCCCGGGTGGGCTGCGGCGCGGGCGTGGTGACCGGTGCGGTGAGCGCCACGACCACCTGCTCCAGCCACGCGTTCGCGTCCTCCTCGAAGTCGGGCTCGCAGTCGACCCGCGGTGCCAGCCGCACCGCGCCGAGCTCGGCGAGCCGGTCGTCGAGCCGGCGCCCGTGCCCGCAGAAGTCGTCATAGCTCGAGTCGCCGAAAGCGAGCACCGCGAACCGCCGGCCGTCGAGCCGCGGCGCCTCCGGGCCGGTCAGCGACTCCCAGAACCCGCTCCCGTTGTCCGGCGCCTCGCCGTCGCCGAAGGTGCTCGTCACGACCAGCAGGTCGGCATCCGAGGTCAGAAGCTCCGTCGCCGACGCGTCCATCCCCCGCAACTCGGCCGGCCGGCCGGCGGCGGCGAGCCGCTTCCCGACCGCTTGCGCGAAGTCCTCGGCGTTGCCGGTCTGCGACGCCCACAGCACCTGCAGGCGCCGGGTGGGCACCGCGGCCGCCGGCTCCGCGGCCGCAAAAGGCTTTTCCGGTACGCGGCCGAAAGCTCCCGCCAGCAACCCGTTCACCCACGCCGCCGCCGACGCATCGAACGGCGCCTCGTCCGGCAGCATCGGCGGCGCGGACCGGGAACCGGCCAGCAGGCTCGCCGCGCTGAGAAAGCCCGACAGGTAGTGCTGCTGCGTCTCGTCGAGAACCGGCACCGCGGGCAGCCCCAGAGCTCCGCGCAGCAATTCGGCCGCGCCCCCGGCCGGGGCGGTCGCGCCGAGGTCAGCAGACGCGGAAACGCCGCCGGTCAGCGAGGCCGCCCCGGAGCCGTCAGGTGCCGGAGCGCTCCCGAGCGGCGGACCCGTGCCGTCCCGTGAACCGGAGACGGCCGGAAGTACGCGCGGCAACGGCGCCGGCGTCAGGGCGACGGCACATACCTTGAGCTCCGGCTGGAACGACAGCGGATCGACCGCGTCGTTGGTGACCGCGTTGACCGACACGTACTCGCCGAAGAGGTCGTTCCAGTGGAACGGCGCGAAACAGTTCCCCGGCTGCACCCGATCGGTCACGACCGCGGGCAGCACCGCTCGTCCGCGCCGCGAGGCGATCTCGACCGGCGCCCCGGCCGCGATCCCGAGCCGGTCCGCATCCGCCGGGTTGATCTCCACGAACGGACCCGGGTTCAGCCTCGTCAGCTTGTCCACCTTGCCGGTCTTGGTGAGCGTGTGCCACTGGTGCTGAACCCGGCCGGTGTTGAGCACAAAAGGGAAATCATCGTCCGGCAGCTCGGCCGCGGGCAGAAACGGTCGCGGATGAAAGACCGCCCGCCCGTCCGGCGTGGCGAAGGTGAGCGCCGGGCGGGAGCCGTCCTCGTTCACCCGCAGCGCCTGGCTGACCCCGTCGTTGCGATATCGGATCGGGTTGCGCGCCTCGGCGGCGGGTGGGAACGGCCACTGCACCGGACCCTCGTCCAGCCGGTCGTAGGTGACCCCGCGCAGGTCATAGCCGGTCTGCGGATTCCAGAACTGCTTGATCTCGTCGAGGATGTCCTCGGCTGTCTCGTACGCGAACTGCGCCGCATACCCCATCTCGGCGGCGACCATGGCGATCAGCTTCCAGTCCGGAAGCGCCTCTCCCGGCGGGTCGACCGCCGGGTGCACCAGCGTCAGGCTCCGCTCAGAATTGATCATGATGCCGTCGACCTCGGACCACATCGCGGCCGGCAACACCACATCGGCGTACGCGTTGGTCTCGGTCTCGCCGAAGCCGTCCTGCGTGATGACCAGTTCGGCGGCCTCCAGGCCGGCAATCACCGTGCGCCGGTTGCCGACCGACGCGACCGGATTCGTGCAGATGATCCAGCACGCCTTGATCTCGCCGGCGGCCATCCGCTCGAACATCTCGACCGTGCCCTTGCCGACCTCGGTGCGCACCGTTCCGGCCGGCAGCCCCCAGGCGTTCTCCACGAACTCGCGGTCGGCCGGCACCAGCACCGATCGCTGCCCCGGCAGCCCAGGACCCATGTAGCCCATCTCCCGGCCGCCCATCGCGTTCGGCTGGCCGGTCAGCGACAGCGGCCCGCTGCCGGTGCGGCAGATCGCGCCGGTCGCGAGGTGCAGGTTGCAGACCGCGTTGGTGTTCCAGGTGCCGTGCGTGCTCTGGTTGAGCCCCATCGTCCACAGCGTCACCCAGTTGCCGGCCGCGCCGATCCACTCCGCCGCCCGCCGGATGTCCGCCTCGGCCAGACCGGTCAGCTCCGCGACCCGGTCCACCGGGTAGTCCGCCAGGAACTCGGGCATCGCCGCCCACCCCGAGGTGTACGCGGCGATGAACTCCTCGTCGATGTCGCCGTTCGCGACCAGCAGGTGCAGCAGGCCGTTGAGCAGCGCGAGATCGGTGCCCGGCCGGATCGGCAGGAACAGGTCCGCCTTGTCCGCGGTCGCGCTGCGCCGGGGGTCGACGACGATCAGCTTTGCCCCGCTCCTGACCCGATCCATCATGCGCAGAAAGAGAATCGGGTGGCAGTCGGCCATGTTCGCGCCGATCACGAAGAACACGTCGGCGTGGTCGAGGTCGTCGTAGGAGCCGGGCGGCCCGTCCGCGCCGAGCGAGAGTTTGTAGCCGGTGCCGGCGCTGGCCATGCAGAGCCGCGAGTTCGACTCGATCTGATTCGTGCCGATGAACCCCTTGGCGAGTTTGTTCGCCAGGTACTGCGCCTCGAGCGTCATCTGGCCCGACACGTACAGCGCGACCGCGTCCGGCCCGTACTCGTCGATGATGTCGCGCAGCCGGCGGGCGGTCAGCCCGATCGCTTCCCGGACACTGGCGGGGGCCGGAGCGCCTTCCCGCTCGTCTCGGATCAGAGCGGTCCCGAGCCGGCCCGGCGCGGCGAGCATCTCCGCGCTGGTCGCGCCCTTGGTGCACAGCCGTCCCGCGTTGGCCGGATGATCACGATCGCCGCGCGCCTTGACCGCCACGCGCCTCCCGTCGCCCCGCCGCTCGATGTCGAGCACCAGGCCACAGCCCACGCCGCAGTATCCGCAGACGGTCCTGACCTGCGCGGCCACCATGTTCACCACGTCCACGACGGTAGGTGCGGGCGGTTTCGCAGCCGTCAATCTTCTGTGCGCGAAGCGTTACCCGGCTCTCACCAACGGCTGCCACCGATTGTGATCGCCTGGCGCGAACGAGTCATGCTGGAGGGCGTGAGGCTCATCCTGAACATTCTGTGGTTCATCTTCGGCAGCGGCTTCCTGCTCGCGATCGCCTACGGGTTCGCCGCTCTGATCTGTTTCGTGCTCATCGTGACCATTCCCTTCGGCATCGCCTCGCTGCGGCTGGCGGTTTACGCACTGTGGCCGTTCGGCCGCACGGTGGTCGCGCGCCCCGGCGCGGGCGTCGCCTCCGGCATCGGCAACATCCTCTGGGTGATCGTGGCCGGCTGGTGGCTGGCGCTCACCCACCTGGTGACCGGTATCGCCCAGTGCCTGACGATCATCGGCATCCCGTTCGGCATCGCCAACTTCAAGCTGGTCCCGGTGGCGTTCTGGCCGCTGGGGCGGGAAATCGTCGACCTCGACTAGGCGGCCATCCGGGCCGGCCTCGACAAGCGGGAGGACGTCATGGAAATCACCGGCATCGTCTCGGCCATCATCATCGGGCTCGTCATCGGGTTGCTCGGCCGCCTGGTGCTCCCCGGGAAACAGAAGATCGGCTTCTGGCTGACCCTCCTCATCGGCATCGTGGCCGCGCTGATCGGCACGTTCATCGCCGCCCTGCTCGGCGTCGCCAAGACCCCCGGCGTCGACTGGATCGAACTGATACTCCAGATCGCACTGGCGGCGGGCGGCATCGCCCTCGCCGAGGGCGCGATGCGAGGCCGTCGGTCCTGACCCCGGCGCGACCGTCGCGGCGTGCGGCCGATCGTTCCGTACGTCGCGACCGCGCCGCCCGGCGTTTCAGGAAACCAGCGGGATGCGTACCCCGTCCGAGAAGATCGACTCGTGCAGAACGATCGCGGTGAGCTTCTCCCGCGTGGAGATGTCGAACGCGAGCCGGCCCTGAACGGTGGCGCCCGGATCGATCGCCTGGAGGAAGGCGGGCCGGTCCTTGTTCGCGATGACGTCGGCCGACGCGTCGGCCGAATACTGGTTGCCGGTCCCGTCGTAGGCGGTCTGCGAGACGTCGTCGAAGATGACCGGTGTGCCTCCGACGTTCTTGACCGTGACGTCGACCAGGCAGAACTGGCCCTGGGCGGGTTGACCGGCGTTGCCCTCCCCGACCTGGTGCACGCCGCATCGCGCGGCCGTCACCGTGAACTCGAAAGTCCCGTCGGCGATCGGCTGGTTCATCCTGCCGCCGGCGGCCTTCCCGGTGTTCTGGTCGATGCCGAGAGCTTTCATGACCGGGCCGGGCCAGCCGAGAGCGTAAGCGAGCAGTCCGGCAAGTCCCAGAATCATGACCACGAACAACCCGCCGAACACCAGCAGCCACCGGGTTCGCTTCCGCGGCGCGGACTGCGGACCACCGGACTGCGGACCACCGGACTGCGGGCCACCGGGCTGCGGGCCACCGGGCTGCGGACCACCGGACTGCGGACCACCGGACTGCGGACCACCCGACTGCGGACCACCGGACTGCGGACCACCGGACTGCGGACCACCCGACTGCGGACCACCGGACTGCGGACCACCGGGCCGCGGACCACCGGACTGCGCGCTGCTCGACGGCGCACTGTGGCCGGCCCGCCCATCGCTGCCGGCACGATAATCCGCGCCCGGCATCGCGGGCTGGCCGGCCTGCATCGCGGGCCGGCCGGCCGGCGGATAGGCGCGGCCGCCCGGCTGCCCGTGCTGGGCATGTGGCCCGCTGCCCTCGTAATGCGGCCCAGCCTCGGAGTGCGGCCGCCCGCCCTCGTAGTGCGTGCCAGCCTCGGGGTGCGGCCGGCCGGTCTCGTAATGCGGTCGGTGGGCGGAGGGGTGGCGGCGGTTGTGGTCGTTCGACATTGCGGCGGACTCCACGCGGGCCGGTGCCATGGCCGGACGGCGCGGCCGGTTACCAGCCCCCTGACGCACCGGCCGCGCCACCACCCAACGACGATCATCGTTCCGGCGGAGTCCTTCGACCGGGTCTCGATCACCGACGTTCAGTCAGGCTCGTTGCACCTAAAGTCACCCACACCGCGATCGATCCCGACACCCCACGACCAACCGGATCGGCCGTGACCGTTCTCGATCACATGTGCCGACGGCGGGCCGTCCATATGCGAGCGTTCAGGGACGGTGGCGAGCCTTCCGGCCGAGCCGTCCGCCCCCGAACCAGCCGTATCGACTCGATGACCGATGGTGACCGACGGTAAGGACGGATCGGATCTGAACGTGCCACCCTCATGGTGCGCAAAGGCGACGATGTGCAAAGCTGCGCGCTACATCCGCAGTTCTCATTGTCCGGAGGCCCTTCATGGCTTCGTTTTTTTCTTTGGTCGCCGGGGTCGTGATCGGCCTGGTCGGCGGCTGGTTCCTGCGTGGCATGCGGACCGGCTCGACGCAGCCGGCCGATGCGACCACGCCCGTCCCTACGACCGCCACTCCCGAGGTCGCCGCCGCAACCGAGCAGGTTGAGGCCGCACCCGCCGCAGCTGCGACCACCACCGACCCGGAAGCCGAAGCCGAGCCGGTCGCCGCGACCGAGCCCGAAGCTGTCGCCGAGCCCGAGCCCGTCGCCAGCGAGCCCAAGCCCGTCGAGGCCGCCGAGCCGGTCGCCGTTGCCGAGCCCGCCGCCGTTGCCGAGCCCGCCGCCGAGGCGGTCGCCGTTGCTGAGGCTGAGGCTGAGGCTGAGCCCGTCGCCCTGGCCGAGGCAGAGCCAGCTGCCGTCGCTGAGCCCGTCGTCGTTGCCGAGCCTGAGCCCGTCACCGCTGCCGAGCCTGAGCCCGCTGCCGTCGCCGAGCCTGTCACCGTCGCTGAGCCACAGCCTGCCGCGGTCGCCGAGCCGGTCGCGGTCGCGGTCGCGGTCGCCGAGCCGGTCGCGGTCGCCGAGCCGGTTGCGGCGGCCGTCGAGGCCGAACCCGTTGCCGAGCCGGGCGCGACCGCAGTGGCCACCGCGGTGAAGGTCGACAACCTCACGAAGATCCCGGGCATCGGGCCGAAGATGGCCACGGCACTCACCGCCGCGGGGATCACCACCTACCAGCAGCTCGCCGACTCGGACGAGGCCACCCTGCGGGCGGCCCTGGCCGCCACCGGCGTCCGCGCCGCGTCCGGCATCGCGAGCTGGCCGGAGCGGGCCAAGCAGTTGGTCGACACCGCCGCCTGACGAAGCGCCGCGATCCAGCCCGGGCCGCCACCGGATTCACGGCGGCCCGGGCTGGTCACTTTCGGGGCGCGAGCTGTCCTCGAAAGAGTGATTTGTCAGCAGATGGCATCGGGGTCGGGTAGTGCTTAGAGGCCCGCGACCGCCTTCGCCACCCTCCCCCGCAGGTCCTCAGGCAACGGCGCGTAACCGAGCCGAGTCGCGGCGGCCTGCCCCGCCGGGCTCGATGCGTACGTCAAGAAGCTTTTGACCAGAGCCGGTGTGCCGGTCTTGCAGACGACCTCGTAGGTGACCAGAACGATCGGATACGCATCGGCCGACGCCGACCGGTAGTCGATCGAAAGTTCAAGGTCGCCGCCGCTGCCGGTGATCCGAGCGGATCCGATCATCCGGGCCGCCGCCTCGTCGGTCAGGGCGGTGAAGGCGCCGGCGCCGGTGCCCACCGCCGCGGTCGGCAGGTTGTGGAAGCGCGCGTAGGACGCCTCGACGTAGCCGATGGCGCCGTCCGTCCGTTCGATCGTGGCGACGATCTGGTTGCTGCCCTTCTCGGCGAGGCCGCCGGACGCCTTCCAGGTGCTGCCGGAGCCGTGGTTCCACTCCGGTCCGGCCGTCCCGGCGAGGAACTTGGTGAAGTTGTCCGTGGTGCCGGAGCTGTCCGATCGGTGCACGGTCCTGACCGGGGTGGCCGGCAGGGCGATGCCGGGGTTGTCGCGCCGGGCCGCCGGATCGTTCCAGGACGCGATCCGCCCGTCGAAGATGCGGGCGATCGTCTCCGGTTGCAGGCGCAGCGAGGAGACGCCGGCGACGTTGTAGGCCAGCGCGATCGGCCCGACCACCATCGGCAGATGGATCGCCGCTCCCTGGCACCGCGCCGCCGCCTTAGGCCGGTCCGCGGCCGCCAGCGGCGAGTCGGTGCCCGCGAAGTCCCCGGCGCCGCCGATGAACGCGGCAACTCCCGCGCCCGAGCCGATGCTCGAGTACGAGACGGTCGCGTCGGCGCAGCTCACCTGATAGTTCCTGATCCAGGCGCTGACCGCGTTGGCCTGGGCCGACGACCCCTGCCCGGTGACCTCCCCGGAAGCGCAGGAGATCGGCTCGGCCACCGCGGACGACGGCGCGGGTGAGCACGCCGCGAGCAGTCCGGTGGCCGCGAGCACCCCTACGATCCGAGTTCGCACAGCTCCCCCAGGACGGGGCCACCGCCGCGTCGTCATCGGTACTCCGCGAGGCGTCTGCGGACCGCGATCGGCACCAGCAGAATGACCAGACCCATCACCACCAGCGGGAGGACCGCCCAGCCGCGCATCAGCACCGACGCGTCGTGCATCGACCGGTCGAAAGCGCTCTTCCGCGCATCCGCGATCTCTGCGACCGCGGCGTCGTAGTAGGAGAAGTCGAAGGCCGCGTCCCCGCGCCGGATCCCGGTCAACGCGCCGATCGCCTCGTCGTGCTGGCCCGAGGCGGCCAGCCCGACGATCTTCTGATGGTCGCGCGCGTAGGCCTGCCACCGCGTGACGACCTGACCGGCCTGATCGGGACTCACATCCGGGCCGCCGGACGCGACCGGCAGCGACGTGTCGCGGTCGTCCCCGGTCAGGCAGGCCGACTTCCGCTTGAAGTCGTTGTCGTAGAAGGCGAGTTTCGAACTGACCAGATAACGACTCGTATCCGCCGCCGCGTCATAGCTCACCGCCCGCGCCTGGGACAGCCGCAGGAACGGTGTCAGACTCTCCGATCGCGCCGTCCTCAACTGGTCGCCTTGCAGCAGCAGCACCGCGATCGCCGGCAGGACCAGCGCGATCGTGAGCACGGTGGCCGTGAGCAGCGCCGGGTTGAAGACCCGCCGGAACCGCCGCGCGAGCCACACCTGCAGGGCGAACAGCAGCACCAGCAGAGCGCCGCCGAGCACGATCGCGAGCGTCACCGCCCACGCCTGGGTCGTTTGCTTGCTCGCGTACGCCTGGGAAAGCCTCTCCTCGCTCGCGGAGCGCAGCGACTGCGCCGCCGGCAGCAGGCCGAGGTGCATGGTGTTGGTCGCCTGGGTGTAGTAGCCCGGCGCGGACGATCCGGCGGTAAGGGTTTGCCAGACCCGCTCGCGATAGACCGCCAGCTGGTCGAGCAGGGTCAGCACGGTGTCCTTGTCGGCCACACTGGCCAGCGACTTCTGCAGATCGGCATCGACCTGCCGACTGCGCGCCTGATAGGTGCCGAGCGCGTCGATCTGGCTGCCGGCGAGCGCGTCGTTGCCGGCGGTGAGCACCAGGCGTGCGACTTGAGCGTCCATATCGCTGAGTGCGAAGTACAGATCGGCCGCGGTCGCGGCCTGCGGCGCGGCCCGGTCCCCGATGACCCGGACCTGGTTTTGCACCCGCGCCATCAGCAGGCTCAGGCCGGCGAGGAGGGCGGCGGCGGTGAGGACGGTGACCGCGACCCAGAGGCGCAGCCGGGCGGGTGTCTCGGGCTGGACGGCTCGGCGAGCCATGGTTCGCGTGGCCTCGATAACTGCGGACACGCCGTCACGGTAATGCACACAAGCAATTCCGGAATCGGCGGGAGATCCGAATCCGGTTCGTTAACCCTGCGGCCATTTACTATTCAGTTAATGGCCATCGAATTGCGAAGCCTTTGGTGGGGAACGCCGGCCGCGGTGAGCTGTTCGGCGAGCAGCGGCGGCGAGTTGTGCACGAATACCGCCACTTGATGATCATCACCGAGGATGCACGCGGCGGCGACCGAACCGACATTGATCGGATCCAACTCGGGGACGTCGGTCAGATCGACGATCAGGCGCAAGGGCCGCACCCGGCGGACCGTGTGCACCAGCACCTGCCGAAGCTCGACCGCCTTGTCCAGGCCGACGGCGCCGTGTGGAGCGATCACCACGCTCCCGTCGGCACTCGTCCGCACTTCCAGCACAGAGGCGCGCATCGGATCACCCTTCGTTACCGTGCGTTCAGCCGCCGGACCACCTTACGACGCGAATCATCCCCCGGGAAGGAGGTGCGCCGTCCGCTGCCCCAGAAAACTAAGACATCCTCCTACCGGGGAGTCTCGCACGAATATGACCTGGTCGCCCCTCTTGGCTCACGAGAATGGCGCGGTACCGCTGCACCCGACCGGAGTGTGATCATGACGCTCGAAGCCGAACCCGCCGCCCACGCCGACCTCTCGGCGTACGTGCTGAACCTGCTCGACGGCCATCTGGCGGCGATGCGCGAGTTCCGGGAACGGCTACGCCCGGGCGGCACGATAAGTCCCGGCGGCCGCCGGGCCATCGCGCTGGACAGCGTCGAGGCCGCGCAGATTTACGTCGATCGGATGACCCGGGCGCTGAGCGCTCCGCAGCTCACCCGGCGTCATCCGGGCGCGGAACACGAGCTCCCGATGCCTCCGTACGCGGAGCACGAGCCCCCGATTCCCCCGTACGCGGAGCACGAGCCCCCGATGCTCTGAACCGCTCCCATTCGTGCACCAGAATCGCGAAGAGATCGGAGTCGCGCCAGCCGTCCCGGATCAGGACGGTCTCCCGCATCCGGCCCTCGTGCGTCATGCCGATCTTCGTGAGGACCCGGGCGGAGGCCACGTTGCGCGGGTCGCAGGTGGCGTAGACCCGGTGCACACCGTGTTCCTCGAACGCGATCCGCAGCAGCTCCCGGGCCGTGGCCGTGCCCAGGCCCCGGGCCCACGCGCGCGGGTGGATCCCGTACCCGATCTCGCCCTGTCCGCTCCCCCGCAGGTGCAGGTCGCCGAGGCCGATGACCTCCTGACCGACGACGACCGCGTGCGGGAAGCTGGTCTGCGGCCGCTGGTGCCACAGGCGCGCGGCCTCGCGCACGTACGCCTGGGTCTCCGCCTCGGTGTTGGGTCCCCACGCCTGGTAGCGGCAGGAGTCGAGCAGGCGCGCCCAGTCGTGCACGGCCGGCCAGTCGTCGACCTCGAGTGGCCGCAAAGTGATCCCCACTGATCCGATCATGCCACTGCGGCGCCACCGGCCGGAGCACGTGCGCTCACGACGGGATCCGAAGCCACCCCAGCGATCGGGCCAACGAGCGATAGAGCGGGTAACCGCAGAGAACGCCGAGTGCGATGGCGATCATCGACCACACCGTGCCCAGCAGATCCTGGGCCGCCGCGACCGCGTCCTGACCCAGATACTCGGCCACGCCGATCAGGCCGAGGGCGCCCGGAACCAGCAGCCAGAAGGCCGGCAGGAACGACACCAGCGCGGGTGGACCGGACGGTCGCCGCTCGACGAAGTACGCCACCGGCGTCATCACCAGCGCGCCGAAGAATCCGCTCAGGTACCCGCCGAAGAGCTGGCTTCCGAGGTACTGCCCGATCCACGCTGCGATGAGCACCAGCATCAGCCACGGCAACGACCGTTTCGGAGCGGAGTGATATAGGTACGTGCCGAGCCCGACGACGAGCACCCCGAGCCACGGCGCCCACCAGCCAATCAGGTTCTGCGGGCTGTCGATCAGCTCGTCGGCGGCCGGCAGACCCACCACCTGCGCGCCCGCCGTGATCCCGAACGCCAGCAGCATCAGTTGCAGCGCCCCCGAGACCAATCGGCTCGCCCCGGTGACCATCTCGCCGGCCGACAGCTCGACGACCGACATGGTCAGGGCCGCGCCGGGCAGGAAGGTCACCAGCGGTGCGATCATCGCGCGCAGGTCGGCGTCCGCCCAGCCCGGTCCGGCCAGCAGGAACGTGATCGAGGAGACGATGAACGCCACCGTCACCGGCATGATCAGTTGCAGGCTGGGCCACCGGCCGCCGACCAGTTTGAACGCTCCCACGATCAGCCCGAACAGCGCGGCCAGCACCATGTCGCCCCAGGTCGGCTGGAGCACGAGGCAGATGCCGGCGGTCAGCACGGCGTGGCCGAAGATGGTCAGTGTGCGACCGAATCGGGGCCGCATCTCGACGATCTCGAGCACCCGCGCGCTGCCCGCCTCCGGCGACACCGCGCCGTCCTTCGCCTCGCGAAGCAGCTGGTAGAGCGCCGCGGTCTGGTCCAGCCGCAGAACGCCGCGCAAGGTGCGGGTGGGTTCCAGCGTTGCCGCGCGCCCGGGTTCGAGCGCGATCTCCAGGTACGTGGGGAGCACCGCGACACGCGCATGCGGTGCGCCGTAGGCCGCGGCCACCGCCATCAAGTGGTCCTGGATCTCGTTGACCGCCGCCCCGGCAGCGGTCAGGCCGCTGCCGAGGAACAGCAGGAACCGCAGTAGTGAGCGCTCGTCGGGGCCGGCGCCGGAGCCGGCCCGTTCAGCGCCGGCTGGCTGCATAGTTCTTCAGGAACAGCGCCTCCACCAACGCCATGTGCTCGATCTCGGACGGATCGACGCTCTCGTTCGGGGCATGGATGAGACAGCGCGGCTCCTCCACGCCGATCAGCATGATCTCGGCGTCGGGGAAGGTGTCCTGGAAGACGTTGCACAGCGGGATCGATCCGCCCTGCCCCTCGACCAGCGCCGTCCGGTGGTAGGCCTGCTGCATCGCGCCGGTCAGCGTGTCGTACGCCGGACCGCTGGTGGAGCCGCTGAACGGCTCGCCGTCGGCCTCGCGCTCGATGTGCACCTTGGCGCCCCACGGCGCGGCCTGCTCCAGATGGGCGATCAGGGCGTCCTGCGCCTTCTTGGCGTTCATCCCGGGCGGCACGCGCAGGTTGATCCGGGCACGGGCGTGCGGCTGGATCGCCGCCGACGAGCCGACCACCGGCGGGCAGTCGATCCCGAGCACGGTCACCGCGGGACGGGCCCAGACCATGTCGGCGACCCGCCCGTTGCCGAGCAGGCGCACGCCGTCGAGCACGCTCGCGTCCTCCCGGAACTGATCCGGCGGGTAGTCGGCACCCGGCCAGACCTGCGTCGACTCCAGCCCGCGTACGGTCGAGTTGCCCTGGTCGTCGCGGAGCGTGGAAAGCATCTGGATGAGCGCGGCGAGGGCGTCCGGCGCCGCGCCGCCGAACATGCCGGAGTGCATCGGGCCGGCCATCGTGTCCACGCTGACCACGACGTTCGCGAGGCCGCGCAGGGTGCTGGTGACCGCGGGCACGCCGACCGCGAAGTTGCCGGCGTCGCAGACCAGGATCGCATCCGATCGCAGCAGGTCGGCGTGCGCGGGCACGAACGCCTCGAGCCCGCCGGTGCCCTGCTCCTCGGAGCCCTCCCCGACGATCTTCACGGTGACCGGCAGATCGTCGCCGAGCGCCCGCAACGCGGTCAGGTGGGTGACGATGTTGCCCTTGCAGTCGGCGGCACCCCGGCCGTACCACCGGCCGTCGACCTCGGTGAGCTCCCAGACCGGGGTGTTCCAGGCCGAGTCGTCGAGCGGCGGCTGCACGTCGTGGTGGAAATAGAGCAACACCGTGGGCGCGCCCTCCGGGCCCTTCCGCTCGCCGCAGACCGCTTTGCTGCCGTCCGGCGTCTCGTACGCCTGGACGTCGGCGAAGCCCGCCTCCCGGAACGTGCCGAGCAGCCAGTCGACCATCGCGTCGCACTCGCTCGGCGGGAACTGTGCGGCGTCGTGCACGGATTTGAACGCCACCATGGCGGCCAGGTCGTCGCGCGCCCTCGGCATCAGCGACTTGATTCGGTCCCGGAGCACCTCGTCGGCTACCACAGCGACTCCCCTTCCGACGTTTGACGGAGTTGCGGCTGCGCCGGTCGTCTACGCCCGCGTTCACGCGGCCCCAGTCTCGGGGCGGTGGCGCCTGATGGTCATCATTCGCGACGGATGGGGTTTCCGGCGCGGGCGGGCGGATCATCCGCGCCGGGCGATGTGCCGGTCTTGATGGTTGCGAAGACTGGCGAGCATCCGACTCTCCAGGAGGCAGAACATGGCCGAGCTGGACGCGAAGACCGGCACCGGCAAGGCCGCCGGTCTCGGAGTGCTGATCGCCGCCTGCGTGTCGACCCTGGTGGTCAACGCGAACACCTCGGCGGTGACCATCCTGCTGCCGGCGATCAGCGAGGACACCGGCACGCCGGTCTCCACCCTGCAGTGGGCGGTGACCGGCTACATGCTGGTCGGCGCCGCGGTCATCGTGACCTCCGGAGCACTCGGCGACGTGTTCGGCCGCCGCAAGATCTTCCTTGGCGGCCTGCTGCTGTTCGTGGCCTCCTGCGTGCTGATCGCGCTCTCCACCTCGGGTGCCGGGGTGATCGCCGGCCGGATGATCCAGGGCGCGGCCGGCTCGACGATCCTGGCCTGCGGCATGAGCCTGCTTTCGGTCGACTCGTCCGGCCCGGCGCAGATGAAGGCGATCACGCTGTGGGGCGCGGCCTCGGCCGCGGGCGGCGCGGCCGGCCCGCTGGTCGGCGGCGTGCTGGTGGAGTCGACCGGCTGGCAGGGCCTGTTCTGGATCGACGCGGCGATCGCGGCCGCGTGCATCCCGGTGACGCTGTTCATGGTGAAGGAGTCGAGCGATCCGAACCGGTCGCGTTCGATCGACTGGGCCGGGACGGTGCTCATCGCGGTCATCCTGGTGCCGCTGGTGCTGGCGCTCAGCGAGGGCGGGGACTGGGGCTGGGCGTCGGCCGCGACGCTGGGGTGTTTCGTGCTCGCCGCGCTCGGCGTGGTCGGCTTCGTGCTCGCCGAGAAGCGGGTCACCGCGCCGCTGGTCGACCTCGCGCTCTTCCGCAACCGGGTGCTGGTCGGTTCCACGATCGCGATCCTGCTCGTGGCCGGCACCATCAACGGCCTGATGTACGTGCTGAGCCTCTACTTCCAGGACTCGGCCGGGTTCTCGATGAGCGCGCTGCAGGCGGGTCTTGCGACACTGCCCGCGGTGGCCGTGATGATTGCGATCACGCCGCTGATCACCCCGGTCGCCGTGAAGATCGGTTCGCGGCAGGCGGTCGTGCTCGGCTTCCTGCTGTCCGCGGTCGGTTTCGCGGCGCTCGGCTTCGCCAAGTCCTCGTGGACCTACGGGTACTTCGTGATCCCGCTCGTGGTCATGGCGATCGGTCTCGGGCTCGCGAACGGGCCGGCGTCGTCCGCGTCCACCTCCGCGGTCGAGCCGTCCGAGGTCGGCCAGGCGTCCGGCATCTCCAACATGGCCCGGTACGTGGGCGGCTCGCTCGCGACGGCCGCCACGGCGACGGTCTACACGGCGGCGATCGCCAACCACAAGGCCGCCGGGGCGAGCGACGCCGACGCCCTCGCCGCGGGCCTGTCCCGGGCCGCGATCCTGATGGCCGTCATGGCCGCCGCCGGGGTCCTGCTCGGGGCGGTACTGGGACGGTTCCGCGGTCGCAAGGAGGCGCCGGCGATCAGCGCGGCCGCGCATGCGCACACGATCGCGCTCACCACCCAGAGCGATTGAGTTCGCCCCGGCAGGGAGTTCCCGCCCGTCGAGGCGCGCGACAGAATCTTCCGTGTCGGCCCGGTGAGTTCTTCCGCCGGGCGGATCGATGCCTGCGGAGGGGTGCGCGCATGGTGGAGCCGGCGTTCGTCGACGAGGCCGGGCCGCTGCGGCGAGAGATCCTGGCGCATTGCTATCGGATGCTCGGATCGGCGGCGGACGCCGAGGACGCGGTGCAGGAGACGTACCTGCGGGCGTGGCGCGGCTTCGATCGGTTCGAGCGCCGGGCGTCGATGCGAACGTGGCTGCACCAGATCGCCACGAACGTCTGCCTGCGCTCGCTCGAACAGCGCGAGCGACGCTTCCTGCCCGCCACGCTGGGCGGCCCGGCATCCGACTGGAACGCCGCCGTCCGGGCTGCGCCTGCGGAAACGCCGTGGCTCGGACCGCTTCCGATCGATCCCGCCGAGGCGGCCGGCGCGCGCGAGCAGGTGCGGCTCGCGTTCGTCGCCGCATTGCAGCACCTGCCGGCGCGGCAGCGAGCGGTCCTGATCCTGCGGGACGTCGCGGACCTGCCGGCCGACGACGTGGCCACCGTGCTCGACACCACGACGGTCGCGGTGAACAGCGCACTCCTGCGCGCTCGTGAGCGCATGTCGCGGGAGGCGCCCGATCCGGCCGAGATGAGCGAGCCGACCACTCCGGAGATGCGGGCCCGGCTGCTCCGGTACGTCGACGCGTGGACCCGCGCCGACGTGGGTGCCCTGGCCGCGGTGCTCCGGGAGGACGTCATCCTGGAGATGCCGCCGGTAGCGACGTGGTTCGCCGGGCGCGGGCCGGTGCTCGGCTTCCTCGGCGCGCACGTTTTCCGCGAACCGGGATTCTTCCAGGTACGCCCGGTCGCACCGCCGGCCAACGGCCAGCCCACGTACGCGGTATATGTCCACGACGAAGCGCACGCGCTGCAGGTGCTCGATCTCGCGCCGGGCGGCGTCCGGCGGATCCACGCCTTCCTACAGCCGGAGCTCTTCCCGATTTTCGGGCTGCCGGTGAATCTGCCCGCCGGCCGGGATCTCCATGACTGAACCGACAGTTGTGGAGGAACCGATGACAGGGATCGCGGGACGGTCCGTGGTGGTGGTCGGCGGCAGCCGCGGGCTCGGGCTCGGCGTGTCGAAGGCGGCGAGCCACGCGGGAGCACACGTGACGGTGGTGTCCCGCTCGGCGGTGACCGGGTTCGCCCATGAGCGGGGCGACGCCACCGACGAGGCATTCGCCGACAAGGTGCTGTTCGCGCACCGGCCGGACCTGCTGGTGATCACGGCGGGGGCGATCCCGGTGATGCGGCCGCTGAACGAGCACACCTGGGCGACGTTCTCGGCGAACTGGCAGGCCGACGTGCGGATCGCCTTCGGCTGGCTGCGAGCGGCGCTGCGGCTTCCGCTCGCGGCCGGGTCCCGGGTGATCGTGTTCGGCAGCGGGGCCGAGCTGCGCGGGTCACCGCTGAGCGGCGGCTACGCGGGCGCGAAGGCGACCGTCCGGCTGATCACGAGCTACGCGGCGGCCGACGCCCGGGACCTGGGGATCACGATGACGACCGTGCTTCCGGTGGTCACGCCCGGCACGGTGATCGGCAACGCGGCGATCCGGGCGTACGGCAACTCGGCCGGCCCCTCGCCGCTGACGCCGAGGTCCGCGGGCGACCGCATCGTGGAGTTGGCCACCGCGCCCACACTGGCCGGTGCGTACGTCCTGAGCGGCGAGGGGTTAACTCCGCTCGCGAAGTAGCGGCACACCGTCGCCGGTCAGGTCCTCGGTCGCCACGACCCGGCCGGTCATCGCCAGCACCAGGGCGACCAGCGGGCCGGCCGCCTCCGGGCCGTCGCCGTGGGTCCAGGTCGCGTCGGTGGCGCGCAGTCTCAGCCCGGCGATCCGGTTCTTCGCGCCGATCAGCATGTTGCTGCCGGCGTAGAAGTGGGCCACCGCGACCACGTGGTCGGCCGGGTGCTCGCGGTAGCCGCCGAGCGCCCGGAAGATGTCCTCGCCGTGCACGATCGTCTCGCCCAGCCAGGAGGTCGCCGGGCCGGGCGGGGCGGACCGGGCGTCCACCAGTGCTCGGTAGAGCGCCACCAGCTCGCCGTTGTCGTGCCCGTCCAGGACCTGGCGGATGGCGGCGGCGGTCATCGCGTCGAACCGGAAGCCGCTGGCGATCATCCGGCCGAAGAACTTCGGTGGCGTCATCCGAGCGGTCGCGATCAGGTGCGCGACCACCTCCCGCACGGACCAGCCGGCGCAGAGCGACGGACGGTTCCAGGAGTCGCCGGACAGCTGGTTCAGCGCGTCGGCCAGCGCGGCGCGTTCGGTTCTGATCGCGTTCCAGGTGTCCATCGACCACATCCTGCCAATCGGGGCGGCGGTGAGTGGCCATCTCACCCGATCGCGGTCGTGCCGAAGGTGAGACGCCGTCTCACGAGGTAGCGGCCCTGGTCGGATCATGGACTTGAGCTTCGGGAACGGCCCGAGCGACCCCTTTACTTGTGGAGTCAAGGAACGCCCCGCCCGGGGGAACGAGGCGGATTCGGGCCGAAAACCACATCTCTGGTCAGTCTATTTAGATGGATAACAATCTGACACGGGGCTGAAGAATGGCTGTGAAGCCAGTACCGTCGCGGGGCGCTCACCAACGCAATTAACGGGATGGGAATCAAGTGTCGATCAACGAGCAGCTTCCGCCGCAACCCGGCCAGAACTACAACTACCCGGCTCCCCCGACGCCCCAGCAGCCGCAGGGCCGCAGCGGTCTGGCCGTCGCCGGGTTCATCCTCGCCATCATCGCCGCGCCGATCGGGTTCATCCTCAGCCTGATCGCCATCTTCAAGACCGGCGCGGGCAAGGCGAAGGGTCGCGGCCTGGCTGTCGCCGGTGTCATCATCTCGCTCGTCCTCATGGCCGGCGGCGTCATCGTCGGCGCGGTGGTTCTCAACTCGACCTACCTGGACCCCGGCTGCACCGACGGCAAGGCCGCGATCATCAACAACGCCAGCACGACGCCCAACGCCGCCACGATTCAGAAGACCATCGACGAGCTGAACGCGGCGGCCGCGAAGGCAACGCACGATGAGGTCCGGGACGCCATGACGACGCTGGCCAACGACTACCAGAAGGTGCTGGACGCGGCGAAGACCGGCAGCGTTCCGCCGAGCCTGCTGGACCAGGTCAACAAGGACGGCGAGAAGATCGACTCGCTCTGCACCATCGGCGGCTGACGAAGCGCCACCACGGCAGCACCGGCGCCCGCGGGCCGGTGCTGCCGTTTCCTTTCCGGTCAGACCAGCTCGGCGAAGAACGCAGCCGGTCCTTGGCCGAACCGGTCGCCTGCTGCTCCGGCACGCACGTGATCGGAGGCGGACCGGGATCAGGCGACGAAGATGCAGAACGGGTGGCCGGCGGGGTCGGCGTAGACGCGCAGCGGCTCCTCGGGATCGGCGCTGCGGTCGTAAATCATCCGGGCACCCAGCGCGAGGGCCCGGTCGTGCTGCGCGTCCAGCTCGGCGACGTTCTCGACGGTGGTGTCCAGGTGCATCTGCATCGGCACGGCGTCGTCCGGCCAGGTGGTCGGAACAAGGCGATCGACCTGTTGGAACGCCAGCTGCGGACCACCCTGCGGGTTCTGCAGGACCAGCCAGTCCTCGCCGCGCTCGTCGGGGTCGCCGGCGGCGGGCGGTTCGTCGCCGGGCCGGTACTGCAGGCCGAACAGCTTGCGATAGAACTCGGCGAGCCCCCGGATGCTGGTGCCGTCGAGGACCACCTGGTGGATCGTCGGGTATCGCGTCATATCCCTCAGCAAACCACGACTCGGTTCCGCCCGCTCTCCTTGGCGCGGTAGAGGGCCAGGTCGGCGCGGGCCAGCACCTGATCGAGGCTGGCGTCGCCGGGTTCGAGCTGAGTGAGGCCGACGCTGATCGTGATCGGCAGCGGGCCGGCCGCGGTCGGGATCGGGGTGTCGGCGACCGCGTGGCGCATCCGCTCGGCCAGGTCCGGCGCGGCGTCGTGGTGATCGGGAAGGACCACCGCGAACTCCTCTCCGCCGTAGCGGCCGAGCACGTCCGAGCGGCGGATGCTGGCGCGGACCCGGGCGGCCACCTCCCGGATGACCTCGTCGCCCACGCCATGACCGTACGTGTCGTTGACGCTCTTGAACTTGTCGATGTCGAGCATGACGGCGGCGAGGTCGCGCGACCCGCGTGCGGCGGCCGACACCAGGGCGGTGGCGATCGCGTAGAAGTGCCGGCGGTTGTGCTGGCCGGTGAGCTCGTCGGTGGTCGCCAGTTCCTGGACGCGGCTGAACAGGCACGCGTTGAGGTAGGCGCTCATGCCCTGGGTGGCGAGCGACGAAGCGATCTGAATCGCGGTCTCGTCGAAGTCGTCCGCGCCCAGAACGACCAGCCCGCTACGCCCGTCGCGGCTGTCCAGGGGTACGACCAGCAGCGTCTGCCCCGATATCTCGGGTATGTCGCCGGCCGGCACGACGGCCGCCGTCAGCACCGACGGCAGAGCGGCCGGGAAGGGGCCGCCCAGCACGGCCGGATCCACCTTGCCGACCACCTCGGTCACGACCGATCCGTCCGCGCTCAGCAAGCATCCCGACGAGGCGTTCAACTGGGACGCGAGCATGCCGAACAGCACGCTCAACAACCGCGACGGATCGTGGATGCCACTCAGCTCGGCCAGCGACGAGCGGAGCATCTCCGCGAACGCCTGCTGCTGCTGAGCCGCCGCCACCGCCAGGTGCAGCTGCGCCGCCCGGGCGGTCTCGAGCGAGACGGCGACGTGGCTGGTCACGCCGATCAGGACCTCGACGTCGTTGTCGGTGAAGATGCCCCGGGCCATCCGGCTGTCCAGGTAGACGACGCCGAGCGTGTTCCCCTTGAACTGCACCGGCACGACCATGATGCTGCGCAACCCGTGCACGACCGCGCTCCGCGATCCGAGCGCGGCGCCCTGCTCGGTCCCGGTCAGCACCAGCGGCTCCCCGCCGAAGGCGACCCGCCGCACGAGCGTCGCGCCGTAGGCGGTCGTCGGCTCCAGGTCGGTGCCGTCCGCGCCCCGGCCCGCGAACGGCACCGGCTCCCCCGCCTCGTCGAGCAGGAAGAACAGCGCCCGTTCCGCACCCAGGATGCGCAGCATCTCGTCGAGCGCGACCCGGGCCAGTTCCTGCGGGTCGAGCACGGTCGCCGCGGCGGCGGCGACCTGCTGCAACGCCTCCAGGCGACGGTTGCGCGGCGCGTCCGAGCGGCCCACCACCGTACGCCGGTTGGTCGCCGACCCCTCCTCGGCGGCGAACTCGGTCCGTGCCTGCCGCCGGCGCGACTCCCACCCGTGGAAGCCGGCCAGCGAAATCGCGATCCGTGCCTGCCGATCGGATTCGTGGGTCAGCCCGAGCGCCCGGAACGACCGCGCCCGGATCCGGGCGACCTCGAAGTGCACGAGCGGCGCGTCGGTCATCCGCGCGACGTGTTCGGCCTTGTCGGTCCATTCGATCGCCTTGTGCAGCTCGCCGAGCTGCTGCGCGAAGGCCCCGGTGGCCAGCAGATACGCCGCATCGAGCAGCGGCGAGCTCTTCCGCACGCGCCGCAGATCGGCCAGCGCTTCACGGGCGGCCGCGATCCGGGCCGGACGCAGCTGTTCGGTCGCCATCCGGATCTGCGTCATCCGGGCCTGCGCCTGGTACACGTAGAACCACTTGTGCTGCGTCATCATGTCCCGCAGCCGCAGCCCGAGATCCTGGAACTCCGCGGCGATCGCCTCGAACGGCTCGCCGAACTCGCCCTGCTCGACCGCCGCGCACGCGGCCGCGACGAGCATGTTCGCCCTCTGCACGGTGGTGCCTTTGCCGGGTGGGAGCGCGGCGCGCAGGTCGGCCAGCGCGGCGGCGGACTCCCCCGGCCGGCCCAGCATCGCCGGGATCATCACCGAGAGCATGCTGAACGAGGTGCCGCGGATCAGCTTCGGATCGCCGAGCCGGCGCAGCCCGCGCTCGTACTCGGCCTCCGCTTCGATGGCGTACCCGCGCAGCAGCAGCCGGATACCGATGGTGGCGTGACCGGGCAGGAGCTGGGCCGGACCGAACCAGCGCGCGTTGCGGGTGATCGCCTCCTCGAAGGCGGTGCCGTCGTCGAAGCCGCCGAACAGCAACGCGCACCCGCGCACCCACTCCACGTAGGCCACCAGCGCCGGGTCGCCGAGATCGTTGGCGACCGAGGTGGCCCGGTCGAGGCAACGATCGGCGGTGCCGCGCAACTTGGTCACGGCGGCGACGTAACCCACCAGCGCATAGACGCGCACGTACTCGGGGCACGGACCGAGCCGGTTCACCGCGTACATCGCCCGCATCGTGAGCACGCCGGCCTCGCGCAGGCGCAGGCCGACCGCGGCGGCGTAGCCGCCGGCGTCCAGGGCGGCGGCGAGCGTGGCGAGATCGTCCCGGCGCTGGCCCGCCGCCGTTCCGAACCCCCATCCGGTACGCCGCACGGCGCCGCCGGCGAGCCCGATGCCGATCGTCGACGCGAGCAGCGCAACGCCCTTGCGTGGCAGCGGCCGGCCCACTTCGGTCAGCGCCGCCGCGGTCGCGGCGAGGGCCTTCTCGTCGTCCCAGAGCGTGTGGTGCAGCTCGATCTCGGTGATGAGCAGGTGGGCCCGGGCCCGCCGATCGGTCTCGGCGACGAGGGCCCGCTCGATGGTCGCGCCCGCCTCGGCGTACCGGGACGCGCGCAGATAGGCGAGCGCGAGCGGGTGCAGCACGGCGGTCTCCGGGGCGGGGTCGCCGTCCAGGGCTTGCTCGAGGTAGCCGACGGCCTGGTCCGGGGCCAGGTCCGCCAGGGCACGCAGGCCGGCGGCCAGCGCACTGCGGCGACGCGCCTCGGCCGGCACCTCGTCGCCGGCCCGGCGGTGGTGGCGGGCCACGGCGTACACGTTGTCAGGGTCCTGCAACGCGCTGGGCAGGCTCTCCAAGGCGTCCGCGAGCGACGCGTGCAGCCGGCGCAGCCGCTGCTCGCCGACCCCCTCGAGCAGGGACTCGCGCAGCATCGGGTGCAGGAAGACGTACCAGCCGCCGGGCCGCACCTCGACGATCCGGCGCTCGACGGCGGCACCCACCGCGGCCACCACCCGGTCCGCCGGACCGCCCGCGGCGATCAGCGTCTCGGTGCGGAAGCGCGAACCGGCCACCGCCGCGACGACCAGGACCTCGCGGTCGGCCTCGGCGAGCGTGGCCAGCCGGGAGGCGAGCAAGGCCCGCACGTCGTCGGCGGCGGGCAGCGCGTCGGCGCCGGCCGCGTCGAAGTGCCAGGTGCCCCAGAGCGGGCTGAGCAGCCCGGCGTCGAGCAGGCGCAGCAGGTACGCGACGACCGCGAGCGGCGTGCCGTCGGTACGCCCGGTGATGTGCGCGACCAGGTCGGCGGGGACCGCCGCGCCGGGCAGCCGGGAGGCGATCAGCGCTGCCACGGCGGGCGGCTCGAGCGGCATGCAGTCGATCTCGAGGTCCGGATGCACGGCAACCGGCACGCCCGCGCCGTCCCGCTCGGTCAGCAGCACCAGCACCGGCAGTCCCGCCAGATCGGGCACGAGCTGCTCCAGCACCGCGCGACTGCCCGCGTCGAGACAGTGCGCGTCGTCGCAGATCAGTAGCAGTCCCTTGTGGGCCTTCGCCAGCTCGGCCAGGAACGTGGCGACCGCGGCGAACACGTGGTCGTCGCGCGCCTCGGCGGCGCCGGCCTCACCGACCATCGCCTCGAGTCGCGGGATGACCCGCGCGACCAGCGCCGGGCCGGCGACCGCGGCGGCGTCCTGGACCCGCTGCTCGGCCTCGGCGCGGGCCGGGCCGGCGAGCAGAGCGATCGCCTGCAGGTAACCGTCGATCGCCGTGCGCAGGGTGGCGAGCGGCAGCGCCTCGTCCTCCAGGCACCCCGCGCGCAGCACCGGCACGTCGTCGGCAAGCGTTACGGCCTCCTGCGCCAGCCGGGTGCGCCCGGATCCGGCCGGTCCGCGAACGACGGCGATGCCGCCGTGTCCGGCACGCGCCCGGTCCCAGCGGGCGGCAAGCTGGGCGCGCTCGGCGTCGCGCCCGCAGAGCGGCCAGATCGACGCCGCGGCCGTTCCGCCGGCCTCACCGGGAAGGGCCGACAGGAAGGCGGCGGCGTCCGGGTAGCGGTCGTCCGGGTCCTTGCCGAGCAGGCGGGTAACGACCGCGGCCAGGGCGGGGTCGAGTCCGGGGCAGAGCTCGACCAGATCCGGTACGGGCGCCGTCAGGTGCAGCCGCAACAGCTCGCCGACATCATCGGCCTCGAACGGCAGCCGCCCGGTCAGGCACTCGAAGAGCACCACGCCGAGCGAGTACAGATCCGATCGCCCGTCGACCGGGCGCTTGAGCATGCCGGACTGCTCGGGCGAGGTGTAGAGGAAGGTTCCGATCGCTCGATCGTCGTCGCCCTGCTCCGCTCCGAGCTGCGCGAGACCGAAGTCGATCAGTTTGGCCGGCCGGCCCGGCGGCATCATGATGTTTCCGGGTTTCACGTCCCGGTGGACCAGGCCGACCCGGTGCGCCGCGGCCAGGCCGTGGCCGAGCTGGCCGGCGAGCTCGACGACCCGCCCCGCCGGCAGCGGCCCGTGGGCGAGCGTGTCGGCGAGCGAGCCGCCGGGCAGAAACTCGAGAACCATGGCGGGTGCGCCGTCGAACCGGCCGGCGGCGTGGATGAGCGGCACGCCGGGGTCGTCGATGCAGGCGAGCAGCGCGGCCTCGCGCTGGAAGGCGATGAGCAGGCCGGGATCGTCGGCACGCTCCGCGTTGGGCCGTTTGAGCGCGTACGTGTCATCGCCGCGCCGGACCCGGTGCACGGTGGTGAACGCGCCCCGCCCCAGCTCGCCGTCGACCACCAGATCGGTCAGCTCCGCCGCCCGGCGCACGCTGTCCTTGTCACTCACTGGCACCCACTCCGCAGCTGTCGGTTCTTAGCCCTATTCGGCAACCGCCGCGCGAAGTTAACCCGACGTCAGACCCTCCATGCCTGACTTGTCACTAAAATCAGCATTCGACCACAGTTACCGCCAGACCGCCTAGAGATGTCTCCTTGTACTTGGTCGACATGTCCCGTCCGGTTTCGCGCATCGTCCGGATCACCATGTCCAGCGAGACCCGGTGGCTGCCGTCCCCGCGCAGCGCCAGCCGAGCCGCGTTGATGGCCTTCACGGAGGCGATCGCGTTCCGTTCGATGCACGGCACCTGCACCAGGCCACCGACCGGATCGCAGGTCAGCCCGAGGCTGTGTTCGAGCGCGATCTCGGCCGCGTTCTCGACCTGCGCCGGCGTACCCCCGAGAACCTCGCACAAGCCTGCCGCGGCCATCGCGGCGGCCGAGCCCACCTCGCCCTGACAGCCCACCTCGGCGCCGGAGATGGACGCGGCGCCCTTGATCAGGATGCCGATCGCGGCCGCGGTGAGCAGGAAGCGGACCACGCCGTCGTCGCCCGAGCCCGGCACGAAGCGCCGGTAGTAGTGCAGCACCGCCGGGATGATCCCGGCCGCGCCGTTGGTCGGGGCGGTCACCACCCGGCCACCGGCCGCGTTCTCCTCGTTGACCGCCAGCGCGTACAGGTTGACCCAGTCGATCACGTGCAGGGGGTCGTCGGCGTCCGGGCGGCGCACCAGATCACGCCAGATCTGCGGCGCCCGCCGCCGCACGCCGAGCCCGCCCGGCAGCACACCCTCGGCCTGCAGGCCGCGCTCGACGCAGGCACGCATGACCCGCCAGATCCGCAGCAGTTCGTCCCGGATCTCGTGGTCGCTGCGCCAGACCCGCTCGTTCTCGAGCATCACCTCCGACAACGGCCGGCCATGAGCGAGCAGATCCGCTCCGGAGGCGAACGGGAGCGGCAGAACGGCCGTGTCCACCGCCGGCTCCTCCCCCTCCTCGACCACGAACCCCCCGCCGACCGAATAGAAGGTCCGCTCGGCGAGCGGCAGTCCGTCGACGGTCCAGGCCGTGAAGGTCATGCCGTTCGGGTGGTACGGGAGGCTGCGCCGCCGGTGCAGGATCAGCTCGACCGGAACCTGCCGTTCGCCGGCCAGCCGGACGGTTCCGCTCCGACTGATCTCGGCGAGGCGCTCCGGCATCTCGGCGACGGAGACCGTCGCCGGGTCCTCCCCCTCCAGCCCCAGCAGCACCGCGGCGTCGGAGTGGTGACCGCGGCCGGTGGCACCGAGCGATCCGAACAGCTCGACCCGGATCCGCCCGGCCTTGGGCACCTCGAAGGCAAAGCGACGCGCGGCCCGCATCGGCCCCACGGTGTGCGAGGACGACGGACCGATTCCGATCGAATAGAGGTCGAAGGCGCTGACCGGCACGAAAAGGCTCCCCTCATCAAGGGTGGCCTCCCCGCTCTGTCATGGATACCTGAGAGCTTCGCCGCCGCGGATTCCGGCGGTTTGCACCGTGGGTGCGGGACCAGGTCGTCCCGGCTTTCCAGAGGCGCCTGCCATGCGACGGTATCGGGGCCTGAGAGATTCCCGGGGAGGATTTGCTCCTTCGGCGCCCCGGCGTGACCGGGGCTCTCCCGCCGTGGTTCGTTCGGCGCGATCTTCGGTTGTGCTCACGAGCGTGACAGCCCGAGGGGGCGGGCGTCAACCCGCTCAACTACGGCCGGAAGCTGCCGAACATGGGGTCGGAATCCGTCCGGCTCCCGATCTGGGCATTCCTAGCTAGCAGATAGGAATGCTATGCTCGCCTCCCCTTCCGGACCACGTGAGGCGCCCCGTGACCACCTTGACCGAACACGCCGCCGAACAGCTCATCGCCGCAAACGCGTTCGCCCCTGCCCCGCCCGGCTTCGTGGGCGCCGCGGTCGACGTGCCCGCGCCGCAGGTGCGCGGCCGCCATGCGCTCCGGCACGGCTTCCTGAAGCCCGGATCACCGCGGTCGGCGATCGTGAGCGGTCCGCCCTCCCCCGGCCTCGCGGTCTGCCTGGCCCGGATGACCGACGACCTGCGCGCCGCCCGCCCGCTGATCGCCCCGCCCGGCGACCGGTTCTCCCCCGAGGCGGGCATCCGGGTCGGCCTCGAGGCGGGCCTGGAGGGCGGCGGGATTCTCGGCCTCGCCCGCCGCTGGCGACTGGCGCACCGCCTCGCCCCGGTCCTGGCCGCCGCCTTCGCGAACGCTCCGGCGGCGGGCCTGCGCAGCATCCGGCAGGCGGGCCGTAAGAACCTGCCGGTGGTTCCGCCAGGCGATCCGCGTCAGGCGTGGCTTGCGTACGCGATGAGCACCCCCACGCCGGCCGGCGTGTCCCTTCGCGACCGTTTCCGCGCCGGCGACGCCCCCACGGCCACCGAGCTGGCCGATCACCTGGACGCCCTGCGCCCGCCGGTGGCCGCCCGCGGTCATCTGGAACTCGACGTGGCCGACGCCCAGCCCGGCGACGGGTGGCGTCTTCCGATCGCGGTGGCCGCCGCGCTGCTCGACGATCCGCGGGCCGCCGCGCAAGCCGAGATCGCGACCGATCACCTCGCATCCGAGCCCGGCCTGTGGGAGCGAGCCGCCCGGGCCGCCCTGACCGACCCGGTGCTGGCCGCCGCGGCCCGCGACTGCTTCCTGGCCGCGTACGCGGCGCTGGCCCGCCAGGGCGCCGCCCGCTCATTGCGCGACGCCGTGGCCGATTACACCGAGCGCTACGTCCTGCGCGCCCGCACCCCGGCCGACGACATCCTCGACCACCTGACCGCACGCCCCTGAGCCCCTGACCGCCATTTGTTCGCGGCTATTTGTTCGCGGCTATTTGTTCGCGGCGACCACCAGGCCGGCGAGGGTCTCGGTGGTGAACGGGCTGCCGGGGAACATGGCCATCCGGGAGAGCGGGAAACTGGCCGCCATCTGGAGCATCGCCGGGTCCAGCGTCAGCGTCGCCGCCATCCCGCCACCACCCTCGGTGGCCATCCTGGTGAAGACCTCGGTGAGCACCTCGGCGCCGCGCGGGTCGGCGAGCCACTCGCCGATCGTGGAGTCGGCGGTCAGCGGGTGGCGACCCTCGTCGCCGGGGACCGCGACCGTGGTCGTGGCGCGGATGTCGCGCGAGGAAGCGCCGACCTCGATCGTGTAGGTGCCGTCCTCGACCACCCAGCGCTGGAGCACCACATCCCAGTAGGCCAGATCCGATCGGTCGGCGTGCAGCAGCACCTCGGCGGTCTCGCCCGCGCGGATCTCGACGCCGGCGAACGCCTTCAGCTCCCGCGGGGCGCGCCGCACCCGGGAGGAGGGCAGGCTCACGTACGCCTGAACCACCTCGCGGCCGTCCCGCGAGCCGGTGTTGGTCACGCGGAGGCGGATGTCGACGCCGGCCTCGCTCGCGGTGGCGGTCGCCTCCGCGTACGAGAAGGTGGTGTAGGAGAGACCGAAACCGAAGGGGTACGCGACCTCCTGTTTGCGGGCGTCGAAGCCGCGGTAGCCGACGTGGATGCCCTCGCCGTAGCGGACGTGCCCGGCCTCGCCCGGGCAGTCCAGATAGGACGGATGGTCCTCGAGCCGCAGCGGGATCGTCTCGGTCAGCCGGCCGGAGGGGTTGACCCGGCCGTAGAGAACGTCCGCGGTGGCGCTGCCGCCGGCCTGGCCGAGCAGCCAGCCTTCCAGCAGCGCGGCCACGTCGCGGTCCCAGGGCGTGGTGAGCACGACCGCGCCGTTGGAGAGGACCACGACCGTACGCGGGTTGGCCGCCGCGACCGCAGCGATCAGCCTCAGCTGGTCGGCGGGCAGGTCGAGGGACGCCCGGTCCGAGCCCTCGGTCTCCTGCTCGGTGCCGGCGAAGACGACCGCCACGTCGCTGGTGCGGGCCAGCTCGACCGCCTCGGCCGGGTCGGCGGTGAACCGGACCTTGCCCGGGGCCGACTCCTCGATCGCGGTGAGCGCGTCGTCGAGGCGGGTCGGGGTCATCTGCGAGCTGCCACCGCCCTGGTAGCGCGGGGTGCGAGCGAGCTCGCCGACGACCGCGACGGTCTGGTCGGGACCGAGCGGGAGCAGATCGCCCTCGTTCTTCAGCAGGACGATGCCCCGGGCGGCGATCTCCCGGGCCAGGGCATGATGCCGGTCGGCGTCGTAGCCGCCGGTCCTCCCGGCCGCGGTCGTCCGGTCCACCAGCGCGCGAACCCGATCGGCGGCCTGCGCCAGCGTCGAGGCCGGTAGGCGGCCATCGCCGACCGCTTCGATCAGGGCCTGGTCACCGGTCGGGTCCGGCCCCGGCATGGTCAGATCGAGTCCGGCCCGGACCGCCTCGACCCGGTCGACGACGGCGCCCCAGTCGGAGACGACCAGGCCCTCGAAGCCCCACTCGTCCCGCAGTACGTCGGTCAGCAGCCAGCGGTTCTGGCTGGCGTAAACCCCATTGATCCGGTTGTACGAGCACATGACCGTCCAGGGCTGAGCGGTCGTGACCACTCGCTGGAAGGCGCGCAGGTACAGCTCGCGCAGCGATCGCTCGTCGACGTCCGCGCTGATCCGCATCCGATCGGTCTCCTGCGAGTTGACCGCGAAGTGCTTGAGCGACGCGCCCACCCCGCCGCTCTGCAGACCCTGCACCCAGCCGGCCGCCAGCACGCCGGCGACCAGCGGGTCCTCGCTGAAGTACTCGAAGTTCCGCCCGCCGAGCGGCGTCCGCTTGAGGTTGATGCCGGGGCCGAGCAGCACCTGGACGCCCATCGCCCGGCACTCCTCGGCGAGCGCCTCGCCCATCCGGCGCAGCAGGCCGGGATCCCAGGTCGAGCCGGACGCCACGGCCGGTGGGAAGCACGTGGCCGGCTGGCCGGCCAGCAGGTCCTCGGCGTCCGGCACCTGCAGCCGTACGCCGTGCGGCCCGTCGGTCAGCGTGATCGCCGGGACGCCGCCGGCGGCCGTGCTCGACCAGAAGTCGCTGCCACTCGTGATGACGGCCTGATCGTTCAGTTCCATGTCTGCCTTCCCTTCAGCGGACGGATGTGACAGCGACGGGCGCGCCGGGCGTCGGTACGAGGACAGTGACCGTCGCGAATGTACCGCGCATCGGAGGAAACTCGACCGGGCACGATCGCGGCCCGCCAGATGGCGGGGAGATTCCGCCGGTTGGCGCTCGGCCCCGGTCGACGCCCGGTTCATGCTGGTGTCCGCGGTCATATCGCATTCACCTGGAGGCCCTTGTGACGACCACCCTGCCCCCGCCGCCGTTCGACCCCGAACTCGGCGCGGCGCTCACCGCCCTCGCCGACCTCATCACGCCGTCGCTCGACAGCGAACGGCTCGCCGCCGTGCGCTCCGGCTCGGTGCTGGCCGTGCCGACCGAGGACGAGCTGCGCCGCGGCGGAGCGTTCCAGATCGAGGAGCGGATCGTGCCCGGCCTCGGCGACGACCCGGACATCACCCTGCTGATCTGCACCCCGACCGCGCCGACCGGCACGCTCGGCTGCGTCTATCACACCCACGGCGGCGGCATGGTGCTCGGCGACCGCCGGGTCGGCGTGCTGGAGATGCTCGACTGGGCGGAACAGTTCAACCTGGTCGTCGTCTCGGTCGAGTACCGCCTCGCGCCGGAGACGCCGCACCCCGGCCCGATCGACGACTGCTACGCCGGTCTGCTCTGGACCGCCGAGCACGCCGACGAGCTCGGTTTCGATCGGTCCCGACTGATCGTGGCCGGTGGCAGCGCGGGCGGCGGCCTGGCCGCGGCGCTCGCCCTGCGCGCTCGCGATCAGCACGGACCGGAACTGCTCGGTCAGATGCTGATCTATCCGATGCTCGACGATCGCAACGAGACCCCGTCCGCCCAGCAGATGGCCGGTCTGGGCGTTTGGGATCGCGAGGCAAACGCGTTCGGCTGGACCGCGCTGCTCGGCGACGCCCGCGGCGGCCCCGACGTCTCGCCCTACGCCGCCCCGGCGCGGGCGGCCGACCTCTCCGGCCTGCCGCCGGCCTTCATCGACGTCGGCTCGGCGGAGACGTTCCGCGACGAGGACGTGGCCTACGCGAGCCGGATCTGGCAGGCCGGCGGCCGCGCGGAGCTGCACGTCTGGCCGGGCGGTTTCCACGGCTTCGACAGCCTGGCACCGACCGCGCAGCTGAGCCATGACGCCCGCGACGCCCGGGTACGCTGGCTCAACCGCCTGTTCAACGGCTGATCTCCGGGGGCGACGTGAAGGATCTCGCGGTGCGGCTGGCGGCCCTCGACGCGGACGCCGGGGCCGCGCTGCGAGTGATCGCCTATTTCGACGGCCTCGCCGAGAACAGGGCCGGCCTGCAAGCGATCGTCCGTGGGGCGGCCGTGCTCGCCGGCTGCCCCGCACGCCTCGACGACCGATCGCGCCGCGTCCACGTGCGCGTCGATCCGGCGGGACGCGCGGCGCCCGACCCGTCGGCGGTGGACGAGCGCTGGATGCGTACGCCCGTGGTTCCGGACGCCTCGGCCATCCTCTGGCTGGAGCGGATCGGCGAGGCCGGCCCGGTCGAGGCCATGATTCTGGAGCGAGCCGCGGGCGCGGCACGCGCGGTTCTCGACCGCACGCGCGGCCGGGCGCCCTCCGCAGACCCGGCGCTGGTCGAGCTGATCGTCGATGCGTCGGCTCCGCCAGAGGTACGCCGCCAGGCGGCCGCCTCGATGCGGTTGAGCGAGTCCGGTCGATTCCGAGCCGCGGCCCTGCCGTCGGGCCCGCGGGTGGTCCCCGCCGGGGCCACGTCCGCGATCGCCGGCCGCACCGGGATCGGTCCCGCGGAGGCGCCACCGGAGCTGCCGTCGCCCGCTGCCGGGTCCCGGGCCGGGATCGGTCCGGCGGTCGCGCCGGGTGACCTGCCCGCGTCGTACGCCGCGGCCCGGATCGCTCTGCGGTTCGCCGCGGATGGCACGGCCGAGGACCCGGGGCCGACGGTCGTGCGTCACGAGGATCTGGGCGGGCTGGCGCTGCTGGCCGATCTGCCCGACACGGCCGAGGTGCCCGACCTGCGCGCGCTCGACCACGCCACGGCGGCGGGCCCGTGGGTGCTGTCCACCCTGCACGCGCTCGCCGAGGCGGGCAGCCTGCGCGCGGCGGCGACCGCGTCGCGCCTGCACCACTCCACCTTCCAGGACCGCATCACCCGGGCCGAACACCTGCTCGGCTGGACGATCCGCGACCCGCACGGCCGCCTCCGATTGCAGTTGGCCCTGGCCCTGCGGCGACTACGCCGCCACCCGCCCACCTGAGCCGGCAGCGCCCGGCCCCAACGAGCGCCCCAACGAGCGCCGCAGCGCGGTCGGCAGCGCGCGGCCGGCGACGGCAGGTCGGCGGGTCAGCGAGGCGGCGAACCAGTGGCGCAGCAGAGCGGCCGATCAGCGAGACAGCGGCGGGCCGGCGGCATGGCCAGCCGGCGGCACAGGTCGTGAAGGCGGCACAGGTCGTGACGGCGGCGCGGGTCATGACGGCGGCACAGGTCGTGACGGCGGCGCGGGTCAGGACGGCGGCACAGGTCGTGACGGCGGCGCGGGTCATGACGGCGGCACAGGTCGTGACGGCGGCGCGGGTCAGGACGGCGGCGCGGGTCATGACGGCGGCGCGGGTCAGGACGGCGGCGCGGGTCATGACGGCGGCGCGGGTCATGACGGCGGCGCGGGTCGGCGGGCGCAGGTCGTGACGGCGGCGCGGTGGGGCGGCGGGTCAGCGGCGCAGGTCGTGGCGGCGGTGGGTGGCCTTTTCGACCAGGGTGGCGGGGAGGGCGCGCTGGAGAGCGAACACGATCGGGGCGTTGCTGCCCACGGCGTACATCTGCTTGGGTCTTTTCGCTTCGATCGCGCCGACGATCACCTCGGCCACGCGGTCGGCGGAGACGCCGGAGCGCTCGTTCCGGTCGAGGGCGGCCAGCATCGTCTCGAAGTCGCTGCGGTACGGCGAATCGGCGGCGATGTGCTTGGTGCGGCGCTGGCTGATGCCGGTGTTGATCGAACCGGGTTCGACCGTGGTCGACCAGACGCCGAACGGGGAGAGCTCGTGGCGGGCCGCGTTGCTGAAGCCCTTGAGCGCGGCCTTCGCGGCGACGTAGGACGACCGGTACGACAGCGGGAACGAGGCGAGCATCGATCCGACCATGACGATCCGGCCGTACCGGCGCGAACGCATCCCGGGGATGGCGAGTTGGGCGAGGCGGACCGGGCCGAAGACGTTGACCTGGAACAGCCGGCGAAGGTCGTCCGGGGGCAGCTCCTCGAACGGTCCGGAATGGCTCTCGCCGGCGTTGTTGACCAGCACGTCCACGTCGGTCAGCCGATCGGCGAGCGCCTCGATCGATCGCTCGTCGGCGAGGTCGAGCGCCAGGTGTTCCACGCCGTCGAGCGGATCGGTCAGCTTCGACGGCGTACGGCAGGTGCCCAGCACCCGGTAGCCGCGGGTGACGAGCGCGGCCGCGGTGGACCGCCCGATTCCCGACGAGACTCCGGTGACCAACGCGGTCCGATTCATCGATGCACCATAGCGGGTCGGCTACCTGCGTGGACTTGACATCTCGATGCTCTTGACATCAGGACGTGATTGACTACATCTAAGGCATATGCACGCAACGTGGCGTCGCCACCCCGTCATCGGACGGCCCGCCCGGCGGCTTCCGCGGATCGGCAGATGGGGAGCAACGATGCGAATCAGCGACATTCTCCGCGTCAAGGGCAACAAGGTTGTTACCGTCACACCCGGATCGGACGTGACCCAACTACTGGCGCTCCTCGCCGAGCACCGGATCGGTGCGGTGATCGTGTCGGCGGACGGGGCGCGGGTCGATGGGATCGTCAGCGAGCGGGACGTGGTGCGGGCGCTCGCCCTGCGCGGCGCGGCGGTCCTGACCGAACCGGTCAGCGCGATCCACACCGTCCAGGTTCGGTCGGTCTCGCCCGAGGCCGCCGTCGAGGACGTCGAGCGGCTGATGACCGAGCACCGGTTCCGGCACGTCCCGGTGCTCGAGGACGGTGTCCTGCGCGGGGTGGTCAGCATCGGCGACGTGGTGAAGAACCGGATCGACGAGTTGGAGACCGAGCGCAGCAGCCTCGAGGGCTACATCACCGGCGAGCGAATCTGACCGATCCGCGCGCGTCTCCGGGCAGGCGCGGTCCTCAGTGCGCGCTCGTCGGCGGGGTCTTCTCGCCGGCCGTGATCGCGACCGGTAGCCGGTTCTCCGGGGGCGCGAGCGCGCACGTCGCGAACGGCGTGTACGCGCAGGGCAGGTTCGTGGCGCGATTGAAGTCGATCGTCAGCGTCCCGTCGGCGGCCGGCGCCGGCAGGTGGAGCCGGCGGCTGGCCGGATAGGTGGTCACGCCCGAGGTGGCGTCGGTGAACAGCGTGGTCAGGCTGCCCGGCGCCGCACCGGGGAAGACCGTCAGGCTCAGCGCCGCGTCATCGATCGAGAACTCCACCCGGCCCACGGCGAGGTCCGGTTCGAGCAGACCGTCGACGACCGTGGTGAGCGAGACGGATCGCGCCGCGGCGAGCGGGACGAAGCGCGCCGGGATCAGCCATTGTTCCGAAGGCGGGAACGTCGGCGTCCCCTCGTACGCAAGCCGAAGCTGATTTTCCGGATGGCGCGGGCGGACGATGATGCCCTCGCCGCGCCTGGCTATCTCGACGATCGCGTCGCCGAAGGCGGCGGTGATGCCGTCCTCGTCGACCTTGCCGAGATCGTGCGCGCCTACTCCCAGGGGCCGGTCGCCCAGGGTCAGGTCCTCGCCGTCGCGCAAGGTCACCGTCACGCCGCCCGGCGATGACGACCACTCCCCCGGCACGTCCTCGAAGCGCTGCGGCGACCCGGACAGCCAGTGCAGACCGGTCACCGCGAGGAAGCCGTGCGGCGCGGACCGGCGGCGCTCGTGTTCGGCGTGCCACTCGGCCCAAACGTCGGAGTACATGCGCTCACCATATTTGCTAACGTGTCGGCAGGTCATGAGTGTCAGCGCACAGCCCCGGCTTGCTGACCGGCAACCCTTCCGTTCGCGATGGGGTGCCCCGGGTGAGGACCGGGCCGGCGTCGATCGACGCGGGCAAGCGCGGACCCGCCCGGGTCCTCGACCCACGCGGAGGCGTGACCATGTCTGTTGCCCTGCACACCGATGACCTGGCCGTGATCGGCGCCGGATTCGTCCATCTCGACTACGCGGCCACCGCGCCGTGCGTGCGCGCCGCCGCCGACGCGGTCACCGCGCTGCTGCCCAGCTACGGCAGCGTCCACCGGGGCACCGGGCCGCGGTCGCAGACCTCCACCCTCGAGTACGAGCGCGCCCGCGACGTGATCGCCGACTTCCTCGGCCTGCGAACCGGCGACCAGGTCGTCTTCACCCGCAACACCACCGACGCGCTGAACCTGCTGGCCCGTGCGCTGCCGCCGGGCACCACCACGGTCGTCTTCGACGGCGAGCACCACGCGAACCTGCTGCCCTGGCCGAACCCGCTGCGGCTGCCCGCGCCGTCCTCGCCCGAGGAGGCGGTGGCCGCGGTCGACCGTGCGCTGCGTGACCTGCGCGGCCCGATATTGCTTACGGTCACCGGCGCGAGCAACGTGACCGGCGAGGTCTGGCCGATCGCCCGGCTGGCCGAGGTCGCCCACCGGCACGGCGCCCGGGTCGCCGTCGACGCCGCCCAGCTCGCCCCGCACGCGCCGGTCTCGCTCGCCGAGACCGGTGCGGACTGGGTGGCGCTCTCCGGGCACAAGCTCTATGCGCCGTTCGGATCGGGTGTGCTCGCCGGGCGGGCCGACTGGCTCGACGCGGCTGAGCCCTACCTGGCCGGCGGCGGTGCGAGCGCGGCGGTCGGCGATCGGATCGGCGACGTGCGCTGGGCGACCGGGCCGGCGCGGCACGAGGGCGGCACGCCCAACCTGCTCGGCGCGGTGTCCCTCGCGGCCGTCTGCTCGGCTCTGGCCGAATCCGATCGTGCCGCCCTGCACGCCCACGAACAGAACCTGCTCGCGCTGCTGCGGGACGGCCTGCGACGGGTGCCGGGTGTCACCGAGGTGTCGCTGTTCGGTGCGGACAGCGAGCGGGTCGGCATCGTCTCGGTGGCGCTGACCGGTCGCGATCCGTCGCAAGTGGCCACTCGGCTGGCCGACGACCACGGCATCGGGGTGCGGGCGGGCAAGTTCTGCGCCCATCCGCTCGTCCGGCGGCTGACCGCGGAGACCGGGAACGCGGGCTGCGAGGGCGGCCTGCTGCGGATCAGCTTCGGCCTGGGCACCACCGCGGACGACATCGACTGCCTGCTGACGGCGTTGACTGCCGGCTGACGGCGGCCGGGTATGTTCGGGGGGTGGCACCCACGGAGGGGTTCCGCCTGGCCGACGCGGTCGCCGACGTCTACGGCGACCTGCGCCTGGAGCCTGTCCTGCGCCGCCTGCTGCGGCACACCGCCCACCTCACCGGCTCGGCCGCCGGCAGCGTCTCGCTGATCGACGCGGCGGCCGGCCGGTACACCAAGGCCGCCGAGTTCGGCGCGCTCTGCCGGCTGGGCGACCGGTTCCCGCTGGACGAGGGCGCGACCGGCCGGGCGTACGGCAGCCGCCGGCCGGTGGTCATCCCCGAGTACGGGCAGCTGCGGGCCGGGCACCTGGCCGGGGCCGACCCGGCGCGGCGCGGCCCGGCCGCGGCGGTGCCGATCTGGTGGCGCGGCGACGTGGTCGCGGTGAGCGTGACCTTCGCGCCGCGGAGCGGCACCTTCTCCGCCCGGGACGTCGACGATCTGGAGACGCTGACCCAGACCGCGGCGGCGGCGATCGTGCGGACCAGCCGGCCGGGCACCTCGCTCGCCACCGTGCTGCGCCGGGCGGGCCGCGTGGTGACCGAGGCCGGCGTCGTGCGCCCGGTCGCGCCGGAGGTGGCGCGGGTCGCCGCGAACCTGGTGGCCGAGGCCGGGCCGAGCCTGCGGGTCGGGATCGTCTACCGGCCCGAGGGCGTGCGGGTGATCCTGCAGGACGAGACGAACGGCGCCGCCTGGGCCGGCCGGCCGCCGACCATCGCCGGCGGCGAGGTCAGCGTCGAGAACGTGCGCGGTTGGGGGGTGGTCCTGCGGGCCGACATCCCGTACGCGATCCCGGCCGGCCCGGCGCCGTTCACCGCCCGCGAGGCAGACGTCCTCGAGCTGCTCCGCCAGGGGCTCACCTACCGGGAGATCGCGTCCCGGCTGGCGCTCTCGCCGAAGACGGTGGAGAAGCACGTCGGCGCGATCATGCGAAAGACCGGCGCCAAGAACCGGACCGCGGCGGTGATGACCGCCCTGGCCAGTGGCTGGATCTCGGCCGGCATGGGGAATTCACCCCATACCGCCATCGGGGGACCCATGGCTTGACTGGGCGCATGCCCGTCGTGTCCATGAAGGAGATCCTGGATCGCGCGCTCGCCGACCGGTACGGGGTCGCCGCCTTCAACATCATCAATGACCTGAGCATCGAGGCGGTCCTCGCCGCGGCGGTCGAGGAACGGGCGCCGGTCATTCTGCAAACTTCGGTCAAAACCGTTCGCCAGTACGGGCGGGGCCGGCTGTTCGGCATTGTCCAGGCGCTGGTCCGCGGGGTGGATGTGCCGGTCACCCTGCACCTCGACCACTGCCCCGATCGCGCGGTCATCTCCGACTGCCTGGCCGGCGGCTGGAACTCGGTGCTGTTCGACGCGCACGAGCTGGACGTGGCCGAGAACCTGCGGCAGACCACCGAGGTGGTGGCCGAGGCGCGGCGCACCGGCGGGCACGTCGAGGGCGAGATCGAGGGCATCCAGGGCGTCGAGGACGACCTCGGCTCGGACGAGGCCGCCCAGATCCAGTCGCTCGAGGTCGCCGTCGATTTCATCAAGAACACCGGGGTGGACTGCTTCGCGCCGGCCATCGGGAACGCGCACGGCCAGTACAAACAGGCCCCCACGCTGGATGCGCAGCGGGTCAGCGACCTGGTCGCGGCGACCGGCGTGCCGATGGCGCTGCACGGCGGCACCGGCCTGTCCGACGACCAGTTCACCGATCTGACCGCGCGCGGCTGCGCGAAGGTGAACATCTCCACCGCGCTCAAGGAGAGCTTCATGCAGAGCGGTCTCGAACACCTACGGGTCGCCGAGGAAAAGAACAAGTGGGACCCGCCGACCCTCTTCCGTCATCAGCGGGCCGCGGTGCTCGAGATGGCTCGCCGGCACATCCGGCTGTTCGGGAGTGCGGGGCGGGCCTGGTGACCGCGCTCATCTTCGACTGTGACGGCGTGCTGGCCGATACCGAGCGATACGGCCACCTGCCCGCGTTCAACGCCACCTTCGAGCAGTTCGGCCTCCCCGCGCACTGGTCCGAGCAGGAGTACGGCGAGAAGCTGAAGATCGGCGGCGGCAAGGAGCGGATGGCCAGCCTGTTCGACGACCCCGCCTTCGCCTCGGCGGCGAGGGTTTCCGACCGGACCGCATCGCTGCTGGCCTGGCACAGGGCGAAGACGGCGACGTTCAAGCGGCTGGTCGCCGAGGGCCGCCTCCCGCCGCGGCCGGGGATCGAGCGCATCATCACGGCCGCCCTCGAGCGGAACTGGACGGTTGCGGTCGCCTCGACCTCGGCCGAGGAGTCGGTCCGCGCCGTTCTGGAGAACGCGGTCGGTTCGGAAACGGCCGGAAACATTCCGGTCTTCGCCGGCGACATCGTGCCCGCGAAGAAGCCCGACCCGGCCGTCTACCACCTGACCGTCGAGCGGTTGGGCCTGCGTAAAGAGGACACCCTGGTGGTCGAGGACTCCCGCAACGGCCTGCTGGCGGCGACCGGCGCCGGACTGCGCTGCCTGGTCACGGTCAGCGGCTACACCCGGGACGAGGACTTCACCGAGGCCGTCCTGGTCGTCTCCGAGCTCGGCGACCCCGGCCGGCCGCCGATCGAGGTGCTGGCCAACCGCGGCGCCGCGAAACCCGGTGACTTCATCACGCTCGACGATCTGGCCGCCTGCCTGGAGGGACCACAGTGAGCACCGAAGCGACCGAACAGGTGGTAAGGACGATCGCCGAGACCGCGATCGAGAACGAGAAGTACTTCGGCGACCTGGACGCGGTGGTCGGCGACGGAGACTTCGGCTACTCGCTCGCCCGCGGTTTCGAGAAGCTCCTCGACGGCTGGGACGACCTGGACCGGAGCAACCCCGGGACGTTTCTCAAACGGACCGGGATGGTGATCGCCTCCCGGATCGGCGGCACCTCGGGGCCGATCTGGGGCACCGCCTTCATCCGGGCCGGCACCGCCGCGGGCGACGCCGAGGTCGGCGGCGCGCAGGTCGTGGCGATGCTGCGCGCGGCGATCGACGGCATCAAGGCGCGCGGCCAATCCGACGTCGGCGACAAGACGCTGCTGGACGCGCTGGTCCCGATGACCGACCGGCTCGAGGCCGAGCTCGGCCGGGGCGTGAGCGCGCAGGAGGCGATCCGGGCCGCCGCGGTCACCGCCCGGGCGGCGGCCGACGCCACCAGCGACATGGTCGCCAAGCGCGGACGCGCTGCGTACACCGGCGAGCGCAGCAGAGGCTCGGTCGACGCCGGCGCCACGGCGGTGGCGGTCATCGCCGAACGAATCAGCGAGACCTTCAAGCAAGGAGCGGCGGCGTGAAGAAGTTCGTGAACGATCCGAAGAGCTACGTCCCCGAGATGCTCGAGGGCATCGCCCTCGCCAACCCGGACACGCTGACGTACGTCCCCGCCTACAACCTGATCATGCGGTCCGACGCCCCCGACGACCGGAAGGTGTCCATCGTGCAGGGCTCCGGCTCCGGGCACGAACCGGCGCACGTGATGGCGGTCGGCAAGGGCATGCTCGACGCGGCCTGCCCGGGCGACGTGTTCGCGGCGCCGCCGATGGACTACGTCTACGAGACCGCGAAGCTGCTCGCCTCGCCCAAGGGCGTCCTGCTGCTGGTGAACAACTACACCGGCGACCGGATGGCCTTCGACATGGGCAAGGAGATGGCCGAGGCGGACGGCGTCCGCTGCGAGATTCTGACCGTCAACGACGACGTCGCCGTGCAGGACTCGCTCTACACGGTCGGCCGCCGCGGCGTGGCCGGCAACTTCTTCGTCATCAAGGCGGTCGGCGCGGCCTCCGAACAGGGCGCCGAGCTCGACGAGCTGCTCAGAATCGGTCGCCAGGTCAACGACGTCACCCGCACCATGGGCGTCGCGCTGACCGCGTGCACCCCGCCGGCCAAGGGCTCGCCGCTGTTCGAGCTGGGCGCGGACGAGATGGAGTTCGGCGTCGGCATCCACGGCGAGCCCGGCCGCGAGCGCCGCAAGCTCAAGGCGGCCGACGAGATCGTCGACGACATGCTCGAAGCCGTGGTCACCGACCTGCCGTACGCCTCCGGCGACCGGGTCGCGCTGATGCTCAACGGGCTGGGCGGCACACCGATCAGCGAGCTGTACATCTGTTATCGCCGCGCCCACCAGAAGCTCGCCGAGCGCGGCATCACCGTCGGCCGCAGCTACGTGAACGAATACTGCACATCGCTCGACATGGCCGGCGCCTCGCTGACCCTGGTCCGCCTCGACGACGAGATCGAGGCGTTGCTCAACGCGCCCGCCGAGGCCGCGATCCGCGTCTTCTAGGGGCAGACGCGGCTCGCGGGGGGCAGACGCGGCTCGCGGGGGCAGACGCGGCTCGCGGGGGGCAGACGCGGCTCGCGGGGGGCAGACGCGGCTCGCGGGGGGCAGACGCGGCTCGCGGGGGGCAGACGCGGCTCGCGGGGCGACGCGGCTCGCCATGGCGAGCAAAGGGTGGGTTCGGCGGAGCTTGGGCCGGGCCCACCCGGCGGCCGGGGTCGGGGCTGTTGTTGCAGGTAGCGGCCCTGGCACGCAGGGGACTCGGCAAACGCTCGTACGGTAAAGGCGGCGGAAGGAAAACGCTCAGGTCTCGGACGGAAAGCCTGCCTACAGGGCCGGATGGACGGCGGTCGACGCGCGCGGGATCAGACGGCCCGGTAGCGCGCGGCGGCCGTGCGCCGGATCTCCGTTGATGGCCGCCAGCAGGAGTTCGGCGGCGGTGCGGCCGATGCCCTCCAGGTCCATGTCGATGCTGGTCAGGGCCGGGCGGCAGCCGTCGACCATGACGTCCCAGTTGTCGAAGCCGATCAGCGCCACGTCGGCCGGCACGCGGCGGCCGGCTTCCTGCAGCGCCTCGGCCAGGCCGCGGGCGATCTGATCGCTGCCGCAGAAGACCGCGTCGATCGGGGCCTCGGTGGACAGCAGGATGCCGGCGGCCTGGCGGCCCCAGGCCTCGCTCCACTCGCCGAAGAGGACCGGCGCCGCGGGCTCCAGGCCGGCGGCGGCGAGGGTGCTCATCGCGGCGGCCGCGCGGACCGTGGCGGAATGGTGGTGCTCCGGGCCGGTCACGTGGGCTACCCGGCGGCGGCCGATGGCGAGCAGGTGCTCGATCGCGCGGCGGGCGCCGTCGGCCTCGTCGGGCACCACCGAGCAGTCCGCCGGGTCGGTCGAGCTGATGAACGCGTAGACGACCGGCACCGGCAGCGACGGGCCGATCGGCGGGCGCGCCTGGGTGCGGCGGCCGGTCACGATGATGCCGTCGACCTGGCGGCCCAGCAGCGTGCGCAGGTAGTACTGCTCGCGGATCGGGTCGTCGCGGGCGTCGCAGAGGAAGACCGAGACCTGGCCGGCGCCGAGGGCGTCCTCCGCGCCGATCAGCAGCGGGATGCTGAACCGGCCGATACTGTCCGTAGTGATCATGCCTACCGTGTACGTGCGGCCGGCCTGCAGGCTGCGCGCCGCGGCGTTGGCCACGAACCCCAGCTGCTCCGCCGCCGCCTGGACGCGCTGCCGGGTCTCCGGACGCAGTGCTCCCCGTCCGTTGAGGGCCTTCGAGGCCGTCCCGGGGGAAACTCCGGCAAGGGCCGCGACCTCGCTGATGGTGGCGGGGCGATCGTTGGTTCCCAGTGTTTCCTCCCCGTTTCCCTGCTTCCCCCGCGAACCGTAACTTGCCTATTGACATGGCCGCAAGAGCCTCCCTAGCGTCAGGGCAATCGTTTTCCTTCCGTTTCTTCCTCCTCGGAAACCAGGGGTACCGAATATGACCCTCTCCCGCCGGATGTGGCGCGGCTTGGGCGCCGTCGCCGCCCTCTCCCTCGCCGTCGGCGTGACCGCCTGCTCGAATGACAACTCGTCGGACAACACGAGCGGCTCGAGCGGCGGAGGCACGTACAACATCTGGGACCCGTACCCGCAGTTCGACGACTCGTCGGACTGGGTGAAGCTGCTGACCAAGTGCGGCACCGACGCCGGCGTCACCGTCAAGCGCACCGGCTTCGACACCACCGACCTCACCAACAAGGCGCTGCTCGCGGCCCAGCAGGGCAACTCCGCCGACGTCCTGATCGTGGACAACCCGGTGGTCTCCACGCTCGCCGAGGCCGGCGTGCTCACCACCACCGACGACACCAAAATCGACACCTCGGCGATCGAACCCAACCTGCTCGCCGCCGGGCAGCTCGACGGCAAGACCTACGGCATCCCGATCGGCGCCAACACGCTCGCGCTCTACTACAACAAGAAGGTGCTCGACGCGGCAAAGGTCGACCCGGCCACGGTCAAGGACTGGACGTCGCTGACCGCCGCGCTGGAGAAGGTCAAGGCGGCCGGCAAGAAGGGCATCACGTTCTCGGCGATCGGCACCGAGGAGGGCTCGTTCCAGTTCCTGCCCTGGTTCTGGGGCGCCGGCGCGAACCTCACCCAGCTCGACTCGCCGCAGGGCGTCGCCTCGCTGCAGCTGTGGACCGACTGGCTCAAGAAGGGCTACGCGCCCAACTCGGTGCTCAACAACACCCAGACCACCAGCTGGCAGGAGTTCGCCACCGGCAACTTCGCGTTCAGCGAGAACGGCACCTGGCAGCTGGCGAACGCCAAGAAAACCGGTTTCGAGTACGGGATCATCCCCATCCCGTCGCAGGCCGGCGGCACGGCACCGGCACCCACCGGCGGCGAGTTCGTCACCGCCCCGGTGCAGAACGACAAGGGCCGCTACGCCACGTCCGAGAAAATCATCAAGTGCCTGACCAGTGCGGACAACGCGCTGACCACGGACACCACGCTCTCCTACGTGGCCGCCACCAAGGCGGTGCAGGACAAGCAGGTCGCCGCCAACCCGGAGCTGAAGGTGTGGGTCGAGGCGGTCGGCGCCGCGAAGGGCCGCACCAGCGACAACCTCGGCACCAAGTACCCGAAGATCTCCGAGCAGATGTGGACCGCGTTCCAGGCCGCTCTCTCCGGCTCCAAGTCCCCGGAGGAAGCGCTCAAGGCCGCCCAGTCCGCCGCCGCCGCGGCGACCAAGTGACCGACGTGATGACCCGCGCCGAGGTGGCGAACGCCGCCCCGGCGCGGGCACCCCGCCGCCGGTCGGGACAGTGGACGGCCTGGGGCTTCCTCACCCCGGTCGTGATCTACCTGGCCGCGTTCTACGCCTGGCCGCTCTACCGCAACCTCGACCTGAGCCTGCACAAGTACACGGTCCGATCGTTCGTGCAGGGCGGGGCGCCGTTCAGCGGGCTGGACAACTACCGGGCCGTGATCGCCAACCCGACGTTCTGGCCGGCGCTGACCCACACCGTGGTGTTCACCGCCGTCTCGCTGCTGTTCCAGTTCACGATCGGGATGGCACTGGCGGTGTTCTTCGCCCAGAACTTCCGGCTCTCGGCGACGCTGCGCGCGCTGTTCCTCGTACCGTGGCTGCTGCCGTTGATCGTCAGCTCCTCGACCTGGAGCTGGATGATGAACAGCGACTCCGGCGTGATCAACTCGCTGCTCCAGGGCCTGGGCATCGATCCGGTCAACTGGCTGACCTCGCCGTCCTGGGCCCTGACCAGCGTGATCATCGCGAACGTCTGGATCGGCATTCCGTTCAACCTGGTGGTGCTCTACAGCGGGCTGCAGGCGATCCCGGCCGACCTCCACGAGGCGGCCGCGCTGGACGGCGCGAGCGGCTGGCAGCGGTTCTGGCGGGTCACCTTCCCGCTGCTGCGGCCGGTCTCGGCGATCACCTTGCTGCTCGGGCTGGTCTACACCGTCAAGGTCTTCGACCTCATCTGGATCATGACGAAGGGCGGGCCGACCGACTCGTCCACCACGTTCGCCACCTGGTCGTACAAGCTGAGTTTCGGGAACCTGCTGCCACAGTTCGGGCCGGGCGCGGCGGTGGGGAACCTGCTGATCGTCATCGCGCTGGTCTTCGGGCTGCTGTACATCCGGACGCAGCGGAAGGCCATGTCATGAAAAGTCGCGTCAAGACGGGCGTTGCCATCCTGCTCACGGCGGTCATGCTCTTCCCCGTCTACTGGATGATCAACGTGTCCTTCACCAGGGACACCGACATGCGCCACGATCCGCCCTACCTGTTCCCGGTGCACGGCACGCTCGAGGGCTATTCGGCCGTTCTGCACCAGCAGATGCCTTATCTGGGTACGAGTTTCTTCGTCGGTCTCGGCACGGTCGCGCTTACGCTGATCATCTCGGCGCCGGCCGGCTACTCCCTCGCCAAGCTGCGGCCGCGCGGCGGCGGTGTCCTCTCGTTCGTGCTGCTCATGGCACAGATGATCCCGGGGATCATCATGGCGATGGGCTTTTACGCCATCTATCTGCGCCTCGGCGTGCTCAACAGCGCCCCGGGCCTGGTGCTGGCCGACTCGACCATCGCCGTGCCGTTCGGCGTCCTGATCTTCACGGCGTTCATGTCCGGGTTGCCGGGCGAACTGCTGAACGCGGCGGAGATCGATGGCGCGGGACCGTTTCGAACCTTCTGGTCGGTGGTGCTTCCGGTGAGCCGAAACGCGATCGTGACGGTGAGCCTGTTCGCGTTCCTCTGGGCGTGGTCCGACTTCGTCTTCGCCACCACGCTCGACGGCGGCGGCACCCGGCAGCCCATCACGCTCGGCATCTACCACTACATCGGCAACAACAACCAGCAATGGAACGCCATCATGGCCACCGCCGTGATCGCCTCCATCCCCGCGACGCTGCTGCTCATCCTGGCTCAGCGCTATGTGGCCGCCGGTGTCACCGCCGGCGCCGTGAAAGATTGAGGACCATCATGAACGGCCCCGCCGCGCCCACCCCGTCGGCGCTCGCCGCGCTGCGCCCGCTTCCGCTCACGGCCGTCCGGCTCGACCCCGCCGGCCTGCTCGGCGGCTGGCAGGAGCGCAACGCGTCGGCCACGCTGCCGCACTGCATCGAGCAGTTGACCGCCTACGGCAACCTCGCCAACCTGCGCCGGGTCACCGGCGACACGGACGCTGCGTTCCGCGGCATGTGGTTCGCCGACACCGACGTCTACAAGACGCTCGAAGCAATCGCCTGGGAGGCCGGGCGGACCGGCGCGAATCCCGAGTTCTTTGCGGACACTGCGGCGCTGGTCGAGAAGGCACAGGACGCGGACGGCTACGTGAATTCGTACTACCAGGTCGACCACCGTGCCGAGCAGTGGACGGACCTGGGCTTCAGCCACGAGATGTACAGCGCCGGGCACCTGATCCAGGCGGCGGTCGCCGCCGCGCGCGCCGCCGACGCGCCGCAGTTGGTCACCGTGGCGCGCCGGTTCGCCGACCTTCTGGTACGCCGGTTCGGGCCGGACGGAGCGGAAGTGATCGACGGCCATCCCGAGGTGGAGACGGCGCTGGTCGAGCTCTACCGGCTGACCGGGCATCGGCCGTACCTGGAGCTCGCGCAGCGGTTCTTGGATCTCCGGGGGCACGGACGGCTCGGCCAGGGCCGGTTCGGGCCCCGGTACTGGCAGGACCACCAGCCGCTGGCCGAGGCGCAGGAGGCGACCGGGCACGCGGTCCGGCAGGTGTATCTGCTGGCCGGCGCGGTGGACGTGGCGGTCGAGACGCACTCGGCGCAGCTGCTGGCGGCGGCCGAGCGGCTGTGGGAGTCGGCGCTGGCGAGCAAGACCTACCTTACCGGCGGTCAGGGGTCGCGGCACAAGGACGAGAGCTTCGGCGACCCGTACGAGCTGCCGCCGGACCGCGCCTACGCGGAGACCTGCGCGGCGATCGGCAGCTTCCAGCTGGCCTGGCGGCTGCTGCTGGCCACCGGGAAGGCCCGCTACGCCGACGAGATGGAGCGCCTGCTCTACAACGGGATCGCGGCGAGCACGGCGCTGGACGGGCGCTCGTTCTTCTACTCCAACCCCCTGCAGTTGCGTGCGGGTCACGACGGGTCCCACGAGGACACGCCGTCGCAGCGGCTCACCTGGTACTCGTGCGCGTGCTGCCCGCCGAACCTGGCCCGGCTGATGGCGTCGCTGCACGGTTATGCGGCAACCGGATCGTCGTCGTCGCTGGAGCTGCACCTCTATGCGGCCGGGGTCTACTCGTCCGGCGACTTCACGCTCGACGTGCGTACCTCGTACCCGTGGGACGAGCGAATCGACATTCGCCTGACGACCGCCGGTGCCGAGCCGTGGACCCTCGCCCTGCGGGTGCCGGCCTGGTGTCACGACGCCCGGCTCACGGTCAACGGCAGCGTCGTGCGGGACGCCGCCGACGACGGATACCTGCGAATCACGCGTAACTGGAAAGCCGGCGACACGGTCTCGCTGGTGCTCGCGATGCCGCCGCAGGCCCTCGCCGCGCACCCGCGCGTCGACGCGGTCCGGGGCAGCGCGGCGCTCGCCCGCGGCCCGGTCGTCTACTGCCTCGAACACTCGGACCTGCCCGATCTGCCCTTCGAGGACCTGGAGCTCGACCCCTCGGCGCCGCTCTCCGAGGTCGAGCACTCGCTCGCCCCGGTTGCCATCCTGGCCACGCTGCGGGTCCGCCCGGACATCTCGGACACGCTCTACCGGCCACTCACCTCCGGCGGGCCGGGCACGACGGCGGTGACCGCGCCGGCCATCCCCTACTTCCTGTGGGCGAACCGGGACCCCGGACCGATGCGGGTCTGGATCCCGCTCGCCGCACGGGAGGAATGAACCCATCCACCTCCCCTTCCCCCCAAAGGTGCCCAGTGAAGAATCAGCGAAGAGCCGCGGCCGCGGCGACCCTGACCGTCCTCACCTTCATCACCGCCGGTGCGCTCCCCAGCCCGGCACAGGCGGCAGGCACCACCCTCACCATCAACGCCGGGACGGCCATCCGTCCCGTCACCCACGTCGCGTCCGGCGGGCTGTACGCCCTCGCCGAGAACAGCAGGCCGGCCGACTCGACCCTGCTCCCGATCAGGATGAACACCCTCACCCAGCCGGCGCCGGGCGTCGGGCAGAAGCCGAACGGGCAGCCGCCCGGCGGCGACGCGCTGCTGGTCGCACCGCAGGCCGACCGGGTCGGCGCCGCCGAGATCATCCGGATGCCGGACATCTACCCGGACTTCCCCTACAAGTGGGTGAGCTGGGCCGACTGGCTGTCCAAGGTGGACACCATGGTCAAGGCCCGGCTGGCGGCGACCGCGGTCAGCAACGTCCAGGCCTGGGAGATCTGGAACGAGCCGGACTGGACCTGGAACACCTCGGCGGCCGGCACCTGGAACGCGGGCTGGGTCCGCACGTACCAGCGGATCCGGACCCTGGACACGGTGACCCCGATCGCCGGGCCCGGCTTCTCCACCTGGAACCAGAGCCTGATGAGCTCGTTCCTGTCCAACGCCAAGGCGAACAACGCGCTGCCGGACATCGTGGTCTGGCACGAGCTGTCCGGCGCCTCCGGTATCGCCGCGCACGTGGCGGCCTACCGATCACTGGAGAGCTCGCTCGGGATCAGCGCCCGGCCGATCGTCATCAACGAGTACGCGACGACCGGCGAGGTGGACGTCCCCGGGGCGGTGACCAGCTACATCGCCAAGTTCGAGCGGGCCGGTATCCAGTCGGCGCAGCGTGCCTTCTGGTACGAGTACGGCACGGTCAACGGCCTGGTCGTGAACAACAACCAGCCGACCGGCACGTGGTGGCCGTACAAGTGGTACGGCGACATGGCCGGAAACATGGTGCAGACGGTGCCGGCGACGCAGACCGGGCTGGACGGGTTCGCCGCCTACGACGGCACCCGGAAAATCGTGAACGCGGTGGTGGGCAACGAGTCGGGCACCAACTACGTGCGGGTCACCGGGCTCTCGGCGCTGGGCAGCTCGGTGTCGGTCACCCTGGAGTCGGCGCCCAGCTCGGGGCGGTTCACGGCGGTCACCGCGCCGACCGCGATCTCCACCTCGACGTACGCGGTGAGCGGCGGGGCGATCACCGTGACCGTGCCCACGATGGACGCCGGGCGGGCCTACCACCTGGTGATCCAGCCGACCAGCGGGGTGCCGTCGTACCAGCAGCGGTACGAGGCGGAGAACGCGTCGGTGTACCGGGCGTCGCGGCTGTCGGCGTCGAGCGCGTCCAACGGCGGGTATGTGGGGCGGATCGACAACACCGGTGACCCGCGGTCGGACAGCTACGTCGACTTCGTGGTGAACGTGCCGGCCGCCCGGTCGTACACGATGACGATCGGCTACGCGAACGCGACCGGCGCCACCGCTACCCAGGGGCTGGCGTACAACGGGAGTGCCTGGTCGACGATCAGTTATCCGCCGACGGCCGCCTGGGGCGTCTTCGGATCGACCGTGAGCGTCCCGGTCTCCCTGAGGGCCGGCTACAACGTGATCCGGCTGGCGAAGGGAGCGCCGTACTTCGCCGGCGGCACGGGTTACGCCGAGCTGGACTACATCCAGCTGACCTGATCCTTCCGGTTGGTGAGCGGCCGGGATTCCGGCCGCTCACCCATTTCCGACCGCCCGCACGGCCGTGATCGGCCGGCACGGTACGTTGCAGGGATGTACCGGCCGCGCACCGCCACCATCCGCGACGTCGCCGCTCTGGCGGGCGTCTCGGTGGGCACCGCGTCGAAGGCCCTCAACGGCCGCGGCTCGCTGCGTGCCGACACCGTGGCCCGGGTCCGCCAGGCCGCCGATCAGCTGGATTTCCACCCCAACCCGGCCGCCCGCAGCCTGCACGCCGGCCGCACCTACACGGTCGGGATGATCACCACCGACACGATCGGCCGCTTCAGCATCCCGCTGCTGATCGGCGCCGAGGACACCCTGGGCGCCGGCGAGATGTCGGTGCTGCTGTGCGACGCCCGGGACGATCCGATCCGGGAACAACACCATTTGCGTACGCTGCTGGGCCGTCGCGTGGACGGCATCATCGTCACCGGCCGGCGGGCGGGCACGCGCCAGCCGTTGGCCGCCACGGTCCCGGTCGTCTACGCCTTCCTCGCGTCGTCCTCGCAGAGCGACTGCTCGGTCGTGCCGGACGAGACCGGCGGCGCCCGCCTGGCCGCCGACCACCTGCTCACGGTCGGCCGCCGCCGGATCGCCGTGGTGACCGGACCCGAACACCATCAGTCCGCCCGGGTGCGGTCCGCCGCCACGATCGCGCGGCTGGCCGAGGCCGGCCTGGACCCGGTGGCCGCTCCGCTGCACGGCGAGTGGAGCGAGGCGTGGGGCCGCCAGGCGGTCGGGGTGCTGCTGGCGCGGAAGATCGAGTTCGACGCGGTCATGTGCGGAAGCGATCAGATCGCCCGCGGCGCCGCCGACACCCTGCGCGAGGCCGGCCGGCGGGTGCCGCAGGACGTGGCCCTGGTCGGCTTCGACAACTGGGACGTGATCGCGCTCGCCAGCCGGCCGCCGTTGACCAGCATCGACATGGACCTGGAGGGGCTGGGCCGGGCAGCGGCCGAACTGCTGCTGAGGGCGATCGAGGGCAATTACTCCCCCGGCGTCCACGCCCACCCGGCGAAGCTGGTGATCCGCGACTCGACCGTGCCCGCATAGCCCGGGGGGCGAAAGGGGGAAAGAGCGGACGACGGGATTCGAACCCGCGACCCTCACCTTGGCAAGGTGATGCGCTACCAGCTGCGCTACGTCCGCGTTGAGGTAGACCATACCGGACCGGTGTTGAGGTCGGCGCGCACCCCCTGCGACGATTCACCGGTGGTGTCGTCCTTTCCCGAACTCGGCGAGGAGCCCGGCGAGCTGAGCGCCGCCGCGTTCCACGTGCTCGACCCCGATCAGTTCGCCCGCGCGGCGGCCTACGGCACGCGGCACGCGGTGGAGACCGGCGAGATTCTGTACGACGTCGGCGACGAGAACTGCGACCTGATCCTGATCGAGTCGGCGACCGCCGAGGTGGTCCGGACGCCGACCGCGAGCGCGCCGGAGGAGCTGTTCCTGACCGCCGGGCCGGGCCAGTACCTCGGCGAGATGAACCTGCTCACCGGGCAGAGCCGGATCCTCGCCGCGCGGGTCGCCGCGCCGGGCACCATCGTCCGGATCGACGGCGAGCAGTTCCGCCGGCTGATGGCGCAGGACACCGAGATCAGCGACCTGCTGCTGCGATCGTTCCTGGCGCGCCGGCTGCTGCTCGCCGATCGATCGGGCCGCAACCTCGAGGTGATCGGCGACGCGTCGACCGGCGCGGGCCTGGCGCTCCAGACGTTCCTGTCCCGGCAGGAGCAGCCGCATCTGTGGCTGTCCGAGACGTCGGAGGCGGGCCGCCAGGCGATGGCCGGGGCCGGGCTGACGGCCGCCGACCTCCCCGCGGTGGTCACGCCGAGGGAGACGTTGCGGCAGGTCAACCCGGGCATCCTCAGCCAGCATCTGGGGCTCACCTACCGGCGTACGCCCAAGGGGGTTGCCGACCTCACGATCGTGGGCGCCGGTCCGGCCGGCCTGGCCGCCGCGGTCTACGGCGCCTCCGAGGGCCTGGAGACGGTCCTGCTGGACGCGGTCGCCACCGGCGGGCAGGCGGCGGCGAGCTCCCGGATCGAGAACTACCTGGGGTTCCCGTTCGGGCTCAGCGGCAAGGCGCTGACCGGTCGCGCGGCCGTGCAGGCGCTCAAGTTCGGCGCGCATCTGGCCAGCCCGTGCGGGGTGCAGGGGCTGCGGTCGTACGGCGGCGAGCACGTGGTCACCCTGGTCGACGGCACCGAGATCGAGACGCGCACGGTGCTGATCGCGACCGGCGCGGCGTACCGGAACCTGCCGTTGAAACGCTGGCCGGATTTCGTCGGCTCGGGCATCTACTACGCGGCGACCGAGCTCGAGGCGCAGGCCGTCGCGGGCCTGCCGGTCACCGTGGTCGGCGGCGCGAACTCGGCCGGTCAGGCGGCGCTCTACCTGGCCCGGCGGGCCGGGAAGGTCACGCTGGTGGTCCGCGGCGACGATCTGTACGCGAAGATGTCTAGCTATCTGGTGGACCGTATCCTCGCCGATCCGGCGATCGAGGTGCAGACCGCGACCGAGGTCACCGCCCTGCAGGGCGGCGCCCGCCTGGAACAGGTCACGCTCACCTCGCGGTCGTCCGGCGGATCCGACCCTTGTGGATGCTTCGGGCTGTTCTGCTTCATCGGCGCCACCCCGGCCACCGATTGGCTGACCGAGGTGGCCCTCTGCCCGGCCGGGTTCGTCCCGACCGACGTGCAGCTGGGCGACCGGTGGACCGCCGCGGACCGTGGACCGTTGCCGTTCGAGACCAGCGTGCCGGGCGTGTTCGCGGCCGGCGACGTGCGGCTCGGCTCGATGAAGCGGGTGGCGGCGGCGGTCGGCGAGGGCGCGAGCGCGGTCCGCTCGGTGCATCAGGCGCTCGCCCTGCGCCCGACCGGGTAAGGCGACCGACCGATCGGACCGCGGTGCGATCGGGTGCACCCTCCGCTCGCCCAGCTCACGACCGGGTGACTGCGGCCGCGGGCGGCTGCGGGTAGCATCTGGCGAATGCCGAACGACCCTACGATCCGGTATGAACCGGCCGATCCCGACGGTCTGGTGGTCGGCGCGCTCGGCGGGGAGCTCGACCTGGACCGCGCCGACGCCGTCCGCGACAGCCTGGCCGCCGCGGCCGGCGCCCCGGGCTGCCGGTACCTGCGGATCGACGTGAGCGACCTGGGCTTCATCGACTCGTACGGGCTCGGAGCGCTGGTCAGCGCCCGCAACAGCGCCGCCGCGAAGGGCGTGACGATGACCCTGGCCGAGCCGTCACCGCCGGTGCGCAAGGCGATCGAGGTGACCGGGCTCGGTCACGTCTTCGGGCTGTAGCTCGCGCTAGTTCGCGGCCATCCGGATCAGCGCGTTGCCGCCCAGCAGCAGCACGTCGGCCCCGGCCACCAGGGCCATGCTCAGGTGCAGATGGCGCGCCGCGACCTCGGGATCGTCGCCGGTCAGGCCCCGGAACGCGTAAAACGCGGCGGCCAGGATCAGCGGGATGCCGCCGATCAGCAGGAGGCCGACCGCGCCGGGCGTGCGGCCCTGCGCGACGAGCAGGGTGACCATCACGGTCGGCAGGACGCCGAAGATGGTCAGGGCCAGCACGGCATACCAGCGAAGTGACCTGAGGGCGCCCGTCGTGTTCTCCACCAGACAGAGGATAACTACCGGCGCGGGCGGCGCCTCAGGCGTACGCCGGCATGGGTCTGCAGTGCCGCCCGTCCGCGGAGACGACGACGCGCCGCGGACGGCACGGCCCGGCCCGGGCCGGTGTGCGCCAGGTCGACCGTGATCCGGGGCTCGGCCGGCTCGCCGTCCTCCTCGAACTCAGGCTCTTCGAGGCCGGGCTCTTCGAACTCGGCTCCGGGCTCTTCGAACTCGGCCCCGGGCTCTTCGACGTCGGGCTCGGGCTCTTCGAACTCTGCCTCGTCGAAGTCGGGCTCGGGCTCGGGCTCTTCGAACTCGGCCTCGGGCTCTTCGATGAAGACGATCTCGGGCTCTTCGTCGGCCGGGTCGACGACGCCGGGGCGGGTCAGCACCACGGCGGCGGCCAGGTTCGCGATCGCCAGCGGCGCGCCGGACAGCGCGAGCAGCGGCGTGCCCTGGTACGTCGTGGCGATCAGAACGGCCACCGCGAGCACGATGACGATCGCCGAGGCGGCGCCGAGCCGGCGGGCCCAGACGCCGCCGCTGCCGAACGATCGGACGACCGCGGTGGCGCAGGCCGCGCCGAGCAGGGCCGCCGCCACCCACCCGATGACCAGCGGGGCCATCTGCGGCCAGGTGCCGGTGTAGTCGTCGGCGAAGACGAACATCAGGAACGGCGCGCCGACCACGGCGATCACCAGGAAGAGCGCCGCGTCCACGGTCAGCACGACGCTGGCCGCCGTGATCGGGTCGAACCGGCGCCGTTCGGTCAACTCGCCCACCTCGATGTCGACCATGCGCCCGCCCTTCGTAATCTTGGAGGGCACCGTAACGCATCGGTGCCAGGTCGCGCCGCCCCTCGGGGCTTCGTTTTACCGGGCGGCTCAGCCTGCCGGCGAAGGACAGCGCACCGATGTCCTACCGCGCACCTTCCGGGCGGCTCAGCCAGCCGGCGAAGGACAGCGCGCCGATGCGCTCGGCGTGGTTGCCGGTGGGAACCAGCGACTCGTCGGTGAGCGGCGCACCGAAGTAGGTGGCCGCCGCATCCTCGATCACCTTGCGGGTGTCACCGGTGGCGTCCAGGAAGCGGCTCAGGAACTCGGTCATCGGCAGCTTCTCGGGGCCGGCCAGGTCGACGACGGCGTTCGCGGGGGCACCGGTCGCGGCCTCGGCGAGGGCGGCGGCCACGTCCTCGACCGCGACGGGCTGGAACGCGGCGGCCGGTGCGTGCACGGCGCCGTCCACGGTCGCCGCATCCGCGATCGTGCCGAGGAACGAGTAGAACTGGGTGGCCCGCAGGATCGTGTACGGCACGCCGGACGCCACGATCAGCTGCTCCTGCGCGACCTTGGCCCGCTGGTAGCCGCTGCCCGGGTTGCGGTCGGCGCCGACGATGGTGAGCGCGATGTGGTGGCGCACCCCCGCCGCCCGGCCCGCCTCGAGCAGGTTGCCGGTCGAGGCGGTGAAGAACGCGAGCACCTCGTCGTCGCCCCAGACCGGCGCGTTGGTCACGTCGACCACCGTCTGCGCCCCGGCGAGCGCCCCGGCCAGCCCCTCCCCGGTGATCGTGTTGATCCCGGTCGACGGCGAGGCGGCGACCGCCTCGTGCCCCTCGGCGGTCAGCAGCCGGATGAGCTGCCGTCCGACCTGACCGGTGCCTCCGACAACGACGATCTTCATGGCGTATGCCTCCACAACTCGGACAACACTTGTCCGGAACTCTACTCGGACACAATCTGTCCGAGTCAAGTACCCTGTGACCATGAAGATGTCCGGCGGGGTCGAGTGGGCCCTGCACTGCGCGTTCGCGCTCACCGCGGCGGATCGTCCGGCGTCGGCGGCCCGGCTCGCCGAGATGCACGACGTCTCGGCGAGTTACCTGGCCAAGCAGTTGCAGGCGATGTCCCGGGCCGGCCTGGTGCGCTCCGCGCAGGGGCACGCCGGGGGGTACGAGCTGACCCGGCCGCCGTCGGAGATCACCGTGCTGGACGTGGTCGAGGCGATCGACGGGCCGACGCCGGCGTTCCTGTGCACCGACGTCCGCGCGCGGGGCCCGCTCGCCGCCTCGCCGGAGGCGTGCCGCACGCCGTGCGCGATCCACCGCGCGATGACGGCGGCCGACGAGGCGTGGCGGGCATCGTTGCGATCGGTCACGATCGCCGACCTGGCGGCTCAGGTGACCGGCGAGCACGGCCCCGGCGTGCTGGCGGGCGTCCGGGAATGGCTCGGCTCGGCCACCTGAGTGCACCGGCGGGACGGTCCGGAGGGTGTGAGAGAGACCGAACCGCCCCTCCGGGCCCACGGACGCGCGCCTTGGGGGCAAGGAGCACGCCGGAGCCTTACTCCTACATCCTGTAGGCGAGCGAGGGAACCCTCAACCCGCCACCGTCCGATCGGGGGTCGGCCGACCGTCTACTGCCCCGTGCGGCCGTCGATGCACTCCCGGAGCAGGTCCGCGTGCCCGCAGTGCCGGGCGTACTCCTCGACCATGTGGATCAGGACCTCGCGGACGCTCGCCTCGTCGTCGCCACGCGGGACGAGCACCATCGCGTCGAGGTCGATCGGACCGTCGAGCCACTCGTCGGCGGCCGCGATCTGCGCCTTCCAGGTGGCGAACGCGTCGTCGACCACCGCCCGGTCCCCCACCGCGCCGGTGAAGTCGAGGTCGTTGTCCTCCGGGGACCAGTAGAGCCGGTCGAGGTCCCGACGACCCTGCAGCGATCGCTGGAACCAGTTGTGCTCGACCCGGGCCATGTGCCGGATCAGGCCGAGCAGGCTCATCGTGGACGGTGGCACCGACCGGGTGGCCAGCTGCTCGGGCGACAGATCCTCGCACTTCATGCCCAGGGTCAGGCGGTAGTTGCTCAGATAGTCGCGGATGGTCGCCAGCTCGCCGACCGGCGAGGCGTCCGTCCGCGGGTCCTCGCCCGGTTTCGCCCACATCCCGTCGTAACCGACCACATGTTCGCTCGTCATGCGGCCATCATGGCGGAACGAGATCAGTCGAGCGTCACCGGCAGGGTGTCGAGGCCGAAGACGATCGATGCGCGCCGGAAGGTCAGCTCGGCCGGCGGCACCGCCGGCGCCATCTTCGGGAAGCGACGGACCAGCGCGGGGTACGCCGTGCGCAGCTCCATCCGGGCCAGCTCCGCACCGATGCACCGGTGCATGCCGTAGCCGAAGGCCAGGTGCGATCGGTTCGGCGTGCGGGACGGGTCGATGCGATGCGGGTCGGGTCCGATCAGGTCGTCCCGGTCGGCGCCGCTCAGCGAGCACATCACCACGTCACCGGCGCGGATCTCGACCCCGTCGACCCGGACATCCTTGACCGCCACCCGCGGGAAGGCCACCTGCACGACCGTGAGGTAGCGCAGCAGCTCCTCCACGATCTGGTCGACGCCCTCGCCGTTGCGCATCTGATCGGCCATCTGGGGGTGGGTCATCAGCACCAGCGCGCCCAGCGCCAGCATGCTCGCCGACGTCTCGAGGCCGCCGGTGAGCACCCCGTCGGCGAGGCCGGTCAGCTCCCGGTCGTCGATCTCGTCGCCGTGCGCGCGGATCAGTGAGCCGAGCAGCCCGTCGCCGGGGTTACGCCGCTGCTCGTCGACCAGCGCGCGGAAGTAGCTCAGCGCGTCGCCGATCGCGCCGAGCGCCGCCCCGCCGCCCTCGGCCAGGTCGAAGCGGGCCGTGCTCAGCTTCTGGAAGTGGTCGCGATCGGCGTACGGAACGCCGAGAAGCTCGCAAATGGTCAGCGCGGGGATCGGCAACGCGAAGTCGTGCCACAGATCGGCCGTTCCCCCGCCGGCGGCCATCGCGTCCAGCCGGTCGGCCACGATCGCGTCGATCCGCGGCTGCAGCCGGGCCAGTCGGCGCATGGTGAACTCGGGGGTGAGCACCTTGCGCAGCCGGGTGTGCACCGGCGGGTCGGCGAACCCGAGACCGCCCGGGTCCTGCCCGACGCTGATGCCGACCCGGCCGGCGAACTTGCCGAAGTCGTTGCTGTAGCCGTCGACGCTGCCCAGCACCTGCCGGACCGGCTCGTACCCGGTCACCAGCCAGGCGCGCATGCCGAACGGCAGCGGCATCCGGGCGACCGGCCGGTTCGCCCGGAACTCCGCCATCCGGGGGACCGGATCGAGCCCCTCGCGGTGCAGCGGCCACAAGATCTTGTCGGGCAGCATGGAGAGCGAGAACCGGCGCGCGACCAGCCCCACCACCTGTGACCGCACCGCGGACACCATCGACGTCATGCCCACCGGTTCCTCCACCGCTCCCGCCGGATTGCTCGGAGCATGATCACACGACCGCGCAACAAACGACGATGAAAATCCTCACACATTCAGCGCGGCCACAGCGAGCGGCCGGTCAACCCCGGGGAGGCACAAAGCGGGCGTCCAGCAGGTCTGGACGGTTGCACAGAGTGATGTAAGTATCGACGTATGGTAGCCGCCGATGGCTGATGTGCCGCTCGCCGGGCCGGGGCACGACCCCTGGACCGTGGCGCTGTTCGCCGCGGCCGACCCGCGCGTGGCCGTCGGCTGCGGCGTCCTGATCGACCGGCGTCGGGTACTGACCTGCTGGCACGTCGCCGACGGCAAGGGCGGGCTGGTCGTCACCTTCCCCAAGGCGGGCGTCTCGCGCCAGGTGCGTCGCCGGGTGATCGACGTACGCGGGAACGCCGACTCGGACGTGGCGATCCTGGAGCTCGACGAGCTCGCGCCGCCGGAGGCGACGCCGGCGCCGTTGCGCAGCCCCCTCCCCCGCGCGCTGCACGGCGACCAGTGGTGGGCGTTCGGCTTCCCGCGCGACTCGCCGCTGGGCGCCGAGGCGCACGGCCGGATCGGCGGCCCGCTCGCCTACGGCTGGGTCGGACTGGAAACCCGATCGCGGTACGTGGTGAAGCCCGGCTTCAGCGGCGCCGGCCTGTGGTCGCGGGACTTCGGCGCGGTGGTCGGGCTGGTCGGTCAGGCCCGCGCGGGCGGCGCGCACGCCGGGGACGCACAGGCGATCACCGTGCACCAGATCGATCAGGACCTGCCCGAGGAGAAGCTGCGTGAGCTGACCGCCTGGTCGGTCGCGGCGGCCGGCGACACCGCGCTGGAGGCGTGGGGCTGGTCGCTGCGCGAGGACGTCGAGGCGGTACGCCACTGGCGGCCCCGGGCACGCGGCGTCTCCATCGACACCGAGGGCGGCTACCGGTTCCGCGGCCGCAGCACGGCGCTGGCCGAGATCGTCGACTGGCTGGAGCGGGCGCGACCGGATGCCCGGGTGCTGATCGTGACCGGCTCCCCCGGCGTCGGCAAGTCGGCGGTGCTCGGCCGGATCGTGACCACCGCCGACAAGGACGTGCGGGCGGCCCTGCCCGCCGACGACCGCAACGTGTCGGCGCCGATCGGCACGGTCGCCTGCGCGGTGCACGTCAAGGGCAAGACCGCGCTGGACGTGGCGGTCGAGGTCGCCCGGGCCGCGTCCGTGCGCATCCCGCACACGGTGGACGAACTGGTCCCCGCGCTGCGCGACCGGCTGGCCCGCGAGCACGGCCGGCGCCACTTCAACCTGGTCTTCGACGCGCTCGACGAGGCGGCCAACCCCCGCCAGGCCCGGCTCGTGGTCTCCTCGCTGCTGCTGCCGATCGCCCGGCAGTGCTCCCGGTTCGGCGCCCAGGTGATCGTCGGCAGCCGGCGGGTCGACGACCTCGGCGACCTGCTCCGGGTGTTCGGCCGGGCCATCCAGCTGATCGATCTCGATCGGCAGGAGTACTTCGCGCCGGAGGACCTGGAGGCGTACGCGGAGGCGACGCTCGCGCTGCTCGGCGCGGAACGGCCCGGCAACCCGTACGCCGAGCACGCGGTCGCCGCCCCGGTGGCCCGCCGGATCGCCGCGCTCGCCGACCGCAACTTCCTGATCGCCGGCCTGATCGCCCGCTCGCACGGGCTCTACGACACGGTCGCGGTCTCGCCGACGGACCTGTCATTCACGGCGACCGTCGACGAGGCACTGGCCGCGTACCTCAAGCGGCTGCACGCCGTCGAAGGCGTGCCCGCCACCTCGGTGCTGACCGCGCTCGCGTATGCGCAGGCGCCCGGCCTCTCCACCGAGGTGTGGCAGGTGGCGCTGGACGCGCTCGGCGTGACCATCTCGCGCGAGGCGCTCGCCGGCTTCGTGGTGTCGTCGGCCGCGAACTTCCTGGTCGAGTCCAGCACCGACGCCGGCACCTCCCGGTACCGGCTGTTCCACCAGGCGCTCAACGACGCCCTGCTGCGCGGGCGGGAGAGCGGCGGGTTGCGCCAGGGCGACGAGCGGACGCTGGCCAAGCACCTGATCGAGTTCGGCCGGAGCACCGGCTGGGCCCGATCGGATCCGTATCTGGTGCGATCGCTCCCGCTCTTCGCCGCGCGGGCCGGGATGGTCGACGCGCTGCTCACCGACGACCGGTACCTGCTGCACGGCGACCTGCCCCGGCTGACCCAGCTCGCCGAGCACGCGACCACCGAGGAGGGCCGCGCCCGCGCCCGGCTGCTGCGCCTGACCCCGCACGCGATCCGGGCCGGGCCGGCCGAGCGGGCCGCGATGTTCGGCGTCACCACCGAGGTCGAGCGGCTCGCCACCACGTTCCCCACCTGGCGCGGGCTGCCGTACCGGATCCGCTGGGCGTCGGTGCCCAGCCGGGCCGAGCGGACCGCGCTGGAGGGGCACGCCGGCGCGGTCCGGGCGATCTGCGCGGTCGCGATCGATCGGAGTCCGCACCTGGCCACCGCCGGGGACTATCCGCACGTACGGCTCTGGAACCCGGCGAGCGGGCGGCACTGGGAGCTGCCGATGCGGGCCGCCGCGGACGAGCGGTTCCTGTCGCTGTGCGCGGTCCAGGTCGACGGCCGCACCCTGCTCGCGGCCGGCGCGATGAGCGGCCGGATCTGCTTCGTCGATCCGGTCGAGCGGCGGCCGGCCGGGATGCTGACCGGCCCCGCGGTGCCGGTGCGGGCGCTGTGCACGATCGCCGTCGGCGGGCAGGCGCACCTGGTCGCGGGCGGCGACGACGGCATGGTGCGGATGTGGAGCCTCGCCGACGGCCGGTCCCGGTCGTTCCACGGGCACGTCGGCGCGGTGCGGTCGCTGAGCGCGGTGTGCAGCGGCGGCCGGCAGCTGCTGCTGACCGCGGGCGACGACTACGCTGCCCGGGTCTGGGACCCGGTCACCGGCCGGCCGATGCACACGCTCAACCGGCACATCGACGCGGTGCGGGCCGCGTGCGCGCTCACCACGGACGGGCAGCGGCTGATCGCGACCGCCAACTACACCGACGCGCGCCTCTGGAGTCTCGGTCCGGGACGACCGCACGCCGAGACGCTCACCGGACACCGCAAGGCGATCCGCGGCATGGTCACCATCGGGGTCGGCGGGAAGACGCTGCTGGCCACCGCGGGCGCGGACGGCGACGTGCGGATCTGGGACCCGATCGACGGGCAGTGCCTGCGGGTGCTGAGCGGGCACACCGACGCGGTCAACGCGATCTGCCGGGTCACCATGGACGGGCACGACCTGCTCGCGACCGGCAGCCGCGACCGGACCGCCCGGCTCTGGGACCTGACCGCCGACGGCATGCGCAACGTCCCGGACGAGCGCGGCGGCCGGGTCAGCGCGGCCTGCCCGGTGCGGGCCGGCAACCGGCAGCTGGTCGCGGCGGTGGACGGCAACAGCGGGCAGATCCGGGTGCAGGACGTGGAGACCGGCACGGAGACCCGCACGCTGCGCGGGGTCGTCGACACGGTGACCGGGATGTGCACCGCCGCCGGACTGATCGCCACGGCGAGCGGCAGCGGCACGCTGCACACGTGGAACCCGATGTCCGGCCCGGGCCAGCAGAACAAGTCGCGCCGCTTCGAGACCCTGCAGGCGATCTGCCCGTTCCGCGACGGCGCCGGAGCGGAGCTGCTCGCGATCGTCGGCAACCGGCGCATCTACTACTACCGGCCGGACACCGACCGCGTTCTCGCCCGGCACCGGATGGGCGGTTTCCTGCCGGCCGACGACGTCTTCGGCCACCTGCACACCATCCACCTCGCGTGTCAGGCGCTCGGGCCGCCGGCCACCCTGCTGGCCACCGCCGGCGACGACGAGGCGATCATGCTGTGGAGCCCCGGCGGGCGGCTGGCCGGCACGCTGCACGGGCATCGGCGGCCGGTGCGATCGCTGACCCGGGTCACGGTGGACGGGCGGCCGCTCCTCGCGAGCGGCAGCGACGACCAGACCGTACGGCTGTGGGACCCGGCCACCCGGGAGTGCGTGGCGACCCTGACCGGTCACCTGGACGGGGTCGACGCGGTGTGCCCGGTGACCGTCGACGATCGGTCGATGCTCGCCTCGGGCAGCCGCGACCGGACCGTCCGGGTGTGGGATCTGACCACCCGATCGCCGGCGCTGATCATCCCGGTGCACCACCCGGTGCTGGCCTGTCTCGAGGTGTCCGGTCTGCTGTTCGTCGGGCTGACCGCCGGGTCGCTGGCGCTGGACCTGAACACGCGGCGCAACGAGCTCGCGCACTTCCAGGAGATCTGATCCGGGCCTATTTCGGTGGCCGTTGCCGGGCGCGGTCCCTACCATGGCGGCATGCACGGCAGCCTCCGACCGATCGCAACCGCGCGAGCTATCCGCTCGTCGGTTGCCGCTGCCTGAGTCTCTCCTCCCCTCCGCCGGCGACCGGAAACGGTCACGCCGGCATCCGTGTGCGCGGTGCCCTTTCCGGTCGCTCCGATCCGAAAGGTGCACGACCATGAACGTCGACCAGACCGTCACCACCTTCCTCGACTTCTATCGCGAGCGCGGCCATCTGCTCGTCGACGAACACTCGCTCGTCCCGCCGCCCGGCGATCCGGTGCTGTTCACCACCTCGGGCATGCACCCGCTCACGCCGTACCTGTCCGGGCGGCCGCACCCGCGGGGGCCGCGGCTGGTCAATCGGCAGCGCTGTCTGCGCACCACCGACCTGGACGAGGTCGGCGACGACACCCACCTGACCGTGTTCCAGATGCTCGGCTCGTGGTCGCTCGGCTCGTACTCCGGGGTGCAGAGCCTGGTCTGGGGCTACGAGCTGATGCGGGACGGCTTCCGGATCGGATCCGATCGGCTGCACGTCACCGTGCACGAGCAGGACGTCGAGTCGCTGCGCACGTGGGAGCGGATCGGCGTGCCGGTGGAGCTCACCGAGGACGAGAACTGGTGGTCGAACGGGCCGACCGGACCGTGCGGGCCGGACTCGGAGATCTTTGTGTGGACTCCGGACACCCCGCCGGAGGGCACGCCGACCACCGACCCGCGGTGGACCGAGGTGTGGAACCACGTGATGATGCGCTACCTGCGGCACGAGGACGGCCGCCTCGAACCGGTCGAGCCCGAGCGGATCGACACCGGCATGGGCCTGGAACGCATGCTCACCGTTCTGCAGGGCACCCGGTCGGTCTTCGACACCGACGTGTTTCGGCCCTGGTCGCTCACCGGTCTGTGGCCGCTGGACGAACCGTCGCAGCGGGTCGTGACCGATCACCTCCGATCGAGCGTGGTGGTGATCGGTGACGGGGTCCGGCCGTCGCCGAACGGGCGCGGGTACGTGCTGCGCCGGCTGATCCGCCGGGTGCTGACCCGGCTATGGCGGGTCGACCCCGACCGGACGCTCGGCGACCTGCCAACCACACCCCTGATGTCCACGATCGATCAGTTCGGGCAGCGGACGGACGTCGAGCGGGTACGCGACGTGCTGCTGAACGAGGAGGACCGGTTCCGCGAGCTCGTGAAGCGCGGCCGGCCGGTCGTCTCCCGGCGACGATCCCGCGGGCCGCTCACCGACGACGACCTGCGGTACCTGCACGACACGTACGGCCTGCCGCGCGAACTGGTCGTCGACCTGCTCGAGGAGCGGGTCTAGCGTGACCGGTATGGCGGCGGTGGAGAACAAGCGGGTGGTGGCGAACTTCGTGGAGAGGTGCCAGAACCAGCACGATCTCGCGTACGCCGATGAGATCTTCCACCCGGAGTTCGTCAACCATTACCGCCCCGAGGGTCAGCCGATCGTGGAGACGCCGGGCCGGCCGGCCGCCGGCTTCCAGCGGTTCTACGGCCGGTTGCTGGGCGGCTTCCCGGACGCCACCATGCGGGTCGACGAGCAGGTGGCCGAGCGTGACCTGGTGGCGACCCGCAAGACGTTCCGTGGCACGCACACCGGCGAGCTGTTCGGCCTGCCGCCGTCCGGCAACCGGGTCGAGTGGTCGTTCATCGACATCATGCGCGTCCGCGACGGGAAGATCGTGGAGCACTGGACGAGCATGGACATGGAGGCCCTGCGCGCCCAGATGCGCTGAGACACGAGCCGCGCCCGTGTGGTGAGATGCACGGGCGATGACGGATAAACGGACGGCAGTGCCGCACCGGGTGCCGGCGGATGTGGCGGACGCCGAGCGGATCCAGGCCGAGCTGCGCGATCGGCTGGTGCTCCCCGACGACCCGATCGAGCCGCCCGCGACCGTCACCGGCCTGGACATCTCCTATGCGATCGGCAGCGATCGCGCGGTCGCCGCCGCGGTCACCGTCGAGGTGGGCAGCCTGCGGGTGCGCGAGGTGGCGACCGCGCCGGGCACCGTGCATTTCCCGTACGTGCCCGGCCTGCTCGCCTTCCGCGAGATTCCGCTGCTGCTGGCGGCCCTCGACCGCCTGGACGGGCGGCCCGAGGTGCTGGTCTGCGACGGCTACGGCATCGCGCACCCGCGCCGGTTCGGCCTGGCCAGCCACCTCGGGGTGCTGCTCGACCTCCCGGCGTTCGGGGTCGCCAAGAACGCGTTCGTCGGCGAGCACGCCGAGCCCGGCCCGAGCCGGGGCGAATGGTCGGCGCTGCACGACGGCGACGAGGTGCTCGGCCGGGCGGTCCGCACCCGGACCGGGGTGAAACCGGTCTACGTCTCGGCCGGCCACCGGATCGGCCTGGCCGACGCGACCGCCCTGACCGTGCGGCTGAGCACGCGCTACCGCATCCCCGAGCCGACCCGCCAGGCCGACATCATCTCCCGCCAGGCGCTCCGCCAGGGGTGCTGACCAGGATCGGTCCTACGCGGGCAGCTCCGCCGGCAGGTCGACGACGCGGCACCGACGCGCCAGCCGGAACCGGGAGAGCGGGCCGGCGGTGAGCTCGCGCATCCGGGCGGCGGACGGCCCGTACAGGTAGAGCGCGGTCTCCCGGGGGCCGTGCCAGGTCGACAGCAGCTCGCCCTCCGCGCCGAGCGCGTCGATCAGGGCGGCGACCAGCTTGTTCGGGTTGGCCCAGTAGACCCAGCGCGGCAGGTCGACCCCGTTCAGGTAGATCGCCAGCCCCTCGGCCCGGCCGAACGGCACCGGCTCGCCGTCGTCGAGCCGGGCCCAGGACCCCTTCGGTGCGTGGGTGTCCTCGAGCATGGCCATCGCGAGCCCCATCACCGCCGGCGCGTCGTCGCCGGCCTCGAACTCGACGTCGCACCACAGCGGCTCGCCCTCCGGGCTTGCGAGTGTGCCGCCGCCGGTGGCCGAGACGCCGGGAAAGCCGTGCCGCAGCGCCGCCTCCAGATCGTCCTCGAAGATCTGCTGCCGGCGCGCCGGCGTCACACGCGCGTTGAGAGTTATCGAGATCCTGGCGACCATCGGGGGACCGTAACGGAGATCGTCGGCGCCCGCGAGGGAAGGGCCGATCCCGGCGCCCGCACTCGCATCAGCGGCGGCGGAACTCGTGGGTCAGCACGTAGCGGGCCACGCCGTCGCCGACCTGGACGCCGCGCTGGTCCGCGGTGCGGAAGTGGACGCCGCCCCAGATGCGGGCCTCGACCACCTCGTCGACCGCCGCCGAGAAGCTGCCGAACGATCGGGTCGTGCCGGAGTCGGCGCTGTACGCGCTGAACGGGATGTCGTCGCGGCCGAAGAACACGCGCAACGCGTCCATCACGGTCGCGGTCGAGCAGGTGTGGCCGGAGGTGTAGTCCGGGAACGGCGGCGTGACCAGCAGTGGCATCCAGGCCGGGTCGCCGGTGGTGGCCGGGTTGCCGTCGTTGTCGGCCTCCTGCACGGCGGTGACCGGGCGCCAGAAGCTCCAGTACCGCTTCTCGTTGAAGCACGCGATCAGCGAGTCGGCGTTCGCCACGTCGGCCATCGCGAACATCCGGGCGGTCTGCAGCGTGGTCAGCCGCTGCGTGACCGCCAGCTGGCGTTTGATCTCCCACTCGGTCAGCCGCCGGTCGTGCCACCACTTCGCGGCCTCGGTCTGGTCCTGGGTGCGGACCGTGCTGTTCGCGCCGCCGATCGCCTTGACCTCGTTCAGGTCGCGGGCGTAGCGGGCGCTGGTCAGCGCCGGCGGGCCGGCCGTCCGGAACATGTCGTTGCGCGGGATCACGAACGGCTTCAGGTCGCCGACCCAGGCGGCGTCCGCGGCGTTCGTCGGCGGGGTGGGCCGCCACTGGCCGGGCGCCGTGCCGACGGTCCAGGTCTGCGGGCCGAAAACGCCGTCGTTCCGCCGGGCGGCGATCATCGCGTCGGCGGTCGCTGTGCCGATCGCGATGCCGCCGGTCTTGCCCCGGCCGTCCGGGATCGCGGCGAGCGAGTCCGCGTACATGTCGTCGAGCGCGGCCGTCTGCTCGGGGAAGAGCGAGACGAGCACCCGGTGGGCTGCGGCGGCCACGGCCGCGTCCGCCGAGTCGCCCCGGTGGGCGCGCGGCGCGATCAGGTATGGCTGGTACGGCGTTCCGGCGATCGCGTTCACCGCGTCGTAGACGGCGCCCTGCACCATCGCGAAGCTCCGCGGCGCGACGTACGGTGGCTGCCGGGCGACCTCGTAGATGGCGGTCTGAGCGTTGGCGTTCCAGACGACGACGGCGTTCGGCCCGGTCGCCGCGGCGGCGGCAGCGGGCGCGAACGCCGTGGTCAGGGCCAGCGCGATGACGGCGGCCCCGGCGGACAGTCTGATCCTGCGCATGGTGGCATCCCCCGTGGGTTGTCTCGATAGGCATCGAAGCCCGTCGAGACGCCCGGGGACAAGCCCCTGTGTCCGATATGGACAGACAGACGATACGGACTACGACGGCCGGTGCGGCGCGGACAGTGCCATCGAGTCCTGCTTCCCGAACGCCTGGAAGAACCGATCGCGGAACTGGTCCATCCGCCAGACCGGGGTGCTCGCGCCCGGCCGCAGACCGTCCGCCCAGTTCCAGTCGGAGATCCGCTCCAGCACCGACCTGTCCCGCGCGATCACGGTAACCGGGATGTCGTGCACCGCCCCGGCCCCGCTCACGATCGACATCGGCTGGTGGTCGCCGAACATGATGAGCACCAGGTTCTTGTCGCCGTACTTCTGCGCCCAGCTGATCAGGCTGTCCACCGAGTAACCGATCGACCTCGCGTACTGGGCCTGGGTGCGGGCCGACGAGCCCCACAGCGAGGTGCGGCTCTCGGCGCCCTTCACCATCGACCGGTAGATGCTGCCGTCGCCGATCGAGTTCCAGTCGACCGTCTGCGGGATCGGGGTCCACGGCTCGTGGCTGGAGGTCAGCGTGATCTCGGCCATCAGCGGGCCGGTCTTCTTGGCGTACACGTTGTTCTGGAAGGCCGCGAGCGTGTACTGGTCGGGCATGCTCGACCAGCCGAAACGCGGGCCCATGTAGCCGAGGTTCCGGGAGTCGTAGACCTGGTCGTAGCCGTAGAACGACGCCTCCGGCCAGTCCACCGTGTTGCCCGGTTCCATGCCCACCGTGTGCCAGCCGGCCTTGTGGAAGGTGCTGGTCAGGGTGACCCGATCGCTGGCGGCCAGTTGCTTGTACCGCTGCTGATTGGTGATCCACAGCCCGGACTGGAAGGTCGCGTGGGCGAACCAGCTGCCGCCGCCGTAGGTGGACGACGTCAGCCAGCCCGTCCTGGCCCCGAACCCGGCCGCGGCCAGCTTCTGCTCGTCCGACTGGAGCACCGGGTCGACGATCGCCTTCATGCCGGGGTCGGTCAGCGCGGAGCGGCCGTAGCTCTCCACCACGCCGATCACGACGTCCTTGCCGGTCAGACCGCTGATCAGGTTCTGCGGCGGCACGTTGCGGTAGGGGTCGTGCGAGGACGCGTACGCGAACTGGCGCTGGTCCCGGATGGCCGCCGGCACCTGGGTGACGGTGTGCTTGAGCAGGGCGGCCGCCGAGTCCGACGCGGCCGGCGCGCCCGGGAACCAGGTGATCCCGCTGATCGCCAGCGCGATCCAGGCCGCACTCAACGCGACCAGGGAGCGCCGGGCCGGGCCGGGGTAGCGGGCGGTCAGCTTGGTCAGCCGCATCACCGCGAGCGTGCATACGACCAGCGCGAGCACGGCCGCCAGGACGGCGCCGATCACCGCCCCGACCGCTGTTGACCGCCCGTCGGTCTCGGTCAGCGCGTTGTAGCCGTCCCGGAACAGCGGCCAGTCGAGCACCGGGTTGAAGGCCCGGCCGAGCACGATCCGGAAGCCGATGTTGGCGACCTTGAGGATGAGCACCACGCCGAGGCCGAGCCCGGCGACCATCGCGGCCCACCGGCGCCAGCGCGGGGCGAGGGCGAGCAGCACGGCCCCGCCGACGATCAGTTCGAGCGGCAGGCGCACGAACGCGGCCTCGACGTACGAGCCGTCCTTGGGCCGGCCGATGGTGTCCGGAATGACCAGCGCGACGTACACGAACACCGCGGCCAGGATGGTGAGCACCCAGCCGGCAACGGTGCGGGTTCGGCGGAGCAACAAGAGAAACGTCCTTCGCTGAGACAACCCGTCACAGTTGGGTACGTCCCGAAGCCGCTCCGCGGTTCACCTCCTACGGCGTGACAATCGGGAAATTCGGCTCGGGGTCGTCCAGGGCGGCACGCAACCGGCCGAGAACGCTCCGATCGCCCTCGATGGTCACGGCCGGGTCCGGCGCCCCGGCGGCGAGCGCCGGCAGGGCCGCCAGCGGCAGGTGCAGGGTCACCCCGGCCGGATCGGGTTGCGCCTTCCTCGTGTACGTGAGGACACCGTTGCGCAACGTCAGCCGCCACCGCTCCTTCGCGTCGATCAGGTCGACGTCGACGGTCAGGTGCTCGCCCCAGCAGCGCGGCCCGTTCACCCGGATGGCCAGGGTGTCGAACAGCTGCTGCGGGGTGAGCTGGGCGATCAGGTCGGGCGACCCGGTGGTGATCGGGGTCGGCACGACGCCGTGCCGCAGCTCCAGCGCCGCGGTCAGGAACTCGCACCGCCAGGTGCCGTTCTCGGCGCCGTAGCCGAGCTGGTCGTACACGTCCGCGAGCAGCTGCCGCGCGGCCGTGTGGCCCGGCTCGGCGAAGACCAGGTGGTTGAGCACCTCCGCCGCCCACCGGTAGTCGCCCTGCCGGTACGCGTCGCGGCCGATCGCAACCACCGCGTCCGGCCCGCCCATCGCCCGGACGTAACGACGCCCGGCCTCGACCGGCGGATGCGGCCAGAGGTGCGCCGGGTTGCCGTCGTAGAAGCCCAGGTAGCGCTGGTAGACCGCGCGCACGTTGTGGCTGACCGAGCCGTAGTTGCCGCGCGCGTGCCAGGCCTGCTCGAGCGCCGGCGGCAACGCGACGGCCTCGGCGATCTCGGGGCCGGTCAGCCCCTGGTTGAGCAGCCGGACCGTCTGGTCGTGCAGGTAGGCGTAGAGGTCCCGCTGCACCGACAGGAACTCGACCACGCGCTCGTTGCCCCAGGTCGGCCAGTGGTGCGACGCGAAGACGACCTCCGCCTCGCCGCCGAACAGGTCGATCGCCTCGGTCAGGTAGCCCGACCAGGCGTGCGGGTCGCGGACCTCGGCGCCGCGCAGGGTCAGGATGTTGTGCAGGTTGTGGGTGGCGTTCTCGGCCATGCAGAGCGCCCGGAAGCCGGGGAACCAGAGGTGCATCTCGGCCGGGGCTTCGCTGGCCGGCGCCATCTGGAAGACCATCCGGACGCCGTCGACGGTCTCCTCCTGGCCGGTCCGGGTGATGTCGACCGTGGGCGGGATCAGGGTCACGGTGCCGGCCGAGGTGCCGGCCCCGAGCCCGGTGCCGACCTGCCCGGCGGCGCCGCGGGGCAGCGTCGCGCCGTACATGTAGACCGCGCGGCGGCCCATGGCCGTCCCGGCGTAGACGTTCTCGCTGACCGCGTGGGCCGCGAAACCGGCCGGCGCGAGCACCGGCACCGCGGCCGCGTGGCGGGGCAGCACCCCGCGCGCCCCGCCGAAGTGGTCGACGTGGCTGTGCGTGTAGATCAGGCCGGTGACCGGGCGGTCGCCGCGGTGCCGCCGGTAGAGGGCGAGGGCCGCGGCCGCGGTCTCCGCCGAGATGAGCGGGTCGATGACCAGCACGCCCCGGTCGCCCTCGACGAACGTCACGTTCGACAGGTCGAGCCCGCGGGCCTGGTAGATGCCGGGGACGACCTCGAACAGGCCGTGCATCGCGGTGAGCGTGGACTGCCGCCACAGGCTCGGGTGGACGGTGACCGGCGCGGGACCGCTCAGGAACGCGTACGCGCCGGGGTCCCAGACCACCCGGCCGGCGTCGTCCCGGATCCGGGGGTCGTCGAGGGTGCCGAGCAGACCCCGCCGCGCGTCGGCGAAGTCCTGCTCGTCGTGAAAGGGCAGCGACTTGAGCGCCTGGCCGTGCTGCGCGACGACCGGGTCGGCGGCTTTCGCGGTGTTCTCCATCCGCCCGACGCTGCCCGCCGAGGCCACCGACGCCATCACCCGCTGCGGATGAGGCTCAGAACGGGAACTCGCGGGCGGTGTCGCGCATCGTGATCCATTGCAGCTCGGTGAAGTCCTCGCTCGCGAACGGCAACCCGAACCGGCCCCAGCCGCTCTCCTTCAGGCCGCCGAACGGCATCTGCGGCTCGTCGTTGACCGTCTGATCGTTGATGTGCACGATCCCGACCTCGAGCCGCCGGGCCAGATCCAGCGCCGCGTACGTGTCGGCCGAGATGATCCCGGCGGTCAGCCCGAAGCGGGACGCGTTCGCCCGCCGGATCGCCTCGTCCGCGCCGTCGACCGTCTCCAGCAGCGCCACCGGCCCGAACGTCTCCTCGAACGCGATCTCGGCCTCGGCCGGCACGTCGGTGAGGATCGTCGGCGGATAGCACGGCGGCTCGGCCGCACCGCCGGTGAGCAGCCGCGCCCCGAGCGAGACCGCCTCGTCGACCCGCCGGGAGACCAGGCTCAGCGCCCACTCGTTGATCAGCGGCCCGACCACGGTGGCCGGATCGCGCGGGTCACCGACCGGCAGCTGCGCGACCTTCGCCACGAACCGGTCGGTGAACTCCCCGGCCACCTCCCGGTCGACGAAGATGCGCCGCACGCACATGCAGATCTCGCCCTGGTGCACGAACGCGCCGTAGGCGGCCGCGTCGACCGCGAGCGACAGGTCGGCGTCGGCCAGCACGATCAGCGCGTTGTGGCCGCTCAGCTGGAGCACCGGCCGCTTGAGGTGGCGGGCCGCGAGCTCGGCCAGCCGCCGCCCGGTGACGGTCGAGCCGGTGAAGCTGATCCGCCGCACCAGCGGATGGGTGACCAGCTCCTCGGCGATCATCCCGGCGTCGCCGGGCGCGTGCGTGACCACGTCGAGCGCCCCGGCCGGCAGGCCGGCCTCGGCGAACACCTCCGCCCACAGCGTGCCGCCGGTGATCGGCGACTCCTCGCTGGGCTTGAGCACCACCGTGTTGCCCAGTGCCAGCGGCCCCACGATCGCCCGGCCGGCCAGGGTGAGCGCCGCGTTCCACGGCGCGATCGCGGCGACCACGCCGACCGGGCGGCGCACCGCCAGGGCCCGCGACCCGGGCAGGTCGGTGGGCAGGATCTGACCGGTCGGTGCGTGCGCGAGCCCGGCCGCCTGCCGCAGCATGGCCAGGCAGAAGTCGACCTGGACGGCCGCGAAGTACGGACCGCAGCCGGTCTCGGCGGCGAGCAGGCCGATCACTTCCGGTCGCCGCCGCTCGAGCGCGTCCGCGGCCCGGATGAAGACCAGTTGCCGATCGCTGGGCGCCATCGCCGACCACGCCGGGAACGCGGCGTGCGCGGCCTCGATCGCCCGCCGGGTGTCCTCATCGTCGCCCGAGGCCACCTCGGCGAGGACCGTCCGGCTCCACGGGTCGTAGTCGGGGTGCCGGCGTCCGCTGATCGACGCGACCTGGCGGCCGCCGATGTGGTGGAGAACCGGCTTGATCATGTCGCGATGCTAACCGGCCGGGCGCAACGCGTAGCCGACCGGAAGCAACCGGAACGGCAGCCGGTCGTCGGCGAGGCTCCACAGCCCGCGGGGCAGGAAGAGAGCGAACGCGATCGCCACCGCGCCCAGCCCGATCAGGTACCAGGCGCCGTACTGCGCGAACCAGTCCTGCAGCAGGAAGAACAGGATCGCACCGAGGATCGGGCCCTCGTAGGTGCCGATCCCGCCGACCAGGACCATGAACAGCATGTACGCCGACCACTGCACGCCGAAGATCGACTGCGGCTGGATGAACAGCGTGTTGGCCAGGGTCAGCGCGCCGGCCGCGCCGCAGCCGAAGCCGGCCAGCACGAAGAGCATGAACTTCAGCGGCATGATCCGGACGCCGAGCGACGCCGCCGCCTCCTCGTCGTCGCGGATCGCCTGGATCGCCGCGCCGCTGCGCCGGCGCAGCAACAGGAAGACCAGCACCAACAGCAAGAGCGTGAACGCCAAGGTCAACCAATAGGTGTACGCACGACGCCAGTCCGGCGCGAAAGTGTTCAACCCGCGCAGCGACACGCCGGTGCCGCCGCCGAGGTCGTGGTCGAGCGCCACGAGCAGCGCGAGGGTCTCGGCGACCACCCAGGTGCCGACCGCGAACTGGCCGCCGCGCAGCCGCAGCAGCAGCGGGGCGACCGCGACCGCGAGCACGGCCGAGGCCAGGGCGGCCAGCACGACCGCGAGGTAGGCGGGCACGCCGCGCTGGGAGATGAAGACCGTCCCGTACGCGCCGAAGCCGATGAACGCCTGCTGCCCGACCGACACCAGCCCGCCGTACCCGGCCAGGACGTTCCACATCACCGCCATGATGACCAGCGTGCACAGCGTGGTGAGCTGCTGCACCACGTCGGCCCGCAGGCCGAGCGGCACGGCGAACAGCGCGATCCCGATCAGGATCAGCACCCCGGAGGAGATCCGGGTGGCGCGCCCCGATCGCTTCACCGTCCATCGCTGGCTCATGCCATCCGTCCTTCCCGCCGGATCCCCAGCAAAGATCGTCCGTGCGGGCTGGCCAGCACGATCAGGAAGACCAGGTGGCCGGCGAGGATCGAGTACTGCGGGTCGATCGTGGCGCCGATCGTCTGCGCGACGCCGAGCACCATGCCACCCCAGAGGGTCCCCCACAGCGAGCCGAGCCCGCCGATCACCACCGCCTCGAAGGCGAAGATGAGCTGGGTCGGCCCGCTGGACGCGTCGAAGATCGAGCGAACCGCGAGGAACATGCCGGCCAGCGTCGCGGTGGCCACCGCGATCGCCGTGGCCCGGGCGTACACGGACGAGGCCGGCACGCCGACCAGCGTGGCGGTGTCCGCGTCCTGGGCGGTCGCCCGCATCTCCCGGCCGAACGCGGTGCGGCGCAGCATGAGCTGCAGGCCGCCGAGCACCAGCACCGCGGTCACCAGGATCAGCACGCCGAGATAGGACAGCGACAACTGACCGGTGATCCGCCAGCTGCCGGTCGCGATCCCGCCGGCCGCTCCGCCGAGCGAGCGCACGTCCGGGTTGTACGCCTGCAGCAGCGCGTTCTGGATGACGATCGCCAGGCCGAAGGTGGTCAGCAGCGGGGTGAGCGGCCCGCCGCGCAGGCTGCGGGCGAGCACCGTGCGGTGCAGCGCGTAGCCGAGCACGAGCATCACCGGCAACGCCGGGATCAACGCCCAGAACGGTCCGATCCCGGTACGCGTGGTGATCGACCAGATCAGGAACGCACCGAGGACGGCAAGGTCCCCATGGGCCAGGTTGATGATGCGCATGACGCCGAACATCAGCGAGAGCCCGCAGGCGAACAGCGCGTAGAGGCCGCCGAGCAGGATGCCCTGCACGATCGCGTTCACCCAGTTCACGGCCGCCTCGCCTGGTGGAAGCCGAAGTACGCGGTGACCACTTCCTCGCGGCTCAGGCCGTCGGTCGTCGCGTCCAGCACGATCCGGCCCTCGAGCAGGCAGATCACTCGGTCGGACGTGCTCAGGGCGCGGCCGAGATCCTGCTCCACGAGAACCACCGTGGCGCCGCTGTCGCGTAGCACGGTCATGCAGGCGTACACCTCCTCGACGGCCTTGGGGGAAAGACCCAGCGAGACCTCGTCGATCAGCAGGAGCCGCGGGTTGGTCATCAGCGCCCGCGCGATCGCGGTGGCCTGTTGCTGACCGCCGGAGAGTTTGGCCGCCGGGCGGTCGCGCAGCGGCTCGAGCGCCGGGAACGCGGCGAGCACCGACCGGAGATTCCACCGGCCGGGCCGGGCGCGGCGGCCCGCCACCAGCAGGTTCTCCTCGACGGTGAGCTCGGGGAACAGGCGCCGGCCCTCGGGGACGTAAGCGATGCCGCGGCGCACCCGCTGGTGGGCGGGCACACCGGCGAGGTCGCTTCCGTCGTACACGAACCGGCCGTCGGAAAGCGGATGTGCGCCGGCCAGCGTGCGCAGCAACGTGGTTTTGCCGGCGCCGTTGGCGCCGATCAGCGCCAGCACCTCGCCCTCGGCGATGCCGAACGAGACGTCCCGGACGGCCGGCAGCAGTCCGTGGCGGGCGAAAACGCTCTCCGCGCGCAGCAGCGTCATGAGGCCGCCTTCCCGAGGTACGCGTCGATGACGACCGCGTCGCCCAGCACCGCCTGCGGCTCGCCGTCGGCGATGACCCGCCCGGTGTCCATGCAGACCAGGCGGTCGACCACCTGCACCAGGACGTGCACGATGTGTTCGATCCAGACGATCGCGACGTCGCGGACGCGGATCTGCCGGATCGCGGCGACCAGCTCGGCCGCCTCGGCGTCGGTCAGGCCCGCGCCGATCTCGTCGAGCAGCACCACCCGTGGCCCGGTCGCCAGGCAGCGGGCCAGTTCCAGGCGCTTGCGGTGCAGCAGGCCCAGACTCTCGGCGCGCCGGTTGGCCAGCTCGGCCAGCCCGCACTCGTCGAGGACGTCGGCCGCCGTCCGGTTCAGCGTGGCGCCGCTCAGCCCGGCGCCGTATCCGGCCGCGACCACCACGTTCTCCAGCACGGTCATCCCGCCGAACGGGCGCGGGACCTGGAACGCCCGGCCCACGCCCATCCGGCATCGCTGGTCGGGGCGCGTCCGGGTGACCTCGCGCCCCGCGAAGCGCACCGTCCCGGCCGTCGGGCGGACCGCCCCGGCCAGGACGTTGAGCAGGGTGGTCTTGCCGGCGCCGTTCGGGCCGACGATGCCGACCGCCTCGCCCTCGGCGACCGCGAAGTCGACCCCGGTCAGCACCCGCAGATCCCCGTAGCGCATCGACAGGCCCGTGCCCTCGAGGATCGGGCTCAAGGCTTATATTCCTGGAGCTTCGCGGCGACCGGCACGTTCGGGTCGGACGAGTTCTCGACCAGCACGAAGTCCACCTTGTACTTCGGGTCGGTCGACTTGATCCACTGGCCGCCGAGGATCGGGGTGGCGACCACGTTCGCGTTCGGGCCCTTGCCCCACTCCAGCTTGCCGATCGGGGTGTCCACCGACAGCGTCTTCATGGCGTTCGCGACGCCCAGCTTGTCCTTGGGGTTGCCGGCCGCCTTGAGCACGGCGGCGGCCACGTCGAACAGGGCGAGGCTCGGGCCGAGCTGCTGGTTCCACTGCTTGCCGGTCGCCTGGTAGCCGTCGCCGAGGGCCTTGCTGTCGACGCCGGTCAGCGACGACTTGTACGGGAACGTGGGGGTCCAGTACGCGCCGCCGGCGATCCCGATGCCGATGTCGCCGAGCGCCTCCACCTGGGACGGGAACAGCCCGGTCTTGGCGATCTGCGCGATCTTCGGGACGTACCCCTGCTGCGCGGCCTGCCGCCAGAAGGTGGCGAAGTCCGGCGGGATCGGGAAGGCGTTGAAGATCTGGCAGTCCTCGGCCTTGAACTTGGCGATCTGCGCGGAGAAGTCGTTGGTCCCGTCGGTGTACGCGCCGGGGTCGACGATCGTGTAGCCGGACTGCTTGAGCAGCGGCCCGAGCGCGGCCCGGATCGCGTTGCCGTCCGAGTCGTTCGGCCACATCACGCCGACCTTCTTGTTGGTCGGCACCTGAGGCCACTCGTGGGTGTACATGTTGTGGAACTGATCGACGCCGAAGCAGAAGTGATACGTGAACTTGTACGCGTCCTTCTGGTCCGGCTTCGCGCCCCGGCCGAAGTACCAGGCCTCCCACGGCACCACTGTGGACACACAGGGCACGCCCGCGGCCTCGCAGGCGTCGCTGACCGGGTTGACGGTCTCGGGCGTGCTCGTGGTCAGCATCAGATCGACCTGATCACTGTTGATCAGGTCGTTGGCCACCTGCGCGGATCGCTGCGGGTTCGACTGGCTGTCCCGGTCGAGGATCTGCACCGCGTACTCGGTGCCGTTGACCGTCAGACTGGTCAGCGACTTCTTCGCGAGGTCGAGGACGTACGCGTCGGGCTCGCCGAAGCCGGCGGCCGCGCCCGTCCGGGGGCTCACGAAGCCGATCTTCAGAGCCGATTTGGCTTGGTTTTTCGAGCTATTGCCGCCGCCGGCGAGGCCGCCGCAGGCGCTGAGAAGAGGGAAGGTCAGTCCGAGGCCGGCCGCGCGGAGCAGATCGCGCCGGGTCGTTCCAGTCTTGCTTTCCATGTACGCCTCCTGGGCGAGGACTGGTGCCGAGGAAGGTAGGAGTGGGCCGCGTCACACGTCAATCGCATGTTCAAATATCCGGAACACTTGTCGAAAGGATGCAACCGTGACGCAGCCGTCGTTCTCCCAGTCCCTCGAACGCGGTCTGCGCATCCTGAGCGAGTTCGCCGCCAACGGCCCGGTCCTCGGCATCGCCGACCTGGCCCGCGCGGTCGACCTCAACCGCAGCACCACGCACCGGTACGTGGCCACCCTCGCCACCCTCGGCTTCCTCCAGCAGGACCCGGACACCCGCAAGTACTCGCTCGGCCCGCGCGTGGTCGACCTCGGCTTCGCCGCGATCAGCTCGATGGAGATCACCGGCGTGGCGGCGAGCCACCTCCAGGCACTCTCCGACGAGACCGGCTGCGCGGCCAGCATGGCGGTCCTCGACGGCGCCGACATCGTCTACGTCGAGCGCCGCCGCTCGCGCCGCACCGCCGGGGTCGCGGTCGACCTCAACCTGCACGTCGGTTCGCGGCTGCCGGCGTACTGCACCTCGATGGGCAAGGTGCTACTCGCCTACCGCGAGCCGGCCGCGCTGCGCGCGCTGCTCGACCGGATGGACCTCGCCCGCCGCGGACCCAAGACGATCACCGTACGGGAACAGCTGGTCGCCGCCCTGGGAAAGGTGCGGCAGGCCGGTTTCGCGGTCAACGACGAGGAACTGGCGCCCGGCCTGCGCTCGATCGCCGCCCCGATCCGGGACCGCTCCGGCCACGTGGTCGCCGCCATCAACGTGGCCGTGCATCTGACCACCTTCACGACCTCGGTCGAGTCGGTGGTCAGCCGGCTCGGCGGCCCGCTGCGGCGCACGGCGGCCGACATCTCGCACCAACTGGGCTACCGTTCGAACATGTGAAACACGACGTTGTCTCGCGAATGTTTCGGGCCTAGGTTCGGCGCACCCTGGTGCGATGGAGGCCCGTCATGGCTTTGCTCGATCAATCCCGATGGAACGACCAGATCTTCGAGGGCGGGGCCTGGCGCCCCGGAAGCGGCGCCACCACCGACGTGATCGAGCCGGCCACCGGCGAGTCGCTCGGCCGGGTCACCCTGTCCACCCCCGACGATGTGGCCCGGGCCGCCAAGGTTGCGGCCGAGGCCCAGCGCGAATGGGCCGCGCTCCCCCATCCGGCGCGCGCCGCCGTCCTCCGCAAGGCCGCGGCGTTGTGGTCCGAGCACGCCGACGAGATCAGCTGGTGGAACATCCGCGAGGTGGGCGCGATCCCCGGCCTGGCCGGCTTCGCCCTGCACGTCGCCGAGCAGGAGTGCTGGGAGGCCGCGGCGCTGCCCAGCCTGCCGTACGGGTCGCTGATCCCGAGCGAGGAGCCCCGGCTGTCGATGGTCCGGCGCTACCCGGTCGGCGTGGTCGGCGTGATCTCACCGTTCAACGTGCCGATCATCCTGGGCATCCGCTCGGTCGCGCCGGCGCTCGCCCTCGGCAACGCCGTACTGCTCAAACCCGACCCGCGCACCGCGGTCACCGGCGGCCTGGTGCTGGCCCGCATCTTCCAGGAGGCCGGCCTGCCCGACGGCCTGCTGCAGGTACTGATCGGCGGCGCCGACGTCGGCGAGGCCCTGCTCACCGACCCGCGGGTCCCGGTCATCTCGTTCACCGGCTCCACCGAGGCCGGCCGCCGGGTCGGCGCGCTGGCCGGCAGCCACCTCAAGCGCGCCCATCTCGAGCTGGGCGGCAACTCGGCGATGCTCGTGCTGGACGACGCCGATGTGGACGCCGCGGTCAACCTGGCCGCCTGGGGCAGCTTCTTCCACCAGGGCCAGATCTGCATGACCACCGGCCGCCACCTGGTGCCCGAGCGCCTCTACGACGACTTCGTCGACCGGCTCGCCGACAAGGCGGCCAAGCTCCCGGTCGGCGACCCGGCCCGCGACCAGGTCGCCCTCGGCCCGGTCATCGACGCCGGCCAGCGCGACAAAATCCACGACCTGGTGACGTCCTCGGTCGGCGACGGCGTGCGCCTGGCCGCCGGCGGCTCCTACGAGAGCCTGTTCTATCAGCCCACCGTGATCGCCGGCGTGACCACCGCGACGCCCGCCTTCGCCCAGGAGATCTTCGGCCCGGTGGCGCCGGTCGCCCGCTACGGCAGCATCGACGAGGCCTTGGCGCTGGCCACCGCCACCGAGTACGGCCTGTCCCTGGGCATCGTCACCCGCGACGCGATGCGCGCCGTCGAACTGGCCGACCGCATCCCGACCGGCATCGTCCACATCAACGACCAGACCGTCAACGACGAGGCCAACGCCCCCTTCGGCGGCACGGGCGCATCCGGCACCGGCTCCCGCTTCGGCGGCGCCCAGGCCAACATCGACGCCTTCACCGACACCCGCTGGCTGACGGTCCGCAGCCAGCCCGCGCAGTTCCCGTTCTGACCAGACGTCTCGCTGCCCCCGGTGCCGGGGGCAACGAGATCCAAAACCTTTTCCGGTACGCGACGACAAAGTCCCCGGTGCAGCGCCGCACGCCGTCGTTGGTCACCCTCCGCGCGCGCCCGCCGGGTTGTCCCGCGTGGCCGCGCCGGACGCCGTCCACACGGCTCCCGCGCACCCCACCGCACCGCTACGCGCGGCCGTCCACACGACTCCCGCGCACCGCACCACGACCATGTATTTCCGGGGTGCCCCGTATCAGGGAACGGCCCGCGATTGCCCCGCCGGTGAGCGGACAGCCGATTCCGCCGCCGCCGGTTTTGCGGTGTCGGAATCGGCTGTCCGCTCACCGGCCTGAAAGGGGCGATCGCCCGCGGAGCGAAGCGGAGCCAGCTAGCTCAGCACCGCCACTCCCCTGGCGGCTAGAACGGGGTGCGCCGGGGAGAGTGTGGAGATGTCCACCGGCTCGTCGGTGCGGTTGATGACGAACTGGAAGCCGCCTCGGCGGGTCAGTTCGACGCGGCCGCGCAGGTCGTCTGGCAGGTCGCTGGTCACGCCGGCGCGGGCGGCCAGATCGGCCAGGAGCACCCGGAGCCCCTCGGGGCCCAGACGCGTTGACACGTACGAGGCGGAGCCGGCTCCTACCGGTCGCCGGGTCACGGCCGGGCGGCCGGCGACGTCGCCGGACTTGTAGGTGGCCAGCACCTCGACGTCGGTGGCGGTCAGGTCGATCCGGTCGGTCCAGAGCGACCCGGTCAGGCCGTTGTCGAGCTCGGCCCGGCCGTCGTCGGGCAGCGGGGCGAACTCCTCGATCCGGATGCCGAGCAGGTCGCGCAGCGCGCCCGGGTAGCCGCCGAGCCATACGTGGTCGTTCTCGTCCACGATCCCGGAGAAGTACGTGGTGACCAGATGGCCACCACTGTCCACATAGGTGGTCAACCGCGTCGTGAGGGCGGCCGGGACGACGTGCAGGATCGGGGCGATCACCAGCTCGTACCCGGACAGGTCGGTGTCGAGCGGGACCACGTCGGCGCGGATGCCCAGGTCGAGGAAGGCGAGGTACCAGTCGAACGCCTCCCGCCGGTAGCGCAGGCGGTTGGTCGGGTGGGAGTCGAGCTCGGCGACCCACCACGACTGCCAGTCGAAAACGATCGCGGCCCGGGCCCGGGTGCGCGGGGTGCCGGCGAGCGGGGCGAGCTCGTGCAGGCGGGAGCCGAGCGCCACGACCGATCGGAACAGGTCGCTGTCGGGGCCGGCGTGCGGGAGCATCGCCGAGTGGTACTTCTCGGCGCCGCCCCGGGACTGACGCCACTGGAAGAAGCAGACCGCGTCGGCGCCGTGCGCCACGTGCAGCAGGGAGTCGCGTTCGAGCTCGCCGGGGCGCTTGGGCAGGTTGACCGGCTGCCAGTTGACCGCGCTGGTCGAGTGCTCCATCAGGAACCAGGGCCGGCCGCCGGCGATGTTCCCGGTCAGGTTGGCGGAGAAGGAGAGCTCGTCGGCGGACCGCACGCCGCGCTGACGGTAGTGGTCGTTGGCGACGAAGTCGACCTCCGCGGCCCAGTCGGCGTAGTTCATCGAGCTCTGCTCGCCCATCACCATGAAGTTGGTGGTGACCGGCACCTCGGGGGTGATCTCGCGCAGCACGTCCCGCTCGGCGATCAGGTAGTCCTTGAGCGCATCCGAGGAGAACCGCTTGAAATCGAGCTGCTGCCCGGGATTCGGGAACGTGGCGGCCAGCCGCGGCGGCAGGATCTCGGCCCACGAGGTGTAGCGCTGCGACCAGAAGGCGGTGGCCCAGGCGTCGTTGAGCGCTTCGATCGTCTCGTAGCGGATCCGGAGCCACGATCGGAAGGCGCGCGCCGCGTCGTCGGAGTAGTCGTGCACGTTGTGGCAGCCGAGCTCGTTGTTGACGTGCCAGGCGGCCAGTGCGGGGTGGTCCCGGTAGCGCTCGGCCAGCGCCCGGACCAGGCGCAGGGCGTACCTGCGGAACACCGGCGAGGTCGGCCGCCAGTGCTGCCGGCCGCCCGGCGAGATGGTGTTGCCGACCCGGTCGACCGGCAGGATCTCCGGGTGCGCGGCGGCCAGCCACGGCGGCGGCGAGGCGGTCGCGGTCGCCAGGTCGACCAGGATCCCGTTGGCGTGCAGCAGATCCATGGCGTCGTCGAGCCACGCGAAGTCGAACTCGCCGTCGGCGGGTTCGATCCGGGCCCAGGAGAAGATCGCGAGCGACACGATGGTGACGCCGGCCTCGCGCATGTGCCGGACGTCGTCGTCCCACACCTCGCGCGGCCACTGGTCGGGGTTGTAGTCGGCGCCGAACTCGAGGCGCGGCGGGCCGCTGCGGCGCAACCAACGGGTGGAACTCACACGATCTCCTTCTGACGGGGCCCGCGGGGAGGCGGGCCCCCGATCTCACTTGACGGTAAAGCCCTGCTCGGTGCCGTACTTGGCGGACTGGTCCTGCCACGCCTTGAGGCCGTCGGCGAGCGAGGTGCTGGACACGTACGCCTTGCCGACGGTGTCGTTGAAGATGCTGTTCGCGTAGACCTGGAACGGCAGGTACGACCAGCCGGTTACGACGTTCTGCGCGGACTTCGCGAAGATCTGGTTGGCCTTCTGGCCGCCGAAGTACGGGAACGGCGTGTCGAGGAACGCCGGCGAGGTGAGGTCGGCCGTGGTGGACGGGAACGCGCCGCCCTTGATCCGCAGGTCCTTGCCCTCTTCGACCGACGCGTACTTCACGAAGGCGTACGCGAGGGCCTTGTTGGCCGACTTGTCCAGGACGCCGAGCGAGCTGCCGCCGTTCTCGGCGCTGGCGCTGCCGCCGGCGTCCCACTGCGGCATCGGCGCGACCCGCCACTTGCCGGACGCCGCGGCCGCGCCGGTGGAGAGGTTGCCCGGCATCCAGGCGCCGGTGGGCAGGCTGGCGATGGTGCCGTCGCCGAGGGCCTTGAACCACTGGTCGGTCCACGGCGGGATCGACGCGACCAGCTTCTCGGTGATCATCGGCTGCCAGGTGGTGGCGTACTTGCTGGACCCGGCGTCGGCGAAGTTGATCGTCACGTTGGTGCCGTCGACCGTGTACGGCTTGCCGCCGGCCTGCCAGATCATGCTGGTGGTGAAGCCGGCGTCACCGGTGTCGCCGGTGAGGTAGACCTTCGGGTTGGCCTTGTGCAGCTTGCGGGCGGCGTCGACGTACTGGGTCCAGGTGGTCGGCACGGTTATCCCGTACTTGTCGAAGACCTCCTTGTTGTAGAACAGGGCCATCGGGCCGGAGTCCAGCGGGAGGCCGTAGACGCCGCCGCCGGGGGTCACCGCGTTCCACGGGCCCGGGGTGAAGTCGCTCTTCAGGCTGGTGGCGCCGTAGCCGGCGACGTTGGCCAGCGACTTGGACAGCGCGAACTGCAGCACGGCGTAGTACTCGACCTGCGCTACGTCCGGCACACCGTTGCCGGCCGCGACCGCGTTCTGCAGGGCCGTGTACTGCTTGTCGCCCGTACCCGCATTGACGAGGTTGACCTTGACGTTCGGGTACTTCTTCTCGAAGCCCGCCTTGACGTCCTTGATCGTCTGGTCCCAGGCCCACACCGTGAGGTTCCCGCCCTTGGCGAGCGCGGCGGTGACGTCGGCCTCGGAGCCGGACGCGGAGCCCGAGGAACCGCCGGTGGATTTGTCATCATTGCCGCCGCAGGCGGCGAGCGCCAGCATGGCGGCCGTGGCGGCGGCGGCCACCTTGAGGAATCTGGACATGAGCTTCCTTTCGGGGGGAATTCATTCTTTGACGCTGCCGACGGCGAGGCCGGACTGCCAGTAGCGCTGGAGAAGCAGGAAGGCCGCGAGCAACGGCAGGATCGTGAGGAGCGATCCGGTGATGACGAGGTTGAACACGGCCTGGCTGCCCGCCGTCGCCGCCTGGTCGTTCCAGGAGTTCAGGCCGATGGTCAGCGGGTACCAGTCCGGGTCCTTCAGCATGATCAGCGGCAGGAAGTAGTTGTTCCAGGTGGCCACCATGCTGAAGAGCAGGACCGTGACGATGCCGGGTGCCAGCAGCGGCACGGAGATGCGGAAGAAGGTGCGGAACTCGCCGGCGCCGTCGATCCGGGCGGCCTCGAGCATCTCGTCCGGGACCGCCTGACCGGAGAAGGTCCACATCAGGTAGAGCCCGAACGGGGTGATCAGCGACGGGATGATCACCGACCACGGCGTGTTGGTGATGCCCATCTTGCTGAACATGAGGAACGTGGGCACCGCGAGGGCGGTGCCGGGCACCGCGACCGCGCCGATGACCACGGCGAAGACCCCGCGCCGGCCGACGAAGTCGAACTTGGCCAGCCCGTAGCCGGCCAGCGTGGCCAGGAACGTCGCACCGCCGGCGCCGACCACCACGTACAGCACCGTGTTGCCCAGCCAGCGCAGGAACACCCCATTGTCGTACGTGAGGGTCTGCCGGATGTTCTCCCAGAGCGCGAACTTCCCGTCGTCGAACCACAGGCCGAACGAGCTGAGCAGGCCCTCCTGCGTCTTGGTCGAGTTGATCAGCAGCCAGACCAGCGGGATCAGGCTGTAGATCGCGACGATCGAGGTGAGCACCGTAAGGGTGAGGCTGCGCTTGGAGTTGCGGCGGTAGGGCCGGTGGGCGACGGGAGCGGCTTTCCGCGTACGGCCGGACGACTGCACCGCGGCGGTCATCACTTCTCCCTCGTGCCGCGGAGCTGCACGACGTACGCGATGACCATGGTGATGACGCCCATGATGATCGCCACGGTGGCGGCGTAGTTGTACTGCTGGCCGGAGAAGGACAGCGAGTAGGCGTACAGGTTGGGGGTGTAGCTCGTGGTCAGCACGTTCTTGGCCAGCGGGCGGAGGATGGCCGGCTCGTTGAACAGCTGGAAGCTGCCGATCACCGAGAAGATCGTGGCGATCACCAGGGCACCGCGGATGGCCGGCAGCTTGATCGCCGTGACGACCCGGAACTGGCCGGCGCCGTCGATCTCCGCGGACTCGTAGAGCGAGGCCGGCACGACGCGCAGCGCGGAGTAGAAGATCAGCATGTTGTAGCCGACGAACTCCCAGGTCACGATGTTGCCGATGGACGCGAGCACCAGGTGCGAGCCGAGCGGGTCGGGCAGCGAGACGTTCAGCGCGTCGTTGATGTTGCCGACCAGGCCGAACTGGGAGCCGTACATGAAGCCCCACATCAGCGTCGCGACGACGGCCGGCACCGCGTACGGCAGGAAGATCGTCACCCGGAAGAACGCCTTGCCGTGCAGCCGGCCGCTGTCGATGGCGAGCGCCACCAGCAGCGCGAGCAGCAGCATGATCGGCACCTGGACCACCAGGAACAGCGCCACCCGGCCGAACGCCGACCAGAACTCGGAGTCGTGCAGCGCCTGCCGGTAGTTGTCCAGCCCGACGAACGAGTTCCCGCCGATCAGCCGGTTCTTGAACAGGCTCAGGTAGATCGAGTACCCGATCGGCGCGAGGAACACCAGGGCGAAGACCAGCATGAACGGCCCGACGAACTGCCAGCCCTTCCACGAGCGACGGCGCCGGCGGACGCCCGGCGGCGCCACGACCTGAGGAACTGCCATGCCCTCACCCTTCCGATCGCACGAGAATGTTTACGCAAACATCGGTACCGATGGGGCGCCCCGTTCGCTCGTGTTGCTTTGTGTTTCATGGCGTTGGCCCCTGTGATGTTTACGTAAACATCGTGGTGATAGTTTCACCACGTGCACGGATCGTCAAGGAGCGACTCTGCATCGCCGCGCCGCACCCGCGGAGCGTCGATGGCCGACGTCGCACGCCTGGCCGGAGTGTCTTCGCAGACCGTTTCCCGGGTCTCCACCGGGCACCCCGGCGTGGTCGAGTCGACCCGCCGGCAGGTGCTCGCGGCGATGCGCGAGCTCGGGTACCGACCGAACAGCGCCGCACGTGCCCTGAAACGGGGCACATTTCATACTATTGGCGTCATTTTGTTTACGTTGTCCACCACCGGCAACAGCCGGACGGTCGAGGCGATCGCCACCCAGGCCGCCCAGGAGGGGTACGCGATCACGCTGTTCCCGGTGGCGGCGCCGACCCAGGACGGCGTGCTCGGGGCGTTCACCCGCCTCGGCGAGCTGGCCGTCGACGGCATCATCGTGATCATGGAGGTGCACCTGCTCGACGCGGTCGATCTGACCCTGCCCCCGGGCGTACAGGTGGTGGTGGTCGACTCGGACGCCGGCGATCGGTATCCGGTGGTCGACACCGATCAGGCGGACGGGGCCCGGCAGGCCGTACGGCATCTGCTGGACCTCGGACACGAGACGGTCTGGCACGTCACCGGCCCGGCCGAGTCGTTCTCGTCGGAGCGGCGGGCCCAGGCCTGGCGGACCACGCTCGAGGAGGCGGGGCGTGTCGTGCCGCCGGTCGAGCGGGGCGACTGGTCGGCCGCCTCCGGCTATCGCGCCGGTCTCCGGCTCGCCTCGGAGCCCACGTGCACGGCGATCTTCGCGGCCAACGACCAGATGGCGCTGGGGGTGTTGCGGGCGCTGCACGAGACGGGGCGGCGGGTGCCGTCCGAGGTGAGCGTGGTCGGTTTCGACGACATCCCGGACGCTACGTCGTACCTGCCGCCGCTCACGACCGTGCACCAGGATTTCGCCGAGGTGGGGCGGCGGTGTGTGCACGGGTTGCTCGCACAGATCCGGGACGAGCGGGCCGAGCCGGGGACGGTTCTGGTGCCGACCACGCTGGTGGTGCGGGAGAGCACGGCGGCCCCGCCCTCGCCGCCCGCGCCGGTGGTGCGGGAGAGCACGGCGGCCCCGCCCTCGCCGCCCGCTCAGTCTTCGCCGGCCACCTAGCCGGGGAGCAGGCGGTAGGGCTTGGGGAACCAGGCCCAATGGTCGTCGCACCAGGCCAGGCCGTCGTAGGACAGGCCGGCCGTGCGGCCCGGGGTGACGTAGCGCCAGGACGCCCAGACCCGGCCCGGCAGCAGCAGACCGGCGATCTCGCCGCGTCCGCCCGGGAACAGCTCCTGGTCGTCACCGAGCGGCGCCACGTGGATCTCGACGTGGGCGCCGGAGTCGGGGTGCCGGAAATCGAGCGGTCCCGCCCACAGCGACTCGTAGTGTCGCCGCGCCCGATCGACAACGGCCGCGGCGAACGTCTTGGCGTAGTCGTCGTCCCGCGGGCGTAGCTCGCGCAGCGCCACCCCCGTGCGATCGGACGCGATCGCTTGCAGCATCGGCTCGAGCCGCAGCCGCAGCACGGTGGTGGACACATCGGCCGCCGAGTCGGCCATCTCGCGCCACGCGCTCTCCACGGCGGCGAGTCGGTCGGGATCGAATCGGCTCGGTTCCGCGCGGTACGCGGCCCAGCCCCGCTCGTGCACGAAGCGCGGTTCCGATCGGTCGCGAGCGGCGGCGAGACAGTCCGCGGCCTCGGTGAGCCAGGCCCGCCGCCGCCGATCGTCCCCGCCTCGGCCGGCCAGGAGGTCGGCGACCAGGACGAGCTCGCCCACGTCCAGCAGGTCCTCCAGCCCGGGCGCGAACTCCTCGTCGGCCACGAGAATGGCGTCCAGGATGCCGGGTCCGTTGCGCGCCGTGTAGGTCCCCATCATCCTGCCCGCCTCCTCCCGGCGATCGTGACCGCGGCCCTGGCGCGGAAAGCCCTCCAGATCGAGGAACCACTGGGCCTCTTCGCGGCGGTGCAGGCGGGCCGGCGGGAAGTGGTATCGCACCGGGCCGAGCGCGCGGAGTCCGCCACGGATCAGATCCGGCGGCAACCGATCGGAAGCGTGCCCGATGTGGAACCCGCGATCGTGGCCGTGCGCGGCCAGGCCGAGCACGGGGAGCGCGAGCAGGCCCAGCGAGTCGTACTCCCACTCGTCGTACAGGTAGAACTCGTCGTGACACCGCACGGCCGCGGCGAGCGCGGCGTCGAACGCCGCCTGGTCTCCGGCGTTCAAGATCTCCAGCAGCGGCCGTACGCGAAGGGAGACGAACTCCGGTTCGGCCGCCGTCGCGCCGTGCTCGGCCACCGCCGCGCGAGCGGTTGCGATCGATTCCGCGGTCGGCCCGGTCAGCGCCCGGCCGACCGGTGTCCAGAAGTCGTCGGCGATCTCGCCGAGCAGTTCGAGCAGCGGCGGATGGCCGAGCGCGGTGAGTCCGGCCTCGTCGCGCAGCACCCGGCACGCCCCGACGGCCGCCAGCCAGGTGCTCGGGCCGATCGAGACGCCGCGAGCCGGGACGAGCCGCGCACCGCCGGGCACGGGAAGCTCGACCCGCCCGCGGTCGCGTACCCACGCGATGGCCGCGGCCGTGGCGGCCGCACCCGCCGACGCCAACGCTTCGTCGCGCAGCCGGTGATCGCCGAGCGCCGCGGTCAGACACGCTCGCACCAGCTCGATCTCGAGCAGATCGACGCCGTCCCGGCCGGTCGGATCACGGTCGAGCACCGCCCGGCGACGCTCGTCGACGAACGCCAGCGTCTCGGCCCAGTGCGCCACGTTCACCGGCCCTCCCGCCGCCGTCTCACCATCGGGTGTCATCGCGATCCCGTTCCGTCCGGCCGTTGGGCCTGACGAGGTAGTACACGACATCGGTGGGGACTTCAACAGCGTTGTGGCCGCCCTGTGGCCGTATTGCCGCTCAAGCCGTTCGGAGCCTTGACAGTCATTAATGGCAAGCTTTGGATGTTACCGGGAGGTAACGCGATGATAACCAGCTGGAAGCGTGCTGCTCTCGTCCTGACTCTGGTGCTCCCGCTCGCCGCGGTGGGCGAACCGTCATTTGCTGCAGATACTCCGACCTGCGTCGCTCCGGTGCCGAGCAGCACGCAGCCGGGCTACACGGTTTTCGATCCGAATTGTGACACCAACGGGACGCCGTTCGTCGCCCTGCCGAACGCCCGGGCCTACACCGGGATCAGCGCGGGCGCGGCGTACCGGATCGAGGTTCCGGCCAACTGGAACGGGACCCTGGTCGTCTGGGCGCACGGCTACCGCGGCGCCGGCAAGACCGTCTTCGTGAACAGCCCCGAGCTGCGGGCGCACTACATCGACGCGGGCTACGCCTGGGCCGCCTCGAGCTACGCGACCAACGGATACGACGTGGGGCAGGGCGTCCGTGACTCGTACGCGACGATCGGTCTTTTCCGCCAGGCGACCGGTCACGCGCCGAAGAGCGTCATCATGAGCGGCGAGTCGATGGGCGGCCAGATCACCGCGGTCGCGATCGAAACCTATCCCCGGACGTTCGCGGGCGCGATGCCCTACTGCGGCGTGCTCGGCGACGTGCGGCTGTTCGATTACTTCCTGGACGCGAACGTCACCGCCGCCGCGCTGGCCAAGGTGCCGATCGACTTCCCGCTCAACCCGCCGGCCGACTACCAGGACCAGTGGCGGGCCAAGGTCGCCGCGATCCTGCCCGCGCTCGGCGTCAAGACCGGCCAGCCGCCCGCGCTGACCGCGGCCGGTCAAACCTGGTCCGATGTGGTCGAGCGCCGCACCGGCGGCCCGCGGCCCGGCTTCGACGGCGCGTTCGCCTACTGGAACACCGCGACGTCGCTGGCTCCGCTGAACGACCTGCCGTTCCTGTTCGGCCTCTACCCCGGCCTGACCGGCGGCACGTCGAACATCGCACCCGGGAACGTGACCGACAACCGGTTCACGCTCTACCGCAGCACCGACCGGTGGTGGCCGACCGCGGCCGAATGGCAGCTGAACGCGTCGGTCCTGCGCGTCCGGCACACCGCCGACGCGGACCCGGGCCTGTCCGGCATCCCGCGCGTCGACGGCAACCCGCGCATCCCGGTCCTGTCGCTGCACGACGTCGGCGACCTCTTCGTGCCGTTCTCCATGGAGCAGGTGTACGCCCAGCGCGTCGCCGTCCACCGCCAGTCGAGCCTGTTCGTTTCCCGCGCCATCCGCGGTGTCGGACACTGCGACTTCAACCAGCAGGAACTGACCGAGGGCTTCGACGACCTGACGACCTGGATCCACACCGGTCACCGGCCGGCCGGGGACGCCATCCTCAACCCGAAGGTGGTGGCGTCGCCCGAGTTCGGGTGCCGCTTCACTCGGGGCACTCACCCGTACTTCGTCGCCCCGGCCTGCTCGTAGACGTCCCCTGACGACAGTCCCTCGATCACCGCGACCACCTCGCGGTGATCGAGGGTGGGCACGGCCGCCAGCTCGAGGAAAGGCCTTTCCTTGGCCGCTGCGTCGCCATACCCTCCATGGATATCGATGTCTGCCGATCCATGCGAGGAGGGGACGTGCAACCACTGACTGACCGGACGGTTTCGCGGCGGGCGGTGCTGGCGGGTACGGGCGCGGCGGTCGCAGGGGTCGCGGCCGGGTCGCCCGGCTGGGCCGAGGCCGCGGAGAATGCCGCGCCGGGCCTCACGCTCTGGTACGACGAGCCGGCCACGGACTGGGAGAGTCAGGCACTTCCGATCGGCAACGGAACGCTCGGCGCGATGGTGTTCGGTCAGATCGGGTCGGAAACGATCCAGTTCAACGAGAAGACACTGTGGACGGGCGGACCCGGGTCGGAGGGCTACGACTTCGGGAACTGGCGGACGCCGCGACCGGGTGCGATCGCCCAGATGCAGCGGCAGATCAACGAGCGGGAGCGGGTGCCGCCGGAAGAGGTCGCGGCGGCGCTCGGGCAGGCCCGGTACGGCTACGGCAGCTATCAGAGCTTCGGAGATCTCACGCTCGCCATGCCGGAGGCGACCGCAACCGGGTATCGGCGCGAGCTCGATCTGACCACGGCGGTGGCCCGGGTTTCCTACCTCGCCGATGGCGTACGGCACGTTCGCGAGCACTTCGTCAGCCACCCGGACCGGGTGATCGTCGTCCGGCTCGGCGCCTCCCGCCCGGGCGAGGTGAACTTCACCGCCGGCATCGTGGTACCCGCCAACCGCACCGCGATGACGACCGCCGCGAACGGCCGCATCTCCGTGGCGGGCGCGCTCACCGACAACGGTCTTCGCTTCGAGGGTCAGATCCAGGTCCTGACCCGGGGCGGCACCCGGACCGACAACCCGGACGGCTCGGTCAGCGTCGCCGGCGCCGACGCGGCGACGATCCTGATCGCGGCCGGCACCGACTACTCCGGCAGATACCCGCAGTACCGCGGAACCGACCCGCATCGCCGAGTCACCGCCGATCTCGACCGGGCGGCCGCCCAGCCGTACGAGAAACTGCTGGCCGCCCACGTCCGCGACCATCGGGCATTGTTCGGCCGGGTGAGTCTGGACCTCGGCCAGCGCATGCCGGACGCGCCGACCGACGAGTTGCTTGCCGGCTATCAGGGGGCGGGCAGCCCGGCGGACCGGGCGCTCGAGGCGCTGTTCTTCCAATACGGGCGGTACCTGCTGATCGGTTCCTCCCGCTCCTCCAGCTCCTCCCGGGAGGATGCGCAACTGCCGGCCAACCTGCAGGGCGTGTGGAACCGATACGACGCCGCGCCGTGGAGCGCCGATTACCACACCAACATCAACGTCCAGATGAACTACTGGCTCGCCGATCCGGCGAACCTGGGCGACACCGCCGGGCCGCTGTTCGCGTTCATCGACGCGGAACGCGAGCCGGGCGCGGTGACCGCCCGGCAGATGTTCGGCGCACCGGGCTTCGTACTGCACAACGAGACCAACCCGTACGGGTTCACCGGCGTCCACGACTGGCCGACCGCGTTCTGGTTCCCGGAGGCGCCCGCCTGGCTCTGCCGGCACCTCTACGACCATTACCGGTTCACGCTGGACCACCGTTTCCTGCGGGAACGCGCCTACCCGGTCATGCGTGAGGTGACCCGTTTCTGGCTGGACGTGCTCATCGTCGACCCGCGCGACGGCACCCTGGTCGCCTCCCCCAGCTACTCGCCCGAGCACGGCGACTTCACGGCCGGCGCCTCGATGTCCCAGCAGATCGTCTTCGATCTGTTCACCAGCGTGGTCGAGGCGGCCGCGCTCGTCGGGGACACCCGATTCGGCAAAGAGGTGGCCGCCGCCCTGCACCGCCTGGACCCCGGCACCCGGATCGGCTCGTGGGGTCAGTTGCAGGAATGGAAGGGCGACTGGGACGACCCGGCCGACGACCACCGCCACGTCTCGCATCTGTTCGCGCTGCATCCCGGCCGCCAGATCTCGCCGGCCACGACGCCCGCACTCGCCGCGGCCGCCGAGGTTTCTCTGCGGGCCCGCGGCGACGGCGGCACCGGCTGGAGCAAGGCCTGGAAAATCAACTTCTGGGCGCGGCTGCTCGACGGCGACCACGCTCACCAGATGCTCAGCGAACAGCTGAGGACGAGCACGCTCGCCAATCTCTGGGACACCCACCCGCCGTTCCAGATCGACGGCAATTTCGGCGCAACCTCCGGCATCATCGAGATGCTGCTGCAGAGTCACGGCGACGAGGTGCACATCCTGCCCGCGCTGCCGGCGCGGTGGCCGGACGGGCGGGTGAGCGGATTGCGCGCCCGCGGCGATCTGACCGTCGACATCGCGTGGGCGGCCGGCGCGGCCCGCGAAATCACGGTGACCGCCGGTCGGGCCGGCCGAGTCACGCTGCGCAGCCCGTTGTTCGGTGCGGCTTTCCGATTGACCGACGCCGATTCGCATCGCACGGTCGCGGCCACCGGCTCCGGCTCCGGGCCCGCGCCCTGGTCCGGCTCCGGGTCCGGGCCCGGCTCCGGCTCCGGGTCCGGCTCCGGCTCCGGCTCCGGCTCCGGCTCCGGGGAAAGCGTCACCTTCGGCACTCGCCCGGGCGGGCGGTACGTCGCCACCGCGGAGGGCTAGCAGCGGGCCGGATGCACCGGGGACAACTCGTTGAAGACCGGTTGAGGTGAGTACTTCACGACGTGCCCGGCCGAAAGGTCGTCGTAGGGAATGTCGACGACGTAGCGGAAATTGGTCCACACGTCGACGCTGATGGGCCAGGTGAGAGTGTCGAGCCGGGTCAATTCCCGGAAGCCCGGCGGGCTGACCCCCACGGTCACCGTCGGGGTCGCCGCGGCCGGTTTCGTGCCGGCCGAGGCGGCCCACAGTGTCTGCCTCGGCGCGACTCCCGAAACGGCGACGTCCACCCGACTCAGATAGCTGTCCTCGTCGCATTGGCCGCCGATGGTCAGCACCACCCTGCCGTCGACCAGTTGGGCGGTCAGCCAATCCTCGTCGCCGGAGCAGGCCGCGACCAGCGCGCAGACCAGCAACAGCAGCACCGCGGCTCCCCGTCGCATGGCTGTCACGCTAACAGCCGTCAATACGGAACGGACTCGTTCGTTATCGGAGCGTAGTCAGCGACGTCGAGCCGGGCGGTGCGGCGGCGGTATTCGGACGCCATTCCCGGCCAGTTCGTGACGACCCGGCCGGTCGCGGTCCGGTACCAGCTCTGGCAGCCGGTCCACACGCTGCCGGCCAGCCGCCGCTGCATCTCGTCGTCGTACGCCAGCGCCCGTTCCCGCCGCACCTCCAACGGCCTGCCGGTCTCGGCGATCCGGCGCACCGCCTGCGCCAGATACCGGGCCTGGGACTCGTGGAAGTAGATAACCGAGGTGTTTCCCGTGTTCGTGTTCGGGCCGTACATCAGGAACAGGTTGGGAAAGCCCGGAACGGCGACACCCAGATACGCGTACGCCCCGTCGCGCCACTCGTCCTGCAATAAGCTGCCGCCCCGCCCCGTGATGCGCATCGGCGCCAGGAACTCGGTGGCCGCGAAGCCCGTCGCGTACACGATGAGGTCGCAGCCGTGCAGTTCGCCGTCGGCGGTGCGAATGCCGTCGGCGGTCACCTCGACGATTTTCTCGGTGACCAGACGAACGTCCTCGCGCGCGAGGGTCGGTAGCCAGTCGCTGGTGAACAGAACCCGTTTGCAGCCCATCGGCTCGGCCGGCGTGACCCGCGCCCGGAGCGCGCGATCCCGCACCTGCCATCGCCGTTGCGCCGTGGATATCCCACGCAACAGCAGGCCGGCCGCTCGATTCCCGGTCACCGCCTTCCCGGTGACCACCGTCATTGCCCAGGTGCCGGCGCGCGGCAGGCGCATCAGGCGCGGCATCATCCGGTACGCAGCGCGCCGCCCGGCCCCGTACCGCCGATTGGGTTTCGGCAGCGTCCACGGCGCGCTGCGCTGGAAAACGGTGACGCTTTCGGCGGAGCCGGCTATCGCCGGGACGAGTTGAATGGCGCTCGCCCCGGTGCCGACGACCGCGACCCGTTTGCCTTCGACCGGCCGGCTCGAATCCCATTGGGCGGTGTGCAGGGTGGGACCGGCGAAGGTTTCGGCGCCCGGCAACGACGGCACGACGGGCCGGCTCAACTGGCCGACGGCCGGCACCAGCACATCGGCCTCGATTTCCTCGCCGGTATTTGTACGCAGCCGCCAGCAACCGTCCTTTTCGTCCCAGCAGGCCTCGGTGACCTCGACGCCGAGCCGCACCTTCTCGCTGACGCCGAGCCGATCCGCGGTCCGCCGCAGATACTCGAGGATCTCGCCGTGCGGCGGGAAGCGACGCGACCATTCCGGATTCAGCGCGAACGAGTACGAGTAGAGCGGCGCCGGAATGTCGCAGGCGCATCCCGGATACGCGTTGTCCCGCCACACGCCGCCGATCCGGGAGGCCTTCTCCAGCACCACGACATCGCGATAGCCGGCCTTGAGGAGCGCGTCGGCCGCCGCAATTCCCCCGAACCCGGCTCCGATGATCACTACCCGAGGTTGTGTCATGTCTGCCGGCTGTCGACGGCAACTGGCTCATTCAGAGCGGTGTCGCGGGGCTGGCTCATCGCGTCCCCCTCTCCGCGCGCCAGGGCGGCGGCACGATTCTTGCGCCGAACGTAGCAGCCTGTTGGCACCCTGCCAATAGCGCCCCGGGCGGGGTCAGGCCGCTTCCAGGAGCAGGCGCGCGCACGCCTCCGGGTCGTCCGCGAACGGCAGGTGTCCGCAACCGGGCAGCCGAACGTGCCTCGCGTTCGGGAGCACCTGTCGTGCCCGGCGCGCCTGCCGCCTGGGCAGGACGAGATCGCGGTCGCCCCACGCGATCGTGATCGGCACGCCGGTGATCGCCGAGGTCACCCGCCACTCCCCCAGCCGACGCCGGGCCGTCGCGAAGCCGGGCGCGGTCACCAACGCGCGGGCGTCGGCGAGGCAGTCCTCCGGCGCGAGGGCGGCGGGGTGACCGTAGAAGACTCCGCACAACGCCACCCGCCCGGCGCGGGTGGCGAAGAGACGCGGAAGGGCCGGGCTCAGCGTCGTGCCGCCGGCACGTGCGGCCGACACGACGGTACGGCACCAGGCGGCACCAACCGCACCGAAGAAGCCGACCGGCGAGAACGCGACCACCGACCTTGCCACGCCACGGCGAGCCAGTTCGAGCGCGACCCCGCCACCCAGCGAGCTGCCGCCGATCGTCGGTCGCTCCACGCCCAGCTCGGTCAGGAACTCGCCCACCCGATCAGCCAGCTGCGGAACCGATCCCGTCCCGCTCAGCCCACCGCCGGAGACTCGCTCCGGCCGCCCGTCGGCACCGGCGATGCCGGCGCCGGAAGCAGCAGCCATGCCGCCGTCGGTGGTGACAGCCATGCCGGGGTCGGAGGTGACAGCCATGCCGGGGTCGGAGGTGACAGCCATGCCGGGGTCGGAGGTGACAGCCATGCCGGGGTCGGAGGTGACAGCCATGCCGGGGTCGGAGGTGACAGCCATGCCAGCGTCAGAGGGGACGGCGAATCCGGCATCGCTTATGTCGGCAATTGCGTCGTCGGGGGCGCTGGCGCCGAAGCCGGGCAGGTCGAGGGCGATCACCTCGTGGTGCTCGGCGAGCCGGGCGAGGATCGGGTTCCAGACCTGCCAGCGGCTGCCGATGCCATGGATCAGCACGATCGGGCTGCCGGTGCCGCGTCGATGATGGTTCACCGCTCCTCCACTTATTGACATGTCGCCAACAACGGTGCCACCGTACGCCATGACGTATGACTTTGACGTCGTCATCATCGGCTCGGGCTTCGGCGGCAGCGTCAGTGCGCTACGCCTGACCGAGAAGGGTTATCGGGTCGCGGTGCTGGAGGCCGGGCGCCGTTTTGCCGACGACGAGTTCGCTCAGACCTCGTGGCGGCTGCGCCGCTACGTGTACGCCCCGGCGCTCGGCTGCTTCGGCATCCTCCGCCTGACCCTGCTCAAACACGCGCTCATCATGTCGGGCGCGGGGGTGGGCGGCGGCTCGCTCGGCTACGCCAACACCCTGTACGAGCCGCCGGACGCGTTCTTCGCCGATCCCCAATGGTCGGCGATCACCGACTGGAAGGCCGAGCTCGCCGGCGCCTACGACCAGGCCAAGCGGATGCTGGGCGTGACGACCAACCCGGTCGAGACCGCCGCCGATCGCGCCCTGCGCGAGGTGGCCGACGACCTGGGCGTGGGCCACACCTACCGCCGTACGCCGGTGGGGGTGCTCTTCGCCGCCGACACCGCAAGTGATCAGAAAAAGACAGCCGCGCTTGCCGACTCGGAAAGCGGAGAGCGAACCGAAGGCGGCGCGGGACGGGCGATCGCCGATCCGTACTTCGGCGGGGTCGGGCCGGAGCGGCGGGCCTGCACCCTCTGCGGCTCGTGCATGACGGGATGCCGGGTGGGGGCGAAGAACACGCTGGTCAAGAACTATCTGTATCTCGCGGAACGGGCCGGCGCCGTGGTCAAACCGCTCACCACGGTGACCGATGTGCGGCCGCTGGACGGCGGGGGCTTCTCCGTGCGTACCCGCAAGACGGGTGGGATCGCGAAGGGTCAGCTCAGCGCCGGGCAGGTCATTTTCGCGGCGGGGGCGCTCGGCACCCAGCGGTTGCTGCATCGCCTGCGGGACCGGGGCAGCCTGCCGAGCATTTCCGAGCGGCTCGGGGAACTCAGCCGGACCAACTCGGAATCGATCCTCGGGGCGCGAACCCGGCGCCGGGATCGGGACTACAGCCGCGGAGTGGCGATCACCTCGTCGATTCATCCGGATGCGAGCACGCACGTCGAGCCGGTGCGTTATGGCCGTGGCAGCAACCTGCTGGCGTTGCTCGGCACCGTGCTCGTGGATGACACGGGTGGGCGGTCACGATTGGTCGCGGGGGCGAAGCAGCTGCTGCGATCGGGTAAGGACCTGCGGCTTGTTCTGTCGCCGCGGCATTGGTCGGAACAGACCATTGTGCTGCTCGGGATGCAACCGCTGGACAACTCGATCACTTTGTATCGGAAGCGGGGGCGGCTCCGCAGCCGGGAAGGGATCGGCGAGCCGAATCCGGTCTGGGTGCCGGCGGCGCACGACGTGGCTCGGCGGGTGGCCGACAAGATTGACGGGGTGCCGCTCGGGTCGATGACCGAGCTGATCGGGCGGCCGGCTACCGGTCACTTCATCGGCGGGTGCGCGATCGGGGCCGATCCCGAGCACGGCGTGATCGATCCGTATCACCGGCTCTACGGGCATCCGGGGGTGCATGTCGTCGACGGTTCGGCGGTGGCGGCCAACCTCGGCGTGAATCCGTCGCTCACCATCACGGCGCTCGCCGAGCGGGCGATCGGCATGTGGCCGAACGCGGGCGAGAACGATCCGCGACCGAAAATTGGCGAACCGTATCGGCGGGTGGACGCGGTCGCCCCGGCGCATCCCGTGGTACCGGCGACGGCGCCAGGCGCCCTCCGCCTGTAACGGCACGCTGCAGCCCGCTCGCTTGGCTTCGGCACGCTGCAGCCCGCTCGCTTGGGTTCGGCACGCGGTAGCCCGCTCGCTCGGTTCGGCCCGCCGGCCCAGAGCTGGGCTGATGGCTCTGGGCCGGCGGGCCGGGGTCGTGGGGCGCCGCCGCGCCCCACGGCCGGTCTACTCGAACGTGATGCCGGTGGCCAGGCAGGCGACGCCGTCCGGGACGTTGCTCGTCTGCGTGGGCTCGCCGCTCGTCACGCCCTTGAACAGGGCACACACGTTCTTCGCGGTACCGCCGACGAGGGTGGCGCCGGTGATCGTCGCGGTGTCGCCGAGGTTCGGGTTGATGCCGACCAGGGTCTTCAGCGGCGCGGTGACGGTCACGTTCGACACCTGGACGTGCCGGGCGAACTGCGTCTTGCAGTTGCCGCACGACCGGTAGAGCTTGCCGACGTCGGTGGCCTGGAAGTCCTTGATGATGAACGTGCCGGGGCCGTTGTGCTGGAACACCTTGTCCGACGCGTGCATCGCGCCGCCGCCGACGACCGTCATGGTCTGCGACGCCGAGGTGCCCTTGAAGGTCGCGGCGTCCTCGCCCACGTCCAGCCACCACACGTTGCGCAGCGTGCAGCTGCCGAGGCAGTGCACGCCGTCCGCGGCCGGCGCGCCGATGATGACGTCGGCCAGCGTGGCGCCGTCGGACAACTCGAACAGGGGGTCCTGGTTTTCGTCCTGGCTGCCGTCGCCGAGGTTTCCCCCGCCGATGAACTCCGTGTTCGCGCCGTCGAACGTCCCGCTGACCTTCCTGGTCGCCGTCAGCGTGGTGGTGCCGGTCGCCTTCGGCCAGACGGTCGCGACGGCGGTGGGCGCCGCAGTCGCGGTGGCGCTGGGAGACGAAGAAGCGGCGGGCGACGCCGAAGCCGTGGACAACGAGGCGGCGGGCGACGCCGAAGCCGTGGACAACGAGGCGGCGGGCGACGCCGAAGCCGCAGGCGGTCCGGAAAACGAGCCGCCAGCTGAGACTGAGCCGCTGCTGCCGGCAAACGCGCTTGCCGTGATCCCGGCCGCAGCCGCCACGGCGATCGCGAAACCGCCGGCCAGCGCCGCCCGCCGGCCGCCGAGGCGGCCGGCCTTCGCGTGCTTCATGCGTGCTCTCCTCCAGATCGACGTGTACGTGATCTAGTGGTTCGAGGCGGCCGGAAGGTTGCCCGGAAATCGAAGAAAGTTGGCCTTGAACCTGACCCGACGTCAGGACCTAGCGTTCGAGACGCACCGCGAAGGGAGGGAACAGATGACCGAGCAGCAGGAATGGCGGATCGGCGAGCTCGCCCGGGCGACCAGGGTGACCGTACGCGCGCTGCATCACTACGACCGTTTGGGTCTGCTGGTGCCGTCGTCGCGGACGGCCGGCGGGCATCGCTGCTACACCGGCGACGACGTGCGCCGGCTGCACACGATTCTCGCGCTGCGCGGCTTCGGCCTTCCGTTGCGGGACATCGCGGCGGCGCTGGCGGCCGGCGGCGAGGATCCCCGGGAGATCCTGCGACGTCAGCTGGCCGAGACCGAGGAGCGCATCCGGCAGGCGCAGCAGGTGCGGATCAGCCTGCTGGGGTTGCTGTCCAGGTTGGACCGTCCGGAGCCGTCGCAATTCGTCACGTTGATCGAGGAGATGGTCACGATGAGCCAGCCCCTGACCCCCGAGCAGATCGAGGAGATGAACCGGACCCGCCGCGAGTGGGCGAGTCAGCTCAGCGAGGAGGAGCTCGCCGAGATGAGCCGGAAACGGGCCGAGGCCAGGGCCGCCATGACGGACGAGCAGCTCGCCGACATGCAGCGGACTCGAGCCCGGCTGATGGGCGCCACCGAGTAAGAGACCGAGTAGAAGAGGGCCCGGCCGGAGAACCGGCCGGGCCCAGGAAAGGGCACCGCAGCGGGTCAGCGCGACGCGCCGGCCCGCCGCTTCGTCCACACGTCGAAGGCGACCGCCGCCAGCAGCACGGCGCCCTTGACGAGCATGACCCGCTCGGACGGCGCGCCGATCAGGCTCATGCCGTTGTTGATGACACCCATGATGAGGCCACCGGTGATCGCGCCGACCACCTTGCCCACGCCGCCCTGCACCGCCGCGCCGCCGATGAAGGCCGCCGCGATCGCGTCCAGCTCGAACTGGTTGCCGGCGGTCGGACCGGCCTGGTTGAGCCGGCCGGCGAAGATGATGCCGGCCAGGGCCGACAGCACGCCCATGTTCACGAAGATCCAGAAGATGATCGACTTGACCTTCACGCCGGACAGCGTCGCCGCCTGCAGGTTGCCGCCGACCGCATAGATCTGGCGGCCGAAGACGGACCGGTTCGCGAGCAGCGAGTAACCGAGCACCAGGCCGGCCAGCAGCACGAGCACCCACGGCAGGTTGCGGAAGCGAGCCAGCTGCACGATCACGAACATGATGACGACCGCGGATACCACGATCTTGGCGACGAACAGCCAGACCGGGTCGACCGCCTGGCCGTAGCGGGCCCGCCCGGCGCGTGATCGCCACTGGGTCACGATCAGCCCGGCCACCGCGATCGCGCCGATCAGCAAACTGAACAGGTCGGCGCCGCCCAGGTACGAGCCGAGCCCGACGTTACCGAGATAGCCGTTGGTGAAGCCGTTGGACAGGGTGCGGACTGCTTCCGGGAACGGGCCGATGCCCTGGTTGCCCAGGATCCACAGGGTGATTGCCCGGAACAGCAGCATGCCTGCGAGGGTGACGATGAAGGCCGGGATGCCGAAGTACGCGACCCAGTAGCCCTGCCACATCCCGATCACCGCGCCGAACGCCAGCGTGATCACGAGCGCCAGCGGCCAGGCCATGTGGTGGTTGACCATCAGGACGGCGGAGACCGCGCCGCAGGCGGCCACCACCGATCCGACCGAGAGGTCGATGTGGCCCGCGATGATCACCAGGATCATGCCGATCGCGAGAATCAGGATGTACGAGTTCTGCACGATGATGTTGCTGATGTTCTGCGGCGCGAGCAAGTCGCCGCCGGTGAGGATCGTGAACAGCAACACGATCAGCGCGAACGCGATGTAGATGCCGCTCTGCCGCAAATTGACGGAGAAACGCCCGCGGCCGGAGGACGGGGTCGACGCCTCCGCGGAGGCGTCGACGGCGAGGTCGGCATTGGTGGGTGCGAGGCTCACTTGCCTGCCTCCTGTCCGGCGGTCATGAGGGTCATCAGGCCCTCCTGGGTGGCCTCGGCGCGCGGCACCTCACCGGTGATCCGCCCGGCCGACAGCGTGTAGATGCGGTCGCAGATCCCGAGCAGCTCGGGCAGTTCGCTGGAGATGACCAGCACGGCCTTGCCCTGGTCGGCAAGGCGATTGATGATCGTGTAGATCTCGTACTTGGCGCCGACGTCGATGCCGCGGGTCGGCTCGTCGAGGATCAGCACGTCCGGATCCGTGAAGATCCACTTGGACAGGACGACCTTCTGCTGGTTGCCGCCGGAGAGCTTGCCGGTGATGCTCGAGACGCTGGGCGCCTTGATGTTCATCGACGCGCGGTATCCGTCGGCGATCCGGTACTCCTCGTTGTCGTCGACCCACCCGCCCCGGGCCAACCGGCCGAGGGCCGCCGCCGAGATGTTCCGCTTGATGTCTTCGATCAGATTCAACCCATAGCGTTTGCGATCTTCCGTGGCGTACGCAATGCCGTTTTTGATCGCGTCACGCACGGACCGCAAGCGGATCTCCTTGCCGTCCTTGAAGATGCGCCCGCTGATGTTCGCGCCGTAGGCGCGGCCGAAGATGCTCATCGCCAGCTCGGTGCGACCGGCGCCCATGAGGCCGGCGAGCCCGACGATCTCCCCCCGGCGCAGCGACAGCGAAGCGCGATCGACCAGCAGACGACCGTGCTGGGTGGGGCTGTGCACGGTCCAGTCCTCGACGCGGAAGATCTCGTCACCGATCGACGGATCGTGCGGCGGGAACCGGTGATCGAGGTCCCGGCCGACCATCCCAGAGATGATCCTGTTCTCGGTGAGGTCGGCGACCGGCGTGGTGCTGATCGTTTTACCGTCCCGCAAGATCGTCACGGTGTCCGCAATCGCCAGGACCTCGTTGAGCTTGTGGGAGATGATCACACAAGTTATTCCGGATTCGCGCAGCCCGCGCAGCAGGTCGAGCAGGTGCGCCGAGTCCTCGTCGTTGAGGGCCGCGGTCGGCTCGTCGAGGATCAGCAGGCGCACCTCCTTGGAGAGCGCCTTCGCGATCTCCACCAGCTGCTGCTTGCCGACACCCAGATCGAGCACCTGGGTGACCGGGTTCTCCCGCAGGCCGACGCGCCGCAGCAGCTCGCCGGCCGCGGCGTTGGTCTTGTTCCAGTCGATGAAGCCGCGGGTCGCCTGCTCGTTGCCGAGGAAGATGTTCTCGGCGATCGAGAGGTTCGACGCGAGCGCGAGCTCCTGATGGATGATCACGATCCCGCGGTGCTCGCTGTCGCGGATACCGCCGAACCGGCAGGGCTCGCCGTCGAAGGTGATCTCACCTTCGTAGTCGCCGTACGGGTAGACGCCGGAAAGCACCTTCATGAGGGTGGACTTTCCGGCGCCGTTCTCCCCGCAGATTGCGTGGATCTCGCCGCGGAGCACCTCCAAGTTCACGTCCGACAGGGCCTTGACCCCGGGGAACGTCTTGGTGATGCTCCGCATCGAGAGGATGGTGTCGCTCATTACCCGAGCTGAGCCTGGGTGTAGTAGCCGCCGTCGACCAGCACCTTCTGGTAGTTGGTCTTGTCGACGATCACCGACTGGAGCAGCATCGACGGGACGACCTTGTTGCCGTTGTCGTAGTCGGTGGTGTTGTTGACCTGGGGCGTCTGTCCCTTGAGGACGGCGTCCGCCATCGTCACGGTGGTCTTGGCCAGCTCGCGGGTGTCCTTGTAGATCGTGGAGTACTGCTCACCCGCGATGATCGACTTGACCGATGCGAGCTCGGCGTCCTGACCGGTCACGACCGGGTACTTCTGCGCCGACGTGCCGTAGCCGTTGCTCTTCAGCGCGGAGAGGATGCCGATCGACAGGCCGTCATACGGCGAGAGCACGCCGTCGACCTTCGCGCCACCCTTGTACGTGGAGGTCAGCAGATCCTCCATGCGCTTCTGTGCGGTCGCCGGGTCCCACCGCAGGATCGCGACGGTCTTGAAGTCGGTCTGGCCGCTCTTGACGGTCAGCGTCTTGTTGTCGATGTACGGCTTGAGGATGCTCATCGCGCCGTTGAAGAAGAACGTCGCGTTGTTGTCATCCGGCGAGCCGGCGAACAGCTCGATGTTGAACGGGCCCTTCGCGCTGCCCTTCGAACCGTCCGCGTTGAGCACCTTCAGACCGGTCAGCAGCGAGGTCGCCTGCTGCACACCCACCTTGAAGTTGTCGAACGTCGCGTAGTAGTCCACGTTCGGGCTGTTACGGATCAGGCGGTCATAGGCGATCACCGGGATCTTGTTGGCCTTCGCGTTCTCCAGCTGGGTGGTGATCGCGGTGCCGTCGATCGAGGCGATGATCAGCAGCTTGGCGCCCTTGGTGATCTGGTTGTCCAGCTGCTGGGTCTGGGTCGGGATGTCGTTCTCGGCGTACTGGAGGTCGACCTGGTAGCCGAGAGCCTCGAGCTGCTTCTTCAGGTTGTCGCCGTCGGAGATCCACCGCTCGGAGGACTTCGTGGGCATGGTGACACCGATCAGTGCGCCCTTGGTGTCGCCCGCGGAAGCCTGCTTGTCGGCAGTCTTCTCGCTGGAGCCACAGGCGGTCAGCGCGGCGGTAAGGACAACGGCGGAGGCAATAGCCCCCATCCGGGAGAATCTCATGGCGCTTAACTCCTTCATCGGGGGCAGCGGCGTGGGTCGAGTGTGAACGCTAACAATCAGCGTGTCAACAGTTCTTGCAACGTCCGCGACATGTTGAAGAAACTTGATCCGCCAACCGCGCCAAGGCGGACAGAGGCCGAATTGTTATCGATAACAGACGGTGGTCAAACGCTTCGCCAAGCGAGACGCGCGATGGCGAAATGAGCTGCATACGCGTACGGCCGCCGGCGCCCCGCGCTGGACCGTGGGTAACCGGGTTCCCCGGTGCGTCGCGACCGTCTGCCGCTGGACCGTGGGTAACCAAGTTCCCCGGTGCGTCGCGACCGCCTACCGCTGGACCGTGGGTAACCAGTTCCCCGGTGCCTCGCGACCGCCTGCCGCTGGCTCCGAGATCGCGACCCGGGTTACCGAAGCCGCCGGATCGCGACCCGGGTGAGTGGGATCAGCCAGGCGGCCAGGCAGGCGAGACCGGCCACCCGGCGGGCCGGATCGTCGCCCGGCCAGGCGCGGACTATCCAGAACGTCGGCAGCGGCGCGAGGAGCCACACCGCCGGGCCGGTCAGCAGGCATGCGGCGACCGGCAGGTAGATGGGCAACGCCAGGGCCTTGTCGGCGGTGGCGCCCTGCACCCGGGTCCGGGCCACCGCGAGCGTGCCGACGGTGACCAGCGGGCCGAGCAGCGCCGCAAGGGCCAGGGCGCCCGCCGCCGACCGGGGCACCAGGCCGGACAGCGGCGCGGCCACGGCCAGCCCGGCGGCGCTGAGCGTGGTCACCAGCGCCAGGCGGTAGGCGAGATAGCGGGTCACGCCCAGCGGCGACACCCGCACCACCGAGAGCGCGCCGCCCTCGAGGTCGTCCAGCACGATCAGCGCGGCGGTCATCCCGAACGAGACCGGCAGATGAACGGCCACCGCCAGGATCGCCAGCGCCGTCGAGTAGGGCGCGAGGTCGACACCCCGGGTGCGCAGCAGCCAGTCGGCCAGCGGCGGGTAGCCGAACCGCAGCGCCGACGCCAGCAGCAGCGGGCTCAGCGCCACCCCGGCGAGCATCGAGTCGCGGGTGACATTGCGCAGGTCGGCGCGGGGAAAGACCAGCCACCGGGGCCGGCCGGGCAGCGGCCGGACATGCGTCGTGACCCGGCCGGGCGCCGCGCCAGCGCCGGACCGCGTGCGCCGATCGGCGAAGCGGAGCGCGGCGACCGTCCACAGTGCCAGGTAGGCGAGGATCGCCACGGCGGGGTACGGCGAGTCCCCGCGCAGCAGGGCCAGCACCCCGGTGGTCGGGGCGACGAACCACACCGGGCCGGTCAGCAGCCCGATCGACACCGCGAGCGGCACGGCGAACAACACCGCCATCGGCCCCGCGAGCGCGACCACGAACCCGACGAACTCGTCCCGCCGCGCGGCCAGGCCCGTGGCGACCGCGAGGAGCAGCAGGCCGCACAGGAGAACCGCGACCATCCCGACACCCAGCTGCGCGGCACGCCGCCCGGCGAGCAGCACCGGCACCGCGCTCAGGGCGGTCACCGCGGCCAGCGGGCCGAGCCGGGCGGCCAGGCGGGCGCCGGGGCTCGCAGGGCTGACGCCGAGCGCGGCCGCCGCCCCGGTGGCGCGATCGGTGACGGTGAGCGCGCCCGCGAACAACGTGCCGACCGTCATCACCTCCACGAACACCAGGTACGGCGAGGCGACCCGGGCGACACCGGCCGGCGCTGCCGCCAGCACGCCTGCCCAGCAGACCGCAAGCCCGAGCACGGCCAACGGCACCCGCTGCCGCCACTGCACCCGCCACTCCCAGGCCAGCACGCCACCCCACCGCCGCATCACGGCCCGACCGCCCGCCACACCGAGTCACGCACGCGGGCCACGCCACGCAGAAGGGCGACGTCGCACGGAAGTGCCCCGCCGCACGGCAATGCCCCGCCGCACGGCAATGCCGCGCCGCGCGGAGCGACACCGCGCCGAGCGACACCGCGCCGAGCGACACCGCGCCGAGCGAAACCGCGCCGAGCGACGCCGCGCCGAGGGACCGCGCCGCCGGCGAAAGGACGCGTGGTCATCCCGCTGCCGCCGTCACGGCGATGAAGACGTCGCCGAGGGCGGCCTCCCGGGTGTGCACCGTCTGCACCCGCCCGGTGGCCAGCAGCGCCAGCAGCCCCGGATCGTCGGTGGCCGGGAACTCCGTCCGCCGGAGCACACCGTCCACAAGCGACTCGGCCACCACCGACGGGCGGCCGTAGGCCAGTCGCAGGTTCCGGGGCGTGTCGATCGCGACGATCCGCCCCGCGCGCATGAAGGCGACCCTGGTGCACAGCTCCTCGACCGCCGGCATGTCATGGGTGGTGAGAAAGACCGTCCGCCCCTGGTCGGCCTGGGCGCGGATCACCGCGCGTACCGCCGCCGCGTTCGCCGGGTCGAGCCCCGAGGTCGGCTCGTCCAGGAACAGCACGTCCGGCCGGTGCAGCAGGGCCCGCGCCAGGTTGAGCCGCATCTTCATGCCCTTGGACAGCGTGGCCGCCCGCCGATCGGCCGCGTCCTGCAGCCCGACCGCCTCGATCGCCTCCGCGGGTGGCATCGGACACCGGTACAGCGCCGCGAAGGCCGCCAGATTTTCCCGCACGGTGAGCTTCGGGAAGGACGCCGGCAGCTCGAACCCGACCCCGATCCGCTCATACAGCCGCCGGCCCCAGGACGAGACCGGCGCCCCGAGCACCGACACCGAGCCGGCGAAGTCGCGATGCTGCCCGGTGAGCACCCGCTGGGTGGTGGACTTGCCGGCCCCGTTGGGCCCGAGCAGGCCGAACACCTCCCCCGCCGGGACGGCGAAGCCGATGCCGGCCACCGCGTCGCGCGCACTCCCCGGATATCGCACCCGGAGCTCCGCGACCTCCAGAGCCATTTTTTGCATCACGATGCAACATTACATCGGAGTGTAAGATCAAGCCATGGGTCTGCGGGAGGAGAAGAAGGCGCGCACCCGGGCCGCGCTGGTCGGCGCGGCCGAGCGCCTGTTCGCCGAGAAGGGCTACGACGGGACCACGGTCGCCGACATCGCCGCGGCGGCGGGGGTCTCCACGCGGACGTTCTTCGGCTACTTCCGCGCGAAGGAGGATGTGCTGTTCGCCGGCGCCGACGAGCGGCTGGCCGCGCTGGCCGAGGCGTTCGGCGAGGGCACCGCCGACATGCAGGTCATCGTCGAGCGGGTGCTGGCCGCCTCGGACGACCTGGCCGGCCCCGACCGGCTCGCCGTCCTCTTCGAGCGCCCCGAGCTGCGCGCGCAGGGGATGCAGCGCCTGATCGCCGCCCAGCGCCTGATCGCCGGCTGGCTGCGCCGCACGTATCCGGACCGGATGGACGCGACGCTGGCCGGGGCGGCGGCCGGCGCCGTCGTGGGCGCGCTGGTCGGCGCCGTCCTGGCCACCGATGCCGAGGAAGAGCCGGCCGATCGCGTACGCCGGGCGCTGGCCCTGATCGCCGGCCTCCTCACATAAGTGCACGCCCGCGCCAGCCCTGATCGCCGGCGTCCTCGCGGGACGACATGTACCGCCCGGGCGTGGTGCCGAACGCAGCCCGCCGAATCAGCCCACCCAGGACCGACCGTGCCGCCCGCCGAATCAGCCCACCCAGGACCGGCCTTGCCGGGCCGGCGAATCAGCAGCACACCCGTGACCGACCGCGTCCGCGTCCGCATCCGCCGGCCGCGCGGCCGGGTGAGGCGTCTCGGCACCGGCAACCCGTCGGTCCGGCGGGAATCCGGCGGTCCGGCGGGAATCCGGCGGTCCGGCGGGAATCCGGCGGTCCGGCGGGAATCCGGCGGTCCGGCGGGAACCCCTCAGTCAGGCGGCGCCACCGTGAGGCCGGCTACCCCGCCGGCGCCGTGGAAGTCGAGCAACCGGCGCAGCGGCGGCGAGACCCCGACCAGCCGCAGCGGCCCGCGGGCGGCCGCCTCGATCAGGATCCGGGAGCCCGCGGTGTCCGCGAAGGCCAGCCCGGACACGTCCACGGTCGCCGCCGGCCCGTCGTCGAACAGGTGCTCGATCATCGTCCGCAGCGCCTCCCGGTTGGACCGGTCGACCTCGCCGGCCAGCCGCAGGCCGTACGGGTCGTGGGTGCGCCGGGCCCGAAGCGAGGACCGCGGCTCGAACGGGACGCGGGCGGCGACCGCGCCCGGGTGCGCCCAGCCGAGCCGGCGCAGGGCGAGCGGGTCGAACCGGCGCCGGTCGTACGCGCAGACCGCGGCCACGTACTCGTCCAGGAAGAACGCGTTGACCTGGGCCTCGTACCACGGCAGCCGCTCGGCCCCGGGCACCCGGCGGCTGGCCCAGGTCATGTCGGCGACCATCCGGATGCCGGGGTAGCCGGCCGCCCGGATGCGGGCGATCTCGCCGCGCCACAGCTCCAGCGTGGCCTCCGGGTCGAAGACGCCACCGGGCAGGTAGACGGCCTCGGCGGGGATCGCCTGCAGCAGGTGCTCCTCGACGGCGGCGCGGCCGTCGACGCCGTGGCGTTCCAGCCCGTCCAGCAGGGCCTCGGGGTCGTCGCCGCAGTAGACCACGCGATGCCGGGCGCTCAGGCCGGCGCGCACGAAACCCGCGATCGCCTCGATCCGGGTGGCGTCGTCGTCGACGGTCCAGCACACATGATCGCCGGGGGCGACCTGGCCAAGCAGCGGTGACCCGCCCACAACTCTCCCCAATCGATGGCGGGTGGCGGGGTGCTGAACCACGGTACCCACAACGCAGGGCGACGGCGCTACCCCGCGAGGGTGACAATCGAGATCAGGTGGCGGACACCCAGGTCGGGTGTGCGGCGGCGAACTGACCGACCGTGTCGTCCTTGGCCGCCTCCAGCAGCTGCAGGCTGTCCGGGCTGAGGATCTCGACCTCGCCGATGCCGGGCACCGACTTCGGGTTGAACTTCCCCTCGTTCGTCTTGATCGTGACCAGGTCGGTCGGCCGGATCCCCTTCATCGCGAACGCCCAGTCCTCCAGCGAGATGCCGCCGGAGTCGACCGTCATGGTCGAGCCGATCGCCTTGATCAGGCCGGGCAGCTTGGTCGGCGAGGAGAGTCCGTCCTTCACCGCCTGGTTGATGATCGCCTTGAAGAACTGCTGCTGGTGACGCTGCCGGCCGTAGTCGAAGTCCTTGTTCGCGAGCAGGTCGCGCTGGCGGACGAAGTCGAGCGCCTCGGCCGGGGTGAAGCAGTGGTTGCCCTTGGCGTAGAACTTCGCGGTCACCCCGCGGATCTTGGCCTTGAGCGTGCCGTCCGGGTTGATCTTGTACGGCGCGGCCGGCTTGCCGGTCTTGTCGTTGATCCCGGCGTGGATCGAGGTGGTGTCCTCGTCCACGTACATGCAGACCTTGCCGAGCACGTTGACCACGTTCTTGAAGCCCTCGAAGTCGATGATCGCGCCGGCGTCCGGGGCGATCCCGGTCAACTCCTTGACCGTGAGGGTGAGCAGCTCGAAGCCGTGGGACAGCGCGGCCGGTCCGGTCAGGCCCCGGCTGCCGAAGAAGAACGCCGAATTGATCTTGTTTTTCCCACCGGCGAACTTCTGCACCCCGTTGTCGTACGCCGGGATCGGCACGTAGCTGTCCCGGGGCAACGAGATCATGTAGCCCGACTCGTGGCCGGCCGGGATGTGCAGCAGGATGATCGAGTCGGACCGGGTGCCCGCGGTGGGCAGCGCGTTCTTCCGCGCGTCGATGCCGACCAGCAGGATGTTCTTCGCCCCGGTGATCGTCGCGTGCTTGACCTTCTTGGCGGCACCGGCACCGAGCAGGTCCTGCTGGGCCACCGTCCGGGTCGCCGCACCCAACGTCGCCTGGATGGCCACCGCCGAACCGCCGCCGACTATCGCCAGCAGGGCGCCGAGACTGATGCACCAGAGGGCCCAGCGGGGACTGCGGCGGCGTCGTGCGCGGGCGGTCCGTCTCAAGGTCATCTCCTTCTGCGCGACATCCTTCCTCGTTAGCTACGGACGTCGGGGCCCCGGAGATCGGTTACCGGGATGGGAGTTTCGTGAGAAATCTCTGGCAAGGTCCTGAGGATTCCGCCCACTTCGTCCCACCGCAGCCCGCCGTTAACCCGCCGTCCGCCTGCCGCACCTATCGTCCGACCGGCTCGCTGTCCCCTTTCGCGTTAGCAGGTCACCCATGTCGACACCGCCGGACGTCAGCGTCGTCATCCCGACGCTCAACCGCCCGGACCTGGCCGTCCGCGCCGTCCACAGTGCTCTCGCGCAGACCCACCGGGCGCTCGAGGTGATCGTCGTGGTGGACGGGCCCGACCCGGCCACCGAGGCGGCACTGGCCCGGGTTCCCGACCCGCGGCTGCGCGTGCTGGTGCTGGCCGAGCGCGGCAAGGCGCCGAACGCGCGGAACCAGGGCGCGCTGGCCGCCACCGGCCGCTGGACCGCCCTGCTCGACGACGACGACGAGTGGCTGCCCCACAAGATCGAAACGCAGCTCGAGCTGGCCGCCACCGCCGGGAAGGCGTCCCCGGTGGTCGCCACCCGGATGATCAGCCGCTCGCCGCGTGCCGACAACGTGATGCCGCGCCGGCTGCCGGCCCCCGGCGAGCCGCTCAGCGAGTACTTCACCGTCCGCCGTGGCCTGTTCTACGGCGACGGCTTCATCCAGACCTCGACGATCATGGCGCCGACCGAGCTGCTGCGCCGGGTGCCGTTCACCGTGGGGCTGCGCCGCCAGCAGGAGCTGGACTGGGCGCTGCGGGCGGTCCGGGAGCCCGATGTCGAGCTGCTCTACGCCGACGAGCCGCTCGTGGTCTGGCATCAGGACGAGGACCGGGACCGGATCAGCCTGCAGAACCCGTGGGAGGAGCAGCTGGCCTGGTTGCGGGCCAACCGGGAGCTGTTCACGCCGCGCGCCTATGCTGCGTTCACGATGAGTGTGCTCAGCTCGATGGCCGCGCCGACCCGCAGCGGGAAGGTGTTCCGGTCCCTGCTCGCCGAGGCGCGCACCCACGGGCGGCCCGGTCCGCTCGACTACGTGACGTTCCTGCAGATCTGGACGTTGCCGCCGGCCGTGCGGGCGCGCGTACGCGACCTGATCGTCGGGCGCTCGGCCAAGGCCGACAAATCGGAGAATTCGGAAAAGGTCGATGCCTGAGCCGCGGGTCGCCATCTGGCGCAGCGCCATGCTCGGCGGCTCCGAGACGTTCGTGCGCAACCAGGGCGACGCGCTCGGCCGCTGGCGGCCGGTCTACGTCGGGGCCACCAAGGTCGACTCGGCGGTCTCCCGGGACAGCGACCTCATCGCGTACCCGTCGCCGGCCGACCGCAACGCCTTCCTCCGGCTGCGCCTGACCGGCGGCTCGCCGCGCCTGCGCCGGCTGCTCGACGAGGTCTCCCCCGCTCTCGTGCACGCCCACTTCGGCGGCGACGGCTGGCTGGTCAGCGGCGAGGCGAAGCGACTGCGCCTGCCGCTGATCGTCACCGTGCACGGCCACGACGTGACCCGACAGCCGGCCGGCACCGGCGCGCACGGCGTCCGCTACCGCCGCAACCTGCGCACGGTCTTCGGCCGGGCCGCGCTCGTCCTGGCCGTCTCCGAGGTGATCCGCTCGAAGGCGATCGGCTGGGGCGCCGACCCCGCCAAGGTCCGCGTGCACTACACCGGTGTGCGGATCCCGCCGGCCCCCGACCCGGTCGCGAAGCAGTGGGACGTGGTCTTCATCGGCCGCTTCGTCGAGAAGAAGGGCGTCGACGACCTGCTGGCCGCCCTCGCCGGCCTGGCGCCCGCGCGCCCGAGGGCGGTGTTCATCGGCGCCGGGCCGTTGCTTCCCGGCATGCGTGCGTACGCCCGGGAACTCGGCGTCGACGCCACCTTCCTCGGCATGCAGCCCCCGGACGAGGTGCGCCGGGTGCTGCTGGCGTCCCGGCTGCTGGCCGCACCGAGCCGCACGGCCAGGGACGGCGACACCGAGGGCCTGCCCACCACGGTGATGGAGGCGGCGGCGCTGGGCCTCCCGGTGGTGTCCACCCAGCACAGCGGCATCCCGGAGGCGGTGGTGGACGGCGAGACCGGGCTGCTCTCGGCCGAGGGCGACCGGGTGGGCCTGGCCGCCAACCTGTCCCGCCTGCTCGGCGACGAGAGCCTGCGCGACCGTCTGGGGCAGCAGGCCCGCGCCCTGATGACGGCGCGGTTCGACCTGATGAAGCAGACCGCCCGCCTGGAGGACATCTACGACGAGGTGCTCGCCGGGGCGCAGCGCTCTACCGGCCGTTGAGGAACTCGAAGGCCGCCTGGCTGAAGACGGAATCCAGGAACCACAGGACGGCCAGGGCCAGGCCGACGTAGCCCAGGACCAGGCCGGCGATCCCCATGCCCCGGCCGGCCTTGGCGCCGTCCTTGGTCTCGTTCAGGCCCAGGTGGCCGAAGACGACCGCGAGGATGCACGGGATGCCGAGGACGCACCAGCCGATCAGCAGTCCGAAGATGCCCAGCACCAGCGAGGCCACCGACCAGTTGGAGGTCGGCCGCGCGGCGGGCATGCCGAACGGCATGTACGGCGGCGGATAGCCGGGAAACTGAGGCGGGTAGGCCGGCGGCGTCTGATAGATCGGGGGCGGCTGGTAAGCCGGGGGCGGCTGGTAAGCCGGGGGCGGCTGATAGGCCGGGGGCGGCTGGTAAGCCGGGGGCGGCTGGTAAGCCGGGATCGCCGGTGGGAGCGGCGGGGGCGCCGCGGTGGGATCGGCCGGCGGAGGATCGACGCTGTTGGTGTGACCGTCCTGGTTGGCTCCGAGGCTCGCGGTGGGATCGTCCGGGGACGGCGGTGTTGCTGGGTGGGACATGACTCTCCGAGACTCGGGCCGGGTGACCGGACAATGCTGCCGGGTGTGATCGTTCCGGGCCAGTCTCCGAACGGCTACGAAGATCGGCCGGTCCGCTGCACGACCGCCCGCACCGCGCGCCGGCCGGCCTTCAGACCGCCGACCAGTGTGTTCGCCGCCCGGCCGGGAACAGTCGCGGACAGCAGGGCGTTCATCTGACGGACCCGTTTGAGCTCCGCGTCCCGGCTCGCGATCGTCCGCTCGTAGAACTCGTGCTTGGCCCGCGCGTCGGCCAGGTCCCGCACCAGCCGGTCCCGCTCGACCCGCAGCTCGCGGATCGACCCGGCGTCCGGGCGCGGCTCGCCGGCCGCCGGCACGGTGCGCGGGTCGAGCTCCCGGCCGGTCATCCCGGCCAGCAGCGCGGTCAGCTCGGCCTCGTCGGCCGGGCCCGGCCACAGGCCGGCGTATCCACCGCCGATCAGCTCGGCGGCCAGCGAGCGCAGCGCCGCCACCGGGGTCGACGGCGCGGCCAGGCCGTGGCATGCCCCGGCGGCGTCGACCACCACCTGACCGGCCGGCACCCCGGCGGCCGGGCCGCCCTGCCAGGCGGTCAGCAACTCGCGGACGGCCGGAAGGGAGCGCCGGCCGCAGGCCGCCAGCACCAGATCCGCCAGGGTGCGACCGGCCGGGACCGGCGTGCCGTCGCCCCGCAGCCACCCGCCGCGGTCCAGCCGCATCGGGCCCGACGGCAGCACGGCGGCCGGCCCGGCGGGAATGTCCCCGGCCAGCAGGATCCAGCCGGGCGCGAGCTGCGCGGCGAGGCCGTGCCGGAGGGCCCCGGTGACCAGCCGGTCGGGGTCGGCGAGCCGCTCGCCGGCCGGCCAGGCGGCGCTCAGCGTGGCGCCGAGGAAGCCCCGCAGGCCCGGGTCGGCCAGCACCTCCGCGCCGAGCAGGGCGCCCGGGTAGGCGGCGTACTCGCGAACCACCGGGCACCCGGCCGCGGCCAGCCGCGAGTGCAGGCCGGCCGGGGTGACCGGGCCGTCGGCGGCCACCCAGTCGGTGTCGGCGGCCTCGGCGGGCAGGGCGAGGAGCCGGTCCAGGCCGAACTCGTTCGGCACGCCGAGCAGCAGCCGCCCACCGGGCTGGAGCACGGCGAGCAGCAGCCCGAGCGTCTCCTCCCAGCTCAGGTCGGGCGCCTCGGGGGTGAGGAGCCGGCCGAGCCCGTCGAGCGCGACGACGGTGTCGAAGGCCGGCTCGGCGGCGAGCTTCTCCAGGCTCCCGCACAGCACGGTGCGGCCCGGTCCGTCGAGGGCCTCGGCGTCGGCCACGCCGCGGACCAGCACCGTGGCGCCGGCCGGGAGCAGCGCGGGGTCGTGCGGGCCGGCCACCAGCGTGCGGCCCGGCTCGCCCGGCAGCAGGGGCGCGGCCAGCGCGGCGGCGAGCGGCGCCGGGCCGTGTGCGCCGGACAGGTCGGACCAGTGCAGCATCTCGCCGCCGATCAGCCGAGTCATCGGGTCAGCACTCCGGTCAGTTCGGCGTCCTCGACGCTGCGGGGCATCGGCCAGCCGAGCAGCCGGCGCAGCTCGGGCGGGGAGAGCAGCCGGTCGGCGCCGAGCTCGTCGACCGCGATCGCGCGGGCCAGGGCCGGGTCGATCCGGGCGCCGTGCAGGCCGGGCCATTCCCGCCGGATGCGCTCCTGGCCGCCGAACACCGGCGTCTCGTTCCGCAGGTGCATCGGGTCGCCGTAGACGGCGGGCTCGCAGCCGGCGAGCGTGCCGTAGAAGATCGCGCTGCACAGCCGGTTCGACGCGACCCGGGCGTGTCTGCGCTGCTCGGCGAGCAGCCGGTAGAGGAAGGCGGGATCGAGATCCTTCCACTGGCCACCGCGGTAGCCGTGGCAGATGACCCGGAAGCCGGCCTGCTCGTACTGCCGGCGCAGCCGGGCCGAGCGGTACTCCTGCCAGTACAGGCAGACCGTGACCGGGCCGGTCTCGGTCGCCCGGATCTCGGCCGTCAGCGCGGCGTGGTCGCCCTCGACGTGCTGGCCCTCCCAGCCGTGGAAGGGGTACCAGATCGTGCCCTCACGCGGCGCCGAAGGATCGATGGGTTCCATCGCGAGCAGGTACGCGAACGGCGCGCCGGTCACGTACAGCCGGCGGCGGCCCAGCGACCAGGCCCGCCGGCGGGTGCGCTCGGACCACAGGAAGCTCGGCACGCCGGGCACGTACTCGTGGTCGGGGGCGAGGCCGTCGCCGATGTTCCACCCGTGCTGGAGGTAACCGTGCAGCCGGGGCGGGTCGGCGTCGTCGAGCCCGCAGTACCGGGCCAGGACGTGGGAATGCCCGTAGTAGTGGTTGGCGTGATGCACGACCCGGCTCAGACTCCCTGCCCAGTTCGACGAGGCCCCATCTCACACCGGCGAGGCGACGCGCCGGGGAACACCGCGTGTCACGAAGTTGAACGCTGCCGCCGGTGAGCGGTGTGCTATCTTAGCGGCATCGGACCGCGGATGTCGGCGAAAGCCCCCGCTGGTCCTGGCCGAAGGATCTGATTCCGGCCACATCTCATTTCACACGCCGCATGCGTATGCCCGATTCGGCTACGCACGGTTTCTGAGGAGTCCCTCGATGACAACTGTTGCTACCCGTACACCCAAAAACCCCACCACCGAGGCTGCCGACGTCGCCGTCGACGCGCTCCTCGACATCGTCGACGACCGGGCCTGGCTGCGCGCCGACGGCTATCTGCCGGGCCCCGGCGACATCCCGGTCGGCCGCCAGCAGGTCCGCCAGCTCGGGCTGCGCCGCGGCGACCGGGTCACCGGTTTCGCCCGCACCCACGGCGACCCGCGGAAGCCGGTCACCCTGCAGGTCGAGGCCGTCAACGGGCGGCCGCCGCAGCGGCACCGGCCCGACTTCTACGAGATGACCCCGCTCTACCCGCAGGAGCGGCTGCGCCTGGAGACCGACCCGAAACTGCTCGAGACCCGGGTGATCGACCTGGTCATGCCGGTCGGCAAGGGCCAGCGGGCGCTGATCGTCGCGCCGCCGATGGCCGGCAAGACCACCGTGCTGCAGCGGGTCGCCAACGCGATCGAGCGCAACAACCCGGAGGTCCACCTCATGGTCGTGCTGATCGACGAGCGGCCCGAGGAGGTCACCGACATGCAGCGCTCGGTCAAGGGTGAGGTGATCGCGGCGACCTTCGACCGGCCGCCGCAGGAGCACACCGCGCTCGCCGAGCTGGCGATCGAGCAGGCCAAGCGCCGCGTGGAGCTGGGCGAGGACGTGGTCGTCCTGCTCGACTCGATCACGCGACTCGGCCGCGCCTACAACCTCGTCGCGCCCGGCCGCGGGCGTACGCTGTCGGGCGGTTTGGATGTTTCCGCCCTGCATCCGCCCAAGCGGTTCCTCGGCGCGGCCCGCAACATCGAGGGCGGCGGATCGCTGACCATCATCGCCACCGCGCTCGTCGAGAACGGCTCGGCGATGGACACGCTGATCTTCGAGGAGTTCAAGAGCACCGGGAACGCCGAGCTCAAGCTCGACCGGTCGCTCGCCGAGGCGCGCATCTTCCCGGCCATCGACATCGCCGCCACCGGCACCCGGCACGACGAGAACGTGGTCGGCCGGTCCGAGCTGGCCGTGGTCGCCCAGTTGCGGCGCGCGCTGACCGGTCAGGACCGGCGGGACGCGATGCGCCAGCTGCTCGATCAGTTGCGCACCACGTCGAGCAACGCGGACTTCCTGCGGCGCGTGGCCCTCACCCTGAGCCAGTAGGAGCGTCCGCGCTCAGTGCGCGATCCGCAGGCGGCCGGGCTGGTAGGTGACGATGCCCTCGGCGTCCAGGTCGTAGGCGACCGCCGGACCGTCGCCGGCCACCCGCAGCTTGGTGTCGCTGACCCGGTGGAACGACGCGTCGCCGGTGACCACGGTCAGCCACGGCATCAGCACCCGGATCACCGGCACCCGCGCTGGGCCCGACTCGGCACCGAGCCGCAGCGTGCGCATCGCCCAGGTCAGGAAGATCGGCGAATCGGCGAGCAGCAGAACCGCGCCGCCGTCCAGCCGGGACGGGTCGTCGATGCCGGCCGCGGGCGCGTCGATCCCGCCGGACTCCTCGGCGCCGCAGGTCCAGGGCCCGTGCCCGGCGCGGGACAGGGCCAGGTTTCGCCGCCAGCCGCTGCCCTCGGTGGTGATGGTCAGCGCGCGCACCCGCCACGCGCCGTCCAGGTCGGCATGCCAGCGCGACGTGTACGGCTGCTGGCCGCCCACGACGACGGAGCCGGTGACTACGCCGGGCGCCGTGCCGTCGCGCAGGACGAGCTCGGTGCCGACCGTCGCGGTCCGCTGCCAGACGAGTGGGCCGTGCGTGCGAGCCTCCACCCGGCGCTGGGTGGGAGCCGTTCGGGTGGTCATCTTCTCGACCGCCTTGATGTCGGGGCGCATCTCATAACCATTGCACCATGCAACCTTTGCCGCCAGGTTGCGGCGGGACGAAGTTGCCGGGGCGCTTGCTAGTCCGGATCGTTCTCGTGCTGCCGCCAGCCCAGCCACCACTCCTGCTCGGGCATCTCGCCGGCCGCGGCGGCGAACGCCGTGAGCGCCTCGGTCACCGCGGGCTGCCAGACGCCGGCCGTCTCGGCGACGATCCGCTCGAGCTCGGCCCGGCGGTGGGCCATCACCTTCTCGACGATGTCGTGCCCGGCCCGGGTCAGCCGTAAACGCACCACCCGCCGGTCGTCGGTCGACCGGACCCGCCCGACCAGGCCCTTGGCCGCGAGACGGTCGGTCATCCGGGTGCCGGTGGACGGATTGACCTGCAGTTCCTCGGCGATGTCGGCGCTGCGCAGGGTGCCGCGAACGGCCAGCACCACGAGCGCGCGGAACTGCGGGAGGGTCACCTCGGCCTCGACCGCGTCGAGCGCCCGCACGGTCAGGCCGACAAAGGCCCGGCTCGCCAGCATCAAAGCCTGGACGGCGGGCTCGTGATCGGTCGGCCGGATCGCGTGCATCAGGTCATCATCGCAGCCACGCCGGAGCCGGCAAACCGGCTCCGGCGTGGCAATCGGACGATCAGGGCAGCGGGTAGTCCGTCACGAAGACCGGAACGCCCACCTTGGACGTGTCGGCCGCCGCGCCCACGCCGTTGACGACGTGGTCGATGGTGCCGGCCGACAGGTTGACGGTCATGATGTGGTGCAGCTTCACGCCGGGACGGTTCGGTGCCTCGAAGCCGTTCTCGGTGTGGATCGACGGGTTGTTCTGGTTGAACACGTACACGCCCGCGCCGTACAGATGGTGGGTCTTGACCTTGTTGCCGACCTTGTAGCCCGGGTAGCCGTTCTCCGTGCCGTTCATCCAGTCGGCCTGCGTCGGCGGGTCGTACGGCAGCTCGTTCTGGTAGAGGACGGTCGTGCCGTTGTCGCCGTTCCAGAGCGTGTTGAACTTCTGGAAGTGCTCGACGAACAGGCCGGTCGCGGTCACGTTGTCGCCGTTGATCACGGCGCCGTAGCGGCCGGTGTTGGTGTTCCACCGCTCGGTGTCGCCACCGGTGAAGCCCTCGACGCCGTGGTCGGCCCGCCACACCCAGGTGTGGTCGACGAGCACGTTGTCGCTGTTGATCTCGAGCGCGGTGTCGGTCTTGCCGACGTGCGGGCCGCCGACCCGGAAGTACACGTCGGACAGGGTGGTCGGGTTGCTCGCCGAGTTGAGGCCGAAGCCGCCCTTGACGCCGACCTGCAGCAGGGTCTTCGACTCGGTGGTGCCGGCGTCGATGGTGACGCCCGCGACGATCGCGCCCGGGACGTCCGCCACCTTGATCGGGGTGGCGCCGTTGACCGCGGTGAGCGTGGCGTGACCGATGCCGAGCACGACCTGGTTCGGCCAGAACACGTTGATGCTCTGCCCGATGTTGTAGACGCCGGGCGTGAGCAGCAAGTTCTTACCCAGCAGCAGCTGTGCGTTGATCAGCCAGACCGGGTCGGACGGCTTCGCGATGAAGAAGTCGCTCAGCGACACCGACCGGCCGGGAGTGATCCCGTTCGCCCAGGAGACGCCACTGGTGTTCTTCTGCGCCGACGGGACGCGGACGTTCCACTTGCCCTTGTCGTCCACGTAGAGGTACGGCTTCTCCCGGCTGACCGGCGTGGTCGGCAGGGTGGTGTACGGCGGGTTCGGGAACGCCGAGTCGTCGGGCGCGCCCTGGACGCCGGCGAACACCTGGTTCCAGACCGCGTTGGTCCAGCTGTCCACCTTGCTGTTCCGGGTGAGCCACTGCTGCTGGGAGCCGTTGAGCACGGTCGGGAAGCGGGAGTCGGCGATGAAGCCGCCGCTGGCGTACTGCGGGCCGGCGGTGCAGTAGTCCATCAGCGAGAACGTGCCGCCGGTGACGTCCAGCCGGCGCAGCGAGACGGCCTGCGACACCGCCCAGAAGTTGGCCGAACCGCGGCAGCCGTCCTGCCCGGCGCCGTTGATGTGCAGCGACAGGTTGGACAGCGTGCGCCAGAAGTTGACCAGCGCGAGGCAGTTGCTGGTGCCGTTGTCGTTCAGGCACCGGTTGTAGACCTCGATCTTGCCGTTGATCACCACGTCGTCCGGGCTCGCGCCCAGGCCGGCGACCTCGGTGTAGTAGCCGACCTTGAACTGCAGCGGCTTGGCGTCCGTGCCGTAGGTGCCCGGCTTGAAGAAGAACGCGTACCGATCGGTGCTCATCTCGGCGTCGGTCTGCTTGGTGGCGGCCGCGTCGAGCGCCGCCTGGATCTGCTCCGTCGGCATGCTCGGATCGAAGATCGTCACGTTGCTGCCGAACGCCGGCGTGGCCGGCTTGTTGCTGGTACCGGCCTGTGCGGCCGTGCCACCGAGGGTAGCGACGGTGACCACCGCCAGTCCTATCGCGAAGAGCCGCCCGAACTGCCGGCGGACCCGCCGCCCGGCGCGTGTCGTCATGCTGGAGGGGTCCTTCCCGTCATGTGCTGGAAACATTTGATGTGCACAGATGGCAATAGACCTCGGCGCATGTCAAGGCGACCGAGTTCGGCAATCGCGTAGGGATCGGACATCTCACCCCGGTTCCGGAACAGGGTCTGCCCGAAAGGCCGCCGGAACCGGTACCGGCGGGCGCGGCCCCTCGTGTGTACTGGGCCGATGACCGCGCTCACCGATGTCGCCCGCCGCGCCGGGGTTTCCCCCGCCACCGCGTCGCGGGTCCTCTCCGGCTCCGGCCCGGCGTCGGCCGATGCGCGCGCCCGGGTGCGGTCGGCGGCCGACGCGCTCGGCTACCGCACCCATCCGGTCGCGCGCATGTTCGCCCGGGGCCGCGGTACGCGGATCGTCCTGGCGATTCGTGACGCGAACCGATCGATCCTGAGCGACCCGTTCGTGTCCCGGGCCGCCGCGGCCGTCGCGGAGGTGGCCGACACGGCGGGACTCGGCGTCGCGCTGCGCCGGCTGCCGCTCGACTGCGAAACCGACCTGGCGGAGTTGGCCGCCGATCGGAGCGTCGCGGCGGTGCTGCTGGCCGGACACGATCACCGGCTGCCGGCCCGGCTCCCGCGGGCGCTGCACGGGCGGTCCGCGACGATCGGGGCGGCCGGGGCCGACGTCGACAGCGGGGCCGGGATCGGCGCGCTGCTGCGGCACCTGCATGCCACCGGGCGCCGGCGGATCGCGATGGTGGCGGGTCCGAGGTGGGTCGCGGCCGCGCGGACACCGCTGGACGCGTACGCGACCTTCGTGGCCGACGCCGGTCTGCCGGTCCGCACCGTCGCCGGCGATTTCACCACCGCCCGCGGCCGGGTGGCGGCCCGGCGCATCCTGCGTACCTGGCCGGACACCGATGCGATCGTCGCGGTCAGCGACGCCACCGCTCTGGGCGTGCTGGACGCGCTGTCGGCGCTCGGCGTCCGGGTGCCCGGCGACGTCGCGGTGACCGGTTTCGACGACAGCCCCCTGGCCGCGGCCGCGCGACTGACGTCCGCCACCCATCCGGTGGAGCGCATCGCGGCGTACGCGGCCGACGCGGCCCTGCGCGGCGGCGAAGCCCGGCGCCTGTTCCCGAGCCGGCCGAAGCTGCGTGCGTCTTGCGGTGGAACCGATTCCACCGCCTAGGCTCGTAACCGTGCCAGAGATACGTCCCTACCGGCCCAGCGACCTCGCGGCCGTCTACGACATCTGCGTGCGCACCGCCGACGCCGGCCAGGACGCACGCGGCCACTACTCGACCGACGACTTGATGGGCGACATCTTCGCCGCCCCGTACGTGCGCCTCGAGCCGGACCTGGCGTTCGTGGTCGACGACGGCGGCGCCGCGGTCGGCTACGTCGTCGGCACCGCGGACACGGCCACCTTCGTGAAGCGGTACGCCGCCGAGTGGATCCCGTTCCTCGGCGACAAGTACCCGGTGCCGCCGCCCCCGCCGCGCACCGCCGAGCAGGACATGGTCGCCCTGCACTACCACCCCGAGCGGATGCTCGTACCCGGGCTCGACCTGGCCGGCTTCCCGGCCCACCTGCACATCGACCTGCTGCCGCCGTACCAGGGCCGCGGGTATGGGCGGCGGCTGATCGAGCGCTTCGCCGGCACGGTGGACGCGCCCGGCGTACACCTGGGAATGTCGACGGCGAACGTCCAGGCGCGCGCCTTCTACGACCGGCTCGGCTTCGAGCAGCTGCCGGTGCCCGACCCCGGCCCGATCACCTACCTCGGGCTCCGCCTCTGACCCAGGTGCGCGAGACTGGGGCGATGGTCGACTACGGTGCGCTGCTGGTCTCGCAGCTGGAGTTCTACTGGGACGCGCACCTGCGCCCGCGCCTCGACGGGCTCACCGACGAGGAATACCTGTGGGAGCCGGTGCCGGACTGCTGGACCGTGCGGCCGGACGGCCGGGGCGGCTTCGCGTACGACGGCTACCAGCAGCATCCGCAGCCGGCGCCGTTCACCACCCTCGCCTGGCGGATCGTGCACGTGGCGACCGCGATGTCCATCCGGACGAGCACGTTCTTCACCGACTCCGGCGACGCGGACATGTTCGACCTGCGACACTGGCCGGCGTCGATCCCGGGCAACGCGGCCGACGGGATCGCCTTCCTCCAGACCTGCTACCGGGACTGGCACGACCACATCGCCGCGCTGTCGCCGGCCGAGCTCGAGCGGCCGCTCGGGCCCAAGGGCGGCTTCTTCGCGAAGGAGCCGATGGCCGCGCTGATCGTGCACATCAACCGCGAGGTCATGCACCACGGCGGCGAGATCGGCGTCCTCCGCGACCTCTACCGGCACCGGCACCGGCAGGCCGCATAGCGCTCCCCCACGCCGAGCGTGGGTCACTTGCGGTTGCGTGCCGCGATCGAGGAGTTGAGCGCGGTGGCGAACGCCGTCCACACGACGTAGGGCGCGATCGCGGCCGCGGCGGCGCGGTCGACCGAGCGGGCCCGGTTCAGCAGCGCCAGGTTCGACACGTTGAGCAGCGCGATCTCGGCCAGCGCGGCCCGGGGCGCACGCGCGCCGAAGAAGACGACCGTCCAGCCGGCGTTGAGGGCCAGGTTCGTGGCGTAGCCGCGCACGAACCTGGCGCGGGCCGGTCCCTGGGCGCGGTCCAGGACGCGCGCGCCGGCGACCGCCAGCAGTCCGTACAGCGCGGTCCAGACGACCGGGAAGGCGGCCGGCGGTGGTTGCCACGGCGGCTTGTCCAGCTTCCGGTACCAGCGCGAGTCGGGCCGGGTGGCCAGCGAACCGGTGAGCGCGGTGGCGGTGACCGCGGCCGAGGTCTTGAGCAGCGTGGGCAGTCGCATACGGGTGCGATACCCGCACGGCCGGGGTCGACACCCTTCGCCATGATCCTCGGACCCCTGACCGGAAGCCTGACGCGTCAGGGGCGCGGGCCGAGCAGCAGCTGGGTCGCCTCGACCGCGGCGCCGACGATCGTGGCCACGTCGTGGTCGTCCTCGACGGCGGTGGCGATCAGCTCGCGCAGGCCGCCGAGCAGGATGATCGCGGTCTGCTCGGACGGCGGCCGCACCCCGGCGGCGCGCAGGTGCGGCGTGTCGGTGAGCTGCTGGATCAGCTCGACGAAGCGGCGCATCGTGGCCCGCTGGAACTGCCGGGCGCGGCCCTCGCCCAGCGCGGGGACGTCGCGGATCCAGCTGAGTGAGATCGGCGGATCGGCCTGGACGGCGGCGATCCAGCCCTCGATCGCCTGGCGGGCCTGCGTCTCCCAGGACGCGCCCGGGTCGACCGCCGCCGAGATGTGCGTGATCGTGCGCTGGTTGCTCTCGTAGAGCAGGGCGACCAGGCACTCCTGCCGGTCGGCGAAGTGCGCGTAGAACGTGCGCCGGGAGGTCCGCGCCTCGCGCACGATGTCGGCCACCGTCGTGTCGGCGTAGCCGCGGAGGCGGATGCACGCGGCCAGGCCCTCGAGCAGCCGGCGGCGGTGGGCGGTGTCGGCGCCGGCCGGGGCGTCCGTGGTCGTCACCTGGCACACGCTAATACGTGGCCGGGCCTTGTGCCGACGTGGTACGCGAACGTACCGTGAGATGGTACGCGGACGTACCACGCAGGAGGTTGGCGATGACAGCGACAGCCCTGGCCGGCGCGGTCCTGCCGGACGGCCCGAGGAGTCCCCGCCTGGTGCAGGCCGTGCAGTTCGCGACCGCCCGCGGCAAGGCCATGCGCCGGCTGCGGCGGCGGTACGGGTCGGCGTTCACCATCCAGTCGCTCGCCATGGGCCGGATGGTGATGCTGGCCGACCCGGCCGAGGTGCGCGAGCTGTTCCAGACCAGCCCCGAGCTGGCCGACACGGCGGATGCGAATCTCGGCTCGGTGCTCGGACCGGGCTCGTTCTTCGCGATCACCGGGGACGAGCACCGGCGGCAGCGCAAACTGCTCACCCCGCCGTTCCACGGCCGGCGGCTTCGGGCGTACGAGCAGATCATCGAAAGCGAGACGGAGCGCGAGACGGCGTCCTGGCCGGAGGGCCAGGCCTTCCCGGTGATGCCGTCGACCATGCGGATCACGCTGAACGTCATCCTGCGGGCGGTCTTCGGCGCCGACGGGGCCGAGTTGGACGAGCTGCGCGACCTGCTGCCCAAGGCCGTGAAGATCGGCTCGATCCTGGCCGTTCTCCCGATCGTGCGGCGTGACCTGGGCGGCTTCGGGCCGGGCGCGCGCTTCGACCGCTACCGGCGGCGGTACGACGAGATCGTCGACGGGCTCATCGACCGGGCCCAGCGCGACCCGGCGCTGGGCGACCGGGACGACATCCTCGCGATGCTGGTGCAGTCCCGCTACGACGACGGCTCGCCGATGACCCGCAGCCAGATCGCCGACCAGCTGCTGACCCTGCTGACCGCCGGGCACGAGACCACGGCCACCACGCTGGCCTGGGCGATCGAGCGACTGCGCCGCCAGCCGGGCCTGCCGGAGCGGCTGGCCGGCGCGGACGACGCCCTGCTCGACGCGACGCTGATGGAGGTGCAGCGGGTCCGGCCGGTGGTCGAGCTGACCGCCCGGCAGGTGCGCGCCGAATCGCTGTCGATCGGCCGCTGGGTCCTGCCGCGCGGCACCGTGGTCACCGCCTGCATCGCGCTCCTGCACGAGGACCCCGCGCTGTTCCCCGATCCGGAGCGGTTCGACCCGGAGCGGTTCGCCGGGTCGCGGGCCGACATGTACGGCTGGATCCCGTTCGGCGGCGGGGTGCGGCGCTGCATCGGCGCCGCGTTCGCCTCCCTCGAGATGCGGATCGTCCTGCGCACGATCCTGCGCGACTTCGTCCTCGAGCCGACCACGGATGCGCCCGAGCGCCCGCACAGCCGCGGCATCGCGGTCGCGCCCGCCCAGGGTGGCACGGCGATAGTCCACCGCCGCGGGACCCGTCAGGACGTGTGAGTCCGGCGCGGGTGGCGGGTGACCGGGCCGGTGTACCAGGCGCCCGGGTCGCCCTCGCACCGCTCGTGCACCTCGATCGCGTCGGGCGAGACGCGCAGCACGGTCCACGATCGGGGGACGCCGCGGACCCGGTGACTGGTCGCCGTGCCGGCCACGTTCACCAGCATCTCGCCGTACGTGCGGACCGACGGCACGTGGGTGTGACCGGCGAGGACGATGTCCACCTCGGCCTGTCCCGTGGCGCGGACGAAGTGACCGCGCCCGACGATCCGTTCCAGGCCACCGGCGAACGGCGGGTGGTGCATCGCCAGCAGGCGTACGTCCGAGGGGGAAGCGGAACCCAGCACCTGCCGCACCCGGACCGCCTGCCGATGGCTCACCCGGCCGCTCTTCCAGCGCCACCAGGGCATGCTGTCGATCCCGAGAGCGGTCACGCCCTCGACCCGGACCACCGACTCGTCCGGGCCGATCCAGCGGCGGTAGCGGTGGTACGGCGCGGCCACCCGCAGCGGGCTGATCAGCGGCAGGTCGTGGTTGCCCGGCACGACCAGGCGCGGCGTGGGCAGCTTCTCCAGCAGCTCCACGGCCCGCATGAACTCGTGCGGCCGGGCCCGCATGGTGTTGTCGCCGGTCACCACCACCAGGTCCGGATGGAACGAGGCCACGTCGTCGGCGAGCGCGTCGACGGCGGCCGGCACGTGCGCACCCAGGTGCAGGTCGGAGAGGTGGGCAATGACCAGGGGCACGCTCACCGCCGGGTCAGAGCGAGGTGGCGCAGCCGGGACCAGTCGAGCTCGGGCGGCGGCGGCGGCACGCCGGGACGATCGCGGGGTACCCGGACGCGCAACGCGCCGGGCGTGATCGAGCAGCGGACCGGGGTGGGCAGCAACAGCGCCTCGCCGTCCACGCCGACCGGCAGGCGCTCGACGTCGGCGTCGATCGAGACGAACTTGGCGGCGGTGCGGGTGATGGTGCCCGGCCGGCCGCCGAAGACCAGGCTCGCGGCGTCGGCGGCGCCGCGCACGTGCACGGCCAGCACGCCGAGGTCGCCGCCGTCCAGGCGGTAGCGCCGGCCCAGACCGGCGACGTCGTCCAGGCCGTACGGGTTGTTGCTGACCAGCACGGCCTGCGGACCCATCATGGCCAGATCATCGCCCACCTGGACGCGCAGCACCGGTCCTTGATGACCGGTCAGCAGATCGGGGAGCAGATCGAGGGTGACGCCGGCCTTGTCGTCGCGGTACGCGGGGCTCTGCACGATCGCCGCGTACGCGCCGAACGAGGCGTTGTTCACGAACACCCGGTCGCCGACCCGGCCCAGATCGGCCCGGATCTCCACGCCGTTGCCGAGCGCCTCCAGGCAGGTCGACGGGTCCTCCCGGTCCAGGCCGAGGTCGAGGGCGAAGTGGTTGCGGGTGCCCGCCGAGATCACCAGGAACGGCAGCCCGGCCTCGGCGGCGACCGCGGCGACCAGGGCCTGGGTGCCGTCCCCGCCGGCCACCCCGAGCAGGTCGGCGCCGTCCCGGACGGCCTGGCGGGCGACCTCGGCCACGTCCACGTTCGGGCCGTCCAGCAGGTAGACCTGGGCGCCCAGCTTGCGGGCGCGCTGCTCCAGGTCGAACCGGACGACCTTCCCGCCGCCCGACTTGGGATTCATGATCAGGAAAGGCCGGGCCGGTGGCGGGGTGGCGTACTCGACCGGCCCGCCGTGGTGCGAGTGCCGGAGGGCGGCCCGGGCGGCGACCACCATCCCGGCCCACAGCAGGGCGAAGACGACCACGACCCAGAACAGCGAGGCCCGCGCGTACACGATCAGCACGGTGACCGGCGCGGCGACCGCGACCACCGCGGCCACCCAGCGCAACCAGCCGCGGTGGGTGAGGAACCACCAGGCCGCGGCCAGCATCACCGCCATGCCGGCGGCGGCGACCAGGAGAAGCCCGATACTCGCCCGGACCCCGGCTCCGGCCAGCATCAGTATCACTGCGGCCGCGGCGGTCAGGAAGGCCAGGCGGGCCAGCCAACGCCGGCCGGTGGGCGCGGGGAGGTCGGAGGGCGCGGGGAGGTCAACCATCACCGCAGCCTGACCCGGGCCGGTGCACGGGGGCATCATCCGCCGCGGATGGCGCGCCCGCCGCCCGGCCCGGCGCACGATGTGCTCATGTCCACGCAGAGCAGTTACGCCACTGAACGGGCCGGCCGGGACACCGGCTTCGCGCCACCGATGTCCGGCTGGGTCGGCGTCGTCGTGTTCGGCGGGATCATTCTGATGGTCCTCGGGCTCTTCCACCTCATCGAGGGCATCGTGGCCCTCGTCGACAACCACTTCTACCGGGTACGCGCGGACGCGCTCGCGCTGAACATGTCCTACCAGGCCTGGGGATGGCTGCACGTCGGGATCGGCGTGGCGGCGATCGCCGCGGCCACCGGGATCTTCCTGGGCATGCTCTGGGCGCGCCTGGTCGGCGTGGTGATCGCCATGCTCAGCGCGTTCTCCAGCATGCTCTTCATCGAGTCGCTCCCGTTCTGGGCGGCCATCCTGATCGCTTTGGACGTCCTGGTGATCTACGCCCTCCTGGTGCACGGGCGCGAAGTGCGGAAGTGACCGGTAGGTTGGCCGCATGGCTGACCTACCGCAGGGCCTCCCCACGACCACCTTCGCCGACGTGCTCGATCGCCGTCAGGTGATGGACGCCGCGATCCGGCCGCTGTGGTCACCGGTCCCGCTGATCGCCGGCCCGGCCTTCACCGTGCGCTGCCCGCCCGGCGACAACCTGATGCTGCACGCGGCGATCTACCGGGCCGAGCCGGGCTCGGTGATCGTCGTGGAGTCCGGCGACGTCGACTACGCGCTGGCCGGCGGCAACGTGTGCGCGGTGGCGCAGCGCCGCGGCATCGCCGGGTTCGTGCTGGACGGCCTGGTCCGGGACATCGGCGAGGTGCGCGAGATGGGCTTCCCGGTGTGGGGGCTGGGCGTGATCCCGATCCCCGGTGGGAAGGCCGCGGCGCTGCCGGTGAACGTGCCGATCCGCTGCGGCGGCGTCCCGGTGCGGGCCGGCGACCTGGTGGTGGCCGACGAGGACGGGGTGGTCGTGGTGCCGGCCGAGTCCCTGCCGGAGGCGATCGCGGCCGCCGAGGCGAAGCTGCAGGCGGACGCCGCGCTGACGCTCGACGACTGGGAACGCGCGCACCGCACCAAGATCGACGGTTTGCTCGCCGCCTGGCAGGGCGAGCAATCATGAAGGTGCTGCTGCCGGACAGCGTTGACCTCGCCGGTCTCACGCTGCCCGCGGATGTCACCGCCGTGGTGTACGCCGTGGACGAACCGATCGCCGACGAGCACACCGACGCCGAGGCGCTGGTCGTCTGGAGCAACCCGTCGTCGCAGCTGCGGGATTCCGCCGCCCGGCTGAAGCGGCTGCGCTGGGTGCAGACCCTGGCGGCCGGTCCGGACGCGGTGCTCGCCGCCGGTTTCGCGCCGGAGGTGGTGGTGACCTCGGGCCGCGGCCTGCACGACCGCACCGTCGCCGAGCACACTCTCGCGCTGCTGCTGGCCGCGGCGCGCCGGGTCGATCTCATGGTGCGGGCCCAGATCGGCCATCGCTGGGCCGGTGAGCTCGGCGGAAACCAACCCCTCGAAGACCCCGACCATTTCCGTACGCTGCGGGACGCGCACGTGGTCGTCTGGGGGTTCGGCAGCATCGCCGCCGCCACGGCCCCGCTGCTGACGGCGTTCGGCGCGCGGGTCACCGGCGTCGCGCAGGCGGCCGGCGAGCGGCACGGCTATCCGGTGCGGACCGAGGCTGACTTCCCCTCGCTGCTGCCCACGGCGGACGCGCTGGTGATGATCCTGCCGGCCACCCCGCGGACCAGGCACGCGTTCAACGCGTCGGTCGCCGCGCTGCTCCCCCGGCACGCCTGGCTGGTCAACGTCGGCCGGGGCGCGACGCTGGACGAGGCGGCGCTGCTCGACGCGGTCCGGTCCGGGCGGTTGGGCGGGGCGGCGCTGGACGTCACCGAGACCGAGCCGCTGCCGCCGTCCTCGCCGCTGTGGGACGAGCCGAACATCATCGTCTCGCCGCACGCGGCGGGCGGGCGGCCGCTCGGCGCCCCCGACCTGATCCGGTCGAACCTGGAGGCGTTCCGGGCCGGCCGCCCGCTGCGCAACGTGGTCGGTTAGATCGGCTTCAGAGCACCGAAGCGGCCAGCCGGTCGGGGTTGCCGAAGCGGTGCGCGGTGATGCTGATCGCCTGCTCGTGCAGGAACGGCAGCAGCTCGATCCGCCCGGCCTCGGTGACCGGACCCGACCAGACGGCCAGGTCAGGGGTGGCCGGGATCGCGCTCGACCCGCCGATCAGCCGCACCCGGCCGGACCTCAACCCGGCCGCCCAGGCCTGGTCACTCTCCACCCGGATCTCGGCCGGGATGGCCGCGGCCAGCGACTCCGGCAGCGCCGTTCCGACCGAGACCCGCATCTTCGAGCCGGCCAGGACGCCGGCGGCGAGCACCCGCACCAGGTCGGCGACCGGCGCACCGGCCGCGAGCCGGATCTCGACCGGCTGGGTCACGTAGCGCAGCACGTTCCGCTCGGCCCACAGGCCCGAGACGTCCGACTGTCCGAAGTGCTCGGACCAGGCGAGGGCGTCCGAGCCCGCCGCCCGGTCGACAACGGCCATCTCCGCGTCGCTCAGCACCGACCGCGCGGCGGCGAGCAGCGACCGGACCCGATCCGATTCGACCTTCGCGAGCGCCGTTGCCGGGGCCGGCTCCCAACCGGTCAGACCGGCCAGGTAGTTCGGGCCGCCGGCCTTCGTGCCCGGCCCGACCGCCGAGCGCTTCCAGCCGCCGAACGGCTGCCGGCGCACGATCGCCCCGGTGATCCCCCGGTTCACGTACAGGTTGCCGGCCTGCACCCGGTCGATCCAGCGGCCCACCTCGGCCGGGTCGAGCGAGTGCAGCCCCGAGGTCAGCCCGTAGTCGACCTCGTTCACCAGGTCGATCGCCTCGTCGAGGTCGGCGGCGGTCATGATGCCGAGGATCGGCCCGAAGTACTCGGTCCGGTGGTATTCCGAACCGCGCCGCACCCCGTCCCGGATGCCCGGCGACCACAGCCGCCCCTCGTCGTCCAGCTTCCGCGGCTCGAGCAGCCAGCTCTCCCCCGGCGACAGCGAGGTGAGCCCGTTGAGCAGCTTCCCGCGGGCCGGCTCGATCACCGGGCCGACCTGGGTACGAGCGTCGGCCGGGTAGCCGACGGTCAGCGACGACGCGGCGTCGAGCAGCTGGTTGCGGAACCGCTCGGACCGCGCCACCGACCCGACCAGGACCACCAGGGACGCGGCCGAGCACTTCTGACCGGCGTGCCCGAACGCGGACGCCACCACGTCCTTCACGGCCAGGTCGAGGTCGGCGCTCGGGGTCACGATGATCGCGTTCTTGCCGCTGGTCTCGGCGAGCAGCGGCAGGTCGGGACGGAACGACCGGAACAGCTCGGCCGTCTCGTACGCGCCGGTCAGGATGACCCGGTCGACCTTCGGGTGGCTGATCAGCTCCTGGCCGAGGCCCTTCTCGTCGACCTGCACGAGGGTGAGCAGCCGCGGGTCGGGCAGCACCCGGCGGATGATGTCGGTGAGCAGCGCGCCGCAGCGTTCGGCCTGCCCGGCCGGCTTGACCACGACGGCCGAGCCGGCGGCGAGGGCGGCGAGCATCGAGCCGGCCGGGATCGCGACGGGGAAGTTCCACGGCGGGGTGACCAGGGTGAGCCGGACCGGCGCCGGGGTGGCGCCGTCGACCTCGTCGAGCCGGGCGGCGAGCTCCGCGTAGTAGTGCGCGAAGTCGGCCGCCTCCGACACCTCGGGGTCGGCCTGGTCGGCGGTCTTGCCGGTCTCGGCGGCCATCACCTCGAGCAGCTCGGCGCGCCGGGCCTCGATCGCCTCGCCGGCCCGGTGCAGGATCGCGGCGCGCTCCGAACCGCTCATCCTGTGCCAGTCGCCGGCCGCCTCAGCGGTCTCCGTCATGAGCTGGTCGAGCCGGGCCGGGTCGTCGATCCGGGCGGCGTCGATCGTGGCGATGCCGAGCTTCGATCCGGGCGCGCGGGTGAGCATGTCCCGCACCCAGGCGCGGTTGGCGGCGACGGACGGGTCGGTGTCCGGCGTGTTCTCGAAGTGACCGGGCACCGACTGGGGCACCGCCGCGAACCGGTCGATCACCCGGCGCGCCGCCGGGACCGCGTCGTCCAGGTCGTTCAGCGAGGACAGGAAACGCTCCCGCTCGCGGGCGAACAGGCCCTCGTCGGAGTCGAGCTCGAAGACCGCCGACATGAAGTTGTCCTGGCTGGCCCCCTCCTCGAGGCGGCGGATCAGGTACGCGATCGCCACGTCGAACTGCTCCGGGCGTACCACCGGGGTGTAGAGCAACAACCCGCCCACCTCGCGGCGGACCACCTCGGCCTGGCCCTCGGCCATGCCGAGCAGCATCTCGAACTCGATGCCGGGCCGGACGTCGCGGCGGCCGGCGAGGAGCCACGCGTACGCGATGTCGAACAGGTTGTGCCCGGCGACGCCGAGCCGGACGTTGCCGATGTGCTCGGGGCGCAGCGCGTAGTCGAGGACCCGCTTGTAGTTCGTGTCGGTGGCCTGTTTGCTCTCCCAGGTGGCGAGCGGCCAGCCGTGCACGGTCGACTCGACCCGCTCCATCGGCAGGTTGGCGCCCTTGACCAGGCGCACCTTGATGCCGGCGCCGCCGCGGGCGCGACGCCGGGCCGCCCACTCCTGCAGGCGGATCATCGCGGCGAGCGCGTCCGGCAGGTACGCCTGGAGCACGATGCCGGCCTCGAGACCGGTCAGGTCCGGCATGTCGAGCAGGCGGGTGAAGACCGCGATGGTGAGGTCGAGGTCCTTGTACTCCTCCATGTCGAGGTTGACGAACTTGCCGCCCTGGGCGGCGGCCAGCCGGAACAGCGGCGTCAACCGCTCGACGATGTCGTCGACCGCCTCGTCGAAGGCCCACGGGTTGTGCGGCTCGACCGCGGCCGACACCTTGATCGACACGTAGTCGACGTCGTCGCGGGCGAGCAGGCGCTCGGTCTCGCGCAGCCGGCGGCCTGCCTCGCCGCGGCCGAGCACCGCCTCGCCCAGGAGGTTCACGTTGAGCCGCACGTCGCGGCGGCGGATCCGGGCGATCGCCTTGCCCAGGCGGGCGTCGGTGGCGTCCACGACCAGGTGGCCGACCATGTGCCGCAGGACGCGGCGGGCGATCGGGACGACCACGCCCGGCATGATCGGGGCCATCCGGCCACCCACGCGCACGGCCGCCCGCAGCGGCGCCGGCAGGAACCGCGGCACGTCGGGGGCGAGCGCGGCCAGCGTACGGGCGCTGACCTTGAGGTCTTCCGGCCGGACCACGCCGTCGACGAAACCGACCGCGAACTGCAGGCCCTTGGGATCGCGCAGCAGCCCGGCGAGCTGCGCGGCCGAGCCCTCCACCTGCACCGCAGACGCCTCGTGCAGCCAGCGGCGGACGAGGGCGACCGCCTCCTGGGCGAGGTCGGTGTCGGCAGGCATCGCGAGATCGGTCATGCGCCTCAGTGTCCGTCCATGTCTGGTTAAGGAAAAGCGATGGTTTTTGACGAGTACTCTTCAGTTCTGCTTACGGTTCGCTCAGGAAGTGGGAACGTCATGCTCGAAATCCGTCGTTTGGTGCTCCTGCGCGAGTTGGCGATCCGAGGGACGCTCGCCGCGGTCGCCGAGGCGCTGAACTTCTCTCCCTCCGCGGTCTCCCAGCAGCTGAGCCTGCTGGAGAAGGAGACCGGTATGACCCTGCTCCGCAAGGCCGGCCGCCGGGTCCGGCTCACCCCGCAGGCCGAGGTGCTGGTCGAGTCGGCGGCCGCGGTGCTGGACACGCTCGAACGGGCCGAGGCCGCCCTCCAAGCGTCGCTGACCAGGGTCAGCGGCCGGGTCCGGATCGCCGTTTTCCAGTCGGCCGCCCTCGCCCTGATGCCGGCCACGCTGCGCGCCATGGCCGAGCGCTATCCGGACGTACGGGTCGAGATGGTGCAGCGGGAACCCGAGGAGGCACTGCGCGAGACCTGGGCCCGCGACTTCGACATGGTCATCGCCGAGCAGTACCCGGCCCACGCCGCGCCACACCATCCCGGGCTCGACCGGCGGCCGCTCACCTCCGACGCGATCCGGCTCGCCCTGCCCGCCGCCTCGGTCGCCCTGCACCCGGTCGGCTCGCTGGACGAGGCCCGGTCGATACCGTGGGTGATGGAGCCACGCGGCGCCGCATCCCGGCACTTCGCCGAGCAGATGTGCCGAACTGCGGGATTCGAGCCCGACGTCCGCTACGAGACCGCCGACCTCCAGGCGCACATCCGCCTGGTCGAATCCGGCAACGCGGTGGCCCTCATCCCGGACATCATGTGGGCCGGCCGGGACACCTCGTGCCGCCTCCTTGACCTGCCCGGACTCCCCCGGCGCACGATCTTCACGGCGCAGCGGACCGCCGGTGCGGCGTCGCCGGCCGCGCGGGCGTTCCGGGACACATTGGAGGCTGCCGCCGCGACCGGGGTCTCCTGAGAGTCACCTAAGACCTTCTTTAGAGCAGTTGTGCTCTCCGTGATGAGAGGTGACGATCAGCCCGTCCCCTCCGGAAGGAAGGCAATCGGATGGCTGACTGGGTGCTCATACCCTGTCTGAAAGCGCTCTTCGCCGAGTTCGACCGGATAGCGCCGTCCCGCGATCGCGCCTCGGACGGCTCGATCGGCGACACCGCGCACCAGAACGAGGTCTCGGACCACAACCCCGACGAGACCGGAAGGGTGCCGATCCACGACGCCGACCACATCAACGAGGTCCACGCGATCGACGTCGACAACAACTTGCGCGAGAGCGACCTGACCATGGAGAAGGTCGTGCAGTTCCTGCTCGCTCGCTGCCGATCCGGCGCCGAGAAGCGGCTGCGCTACATCATCTACAACCGACGGATCTGGTCGGCCTCGTCCGGGTGGGTGCAGCAGACCTACACCGGCGCGTCGCCGCACACCGAGCACGCGCACTTCTCCGCCTCGTACGCAACGAATCTCGAAGCCTCGACGGCTTCCTGGCACCTGGAGGACATTCCCGTGGCGTTGACCGCAGCGGACAAGACCTGGATCACCAACACGATCGCGGCGCAGACGAAGGCGGCCATCACCGCGGAGCTCGGCGCGATCGCGAAGGAGGTGATGGCCACGTACCGCGTCGGCGGGACGACCACGGCCGGCTCCACATATCAGCGAAACCTGTCGGAGCTGACCGCGGACGTCTGGGCGATGACCATGCGCGGCAACACGATGGGCGGCGATCCGATGCCGTCCGAGGGCGCCTTCTCCCAAATCCTCGAGGACCTCGCGATCCTCACGGCCAAGGTGGACGCGCTCACCAAGCAATAAGACCAATCCGACCGGGTACGCGCGAGGCGCGGCCGATCGGATTTGTCACTCGTGAGCGTCGCCCCGTTGCCTGTGCAGGGCGACGCTTTTCTCTGCTTTCCTCGTTTCCTCGGGCGCCTTTCGCTCCGCTTTCCTCAGGCGCCTTTGCCCCGTTTTCCTCGGGCGCCTCTCCCTCAGGCGCTGAGCCGGCGCTCGGGCACTCTCCGCGGCGCGATGCCGCGGCAGGACTCGGGGTATACCTCGTCCAGCTTGGTCAGCCACCGGATCTGCTCGCGGGGCGGCACACCGCACCCGCGCAGGAAGCCGAGCAGCGTCTCGCGCCGCGGCATGCTCCCGCCGGTGATCAGATTGTGGACCGTGGCACGCGAAATGGGCGTCCCCGCGTCCTTGCTGCGCCGTGCCACACTGTCCAGCGAGCGGCGACGGGCCATCATCAGCGCACGCAGCCGCCGGGCGAACTCAGCCGGCGTGGCGGCACCTGCCGGATCGGCCGGGACCACCGCCAACGTCGTCATCACGCTCATCGATCTCACCCTCGTCAGCGATCAACTGAGCTCGATCTTTCTGCCGCCCCATGGCCCGAACAAGTACGCAGGTGCGTAGAAGTTCACCCCAGGCTGACGGTCAAACCCGACATTCCGGCGGCCGCCGTGAGGTCAACCCCGCTCCCACCGGGGGTCCAGCCAAATGCCGTGAACTCCCGCCCCGGCGCGATCCCGGTCTGGGTGTCACCCGCAAGAGTGACCCGGCCGGCGCCGTCTTCCACCCGCACCCGCACCGGTGTCCCGCTCGCCAGCCGCACCTGGAACTGATCGACCCCACCGCTCATCCGCACGACCGTCACCGCCTTCGGCGCCGGAAGAGCTAAATCGATGCGATTCGCGCCACCCGCCAAATCGACCGCATCCACCTGGGCACCGTTCAGATCGATCCGCGTGCTGTTGGCGCCGCCGTGCAGCCGTACCGTCCACCGCACCGCCGTGCTGAGGAGGATGTCCACGGCCGTGGCGCCGCCGTGCGCGCCCGACGGCAGATAGAGCCGAAGCGCCCCGCCTTCGTCGACGACCTTGGGCGTGACGCCGCCGGCGAGCGGTGTGGAGATCCGGTAGAGGTCGCCGCCCAGGTCGCCCGCCCGCACCTGCACGGCGCCGGCCCCGTCCACCAGCTCGATGGTCGCCGAGGTCCGCCCGGCCACCGGCGCACTGACGAGACCGCCGGGCGGCGCACCTTGACCGCCCGGCGCGCCCTGACCGCCCGGCGCGCCCTGACCGCCCGGGGCGCCCTGGCCGCCCTGGTCGTCTTGCGCAGGGCCTTGGTTGCCGGCCGCGACGCCGGCGCCGTTTCGGCTCCCGGCCGCACCGGATACCCCGCCACCCGACCGCCCGGCCAGAAAGATCACCCCGACCACGCCGGCGAGCGCCAGGAACACTCCCGCCACGACGAGAATCCGCCGCCTGCCCGTGGCCGCGTGCCGGTCCACCCCCGGCGACCCCCACCCCGGCTCCACGTCCTCGGCATCGTCCACGAACGGATCGCTCGGCGGCCCATAGATCGGCGCGAAGCCCGTGGGATCGGTGTCCTCCTCCGCCCAGTCATCGGGCCCCGGGGCAGGCCACTCCCCGGTGGGTTCGTCCATCTCCTCGGTCGGCTCGTCCCTCAACCGCTGCGCCAGCCGCTCGGCGGCGGGACCGCCCCCGCCGCCGACCGCCCGCTGCGCCGTCTCATCGTCCGGGCGCCGAGCGCTCCCATCCTCCGCCGGCGGCACGCCCATGTCTCTCGCCGTGTCGCCGACCTCATCGCCTGGCATCGCAACCCCTCCCACGCGGGAACTGCCCTCCCTCATCACTACGGACGGGAGCAGCGCCGGGACGGGCGGCGGAGCTGTGCATTCTCCGGTGCCGGCCCGGAACAGGACGCGCGCGGCCCGGACACGAACGGGCGCGGGGATGCAGGCCCGCGCCCGTCGTGCCCGCCCCGGAGGGTTGCCGGTCAGTGGTCGCCGAACGTGTCGTGGGTGATGTACTGGCCGGTCGGTGGGGTGGTGGTGCTGCGGTTGGAGCCGGATTCCCAGGTCACCGCGCCGTCGGCGGTCTTGATGAGGTACTTGAACTCGACCGCGGTGCCGGGCGGCAGGCTGATGCCGCCGGTCCAGACGGGATAGTTCGCCGAGGAGAGCGCGATCGCCCGGGACGGGTCCCACCCGCCCAGTTCGGCGATGTTGCCGACGACGAAGACGTTCTGGCCCCAGACCGTCTGACAGGTCACGTTGAAGGTCGCGGCGATGCGGTCGGCGGGCGGATGGAAGGTGACGCCGCTGCCCTCGGTGACGGCGGCGGTCTGGTACGCGTACGCGAAACCGTCTGTTCCGCCGGGATTCTCCAGGCCGATCGTGGCGCTCGTGCCGGTGGCCCGCCCGCCGCTCAGCCCGCGATAGCGGTAGGTGACCACGCCGTCGGCGTGCAGAACCGCGCTGACCGACACGCGCTCGGTGGACGAGCCGAAGAACTGTGCGTTCCGCCATTCCACGACGAACGTGTCGGCGGTCGCGGTCGTCCACACGCTCGCCTGATCGTCGAGGTACAGGTCGTCCCAGAACGGATACAGCGCGTCGTTCGGATCGGTCGCGGCCGGCAGCTCGGTGTTGACGAAGGCGGTGGACGCGCCGTCGAAAGTGATCAGCCCGTTGCTGCCCACCCACGCCTGCGTGTGCCCCACGCCGTAGAGCGGGAAGGAGAACGGGAGCGTCACGGCGGTCGCGGTGTCGTCACCGGCGAGCGAGAGTCGCTGGTCGCCCGGCCGGTAGTCGTCGGCCGGCCCGCCACAGGTGTAGCCGAAATGGTCGGTCGCCGGGGCAAGCGCCAGGTCGACCGTCGTGTCGGCGGACAGATCCAGGTGCCTGGTCGCGGCGGAGGCACAGCCGCCGGCCGGGTGGGCGTTGATCTCGTACGCGCCGAGGGGCGCCGCCAGCCGATAGTGACCGTTCTGATCGCTCGTGACCGAGACCGGCGTTCCGGACAGCGTGACCGTGGTGCCGGGCAGGGCCGCCCCGCCGCTGGTCACCGTGCCGGTCACCACCGCCGACGCGCTGGTGGTGAGCGTGGCGTCGAGCCGGGCCGCGCCGCCGCCGTCGACGGTCACGTCCCGGTCGACCGGGTCGTACCCGAAGGCCGTCACCCGGACGTGGTAGGTCCCGGCGATCAGCCGGCCGAACCGATACGAACCGGTCGCGTCGGTGCTCAGCGACCGCTGCCCCGGGCCGCTCACCGTCACGGTCGCCCCGGCGATCGGAAAGCCTCCGCCGCTGACCGTCCCGGCGAGGCTGCCGTTCGGGCTGACCGCCATCGTCACCGCCGCGTAGGCGTCGAGCCGGCCCTGGCCGTACACGTTGTTGTCGGCGGCCGTACCGCCGCAGCTGGTGTCGTCGGTGTCGATCGCCGTCTCGTCGAGGATCTCCCGGGTGGCCGCGATGTCGTGCCGCAGGGCCGGTTGCGCGGCCCAGATCAGCGCGACCGTGGCGGCAGTGTGCGGCGAGGCCATCGAGGTACCGCTGTAGACGGCGTAACCGTCGGGCACGCTGGACCGGACGTCGACGCCGGGCGCCGCGATGTCCGGCTTGACGGCGCCGTCCTGGCCGCTGCCCCGGCTCGAGAACGAAGCGATCGTGTTGGTGCTGTCGAACGCGCCCGACGAGTACGTCGTCGTGTACGAGCCGGGCGTGTTGGCGGTCGCGCAGGACGGTCCGGAGTTGCCGTTGGCGAACGCGGGGAAGATGCCCGCCGCCACCCAGGCGTCCACGACCTGCGAGTACCAGGGGTCGAAGCCGGACGCGCCGCCCCACGAGTTGTTCACGACGTCCGGCGCCCGCTCGGGAAGCGGATTGTTCCCGTCCCGATCGGTCGGGGCGACGATCCACTGTCCGGCCGCGAGCAGCGACGCGACCGAGCACGAACTGCTCTCACAGCCCTTCGCCGCGATCCATCTCGCCCCGGGCGCCACCCCGATCCCGTCCGCGCCGACCATCGTGCCCATCGTGTGGCTGCCGTGGCCGACGTTGTCGCACGGCTGGTTGCCGGCGCACGTGTGCGACGGGTCGTACCAGTTGTAGTCGTGGCTGAGGCTGCCGTCGTCGTTCCGGCCGCGGTAGTTCGCCGCCAGCGCCGGGTGATCGAACTGAACCCCCGTGTCGACGTTGGCGACGACAATGCCCGCCCCGGTGTCGTTGCGCTCGCTCCAGACCCGCGGCGCGCCGATCCGGTCGATGTTCCACTCGACGCTGGCCACCGCGGCCCGCGCCGTGCCGCCGGTCGTGGCCGGCAGCTTGATCGGATCGTCCGGCAGCACCTGTTTGACCTCCGGCCGGGCGGCGATCACCGCGACCAGCCCGGCGTCGCCGGTGACCCGCATCGTGTCGGCGATCCAGTACGCCTGGAACCGCGCCTTGCGGTCGGTGAGCAGCGTGCGCAGCCCGGCCTGGTGCCGAGCGGCCGCGGCGCGGGCGTCGCGGTAGACCGTCGCCGCCTTGGCCTTGCCCGTCGCCCGGCGGCCCGCCGCGAGGTCGTCACCGTTGTGGCGAAGCATCACCCAGAACGAACCGGTACGCCCGCCGGCCAGCTGCTTCCTGACCTTCGCGGCCACCTTGCGCTGCGCCGCCCCGCCCGCATCAGCCGCCGCGCCCACCCTGCCTTGCGCCGCCCCGCCCGCATCGGCCGCCGGGCCCACCGCCACTCTGCCCTGCGCCGCCCCGCCCTCGGCCGCCGGGCCCACCGCCACCGTGCGCTGCGCCGCCCCGCCGTCGTCGGTCGTCGGCGCGGCTTGGCCCACGCGTCCCACCGCTGCCCCCGCCGGGGCTGCCGTCAAGCCGGCGGCGGCCGCGGGCGGTGCCGCTGTCAGGGCGGTGACCACACCGATAGTCGCCGCCCAAAACCGGAATCTCATCCGATACCCCCTGTCGCCCCGGGAACGGTCGCCCCTCGGGACGGTCGGAAGGTATCGACGAGCCCTTTTGCAGTGCAAGTTCTTGCTGTTCTTGCATCGTCGTTTCAGGGGTATGTCAAAGGGGAGACATCCGCAGGTGGGGTTCGTTGATGCTGATGGCGGGCTTGTTACTCGCCCTCAGGGGCCGTGCGGATGCCGCACAAACCGCTTCGCCGGGTTGCCAAGGAGCACTTGCGACGGTCACTGTGAATGGTCTTGCAGACCAGACAGCGCTCCGGCTCAGCGCGTCGGGGGTGCGGGAGCGGATCACGGACCTGCACCCGGGTATGCCGCCGTTCCCCAGAGCCGGGCTGCGGCACCGCCCACCAACCCGTAGCATGCGGCCGGTGTTGATCAGGCTCTACGCGATGATCGCCCGTCGCCCGCGATCCTTCGCGATCGGCGCCGGCGCGGTGGTCGTACTGCTCGCCACTGTCGCCTCCGGTGACGGCCCGCTGTGGCCGGCCGCGGTCGCCCTGTTGGCGGTGACGTTCGTGGCCGCCGGCGCGCTCGCCCTGCCCGCCGTCGTGGCCGGCAGGCGTCCGCGCTTCCTGGTGGCACGGGGCGGCGCGTTCCTGACGCCCGTCGACGTGCCGCCCATACTGGTCGTCCTGTCCGTCATGGCTGCCCTCGGCGGCTGGGCCGCCGTGGCGTTCTACCACCTCGATGCGGAGCCCGCCACCGAGCCCCGGCGGCAGATTCCGTTGGCGCTGGCGATGCTGGGCCTGCTCGGGACCGGGTTGGGCAGGCCGGAATCGCGCCGCGAAGGCATCGCCGTGCACCGTGACGGCGTAACCGTCCGCCGGATCGACGGGTCGCTGACCATCACGTGGCAGGCCGAGCCGTTGGTCGCCCCGGTAGATCCCCCACCGACGGCCCTGGAGCGGCTCTTCCAGCCCGGGGACCGGGTGGCGCTGCTCCTGCGCCACGGCGACCTGGCCCAGATCGACGGGCGGTGGCCACCCGATTCGATCGTCCCGTCGACCGTCGACCCGGCCTTCCTGGCGTGGGTCGTCAAGGAGTACGCGGACCATCCCGACCGCCGTGCCGCGATCGGCACGCCGGAGGAGTTGCGCCGGCTGACTCAGAGTGGCCAACAAGCAAACGTTCGGCGCCATCTTCGAGCCTGACGTGGTCTCGGCCCGGCCCGGCCCGCCGAGACCGCAACCCCAACCGCAAGATGTTGAGCGACATGGTCGTAGCCCAGCTCACGACGCTC
>NZ_JAOSZE010000029.1 GCF_025630775.1 Actinoplanes sp. KI2
TCCAACATCGCAGTGCGTAGTCGCTCGTTCGGCATCGTCTTCCCGTCAGGACGTCCCGGCAGCCTGACCAACATAGGCGAGACGTCTCCGACACGTCCAGCCATGACCTGATCACGTCCCGTCCTCAAACCCCACTCTCGATGGCGTCGATGCGGCTTGCATCGCCAAACCCGAGAGGAGCACACGATGGACCCCCAGCACTTCACCCACGAGAAGCCGACCTGCATCTGCGGAGCGCAGCTCGGGCCGAGCCACTCGACCCTGTGTCGCAAGTGCGTCGCCCGGATCCGCTGGAACCGCCGGCACCTGGCGCGCGGCGGTCACGGCGGCGCTGACAAGGGCATCCGTACCCGCCGGGCGCGACGCGCTCACCGCCGCGACGGCGGTGACGCATGACGCTCTCGATCTCCGCCGTCGTCCTGCTCGGCGTCTTCGTCTTCTTGCTGTGGCGATATGCCCGGCTGCCGCTGTGGCAGGCAGCCATCTGCGCGGCCTTCGGGTATTACCTCGCCTCGGCGTCGATCGGCCCGGAGATTGGCAACGGGCTGCACGCCTTGGCGCGGTTCGTTGCCGGATTGGACCTCTGACGTGAGCGACCCAGTGACCGCCGGCAGGCGGGACTGGTGGGTGGTCGTCGGCATGACCGTTGCTGCGATCTCCGCCGCGGTGGCCAGCTTCGCCGGCCTACGAGGGCTGGCGCTGGTCGCTGGCTGGCCCGATCGGCTCGCCTGGCTGCTACCGATCACCATCGATGCGTACGCGATGACGTCGGCCCGCGTGTGGCTCGCCGGAACGATCGGCAGCAGCCGGGCGCGTCGCTTCGCCCGCGCCAACGCAGTCGGTGCGATCGCCACGAGCATCGTCGGCAACGCCGGCTATCACCTCATCGCCACCGGACTCGTCGCGATCTCCTGGCCGATCGTCGTCCTCGTCGGTGCCGTACCGGCCGCTGTCCTGGGACTTACCGCGCACCTGCACGCGCTCACTACCGTCGCGACACCCGACCACGAGCCGGCGCCTGCCGCTGCAGACCGTCCCGAGCCTCGGACTGAGGTCCGGACCCGGACCGATGTCGACCTCCTCAACGCGGCCCGCGAGGTCGACGCCCGGCATCGAGCCAAGCACGGCGGACGCCCCATCAGCCGAGACGGTCTGCGCGCGGCACTGCGGATCGCCGGACCCAAGGCAACCGAACTGCGGCGACGCCTCGCCGCCGAGAGCACCAAAGCCAACGACAGCACCGACCGAAAGGAGGCATCGCCCCGCTCATGACCAACAAACCGCACATCCCTCGCCCGACCGTCGACCAGGAGGCCGTCCTCGCTCACCTGCACGCCGCCCGACTCAAGCACACGCCGGTCGCCATTTGGACCGCCGTGGACGACATCCCCGTACTGCTTGCCGAGATCGAGCGCCTCGCCCGACTGCTCAGCCGTACCCGATGGGACTTCGCCGACCTGCTCGCCGCAGCCCGCGCCACCGTCGCTGCCGACCACGACGGGGAACCGGAGCCGTTGACATACCTTGGCGACGCGGTAGCCGAGCACCGCTCATGGATTCCGCCCGACGATGGCGAGCTCGCCTAATGAGGGCCTATGGACGCCGGCACCGCCGATGGAGCCGCCGCCACCCGCAACCGCTCCTGCTTGTGCCTGATGAACCGCTCTTCGCCATCGTGGTAGCCGCGATCGGACGCGCGCTGTTTCGGTTCCGGTCGGAACTCGCCCCGATCACCGTTGGCGTGGCATTGGACGTCGCCGCATCCGTGCTGCACCGCACGCATCCCGGCACCTGGCCGTTAGTTGGCGTCGTCACGACTGCCGCTGCTCTGGCAGCCGGGCTGCGCGGAGTGCCGTGGGGCGCCGTCCGCGCCGAGGAGCGCGCGTATGCCGCGGTCGCCACAATAGTTGCTGGAAGCTGGCTTGCCGCCGCCACGGCAATGGGACCTGGCCACGCACCACTCCACGCCATTCTCATCGTGGCGATGGTCGCGCTGGGGGTGCCCTGGTGGACACACCGACGCCGCAGAGCCCACGTCCGCGTGGACCGCGTCATCCACGCCTGGCCTGACCTCGCCGACAGGATCGGGCTCGACGGCTCGCGGATCATGTCGGCCGTCGTGGACACCTGGGGTTGGCGAGCGCGCATGAAGCTGAGCCCGGGGCAGAGTGTCACCGACGTCGTGGCACGGGTACCCGCCATCGAGTCGGCCCTGGGCACGCGGCCCGGCGCGGTCCGCGTTGAGCAGGACCCCGCACACGCCGGCCGCTTCACGATGCGTGTCCTGGCCGTCGACCCGCACGCCGGCGCGATTCCCTGGCCCGGGCCGACGGTCCGATCGCTGGCCGACCCGATCGATCTGGGCGTCTTCGAAGACGCGACCACCGTCCGGGTGCCGCTGCTGCGGCGACACGCGCTCATCGGCGGCACCACCGACTCAGGCAAGAGCGGCGTGCTGAACGTCGTCCTCGGCAACCTCGCCGCCTGCACCGACGTCGTCCTGTGGGGCATCGACCTCAAGGGCGGCATGGAACTACGGCCGTGGGCACCGTGTCTCGCCCGGCTGGCGACGACCCCGGAGGAGGCGACCCGACTGCTCGCCGACGCCGTTGCCGTGCTCGACGCCCGAGCGCAGGCGTCCGGCCGCGACAACACCCGCGTCTGGGAGCCCACGCCGGACGCGCCAGCGCTGGTCATCGTCATCGACGAGTACGCCGAACTCGCGGACACAGCACCGGCCGCCGTCCCGTACGCCGAATCGGTCGCCCGACGCGGCCGGGCCCTCGCGGTCGACCTGCTCGCCGCGACGCAACGCCCGACGCAGAAGGCCATGGGCGGGGGAGCGCTGCGCTCTCAGATGAGCGTCCGGGTCTGCCTGCGCGTCCGGGAGCGTCGCGACGTCGACCTCATCCTGGACAAGGGCATGCTCGCCGCCGGCTGGCACGCCCACACCCTCGACGCACCGGGCAAGTTCTACGTCCTCGCCGATGGCCACAACCAGCCGCGCAGAGCCCGCGCCTACCTCGTCACCGACGAGAACGTGCGAGAGACGGCCGCCCGATACACCGACCACCGACCGGACCTCGACCCGCTGTCCCGGGCCGCGATCGACCATCAGCCGCGCGCCATCGCATCGCCACCGCCGATGGCAATCGACCCGGAACTGGAGCTCTTGACCGCCCTCGATGAGGCACCCGACGAGGGCCTCACGATCCCGCAACTCATCGAAGCGACCGGCATGCGGCGGACGTGGGTGTACGACCGGCTGCAAGCGCTCGCCGCCGCCGGCCGCGCCCGACAGGTCTCTCGCGGACGCTGGCGCGCCTGAACCGATGTCCGCGCGGACGTCCGTCCGCTCGCGCGGGTCTGCGCATATCAGCGCGCGGACGGACGACGGACGGACGACCGGCGGATCCATGTCACCAACCAGAAAGGAGGCCCAACGATCACCACACAAGACCCCACCGATGAGAGGAGAAATCGCAGCATACGAACGTGCAAGACGTCCGAAATTGAGAACGGGCAGCTCAAGACGTCCCTAGAAGTCCCGATCTCCGATGCCGCCGCCGATGCGCTGTGGCGCATCATCGACCGTGCCCGGAAGACTCGACAGACATGAGGTTCGCCTTTTACGGACGCGTGTCGACCGAGGACCAGCAAGACCCGCAGGCATCGAAAGCCTGGCAGCTCTCCCGCGCTCGCAGTTTGATCGAGCCGGCCGGTGGTGAGATCGTCGCCGAGTTCTTCGACATCGGGCAGTCTCGCTCGCTGCCGTGGAAGCGGCGCCCCGAAGCCCTGCGCCTACTGGACACGATTAAGAGCGCCGGCCGCGACTTCGACGCCGTCGTGATCGGCGAGCCGCAGCGTGCGTTCTACGGCAGCCAGTTCGGCATGACGTTCCCCGTCTTCGTGCACTACGGCGTCGGCCTGTGGGTGCCCGAGATTGGCGGGGCGATCGATCCTGGCTCGGACGCCCACGATCTCGTGATGGCGCTCTACGGCGGCATGAGCAAGGGGGAGCGCAACCGCATCAAGGTCCGCGTCCGGTCGGCGATGAAGGCGCAAACCGAGTTGGAGGGCCGGTTCCTCGGCGGCCGGCCGCCATACGGCTACCGGCTCGCCGACGCTGGCCCGCACCCGAACCCCGGCAAGGCGGCCGAAGGCAGGCGACTCCACCGGCTCGAACCCGACCCCGTCACGGCACCGGTGGTGGAGCGGATCTTCAGCGAGTACGTCGCGGGTAGGGGCATGACGTCGATCGCCCGCGGACTCACCCAGGACGGCATTGCGTGCCCGTCGGCCTACGACCGGGCGCGCAACCCGCACCGACGCACGCAGGTCTGGGAGACGACGGCGGTCCGCGCGATCTTGCAGAACCCGCGCTACACCGGTCGGCAGGTCTGGAACCGGGCGCGCACCGATGAAGTCCTGATCGATGTCGATGACGTCGCGCTCGGCCACGAGAACCGGCACCGCTGGAACGACCCGAGCCAGTGGGTCTGGTCGCGCGCCGAGTCACATACGCCGCTGATCAGTACCGACCTCTACGAGCGCGCCCAGCAGACGGTCAAGAAGCGCGGCACCAACAGCGACGCGGGCAAGGCGCCCCGTCACACCAGCCGGCCGTACCTGTTCCGTGGCCTGATCACCTGCGGCCTGTGCGACCGCAAGATGGTCGGCAACCCCAACCACGGACGCCTCTACTACCGCTGCACCGCAAGCCGCGACTTCGTCCGCCAGCGTCAGATCAGCCATCCGCCCGTGCTCTACCTGCGCGAGGACGCGATCATCCGCCCGGTCGACGAGTTCCTGCGAGACGAACTGACGGGGCCGAATCTGGCCGACAACCTTCGCCGCGTGGCGGAAGCGCAACACCGTGCCGCACTCGCTGCCTACGGCGACGCCGGCGAGGTCGAAAAGCTGCGCCAGACCATTACTGACGCCGACCGGAAGATCAACGGATACCGGGCGACCCTCGACGCAGGCGGCGACCCGGCACTCATCGCTGGGTGGATCGCCGAGACCACCGCGATCAAGAAGGCCGCTCAGGCCCGGCTCGGCCTCACCGAGGCGCCACCGCAGCGGATGACCGCCGACCAGCTCGACGCCATCGCCGAGGCGTTCAGCGACCTTCTCGGCCTACTCCGCGGTGCCGACCCGCGCGACCGGGCTGAGCTGTACAGCCGGCTCAGGCTGAAGATGATCTACCAACCTGGCCCAGAAACACTGATCGCCGAGGTTGTCACCCCGGCGGATCTTCGTGTCTTTGATATGTGTCCGGAGGGGGACTTGAACCCCCACGCCCGATAAAGGGCACTAGCACCTCAAGCTAGCGCGTCTGCCATTCCGCCACCCGGACCTGCACCGTTCAGCCTACCGACGCCGACCCGGCGTTTCCCACCCGGTATCGGCAGCCCGGCGGGCCGCACAGGAGAGAACTGTACACGGCTCCCCGGCGGGCCTGCAGGGAGGGTGGGTGCATGGACAATCCCGACATATAACCGCCTATGCCTGGCGCAAGGAGAGGGTTCCGGGGCAGCATGGCGGGCGTGTCGCAGCCATCCCCTCTCACTCCGGCCCGGCAGCGGGCTCAGGTGCTCGCTGACTCCGGTGATCTGACCGGTGCCATCGCTCTGCTGGAGCGGGCCGTTGAGCTGGGGAGAATCAACCTGGCTGAGGACGATCCGGACGTTCTGCGGACTTCCTACCTGCTCGGGCAGATGCTCCAGAAGGATGATGACCCGAGCGGGGCGCGGCGGGTGCTCGAGGACGCCTACGCGGCGGGGCTGTGGCGGCTGGGTGACTCCGATGCGCTGATGCTGGAGATCTCGCACGACATCGGGGTCGTCGCGGAGGAGCTGGGCAATCGCCACGAGGCGCGTAGGGCGTTCGGGCGGGTCGCTGAGCTGGGGCCCGCGACGTTGGGTGCGGGGCATTGGGCCGTTGCGCGGGCTCGGGCTTATCTCGGGCAAGAACCAGATGCTTTCGTACGGGCGTCAGACCCGCCCCAGCCGCAGCCGGAGCCGTCCCCGGCTGTCCCCGTGAGCGAGCCCCCGACCGCCCCGGTGCCGATCGCGCCCCCGGTCCAGGCGCAGCCATCCCCGGTGACGTTCCCGGCAAGCGCGCCTCCGGCAAGCGCGCCTCCGGCAAGCGCGACTCCGGCAAGCGCGCCTCCGGCAAGCGCGCCTCCGGCAAGCGCGCCTCCGACAAGCGCGACTCCCACCAGCGCACCCCCGGCAAGCGCGCCCCCGATCCGGCCAACAAGCGTGCCGCCGGCCCACGAGCACCCAGAGGAGCCGACCACCCCGATCCCACCGCACCCCACCCCCTACGAGGAGCCGACCACCACCCTGCCCACCATCGGCACCCAGCTTCAGCCGTTCACCCCGGCCGGCCCACCCCACCGGCCGGCCCCGAATCCACCGCAAACCTGGCACGAACAATGGGGCGGAAACCCGCAAACCCCCGCGCCGCAATGGGTGGTGTCTGCCCCGGCGTACGCGCAAGAACCGCCCGCCAAACGCTCGCTGGGCATATTCGCGGCGATCGCCGCGGTGCTCGCGGCCGTGATCGCGGTCTCGGCGCTGGTCTTCGTGCTCGCCAATCGGGCAGGTGACGAATCCGACTCGGATGTGCCAACTCTGGGCGGCAAGCCGCCGACCGGGGTGGCGCTGACCGACCAGGGTTCCCGCATCCGGCTGGCCTGGACCGACCCGGCCGGCGGCAGTGTCTCCTTCCTGGTCGCGATGGCTCACCCGGGGGAGCAGCTGAAACCGGTAAGTACGCTCGGACCAGGCACGACGTCGTTCGAGATCAGTGCGCTGAACCCGAATCTGAACTACTGCTTCGCGGTGGTCGCCGTCTATCGGAACAACAAGTTCGCGACCTCGGAGCAGGCCTGCACCAACCGGCCGGGGTCGGGCAAGTAATGGATCACGCTCGGCGACCGGCGTTGTCCACACCCGTGACTTACGGGTATCGACGCCTCCCTCGATCCCCCTATGATGGCCTCCGTCCTTGCGGAGGGGGTCCGTCAAAGGGAGAGGGTTTGCGGTTGTGACCAGCGCAGACAGCGAAGCGTCACGTCCGAGGTGGCGCAGTCGCGGCTACCTCGTCACGATGGGGACCGTCCTCGCGCTCGCGGGTGGGCTGGGGCTCACCGCGTTCGGGCTCGGCTCGGCCGATCAGGCGGTGGCCAGCTTCGACTCGGCGTCGTGGGTGTTCAGCCGGTCCAAGAGCGAGGTCGCCCGGATCAACGGGGTGACCGCCAAGGTCGACACCCGGGTGAACGTGCCGGACGCGCGCGGGCACCAGCTCGAGATCAGCCAAACCGACCGGTTCGTGATCCTGCGGGACGTGACCACCGGGCGGATCGGGTCGATGGACCTCACCACGCTCAAGCAGTTCTGGAGCGACTCCAGCGCGAGCCCGGGCCTCGGCGTGCGGGTGGCCCTGGAGGACGACTCCGCCTTCGTGGTCGACACCGTGCAGGGCAAGGTGCAGCAGCTCGACCCGCGCACGCTCGGCCCGATCGGGCCGGAGCTGCGGTTCCCGCCGGGCATCACCGGCGGCGTCTTCGACGGCAAGGGGCGGCTGTGGGTTGCCGCGCCGAGCGAGGGCACGGTCACCGCGATCACTCCCGCGCCGCTGTTGTCGGCGGGCTCCTCCGACCAGGCCGGGCCGCGGGTCGTGCACACCGAAGCCGTCGCCGCCGCCAGCCACGACCTCGCGCTCACCACGCTGAACGACGGCGTCGCCGTGCTCGACCGGACGACGAACGCGCTGTCGACGATCCACGGCGACACCAAGGCGACCAGCGTGACGCTGCCACTGGCCGGTCCGGGCACGATGCCGGCGCACACCGACGGGCGCTCGGTGCCGGTCACGGTGACCGACTCGCGGCACGTCTACGTGGTCGGCGACCAGGGCATGCGTACCGACTTCGCGGTCCCCGGCAGCGGCACCGACCTGCAGGCGGCCGTCGCCTGGCAGGGCTTCTTCTACGTCGCCGACTCGGCGAACCAGGCGATCCACGTCTTCGACTCGGCCGGCAAGGCGCAGAAGGACATCCCGTTCGCCAAGCCGGGCGGGCCGCTGGAGCTCGACGTCCGCGAGGGCTACCTGTTCATCAACGCGCCCGGCTCGTCGACGGCCCGGGTGGTCGACGACGCGCATCAGGTGCGCACCGTCGACAAGTACGCCGACGACGTGCTCGGCGGCACCCCGCCGAAGACACCGCCGGAGCAGACGCCGCCCCCGCCGAAGCCGAAGAAGCCGGCGGTGGGCAAGCCGGGCGCGCCGCGCAACGTGCGGGCCGCGGCCGGCAATGCCGAGGCCCGGGTGACCTGGCAGGCGGCGGCCGCCAACGGTGCGGCCATCACGCGCTACGTGGTGCAGGGCGCGGGCAAGACCTTCCAGGTCGGCGCCGACCAGCGATCGGTCACCGTGCCCGGCCTGACAAACGGCGAGACCTACCAGTTCACCGTGTACGCCGTGAACTCCAAGGGCGACGGCCCGGCCCGCACCAGCAACAGTGTGCGGCCGACCGCCGAGGTGCCGGACCCGCCGACCGCGGTCACCGCCGAGGCGAAACCGGACGGCACGGTCGCGGTGACCTGGCCCGCGGCGAACGGGCAGGGGCTGGCGATCCAGCGGTACACGGTGACGGCGATCTCCGAGGGCGGCAGCGCCCCGATCGGCGACGCCACCGGCACCTCGCTGACCATTCCGGCCGGGCAGCTCGAGTACGGTAAGCAGTACGCGTTCACGGTCGTCGCGGTCAACGAGCGGGGCGCCGGGTCGAAGGCGTCGCCGGTCAGCCCGAGCGTCGTGCCGTACACGACGCCGGGCAAGCCGGAGAACGTCGAGGCGGCCACCGTCGGCGACCAGGCCGGCGCGATCAGGGTCGGCTGGCAGGCGCCGGCCGACAACGGGCGGGCGATCACCAAGTACGTGGTGACGGCCGGCGGCAAGTCCACCGACGTCACCGACGGCACCGGGGTGACGCTGACCGGCTTCGACGACGGCGCGACCCTCGCGGTCGAGGTGCGCGCGGTCAACGACGCCGGTCCGGGCAACCCGGGCACCGCCACGGCCAAGACCCTCTCGGCGCCCCGGGTGACGATCACCGGGGTGAACCCGGCCACCACCTCGGCGACCGTGTCGTTCACCGTGGACGCGGGCGGCGGCACGGCCACCTGCTCGGTGGCCGCCTCCGGCGCCGGGTCGAAATCGGGCAACTGCGGCTCGCTGACCGTCGACAAGCTGACCGCGAGTACGGCGTACACCTTCACCGTGACGGCCAAGAACGCGGCCGGCACCGCCACCGCCACGAGCAAGAGCACGACCGATGAACTGTGGGGGACGGCGACCTGCCACGACGGGCAGAACGGTGACACCGCCACCTACTGCGACGCCGACGTCGACGGGCGGAACGGCAACGAGATCTTCAGCATCACCCAGCAGGTGGACAGCAAGCAGGTCGGCTGGGCCAAGCCGGGGACCAAGCTGGCGGCGATCTGCAAGGAGTCCGGCAAAGAGGTGTACGCGTACATCTACAACAGCGACAAGCGGAGCACCTGGTGGGTCCGGGTCAAGTACAAGGGTGAGAACTACATCCCATGGGCGTGGCTGAACCTCGACGACGGTGACAACATCAACGACCTTCCGACCTGCTGAGGACCACGCCCGTGCGCACCGAACCACTACCGCCCCGGCACATCGAGGGCTTCGCCCAGGTCGCGGAGCAGCTCGCCGACCGGATCGGCTCGGTCGTGCTGGGCAAGCCGGAGGTGGTGCGCCTCGCGCTCACCGCGCTGTTCGCGCAGGGGCACGTCCTGCTCGAGGACGTGCCCGGCGTGGGCAAGACGACCCTCGCCCGCGCGCTTGCCGCGTCCATCCAGGGCCAGTGGCGGCGCATCCAGTTCACCCCCGACCTGCTGCCCTCGGACGTGTCCGGGGTGACCATCTTCAACCAGGCGAGCCGCGGCTTCGAGTTCCACCCCGGCCCGGTCTTCGCCAACATCGTGATCGCCGACGAGATCAACCGCGCCTCGCCGAAGACCCAGTCGGCGCTGCTGGAGGTGATGGAGGAGCGGCGGGTCACCGTCGACGGCGTGCCGCACCCGGTGCCGCAGCCGTTCCTGGTGGTGGCCACCCAGAACCCGGTCGAGATGGACGGCACGTACCGGCTGCCCGAGGCGCAGCTCGACCGGTTCCTGGTGAAGCTGTCGGTCGGCTACCCGAGCGAGGAGGTGGAGATCGAGGTGCTGCGCGGGGCCGCGATGCGCTCGCCGGACACGCTCGAGCCGATCACCGACACCGCGACGGTGGGCGAGATGGTGCGGATGGCCATGCACGTGCACATCGCCGACCCCCTCTACGGGTACGCGGTGCGCCTGGCCGCCGCCACCCGCAACCATCCACAGGTACGCGTCGGGGTCAGCCCCCGCGGGGTGATCGCGCTGACCCGGGCGGCCTGCGCGTTCGCCCTGATCCACGGCCGCGGGTACGTTCTGCCGGAAGACCTGAAAGCACTGATCGAGCCGGTCTTCGCGCACCGGGTGCTGCTGTCGGCCGACGCGCAGCTGCGTGGGGTCACGGCGGCCGAGGTGCTCGACGACGCGATCCGGTCGGTCCCGGTGCCGCTGCCGGACGGCCAGCGCGTCCCGGCCGGGGCGTGACCTCGTTCGACGGCGCGCCCGACCGGGCCGCCGCACCACCACCCGGCGCGCGCGACCGGGCTGGCGCACCACCAGCCGGCGCGCGCGACCGAGCCGCCGCGCCACCCGGCACGCCCGCCGACGCTGCCGGACCCGCCGGTTCACCGCCCGGCGACAACGGCGGGCGCGCACGTTCGTCACCCGAGGTGCCCTCGGCTGCGTCGCCGGGTGCACCTGCCGAGCCGCCGCTGCCGGACGGCAGCGCTCCGCCGCCCGGCAGCGGCCCGGCTCCCGTTCGCGCGACTCGACCGGGCGGGGCAGGCCCGCGGATCGACGCCGCGCGGCCGGGGCGTGGCGCGGTCGGGCGTGGCTCAGTCGGGCGTGGCCTGGTCGGGCGTGGACTCGGCGGGATCACCGCCCGTGGGCTGGGGTTGCTGGTCGGCTCGGTGGTGCTGCTCGGTGCCGGGTTCCGGTTCGGGTATCCGGATCTGGCGCTGCTCGGGGCGGTGGCGGCGGTCGCGTTCGGGTGCGGGGTGGTCTTCGCCCTGTGGCGGCCCCGGCTCGGCGTCGATCGGGTGGCCGATCCCGATCGCGTCGCGCGCGGCGAGCCGGCCCGGATGACGCTCACCGTGCACAACACCAGCAGGCTGCGGGCGGCCAACCTGATCGCGACCGACCGCTGCGGCGGGGCGGGCGTCCCGGTTCCGCTGCTGCGCCTGCGGCCGGGGCGGGACACCACCGTGGACTATCCGGTGCCGACCAGCCGCCGCGGCGTCGTGCCGATCGGGCCGTTGCGGGTCACCCGCGGCGATCCGCTTGCGCTGATCACGCTTTCCCGCACGTACGGTGGGACCGCCTCGGTCTGGGTGCACCCGCGCATCCATCTGCTGCGCGCGGTGCCGGCCGGGATCTCCCGCAGTCTCGACGGGCGCATCGACAAGGTGCCGCACGGGACGATCACGTTCGACTCGTTGCGCGAGTACGTGGTCGGCGACGAGCTGCGACGGGTCCATTGGCGCAGCTCGGCCAAGGTGGGCGAGCTGATGGTGCGGGAACAGCTGGACACGTCCGAGCCGACGATCGTGGTGCTGCTCGACGACCGGGCGGTCGCCCACCCGCAGCTGCGAGACGGGGTGGCCGAGTCGTTCGAGGCGGCGTGCGAGGCGGCGGCGTCGATCGTGGCGGCGGCGGTGCGCGAGGACCTGCCGGTCGGCCTGCACCTGGTGACGACGGTGGCGACCGGGCCCTATCTGGACGTGTTGACCGAGGCGACCCTGCGCGAGGGCGACCTCGCGGCGACGCTGCGGCGGTTGCGGGCGCAGCGGCTCGGCGACACGCTCGTCTTTCTCACCGGGCCGGGCGGGCGCGCCGAGCTCGGGGCGGTCAGCGGGTTGCGGGGGCCGTACTCGGTGGTGCTGGCCGGCCTGTTCGGGGACCGCGACGCGGCGCCGATCTCGGCCGGCGACGGCCTCATCGTGATCGAGGCAGAGACCGGCACGGAGTTCGCGGCGGCCTGGGACGGGGTGCGCGGATGGTGACACGGGCGCGCGTGGGGTCCGCGACGGGTAACACGGACGCGATCCGCGGGCGGGTGCGCGGATGGTGACGCAGATGCGCATGGGCTCCGCCGCGGGTAATGCGGACGCGATCCGCGGGCGGGTGCGCGGATGGTGACGGCGGCACCCGAGGTCTCCGGGCCGGCGGCGGCGCCGGACCGGACGGTCACGGCGAAGGGCAGGCCGGCGGCGGGTGCGCGGCGGGCCGGATGGGTGCGGGCGCTCGTCGTCGGCGCCGCGCTGGCCGGGATGATTTCGCTGGCCGGGGTTGTGCTCGGGAGCATCTATGCGGGCTCGCTGCTCGTCCGGCTGGTGATCGGGGCCGCGGCCGGGTCGGTGGGGCTGGGCGTGGCGGCGAGACGGCTGCCCAACTGGATGGTCGCTCCGCTGTCGGCGGTGCTGCTCGCTGCGTACACCATCTTCTGTTTGTGGGTGACGGCCGGGCGTGCGGACGTGGCTGGGCCCTTCCCGCAGATCGCCCGGGATTCGCTGGTGAATGGGATTCCGCGGCTGCTCACGGCGATGATCCCGGTGGAGCCGGGTCCGGACACGGTGGTGGTGCCGGTGATCGCGGCCTGGGTCGCGGGGCTCGCCGGGGCCGAGGTCGCGGTGCGGGCCCGGCGGGTGCTGCTCGGGCTGTCGCCGGTGGTGGCCCTCTACGCGGGCGCGCTGTACGTGGTGGGTCCGAACGCCTCGACCGCGGGGTGGGCGACGCTCGCCTTCGCAGGGCTGGCGATCGCGGCGCTGGCGACCAGCGCGCGCCCGGCCGACACCGCAACCGCGGGGCTGTCACGGCGGATACGTGGCCGGTCGATCGCCGGAGCGGGAGCCGGGCTGGCGGCGGTCCTCGCGTTCGGGGCGGCGCTCGGGCCCTGGGTGGGTGGCCAGGTCAGCACCACGCCGGTCGACCCGCGCCGATACGTGCAGCCGCCGCGGGTGGACAGCCTCGACGAGAGCCCGCTCAACCGGATCTCGGGGTGGGCGCTGAGCCCCCAGCAACGGCTTCTCGAGGTCACGCCGGCGACCGGTCTGGGAACGAGCGGCACGCCGGCGACCGGTCCGGGAACGAGCGGTACGCCGGCGACCGGTCTGGGAACGAGCGGTACGCCGGCGACCGGTCCGGGATCGAGCGGCAGGCCGGCGCCCGGTCCGGGATCGAGCGCAAAGACCGTGCGGCTGCGGCTGGCGGTGCTGCCCGACTACGACGGGATCACCTGGCGGGTGGGTGCGACCTACCGCAACGCCGGGCGGGTGCTTCCGGAGCAGCCGAAACTGGCGGACGCGACGACCACCGAGGTGCGTCAGCAGATCACCGTCGACGGGCTGACCGGCCGGCTGTTGCCGGTCCTACCGACGCCCACCCGGGTCACCGGGGCGCGGGTGGCCTTCGACGCGGCGACCGGAACGCTGATCCGGCCCGAGCAGCTGTCGGCCGGGCTGCGCTACGACGTCGTCTCCCAGGTGCAGACGCCCGATCTCAACCTGCTGCCCACCGCGGACGTGCCCGCCGGCGACCCGGTGGCCCGGTTCCTCGCGGTCGGGCCGGACGTGCCCGACCAGATTCAGCGGCTCGCCGACCAGTTGGCCGAGGGCAACGGCGCGGCCTTCGACCGGGCCACGGCGATCCAGGACTTCCTGGCCGAGCACTATCGCAAGGTCGCCGACGCGCCGAGCGGTCACGCGTACCCCAATTTGACGTTCTTTCTGTTCGGCCCCCGCGACCGGGGCGGCCAGCGCGGCACCTCGGAGCAGTTCGCGGCGTCGTTCGCGGTGCTGGCGCGGCTGACCGGGCTGCCGAGCCGGGTGGTGGTCGGCTTCGACGCGCCGGCCGCCGGCGGGGCGGTCACGGCGGGCGACGCGATCGCCTGGCCGGAGGTGCTGTTCGACGGGCTGGGCTGGGTGGCGTTCGACCCGATGCCGAAGAGCAAGAACCCGCGCCCGGTCGAGGAGGACTTCACCCCGAAGCCGACCAAGCCGCCGACGCCGCCGTCGGAGCCGCCCACCTCGGCCGCGCAACCGTCCTCGTCGGCACCGCCGGCCGGGCACGCCGCGGCGCCCGGTGGCGGTTCCGGCACGGCGGTGGTGGCCGGCGGCGCCTCGGGCTCGGTGCTGATCCTGCTGGGCGCGGTGGCGGTCACGCTGGTCACGATGCGCCGTTCGCTGCGCCGCCGGCGGCTGACCGCGGGCACACCGGACGATCGCATCGTCGGTGCCTGGGCCGAGCTGACCGATGCCTTGCGCTTGGCGGGCCGCCCGATGCCGTCGCACCTTGCGGCTTCCGAGGCGGCCGCGTACGCGAAAACGCCCGCCCCGCCGCGGAAAGCCCGTCTCCGCCGCGCGGCGCCCGAGCACCCGTCCACTTCGGACGAGAGCCCGCCGGGACCGCTGCCGCCGCTGGACGACCTGGTCGCGGGGATCAACGCGGTCGGGTTCGCGCCCGGCGCCGCGGACGAGCCCTTAGCGGACCGGGCCGGGCGGCAGGCCGTCGCCTACGCCACCGCGCTGCGGGACCGCCGCTCGTGGTGGCGCCGGATGTGGTGGAGCCTGCACCCGGGGCCGCTGCGATGGCGCCGCAAGTTCTGAGCTGCTCCGGTGGCGCCGCAAGTCGTGAGCCGCTGCGGTGGCGCCGCAAGTCGTGAGCCGCTGCGGTGGCGCCGCAAGCCGTGAGCCGGGCCGTACGTTCAGGGGCGGACGGACATGCCTAGCGGCGTGGCGTCAACCTATCGCAGGCGGGGTGCCGGGCACCGCGACCAGCAGCAAGCCGGCCGCGACCCGCGAGCGCAGAGCCCGCCCGGACCTTGTTCCGTCCGAGCGGGCCCGCGGTCATCCGGTGATCAGGACCAGCCGGTGCCGACCACCCAGCTCACGTCGTCCGACCAGGCGCCTGCCGCGTCGAACGGGTGCACGCCGCCGTTGCTCGCCGCGTACACGATGTTGTTGTAGTGCCGGAGGTCCCGGGTCGGGTAGTTGTACGACCGGAACGTGTTGCCCTGCCCGTTCTTGCCGGTCTGCGGGCAGAACGTGGCGTCCTGCGCGAACAGCGTGCCGCCGTCGTTCGCGTTCAGGTACAGCTGGAACCCGGAGTGCCGCAGGTAGCTGCCGGCCGTGTCCTTCGACTCGAACGAGACGCAGGAGCTGTTGGCGAGACCGGCCCGTACCACGAAGGTCGCCTGGCCCTTGAGGGCCGAGGTGCTGGACGACGTGACCACCTGGGTGTTCACCGTGGTGCCGGAGTGCGCGATGTACCGGGTCGTGCAGCAGGCCGTGGTGGCCCGCAGCGACACCGACGAGCCGACGGTGACCGCGGGGCCGCTGGTCAGCGAGGTGGTGGCGTAGCCGGCCGCGGTCACGTTGGCCTGCACCGAGTTCTCCGTGGCGTCGGACGGGTAGCCGCTGGTCATGACGCCCTCGTAGAAGGTGCCGGCGGACCCGTTGCTGTTGTCGCCGCCGATGCCCAGGATGATCGCGCCCTCCTTGTGCATCGGGTTGTAGCCGGACGTCGTCGACCGCGCGCCGCTGTAGAAGGTGGACAGCGAGCCGGACTGGGCGTTGCCGCCGCGGATCGCCCACAGGTTCGCGGTGCCCTTCACGACGGCCGTGGTGAACCGGTTGCTGATGCTGGGGTTCGCGGAGTTGAGACCGAGGTTCCGGCCGGAGAACAGGCCGTTCTCCAGGTCCGCCATGATCCACGGGCCGTTCCCGGCGCCGTAGCCCCAGACCTTGCTGTTGCCGAAGTAGATGGCCTCCATGTGGCCGTTGCCGGTGTCCTTGCTGTTGGTCTCGGCGTTGCCGTAGTCGAAACAGCAGTCGGCGTTGTAGTGGGAGCCGTCGAGCACGGCGTACATGCCCTCGGCCGCGTCGCCGGTGGCGATCCCGCTGGTGCTGTTGTTGCGGTAGCCGGTGCCGGGGGAGACGAAGACGCCGTACGCCTTGTGCCCGCCGACCGTCACCGGCGCGGCGTCCGCCCCGGCCAGGTTGTCGTAGCCGTTGACGTCGGGCCCGGTGAAGCCGCCGGGCGGGGCCTGGGTGAGGTTGTTCCCGTGCCCGGACTGGTCGTAGATGATCGTGATGAGGCAGGTGGTGCCGGCGCAGAAGGTGTCCTGGCCGGCGGCGTTGGCCACCCCGCCGGCGCTCAGCGGGGCGATGTTCAGCGTCGCGCCGTCCGAGGCGCGCTTCACCTGGTACAGCGGGCCGGTGTACGCGGCGTACAGCGCGCGGGTGGTGCTGTGCGCGGCGACGCAGGGGGTGCCGCCGGCGGCGTAGATGTCACAGGGCTGGGAGGTGGCGGCCTGCGAGACGCCGGCGTTGACGAGCACGCCGGCGACGATGGCGGCCGCGGTGGCGACGCCGACGGCGGCGCCCCGGACGAGCCGTGATGGTGCCATGGGGGACCTCTTCCGTTGCGGGGATGCGGCGAGGGGGGAGCCTGCAGCGGAAAGCTATGGATCAACACCCGGGCGTGTGAACGTTAACATAGCGGACGCTCCCAGGAGACGCAATGGCAATCTTCGATCGCCTGCGCCGCCTCCTGGGAGCGCTCACAGTCAGATCGTCAGTCCTCGGGGATGACCCGATCGAAGACGTCGCGCGGGGTGTCCGGGTCGGGGCCGTTGCGCACGCCGGTGTCCAGGGCGTCGATCCGGGCCATCTCGCCGTCGGTCAGCTCGAAGTCGAAGACCGCGAAGTTCTCGGCGATCCGGTCCGGGTTGGTCGACTTCGGGATCGCCGAGCGGCCGTGCTGCAGCTGCCAGCGCAGCATGACCTGGGCCGGCGACCTGCCGTGCCCGGCCGCGATCGCGCCGATCACCGGATCCTGAAGGACGCTGCGGCGCTGCTCGCCCCAGCCGGGATAGAACGTGATGCCGCCGATCGGCGACCACGCCTGGGTGAGTATGCCGTGCTCGGCGTCGGCCTTCTGCACGTCCGGCTGGCTGAAGTACGGATGCAGCTCGATCTGGTTCACCGCCGGTACCACCTCGGTGCGGGCGAGCAACTCGTCCAGGTGCGTACGCATGAAGTTGCTGACGCCGATCGCGCCCACCCGGCCGTCCGCCAGCAGCCGCTCCAGCGCCCGGTAGGCGGCGACGGTGCGCTCGAACCGGTCCGGCGCCGGCTGGTGCAGAATCAGCAGGTCGAGCCGGTCGACGCCGAGCTTGCGGGTGGCCTTCTCGAAGGCATGCAGCGTCTGGTCGTAGCCGAAGTCGCTGACCCACACCTTCGTCTCGAGGAAAACCTCCGCCGGGCTCAGGCCGGCGCGCCGGATGCCCTCGCCGACCTGCCGTTCGTTCCCGTACGCGGCGGCGGTGTCCACGTGCCGGTAGCCGACCTTGAGCGCCGTCTCCACGGCGGCCGCGGTCTCCTCCGGGGGACTCTGGAAGACACCGAAGCCGAGGGCGGGCATCCGGAGGCCATTGTTGAGCACAAGTTCTGGGGTCATGCTTCGACCGTAGGCATGCCGCGGCCCCCGTGCGGGGTACCAGCATTACCTCCCGGAGGAGTGCCTCATGAAGATCGAAGGACCGGCCGCCCGGCTGACCATCTTCCTCGGCGAGGACGACACCTGGCACCACAAGCCGCTCTACCACGAGATCGTCAGCCGCGCCCATCACGCCGGGCTGGCCGGCGCCTCGGTGCTGCGCGGCATCGAGGGGTACGGCGCGAGCTCCCGCATCCACACCAGCCGGCTGCTGTCGCTCTCCGAGGACCTGCCGCTCGCGGTGATCATCGTGGACCAGGAGGACCGGATCCGCGCGTTCCTGCCGCAGCTCGACGAGCTGGTCACCGAGGGCCTGGTCATCCTCGACCCGGTCGAGGTGATCCGCTACGTCGGCCGCCCCACCGCGGCCCGCTGAGCTCAGGCGCGCTGCCGGTCGGCCCGCTGCCGGACCAGCTCCTCGACCGCGGTGGGCAAAGTGGTCTCGAAGTCGATCAGCTTCGCCCAGGTCGGGGTGACGACGATGCGGACCATGCCGTCGTAGAGCGAGCGCACCTCGGCCTCCCACTCCACTCGCTGCTCGGGCGTCATCCGGTAGGTGCCGTTCATCCGCAGGAACTCCTCCGGGATGCCGTCGACGTCGTCCAGCTCGGCCCGCCCGCGGATGAGCAGGATCTTCGGCGGGTGCACCTCGGTGTCGATCGTCAGCGCGACCGCCGGGTTGTGCCGCAGCGAGGGCAGCTTCGGGGAGTTCCTGGTGGTGCAGAGGACGATCGCCGAGCCGTTCCAGGTGAACGCGATCGGGATGCTGCGCGGCGTGCCGTCCTTGGCCACGTACGCCAGGCGGGTCAGGTCGCGGGCCAGCAGCTCCCGGCTGATCGGCCGGCTCAGTACCTCGGTGATCTCGTGCTGTTCCATGTTGTCGCTCCCGTGATTCGGTGTCGTCGAGCCGGCCGTCCGGCCGCTCATACGCCTGGGACGGAGCCGGCCGGCGCTTCTCGACATCCGCGCCCGGAGAAATTTCCGCTCATGCCAGACTTCCGGCGATCATGATGGACAGCAGTCGTTGGGTACGGGCCGCTCCGTCCTCGCCGGCGCCGGACTGTGCGATGCCGTGGATCATCCACAACAGGTCACGGTGATCGAGGTCCGGTCGGGCCGCCCCGGCCCGCTTGGCACGGTCGACCAGGTCGCCGCCCACCTGGTGCAGGTCGCGGTGGCTGACCACGAAGACGTCGCCCTGCTTGCCCAGGGCGTTCACCAGGGCCTCGGCCAGGCCGCGCCGGGTGATCATGTGCGCCAGCAGGAGCCGCATCCACTCGGCCAGGGCCTGTCTCGGGTCGGCGCCGGAGCGCAGCTCGTCGCCGGCCGCGCACAGCCGTTCCACCGCGTCGCGGTAGACCGCCTCCTGCAGGGACTCCCGGGTGGGGAAGTGGCGGTACAGGGTGCCCGGGCCGACGCCGGCCCGCTTGGCGATCTCGTCGAGCGAGGCGCCCGCTCCCTGCTCGCTGAAGACCTCCTGAGCCGCGGCGGTCAGGCGCTCCCGGTTGCGTTGCGCGTCGGCGCGCATCACCTCTCCTTTGACTTAACGGAGACTGTCTCCGTATTCTTCGGCCAGACACGGAGACTGTCTCCGGTTCAGTCTATCGGAACGGGGGGCCGCATGGTTCTGGTGGTGATCGTCGCCGTCCAGCTGATGTTCGGCATCGATGCCGCCGAGTACGGCTGGACGACCGCGCCGGCGGTCGCGCCGACAACCGTCGCGGTGCTCCTGCTCGCCGCGTTCGTCCAGGTGGAGCGAAGAGCCGCCAATCCGGTGCTGCCCATGGCGCTCCTGCGGGACCGCGGGCGGGGCACCGGATACCTGGCGGCCGCGCTCGCCTCCGGGGCGATGTTCGGGACGTTCTTCCTCCTGACCCAGTTCCTGCAGGTCGTGCTGCACCTCGGACCGCTTGCGGCCGGACTGGCACTCGTGCCCCTCATGGGGTCGATGCTCGTCACCGTCCGTCTCGTGCCCCGGCTGCTGGCCCGCGCCCGGGCCAGTGCCGTCGTCCTGGCCGGTGCGACCACGTTCCTGTCCGGCGCGGCGTGGCTGACCACACTGGATTCCGGCGCCACCTACCTGAGCGGCGTTCTCGGCCCGCTCGTGCTGCTGGGCGTCGGCGGCGGCCTGACCTTCGTTCCGCTCTCCAGCTCGATTCTCGGTGCCGTGCCGCAGACGCTGGCCGGTTCCGCGTCCGGCGCGTTGCAGGCCGTGCAGTACAGCGGCACCGCCTTCGGCGTCGCGGTCCTGGTCGCCCAGTTCGGCGCGGCCCGGCGCGGCGGAACCGATTTCGGCGCCGCGATCGGCGATGCGATCGTCGGCGCGCTGGTGCTGGAGGCGCTGGTCCTCGTGCTCGCCGCCGTCCGCCTCCGCTGGGACGGGCGTGCCTCCCCCGAGACGGCGGCCCCAACCCGAATCTTGCTGTCCCGGCGGCAGAACTGATTGGGTCGGCGGCATGGCTCTCATCGCGTACGACGAAGCGGACGCCGCGGCGTTCGGGGCGACCCGTCATCTCGGTGACGAGGCCCTCCGGGCGTGGCGGGAGGCGATCGCCCAGCATGTCGACCTGGGCCCGGGCGCACGGCTGCTCGATCTCGGCAGCGGCACCGGCAGCTGGTCGCGGGCGCTCCGGGGGTGGTGGCCGCGGGCCGAGGTGATCGGGGTGGAGCCGTCCGCGGCGATGCGCGAGCGTGCGGGTCAGCCGCCCGCCCTGCCCGGCAGCGCCGAAGCGATCCCGCTGGACGATGCGAGCGTGGACGCGGTGTGGCTGTCGACGGTGGTGCACCACATCCCCGACCTGGCGGCAGCGGCCCGCGAGGTGCGCCGGGTGCTGAGGCCGGGCGGGCCGGTGCTGATTCGATCCGCGTTCGCCGGCCGGCATGCCGCGATCACGCTGTTCCGGTACTTCCCGGAGGCGATCGCGGTCCTCGACCGCTATCCGAGCGTCGCGGACGTCGAGGGCGCGTTCGCGGCCGCGGGGTTCGCCACCGTGGCCTTGGCACCGGTCCCGCAGGTGACCGCGTCGTCCCTGCGGGACGCGGTCGCCGGCCTGCGGCGCGAGGCGCACACCCCGCTGCAGTTGATCGACGATGACGCGTACGCGGCCGGCCTGCGCCGCATGCGCCAGGCTGCCGAATCCGCGACCGGGCCGGTGGTCGACGCCCTCGATCTGCTCGTGCTGCGCTGACCCGTGGTGCCCGCGGCCGGACGTTATTTCGGTGGCCGCCGAACGGTGGTGCTCCTAGGTTCGAACCGTGAGTGAGCGACAGAGTGCCGGCGCGCTGGCCGCCGCCGGGGTGACCGTGCTGTTCTGGGCGTCCGCGTTCGTGGCCATCCGCAGCGCCGGCGCCTTCTACTCGCCGGGTGCGCTCGCCTTCGGGCGGCTTGCCACCGCGGCGGTGCTGCTGGGGGCGTTCGCCCTGGTGCGCCGGGTCGGCTGGCCCGACCGCCGGGCGTGGCCGGGCATCCTCATCTCCGGCCTGCTCTGGTTCGGCGGCTACATGGTCTTCCTCAACTGGGGCGAGCGGCTGGTCGACGCCGGCACCGCCGCCCTGATCGTGAACGTCGGACCGATCCTGATCGCCCTGCTCAGCACCTGGGTGCTGCACGAGGCGGCGCCCCGCTCGCTGTGGCTCGGCATCGCCGTGTCCTTCGCCGGCACGGCGGTCGTCGGGCTGTCCATGTCCGGCGGCGGGCGGTCGTCGCTGGGCGGGGTGCTGCTGTGTGTGCTCGCGGCCATCACGTACGCGATCGGGGTTGTCGCGCAGAAGCCGGCGCTGAGGTACGGCAGCGCCCTGCAGATCACCACCTTCTCGGCGCTGGTCGCTGCGATCGCCCTGCTGCCGTTCGCCGGCCTGCTCGCGCACGAGGCCGCCGAGGCGCCGCTGTCGGCCACCCTGAACATGCTCTACCTGGGCGTCGGCCCGACCGCGATCGCGTTCACCACCTGGGCGTACGCGCTGGCCCGCACCACTGCCGGCAAGCTCGGCGCCACCACGTACCTGGTCCCGGCCCTGGTTGTGCTGATGTCCTGGCTCATTCTCGGCGAGGTGCCCGGCTGGCTCACCCTGGCCGGCGGCGCCCTGTGCCTGGCGGGCGTGGCCGTGTCCCGCCGCAGACGCGTCCCCGCTCCGCAGACTGCCGATCGGCTCATCTCCACGGGATGAAGAAGCCGCCGTGCGGGGCTGAAAGTGTGAGCGGATGACCGGGCACCGTGCCACGCGCTTGCTGGCCGCCGGAGCGGTCGTGCTGAGCGTCCTCGCCGGGTGCAGTGGTGGCGGCCATGGCTCGCCGTCCGGCACGTCCGGCCCGTCGGCGTCCCTCTCGCCGGCGCAGGTCGTCCAGCTCGCGCTCAAGGACGTCGAGCGGTACTGGACCGCCACCTACCCCACGATCAGCGGCGGCAAGCCGTTCCAGCCGATCCAGGGCGGCTACCACCCGTACACGCAGAGCTCCCCGCCACCGGCCTGCGGCGGCGAGGAGGGCGTCTATCAGCCCAACGCGTTCTACTGCCCGGACGGCGACTTCATCGCCTGGGACGCCGAGCAGCTGATCCCGCAGCTGCAGAGCAAGTTCGGCCGGCTGCTCGTCGTGCTGGTCTTCGCCCACGAGTACGGGCACGCCGTGCAGTACCGGCTGGGCATGACCGATCAGCCCACGGTGGTTCTCGAGCAGCAGGCCGACTGCTACGCCGGTGCCTGGCTCGGCGACGCGAAGGCCGGCCACTCCGGCTCGTTCACCGGCATCACCCCGGCGCAGATCGACAGCGCGCTCGCCGGCCTGCTGCAGCTGCGGGACCAGCCGGGCACCTCCAAGGCGAACGAGGGGGCACACGGCAACGCCTTCGACCGGATCCGGGCGCTGCAGGACGGTGTGGAGAACGGCGCCACCAAGTGCGCCGGCTACAACGAGGGGAACCTGCCGATCACCGAGGTTCCGTTCACCGAGGAGCGGGACGCCGAGAGCGGCGGCAACCTGCCGTACGACCAGGCGGTCGACACCCTCGTCAAGGACGCGGAGGCGTACTGGGCCAAGGCGTATCCGCAGCTGACCGGCCGGCAGTGGAAGCCGCTGACGGTGCGGCCGTTCGATTCGGGCTCGGCGCCGGCCTGCCCGGACCCGGACACGATCGCCGACGGCGCCGCGTTCTACTGCCCGACCGGCGACTTCATCGCCTACGACGACCAGCGGCTGCAGGCGCTGTACGAGGCGTTCGGTGACAATGCCGTCGGGCTGGTCATCGGCGACCTGTACGCGCGGGCCGTCCAGCACCGCCGCGGCCAGTCGACGCAGGGCAGCGCCGGTCAGCTCGCGGTCGACTGCCTGAACGGCTCCTGGACGAACGACCTCCTCCACCGTGATCCGCGGACCGAGACCACCAAGCTCTCGCCGGGCGATCTCGACGAGGCCGTCGCCGCGCTGCTGGCCTTCGGCCGGGGCACCAGCGGATCCGGGGCGTCCGGTTTCGATCGCATCGCCGCCTACCGCAACGGCGTGCTCAACGGGTTGTCCGCCTGCAAGTGAGGCCAGGTCAGCCGGGGGTCGCCAGCCATCGTTGCGCGGCGTGGTAACCCTCGAGACTCGACTCACCGACCACGTCGCTCGCCTCGAAGATCTGGACGCCGTCGACCTTGTCGACCGCCCGGTTGCGGTGCAGCTGACGCAGCACCTTCGGGTCGACGCCGGTGAGGTAGAGCCGGCCTCCCGCGTCGGCCAGCCGGGCGGCGTAGTCGGCCAGGACCGCGAAGGCCGTCGAGCCGAGCATGGCCCGTCCCCGCAGCCGCAGGACCACGACCGGCCGCTCGGCGCCCGCCGGATCGGGCAGCCGGATCTGCAGGGTGCGGGCGCCGGCGTAGAACAGGCTGCCGTACACGTCCAGCAGCACGACCTGGCGTGACTCCAGCCGACCCGGCGCGGGCTGCTCGACGAAGGCGCCGTCGTCGCGCGGGATCAGCCGTACCACCCGCAGGTCTCCCGCCTCCCGGTTGAGCTGCATGAGCAGCGACAGGACCACGCCGATCCCGACCGCGGCGGCCACCGGCAGGAACAGCGTGGCCAGGAAGGTCACCACCACCGCGATCCGCGAGATGGCGCCGGTGCGCAGGATCGCCCGTACGTCGGCGGCCCGGAACGACCGGACCCCGGCGACGATGAGCACCGCGGCCAGGGTCGACAGCACCACCGCGCCGACCAGCCTGGAGAAGAGCAGGAGCAGCGCGGCCATCCACAGGCCGGAGAAGATGGCGGCCCAGCGGTCCGCGGCGCCGGACGAGACGTTCAACGCGGTACGGCCGACCGAGCCGCCGACCGGCTGACCGCGGAACACCCCGGCGAGCAGGTTGCCGACTCCCTGGGCCAGGAAGTCGCGGTTCGGGTCGGTTCGGGTCTTGTCCGGGTTGGGCGCCGACTCGCTGACCCCGGCGCCCTGCACCAGGACGACGGCCGCGACCGCGAACGCCCCGGCGAGCAGGCCGGGGGAGAAGTCGGACAGGTGCGGCAGGGCCGGCGCCGGCAGGCCGCTCGGGATGCCGCCGGCGTCGCCGGCCACCGGGATGGATTCGGCGTTGACCACGGCCACGACGACGCTGGGCACGATCAGTGCGACCAGCGTCGAGTACGCCGCGAACCGGGTGTTCGCGAACGCCACCAGCACCGCGATGGCGGACAGCCCGGCCACCAGCGCGCCGCCGTTCACCCGGCCCGGGTGCAGCAGCAGGTCCCACGCCTTGGCCAGGGCGAACGGGCCGCTCGCGGTGGCGCCCGCGAGATCCGGGAGCTGGCCGAGGACGATGTTGACCGCCACCCCGCAGAGGAATCCGATCATGACGGAGTGCGGCACGAACCGGAGGTAGCGGCCGAGCCGGGCCAGCCCGGCCAGCACCATCAGCACCCCGGCCAGCACGGTCATCAGGAACAGCGCCGATGGGCGATCCGCGGCCGGGACACCGGCCAGCGCCGAGCCGGCGGCGACCGCCGCGGCGCTGGTCGCCGAGATGACCATGAGCCGGGTGCCGGCCGTGAGACCGCCGCCGATCGTGCCGAAGACGCCGGCGTAGAGCCCGTACACCGGGTTCACGCCGGCCAGCACGCTCGCCGCCATCCCGTCGGGCACGCCGCTGATCGCGCCCGACAGGCCGACCACCAGGTCCTTGCGGACGGTGTGCCGGTCGGGCGCGACTCCCCGCAGCCAGCCCTTGGCCCGGTCGGCGATCGCCACGCCTCGATTGTCGGCGGGCTCACCGGGCGGGGGATCATGCGCGGCGGATGAGCCGCGCGGACAGTCTACAGAGCATTGCCGTATCTCCACACCGCTGTAGTATTTGCTGGACTCCGGAGGACGGGAGAGCAGCCATGAGCACGGACGAGCGCACCGGCCCGGCGCCGGCCCCGACCGGCCCGCTGAGCAGGATCGACTACTCCGAGCGGATCCCGAACAACGTCGACCTCGCCGGTGACCGGCGGCTGCAGCGGGCCCTGGAAGGCTGGCAGCCGAAGTTCCTGGACTGGTGGAAGCAGCTCGGCCCGGCCCTGCCCACCAAGGACGTCTATCTGCGGACGGCGATCGCGGTCGGCCGCGACGGCTGGGCGCACTTCGCGCACGTGCCGATGGAGCAGTACCGGTGGGGCATCTTCCTGGCCGAGCGCGACCCCGACCGGGTGGTCACCTTCGGCAAGCACAAGGGCGAGCCGGCCTGGCAGGAGGTGCCCGGCGAGCACCGCGCCGCGCTGCTGCGGCTGATCGTCGTGCAGGGCGACACCGAGCCCGCCTCGGTCGAGCAGCAGCGGGTCCTGGGCAACACCGCGCCGAGCATCTACGACCTGCGCAACCTGTTCCAGGTCAACGTCGAGGAGGGCCGGCACCTGTGGGCGATGGTCTACCTGCTGCACGCGTACTTCGGCCGGGAGGGCCGCGAGGAGGCCGAGCAGCTGCTCAAGCGCAACTCCGGCGACCTCGACGCGCCCCGGATCCTCGGCGCCTTCAACGAGGCCACCACCGACTGGCTGCAGTTCTTCATGTTCACCTACTTCACCGACCGGGACGGGAAGTACCAGCTGGGCACGCTGAAGGAGTCGGCGTTCGACCCCCTCGCCCGCACCTGCCAGTTCATGCTCAAGGAAGAGGCGCACCACATGTTCGTCGGCGTCACCGGCGTGCAGCGGACGGTGGAGCGCACCGCGCAGCTGATGGCCGCACACCGGACCAAAGACATCCTTGCGTACGGGGGGATCCCGCTCGACATCATCCAGAAGTACCTGAACTTCCAGTACTCGGTGTCGATGGACCTGTTCGGCTCGGAGCAGTCGACCAACGCCGGCAACTACTACAGCGCCGGGCTCAAGGGCCGCTGGATGGAGACCCGCCGCAAGGACGACCACGTGCTGATCGACGCCACCCGGCAGATGACCTACGTGGACGGCGGCGAGCTGCGCACCCGCACCGTCCCGCTGCTCAGCGCCCTCAACCTCGACCTGCGCGACGAGTACGCCGCGGACTGCGCCGCCGGCGTCAAGCGGTGGAACCAGGTGCTCGAGGCGGCCGGCGTGACCGAGCGGCTGATCCTGCCGCACGAGGGGTTCAACCGGAAGGTCGGCGCCTACGCGGGCCACCACGTGTCGCCGGCCGGTGAGGTGCTCGACGACGAGGCCTGGCACGCGCGGGTGGACGGCTGGCTGCCCGGCGACGCCGATCGGGCCGCGGTCGCCTCGCTGATGGTGCCCGAGTACGAGTACGGCAGGTTCGCCGGCTGGATCGCCCCGCCCCGGACCGGCATCAACGACCAGCCGGTCGAGTTCGACTACGTGCACCTGCTGGAAGAAGGCCTCGTGTAGGGCCTGTCCTGCCGGTCACGAGGGGCTGCGGCGTGGCCCAGGCGGCGCCTGACGGCGTCCGCGAAGCGGCCACATCCAACACCGGGATGCGACCGCTTCGCGGCCGACGCCAGCCACCACCTGGACCTCGCCTCGCTCCCGCGTGACCGGCAGGACAGGCCCTAGGTGCGCGCCGCCGCTGCGGCGTCCATCCGCTCCCACTCGGCCTGCGCCCGGCGGTGCCAGCGGTTGCGCCGGTCGTGGAAGACCGCGGCCGCGGCCGGACCGGGCCAGTCGTGGTCGAGCAGCTCGGCCGGCAGGTCCGGGTCGCGGAACGGGAACCGGCGCCACTCCTGGATCAGCAGCACCTGCCGCACGAACGCCTCCCGGTCGGTCTCCGCGGTCAACGCCTGGAAGCGGTCCACGAACTCCTGATACCGCTTCTCGACGTCGTCCAGGTCCCAGGCGGCCCGGATCACCTTGGCCGGGTCGCCGATCGTGGCCGAGTGACCGATCCAGGCGAACGCCCGGTCGTCGAGCCCGAGCTCGGCGACCACCTCGCGGACCGCGGCCTGTTTCGACGCGTCCGGCACCACCCACACGCCGGGCGCGGGGGAGCCGAGCCCGGCCCAGGTCAGCTTCGTGCGCAGCCGGTGCCGCAGCTGGCGCCGGCTCTCCGGCACGCCCACGGTCAGCACCAGCCACCGCCCGTCCCACCGGTGCGGCTCGCGCATGAACCCGTAGATGCGCTGCGTGCCCTCCTCCAGCAGCCGCGCGCCGTCGGCGGTGAGGGCCCACCGCACCCGGCGACCCTGCCGCTCGGACGTCAGCAGCCCGTCGGCGGCGGTCCGGGCCAGCGCCTGCCGGGCCGACTTGGGCTCGATGCCGAGCGCGCCCAGCGCCTCGACGAGGGTGCCGGTCCAGACCTGGCCGCCGCGCGGGTGCACGAACTCGCCCAGCACGGTCAGCAGCAGGGACGGCGCGGCGGCCTGCTCGGGCAATGGGCCCCTCCCGGAACGAAGACGTTCTACAACTGCTTGACGATACCAATGAGGTACGTCGACTATTGCGGGGTGGGTACGACTGTGGACTTCGCCACCGGCCCGGACCGGTACCGGCACTGGCGTGTCTCCTACGACGGGCCGGTCGCCACCGTGACCCTCGCGGTCGACGAGCAGGGCGGGCTGGTGCCCGGCTACGAGCTGAAGATGAACAGCTACGACCTCGGCGTCGACATCGAGCTGTACGACATCGCGCAGCGGCTGCGGTTCGAGCACCCCGAGGTGCGGGCCGTCGTGGTCACCGGCGGCCTGGAGCGGATGTTCTGCGCGGGCGCCAACATCCGGATGCTGGCCGCATCGTCGCACGCCTGGAAGGTGAACTTCTGCAAGTTCACCAACGAGACCCGCAACGGCATCGAGGACGCGACCGAGCACTCCGGCCAGACGTGGATCGCCGCGCTCAACGGCACGGCGGCCGGCGGCGGCTACGAGATCGCCCTGGCCTGCGACCAGATCGTGCTGGTCGACGACGGCGCGTCCACCGTCTCGCTGCCCGAGGTGCCGCTGCTGGGCGTGCTGCCCGGCACCGGCGGGCTGACCCGGGTGGTCGACAAGCGGCACGTGCGCAAGGACCGCGCCGACCTGTTCGCCACCAAGGCCGAGGGCTTCCGCGGCGCCACCGCCGTCGAGTGGGGCCTGGTCGACGCCACCGTCCCGCGCACCGCCTGGGACCGGGAGATCCGCCGCCGCGCCTCGCTCGCGGCCGAGGCGTCGTCCCGGCCGCGAGCGCGGACCGGCGTGCCATTGACCCCGCTCGAGCGCACTCGCCAAGGCAACACCATCATTTACCCGTACGTGTCGGCCGCGATCGACCGCGACCGGCGACAGGTCGACATCACGATCGAGGCCCCGTCCGCGGCACCGCCGGCCGACCCGGTCGAGCAGGGCCCCGGCTACTGGCCGCTCGCCCTGACCCGCGCGCTCGACGACCTGATCCTGCACCTGCGCACCAACGAGCCCGAGCTGGGCACCTGGGTGATCCGGGCGACCGGCGACCCCGAGGTGGTCCTCGCGTACGACGAGCAACTGCGCGCGCTGCGGGCGGACTGGTTCGTCAACGAGGTCGTCCACTTCTACAAGCGGACCCTCAAGCGGCTCGACGTGACCAGCCGCAGCCTCATCGCCGTCATCGACCCCGGCACCGCCTTCGCCGGCCTGCTGCTCGAGCTCGCCCTGGCCGCCGACCGGCAGTACATGCTCGACGGCGTCTACGAGGACGCCGACCCGGAGGCCGCCCCGGCCACGATCCGGCTCACCCGGTCGAACGACGGCCTGTTCCCGATGGGCAACGGGCTGAGCCGGCTCGCCTCCCGGTTCTGGGGCCACGACGACCGGCTCGCCGCCGCCCTCGGGCACGCCGGCGAGCCGCTCGAGGCGAAGGACGCCGACCAGCTGGGCCTGGTCACCCTCGCGCTCGACGACCTCGACTTCGCCGAGGAGCTGCGGCTGGCGCTGGAGGAACGCGCCTCGCTCTCGCCGGACGCGCTGACCGGGATGGAGGCCAACCACCGGTTCGCCGGCCCGGAGACGGTGGAGACCAAGATCTTCGGGCGGCTCGCCGCGTGGCAGAACTGGATCTTCGTACGGCCGAACGCGTCCGGGCCGGACGGTGCGCTACGCCGCTACGGCACCGGCCGGACCGGCGACTACGACCGGAAGCGGGTGTGACATGGGCGGTGCGCAGTTCAATGCCGGCGGGTGGCTGACCCGCCGGCACGTCGACAACGGCGACGGCGACCGGATCGCCGTCCGGGCCCCGCGGACGCTGACCTACGCCGAGCTGACCGAGGAGGTCGAGATTGCGGCGGCGGCGTTCCGGGCGCTCGGGTTGCGCCGCGACGACCGCATCGTCTTCCTCGCCGGCGACGACCTCCCGATGTTCGCCGGTATCCTCGGCGCGTTCACGGCCGGGTTCGTCGCCGTGCCGATCAACACGATGCTCGGGCCGGCCGAGCTGGGCGAGATCGTGGCCGACTCGGGCGCCGCCGTGCTGGTCGCCGGCGAGGCGTTCCGGGCGCAGGCCGAGCGGGCCGCGGCGGCCGCACCGGAGCTGCGTCATCTCGTCTGCGACGGCCCGGCGCCGCTGGCCGGCGACGGTGTCACCAGCCGGACCTGGGACGAGCTGACCGAGCTCGGGCGGCAGCAACCGGCCGCCCTGCGCGAGCCGGCCGGTACCGGCGAGGACGACTGGGCCCTGTGGCTCTACACGTCGGGCACCACCGGCAAGCCCAAGGGCGCGATGCACCGGCACGCCAACATCCGGCACGTCTGCCGGACGTACGCGAGCAGGGTTTTGGGAATCGGCCCGGACGACTCGTGCTTCTCGGTGGCGAAGCTGTTCTTCGCCTACGGCATCGGCAACTCGATGTTCTTCCCGCTCGCGGTCGGCGCGAGCGTGGTGCTCGAACCCCGGCGGCCCACCCCGGCGCTGGTCGGCGAGGTGCTCGACGCCCGGCGGCCCAGCCTGTTCTTCGCCGTGCCCACCTTCTACGCGGCCCTGCCAACAGCGACCTGCCCAAGGACGCCTTCGACTCGGTGCGACTCGGCGTCTCCGCCGGCGAGCCGCTGCCCGCCGCGCTGCTGCGGCGGTTCACCGACCGGTTCGGCGTCGACATCATCGACGGCATCGGCTCCACCGAGGCGCTGCACATCTTCATGTCCAACCGGCCCGGCGACATCCGGCCCGGCACCACCGGCGTCGCGGTGCCGGGCTACGCCATCGAGCTGCGCGACCTCGACGGCAACCCGGTCGCCGACGGCGAACCCGGCTCGCTGTACGTCCGCGGCGAGTCCATCGCGCTCGGCTACTGGCGCCGCGTCGCCGCGAGCCGCACCGTGTTCGCCGGGGAGTGGCTGAGCACCGGCGACACCTACCTGCGCACGCCGACCGGCCACTACACCTGCCTGGGCCGCAGCAACGACCTGCTCAAGGCGGGCGGCATCTGGGTCTCGCCGGCCGAGGTCGAGGCCCGGCTGCTGGAGCATCCCGCGGTCGCCGAGGCGGCCGTGGTCGGGCTGCCCGACGCCGACGGCATCGACAAGCCGGTCGCCGCGGTCGTGGCCCGCGACGCGGTGACCGAGGACGAGCTGATCCGCTGGTGCCGCGACGGCCTCGCGGCGTTCAAACGGCCGCGGCAGGTCGTCTTCGTCGGCGAGCTGCCGAAGACGGCGACCGGCAAGATGCAGCGGTACCGGGTGCGCGAGCTGGTCGCGGGGCTCGCCTCGTGATCGACGGGATGACGCTGGTCGACGCGCACGTGCACGTCCCGGTGCTGGGCACGGTCAAGCCGGCCTGGCTCGACTGGGCGCGCCGGTTCGGCCCTGCCGGGCTGCTTTCGGACGTCTGGGATGCCGGCGGTGTGCCGCGGCCGGCCCGGCTCGACGAGCTGTTCGCGGCGCAGGGCGTGGACCATGCGGTGCTGTTCTGCGAATACAGCCCCAAGGCGACCGGGATCCAGAGCTTTGACGACCTGCTGCCGATCGTCTCGCACAACCCCGTGCGGTTCCGGCCGATGGGCAACGTGAACCCGCACCTGCATCATCCGATCGCGGACGAGCTGCGCCGCCAGCTCGACCTGGGCGCGGCCGGGCTCAAGCTGCACCCGGTGCACGGCGGTTTCCGCTGCGACGACCCCGCCCTCTACCCGGCGTACCAGGTGCTGGAGGAGCGCCGGGCGCCGCTGGTGGTGCACTGCGGGACCAGCACGTTTCCCGGCTCGGCCAACGAGAACGCCGACCCGCGGTTCCTGCTGCCGGTGATCCGCACCTTCCCCGGGCTGAACGTGATCCTGGCGCACGGCGGCCGCGGCTGGTGGTACGACGCGGTCGCCTTCCTCGCGCTCACCTACGACACCGTCTGGATCGAACTGTCCGGGCTGCCGCCGAAACGCCTGCCCGAGTACTACGCCCGCTTCGACCTCTCCCGGCTGGCCCGCCGCTGGATCTTCGGCACCGACTGGCCGGGCGTGCCGGGCGTCGACGTCAACGCCCGCGCGGTGGCCGGCCTCCTCCCGGCCGATGTCGCCCCGATGGTGCTCGGGGTCACCGCCCGGCGCCTGTACGCGGGCGTAGGTTCGGGGTGAGTGCAGAGATTGGCGAAGCAGAGGAGCCGGAACGTTGAGCACACCACAAGCGGCCGCCGCGGGCACCATCGACGTCGGGGGTGATCTCACCGTCAACCGCCTCGGGTTCGGCGCGATGCGGATCACCGGGGAGTACATCCTGGGCGAGCCCAAGGACCGTGAGGAGGCCAAGCGGGTCCTGCGCCGGGCGGTCGAGCTCGGGGTGAACTTCATCGACACCGCCGACTCGTACGGGCCGGACGTCAGCGAGATCCTGATCGCCGAGGCGCTCCACCCGTACCCGGACGACCTGGTCATCGCCACCAAGGGCGGCCTGCTGCGGCCCGGACCGGGCCCGTGGCCGGCGGACGGCCGGCCCGAGCACCTGCGCGAGGTGCTCGACGGCAGCCTGCGCAAGCTCAGGCTGGAGCAGATCCCGCTCTACCAGTTCCACCGGCCCGACCCGAAGGTGCCGTTCGAGGACTCGATCGGCGCGCTGGTCGAGGCGAAGGAGCAGGGCAAGATCCGGCACATCGGCCTCTCCAACGTGACCGAGGAGCAGCTGCGGGTCGCCCAGCGACTCACACCGATCGTGTCGATCCAGAACCGCTACAACGTGGACGACCGCAACTCCGAGTCGCTGGTCGACCTGTGCGAGCAGGAGCGGATCGTGTTCCTGCCGTGGGCGCCGATCTCCAACCTGGAGGGCAACCCGGCCGTGCAGCAGGCCGCCGAGAAGCGTGGCGTCACGGCGTACCAGATCGTCCTGGCCTGGCTCCTGGCCCGCTCGCCGTCGATCCTGCCGATCCCGGGCACCGGCTCGGTCGCACACCTGGAGGAGAACGTCGCCGCCGCCGAGCTGGAGCTGACCCCGGCCGAGGTCGCCGCGATCAGCGGTCTCGACTGACCGTCGCGCCGCCGACCGGCGATAGAGTCCGAGCATGGCCTCGCTCGAAGATCTTGACGATCTGGTGGCTCGGTACCTGTCGCCGGCGGTCGCGTCGCATCGCGAGAACTCGTCGGTGGAGTTCGTCGTCGACGGCCGGCACTGGATGCGGCGGATGCGCGAGCTGCTCACCTCGCTGCGGCCGGGCGACGCGGCGTACATCTGCGGTCTGCAGCTGGAACCGGACATGGACCTGAGCGGGCGGACCGCGGGGCAGCCCGGCTATGAGCCGCTCGGCGCGCTGCTGACCGGGCTCGCGTGCGACGGGGTGGACGTCCGGGTGATCCTGGCCGGCGCCGTGGTGAGCAGCAGCATCGCGCGCCCGACGATCGGCCCGTTTCATCAGAACGTCACCTCGGCGCACCGGCTGCGACACTGGCGCCGGGACTGCGACCGGCGCAGCGCGCGGCCGCCGCTGCACAACCGGGTGGCGCTCGACTGGTCCGGCTCCGGCATCGGCTCCAACCACCAGAAGGTCACCCTGATCCGGCGCGGCACCGAGATCACCGCCTGCGTCGGCGGCCTCGACTACGCCGCCAACCGCGTCGACGAGACGCCGCACCGCCGGCTGACCGTGAAGGGCGGCCGCTGGGGCTGGCACGACGCCGGCGCGATCATCAAGGGTCCGGCCGCCGCCGACGTCTGGCGGGTGCTGCGGATGCGCTGGACCGGCGTGATCAACCTGCCCCGCAAGCGGTACTTCTGGCCGACCGTCAAGGGCCTGCCGCTGCTCAACCCCGGCGACATGCCCGGCGAGATCCCCTCGCCCCCGCCGCAGACCGCGCAGCCGGCGACCGGCTCGGCCTGCCAGATCCTGCGGTCGGTCGGGCCGTGGTACATCGACTCGCTGCTGCCCTGGGAGCGGCGGCACTACAGCGACGTGGCGCCGGGCGGCGTACAGGAGATCTATCTGACCCTGGTGCAGGCGATCAACGCCGCCCGCCGCTACGTGTACATCGAGGACCAGTACTTCCGCGAGTACCCCGGCGGCGACCACCGCTTCGAGCTGTACCCGCACCTGCGCGCGGCGGCCGCCCGCGGGGTGAAGGTGATCCTGGTCGGCTCCGGCTCCCGCGACCCGGCCGAGTCCTCGCCGCTGATCAACGGCACCGTGAACGCCGACCTCCAGCGGAAGATCATCGACCCGCTGCCGCAGCACCTGCGCCGCAACGTCGGCCTCTGGCGGGTCGAGCACCTCACCGTGCACACCAAGATCGTGATCGTGGACGACCAGTTCGCCGCCGTCGGCTCGGCCAACTTCTTCAGCCGCTCGATGGTCGGCGTGGACACCGAGCTGACCGCGGCGCTGGTCACCCTCGGCGACGAGGTGCGCGATCTGCGGGTACGGCTGTGGGCCGAGCACCTGCGCACCCCGATCGGCGAGGAGCTGCGCAAACACCTGGACGACCTGGACCTGGCGATCGGCATCTTCCGCCCGGAGTGGCTGCCGCCGTCGGCGCCCGCCGGGTCGTGGCGGACGCCCGGGCTCCCGGAGGGCTTCGACCCGCTCGAGTCGGTGCTGACCCTGGTCGGGCCGCCGTAGGGTTTTCCTTACCCGACCCGGCTTCGGAGGTCGGCCATCAGGCGCAGGTGACTGTCGATGCCGTCCGGGGCGGTGTTGTAGAACAGCACGTGGTCGACGCCGGCCTCGCCGAGCCGCTTCAGGTCGTCGGCGATCTCGCCGGGGGAGCCGCCCAGCAGCGGCCGGCCCTCGCCGAGCGCGTTGCCGACGATCGGCACGTTCGCGCGGACGATGACCGGCAACGACGCGGCGTCCCGGCCCAGCTCGGCGGCGGCCGTCCGGAACGTGTCGACGGCGGCGGCCACCTGCTCGTACGAGAAAGCATTGGGGTTGATCCCGTCGGCGATGCGCGCGGCGCGCCGGATGCCGGGCTCACCGTTGGTGCCCACGATGATCGGCACGTGGCTCTGGACCGGTTTGGGGTTCAGCTCGGATGCCTCGATCTCGTAGAACCGCCCGTGGTACTCGACCGGGTCGGGCCCCCAGCAGGCCCGCATCGCGGCCACGTGCTCGTCGAAGCCGGCGCCGCGGCGCTTGAGCGGCACGTTCACGGTGGCGAACTCCTGCGGCATCCAGCCCTGCCCGATCCCGGCGATCACCCGGCCGCCGCTGAGCTGGTCGAGCGTCGCGAACCGCCGGGCGAGCACGACCGGAGCGTGGAACAGCGCGTCGACGATGCTGGTGCCCAGCCGGATCCGCTCGGTGAGGGCGGCGACGAAGGAGAGGGTCTCGAGCGGCTCGTACGTCTCGCGGTAGTCGGCCGGGAGGCGCTGGAGCTCGCCGTCCGGGCCGGGCAGGATCTTGGCGAGCGGGCGCAGGAGGCGCTCGTATGTCCAGAGGGCGGCGTACTCGAGGCGCTCGGCCTCCTGGGCGACCCGCTTGATGTTGGCTACGGACGCAAGCGCCCCCGATGTCGGCAGTGCGACCCCTAGTTCCATACCACTGTGGATATCAGACCGATTTGCCCGATGGCAGCGGGATCGGGCCGTGAGCCTCGTGACACCTCGCCCGCCGGGGGCGAGGCGCCGGGGCGGGCCACCGGGGCGGGCCACCGGGGCGGGCCACCGGGGCGGGCCACCGGGGCGAGGTGAATTGCCTAGCCTCCTAGGAAGCCGTCGCCGCTGTGACGGGACCGGCAACGCTACGATCCTGGGCACTACGTCGACGGGGGGCATGGATGACGGTGCAGGTCAGATCGGACGAGTTGCGGGCGGCGGCGCGGCAACTGCGGGACCGGGCCGCCGAGCAGCTTCGCAAGGCCGCGCTGCAGATCCAGGTGCCCGAGAAGCGGTACGGCGTCGAGCAGGCCTTCGACACGTACACGACGGCCGCCGCGTATCGCGCGTACGCCTCGGCGATGGAGCAGGAGCTCCGCATCCTGGAGGAGGCCGCCCGCCAACTGGCCGACGCCCTCGAGCAGACCGCGAACGACTACGACGCCTCGGACCGGCGGTCGGCTCGGCGGGTCGCGGGGCAGCCGTGAGCGACGACAACATCGAGCGGCTGCGGCACGAGCAGAAGAACATCCACGCCGCGTACGGGATGTGGGGCACCGACGAGCTGGCCGCCGGCTGTGCCGCGGGCGCGGCGGTCGGCGGCTTCGGCGGCGACTCCGGCACGGTCCACGACATCGCGGCGAACGTCGGCAAGACGCACGAGATCGCGATGCAGGCGTGGCATGCCGTCCAGGACGTCCTGCGGATGAACGTCGGCGAGAGCTGGGTCGGTGACACGCACGTCGCGGCCGCCCAGGCGGTGACCGCGCTGTTCACCGACATCCACCACCTGACCGCGCCGATGGAGCAGATGCCCGACCACCTCCGGCGCTACGCCGAGTGCCTGGAGCGGGCGAGACCGGCCGACGCCGAGTGCATCGACCAGCTGAACGACGTCGCCGGCCAGGCCGGGAAGATGACGGCCTGGGGCTTCCTGCCGGACCTGTCCGAGTACGACAGCCGGCGGATGGCCGAGCTGCACGCCGTCGCCATGCAGGCGATCGACGGGCGGGTCGGCACGCACGAGGGCGTGCGGGACGCCGGGCGGCAGCTCGCCTCGCTCCTCGGCGACCAGGCGGCCGGCCTGCGCGCCCGGCGGCTGCGGGGCTCGCCGATGAGCGCGCTCGACGACGTGGTGCTGGCCGAGGCGGGCAACAGCGTTGCCACCGCCGACAACGGCATCCTCACCCCGGCCGAGGAGGATCGTGCGGCCGCGGCGCTGAGCGGGCTCGGCGACGCCGACCGGCAGGCGATGATGAGCCTGCTGGCCGGCGCGGCCTCGCCGGAGCAGCGCGCGTACCTGCTGAAGGCGCTGGCCGCCGGGTACTCGCTCGACGACGTGACCAGGTTCGACTCGATGATCGCAGCGCACGGCGACGACCCGGCCTGGCTGGCCCAGCACCTGAACCCGCTGGCCATGGACTCCTCCGGCCGGGGCGTCTGGTACAACCACCAGCCGAACAACTTCGAGGGCCAGGACTGGACGCAGGGCCCGCACCCGACCTGCGTGGCCTCGTCGACGGTGGCCGCCCGCGCGGCGGTCGACCCGCTGTACGCGCTGGAGCTGACCACCGGCGGCCACCCCGGCGACCCGGCCTTCGACAACGGCGACGCGTTCGCGAAACGGCTGCTCGCCGAGCAGACCTCGGTGTACGACAACGGCCGCGACTGGATGGACAAGCTGCCGCTGGTGGGCATCGACGGGATGAGCGACGACCAGTCGACCACGATCGCGAACGAGCAGATCGGCGCGCACACCGGCGCGTCGTACGCGAACGTCGACATGGCCGACGCGGACGCCCGGTCCGGCACGATTCCGCAGATCGAGAAGGCGGTCGACGACGGCTACCCGGTGCCGATCTCGACGCGAGGCGGCGGCGAGGGCCACCAGATGATGATCATCGGGCATGCCGGCGACCAGCTCGAGATCTACAACCCGTGGGGTTACACCTACTGGGTCAGCGAGGATTCGTTCGGCCGTGGGGACATCGCCGAGGGCACCCCAGGCCTGCCCGGCACGCCGGTGTCGGTGCGCCTGCCGCAGGGGGTGAAGTGATGCACATCCGTACGGATGACGAGGCGATCGGCTTCGACGTGGCGGCGCTGCTGGCCGGGGGCCGGTTCACCGAGGCGCTGGTGCCGGCCGCGCTGCAGGCGGACCGGGCCGGCGTGATCCCGCGCTCGCTCACCTTCCTGGCCGAGATCGTGCGCCGGGGCGGGGTCGCGTACGCGGCGGAGCTGGCCGAGCCGCTGCCCACGCCCGAGCAGACCGAGCTGGTGCGGCCCTGGCTGCAGCAGCTCGGGGGACTTCCGCAGGCCGGCGGTGTTGCGCCGGTCGGGGGTCTTCCGCAGGTCGATGAGCGGCTTGCCCGGTGGCTGGACGGGGTGGCCACGATCATCGAGGCGCGCCGGCTCACGTCACGGTGATCGTCCAGGTCACGCTGCGCGAGGCTGCCTGGGATGCCGGGCTGCTGCAGCCCTGGAAGCAGTTGGACAGGGTGACCTTCGCCGTGCCGGTGGCGGTCGCGTCGTACGTGAAGAAGGTTGTGCCCTGCCCGCCGCCGAGCAGCGGATCGCGCACCCGGTCGAGCAGCGCCTTGTGCCGGGTGCGTTTGCCCTGGTCGCCGAGCAGACCGTCCGGGGCGACCTGCGCGGTCCAGAAGTCGCCGACCGAGGCGCCGCGGTCGGGCACCGCGAGGGAGAACCGGTCGCCCTTGCCGACCGTGACGCTGGTCTGCGACTCGCTGTACACCGTGCCGTAGACCCGATGCCGGTAGACCACGACACCGCCCCAGGTCAGCGCGCCGAGCACCACGACGATGACAACAAGCCACACGGCGACCTTCGCGAATCTGCCCACGTCCAGGAACAATATCGATCACCTGCCAGCCACGGATCGAGCGACAGGCCCGCGCCGGTCTGGTTGAGTGGGGACATGAGCAATCACGTGTACCGGCTGACCGAGGTCGTGGGAAGCAGCTCCACCAGCGTCGACGACGCGATCCGCACCGCCGTTCGCAAGGCGGCCCAAACCGTACGCAATATCGAATGGTTCGAAGCGCAGGAGGTCCGCGGCCAGGTGGTCGACGGGAACGTCGCGTACTTCCAGGTCCGCGTGAAGATCGGATTCCGCGTCGAGGACTGATCGGCCTCGACGACCCGGGTTCGGTGAGCGTCCGCCGTCGCCGCTTCGCCCTACGCTCGCCTCATGATCCGAGCAGTGATCGTTGACTTCGACGACACCCTGTGCCTGACCGAGGAGGCCTCCTTCGCCCTCGAAAACGAAGTGCTGATCCAGATGGGCCGCGAGCCTATGCCGCGCGCGCTGCACCTCGCGACCTGGGGCTTGCCCTTGCCGGAGGCCATGCCGTACCGCTCGCCGGGCCTGGACTTGGATCAGTTCGCCGCCCTGTTCCCGGCCATGAACCAGCGTTACCTGGCCGACGGCAAACTGGACGTGATCCCGCCCGAGAACCTGGCGGCCCTGGACCACCTGCTCCACGAGGGCCGCACCATCATGCTGCTGACCTCCCGAGCCGAGGCGGAGATACGCCACCTCCTGGCGCCCGGCCATGCCCTGGCCGCCCGGGTGACCGGCGCCTACCACCGCAACAACACCCGCTTCACCAAGCCCGACCCGCGCGTCTTCGACGAACTCCTGACGGAAACCGGCCTAAACCCGTCCCAGTGCGTCTATATCGGCGACTCACCGGGCGACGCCGTGGCAGCGGGCGGCGCCGGCATCCACTTCATCGCCTGCTTGCAGAGCGGTGTCCGCCGCCTGGACGAATTCGACCCACGCTATGTCACCGCCGCGGTGGACTCCTTCCCACAAATACCCCCGGTGATCGCCGCACTATAACCTTTGCCGCGTCCCTGATCCGGCCCGTGACAGACCCGCAAAACAGCGCGAAAAATGGAGCGGGGAATAGAGCGTAAAATAGCACCGCACGGCCTCGAATCCGGCAACGAACGACCCAGGACGTAATTGGCGATCCCGTCGAAGAATTGCCACGTAAGCCCGGCGCCGCCTGCGGATCCTGGCCGCCGCCCGGGCGTCCGGGTCGAGAGGGCCGCGCGCCCGGGCCAGGCACTCGCCTCTGCGCGGGGTGCGGTGTCTGCGCTGGGGTCGCGGCCCCCTCCTGCGCGGGGTGCGGTGTCTGCGCTGGGGTCGCGGCCCCCTCCTGCGCGGGGTGCGGTGTCTGGGCTGGGCTTGCGGCTTGCTCCTGCGCGGGGTGCGGTGTCTGCGCTGGGCTTGCGGCTCGCTTGTGCGCGGTGTGCGGCGTCTGCACCTGCGCGGGGCTCGCCACGCGTCCGCTTGCGAGGTGCTGTGGCTGGCGCGTCGAGGTGACCGGTGCGGGACTCGGTGGCGGCTGCTTCGTCGGGGCTGGTGGCTGGACGTCTGGGTGGGCTCGCTCGGCCATGCTCTGCGCTGCTGCGGCGGCGGCTGCACGCTCGCGGCGCGCCCGCCACAGTTTGATTGCGTGCCGCTGCTGGAGGCCCCAATCGCGGTGTCGGGCATGCTCCTGGCGAAACCGCTCAGCCTCCGGAGAATAGCGGCGCGACTTGGTGCGATCGCGCATTTCGGCGACTTGAGTCCTGGAGAATAGCCCTAGCTGTCCCACCCCAAAATTGTCCCACCGAAAATGAGCCAGCGGTAAGCCCGGGCCGCCTCTGGATCATGCCAACCTTCGCCTCGGAAATCGGCTTCCGGCCCGAGTCAACGATTCTCGCTGCCGCAAAGAAATGTCCGGAAGAGATGATTTCTCGCCCACCGTGACGGGCGGCAGGAAGGGCGAGCGGGCAGGTGTCGGGCCATGGGTAGCGGGGTCGGGGTCGACGGCACAGAGCGACGGGCGGCGGAAGGGCGAGCGGGCAGGCAGCGGGGTCGGGGCCGACGGCACAGAGCGACGGGCGGCGGAAGGGCGAGCGGGCAGGCAGCGGGGTCGGGGCCGACGGCACAGAGCGACGGGCGGCGGAAGGGCGAGCGGGCAGGCAGCTGGGTCGGGGCCAACGGCATAGGGCGACGGGCGGCAGGAAGGGCGAGCGGGCAGGTGTCGGGCCATGGGTAGCGGGGTTGGGGCGACGGGCGAGCGGCCAGGTAGCGGGGCTGGGCCGACGGCATGGGAGGGCCAGCGCGTCGATATTGCGTTGTGCCCCGAGACGGCCCTTGGGATTCTGATCACGGCCCCGGCGGCTTCAGAAGTACGCGCTTCCGCAGCGGATGCATTGGCGATCCAACCACGCTGATCCGCTGCCTTCTCAGCGACCGATCCTTCACATCGGATCCGCTCCGGGGCCACCCGAAGCAATAGCAACCTGAGGTGAACCATGTCCAAGACCAACAGCTACGAGGTGATCGTTCACAGCGGTTTCCGCGGCCTGCGCTACTCCGACGGCCGCTTCGACCAGGTGCTCGAGCCGGGTCGGTACGAGCTGCCCAAGCGGCGCTTCCCCGGCCGCCGGCAGCCGCGCGTCGCCATCGTCCCGATCGACGTCCGGGAGCGGGAGCTCAACATCAAGGGTCAGGAGATCCTCACGGCCGACAAGGTGGCCGTGCGGGTCAACATTGTCACGCACTTCCGCGTGGTCGACCCGAAGGCCGCGGTCGAGCGGGTCGCCGACTACGGCGACCGCATCTACAGCGACGTGCAGCTGGCCGCTCGGCGTTCGCTGGCGTCGATGACGCTCGAGGCCATTCTGACCAACCGCAACCAGCTCAGCGAGGATATCCTGCGCGACGTCGAGACGGTGTCGGCCGGCTACGGCGTGCAGATCATCCGGGCCGACGTGAAGGACCTGGTGTTCCCGGGCAACCTTCAGGAGATCATGAACCGGGTGCTGACCGCGCAGCGGGTCGCCGAGGCGCAGATGGTGGAGGCCCGCACCCGGGCCGAGCGGGAGACGCTGGAGGCGACCTCGAAGGCCGAGTCGACGCGCCGCGCCGCCGAGGCCGACGCCGAGGCGAAGCGGATCCGCGCCGACGCCGAGGTGGACGCGCTGCGCCGGCTGGCCGCGGCCGCCGAGGCGTACGCGCAGCACCCGGCCCTGCTGCGGCTGCGCGAGCTGGAGACGCTGGGCGCGCTCGGCACGAACGCCGCGGCCCGTCTCTACATCGGCTTCGAGAAGCACGCCGACCGGGTCACCGCGGAGTAAGGGCAACGAGCAGCCCGGGACCTATCTCGCCAGGCAGGCGACGGAGAAGAGAGCGGCTATCACCCCGTACCAATGGAGGGTGTGCAGCCGCTCGCGCAGAAGCGACCGGTTCAGCAGGACCGTGACGGCGGGGTACAACGACGCCACCACCGTCGCCGGGGTGAGGGCCGACGCGGCCGCCGCGATGTAGGCCGCGTCGGCCAGGGCGTCGGTGGTGCCCACCGCCACGATCGGGGCTCGTAGCAGGGTGCGGTCGCAGCGGCCGAGGGCCAGGGCCAGGACCAGCGCGCCCAGGCCCTCGGCGATCCGGGCCGAGGCCAGCGCCCAGAACTCGTCCGCCGCGCCGGCCTCGTGCAGCAGGACGAAGTAGACACCGAGGCCGAGCGCGGCGCCCAGCCCGCACAGGTTCGCCGATCGCGTGGCCCCGCGGGCGGTGACCGGGCCGGGGACCGGCCAGCTGGCCATCGTCACGCCCACCAGGCCGGTCGCTATGCCCAGGCCGGCGACCACGGTCAGCCGGTCGCCGTGCAGCAGTCCCCAGCCGACCGGCACGAGCGCGGCGACCGCGGCGATCGGGGCCACGACCGCCGGTGAGCCGTCCCGCATCGCGCGGTAGAGCAGGCCCATCGACGGCAGCCCGACCACTCCGGCCGCCACGCCCAGCCAGAGCCGCGCGTCCCAGGGCGGCGGTACGCCCCGGAGCGCAGCCACCACCAGGGCCAGCAACATCGCCGCGATTTGCGAGCCGATCAGGACGGTCAGCACCGGCCGGCGGCGGGCCAGCGCCCCCGCGAGGAAGTCGGACGCTCCCCAGGCGGCGGCCGCCCCCGCCGCGATCGTGATCACCCAAGCCATGCTCGTCAGCCGTCGGGGCCGGATGCGCAGGAACTCATGGGGCCGATCATGCCGAGCGCATAGCCGCAGGTCAGTCGCCCGCAGGTGGCTCCTCTTCCGGGGTTGACCCGATCGAGTCTTCCGGGGTTGACCCGATCGAGCGGGTCAGCCTGCTATGCGTGCGCTCCAAGCCGTGTTCATCGTGAAGGTCAGCTGAACCTGCTGCCGGAGGGCGGCAGATTGCCGTACGAATACGAGTTGGACGGCCGACTGCCAGGCGCCGTTCAGCCTGACGCTTCCGCTGACCAGGCCGGCTCAGGCGGCCGCGACCGGCTCCTGGCGCAGCATCGTGTCGATGGCGGCGGCCGGGAGCGGGCGGGCGAAGTGGAAGCCCTGCACGTTGCGGTAGCCGAGCTCGAACAGGCGCTCCGCCTGCTCGGCCGTCTCCACGCCCTCGGCGACCGTGCGCAGGCCCATGGTGCTGGCGATGCCGGTCAGCGCCGTGACGATCGCCTCCTGCTGGGGCGTGCCGCCGAGGCCGTCGACGAACGACTTGTCGACCTTGATGATGTCGACCGGGCAGGTGCGCAGCAGGCCGAGCGACGAATGCCCGGTGCCGAAGTCGTCCAGCGCGATGCTGACCCCCAGGTCGGCCAGCGCCTGGACGGTGGCCAGGGCGCGGCCGCCACCGAAGACGGCGGTCTCGGTGATCTCGATGGTGAGCTGCCCGGCCGGGACGCCGTTGCGGGCGAGCGCGTCGGCGACCACGTCCGGCAGCGCCGGGTCGAGCAGCTGGCGGGCGGACACGTTGACCGCGATCGACCGCAGCGCGTCCGGGCCGTACTCGTGCCGCCAGGCCGCCGCCTGGGCGCACACCGTGTCGATGATCCAGGCGCCGAGCTCGACGATCAGGCCGGTGTCCTCGGCGACCGGGATGAAGTCGGCGGGGGAGATCATCCGGCCGTCCGCCGGGGTCCAACGGACCAGGGATTCGACGCCGGCGAGCCGGCCGTGGGGCAGTTCGACGATCGGCTGGTAGAGCAGCTGGAACTCGCCTGCGGCCAGCCCTCGGCGCAGCTGGGCGGCGATCGTCGCGTGCTGTGTCAGCTGCTGTTCGAGCGAGGCGTCGTAGCGGACCAGCCCGCCGCCGCTGACGGTCATCGCCGCCCGCAGCGCGATCTCGGCCTGCCGGTACCGGTCGCCGTCGCCGTCCGCGATACCGATCGCCACGTCGACCAGCACCTCGCGGCCGCCGGCCTGCAGCGGCTCGGCGTTGGCGGCCAGCAGCCGGTCGAGGAACCCCGGCCCGGCGAGCACGCCGAACTCGTCGCCGCCCAGCCGGGCCACGATCGCGTCGTCGCCGGCGATCCGGGTCAGGCGCTCGGCGTACGCGATGAGCAGCGCGTCCCCGGTCTCGGGTCCCAAGGCGTCGTTGAGGGCGCGGAAGTCCATGAGATCCAGCAGGACGACCGGCCGCCCGTCGCCGCTCGCGGTCGCGAAGAAGCGGCGGTTGACCAGGCCGGTGAGGTCGTCGTGCATGGCGTGGTGCGCGACCGTGGTCAGCAGGGTGGTGTTCTCGGCCAGCGCGATCGCCTGGCGGGCGACCACCAGCAGCAGCAACAGTGCGGTGCCGGCCACCTGGACGACGCTCAGGTGCCCGGTGCGCAGGTAGACGGTGGCCAGCAGCACGCTGGTCAGGCCGGTCGCGACCAGCGGGATCACGGTGCCCCGCCGGTAGCCCGCCGGGATCACCGCCGTGGGCGCCTTGCGGTCGGCGCTGCCCCGGCGCTGCGCATGGGCGGCGAGCGTGCCGAACAGGCCGACGAACGGCAGCACCGCGGCGCTGCCGTTGAGGTACGGCCACGGGCGCAGCACCGACATCAGGATGGTGGACAGCGGCCCGGACAGCCCGATCGGCGCCAGACACCAGAGGCTCGCCCGCGGGACCGGGCTGGCGTGCGCCGCCATGATCTTCACGATCACCACCACGCCGGCGACCGCGATCGCCATCATCGCGATGTTCAGCCACCACGCGGAGGCGCTGACCCCGAACCGGTTGACGAACCAGCCGACGTACTGCGACGCGGCGATGCCCGCCGTGACGGTGACCACCGCGACGTCGAGGACGGCCGTGGTCAGTTGCCGCCAGTTGCTGCCGCTGCCGGGCAGCCGCAGCAGGCCCGAGATCGCGAGCATCGTGCCGATCACGTACAGCAGCAGGGTCCTCGCCCCGATCGGCGGCATGCCGGTGTATGCGGTGGTGCCGACGTCGATGGTCTGGCTGAGCGTGGCCAGGAAGACCGTGCCCATGCCGAGCGCCATCCGGCGCCAGAACCGGCGCAGGGCGCCGTCGGTGAACCCGGCCGCGCTGCGGAAGGCCACGAACGCGAGGCCCGGTCCGAGCGTGCCGGGGATCCAGACCAGCAGCTTCGAGAAGCCGAAGCGGGTGCCGAGGGCGATCAGCAGGACGTCCGCGATCGCCAGCAGCAGGGCGATCGGCGTGAACCAGGCGCGCCAGCGTGCCATCTGCCGCCTCCCCTCGTCATCGCGGTCGCGTCACCCGGGGCAATCGGCAGGCGGAGGGCGAACTTGAATGGTCGGACCCGACGCGGGTGTGCCCCCCGCCACCTGGGTGTCTGCTGTGACATTCGGCCCTGAAGTGGCCCCGGTGACCCGCCCGGCCTACCGTCGAGGTGACGAACCTTAGGGGAACCTTTGCCGAAAGTCGTGGGTGCCGGTCGGCGGCGCAGCCCGGTCTGGGCGCGCTGGCTGATCGGCGTGGGCGCGCTGCTGCTGGTGGTCAGCGGCGGCGCCATCATCGCGACCCGGGTGCTGATCAACTCCGCGACCAACGCGATCCAGCAGCAGAGCCTGCTCGGCGAGGCGCAGGACGCCGACCAGCGGGCGCATGCCCAGATCACCGGCGCGAAGAACATCCTGCTGGTCGGCCTGGACACCCGGCCGAGCTGGGCGAAGACCGGCGAGCTGAGCCGGTCCGACTCGATCATCCTGCTGCACGTCCCGGCCGACCGGTCCGGGGCGTACATGATCTCCCTGCCCCGCGACAGCTACGTGCGGATCCCGGCCTACGACAACGGCGCGCAGCGCTACGCGGGCGGGAAAAACAAGATCAACTCCGCGTTCGCGTACGGGAGTCGGGGGCTGACCGGGGCGGCAGCCGAGTCGCACGGCTTCGAGCTGCTCGCCCTGACGGTGAAGAACCTGACCGGCATCACCCCGGACGCCGCCGCGATCATCGACTTCTCCGGGTTCACCAAGGTCCTGCAGGTGCTCGGCAAGGTCTGCATGTACGTCGACGAGAACGTCACCTCGATTCACATCGGGCACACCGCCGACGGCAAGCCGGCCGTACCGTACAAGACCGACTCGGCCGGCGCGAACCCGCGCAAGGTCCCCGGCGTCACCCCGAACTTCTACCCCAAGGGCAATCACTGCTTCACGCCGACCGAGGCGCTCGACTACGCCCGGCAGCGTGACCTGCTGGCCAACCACGACTCCGACTACGGCCGGCAGCGCCACCAGCAGCAGCTGCTCAAGGCGATCCTGAAGCAGACCGTGCACGAGGGCCTGACCTCGCCGACCAAGCTGCCCGGCCTGCTCACCGCGATCGGCAAGACGATGACCGTGGACTCCGGCGGCATCTCGCTGGAGGACTGGGCGTTCGCGATGAAGGGCATCGACCCCGACCAGATCACCACGCTGAAGACCAACGGCGGCAAGTTCAACAGCCGCAGCGTCCCCGGCATCGGCGACGTCGAGATCCTCGACGCGACGAGCATGGCCATGCTCCGCGCGGCGAAGGACGACGACCTGGCCGCCTTCGTCGCCGCGCACCCCACCTGGGTCGCCTCCAGCTGAGCCGCTTTCGGCCGGCGCTGGTCAGCGCATGTCACGTGCGGCCTCGCCGGATCCTGGCCATCGCCGGCCCGCCGGGCATCAATCCGCGGTGTTGCGCCAGCGCTGCCAGAACGCGGTCAGGTCGGTGGTCGTGACGGCCTGGAAAGCCGACCGCAACTGCGCCGGCTCGGCGATCGCGAAGCGGTACCGGGCCAGGTAGTCGCGCAGCGCGGTGCGCATCGCGTCCGGGCCGATCAGCGACTCCAGTTCATGGAACATGCAGGCTCCGTCGCCGTAGACGCCGGGCGGGTAGAAGTCGGGGTGGATGGCGTAGTAGTCCATGCCGGCGTCCACGCGCATTCCCGGGTCGAACCAGAACGGGGCGTTCGCGCAGTACGCGGGCGTGCCCAGCAGCTTTTCGCTGGTGTATTGGGCGAGCGCCTCATCCATCCACGGGTGGCGATACTCGTCGTTGCCGACCAGGGCGTACCACCATTGATGCGCGGTCTCGTGCACGGCCGGCAGGTCGGCGGGCTCGGTCAGGACGAAATTGGGGTACTCCATGCCCTGGAAACCGTCGAAGCCGCCGATCACGGTGTCCATTTCCGGGTACGGGTAGGCGCCGTACTGCGCGGCGCCGTACTCCAGGGTGCGCTGGACGTCGGCCTGGACCGTGCGGGCGGTGTCGGCGGTGACCTCGCCGGTGAACCAGGTGCGCAGGCGGACCCCCGTCGACGTCTGCCCGGTCACGCTGCCGAACGGGCCGGCCGCCCAGGCGAAATCGCGTACCAGGGGCGCGGCGATGCGGGTGGTCAGCCGGTCGCCGTGCCGTGACTCGGTGAGCACGGTGCCGGTGGCGGGCACCGCGACCGCGGCCGGATGGTCCAAGGTGACCAGGAAATTCGAGGTGGGCGTCTGGAAACTCTCGCCGTTGCTGACATACGGCGGAAGGTCGTCGCCGATCGCCGGAACGGGCAGCGCGTTGCCGAGGAACGCGTAGGGGCCGACGCGGCCGAAACGGTCGGCTCGTTCCGGGACCCGAATGGTGAGCGAAAAGGCCAGGGTCGTCGTTCGTCCCGGCGGCAAAGACCGGTTCAGGTGTACGGGAACTGCGGTGCACCCGACCGCGGGCGTACCGGGAACGCCGCCCTCGAAAGCGGAAACGGTGACGTCCCGGGTCGCGGCGCAGCCGTCCACGCCGTTGCCCCACAGCCGCAGCCAGATCCGGTCCATCGTGGCCGGGGTCGGGTTGCGCAGCACGATCCGCTCGCGACCGTCCCAGCGGGCGCCGGTCGAGTCGCTGGAGAGGCTCACGTCGTAGGCGAGCGGCTGGACGGCGTCGGGCGGCGCCTGATCGGGGCTGGGCGATCCGGGCGCGGGAGTCAGCAGGAGCAATGCGCTGAGCGCGTGCAGAACGGTCATGGCGGCCAAAATCGTCGCCGGGTATCGACGGGCGCGATCCTTTCGGGCAGGGTCGAAGGATGCTGCGGCTGCTGTTCGACCCCGCCGACCGGGGGCAGGTGGTGTTCGGCCTGGCCTGGCACGCCGAGACGATCGGCAGCCTGCAGGCGCTGCGGCAGCCGGGCCGCGGGCCGTTTCTCGACCGGTGGCGGCAGACCGCGCGGCCCCGGGCGCGCGGGCCGGCCGGGCCGCTGCTCGAGGCGGTTCCCGCCGACGGTTACGTTCCCGACCTGTTCACCCCCGAGGTGTACAGCGCATATCCGACCGATCGCCTGGTGGCCGAACTGCGCAAGGCGCGGGAGCCGCACGGGACGGAGTTGCTTGCGTTCGGTGCCGCTCTGGTCGCGTACCAGATCGCCTGTATCTCCCCGGCCATGCCGACGATCGGCGCGATGCTTCGCGCCGAGCTGGCCCATCGCGCGTTCCTGACTTTCACCGGCGGGGTGGACGCGGCGCTCGCGACGCTCGGGCCGGACTTCAGCTGGACGCCGCCGGTGCTGACCGTGCGCTCCCCGGTCGACGGCGAGGTGCGGCTGGGCGGGCGCGGGTTGCGGCTGGTGCCGTCGGTGTTCTGGACCAGGCCGGGGGTGAGCCTCACCGGTTATCGGCGGCCGACCGTCACCTATCCGATCCATCCCGCGCCCGCCTCGCCGCCGGAGCCGCGCGACGATCCGCTGTCCGCGCTGATCGGCGCCACCCGGGCCGAGGTGTTCCGGGCGCTGGTCGCCGGCCGCGGCACCACGCAGCTCGCCCGCGACCTGCGGATCAGCGCGGCCACCGCGTCGGAACACGTGAGCGCGCTGCGCGAGGCCGGGCTGGCCGCCACCCGCCGGACCGGCCGAACCGTCCGGCACAGCCTCACCCCGCTCGGGATGCAGCTGCTCGGCGTGACGGCAGCGGCCCGCAAACATTGAGGCCGCGCGGGTACGGTGGCGACATGAGTCGAACCGAGACCGCCGTCCTGGCCGGCGGGTGCTTCTGGGGCATGCAGCAACTCATCCGCCGCCGTCCGGGCGTGCTCGGCACGCGGGTCGGCTACACCGGAGGCGACGTCGAGAACGCCACCTACTACCACCACGGAACGCACGCCGAGGCCATCGAGATCACGTTCGACCCCGCGGTCACCTCGTACCGGGAGATCCTGGAGTTCTTCTTCCAGATCCACGACCCGACCACGCTGAACCGGCAGGGCAACGACGTCGGGCTCAGCTACCGGTCGGCGATCTTCTATACCAGCGACGAGCAGAAGCGGGTCGCCGAGGACACCATCGCCGACGTGGAGGCCTCCGGCCTCTGGCCCGGCAAGGTGGTGACCGCGGTCGAGCCGGCCGGCCCGTTCTGGGAGGCCGAGCCCGAGCACCAGGACTACCTGGAACGCATCCCGGACGGCTACACCTGCCACTTCCCGCGGCCGGGCTGGGTGCTGCCCCGCCGCAACGCCACCCCGGCGTAGCGGCGCCGGGTGCGGTTGCTGGCCGACCGGCCGGAGCGGCTGGCGACGATCCCGTACCGGGCCGCCGGGCCGGGCGGCGCGACCCGGAGTGTGCAGCTTGCGGTGGAGCGGCTGCGGGTCGACGCGCTGCCGGCCGGGTGTGCGGCCGTGGTCGCGGCCGGTGACCTGCAAGGGGTCGCGCCCTCGCCGCTCGGCGGGGAGCCGGTCCTGCTGGGCCTTGCGCTCGCCGACTACCTGGGCGTTTGGGCGGACGGTGGGCTGCTGCCGCCGGCCGAGCGGGTCGGGGTGCTGCTCACCGGGGACCTGTACTCGGCGCCGGGAGCCGACCGGCGGGGCGCGTCGGGGCCGGTGCTCGACGTGTGGCTGGCGTTCGCGGCGGCCGGATGCCGTCCGGTGGCCGGGATCGCGGGCAACCACGACGAGGTGACCGCGGGGGAGGTCGCCGAGCTCGGCGCGGGCGTGGCGCTGCTCGACGGTGACCGGCGGGAGTTCGGTGGCTGCACCGTGGCGGGCGTCTCGGGGATCGTCGGCGACCCGGCGCGCGTGCTGCGGCGTACCGAAAAGGACTTCCTCCGCCTCCTCGCGAAGGTCGCCACGCCGCCGCCGGACGTGCTGCTGCTGCACGAGGGGCCGGTGGGCGACCGGCCGGGCCAGCTGGGCCGGGAGTCGATACGCGGGCTGCTCGAGCGGCGGGCGCCGGCGCTGACGCTCTGCGGGCACGTGCACTGGGACGAGCCGGTGGCGCCGCTCGGCGACGGGCACGTCGTGAACGTGGACGCCCGGGTCGTCGTGTTCACGGCCTGAGTATCGGTGCACGTCGTTGGTAAACTGCCGGCCATGCCGGACGTTTCCGACACCGCGGAGTTCCTGGATCCCGACGCGTCCCGCGCGTACCTGCGGTCCTGGAAACAGGACGTCGAGGCCACGGCGGCCCGGGCCCAGGCCATGGCCGAGCAGCTGCAGCGGCTGCGCACCACGGCCACCGACGACAACGGCCTGGCCGAGGTCACCATCGACTCGTCCGGCGTGCTGCTGGACCTGAAGCTCACCGACCGGATCCACCGGTACGGGCCGGACGCCGTGGCGCGGGCGGTGATGAGCGCGCTGCGCGAGGCCCGGCAGACGGCCGCGCGGCGGGCACACGACATCGCGGTGGAGACCATGGGGGCGGATTCGCTGTCCGCGCGGACCACCGCCGAGCGGATGCGGCAGCAGCTCGAACGGCCGGACTCGGCGCCGGAGGCACCGGGGGACAGGGGGTAGGACGTGTCGGACGCCTTCCAGGTCGACTCGTCGCAGCTGTATCGGCACGCGTCCAATGTGCTGGCGGTGCGCGACCAGCTCACCGCGATCAAGGACGCCAGCCACGCGATCTCTCAGGACCACTCCGCGTACGGGATGCTCTGCGGGTGGATCTCGGGGATTCTCGAGTCACGGCACGCCGGCCAGGACGCGCTCTACGTGTACGTGGAGGAGAACCTGCGGCTGATGGCCGACGCGGTCCGGGCCACCGGCCGGGACTACGACGCCACCGACACCTCGGCGCAGGAGCGGATCAAGGCGTCCGGCGGGATCGGCTGATGTCGTACTCGTCGCTGGTCGCCACGACGACCACCACCCGTACCGCGTGGACCGGCTCCTCGCTGGCCGACGGCTTCCAAGGTCTCTACCAGACGGTGCAGGGCGGCAGCTGGGTCGACGGCGTGCTGGCCGGCGGCTCGCTCGTCGCCGACGCCGCGTCCACCGTGATCGACCCGTTCAGCGCGCTGCTGGCGAACGGGCTGGGCTGGGTGATGGAGCACTTCGAGCCGCTGCGCGAGATGCTCGACAAGCTGACCGGCATCCCGGACAGGGTGGCGGCGCACGCCCAGACCTGGGGCAACATGGCCGGTGCGCTGCAGGCGATGGCCGAGGACCTGCGGGCGGGCCTCGATGCCGACCTGCCCGACTGGGGCGGGACGGCGGCCGGCTCGTACCGCACGATGATGGACAACAACGTGGACGGGCTCGGCGGGCTGAGCGTGCTGGCCGCCACCATGTCGTCGGCGACCCAGGCCGCCGGCAACCTGGTCCAGTTCACCCGGGACATCGTCCGCGACCTGATCTGCGACCTGGTGGCCCGGGTGATCGTCTGGGCCGCCGAGGCGCTCGCCATCGTCACCATCCCGATCGTGACCGCCCAGATCATCTCCGCCGTGGCCAAATGGTGCGGACGGATCTTCGGGTACACCGGAGCTTTGGTCAGTAGCCTGGAGAACCTGACCACTCTGCTCGAAGGCTGAGGCGACGTGACTATCCGACTCGGATACCAGATTCCCAACTTCACCTATCCCGGCGTCGCCGAACAGGATCTTTTCGCCACCGTCGCGGCGCAGGCCCGCGAGGCCGAGACGGCCGGGTTCGACACCGTGCTGGTGATGGACCACTTCTACCAGTTGCCCGGCATCGGTACGCCGGACATGGCGATGCTCGAGGCGTACACGACGCTCGGCGCGCTCGCCTCGGCCACCTCGACGATCCAGCTGTCCGCGCTGGTCACCGGCAACACGTACCGGAACCCGGCGTTGACCGCGAAGGCGGTGACCACGCTCGACGTGGTCTCCCGGGGCCGGGCGATCCTCGGGATCGGGGCCGGCTGGTTCGAGCGCGAGCACCACGACTACGGCTTCGAGTTCGGGTCGTTCGCCGAGCGTTTCGAGAAACTGGAAGAGGCGCTGACCATCATCGCGCCGATGCTGCGCGGCGAGCCGGCCAGCCTCGAGGGCAAGTGGTACACGGCGCGCGGCGCGATGAACAACCCGCGGGTCCGCGAGAAGATCCCGATCATGCTGGGCGGCAGCGGCGAGAAGAAGACCTTCCGGCTGGCCGCCCGGTTCGCCGACCACATGAACGTCATCTGCGACGTCGCCGACCTGCCGCACAAGCTCGGCGTGCTGCGGCAGCGCTGCGAGGAGGCCGGACGTGACCCGGCGACGCTGCCGACCAGCTACCTCACCATGGGCCTGGTGGGCGAGGACGAGCGGGAGGTCAAGGAGATGGCCGCGCGGGTGCCCGAGGACCGGCGCGCCCGGGTCTTCCTCGGCAGCGTCGACCAGGTCGCCGAGCAGATCCACGAACGGGTGATCGGCGCGGGCATCGACGGGATCACCATCAACCTCATCGCCAACGGGCACCGGCCCGGCATGGTGAGCCAGGTCGGCGCCGCCCTCAAGCCGGTCGTCGGGATCAGCGGGTAGCCCGCGACCGGCATGACGACGCGGATAGCGATGTGGTCCGGCCCGCGTAACATCTCGACCGCGTTAATGCGCAGCTTCGAGGCCCGGCCGGACACCGTGGTGGTCGACGAGCCGCTGTACGCGCACTACCTGGCCGTCACCGGGATCGACCACCCGGGCCGGGAGCACATCATGGCGAGCCAGCCGACCCGCTGGCAGGACGTGGCCGAGGAGCTGACCGGGCCGCTGGCCGGCGACCCGGCCGTGCACTACCAGAAGCACATGACCCACCACCTGCTGCCGGAGATCGGGCGGGACTGGCTGGGCGGGCTGACCCACGCGTACCTGATCCGCGATCCCGCGCACGTCGTGGCGTCCTACGCCCGGGTGCGCGGGGAGCCGACGCTCGACGACCTCGGTTACCCCCAGCAGGTGGAGATCTTCCGCGCGTACGGCGGGCCGGTCGTCGACGCGGCGGACGTGCTCCGCGATCCGGCCGGCACGCTGGATCGGCTCTGCGCGGCGCTCGGCATCGGCTTCGACCCCGCGATGCTCTCGTGGGCGCCGGGTCCGAGGGCGACCGACGGCGTGTGGGCGCCGTTCTGGTACGCCGCGGTCCGCGCGTCCACCGGGTTCGCGGCGTACGACCCGCGGCCGGCCGACGTCCCCGAGCGCCTGCGCCCGCTGGTCGAGGCCGCCCAGCCGTACTACGACGAGCTAGCCCGCCAACGGCTCTAGCGGGAGCCGAACCCCGTGGGCGGCGGCGTACTGCTGGTACAGGGTGGCGAGGCGGGCGGTGAGGGGGCCGACGGTGCCATTGGCGATCGTGCGTCCGTCGATCACGGTGACGGCGGCGATCTCGCCCATCGTGCCGGTGCAGAAGACCTCGTCCGCGTTGTACATCTCGGTCAGCGACACGTCCCGCACCACCGCCGCGAGGCCGGCGCCCGCCGCCAGGTCGAGGACGGTCTGCCGGGTGATGCCCTCCGGGCAGGCGGCCGTGGTCGGCGTGACCAGCCCGCCGCCGGCCACCGCGAACAGGTGGGTGGCGTTGGTCTCGGCGACGAACCCGCGCTGGTCGAGCATCAGCGCGTCGTCGGCGCCGGCCGCGGTCGCCTCGATCTTCGCGAGGATCGAGTTCAGCAGGTTCGCGTGGTGAATCTTCGGGTCGAGCACGTCGGGGCCCGGGCGGCGCACGCTCGCGGTGGCCAGGCGCAGGCCACCGGTGTCGTAGACCGGCGGCTTGTGCTCGGCGAGGACGACCAGGGTCGAGCCCGCGGTGTTGAGCCGCGGGTCCATGCCGCTGGTCACCTTCACGCCGCGGGTCAGGGTCAGCCGCACGTGCACACCGTCGTACATCCGATTGGCCCGCAGGGTCGCGGTGACCGCGGCAATGATCTCGTCGTCCTCGGGGATGTGCGCGAAGTTCAGCGCGGTCGCCGACCGGCGCAGCCGCGCGAGGTGTTCGCGCAGCCCGAAGATCGCGCCACGGTAGAGCCGCAGCCCCTCCCAGACGGCGTCCCCGCCCTGCACCACCGAGTCGAACGGCGACAGTCCGGGCTGATCACGGTGGAGCAGCTGCCCGTTGACCCAGTACCTGAGGTCGGCGTTCCGCTCGTCGTACTTCTGCAGCATCGCCCCGATCATGCCACGCCGCCGATGGCCCGCTTCGGGTAGAACGGTGGGATGGACGTCGTGGTGTGGGTCACCGAGGGCACCTGGGAGGCCGCGGTGGATGCGGCCCGCGAGCTGTCCGGCGCCGAGTTCGCCCTGCTGCATGTGATCGACGTGAATACCGTGCAGGCGGTCGCCGGGGCTCGGGCCGGGCTGCTCGGCCGGGGGCTCAGCTACGACGTGGGCGGCACCGCCGAGCGGGTGCTCGCCGACGGGCAGTCCGAGCTGCTGGCGGCGGCCCGGGAGCGGCTCGGCCGGCCCGCGCGGCTGGTCGCCCGGCAGGGGCGCATCGAGCGGGAGGTCATCGCGGCGTGCGCCGAGGCCGGTCTGCTGGTGCTGGCCCGCGACGGCGACCACACCCGGCTCGGGCCGCACAGCATCGGCCACCATGCGCGGTTCGTCATCGACCACGCGCCCTGCCGCGTCCTGCTGGTCTGGCCGGACGAGCCGCCGGACCTCTCCACCGTGCCGCCGCCACCCCCGCACTGAGACTCAGGTGCCGGCGGTGAAGCGGGCCGCGCCCGACAGGCCGTCCGCCCGCAGCGACTGCAGGCCGACCTCGAGCTCGAACCGCATCGCCTCCTGCTCGGGGCGGCCGTTCTGCTCGTACGCCGAGCGGCGGTCGTTGCGCAGGCAGGTCTGCGGGAACGCGGCGATCTGCCGGGCCAGCGCCTCCGCGGCCGCCCGTGCCGTGCCGGGCTCGACGACGCGGTTGGCCAGGCCGAACTCCAGTGCCTCGGCGGCCGGGACCGGCCGGCCGGTGAGGATCAGGTCCAGCGCCCGGCTCATGCCGATCAGGCGGGGCAGCCGGACCGTCCCGCCGTCGATCAGCGGGACGCCCCAGCGTCGGCAGAACACCCCGAAGATCGCGTCGGCGGCGGCCACCCGCAGGTCGCACCAGGCGGCCAGCTCCAGACCGCCGGCGACCGCGTAGCCCTCGACCGCGGCGATCACCGGCTTGCCCGGGCGCAGCCGGGTCGGCCCCATCGGGCCGTCGCCGACCGGGGAGACAGTATTGCCGCGCGAGGTGCCGACGGCCTTCAGATCCGCGCCCGCGCAGAAGTGCCCGCCGGCGCCGTACAGCACCGCGGCGTCCGCCCCGGGGTCGGCGTCGAAGGCCCGGAACGCGGCCGCCAGCTCGGCCGCCATCGGACCGTCGACCGCGTTGCGGCGCTCCGGCCTGTTCATGATCACTGTGGTCACGCGGTCGGCGGTTTCGACAAAGATCGATTCGTACAAGACCTCTCCCGGATTAAGATGCGTCGATGTCAGGGACACGAACGCGAAGGCTTGCCATGGCCGTCGTCGCGGGGGTCGGTGCCACGCTGACCATCTTCGCCGCGCCGGCCGCAGCCGCCGGGACTCCGTACCTCAAGGGTGGACAGACCGTGCCGGTCTACTCCTACCAGAACGCCGTCCGGGAGAGCGTCTGGGTGCAGACGCCGCTCGACAACGACGGCGACGGCGTACCCGACCGGGTCGCCGTCGACATCGTCCGGCCGCGCGAGGCGGCCGAGCACCACCTGCGGGTGCCGGTCGTCCTCGAGGGCTCGCCGTACTACGCCTGCTGCGGGCGGGGCAACGAGGGCGAGCTCAAGGAGTACGACGCGAACGGCGTCATCACCAAGCAACCGCTCTTCTACGACAACTACTTCGTGCCCCGCGGGTACGCCTTCGTCTCCGCCGACCTCGCCGGGACCAACCGGTCCACCGGCTGCGAGGACGTCGGCGGCCGCGAGGAGGTGCTGGGCGCCAAGGCCGTGATCGACTGGCTGAACGGGCGGGCCACGGCCACGTACGCGGACGGCACCCCCGCCGTCGCGACCGGCTGGACCAACGGCCGCACCGGCATGATCGGCAAGTCCTGGGACGGCTCGGTCGCCAACGGGGTGGCCGCGACCGGCGTCGCGGGCCTGGAGACCATCGTGCCGATCTCGGCCATCTCCAGCTGGTACGACTACCAGCGCTTCAACGGGGTGCTGCGCGCCACCGACTACCCCGAGTACCTGAGCACCGTGGTCAGCGGCCGCCCTTCGGAGACCTGCGCGGCCGCGGTGAAAGCGCTTGATCAGGGCAGCGACGACGCGACCGGGAACTACAACGCGTTCTGGGCCGAGCGGAACTTCCGGCCGGACGCGAGCCGGGTGCACGCCAGCGTCTTCGTCGTGCACGGCATCAACGACACCAACGTGACCACCACCCAGTTCGCACAATGGTGGGAGCGGCTCGGCGTACCCAAGAAGATCTGGCTCTCCCAGATGAGCCACGTGGACCCGTTCGACATCCGGCGCGCCGATTGGGTGGACACCCTGCACCGGTGGTTCGACCGCTGGCTGCAGGGCCTGCACAACGGGATCGACCGGGAGCCGCCGGCGACCCTCGAGACCGCGCCCGGCACCTGGGTGAACGAGCCGGCCTGGCCGGCTCCGGCTGCGCGGCCGGTCAGGGTCGCGCTGGGTGACGGCGACGGGACGACCGGAACGCTGGGTGGTGGGTCCGGCCGCGGCTTCCGTACGTGGACGGACGCCCCCGACCTCACCGAGGCCGCCGCGACCGCCACCCCCGGCGCCGCGGTCCCCGGCCGGGTCGCCTTCCTGTCCGCGCCGCTCGCCACCGGCGTGCGGATCAGCGGCACGCCGTCGGCGACGCTGCGGGTGCAGGTCGACAAGCCGACCACCGAGCTGACCGCGCGGCTGGTCGACTACGGCACCGCGGCCCGGGTCAACTATCTCGGCGACGGCGAGGGCATCACCACGCTGGACACCCAGTCCTGCTGGGGCGCGTCGACCACGGCCGACGACGCCTGCTACTACGACACCGCCGAGGACGTGGTGACCGCCGACCACGCCGTGCTGACCCGCGGCTGGCAGGACGCCGCGCACCACGTCTCGCTGCGGTTCGTGACGCCGTTGCAGCCCGGCCGCTGGTACTCGATCACCGTGCCGATGCAGCCCACCGACCAGCGGCTCGCCGCCGGTCACGTACTCGGCCTGATGGTGCAGGCAAGCGACAACGAGTACTCGAGCCCGCAGTCGACCGGCGCCACGATCCGGCTCGACCTGCGCGGCAGCGCGCTCATGCTGCCGCTGGTGGGCCGCCTGCCCGTGCCGGGCGCCACCGCGCCGGTGGTGACCACGGCGCCGGCCGCCGCCGGCCTCGCACCGCAGCGGTTCCGCCCGCTGCTGCCCTGACCGGCCTTCTCCCCGGGGCATCCGCGCGATGCCCCGGGGAGAACAACCATTGTGGCGGGCGCCACTCTTTCATCAAATTGCCAGTCGGCTCACATGCGCATTTCAGTTTTCCCCGCTAAATCCGGCGTTGATGAAAACAAATCCGGGCGACGTGGGGGCCCGGCTCGCCGGTGCCGTTTGGATTCCGCCGGTGGTGCTCGCCGCCGCGATGGTCGGCTGGCAGGCCGCCCGGCCGCAGCTGTGGCGCGATGAGTTCGCGACCTGGTCGGCCGCCACCCGCTCGCCGTCCGCTCTCGATCGCCTGACCGAGCACATCGACGGCGTGCTCGAACCGTATTACCGCTTTCTGCACGTGTGGATCGGCATTTTCGGTGACTCGGTGGTCGCGCTCCGCTGGCCGTCGATGCTGGCCGCGGCGGCGACGGCCGGGCTGGTCGGCGTCCTGGGCGCGGTCGTGGGCACGCCGCGGGCGGGTCTGCTGGCCGGTCTCGTCTACGCGGTCCTGCCCTCCACCATCCGGTACGGGCAGGAGGCCCGGCCGTACGCCCTCGCCGAGCTTGCCGCGGTCGCGGCGACCCTGCTGTTGTTCCTCGCGCTGCGCCGGCGTCGCTGGTATCTCTGGGCCGGGTACGCCGTCACGCTGGCCCTGCTCGGCACCCTGCATCTGGTGATGCTGCTGGTGCTGGCCGGCCACCTGGTCGCCGTTCTCGACGACGTGCGGACCACGCGCTCCTGGCGGTCACTGCTCCCGCCGGGCGCCGCCGTGCTGGGGGCGGTCGCCGTGCTGGTCCCGCTCATGCTGCGCGGCTACACCCAGACCGGAGCCCAGCTGGGCAGCTCCCACCGCACCAGCCTGTACCTGCTGGCCGAGCTGCCGGTCGGGGTCTGCTACGGAGTCGTGGCGGCGGCCGCCCTGCTCGTGGCGGCCGTCGCGGGCGCGCTGCTGAACGGCCGGACCGGACGGGTGTTCGGGCTGATGACCCTCGCCCCGATCGCCGCTCTCGCCGTGCTCGCCCTGTTCGTGCCGGTCTTCAACCACCGCTACGTGATCTTCGTGGCGCCGCTCGCGTGCGTGCTCGCCGGTCTCGGCGTGGCCCGGTTGCGCCTTCCAGCCGGCCGGGAGGGCATGCTGTACGGGCTCGGCGCGCTGCTTCTGCTCCTGCTGATCACGCTGCCCGAGCAGGACACGGCCCGCCGGTCGCACGAGGAATTCTCCGCGCCGCTGATCGACTATCGCGGCGCCGCCCGTGTGATCGCGGTCGGCCGGCAGCCCGGCGACGCGATCGTCTACCAGCGCGGCGGATGGCAGTTCGCCGACATCGCGATGGAGTACTACCTGCGCCGCAACGCCCCGGCCGACGTCCTGGCCGCGACCACCCGCATCGCGGCCGGTGGCTTCTGGACCCCCGAGGAGCCCGCGCCGGACGCCGCGCTGGCCCGGGTGGACCGGGTCTGGGCCGTGCTCCCGGACGGGTCCGCGAGCGGGCCGGGACCGCGCTTCGACCGGGTGCGAGCCGCCCTGGCCCGAAGCTTTCGGGAGGCCGGCCGGTGGCGGCTGAGCGGCATCACGGTCCTGCTCTTTCTCCGCGGGCGCGCCTGAACCAGTCCTATCCGGTCGGGGGCACGGTGAAGGGCTGGCCCAGCCAGGTCGACAGCCAGTCGAAGGCGGGCGCCTCCATCGCGTGCCACGTCTGGGTGTTGTGGCCGCCGCCGTTGACGAACGCCGTCGTCAGGGCGAGCGGCGCGTGCGCCAGCTTGGCGACCGTCTGGGTGCCGCGCATCGCGTACTTGTCGCCCTTGCCGCAGGCCAGGTAGACGGCGACGGCCGGCTGCGGCAGGTGGGTCAGGCGCCAGAGCTCGTTGTAGGTGGTGTGCTCGGAGCCGTCCCCGACGTCGATGCCGGGGGTGGGGTAGCCGGAGAGGCTGGCGCCGGCCGCGTACTGGGCCGGGTGCCGCAGCAGCAGGTCGGTGGCGCAGTAACCGCCGGCCGAGAAGCCGATCAGGGCCCAGCTGCCCGGATCGCTGCGGACGTGCAGGTTGGCGGCGGCGAAGGCGGGCACATCCTCGGTCAGGTACGTCTCGGCCTGCGCCCCGCCGGCCAGGTTGGTGCATTCGGTGTCCAGCGCCGGGTCGGGCGTCTCGTAGGGGAACAGGACGACGGTCGGCGCCATCCGGCCGGCCCCGATCTCGCGGTCCAGGACGGCGGGCGCGCCCAGTTGGGTCATCCAGAACAGCGGCCCGCCCGGCACGCCGTGGAACGCCTCGATCACCGGGTAGCGCATGGCCGGGTGGGCGTCGTAGCCGGGCGGCAGATACGCGTACATCGGCATGGTGATCTTGCTGGCCGGGCCGGCGACGGTGAGGGTGACCACCCGGCCGCCGCCCGGCAGGCTCAGGGTCGCCGACGGGGCGGCGGCGTGGTGCCGCCCGTGCGGCACGGCCTCGGCGGCCTCGTCGGTCGAACCGAACAGGCGCGACCAGGTGGTGACCGCCTCGACCTGGCGGTTGACCCAGAACGCGCCGGCCGCGACCGCGGTCAGCAGGCAGACGAGCACGCCGGCCGCGCGGATCGGCAGGCGCCACCGGCCGCCGGCCCGGGACCAGGTGACCGCCAGGACGACCGGGGCCAGCACCGCGATCCCGATCGCGAGCAGCACTACCGCTTGGCTGTCGGGTGGCATCCGCATCTCCTGGTGGACGGTGGGGGCGAGGCCAGCGGCGGAGGTGTGCGCCCGATGGCCCAGGACAGCGCCGTGTACAGCGCGTCGGACGCGGTGCTCGGCAGCGGCACGACACCGGCCGGGGGTGCGGCGGCGGGGCTGCCCTCGACCACGGCGGCGGCGGTGACCCCGGCCGGCAGCGCGCCGGCCGGGGCGGTCGGCTGCGCGCCGGCCGGGGCGGTCGGCTGCGCGCCGGCCGGGGTGGTCCGCTGCGCGCCGGCCGGGACGACCGCGATCGAGGGGTAGCGCGCGGCCGCGTCGGCGACTGCGGTGTCCGCCAGGGCCGCGTCGTCGGCCGCGGCGACGATCGCCCAGCGGTGCGTGGTGACGCGCAGATCACGGTCCAGCCGGGCGGGCAGGGCGGTGGCGAGCGCCGGCGCCGTGGTGGCGGCCGTGGTGGTGGCGAAGACGACGACGGCCGAGATGCCGGTCGCGCTCGCCCGGCGGGCGGCCGATCCCTCCTGGGCGGCCGTCCAGGAGGCCGGATTCACGCCGACGACCAGCACCACCGAGTAGGCCCAGGTCGGGTGCAGCAGGTAGCCGGGCGGCGTGATCACGGTCGGCGCGGCGGCCAGCCCCCAGGCGTGCCAGTCGGCGGACTGCCACAAGAAGGTCTGCGCATCGCCGGTGCGGCCCGCGGCGCGGGCGGCAAGCTCCTGGTCGAGGGCGCCCGGCGTACTGCGGTAGGTCTTGTCTTGAGTGGTCACCAGCGAGGGCGCGGTGCCCAGCAGCGCGTCCCAGGTGGGGTAGAACTGCTCCGACCGGTTCACCGCCAGCCCGACCGAGAGCAGCAGGAGCACCTCGGCGAGCAGCACGCCGGCCACCCGCACGAGGTAGCGCACCCGGCCGAACCGGTTCCACCCCAGCACGGTCGCGGCCACGGCGGCGAGCGTTCCGAATGCCGCCAGCACGATCAGCGGACTCCCCGTCAAGGACACACCGGGGAGGGTAGACACCAGAAGCTAGGTGTTTGCTGTGTGCCGTTCAGCGGTAGATCTCGATCACCCCTCGGTCGGTCGATAGGCTGGCCGCGATGGACCTCCGCGAGCTGACCCCGGACGACCAAGACCTCATCGCGTACGCCGAGGCCGTGGTCGACGCGAACACCGACGGGGACGGCGGCGTCCACACCATGGGCGCCGCGGTGCGCGACGCGCAGGGCCGGATGCACGGCGGCATCAACGTGTACCACTTCCTCGGCGGCCCGTGCGCGGAGTTGGTGGCGCTCGGCCACGCCCGGGCGTCGGGGGCGCGCGAGCTGACCACCATCGTCGCGGTGGGCAACCGGGGACGCGGGCCGGTCGGGCCGTGCGGCCGGGACCGGCAGATCCTGTTCGACTACCACCCCGGCATCCGCGTCATCCTGCCGACCGACGTGGGAGTGCGCAGCGTGCGCATCGAGGACCTGATGCCACTGGCGGCGCGCTGGACCCCGGACGAGGGCACCCAGGCCTTCGACCCGACCCTCTTCGGCTGATGGCCGCCGTCTTCGCGTACGGGTCGCTGGTCTCCGGCGGCGGCACCCGTGCGCGGCTCACCGGGTGGTCGCGCACCTGGAATGTGTGCACCGACAACACCGCGAACGGCCCGGTCGTGTACGCGGACCCGGCCGACGGCACCCGGCCGCCGATCCAGGTGCTGTTCCTGACGATCGAGCCGGGCGCCGGCGCGGTCGAGGGAGTGCTGCTCCCGCTGTCCGACGAGGAGCTGCCCGCGCTGGACGCCCGGGAGGGCAACTACACCCGGGTCACGGTCGAGGTCGACGATTTCGGACCGGCCTGGGCGTACGTCGCCAAGGCGGAGAGCGCCGATCGCGCGCGGCGCGGCGTCCGGGCCGGCACCGCCCGGATCCGCCGGCATTACCTGGACACCGTGCTCGCGGCGTACCTGAACCACGAAGGCATACCGGCGCCGTGGCCGTTGCCGGCCCCGGTCGTCGACCTCGACCGCATCCGGCGATGACCATCACGGTGCTGGGGCCGTCCGGTGCTGGGGAAGGATGGGGTGATGGCGAGGCTGCGATCGGTCAACGTAGGGCTGCCCAAGGATGTGCCGTGGCGGGGGCGATCGGTCTATACAGGCATCTGGAAGTCGCCGGTGGGCGGGGCGGTCCTGGCGCGGCGGCTCAACCTCGACGGGGACGGGCAGGGTGACCTCGGCGGGCACGGTGGCGAGCAGCGGGCCGTGTTCGTGTATCAGCTCGACTCGTACGACTATTGGCGGAACTTCCTGGGCCGGGACGATTTCACGTTCGGGCAGTTCGGCGAGAACTTCACGGTCGACGGGCTCGCCGACGACGAGGTGCGGATCGGCGACCGCTACCGGATCGGGTCGGCGCTGTTCGAGGTGACCCAGCCCCGGGTCACCTGCTATCGGGTCGGGATGCGGATGGCCGACCCGCGGATGCCGGCCCTGCTCGTGCAGCATCGCCGGCCCGGGTTCTACCTGCGGGTGCTCGACGAGGGCGAGGTGCGGGCCGGCGACGAGATCGTCAAGGTGGCCGACGGGCCCGAGGCGATGACCGTGGCCGAGGTGGACGCGCTGCTCTACCTGCCGGGGCATCCGCGGGACCGGATCGAGCGGGCGCTGCGCATCCCGGCGCTCAGCCCGGGCTGGCAGGGGTCGTTCCGGGCGATGCTGGCGCAACCGGAGGCGGCCACCGGCAACGCCGGGCTGGCCGAGACCGAGCCGGCGCCGGCGTGGTCCGGGTTCCGGCCGCTGCGGGTGACCGCGGTGACGGCGGAGAGCAGCACGATCGCTTCGGTCCGGCTGGCCGACCCGGGCGGCACGCCGGTGGCCACGGCATTGCCGGGGCAGTTCTTGACCGTACGGCTGAAGCCCGGTCTTGTTCGTAGCTACTCGCTGTCCGGTGAGCCGGGCGACGCCGAGTACCGGATCAGCGTCAAGCGGGAGCCGCACGGGCAGGCCAGCGGATACCTGCACACGCATGTGCGGCCCGGCGACGTGATCGACGTGGCGGCACCGCGGGGGACGTTCGTGCTGCGGGCCGGGGCGGCGCCGGTGCTGCTGATCAGTGGCGGGGTCGGTGCCACGCCGGTGCTGGCGATGCTGCACGCCCTGGCGGCGGAGCGGTCCCGGCGTCCGGTGTGGTGGGTGCAGGCCGCGCGGAACGGGGCGGAGCGGCCGTTCGCGACCGAGGTGTCCGCGCTGCTGGCCGATCTGCCGGCGGCACACTCGTACGTCGCGTTCAGCCGGCCGGGGGCCGACGACGTGCTGGGGCGCGACTACGACGGGGCCGGCCGGCTGTCGGCGACGGTGCTGGGCGGGCTCGGCCTGCCGGACGGCGCCGAGGCGTACCTCTGCGGTCCTTCGGCCTTTCTCGGCGACGTCAGCGCGGCGCTGGCCGAGATCGGGGTGCCGGCCGGGCGAATTCACACCGAGATCTTCGGGTCGCGGCCGGGGCTCACGCCGGGGATCAGCGCGCAGGCGGCCCGGGCGCCGCACCCGCCGGCCGGGGAGCCGGGGGACGGGCCCGCGGTGTCGTTCGTGCGCAGCGATCTGAGCGTGCCCTGGCCGGAGTCGGCGGGCAGCCTGCTCGAGCTGGCCGAGGCGTGCGACGTGCCGGTGCGCTGGTCGTGCCGGGTCGGAGTGTGCCACACCTGCGAGACCGGGCTGCTCTCCGGCGAGGTGGAGTACGCGACCGAGCCGGTCGACCCGCCGGCCGACGGGAACGTGCTGGTCTGCTCGAGCCGCCCGCGCTCGGCCGTCGTCCTGGATCTGTGACCCGCCCACGAGTCCGACGCTGCCCCGGCTGACGTCAGGTCGTGGCGATCTCGTTGACCTTCGCCTGCACCGTCAGCTTTCGGGACGTGGTGCCGTCGGGTCCGATGGCCCTGAGCGTGTACGTGTGGGTCTGATAGGTGCCCGGGTCGCCGCTGCAGGGGAAGTTCAGGGTGGCGGAGTCCTCGGCGGCGTACTCGTTGTAGATGCCGGGGCCGTCCACGGACAGCGTGGTCTTGTCGGCGCCCCTGACCTTCCATTCGAGGACGACCGGCTGGCCCGGGTACTGGACCTGGTTGGTGCCGGACGGGCAGGACGGCTTGGTGCCGACGCGGAAGTAGGCGATCACCGGGCCGGCCGGGGCCGCGGTGGTCGGCGCTGCCGAGACGGTCACCTTGCGGGTGGGGACGGTCGGTGACGAGTGCGTGGTCGCCTGCGGAGTGGGGACGGAGGTGGTGCCGGCTGCCGCTTGCGTACTGGCGGCGGGACCGGCGCCGAGGCCGGTTGCCGCGTCGGCGTGGTGCAGCCGGGACAATGCGATCCCGGCCAGCACGGCCAGGATCACCATGGCGATCAGGACCGTGATGAACCAGCGCCATTTGGCCGCCGATGACGTGGTGGGTTGAGCCGGCACGTGTTCTCCCTGATGAGGCTGGTTTTCGGGAACTCTACGAGCGTTGCTCCCGGAACCCCCACCACTCGGGCCCACCTGGCACGAAGCCGGTATCTGCTGATCCTCTCGTTACTGACCGTGAGCACGGCGCGCAGGAGCCGGCGCCGGGCGTGGCCGACCACGCCCGGCGCGCTCGGCTCAGAATGCTCGTTTCATCAGGCTCGTGAACTGATACGGCGCCTGCGCCACGCCGGAGCAGTCGTCCGCGCCCGGCGTGCCCGGGCAGCCGCCGTTGTCGCGGCCGAGCGCCCAGAACGACAGCTCGCCGATGCCGTGCGTGCCCGCCCACCGGGTGATGTCGCGGGCGTCGGCGAGGGTGAACACCTCGAGCGGGCCGGTCTCGCCGCCCGAGCCGTAGTCGTCGATGCCGATCATCTCGGTGATGCCGACCATCGCCCACAGGTCCCGGGCGTCGCGCTGCGGGTACAGCGTCCGCAGCGTGCCGACCAGCCCGTTCGCGGCGGTCTTGGTGTCGGCGGCCATGTCGTGCGGCTGGTCGTCGTAGTAGTCGAAGGTCATGATGTTGACGATGTCTACGCGGGCGCCGTACCTGAGCGCGCTGGTCAGCACGTTGATCGCGTTGGGTTCGAGGCCGGCCGGCGTGGTCGGCAGCGTGTAGACGATCTGCAGCGGCCGGTGCTGCCGGGCGGCCCACCGCTGGACCAGGTGGATCGCCTGGTTGCGGCGGTCGATCGCGGCCGTGTTGTCCAGCGAGACGTCCTCGATGTCCATGTCGAGCCGGGTCACGTCGTACGTGCTGACGACCCTCTCGTACGCAGCGGCGATCTTGCCGACGTCGGTACAGCTGTCGGCGATCTCGGTGGCGGTGCTGTCCGCGCTGTAGCCGCCGAAGGACGGCACCACGTCGCCGCCGGTCGCGCGGATCCGGGCGATCTCCCGCCCGTAGACGGACCGGTCGACCGGTGTGGCCGGGTTGCCGTTCCACAGCACGTCGCACGAGCCGGTGGTCTGGGTCTGCAGGAACGCCATGGTGAGGTAGCGGGCGCCGGACGCCTGGCTGACGGCGGCCGGGTCGGCGTCGGTGTAGGTCTGGAAGTACGGGGCGAACACGTGACCGGGAAGCGTCCGGCACCCGGCGTTCGCAGCGCCGGGGGTGGCGACGATCGCGGCGACCGCGACGGTGGCGGCGAGGAGCCGCATCTGACCCTCCGTCCGTCTCATGGATAGTAAAGTTGACTGCCGATTGACCGTAAGATCGACCGCGGCCCATGTCAACCTGCTGACCAGGCGTTCTCGCCACCGATGCGAGAGGGCTACCGTGAGCCGATGGTGGACAGTTTTCTGCCTTCACTGCACGGTTTCGCGTTCGACAACGACTGGCCCGACCAGCCGGCCCTCACCCTGTCCACCCCGTTCGGCGACATCGGCATCGGCAACGCCGGCGGCGGCCTGTGCGGCGGCATGGTCTTCGCCGCCCTCGACTACTTCCTCGCCGGCAAGGACGCCGTGCTCGACCGCCCGGCCGCGGGCGACCCGCTGTACAAGTTCATCGTGAGCCGCCTGATCGACTCCTGGCACGTCCCGGCCGGCGTGGCGCAGTACTACCAGTGGATGAGTCTGCCCGACGGCGACCACGTCGTCCGGCTGTTCAACCGGCCGGTAGTCGCCGAGCGCGGCCTGGGCTGGCGCACCGTCCGGGTGCAGTGGCCGCAGATCCGGAAGGATCTCGACCGTGGCCTGCCGGTCCCGATCGGCGTGGTGACCGTGGCCTCCCGCAACCCGAAGGACCTGGCCCTCAACCACCAGGTGCTGGCCGTCGGCTACCAGGCGGACGGCCCCCGGGTGACCGTCCGGGTCTACGACCCGAACCGCGGCCGCCGGGACGACATAGCCATCGGCATGGACACCAGCGCACCGGGCCGCCCGGTCACGTTCGACCACAACCTGGGTTTGCGGCACCCGGTCCGCGGTTTCTTCCGAGTCGCCTACACGCCCCGCCCGCCGGCCTAGCCCTCCGCCGCTCCGGCGTCGTGCACGAGCAGCGCCAGCTGCACCCGGTTCGCCAGGTCCAGCTTGGTCAGCAGCCGGGACACGTGCGCCTTCACCGTGGGCACCCCCATGCCGAGCTCGTCCGCGATCTGCGCGTTGGACAACCCGCGCCCGACCGCGACGGCCACCTCCCGCTCCCGGCCGGTCGCCCGATCGAGCAGCGCCGCGGCGCCCACCCGGCGATCGTGCTCCACCGGATCGGCGACCTGCTCGATGAGCCGCCGGGTGACGGCCGGACTGAGGATCGGCTCCCCGGCCGCGACCCGCCGCACCGCCTCGATCAGCTCCCGGGGCGGCGCGTCCTTGAGCAGATATCCACTCGCACCGGCCCGCAGCGCCCGCAGCACGTACGCGTCGGCGTGAAAGGTCGTCAGCATGACCACCCGCGGCGGCCGCGGTCGGGCGCCCAGCCGCTCGGCCGCCACCAGCCCGTCCACCCGCGGCATCCGTACGTCGAGCAGCACCACATCCGGGAAGTGCGCGTCCACCAGCAGCGGCACGTCGGCGCCGTCCGCACCCTCGCCGACCACCTCGAGGTCGGGCGCGCTGGCAAACAGCAGCCGCAGCCCGCTGCGCACCAGCGGGTCGTCATCGACGATCACCACCCGGACCCTCAGGCCGGCCACGGCAGCCGCACCTTCAGGACGGTCACCACTCGGACCCTCAGGCCGGCCACGGCAGCCGCACCTCCAGGCCGTTCACCACTCGGACCCTCAGCCCGGCCACGGCAGCCGCACCTCCAGGACGTTCACCACTCGGACCCTCAGGCCAGCCACGGCAGCCGCACTTCCAAGCGGAACCGCCCGGCGGCCGTGCCGTGCGCCAGCAGCCCGCCGGCCAACTCGACCCGCTCGGCGACCCCGACCAGTCCGAGCCCGCTACCCGGGACCTGCCCCGCGCCGCCCGCCGAACCGGCGGTCACCGGATTGCTCACCGCTATCCGCAGGCCGTCGCCGGGGCCGCCCTCCAGGACCAGGTCGACCGGCGTGCCGGGGGCGTGCTTGCGGGCGTTGGTCAAGGCCTCCTGCACCACGCGGTAGGCAACCCGGCCGGTGGCGCCGGGCGGGTCGCTCGCGCGGGCCAGCCGATCGTCGAAGCACACCTCGCTGCCACAGCGCCGGGCGTCGGCCACCAGGTCGTGCACGTCGGCGAGGCCCGGCTGCGGCGGCTCGGGCTCGGCCGCGGTGTCGTCGCGCAGGACCCCGATGACCGCGCGCAGTTCCTCGAGCGCGTCGTGCGCGCCGGACCGGATCACGCCGGCCGCCTCGTGCAGGTCGGGGGAGAGGTCCGGGTGCAGCTCCAGCGCCCCGGCGTGCAGGCTGACCATGGAGAGCCGATGGGCCAGCACGTCGTGCATCTCGCGGGCGATCCGGTCGCGTTCGTCCCGGCGCGCCTGGGCCACCCGGGCCGCCTGCTCGGACTCGGCCCGGGTGGCGCGCTCGTCGAGGTGCCGGATCAGGGCGTGGCGCTCCCGGGCGTACAGCCCCCAGCCCAGGGTGGCGGTGACCAGCACGACGCGGACCACCACGTCCGTCCAGATCGGCAGCCGCGGCTCGGACTGCAGCAGCAGGTAGATCGGCAAGGTGGCCAGATAGAGCCCCGCGAAGCCGGCCGCCACCGCGAAACGGCGCCGCAGGGCCAGCCCGAAGAGAGCACCCAGGACCGCACCACTGGCCATGATGGACACGGCGCTGAGCGGCACCACGGCCGCCGCCAGGCCGACCGGCCATCGGCGCCGCAGCAGCAGGGCGAAGCAGGCGGGCACGCCGATGGCGACGTCCACCTGCCACGGGATCCGGCCCGGCACCGGCCCGGTCGCGTCGCCGATGGCCACCAGCAGCGCGCCCCCGGCGAGCGCGGCCACCACGGCGACGACGTCTCGGACCCGGCTCTCGGACACTGAGTCAGGCTAGCCCGATCCCGGGTGCCGGCACCCCCTACCAAAGTCGAGGGTGCGCCGACCGAAGGCAGACGCCGAGACCCCGGCGGGTCGAGCATCGTGGCCGGCATGACACACCCCGACTTCCGCGACATCCTCACACCGGTCCAGCTGGCGATCTCGGTCGTGGTGCCGTTCACCGGCGTGCTCGCCGTGACAAGCCCGCACCGCCGGCTGTCCCGACGTCTCCTTGCCGCCGAAGCGCTCGCGGCCGGCTGCGCGCTGGCCGGCGTGCTGCTGGCCGCGATCGTCAGCGGCACCCGGCCGCCGGCCGAGCGGCTGGCGGTGCTCGTCCTCGGATCGGTGCTGGTCCAGCTGATCGCGCAGTCGGTCGGCACCGGGTGCGGGCTGCTGGTGCGGCGGCGTCCGCTCGCGATGGCCGCGACGATCGTCGTGCCGATGGGCGTGACCGTCGTGCTGGGCGCGCTCGATCCCGGCGGCGGCCTGGTGCGCTGGCTGACCCCGTACGGCAATGCGCGGGCCTTGCTGGCCGGCAGGCCGACCGCCGCGCTCGCCGTCGTCGTGCTGCTGTGGTGCGTCCTGCCGAACGTCGCGGGCCGCAAGTCCACGGTGGACGGATGACGGACCTGGCCATCGGCGCGGACTCCGCGGCACCGCGACCCGCCGCACGGTGGCCACGGCCGCCGGCGTCCGGCCGGCGACCGTCGAGGGCGACGACGGCAACCCCGCCACGCACGGCGCAGACCGGGCCGCCGCCGAACTGGGGCCGGTTGGCACGGCGGGCGCTGGCCGATCTCGACCCGGCCCGGGTGCGCGCGGTCGTGATCGGCGTGGCCGGCCGGGCAACCCCGGACGACCCGCGCGCGATGCGGGCGTTCACCGGCGGGGGAGTGAGGGCCCCGGCGACCCGCTTTCATCCCGCCGGGAGGAGGCCGGCTCACCCGGACATTTGGTTTAATCCACCCTGGCGCCGGTTTCTGCATGCCTAGCTGCAACAGCGTGCAAATTCACGCGGCAGGACGGCGTCGTGGGGACGTGGCAGATCATGGAGCCGCTGCTCACCTGGCCACCGCGGGTCAGCGTGTACCAGCCGTTCCTGGGGACCGGCATCGCTGTTGCCATGTCCAGCGAAGATCATTTCAAGGGTGATAGTACGTGGAAAGCTCAAGTCACGGCCCTGATCCGGCCGCCGCTCCGCCGCCGGACGGTGGGCGCCGCAGCGTGCTTGTCGGCGACAAGATCGTCCTGCGCAAGGCCGGCGGGTGGATCACCTGGGGTGGCATGGTGATCGCCTTGATCGTCGGTGGCGTAGCCGGCGCCGTGCTGGTCGCCGCCACCCGCTCCACCGGGAACGCCGGGGCGCCCAGCGCGAGCAGTACGGCCGGTGTATCCGAGGCAAGCACCGCGAGCGTCTGCAACGCGACGACGGTAGCGAGAAAGACCCTGCCGTCCGTGGTCACGATCTCCGCCACCAACGGCAGCAGCGGAGGCACCGGGTCGGGCGAGGTCATCCGAGAGAACGGATACATCCTCACCAACAACCACGTCATCTCGATCGCCGCGGCCCCCGGCGGTCAGGTCGAGGTCCTGTTCAACGACGGCGGGACGGTACCGGCGACGATCACCGGCCGGGATCCGAAGGCCGATCTGGCCGTCATCAAGGTCGACGGGCAACCGCCGCTGCCGGTGATCCCCTTCGGCTCCTCGAAGAACGTGGTCGTCGGCGAGCCGGTCGTTGCCCTCGGCGCGCCACTCGGACTGTCCAACACCGTCACCTCGGGGATCATCAGCGCCCTGGACCGCACGATCGCGGTCCCGGGTGACAAGGGGCAGAACGCCCTGCTCGTGTCCGCGCTGCAGACCGACGCGGCGATCAATCCCGGCAACAGCGGCGGATCGCTGACCAACTGTGCCGGCCAACTCGTAGGCGTCCCGTCGGCGGGCGCGACGATACCGAGCTCGGAATCCGGCGGCGGCAGCTCGGGCAACATCGGCCTCGGCTTCGCGATCCCGGTCGACGTGGCGAAGGTCATCTCGGATCAGATCATCGCGACGGGGAAGGTGACCCACTCGTACTTCGGGCTCAGCGCCATGACCGTGCCATCGGCGGAGGCCGCCGCCAGCGGTGGCCAGGGCGGCATCTACGTCGCCTCGGTCGTGCCGGGCGGCCCCGCGGCCAAGGCCGGTATCAAGGAGGGCGACGTCATCACCTCCCTGGACGGAAAGCCGGTCACCAGCACCGATGATCTGGCCGCCGTCACGCTGACCAAGCCGCCGGGCGAGACCGTCACCGTCGAATACACCCGCAACGGACAGCCGGCAAGCACCAAGGTGACCCTGGGGGCGGCACCCTGACGGCGCGACTCTCAGTTCCACGGCTGATCCGCCGCGGCCGCCTCCCGCTCGGCCCGCTCATGGCGACGAACCAGCAGCGTCGTCTCCACCGCGTACGTGACGATCGTCAGTGCGCCCGCAACCATCAGGGCGAGCAGCCCGCACACCGCGATCTGCGCGCCCGGCCCGCCGCCCATAGCGGCGATCCGGGTCTGCAGGTCCTCCGGCCCCCCGCCCCGGCAGTACGTCTCGACGCACGAGTTCCCCGACCTCGACGGCGACGCCCACGCCAGCACCCCGATCAGGATGACGGCGATCGCCCCCAGCGGGGCCAGCCCGGCAAACCACAGCCGCGCGCTGCGGCTCGCCCACCACAGGCACGTCCAGGCCACGACCAGCAGTCCCGGAAGAACCCAGTACCCCCACGTGAGCTCGGAGAGGATGATCAAGTCGGCGACCGCCTTCCCGAGCCGGGGTTTGCTGACGGCGATCCTGTCAGGCTGAGACAAGTCGGGCCGAGCACGCCGCCGGGACGGATACTCCTATGGATGTCAAGCAGTGTTGAGGGCTGTGCGAGGACTACAAACGCCTCGTAGTACACGCCGGTGGCCGCTGGCGGCTGCTGTACCTGCTCGTCGACCGGGATGAACTGCTACGCCGCCTGACCGAACGCAACCGCCGCGACGACGCCAACGCCCTCGTCGTCACCGCCCACATGCTCGACGACTTCATCGCCCGGTTCGAGCCTCCCCACAACGAAGGCGAAGAGATCATCCAGCCATAGCCCGACAACGTCATCCACGAAGAGGCAGTCGACGACGGTGAGCTGGGCCGGCCTGCGGTGGCGCCGGAGCGGAAGGTGAACTCCAGGTGGCCAATCTTGATTAATTCCAGATTAGGTCCTATGTTCGTCGGGTGACGTCCGATCCAGCGGCGCGGCTGCGTTCGGTCTCGTTGCGCGTGACCCGCCCCCGGCTGGCGGTGCTCGAGGCGCTGCGAGACCACCGCCACGTCGACACCGACGCGGTGATCGCGCTGGTCCGGGCCGATCTCCCCGCGGTCTCCCACCAGGCGATCTACGATGTGCTGCGGGCGCTCACCGAGGCCGGTCTGGTGCGGCGCATCCAGCCGGCCGGCGCGACCGCGCGCTACGAGTCCCGGGTCGGGGACAACCACCACCATGTCGTGTGCCGCTCCTGCGGCGCCATCGCCGACGTCGAGTGCGCCGTCGGCCATGCCCCCTGTCTCACCGCCTCGAACGACCACGGCTTCGTGATCGACGAGGCGGAGGTCGTCTATTGGGGCGTCTGCCCCGACTGTTCGGAAGGAATCTGATGAGCGACACCCAGGACCCCAAGGCCGGCGGCTGTCCGGTCGCGCACGGCAGCGAAAGCGAGAACCCGGCGATCGACGCGCCCACGCCGCAGACCCCCGGACGTCCGCGTACGAACCGGGACTGGTGGCCCAACCAGCTCGACCTGTCGGTGCTGCACGCCCACTCGGCCAAGGGCAACCCGCTCGGCGCGAGCTTCAGCTACGCCCAGGAGTTCGCGAAGCTCGACGTCGACGCCCTCAAGCAGGACATCGTCCAGGTCCTCACCACCTCGCAGGACTGGTGGCCGGCCGACTTCGGCCACTACGGCGGCCTCATGATCCGGATGAGCTGGCACGCCGCGGGCACCTACCGCATCCAGGACGGCCGGGGCGGCGCCGGCGACGGCGGCCAGCGGTTCGCCCCGCTCAACAGCTGGCCGGACAACGCGAACCTGGACAAGGCCCGGCGCCTGCTCTGGCCGGTCAAGGCCAAGTACGGCCAGAAGGTCTCCTGGGCCGACCTGCTGGTGCTGGCCGGCAACGTCGCGCTCGAGTCGATGGGCTTCAAGACCTTCGGCTTCGGCTTCGGCCGGGCGGACGTCTGGGAGCCGGACGAGATCATCTGGGGCCCGGAGGACACCTGGCTGGCCGACACCCGGTACGTCTCGGACTCCGCGATGACCGACGACACCGTCGGCGCGACCGAGATGGGCCTGATCTACGTCAACCCGGAGGGCCCCCGCGCCAGCGCCGACCCGGCCGCCGCGGCGCACTTCATCCGCGAGACCTTCCGCCGGATGGCGATGAACGACGAGGAGACCGTCGCGCTGATCGCCGGCGGACACACCTTCGGCAAGACCCACGGCGCCGGCGTGGCCGACGATCACGTGGGCCCCGAGCCCGAGGCCGCCCCGATCGAGGCGCAGGGCCTGGGCTGGCTGAGCACCAACGCCAGCGGCAAGGGCGCCGACGCGATCACCAGCGGCCTCGAGGTCACCTGGACCGACAAGCCGACGCAGTGGAGCAACCGCTTCTTCGAGATCCTTTTCGGGTACGAGTGGGAGCTGTCCACCAGCCCGGGCGGCGGCAAGCAGTACGTCGCCAAGAACGCCGAGCCGATCATCCCGGACGCGTTCGACCCGTCCAAGAAGCACGTGCCCACGATGCTGACCACCGACCTGTCGCTGCGCGTCGACCCGGCGTACGAGAAGATCTCCCGCCGCTTCCTGGCCAACCCGGACGAGTTCGCGCTCGCCTTCGCCAAGGCCTGGTACAAGCTGCTGCACCGCGACATGGGCCCGGTCAGCCGCTTCCTCGGCCCGTGGGTGGCGGAGCCGCAGCTCTGGCAGGACCCGGTGCCGGCCGCCGAGGGCCCGCTGGTCTCCGACGCCGACGTGACCGCCCTCAAGGCAAAGGTCTTCGAGTCGGGCCTGTCGGTTGCCCAACTGGTCTCGACCGCGTGGGCGTCGGCCGCGAGCTTCCGCTCCACCGACAAGCGCGGCGGCGCCAACGGCGGCCGGCTGCGCCTCGAGCCGCAGCGCAGCTGGGAGGTCAACCGGGGCGCCGCGGATGTCATCGCGGTCCTCGAGAAGATCCAGCAGGAGTTCAACGCGGCCGGCGGCGCCAAGGTCTCGCTGGCCGACCTGATCGTGCTGGCCGGCTCGGCCGCGGTCGAGAAGGCGGCGAAGGACGCCGGCGTCGAGGTGACCGTGCCGTTCCACCCGGGCCGCACCGACGCGACCCAGGAGCAGACCGACGTCGACGCGTTCGCGGTCCTCGAGCCGCGGGCCGACGGCTTCCGCAGCTACCTGCGCCCCGGCGAGAAGACCCAGCCCGAGATCCTGCTGGTCGACCGCGCGTACATGCTGAACCTGACCGCGCCGGAGATGACCGTCCTGGTCGGCGGCCTGCGTGCGCTGGGCAACAACGTCGGCGGCTCGCAGCAGGGTGTGCTCACCGACCGGCCCGGCAAGCTGACCAACGACTTCTTCGTCAACCTGCTCGCACCGGGCACCAGGTGGAAGGCGTCGGAGACCGCGGAGCACGTCTACGAGATCCGCGACGTTACCACCGGCGAGCTGAAGTGGACGGCCGGCGCGGTCGACCTCATCTTCGGCTCGAACTCGCAGCTGCGCGCCCTCGCCGAGGTCTACGCCAGCGCCGACGCGAAGACGAAGTTCGTCAATGACTTCGTCGCGGCCTGGACGAAGGTCATGGAGCTGGACCGCTTCGACCTTCGCTGATACTCCGTATCACCGGCAAGCCCGGCCGATCCGCGATCGGCCGGGCTTGTTCGCGTTTTACGCGGAGATGATGCTGATTTATCGGCCACCCCCAAGGGACTTTCTCGTCCACCCATTTTCGCCCTGCGTGCGAAGGGTGATCCGAAGTGGTCGAATTCATGGATACACTTACATACGTTAATCGGGCGCCCCCATTAAACGCTCGGTGGGAACCGCTATGCAAGCCACTGCGCACGACCGCCGTACCCGGATCGCGATCACCTCTGATCGACGGCTCTTCCGGGACAGTCTCGCCGCGATTCTCGAGCACGCCCCCGGGCTCGAGGTGGTGGGACACATCCCCGAGGCCGCGCTGCCGGCCCTGACCGGGCTGAGCCGGCCGGACATCGTCCTCTTCGACGTCGGCATCGACGTCGAAGCGAGCCTCGCCGCCCTCGAAGCGTTCCATCGGCGGTGTGCCGGAACCCGGACGATCGTGGTCTACGACCGGCTGACCGGACCGGAGATGGACCGCGCCTGGCAGGCCGGCGCGAACGCCCTGATTCCGGCGAGCCGGGCCCTCGACGCGCTTCTGCTGCTGCTGCGCCGGTTCGTCGACCGCACCGACGAGATGGCCGAGAACCTGCTCGACGACCAGGAGCGCAAGATCATGGCGCTGGTGACCGCCGGGCACACCGCGGCCCAGATCGCCGAACTGCTGCGCCTGACCCCGGCCGCGGTCGAGAAGGCGAAGCACCGCATCTACCGCAAGCTCGGCGTCGGCTACCAGGGCGAGGCGGTCGCCCGGATGCTCGGCCTGGGCCTGCTCGACCACGATCTCGACCGGGCCCCGGACCGCACCGGCGGCGGGGAGCTGCTCGTCGTGCTGCGCGGCTCCGATCCGGCCACCCGGCTGGCCGTGCTCGCCGCCCTGCTCACCGCCCGGGTCGCCGTGCAGCAGGAGCTCCAGCCGTGCCTGGTGGGCAAGCCGTGGGACGAGGTGCAGCGTGGCCCGGTGGTCCTCGTCCTGCTGGACCCGGGCGCGACCGAGTGGATGCGCGCCGACGACGGCACCACGCCGACCGTCCTGGTGCACTCCGGCCCGCTGTGCCGGGCTCAGGTGGCCGACCTGCTGCTGCACGGGGTCTGCGCGATCGTCGCCGCCGAACGGGTGCGCGACGACCTGCCGCCGGTGCTGGCCGTCGTCTCCCGCGGCTACCTTTCCATCGACACCGGCGAGGCCCGCGCCCTGCTCAGCCGGCATCTCGGCCCGGCCGGCGACGCGGGGCTGCCCGACCTCACCCCGCGGGAGGCGGAGATCCTCCGGTCGATCGCCCTGGGCCACACCGTCCGGCAGACCGCCCGCGCGCTCGGCATCGCCGTCAAGACGGTGGAGAACACGCAGGCCCGCATGTTCCGCAAGCTCGGCACCCACAACCGCGTCGGCTCGCTGCGCGTCGCGCACTCGCTGGGCCTGGTCGAGACGGAGGAGCCGGTCATCCGGGCCGCACGGTGACGGTGCCGGTGACCACCGCCGATTGCGCCGCGGGGAGCGTGATGGTGAACCGCAGACGCCACGTGCCCGGCCACGGCACCGCAAGGACGGCGGTCGCGTGGTTGCCGCTGACCCTGATCAGCGGGATCCCGAGCGGTGCCCGCCCCGGCAACTCGGCTGTACCGGCCCAGCCCAGCACCGTCAGCGGGGCGCCGGCCCGGCCGTACGCGTAGACCTGGACGTGGTTGATGCCGGTCACGGCCGGTGAGAAACGAACCCGCACCATGGCCGTCGAGCCCACCAGCATCCCCATGTGGGACAGGCCGCCCACCACCCCGCGACCGGCGCCGGGGTCGACCGGCGTCGCGCCCGCCGGCGGGGGAGCGGTCTGCACCAGCGCCATGGCCACGGCGAGCACCACGCCGATGCCCGCCGTCTCGGCCAGCACCGCCCGCCGCAGCCGGCGACGCGCCGACGGGGGTGCCGCCTGCGCCCGAGAGCCGGCGGGCCGGTCGACGGGAGGCGGGCCGCCACCGCCGGCGGCCGCGGCCACCAGCGCGGGCGCCGGCGACCGGTCGTCCAGCTCCACGGCGGCGAACCTGCGCACCACCAGCCGCCGGGAGTGTCCGGCGACCGCCAGCACCACGGCCAGCACGGCAATCTTGACCAGGACCAGGCGGCCGTACGAGGTGTCCACCAGCCGGCCGAATCCGCGGACCTGCACCACCGCCTCGGCGCTGCCGGCCGCGACCAGGACCACGACCGCCCACTGCGCCCATCGGGACCAGGCCGGCAGCACCCTCGACAGCTCGGCCGTGCTCGCCCGCGGCAGCACGAACGCCAGCAGGGTCACCAGGCCGCCGAGCCACAGCCCGAGCGCGCCGAGATGCGCCGCGTCGGCCACCACCGTCAGCGCGGGCAGCGCCGAGGTCCGCGGATGGCCGGCCAGCGGCCACGTCGCCAGGCCCAGCACCGCCAGGACCAGCACCGCGAGCGTGCCGACCGGCGCCCGCCGGCCGCGGCCGGCGATCATCCGGCCCAGCGGCGCCGCGATCGCGGCGAGCACGCCGAGCCGAGCCAGATGCGCCAGCCCGTACGGGCTGACCAGCGCCTGCCGGACGGCGTCGCCGGTCACCGGACCGCTGCCCGCACCGTAGGGAACCTGCAGGCACAGCTCGGCCACCGTGCCGGCGGCGACCGCGACGAGCCCGATCCGGGCGAGCCGGCGTGCCCCGCGCCGGGCCACCCCGGCCGGCCAGAGCCGCCACAGGAACAGCACCGGACCGGCCAGCAGCGCGAGCCCGGCGACGGCCGCGAGGTGTGCCGCACCCATGGCGAGCACCAGCGGGGCGGCGACGGCGGGCGCGTCGGCGGCGACCGGTATCGGCGGGACGGCCGACGGCGCGCCGACCGAGAACGTCAGGACGCCGACCATCGGGTGCCCGTCGTCGGAGACGACCCGGTAGCTCAGCGCGTACGTGCCGGTCGGGCCGCCGGCGCGCAGCGGGACCCGGACCGTCGCGGTGGCCCGCTCGCTGACCCGCTCGCCGTCGGCCCGGCCGCCGTCCGGGGCGATCACCCGGATCTGGGCCGCGACCGGCTGCACCGGCTCGCTGAAGAAGAGCGTGACGGCCGCGGGCAGGCCGCCGACGACCGTCCCGGCGGGCGGGTCGGTGCGCAGCAGGTCGGCGTGCGCGGCGGCCGGCCCGGCCGGTGCGCCCAACGCCAGCAGCACACCGGCCGCGACCCCGCATCCGATCGCCGCCCACCGGGTCCCGCGCATCCGGGTTCCCGCCTAACCGACCTGGTAGGGGCGCATCATGTCGTTGTCCTCGTGATCGAGGATGTGGCAGTGCCAGACGAACCGGCCGGACAGGTCGAAGGTGGCCTTGATCCGGGTGGTCTGCCCGGGCAGCGCCACCACCGTGTCCTTGGTACCGGACTCCCAGCTCTGCGGGCCGGTCGCGGCGCCGCCGAACGGCCGCCGGTCGAGCACCTTGAACTCCACGAGGTGTAGGTGGATCGGGTGCCCGTCGTCGGTGAAGTTGTGGAACTCCCAGATCTCGGTGGCCCCGGCCCGCGGGTTCTCGGTCACCGGCGCGTCCCAGTGCAGCGGGTTGGGCGTGCCGTCCGGGTTCATCGTGCCGAGCAGGCCGACATCCGGTGCGTCCGGGAAGTCCGCGGAGTCCATCTCGTTCAGCGACAGCGTCCGGGTGACCGAGGCGGCGCCCGGCATGGCGACCGACGGCAGGCGCAGGCGGCCCGGCGGCACGCTGGTGTCCCGGGAGGCCGGCGGGCCGACGACGAACTGCATGATCTGGCCGGTGGTGCCGGTGTCGGCGGGTTCGAAGTCCACGCCCGGTGCACCGCCGCCGTACGGCTCGTCCGGCCCCTCGTTGATCAGGTGGAGCCGCGTGCCGACCGGGAGACCGGTGAAGTCGACGATCACGTCGAGCCGCTCCGCCACGCCCAGCCAGGCCGTGTCCACCGCGGCGGGGGCCGGCAGCAGTCCGCCGTCCGCGCCGATGACCCACATCGGCAGGGCCGCGGTCGCCGGCCGTGCCGCCGTCGGGTCGGTCACGATCTTCAGCAGGTAGGTGCGGGCGTTGCAGGCGTTCAGGACCCGGAACCGGTAGCGGCGCGGCTCCACGGCCAGGGTCGGCCAGGTGCCGCCGTTGACCAGGTTGGTGTTTCCGAAGAACTCCGGGTTCCAGTAGGGCGAGGTGTCGCTCGCCGGCAGCCACGGCCCGTCCGGCGGGGTGTCGCCGAAGAACCCGCGGCTCGTGGGGAAGAACAGCGAACCGTCGGCATTGAACGACTTGTCCTGGATGACCAGCGGGATCTCGTAGTACCGCGTGCCCGGCGGATCGCCGGCCCGCGGCGCCGGACCGGGCAGCACCCCGGCGGCGACATCGGTCGCGCCGCCGCGCAGCAGGTACAGGCCGGACAGCCCGGCGTTGACGTTCACCCGGGTCAGGCCGAGCTCGTGGCTGTGATACCAGAGCATCGTGGCGCGCTGGTCGTTCGTGTACTGCAGGACCGCCCTGCCCGGGGCCCACAGGCCACCGAACCGGGCGTGGGCCGCCTGGCTGAACCGGTCCCAGTAGGAGCCGACCGTGGCGTACCCCTGGGGGATGTTTCTCGCCGCCGGCAGGGTCCACGCCTCCGGGTACCCGTCGCTGTCCTCGTGGGTGTGCCCGCCGTGCAGGTGGACGACCAGCGGGATCGGACCGGTGTACGGCGGCGGCGTCGAGGTAAAGCCCGGCGTGTCGTCGCGGCCGCTCACCCCGCCCGGCGGGTTGGCCCAGTGGACCGTCGGATCCACCGTCAGCGGGTGCGGCACGAAGTTGTTCTGGCTGTCCACCATGCGGTTCCACCAGGTGGCGCGGACCGGGCGGCCGACGATCGCCTCGATCGTGTACGCGGGCGTGTGGAAGGTCCGCGAGTCGGTCGTCGAACCGAACCCGAGCACGGTCGTCGAGCCGAAGCCGGCCGGCAGGATCTGCTGCCGGAACCGGCCGGCCGCGATCGAATATCCGTCCATGCTCGACGTCGATCCCGACGAGGGCATCGCCGGTATGACGAACAGCGGCGTCACGTACTTGGGAATGGTCGTGGGGTCGAGCGTGCCGCCGGGCACCGGCTGAGCCAATGCGGTTCCGGTACGCAGAAGAATTCCCGCGGGAACGAGTGCGGCGGCACCGGCAATGGCGCCCGTTTTCAGCAGTTGCCGTCGAGTGGGCATGCGCGACTCCCAGTCGTGAGAATGCGGGGATATGAGTGCGCGCGAATACAGTGAAGTACCGGACGACGGATTCTGCCAATGGGTTACGGCCGACCAGAAACCCCCAAGGGGCGCCGGAAAACGATTACGCAGGGACCGGTCAGGAAGGGCGGGTCCAGTCGAAGGTGCGCTCGACCGCGCGCCGCCAGTTGCCGTACTCGACCGTGCGGATCTGCGGGTCCATGGTGGGCAGCCACTGCGCGGCCCGGTGCCAGTTCTGCCGCAACCCCTCCAGGTCCGGCCAGTAGCCCACCGCGAGCCCGGCCGCGTACGCCGCGCCCAGCGACACCGTCTCGGCGGCGAGCGGGCGGACCACCGGCACGTCCAGCACGTCGGCGATGAACTGCATGAGCAGGTTGTCCGCGGTCATCCCGCCGTCCACCCGCAGCGAGGTCAGGTCCAGGCCGGAGTCGGCGTTCATCGCGTCCACCACCTCGCGGGTCTGCCACGCGGTCGCCTCCAGCACCGCCCGGGCCAGGTGACCTTTGGTGATGTACGAGGTCAGGCCCACGATCACGCCGCGCGCCTCGCTGCGCCAGTACGGCGCGTACAGGCCGGAGAAGGCCGGCACGATGTAGCAGCCGCCGTTGTCGGCGACCGTGCGGGCCAGCGTCTCGATCTCGGGCGCGGTGGCGATCAGCTCCAGCTGGTCGCGGAACCACTGGACCAGCGAGCCGGTGATCGCGATCGAGCCTTCCAGCGCGTACGCGGCCGGCCCGCCCGCGATCTGGTAGGCGACCGTGCTGAGCAGCCCGTGCGTCGATCGCACCAGCTCGTCGCCGGTGTTCAGGAGCAGGAAGCTGCCGGTGCCGTACGTGCACTTCGCCTCGCCGGGGGCGAAGCAGGTCTGCCCGAACAGGGCCGCCTGCTGGTCGCCGAGCGCGGCGCCGATGCGTACCCCCGGAAAGGCCGCCACCGCGGTGCCGAAGACGCCGATCGACGGCCGGACCTCGGGCAGCATGGCCCGCGGGACGCCGAAGAAGGCGAGCGCGGCCGGCGACCAGTCCAGGCTGTGCACGTCGAGCAGCATCGTGCGGCTGGCGTTGGTGACGTCGGTGACGTGCAGGCCACCGGTCAGGTTCCAGATCAGCCAGGTCTCCATGGTGCCGAACAGGATCTCCCCGCGTTCGGCCCGGTCCCGCAGCGATGGGTTGCCGTCCAGGAGCCACTTCACTCGCGGCCCGGAGAAGTACGTGGTCATCGGCAGCGCCGAGCTGTGCTCGACCTCGGGCGCGCCGTCGGACTCCTTCAGGAACCGGACCAGATCATCCGTACGCGTGTCCTGCCAGACGATCGCGTGGCCGACGGGAGTGCCGGTGTCGCGGTCCCAGAGCAGCGTGGTCTCCCGCTGGTTGGCGATGCCGACGGCGGCGACCTGCTCCTCGGTGATCCCGGCGTTGCGCAGCGCCTCGGGGGCGAGCCGCTCGACGTGCCGCCAGATCTCGGCGGCGTCGTGCTCGACCCAGCCCGGCCGGGGGTAGAACTGCTTGTGCTCCTGCTGGGCCAGGGAGACGAGCCGGCCGCGGCGGTCGAACACGATGCACCGGGTGGACGTGGTCCCCTGATCGATGGCGACGACATAACGCTCGGTCATGGTCCCTCCCCTCGAGGCCCCCGAAGATGGCTCAGCGCCGGGCGGCTCCCAGTTCCCGGGAGATGGCGCGGGCCGCGTCCCGGACGTAGGCGACGAGATGCCGGTGCGGCCGGTAGCGGCTGTCGCAGATCCGCTCGACCAGGCCGTTGATGCCGATGGCGCCGACCACCAGGCCGCCGTACCCGCGGATCGGCGCGGCCACCGAGGCGGTGCCGGGCGTCATCTCCTCCGCCTCCAGGCTCCAGCCGTTGTCGCGGACCTGCTGAAGCTCGGCCGCCAGGGCGCGCGGCGTGCGGATCGTGCGGCGGGTGAAGCGGTCCAGCGCCTCGGCCGGTTCGGGGCCGGTCGCCCGGTACGCGAGCAGCACCTTGCCGATCGCGGTGGCGTGCAGCGGCAGCGTGGCGCCGACGCCGAGGATCTGAAACGTGTCGTCGGGGCGGAACACGTGGTGCACGACGAGCGCCTGTCCATCCCGGAGGGCGCCGATGCGGACCGACTCGCCGGTGCGCGCGGCCAGCGGGTCGGCCCAGTTGATCGAGCGGGAGCGCAGTTCGTTGACATCCAGGTAGCCGGAGCCCAGGTGGGGGAGGGCCGGGCCCAGCTTGTAGTGCCCCGAGGCGCGATCCTGCGCCACGAAGCCGACGTGCTGCAGCGTACGCAATATGCCGTGGGTTGTTCCCTTCGCCAGGTCGAGGGAGCGGGCGATGTCGCCCAGCGCCAGATGGCCCGGTCCACCGGCGAGCAGACGCAGGATCGCGGCGGCCCGCTCGATCGACTGCACTGTTCCGGGCACGTAACCGACTCTATGCCACCGTGTGAACGCGCACCGTTGTCGAAGTTCGACAATGCCGAACGCCCTTCATTGCTCGGGTCCTGACCGCTACTTAGCGTCCACGGCATCGAGCAAGGAGGGCACATGGCAGAACGTCTGAAGATCCCGGGCTTGCTGGGCGAACTGATCGCCGAGTTCGCCGGGACCATGATCCTCATCCTCTTCGGCGTCGGCGTGGTCGCGCAGGTGGTGGCGGGCGGCTTCGGTGACCACGACAGCATCGCGTGGGCGTGGGGCCTGGGTGTCGTGCTCGGCGTCTACGTCGCGGCCCGGACCAGCGGCGCGCACCTCAACCCGGCCGTCACCGTCGCGCTGGCGGTCTTCAAGGGCTTCGCCTGGCGCAAGGTCGTCCCGTACTCCCTCGCGCAGTTCCTCGGGGCGTTCGTCGCCGCCCTGATCGTCCGCTGGACCTACAGCGACGTGCTGCACGCGAAGGACCCGTTCCTGACGATCAAGACGCAGGGCGTGTTCTCGACCCTGCCCGGCAACGGGGCGCTGCCGGTATCGCACTGGACCGCGTTCCTCGACCAGATCGTCGGCACGGCCATCCTGCTGTTCCTGATCCTGGCCATCACCGACGAGCGGAACACCTCGCCCGCCGCGAACCTGGCGCCCTTCATCATCGGCCTGATCGTGGTCGGGATCGGCATGGCGTGGGGCACCAACGCCGGGTACGCGATCAACCCGGCCCGCGACTTCGGCCCGCGACTCGCCAGCTTCCTCACCGGCTATGGCGGTGCTTTCCGGGACCAGACCGGGTATCTCTATTTCTGGATCCCGATCGTCGCACCCGTCATCGGCGGTGTGCTGGGCGCCGGCCTGTACCAGTGGTTGATCGCGCGGTTCCTGCCGTCCCCGGACGAGCCGCAGGAGCCCGGCCGGATCCCGACCCCGCCCGGAGAAGAGAGAGTGGAGGCAAGCCGTGGCTGACTTCGTCGGAGCCGTGGACCAGGGCACGACCAGCACCCGTTTCATGATCTTCGATCACGGCGGTAACGAGGTGGCCCGGCACCAACTCGAGCACGAGCAGATCCTGCCGCAGGCCGGCTGGGTCGAGCACAACCCGGTGGAGATCCTCGACCGCACCACCACCGTCGTGCGCACCGCGATGCAGAACGCGAATCTGCAGGCCACCGACCTGGCCGCGCTCGGCATCACGAACCAGCGGGAGACCGCCGTGGTGTGGGACCGGCGCACCGGCCGGCCGTACTACAACGCGATCGTCTGGCAGGACACCCGCACCGACCGGATCGCGTCCGCGCTGGACCGGGACGGCCGGGGCGACGTGATCCGCCGCAAGGCCGGGCTGCCCCCGGCCACGTACTTCTCCGGCGGCAAGATCCAATGGATCCTGGAGAACGTCGACGGGGTGCGGGAGGCGGCCGAGCGCGGCGACGCGATCTTCGGCAACACCGACAGCTGGCTGCTGTGGAACATGACCGGCGGGATCGACGGCGGCAACCACGTCACCGACGTCACCAACGCCAGTCGCACCATGCTGATGAACCTGGAAACGCTGGACTGGGACGACGAGCTGCTCAGCTTCTTCAACATCCCGCGGTCGATGCTCCCGGAGATCCGGCCGTCGTCCGATCCCCACACGTACGGCGTGGCCCGCTGGCCGGGGCCGCTGGGCGGCGAGGTGCCGCTCACCGGTGACCTCGGCGACCAGCAGGCGGCCACCGTCGGGCAGGTCTGCTTCTCGCCCGGCGAGGCCAAGAACACCTACGGCACCGGCAACTTCATGCTGCTCAACACCGGGACCGAACTCGTACGCTCGGAGAACGGCCTGCTCACCACGGTCTGCTACAAGCTCGGCGACGCTCCGGCGGTCTACGCGCTGGAGGGCTCGATCGCGGTGACCGGCTCGGCCGTGCAGTGGCTGCGCGACCAGCTCCACGTGATCGACTCGGCGGCCGAGAGCGAGACCCTGGCCGCCACGGTGCCGGACAGCGGCGGCGTCTGCTTCGTGCCGGCGTTCTCCGGCCTGTTCGCGCCGTACTGGCGCTCCGACGCCCGCGGCGCGATCGTCGGCCTGTCCCGGTTCAACACGAGCGCGCACATCGCCCGGGCCACCCTCGAGGCGATCTGCTACCAGAGCCGCGACGTGATGGACGCGATGGCGCAGGACTCGGGCGTCCGGCTGGACGTGCTCAAGGTCGACGGCGGCATCACCGCCAACAACCTGTGCATGCAGATCCAGGCGGACGTGCTCGGCGTGCCGGTCAGCCGGCCGGTCGTGGCCGAGACGACCGCGCTGGGCGCGGCCTACGCGGCCGGTCTCGCGGTCGGCTTCTGGAAGTCGACCGACGAGCTGCGGGACAACTGGAACGAATCCCAGCGTTGGCAGCCCACCTGGACGGATGAACAGCGCACCGATGGGTATGCACGGTGGAAGAAGGCGGTGCAACGCACTCTCGACTGGGTGGACGTGGACTGATGGTTGCTCTGTCACCGGAGTATCGGGATTCGGCGCTGGCCGCGCTGGCCGGCGCCGAGCTCGACGTACTGGTCGTGGGCGGCGGCGTGGTGGGCGCGGGCTGCGCCCTCGACGCCGCCACCCGCGGCCTCACGGTCGGGCTGGTCGAGGCGCGCGACTTCGCCTCCGGCACCTCCAGCCGGTCCAGCAAGCTGATCCACGGCGGGCTGCGCTACCTGGAGATGCTCGACTTCGCGCTGGTCCGCGAGGCGCTGCGGGAGCGCGGACTGCTGCTCACCCGGCTGGCGCCGCACCTGGTCCGGCCGGTCCGCTTCCTCTATCCGCTGCAACATCGGGCCTGGGAGCGCCTGTACGCCGGGGCCGGCGTCACGCTCTACGACACCATGGCGATGAACGGCGGGCTGCCGCACCACCGCCACCTGTCGCTGCGCGGTGCGCTCCGCGAATGCCCGGCGCTCAGGAAGGAGTCGCTGGTCGGGGCGTTGCAGTACTACGACGCCCAGGTCGACGACGCGCGGCACACCATGTTCCTGGCCCGGACGGCCGCCTCGTACGGGGCGCACGTCGCCTCGCGTACCGAGGTCATCGGTTTCCTGCGGGAGGGCGAGCGGGTCACCGGGGTCCGCGTGCACGACCTCGAGCACGACCGGTCCTTCGAGATCCGCGCCCAGCAGGTGATCAACGCGACCGGCGTGTGGACCGACGACACCCAGGCGCTGGTCGGCGAGCGCGGCCAGTTCCACGTGCGCGCGTCCAAGGGCATCCACCTGGTCGTGCCGCGGGACCGGATCCAGTCCCGGACCGGGCTGATCCTGCGCACCGAGAAGAGCGTGCTGTTCGTGATCCCCTGGGGCCGGCACTGGATCATCGGCACCACCGACACCGACTGGACCCTCGACAAGGTGCACCCGGCGGCGTCCAGCACCGACATCGATTACCTGCTCGAACACGTCAACTCGGTGCTGTCCACGCCGCTGACCAGGGCGGACGTCCAAGGCGTCTACGCCGGCCTGCGGCCGCTGCTCTCCGGCGAGTCCGAGTCGACGTCGCAGCTGTCCCGGGAGCACACGGTCGGCAGCCCGGTCCCGGGCCTGGTCGTGGTGGCCGGCGGCAAGTACACGACGTACCGGGTGATGGCCCGCGACGCCGTGGACGCCTGCGTGCACGGGCTGGGCCGCTCGGTCCCGCCGTCCTGCACCCAGTCGGTGCCGCTGCTCGGCGCCGACGGCTTCGCCGCGCTGTGGAACCGGCGGCGGCTGCTGGCCGCCGAGTCCGGCCTGCACGTGGCCCGGGTCGAGCACCTGCTCGGCCGGTACGGCACGCTGGTCACCGAGGTGCTCGACCTGGTCGCGGCCGACCCGTCGCTGGCCGGCCCGGTCGAGGGCGCCGACACCTATCTGCGCGCCGAGCTGCGGTACGCGGCCAGCCACGAGGGCGCGCGGCACCTGGAGGACCTGCTCACCCGCCGTACCCGAATCTCGATCGAGACCTTCGACCGCGGGGTCGCGGCGGCACCGGTGGCGGCATCGCTGGTGGCCGGGGTGCTGGGCTGGAGCGAGGAGCAGACCGAGCGGGAGGTGGAGAACTATCGGTTACGGGTCGAGGCGGAGCGGCGTTCCCAGGAACAGCCGGACGACGAGACCGCGGACGCGGCCCGGCTGGGCGCGCCCGATGTGGTGCCGCTGAGCACGGCACCACGATAAGAAGGAGGCCGTCACTCAACCGGGCGATGGCTCCGGATAACGGTCCCCGCCTCGACGGCCGCCGGAAAGATCCTCTTTGGAGTCCGGAATGTCCGGACTGGCCGGAGGGGACATTCGTCATGGTCATCAAGCCTGGGCGCCTACGCCGACATGTTGCGGCGATGCTGGCGGCCGTCTGCGCCGTCACAGCAACCTCCGGGCCGGCTCTCGCCCGGCCGCCGGACCTGTCCAACGGCACGGCGGCTCTCACGGTCTGGCAGCGGTCCGTGCTGCTGCACGCGACCCGGCAGTTCCGCGACGTCAAGAATGCGATCGCGGCCGGCTATCTGCCCACCACGCAGTGCGTGCCGGGGATGGGCCTGCACTACGTGCAGCGGTCGCTGGCCGCCGACACGAACATCGACCCGACCCTGCCGGACATCCTGATCTACGAACCCGTCGCCGGCGCGCCCGTGCGATTGGCCGCGCTCGAGTTCTTCCGCGCCGACGCCGACCAGGACCTGAAGACCGACAACGACCGGCCCACGCTGTTCGGCATTCCGTTCAACGGCCCGATGACGGGTCACCCGCTGCCGCCCGGCCAGCCGACCATGCCTATCCATTACGACCTGCATGTGTGGCTCTACCAGGACAATCCGGCCGGCGAGCTGGCCACCGACAACCCCAACGTCGACTGCAAGTAGGCCGAGTTGCCTCGTGGTACCGGGCGTGCCAGGGTGTGAGTGACAGGCATCGATGCCTACTGGGGGGTGCTCATGCGTACGGTCCGCAGGGCGATCATTTCGGGTGGCTTCTCGATCTCGGTAATCCTGGCCCTCGCGCCGGCGGCGAGCGCCGCGCAGGCGGGTGTCGCGCAGGCGGGTGTCGCGCAGGCGGGTGTCGCGCAGGCGGGCGTCGCGCAGGCCAAACCGGTGGTGCTGACCGTCGGGCAGGCCGCGAGTCAGGACGTGCCGCCCGCGGCGGGCTCGGAACCGGACACCCTGGTCGAGCCGGACGCGGCCGCCGACCCCGAGCACCCCGGGGTCGCGGTCGTGGTCGGGCACGACGGCCGGTACTCCGACGGCGGCGCGGTCGGCATCACCCACGCCTGGACCCGCGACGGCGGGCGGACCTGGCGGCACGCGCCCGTCCCGTTCATCACGACGGCGGCCGGCGGCGCATGGGACCGCGCCTCGGACCCGGTGCTCGCGTTCGGGCCCGGCGGTGTGCTCTACCTGTCGACGATCGCCTTCAACAGCAGCGCCACCGACTGCCGCAGCGTGGTCCTGGTCTCGCGGTCGACCGACGGGGGCGCCACGTTCGAGCCGCCGTCGACGGCACAGTCGACGAACGACTGCACCATCTTCAACGACAAGAACTGGCTGACCGTCGACGACAATGCCCGCTCGCCCTACCGGGGCCGGGTCTACCAGTTCTGGAGCTACTTCGTCGGCGACTTCGCCAAGCAACAGGTCCGCTGGTCGGACGACCGGGGACGGACCTGGAGCGCCGCCGTCGTGGTCACCCCCGACGCCACCGACACCCAGGCGTCGCAGGCGCTCGTGCACCTCGACGGCTCGATCACCGACGTCTACCTCGACTACACCGGCACCGGGCGGACGCCGGACCGCGAGCGCGAGCAGGCCGAGGCGCGGGCCGACGCCGCGGCGGCCGAGCCCGGCGTGCCGCTGCGGGCGCGCACCTCGCACGACGGCGGCCGCACCTGGTCGGGCGCGGTCACCGTCACGACCGACGTGGGCGGCGACGTGCCGGGCGTGCGCTGTTGCCTGCCCTCCGCCGTGATCGATCCGGTCACCGGCCGGATGCACGCGGTCTGGCAGTCCACCGACCTGTCGCTGCTGCAGGAGTCGTCCTCGCCGGACGGCGTGCACTGGAGCGCGCCGGTCACCGTGAACCCCGACCGCACCGCCACCACACAGGTGATCAATGCGGACGTCGCGGCGTACGCGGGAAGGGTCCTCGTCTCCTACGGCGTCCGGGACAGCGCGGTGGCCGACGGTCGATACGTGCGGCAGCGGGCGGCCTTCTCCTACGACGCGGGCCGCTCGTTCCCCGGCCGGGTGCGGCTGGGGCCGATCTCCGACCTGACCTATGCCGCGCAGGCCGGCGGCGCCTTCCCGGGCGACTACATCGGAACCGCGGTCTCCCGCGGGCTGTTCTACGCCGCCTGGCCGGTGTCCTCGAAACCGCCCTACGGCGGGACCTACCACCAGGTCCTTTACGCCGCCGCGATCCGCCCCTGACGGACCGACCAGGTCAGCACGAGACCGACGGCGGTCAGCAGCGCGCCGACCGCCAGAAGCCAGAGCGGCAGCTGTGGCGGGATGCCCAGATAGGTGACCATGCCCAGGATGCGGTGCAGACCCCAGGGCAGTAGCGCCATCTGGTCGTTCCAGATCGTCAGCGAGCGTTCCAGACCGACCGACCAGATCAGCGCGCCGAGGGCGAGCATCGGCAGGCCGCCGGCGAGCGTGACCGCGCCCGCGACGCGGCGGCGGGACCAGCAGTATCGGGTGCGCAGCACCGATCCGGTCGCGACGAAGAGCCAACCGAAAAGAGCAAAACCGATCGTCACGTACGCCGAGCGAGCGGTCGGATTCGTCCAGAACTCGAACCAGTAGTGTCCCGGGCCGCGGATCGCCAGGGCGGCCAGCAGCAGCGCCGAGCGCAGCAGCGCGACCCCGCCGATGACGGTCCACAGCGGATAGGGGTCGCGGCCGCGCACGAGGAGGCGGACGACCAGCGCGAACAGCGCCCAGCAGCCGAGCGTGACGAGCAGTTCGGCGGGCGCGGCGAACCAGGTGTGGATCCCGCGACTGAGCACCAGCACGGCGGCGGGGAAGAGGATGGCGACCCACCGCGCGTGGTCGGCCGCGGGCGCGCCGGCGCGCCACGGCATGATCGCAGCGGTCCACAGCGCGCGTAGCGGTCGCCAGGGAACCAGGACGGACACGATCAGCACGCCGAGCAGGACGCGGGCGAGAACCGCCATGAGCGGGTCGCGATCGAAACGGCGCATCCCCAGGTCGGCGGCCGTGAAGTTGTAGGCCGGCAGGGTGACGTCGCCGCTGTACCGGCGCACGTGGGTGGCGCGCGCCGCCTCGTACACCTTCTCGGCCTGCTGCCATTGCGACCGGGCCGCGGCCGAGCCGGTGTCGATCCACTGGGCCCGGCGCAGCACCATCGTCCGGTAGGCGCCGAGGGTGCGGAACAGATCGCTCTGGTAGTCGAGCGCCGCGAGCAGTTGCGCCCGCAGCGCCGGATCACGCCAGGTCGCGGGATCGGTCGCGCTGACCAGCGAGCGTTGCTGATCGGCGAGGGCGATCGCCCGGTCGCCGGCCGCGATCGTTTCGTCGACCCGGTCGCGTCCGATCGCATAGATGCTGTCCAGCACCGCCGAGTCGCCGGTGACGATGTCCCACTCGAAGATCCACATCATCGGCGGCGGTTCGAGGCCGAGCGCCTTGACCGAGTTGTCCGCGTACGGCGTGAGATAGAGGCCCTTCGTGATCGCCTCCCGCGACATGGCGAACATGTGGCCGACCGCGGTCGCCGTCGCCGGATCGGCCGAGAACGTCTGGCGCACCCAGTCGGCGGTAATCCCGGCCGGGTCGGCGTCGGGTTGCCCGGCGAGGCGGGCCATCGCGTACGCGTTGAGGTCGTAGAGCTGCCAGAAACCCGTACGCAGATAGAGGGTCATCGGTCCGGCCTTGAGCGGGCCGCCGTCCTGGGTCCACAGCCAGACGCCCTCGATGCGCGGGTTCTCCGCCAGCAGCTGCCGCAGCGCCGACGCGTGCAGCGCGGTCAGGTCGTTGGGCAGCGAGCCGAAGCCCTCGAACTCGCGCCGGCCCTGGAACTCCACGATCCGCCGCTGGTCGCCCACGCCGAACGTGGTGTTCAGCGGCAGGTGGCCGTAGAAGTCGCCGAGCGTGAACTTGGTCGAGACGATCAGGTGCGGGTCGTGCAGCCCGCCGAGCACCTTCTCGTACGACTCGGGATTGGTGTGCAGGTCGCCGACCGCACCGACGCCGACCGTCCAGGTCCGGAAGATGATGTCCCGGTCGCCCTCGGCCGCCACCGCCAGCAACGCCGTGAGCATCGCCCGGACCTTCTCCGGCGTGGTGACCGCGATCCGTGAGTAGTAGTCCCAGCCGGGCGCGTGATAGGCCGATCCGCCCTCGCCGACCCGGATCATCAGCCCCGCCGCGAACGGCATGCTCGCGAACAGCTCGCGCAGCCCGGCCTGGTAGATCGGCCAGGGGTCGTTCTGCTTCGTCAGGTAGGCGTCGAGCGGGCCGGAGAGCGCGAGCATGTCGGTCAGGAAGTAGACCCGCACGCCCATCTCGGCCGCGTACCCGAAGACCGGGGCGAAGGCCTGCACCATCGCCTGCGCCCGGGCGATGTGCGGGTCGCCGGCCGGGTAGACGGCCTTGCCGAACGTCACGTACTCGAGGAAGCCGGGCACCACGACGCCGTTGTAGCCCTGCGCCACGGAATGGTCGATGAACTGCCGGAACTGGGCCGCCACCCGATCCACCGCGGCCCGGTCGACCCAGGGCGCCCGGGGCAGCAGCGTGCCGGTGACGATGTCGGTGTTGAGCGAGTAGTCGGTGCCCTTGCTCCACGTCCGCGGGTCGGGCTCGCGGCCGACCGAGCCGGCGTCGGTCAGCCGCAGGCCCAGTTTCGGGGTGCTCTGTCCGGTCGCGATCGGCGCGCCCGATCGGATCCGATCGGCCACGGCGTACAGGCCGGCGGCCGCGCCCGCCTCGCCGTCGGCGCTCAGCACGAACCCGTCGGCGGTGCGATCGATCCGGTACGTTTCGCCGGAGTTGTCGCCGCGGACCACCACGCGCAGAACGCCCCGATGTCCCCGCCCGGCGTCGGTGACCGCCCGCGCCGCCACGTCCAGCCGATGCGAATGGCGGTTGAGCGTCACCGACCCGACCTCGGCCGGGACCGCCGCACGCACCGGCGCCACGCCGGACGGCTCGGCCATCACCTGCGCCGGGACCCAGGACAGCCGCAGCGCGCCGCTCAACCCGAACGCCATCCCGAAGCCCACGGCCAGGAGCAGCACAACCACCAGGAGACGACGCACGGCGCTATTTGTAGATCATGAGCGCGTCCGGGTCCACATGCATCGACACATTCAAGTAATTTGAGGTGTCATGACGCGTCTTCGCCTCGTACTGGCCGCCGCTGTCATCGCAGCCCTCGGCGGCACCCTGGTCGCGCCGGCCGCGGCCTCGGCCGGCAACGGCCCACCCGGGTGGTCGGATTGCGGCAACGGCTTCCAGTGCGCCACCGTCCCGGCCCCGCTCGACTACGACCACCCGCGCGGCGCCCAGATTGCCCTGTCCTTGATCAGATTGCCCGCTTCCGACCCCGCACATCGGATCGGATCACTTCTGATCAACCCGGGCGGTCCCGGCGGATCCGGGGTCGACTTCGTCCGGGCGGCCGGACCGTACTACCCGGCCTCCGTCCGGGCGCGCTTCGACCTGGTCGGGTTCGATCCGCGCGGCATCTACCGCAGCTCGCCGCTGCTCTGCTTCGACTCGCTGGAGCAGGCCATGGCGTCGCTGCCGCCGTTCCCGTTCCCGCAGACGCCGGCCGAGGAGCAGCAGCAACGGGCCGCCGACGGCCGGCTCGCCGCCGCCTGCGCGAGCCACGGCGGCGCCATCCGGGACCACATGTCCAGCGCCGACGCGGCCCGCGACCTGGATCTGCTGCGCCGGGTGCTCGGCGACCGCAAGCTCACCTACCTCGGCTACTCGTACGGCTCGCTGCTCGGCCAGACCTACGCCAACCTGTTCCCGCACAACTTCCGCGCGCTGGTCATCGACGGCGTGGTCGACCCGGTCGCGTGGAGCACCGGCCGCGGCACGCAGGCGCTCACCACCCCGGTCGGCACCCGGATCGGCAGCGCCGACGGCGCCCGGGCCACGCTCGGCGAGTTCTTCCGGCTCTGCGACGCGGCCGGGAGCGGCTGCGCGTTCTCCGGCGGCGCGAGCCGGCGGTTCGCCGCGCTGGCCGGCCGGCTGCTCGACCACCCGGCACAGGTGGTCAACCCCGCGACCGGTCAGACGATCACCTTCACCTACAACGACCTGATCGGTCTGACCCTCGGCGACCTCTATCGGGCGTCGACCTGGGCCGATCTGGCCTCGATCCTCGCCTACCTCGAGGGGCAGGTCTCCCCGGCGGTGCTGGGGGAGAAGCTGGCCGCCAACCGCGCCCGCTTCGGGCTGACCGCCGCCTACTACGCCAACGACGTGGAGGGATCGCCGGGCGTCACCTGCTCGGACACGCTCAACCCGCGCTCGTTCGGCGCCTGGCAGCGGTCCGCCGATCGCAACGAAAGCCGGTACGGCTACTTCGGGCGGGTCTGGAACTGGACCTGGAGCTCGTGCCGGGTCTGGCCGGCCGGCGCCGGACAGGACCGCTACCTGGGGCCGTGGACCACGCGTACGGCCGCCCCGGTTCTGGTTGTCGGTAACTACTTCGACCCGGCGACGCGCTATCAGGGCGCGGTGACGGCGTCGCAGTTGCTGCCGAACTCGCGGCTGCTTTCCTACGCGGGCTGGGGACACGCGGCGTACCTGCTCGCCGGCAACGTGTGCGTCAACGACAACGTCTCGACCTACCTGGTCACCGGCGAGCCGCCGGCGGCCGGCACGGTCTGCCGGCCGGAGGGCTCGCCGTTCGACGCGTCCTCCGCGGCCGACGCGGTCGCCGTCTCCGCCACCGGCGTCGTTCTTCCGGCGGCCGTACGCCAGGCTCTGCACGCCAACTGACGCACCCTTCGTTGCGCTCCGGATCGGCCGATCCGGAGCGCAACTCGTGTGATGGCCAAGTCGCTGAGCCCCGGCACGTGCGCGGGGGTGTACTCTGCAGTCCGCCTTTGGAAATCTGCGTTCTGCAGATCGCGAGCCGCACTTACATTAGCGTTGGGCCATATGGAGGGCGTGAGATGACGAAGATGTTCGACGTGCGGAACTCGGTCGAGTTCCGGCGGCTGCGCGACACCGAGAGGGTTGCCCACAGCATCTTCCTCAATCAGCCGAACTTCATCCCGGGCGTCCTCCAAGATCCGGCATACGCGCAGGAGATGATCAGCCGTATCTCCGGCCTGCCGGCCGGGGATGCCGAGGTCGCCGAGCGCGTGCAGGTGCGCGAGGAGCGTCACCGCGCTTTCCTGGAGCGGCTTTCGGGTGATGACGCGCCACAGGTGCACGTCGTGCTCGACGAGTCCGTGCTGCGCCGGACACACACCGGTTCGGACACGATGCGCAAACAGATCGAGCACCTCATCGAGGTCTCCCGCCGGCCAACGGTCAAGCTCGGCATCCTCGCGTTGGATCATGGGCCGCACCAAGGCCTGGCCGGGTCGTTCGAGGTCCACGACACGGCGGACACCAGCCTGGTGTTCTTCGAGGGGGCCGAGGGGGACCGGATCCTGGAAGGCGACGACGACCGGATCGGCCTCTACCGGGCCCTGGTGGGTTCGTTGATGGACATTGCCGCGTCCGGTGAGGATGCGCGCACGCTGATGGCCAAACTCGTCAACCACTGATCCGAGCGTGGTCAGTCGGCGAAGATGTCGCCCGCCTTCAGGTCCTCGATGAATGCGCGCCACGCCTCGCGGTCGAAGTGGAGAACGGGGCCCTCGCGATCCTTGGAGTCCCGCACCAGCACCTCGTCATCGGTTTCCCTGACCTCGACGCAGTTCCCGCCGGAGCTTCTCGAGCTTTTGCGCCATCCGGGTTCAATCTCGTCATGCATTGCGCCTCCTGCAAACCCGAGCAAATGCCCTTGGAGTCAAGACCCCCATCACCTGGGTACGGACGAACCACCCCATCGGAGCCGGCCGATCACCCACAGTACCTGAGATTCAGTCGTCTGGATCCCTCCGGAGAATCGATCGGCACAGCGTCCGGCGCGGTCCGTGATGGAAGTCAACGCATGGGGTAAGGTCAGCAGATGGCGTCAGCTACCTGCGTTTTGCAGTTTGCCGACGGCGATCGGGGATGAGGCGGTGACGGAGATGCACGAGGCGTCCGGCCAGTCCGTCCTGCCGCCCACCACGCTCGGGCCGAAGATCGCGAGGGCCAACGTCGCGCAGCGTCTCCGGACATTGCGCGTCCAGGCGAAGATGAGCCCGCCCGATGTCGCCGACGCCATGGATTGGTCGGTCTCGAAACTGACTCGAATCGAAAAGGGCGAGGTGTCGATTCAGCTCTTGGAAGTTCGGGCGCTACTGGCGCACTACGGCGTCACCGACGAGGAAACGGTCGCCGACCTGTCGCGGCTCGCCCGCATTTCCCGTACTCGCCAGTGGTACAGCAGGCATCGGCTCACCGGCGCCTTCGCCGATTTCGTCGCCTTCGAGCACGAGGCGGCGGTCATTCGCACGTGGCAGTTGCTTTTCATTCCCGGTTTGCTCCAGACGCGCGATTATGCGCGCGCCAACACGGCCCTGACCCTGCGCGCCGACCCGAACGATGAGCAGGTCGAGGCACGGGTCCAGCTGCGCATGGACCGTCAGCAGGCGTTCTTCGAGCGCCTGGAGGGATCGAACGCTCCTCGCATCGAGGCGGTGATCGACGAGTCGGTGCTCCGGCGGCCGATCGGCGGGCGGGACGTCATGGTTCGGCAGCTCGACCACCTGCTCGACCTCGCGGAGAACACGGACCGGTTCTTCTTCGGCGTGACGCCGCTCGACCTGGAGCATCATTCCGGGCTCGGCGGCTCGTTCGAGCTGCTCCAATTCTTTGGACGTAGCCACGGCGACGTGTTGTTCGTCGAGGCGGCGGCGGGCGCCGACTTCCTTCTGACCGATCACGACCTGACCGTGCGGCACAACGCCCTGTTCAAGGATCTCCTCGACTACGGGCGCCAGGGCGACCGTGCACTGCGGATGATTCGATCCGTCCGGGACGCTCTGCGGGCGCCCTAGGGCCTCGGCCGGCGACCGGACTCCCGGGCGCGGATGACAGCCCGCCGGACCTGCTCGAAGCGGCGCCGGTCGTTCGAGGCGAACAGCAGGACGCGGCGTCCTTCGTACCAGGCGGCCAGTTCCATCCGCCGGGGGTTGCGATGGCCGTCGATCAGGACGGCGCCGGCCAGGCCGATCGCGACGACCGCTCCGGCCAGGCAGAGCCATACGGCCGAGCCGAGCACGACGGCGACGACCATCGCGAGCAGAAACTCGACCACCCCGCAGTACAACGCCGCCGTCATCGCCTTGTAGGCGTAGAAGTAGGACGGATCCTCAAGGATCAGATCGCGGAGCCGGTAGCGCGCCTCCGACGTCTCGATGTAGAGGCCGGTGACGACGATGCCTGGACCCGGATAGTAGGTCCGGTCGTCGGCTGAGGTGTTCGAGTTCGACATGACGCACCTCCTGTAAGACATCGTCAGTCGTACGCTGGCCGACAGCAACCGTCATTCCAGAAAACTCGGTTCGCGTCTGGCTATCTGCGACCTGCAGATTAGGTTTTATGGGTGATAGACCCCGATTAGCCGGGTCGATTTGTGCATTTGGTAGGGCATCGCCTCTTGCCACGCTGAACGAACGCCGAGGCGGCCGCCGGTCCAGCCGGGAAGCTGATCGCGGCTGCTCGCCGGTGCGGTCGATCGGCTACGGCACGACGATGCGAGAAAGGGTTTTCCGAAAAGGTTTCAGGCCGTCGAGGTGGCGTCGGCTCGGGCGCCCATAACATCCGGGACAGCCGCAATTCCAGCGCGTTCTCATGGTTTCGAAGCATCGCCGGTGGCCGTCATTGACAACCGTCACGGCACCGGCCTAAAGTTCGGCCGAAAAGGTTTTCCGGACTCAATGAGGCCGCCTCCCGGCAGGGCTTCGCGGTTAAAGCGCCGGCGCGTCAGCCGCCGGCCGGGTACTCGCTGCACGTCGACGGCCGGTGCGTGTTCACCGCGCGCGACCTGACCCACGTCGTGGTCCCGGCGCCGCTGCCGGCCGCCGACGAGAAACGACGTCACGTTCCCGCCGATCGTGGCGCGGCAGGTACGCATGCTCGTCACGCCCGCTGCCGGGCGAGCGGTCGGCATCCAGCAGCTTCAGATCTTCGACGTGAGGAGCGGACATGGTCCTTAACAGGTGGCGATTACCGGTCATGGGCGTGACCCTGGCACTGACCGTGGCGGCCTGTGGCAGCGGCGACAACAAGACGAGCAGCGGCAACCCGGACGACGGCACCCAGCTCACGATGTGGGTGCGCTCCGCGACCGACCAGTTCAGCCAGCGCCTGGTCGACGCGTACAACTCGAGCCACAAGAACCACGTGGCGCTGACCATCATCCCCAACGACAGCTATCTGACGAAGGTCGGCGCCGCCGCCGGCTCGCACAGCCTGCCCGACATCCTGGCCTCCGACGTCGTCTACTCGCCCAACTACACCAAGCAGGGGCTGTTCCAGGACATCAGCGCCGACGTGAAGGCGTTGCCGTACTACAGCAGCATCGCCCAGTCCCACCTGAAGGTCGCTTCGTACGAGGGCAAGATCTACGCGGTGCCGCACAAGCTGGACTCGTCCGTGCTGTTCTACAACAAGGACCTGTTCAAGCAGGCCGGCCTCGACCCGGAGAAGCCGCCGGCCAACTTCACCGAGATGCTCGCGGACGCCCGCAAGATCACCGCGCTCGGACACGGCATCACCGGCTTCGACTTGGCCGGGAGCTGCGGCGGCTGCGGCGTCTACACGCTCTTCCCGTACGCGTGGGCGGCGGGCGAGCCGGTGCTCTCCGACGACGGCAGGAAGGTGTCGATCGACTCCCCGGCGTTCAAGTCGATCTTCGGCCTCTACCAGCAGATGAGCGACGAGAAGCTGGTCGACTCGAGCGACAAGGCGCAGGACGGCTCGACCTGGCCGGCCAACTTCGAGGCGGGCAAGGTCGGCATCCTGCCGCTGGGTTCCCCGATCGTCGGCGACCTGCTCAAGCAGAAGAAGTTCCAGTGGGGTGTGGCGCCGCTGATGGCGCCGGACGGCTCGGGCACCGCGACGTTCATCGGCGGCGACGTGGCCGGCATCTCCGCCACCTCCAAACACCGCGCGCAGGCGTGGGACTTCCTCAAGTGGACCCTCGAGGACAACGCCCAAGTGGAGATCATCGCCAAGAACGGTGACCTGCCGGGACGCACCGACCTGGCGGGCAACAGGTACACGGCGGCGGATCCACGGACCAAGCTGATCGCGGACGGCCTGAAGAACGGCCACACGCCGTTCGCCCTGCCGTTCGGCGACCTGTTCAACAACCCGAACGGGCCGTGGCTGGCCACGATCCGGGCGGCACTCTACGGCCCCGACATCGACCAGGCGCTCGCCGACGGGCAGTCCAAGATCCAAGCGGGCCTGGACGCGGCGAACTGATGACGAGGATGTCGTGTCGTTGACGACGACTCGGGCGGGAGCCGAGGCCCCCGCGACCGGTGCGACGACGCGCCGGTCGCGGGGCTCCGCCGCCCGGCGACCGCTGACCGGGCTGCTGTTCGTCACCCCCACCGCGGTGATCGTGGCGGGACTATTCCTGGTGCCGCTGGCGATCCTCGTCGCCATGTCCTTCATGGACTGGCCGCTGCTCGGCTCGCCGACGTTCGACGGGTTCGACAACTACCGGCACCTCGCCCACGACAACCAGTTCCTCGGCGCGATCACCTTCACCCTGGTGTACACCGCGATCACCACGGTGGTGCTGTTCGCCGTGGCGTTCGTCCTGGTGGCCGTCGCCAACGCGCCGCGCCGGGGCGTCCGCTTCTACCGCACGGCGTTCTTCCTGCCGTACGTCGTCGGCACCGCGGCCGCCTCCACGATGTGGTGGGTGGACTCCAGCGACCGGCTGGGCGTGTTCAACCAGGCGCTGCAGGCCGCCTCGATCACCGACCAGCCGGTCGGCTTCCTGGACACGCCCGGCAAGGCGCTGTTCTCCGTCATCACGCTCGTGACGTGGAAGTTCGTCGGCTTCCAGATGGTGGTGCTGCTGGTCGGCGTGCAGTCCATCCCGGGCGAGCTGTACGAGGCGGCCCGGGTGGACGGCGCGTCGATGCTCCAGCGGCTGCGGTACATCACGCTGCCGGGCCTCAAGCCCACGATCGCGCTGCTGACCGTGCTGTCGGTGACCGGCTCGCTGCTCGCGTTCGACCAGTTCTACGTGCTGACCCACGGCGGGCCGGACAACAGCACGGTGACGGTCGTGCTCGCCCTGTACAACAAGGCGTTCCAGTCGTTCCGGCTGGGCGACGCCGCCGCCGAGGCGGTCGTCCTGCTGATCGCCCTGGTCGTGCTCACCGTCCTGCAACTCCGCCTGCTGCGCCACCGGGAGGACTGATGTCGGCAAAGGCGGCCCGCAGCACGCTGTTTCACCTGGTCAGCATGGCGATCGCGAGCGCCTTCCTGTTCCCGCTGCTGTGGGCGCTGCTCAACTCGTTCAAGACCAGGGCCGAGGCCAACCAGCAGCCACCCACCTGGTTTCCGCACAGCCTGTCCATCGCCAACTACCGCAGCCTGGCCGGGTTCGACCAGGGCATCGGGACGTACCTGGTCAACAGCGTGCTGCTCGCCGTGCTGACCGTGATCGGGTCGGTGGTGGTGTGCGTGCTGGGCGGGTACGGGTTCGCGCGGTTCGCCTTCCGCGGGCGAACCCTGCTGTTCGCCGCCACGCTGGCCATTCTCATGGTGCCGTACGCGACGATCCTGCTTCCGCTGTACATCGTGCTCGGCCACCTCGGCCTGCAGAACAGCCTGATCGGGCTCGCCCTGGTGCTGGTCATGTTCCAGCTCCCGTTCGGCATCTACCTGATGCGCAACAGCTTCGAGTCGGTGCCCCGGGAGCTGGAGGAGGCCGCCCTCGTGGACGGCGCCTCCAGCTTCGGCGCGCTGCGCCACGTCTCGCTGCGCATCGTGCTGCCCGGCGTCGTCACCGTCGCGCTGTTCTCGTTCCTCACCTCCTGGAACGAGTACCTGGCACCGTTGATCTTCCTCAACGACGGCGCCAAGTACACGCTGCCAGTGATGCTGGTGAACATCCGGTACGCCTCGTACAACATCATCGATTTCGGGGCGCTGCAGGCGGGTGTCGTCGTGGCGATGATGCCCTGCCTGCTGGTGTACCTGCTGCTGCAGCGCTTCTACGTCAGCGGCCTGGTCACCGGCGCGCTGCGTGGCTGATCCGCCCCGTCGACAAGGAGAACCGCCGTGACTTCTGTGCTCGGACCCGTCTCCCCGCGGTCCGCCGAACACCTCGCCGTGCGCCCGCTGGGCCTGCGCGACGCGGTGCTGACCGGCGGCTTCTGGGGCCGGTGGCAGCAGGTCAACCGGGAGGTCACCACGCCGCACGCGCTGGGCTGGCTGGAACGCGACGGCTCCGTCGACAACCTGCGGCGCCTCGCCGGCCCGCATCGGGGCCTGTGGTTCAGCGACTCGGACGTCTACAAGGTGCTGGAAGCCATCTCCTGGGACGTCGGCCGCGATCCGGCGGCCGGCCTCGACGCGGCGGTGAGCGATCTGACCCGTGTGCTGCGGGCGGCGCAGGAGCCGGACGGGTACCTCAACTCCAACGTCCAGGCCGGGCACGAGGTGCAGTGGAACAACCTGGTGATCAGCCACGAGCTGTACTGCATCGGGCACCTCATCCAGGCGGGCGTGGCGCATCGCCGCGGCACCGGCGGCGACGAGCTGTTCGACGTCGCGCGCCGGGCCGCCGACTGCGTCGTGACCGAGTTCGCCGATCGGCGGCGCAAGGACACCGACGGGCACCCCGAGATCGAGATGGCCCTGGTGGAGCTGTATCGGGAGACCGGCGACGCCACCTACCTCGACCTGGCGCGCCAGCTCCTCGACGTGCGCGGGCACGGCGTGCTGGACGCGAACGGCCACTTCGACTCGACCTACTTCCAGGACGCCGTGCCGGTACGCGAGCAGTCCACCGTCGCCGGGCACGCGGTACGCGCGCTGTACCTGCTGTGCGGCGTGGTCGACGTGTACCTGGAGACCGGGGAGCGGGCGCTCCTGGACAGCGCACTGCGGCAGTGGGAGTCGATGACCGCGACGAAGACGTACCTGACGGGCGCGGTGGGCTCCCGCTTCGACGGCGAGGCGTTCGGCGAGGAGTACGAGCTGCCGCCGGACCTCGCGTACGGCGAGACGTGCGCGACGATCGCGAACATCATGCTGTGCTGGCGGCTGCAGCTGGCCACCGGCGAGGGCCGGTTCGCCGACGCGATCGAGCGGGCGCTGTACAACCTGCTCGCCGCGTCGACCTCGACCGACCGCACCGGGTTCTTCTACAACAACCCGGCACAGCGACGGGTGGCCCGGCCGGCCGCCGCCACGCAGACGCGCCCGGCCCGCGCCGAGGCGCCGGGCACCCGGCCGCCGTGGTTCGCCTGCGCCTGCTGCCCGCCGAACATCATGCGCACGGTCGCCTCGCTCGGCGGTTACCTGGCCACGTACTCGGATTCCGGCGTCCAGCTCCACCAGTACGTGCCCGCGACCATCCGCACCGGCACCGTCACGATCGCCGTCGAGACCGAGTACCCGCGGGACGGCGCGATCGAGGTGAGCGTGCTCGAAGCCGGCGACGGGCCGTGGACGCTCGCGCTGCGGGTGCCCGGCTGGTGCCGGGGCGCCACCGTGTCGGTCAACGGCACGCCCTGGCCGGCGTCCGCCAACGCGGCCGGCTATCTGGTGATCGAGCGGCAGTGGCGGGTCGGGGACCGGGTCGCGTTGACCCTGCCGATGCCGGTGCGGCTGACCGTCGCGCACCCGGCGGCCGACGCGATGCGCGGAGCGGTGGCGATCGAGCGCGGGCCGGTCGTGTACTGCCTGGAGAGCGTCGACCAGCCGGAGGCCGTCGACGTCAACCGCGTGGAGCTGTGCGTCGACGAGCCCCTGCACGAGCAGGTGCGAGAGGGCTTCCTGGGTGAGGACCCGATCCTGGTGACCGCGACCGGGCTGGCCCGCGACGACTCGGGCTGGGCGGGCACCGGCTGGGCGGACCTGTCGGAGCTGCCGCCCGAGGTGGGTCGCCGCGTCACCCTGACGGCGATCCCGTACCACCTGTGGGCGAACCGCGGCCCGTCGGTGATGCGGGTCTTCATCCCCGCCCGATGACCGGCCGGGTTGATATCGGGCGGGATGGGGTACCTGAGGTGGATGTTCCTGAACCTGTTCCGACGTTTTGTTCTCCTGGCGATCGCCGTGCCGCTGGCGGCGTTCGGCGCCCGCAAACTCAGCGACGCCGTCGAGCGGCGGCGCGGCCCTAACAGCCGAGCGACCCGCCTGCTCCGGCAGGGCGCGGACACCCTGCAGGGCTTCCGCAGGCCGAAGAGGCGGCGGTTCTCCTTCCGCTGACGGCGGGCCGGATCGGCCGGCGACTCGGTAAGCCGCTGACGGCGGGCCGGATCGGCCGGCGACTCGGTAAGCCGCTGACGGCGGGCCGGATCGGCCGGCGACTCGGTAAGCCGCTGACGGCAGGCCGGGTCAGCCGGCGATTCGGTAGAGCATCGCGCCGTGAGCCGGCACGGTCGCTCGGAGCGCGCCATTCGTGGTCGTGGTCGCTCCGGTCCAGACGTCGGTCGCGGTGCGGCCGGGGGCGGGCGTCGCGATCGTGGCCGGCTGATCGGTCTCGTTGAACAGCACGATCGCGGTGTCGCCGCCGGCCAGCGGGCGGGACAGCACGTCGAGGCCGTTCGCGGACGACACCGGCCGGGCCGGGCGGCCGAGCGGGTCCTGGTCGATCGCGATCACCCGAGGGTTGGCGAGCAGCGCGAGCGTTTCCGGCCGGGCGTGCACGAGATCGGTTCCGATCATCAGCGGGGCGGCCAGCGCGGCCCACAGGGTGAGTTCGGTCCGATCCTCGACGGCCGTCATGCCGTTGCCGACCTCAAGCATGTCCGGGTCGTTCCAGCCGCCCGGCCCCGCGTGATCGCCGAGCCCGACGGTCTGGTGAAAGATCGAGACCAGGCTCGCGTACGTCGCCGTGATGTCCCCGGTGGTGCGCCAGAGGTTGCCGTATCCGGCCGCCCACCGCGCTACATCGCCGGTGCCCCACGAGCAGATGCTGAACACGATCGGCCGCCCGGTCGACAGCAGCGCGTCCCGCATCCGCGCGTACCGGTCGCGGGCCGGCTGCTCGGTGCCGTCCGGGCAGGAGTTGGCGGCGCAGCCCGGCCCGGCGTAGCAGTTGTCGTACTTCAGGTAGTCCACGCCCCAGGCCGCGAACCGGTCGGCGTCCGCACGCTCGTGCCCGAGACTGCCGGGCAGCCCGCCGCAGGTGTGCACCCCGGCGTCCGCGTAGATGCCGAACTCCAGGCCGCGGGCGTGCAGGTAGGCGGCCAGCGCCGCGATCCCGTGCGGGAAACGGGCCGGGTCCGGCTGCAGGTTCCCGTCCGCGTCGCGCCGCGCCGCCATCCAGCCGTCGTCGATGGTCACGTAGCGATACCCGGCGTCCCGCAGACCGGAGGACACCATCGTGTCGGCCGTCCGGCGCACCAGATCTTCGGTGACGTCCAGCCCGACCGCGTTGTAGTCGTTCCACCCCATGGGCGGCGTCGCGGCCAGCCCGTTGTAGCCGCGCGCCATCGGCGCGGCCCCGGAGCGCTCGCCGGCCAGGACGGCGGGAACGACGAGCAGGACGGCCAGCACGAGGGCGAGGCGGACGATCACGGTAAGCAAGTGTGCCAACCGAATCTGTGCGGCGACTGTCCAGCGGTCTCTCAGCCCACTCCTAGAAAAGCGCAGTACAACCGAGGAGTGACCATTCCCGATCAGTACACCTACGCACCCGGCCCGGGCGGGTGGCCACCTCCGGGCCAGTGGCAGCCGTACCAGGATCCGTACCAGCAGCCGGCCCCTCCTCCGCGGAAGCGGACCGGTCGCGTGGTCGCCGCGGTCGGCGGCGGCATCGCCCTGCTCGCGCTCGTCGGCGCGGGTGGCTTCGCCGCGGGCTGGTCGCTGCGGCCGGTCGCCTCGTCCCCGGCGTCCGCCAACAGCGGTTACTCCGCCCCCTACCTCCCCCTCAACCCCGGCAGTGACAACGGCAACGGCGGCCTCCCCCAGGGCGGCGGCCAGGACCAGGGCGGCGGCCAGGACCAGGGCAATGGCGGCTCGACCGGCGGGACCGGCGCCACCGACGCTCAGGTGGCCGCGGTCGCGCAGAAGGTCGACCCCGCCCTGGTCGACATCGACACCGTGCTGGGCTACCAGAACGGCGAGGCCGCCGGCACCGGCATCGTGATCGCGTCGGACGGCGTCGTGCTGACCAACAACCACGTGGTCGCGGGCGCCACCAGCATCACCGTCACCGACATCGGCAACCAGAAGCGGTACCGCGCGGCCGTGATCGGGTACGACCGGTCCGGCGACGTCGCGGTGCTGCGGCTCTCCGGCGCCTCCGGGCTGGCCACCGCCAAGCTGTCCACGGCCACGGTCAAGGCCGGCGACCCGGTGGTGGCGATCGGCAACGCGGGCGGCACCGGCGGCACCCCGAGCGCCGTCGGCGGGTCGGTGACCGCGCTGAACCAGTCGATCACCGCGCAGGACGAGAGCACCGGCTCGTCGGAGAAGCTCACCGGGCTCATCGAGGTGAACGCCGACATCCGTGCCGGCGACTCGGGCGGCCCGCTGCTGACCACCTCCGGCGAGGTGATCGGCGTGAACACCGCGGCGTCGGCGGGCTTCCAGTACCAGTCGGCCGGCGGCGACGGCTTCGCGATCCCGATCGCCACCGCCACCGAGATCGCCGACCAGATCCGGGCCGGCCAGTCGTCCAGCAAGATCCACATCGGCGAGACCGCGTACCTCGGCATCGGGGCCTCGAGCAACACCGGCCGCGGGTCCACCGGCGAGTCCGGCGCCGCCGTCACCGGCGTGGTCCAGGGCACCCCGGCCGAGGCCGCGGGCCTGAGCCGGGGCGACGTGATCACCTCGGTGGCCGGCAACCAGGTCACCTCCGCCACCGACCTGACCACCGTGCTCGACCAGCACCACCCCGGCGACAGGGTGAAGGTGGTCTGGACCGACCTGTCCGGCCAGTCGCACTCCGCCTCGGTGAAGCTGGCCACCGGACCGGTCGGCTGACCCTTGTCCCCCTCGCGAGCTACCCGCAGGTGTCCACCGTGCGGTGACGATTTCGGGCCGTCGAATCCATAGCGTTCGACATGTCCGCGGCGACCGGCCGCGACAGCCCTCGAAGGAGTCGTCATGCGCCTGTTGAAGCAGCTCGTGGTCGTCGCGGCGATCGCCCTGGCCGGCAGCCAGGCGGTCGCCGCCGTCGACTGGAACACCCCGCTCACCCTCATCCTCGGACTGGCCACGGCGGCGCTCGCGGTCCTCGGCTACCGCTGGATCGTCGGGCGCACCGAGAAGCGCGAGGTGACCGAGCTGGCCCGGCCGGGCGCGGTCGGCGCCCTGAGCCGCGGGACGCTGCTGGGCATCGGGCTGTTCGCCGCGGTGATCGTGAACATCGCCTTCGTCGGCGGCTACCACGTGCACGGCTGGGGCTCGGTGGCCGGCGCGATCGCGCTGTTCGGCTTCATGGCCGCCGCGGCGGCGACCGAGGAGCTGCTGTTCCGCGGCATCGTCTTCCGGATCGTCGAGGGCCGGTTCGGCACCTGGTTCGCGCTCGGCCTCACCGCCGTCCTGTTCGGACTGTCGCACCTGTTCAACCCGCACGCCAGCCTGTGGGGCGCGATCGCCATCGCGATCGAGGCGGGCGCCATGCTGGCCGCCGCGTACGCCGCCACCCGCAGCCTGTGGCTCCCGATCGGCCTGCACTTCGGCTGGAACTACGCCGAGGGCGCGATCTTCGGCACCGACGTCTCCGGCAGCAACACGCCCGAGGGCCTGCTGCACGCCACGACCTCCGGGCCGACGCTGCTCAGCGGCGGCGTCTTCGGGCCGGAGGCGAGCATCTATTCGGTGCTGGCCGGCACCATCGTGACGATCGTCTTCCTGGTGCTGGCCCGCCGTCGGGGCCACATCGTCCCGCGCCGCGGCCGCGGTGTTGCCCCCACCGCTACGCTCGTCCCGTGATCGACCTCCGGAGCATCCCGGACCGCTGGCGTCGGCTCGACGTCACGGTCCGGGATTTCCCGCTCGGTCTGCTGCTGGTGATCGCCACGGTGACGCCGGGGCTGCGCGGGCAGGGCACGGTGCTCGGCGACCTGCCGGACCGGCCGTGGGACGCCGGCACCCTGCTGGTCGTCGCGCTCGAATGCCTGCCGCTGGCGGTGCGCCGGCGATGGCCGCTGATCTGCCTGACGCTGGTGTCGCTCGGGTTCGCCCTCGACCAGTTGCGCGGCTACCACACCGCGGCCGCGATCGCCCTGCCGATCGCGCTGCTCAGCGCCGGTGCCCACGTCGAGCGACACCGCCGGGTCACGATGGTCCTGGCCACCGCGGCGTACGTGCCGCTGGCCGTCGCCCTCACCCGGCGCGGGTCGGCCGAGGGGCTCACCGGGTTCGCGACGTTCTACCTGATCCTGGCCATCTTCTGGGGAGCCGGGGCGTGGCTGCGGTCCACCCGGGCGGCCGAGGCCGAGCGCCGCCGCCACGTGGCCGAGGCGACCCGGGCGGCCGAGCGCACCCGGATCGCCCGGGAACTGCACGACGTGGTGACCCATCACGTGACGGCGATGGTGGTGCAGGCCGAGGCGGCGCGCTACCTGACCGGGGCGCCGGAGCGCCTGGACGAGACGCTGACGACGATCACCGACACCGGACGGCGGGCCGTCGGCGATCTGCGGCACCTGCTCGACGTCCTCAATCCTGATCATGAGGCGCCGTTTCCGAAGCGCCGTGCGCAGCTGCGGGAACTGGTCGAGCAGACCCGCCGGGCCGGGCAACCGGTCGAGTTCACCGAGGACGGCAGCGCGCGCGACCCGGCCGGGAGCGCCGAGGTCGCGGCCTATCGGGTGGTGCAGGAGGCGCTGACCAACGCGCTCAAATACGCACACGGCAGCCGCACCGAGGTCCTCGTGCGGCACCGAGCAGCGGAGATCTTCGTGCAGGTCAGCACGGACGGCACGGCGACCCGGCCGGCGGCGGTGGGCGGCAGCGGGCGCGGGCTGGCCGGGCTGCGCGAACGGGTCGACCTGCTCGGCGGCGAGTTCAGCGCGGGCGGGCGGGCCGGCGGCGGCTTCCGGGTGACGGCCCGGATCCCGGCCGGGAGCGCGACGTGACCGCGCCGCTGCGTGCCGGGGAGCGCCTCGTGACTGTGCCGCCGCGGGCCGGGAGCGCGACGTGACCGCGCCGCTGCGGGTTCTGGTCTGCGACGATCAGGCGCTGATCCGGACCGGGTTCGCCACCATCATCGACGCCCAGCCCGACCTCGAGGTGGTGGGGGAGTGCGGCGACGGCCGGGCCGCGATCGAGCTGGCCACCCGGTTGCGGCCGGACGTAGTCGTGATGGACGTCCGGATGCCGGTGCTCGACGGCATCGAGGCCACCCGGCGGCTGGCCGGCTCCGGCGTCGCCGATCCGGTCAAGGTGCTCGTGGTGACCACCTTCAACCTCGACGAGTACGTGTACGAGGCGTTGCGCGCCGGAGCCAGCGGCTTCCTGCTCAAGGACGCCCCACCGGCACAGCTGTTGCAGGGCATCCGCACCGTGGCGAGCGGGTCCGCCCTGCTCGCACCGGAGGTGACCCGCCAACTGGTCGGCCGGTACGCCGCCCGGATCCGGCCCGCGGCCGACCGGCCGGACGACGTCCCGCTGACGCCGCGCGAGCTGGAGGTGCTGCGGCTGATCGCGGACGGCCTCTCCAACGGCGAGATCGCGGCGGCCCTGGTGATCAGCCACGAGACCGTCAAGACGTACGTCTCGCGGATCCTCACCAAGCTGGACCTGCGCGACCGCGTCCAGGCGGTGGTCTACGCCTACCGCCGCGGGCTGGTGACTTGAGCCCGGCCCGCATTTAATGCGTTGCCGGCACCGGCGGGCGGCCTTACCGTAGTGATCACCACCGACGAGCACGGCAAGGAGCACACCGATGCAACGGCAAGCCACGATCACCCAGCAGCGGCCCGAGCCGCGCGGTGGGTCCGTCGTGGGCTCCTCCTACCGGGAACGGTGGCGTCGCTAGCAGCGCCAGTCAGGCTTGCCGCCGCCGTTCCCGATCCGGGACCGGCGGCTTTTTCGTCTTTGACAAATTCCACAGCGGACAGCAACGAACGCCCGTGAGGCTGAGGCAGGTAGACCACCGGACTCTCACTCCGGAAGACCGGGTTCAACCCCCGGACGGGCGACGCACCAAACGTGCGGTCCTGGTGAACTCGGCGGACACGCCGGTCTTCCGAACCGGAGCAGCGGGTTCGATGCCCGCGGGCCGCTCGCTGCACCACGCGGTTGTAGCTCAGTTGGTAGAGCGCCACCTCGCCATGGTGGAGGTCACCGGTTCGAACCCGGTCAGCCGCTCGACTCCGGCGATTCAGCGCGCCCGGCGGTAGTGCATGGCCACCACGCCGTTGCGGAGCGGCTCCGCCGAGATCAGCTCCAGCCGGCGCGTGCCGGGCAGCCCGCCCTGGTACAGCGTCGGCCCGTGGCCGGCGATCCTGGGATGGACGAGCAGCTGGTACTCGTCGATCAGGTCCAGCCGGTCGAGCTCGGTCGCGAGCTTCCCGCTTCCGAGGAGGACCCCGGCCGGGGTCGCGTCCTTGAGCTTCTGCACGCCCTCGCGCAGATCACCGGCGATGTGGTGGCTGTTCGTCCACGGGAAGTCCGTGCGCGTCGACGACACCACGTACTTGGGTTTGGCCTCCAGCTTGACCGCCCACTCGCGGAGGGCCGGCGGGGCCTCCTCGTCGCCGCGGGCGACGGCCGGCCAGTAGCTCTCCATCATTTCGTAGGTGACGCGACCCCACAGCATTGCCCCGCTCTCGTCCATGAGACGGGTGAAGAAGGCATGCGTCTCGTCGTCGGCGATCCCCTCCTGGTGGTCGACGCAACCGTCCAGGGTGAGGTTGAGGCTGAAGGTAAGGAGTCCCATGCCCGGCGACTCTAACGCCCCGACGGCGTCACGATCGGTGTGGTGGCCAGTGGCCGGGCGATGAGGTCTGCGGTACCTGCGGGTATGCCCCGTACTCGTGGGCGGCGGTGTGTGCGGGCTGGTAGCCGAGCGCCGGAATGAGCTGAGTGGCGTCCGGATCCGGGTAGCCGGGCGGATAGTTCGAGTGGAACGCGTGCTCGGGTGCGGCATGAGTAGGGGCGAAGTGGGCCGGTGCCGGGAAGGCGGGCGCCGGGTTCGGGTACGCCGTCTGCGCCTGTTCGGGAAGGCACTGATGCTGCGCCGTCGGCTCGGCGTACCAGGACAGGCCCGGCGCGTTGGCCAGCCCGGAGGGCAGGTCCTGATAGGAGCTGTACGGAGCGAACGGCGCCTCGTGGGCCGGCTGCGGCGGCGACCCGGGGCCGGCCTGGATCGGCTGTGCCGTGAACTCGCCGTCGATGGTGGTTCCGGCACCGGCCACGGCGGGATACCAGGGCTGCGGGACGACCGGCGTGAACCCGCCTCCGTAGCCGCCCGAGGGCGTGGCGTCCGAGGTGGGAGCGGTCACCCGCGCCGCCTTGTGCGCGCGCCGCACGTGGACAACCGCCCAGATCGGCACCGCGAACGCGTAGGAGAAGATCCGGACGGTGGCCGGGTCGCCCACCACGAGATAGGCGGCGTAGCCCAGGAATCCGATGCTGAAGAGGCCGTCCACCACCCGGGCGCCCATGGACTGACCGAACCCGCGCACGGCGAGCACCGACAGCACCAGGCCGCTGACGACAAGCAGGGCGACATAGGCATGAAATTCGCCGTCGGACACGCGCAGCTCCGATCGAGGGAGGGGGCTGTCCACGCTCGGTCCGTACGGGTGCATCGCGGTTGTCTTTGGGTTGCAGCGAGGTAGCAGTGGTCCTCCGGCGTCACCCGGCCACGAGCCGCAGCGGCTGCGGTGGGCGGCTGTCGAGCCGGTCGAGCGCCGTCGAGGTCGCCGCGTCGGCGGGCAGGTAGACGATCAGACGCTGATCGTCGTCGACCGGGAGCTCGAGCGTCTCGCGGGCGAGCCGGAGCAGGCCCGCCTCGGGGTGGGCCAGCCGGATGACGCCGCCGGGCCTCGCCCGCGCGGGAATGCCGGCCACTCGCCGGGTGAAGGAGTCGCCCGCGGTGACGGTCAGTTCGTCGGCCAGGGCGGCCATCCGCGGCTCCGCCCGGAACGGGCCCTGCTTGAGCGCCGCGACCTGCTCATCGGCGATCTGGTCCCAGTCGGGGTAGGCGGCGCGTGCCCGGTCGTCCGCGAAGACGTACCGGGCGTGGTTGGGGGCCGTCGCGTCCAGCAGGCCGATCGGTCCGGCCAGCCATTCGAAGCCGGCGTTGTGCGCGAGGATGTCGCTGAGCTGGTTGAGCAGCACGGCGGGCGTCGGCTCGAGGCGGTCGAGCAGCGCTCGGACGGTCGGCCGCACCGTGCGGTCCGGGGTGGCGTGGCCCCGGCAGTTGAAGCCGGGGTCGGCCGCCTTGGTGAGGCGGTACAGGAGGGTGCGCTCGCCCGCGCTCATCCGCAGCGCGTCGGCGAGGGCGGACAGCACCTGCGGGGACGGCCGGCGGTCGCGTCCCTGTTCGAGCCTCGTCACGTACTCCACGCTGACCCCGGCGAGGGCCGCCACCTCGGAACGGCGCAGCCCGGGGGCGCGCCGGCGCGGCCCGGTGGGCAGTCCCACCTCGGCCGGGGTGACCGCCGCCCGGCGTACGCGCAGGAACAGCCCGAGCTCGTTGTCGCTCACCGTTCGAACGTAGCAGCGTCGATGATCGCGATGGTGTCCCTGCCGGTACCACCCTCGGCCCGGCCTTCCTGTCCGCCGGCCGGCCGCCGAGAGTGGGGTGGTGAGCAGAACACTCTTCGGATTCGGCGCGCACAGCGACGTCGCCGACGGTCCCGAGCTGTTGCGCATGGCGGATCAGGCCGATCGCGACGGGCTGGACCTCTTCTCGCTGTCGGACCATCCCTATCTCGGCGGCCGGGCGGACGCGTACGCCGCGATCGGTTTCATCCTCGGGCGTACGCGAGGGCTCTCGGGTCTCGCGAACGTCACCAACCTCCCGACCCGGCCCGCTCCCATGCTGGCCCGCGCGGTGACGACGCTGTCGGCGCTGTCCGGCGGCCGCATCGTGCTCGGCATGGGTGCCGGCGGCCGGTGGGATCGGATCGCCGGCATGGGCGTGCCGCGGCTCTCGCCGGGTGCCGCCGTCGACGCCTTCGAGGAGGCGATCGTCCTGGTCAGGATGTTGTCCGGGGGCGGACCGCCGGTCACCTACCGGGGTCGCTACTACCGGGTCGACCAGATCGAGCCGGCCCCCGTGCCCGCGCCCGCGGTGTGGACCGGATCGGTCGGCCCGCGGTCGCTGGCCGCCACCGGCCGGGTGGCCGACGGCTGGATCCCGGGTCACGCCGCGGACTGGCGCAGCGAGCGATACCGGACGTCGCGGCCGGTCATCGACGAGGCGGCGGCGGCCGTGGGCCGTGATCCGGGCGAGATCGGTACGGTCTTCAACCTCCCCGGGCGCATCACCGACCGGCCGCTGACCGCCACCCGTGATCGGGACGGCCGGTGGGTCGGCGGCTCGGCCGGCCAGTGGGTCGAGGAGCTGACCACGGCGGTGCTGGAGCACGGCGCGTCGGGCTTCATCCTCTTCGCACCCGACGGCGGCGCCACCGACCTGGTTTCCCTCGGCCGCTGGGCCGGCGAGATCGTCCCGGCCGTGCGCGAGGCGATCCTCAGCCGATGACCTTCCCCGGGTTGAACAGGCCGAGCGGGTCCAGCGTCCGCTTGACCGCGACCTGCATGGCCAGCACCGCCGGCGACAGCTCCTGCCGCATCCCGCCGCGCTTCAGCAGACCGACCCCGTGCTCGCCGGTGACCGTCCCGCCCATCCCGATCGCCGCGGTCAGCATGTCCTCGAACGCCGCCTGCGCGACCCGCCGCGCCGCGTCGTCGTGCGGTGGCGCCATGATCATCGGGTGCAGGTTGCCGTCGCCCGCATGCGCGATCGTGGCGATGCTCGCGCCGTGCCGGGCGGCGATCTCTTCGATCGCCAGCAACATTTCCGGTACGCGTGAGCGCGGCACGCAGACGTCCTCGGTCAGCACCGGGCTGAGCCGTTCGAGCGCCGGGTAGGCCAGCCGCCGGGCCGCGAACAGCGCCTCCGCCTCGATCTCGTCGGTCGACCGCTCGGCCCAGATCGCCCCGGCCGCCCGGAACACCTCGGCGACCGCGGCGGCCTCCTCGTCCCCGGCGGCCCCGGGCGCATCCAACTGCGCCAGCAGCAGCGCCGCCGCGTCCGCCTCCAGGCCCAGCCTCTTCCACTCCTCGACGGCCCGCAGACAGGTGCGGTCGAGCAGTTCGAGCGCGGCCGGCAGCAGCCCGGCCCGGGTGATCGCGGCGACCGCCTCGCCGGCCGCGACCACGCTGCCGAAAGCGCCGACCACCGTGCGCGGGGCCTCCCGGCGGGCCGGCCGCAGCCGCACGGTGATCTCGGTGATCACCCCGAACGTGCCCTCCGAGCCGGTGAACAGCCCGGTCAGGTCGTAGCCGCTGACCCCCTTGGTGGTGCGCCGGCCGAGCCGGACCACCGTGCCGTAGTCGCCGGCCGGGCCGCCGACCACCGCTTCGAGCCCGAGCACGTAGTCGCGGGTGACGCCGTACTTGAGGCAGCAGAGCCCGCCCGCGTTGGTGGACACGTTGCCGCCGATCGTCGACCAGGGCGCGCTGGCCGGGTCGGGCGGATACCACAGCCCGTGCTCGGCGACCGCCTTCTTGAGGTCGTCGTTGACCACGCCCGGCTGCACCGTCGCGGTCATGTTGTCGGCGTCGATCTCGACGATGCGGTTCATCCGGGACAGGTCGACGATCACGGCGCCGTCCACCGCGTTCGCCCCGCCGGAGAGCCCGGTGCCCGCCCCGCGGGGCACGATCGGCGCTCCCTGCCGTGCGCAGGCCGCCACGATGCGGCGTACGTCATCGGTGGTCCTGGGACGGACGGCCGCGACGGCCGTCCCGTAGGGTGCCCACTCCGCCTCGTCGTGGCTCAGACCGTCCAGGACGTCCGCGTCGTCGACGACGTCGAGACCGGTCAGCAGGTCCCTCATCTCAGCGACCCTACGCCGGGGGGAGCGTGGCGAGGAACGCGCGCACGGTGGTCAGCCAGGCGCCGGGCATCTCGGCGTGCGGTTCGTGCCCGCACCAGAAGCGGCTCAGCCGCGCCCCCGGCAGCAGCCGCGCCGCCCGTCGCCCGTCGCTGAGCAGCGGCAGCACCGGATCGCCGCGTCCCCAGGTGAGCAGCACCGGCACCGGCAGGCCGGCGACCCGGTCGCGCAGGTCGTGCTCGGGGTCGAGGAACGAGCGCCAGACCGCGCACGCGACCGCCCGCTGCCGGGGGTCGCGGGCGGTGGCGTAGGCCCGGCGCAGCGCCGCCCGCGCGGCCGGGGTGCGGCGCCAGGTGTAGGCCGAGGCCAGCGGTCCGAGCAGCCACCGGGCCGTGGCCGGGGTGCCCATCAGCCGGCAGACGGTGCGGGACAGCGGGTTGAGGCGGGTGAAGCCGCCGGGCGCGATCAGCACGAGACCGGCGACCCGGCCGGGTTCGCGCAGCGCGTACGCGAGGGCCGCGTACCCGCCGACGCTGTTGCCGACCAGGACGACCGGGCCGGGCTCGTCGGCGCGAAGTTCGGTGAGCACCTCGCCGAGCACCCGGGCGAACTGCGGGGCGCCGGCCGGACCCTCGGGCGCGGGGGAGTCGCCGTAGCCGGGCCAGTCCAGCCGGATCACCGTGCGTCCGCCCTCGGCGAGGGGAGCGACCACGGCGTCGAAGTCGCGGGCATCGCCGGGGTTGGCGTGCAGCAGCACGATCGCCGGGCCGGCGCCCCGCAGGTGGCAGGCGACCGGGCCGGCCGAGGTCGGCACCAGCCGGGTGTGCTCGTTGGTCATCGGCTCATTCTCGCCGTCGCGTCGCGCAGGCGCGGAACACTACTCATCGAGTCGGCTCATCCTCGCGGTCGCGTCGCGCAGGACCCGGGGCACCAGCCATCGATGCACGGCGGACAGCGGCGGCCAGATCAGCCTGGCGGGCGCGCGGTCGTAGCGCAGCAGGGTCGTCAGCGAGACCTCCCCGCCGCCCGCGCGCACCACGAGGTTGGCCGTCATCGCCGGGGACGCGGCCTCCAGCCGGATCCAGTCGTCGCCGCGGCCGCCGATCCGCCAGCCGGCCACGGTTTCCGGCGAGGGCGAGCGGTCGAGGCGCAGTCGCAGGCCGAGGACGACGCGCCAGATGAACACCTCGCCGGGGCTGGGCACGTTGCCGAACATCGCGCGGGCCCACTGCTCGGCCGTGCCGGGAACGTCGGTGCGGACGCTGAAGTGGTCGGTGTAGTCCACGGTGGAAAGCTCGGTCATCGCCGGTCTCCGTTCGCTTATACGGTGCCGTATATACGGTACCGTACAAGGATGCCGCGGGAGCGATGGATCGAGCAAGGGCTGACGGCGCTGGCCGCCGGCGGTCCCGACGCCGTACGGGTGGAAGCCCTGGCCAAGCAGCTGGGCGTGACCAAGGGCGGCTTCTACGGCTACTTCGCCGACCGCGACGCGCTGCTGACCGCCATGCTCGACACGTGGGAGCGGGAAAGCATCGACGAGGTGCTCGACCGGATCGAGCGCGAGGGCGGCGACCCGAAAACCAAGATCACGCGAGCCGGGCTGCTCACCTTCTCCGGCGACCGGCTCCTCCCGATCGACCTCGCGATCCGCGACTGGGCCCGCCGCGACGAGGCGGTCGCCGAGCGCCTGCGCCGCGTCGACAACCGCCGGATGGCCCTGCTGCGCGAGATGATCGGCACCTTCTGCGCCGACCCGGACGAGGTCGAGGCCCGCAGCGTCCTCGCGTTCTGCCTGCTGATCGGCGAGCACTTCCTGGCCGCCGACCACGGCGACCGCACCCGGGCGCAGGTGCTGGCCCGGGCCGGCGACCTGATCCTGTCCAGGACCGCCGGCCCCGCCTAAGTCAGCCGCGGTCGACGACCTGCGCGTCGACCGACGGCATCGAGGCCCAGTCGGAGGAGGCGACGCTGGCGTGCTTGCCTGCCACCAGCGCCACCCGGGCCTGGGCGGCCGCCACGTCGCCGGCCGGGACCGCCGGCGAGATGCTCTGCACGTCGGTCATCACCAGCAGGTAGTGGTTGGTGTCGTACCAGGAGGTGTCGATCCCCCCGGTGACGTACGCGGAGGCGTCGCCGTCGAACGCCACGAACCACGGGCGCAGCGTGGCGTCGCTGTAGCGGCCGCGCGGGTCGCCGCTCTGCGCGTTGTGCACGGCCGGAAAGATCTGCGCTTTGCCGAGCGTCCCCGCGGCCGCCAGGCCCTTGAGGTACTGGGCGTACTCCCTGTCGGTCCAGAGCGTGTCGGTCGGGTTGCCCTCCTCGACCGTGCCCGGGATGACCTCGATGATCACCTTGCCGGCGAGTTGCCCGCGGGTCGGCCAGGCGTCGGCCTTGGCGGCGGCGTCCAGCGAGGCGTAGCCGCCGAGGAGGTCGGCCGGCTTGAAGACGGCCGAGCCGAGGTGCGCGGCGATGGCCGCGTCGAGCTGGGCGGGCCCCTGGCCGGTGCGGCTGCTGAAACCGGTCTTCAGCTCGAGCTTGAGGACCAGCGGGCCGCTGTCGGGGTGCGCGCCCAGCCAGAGCCGGATGTCGTCCAGGCAGTACTCCAGGTTCTTGTTCGCGCCCCCGGAGTAGAGCTGCGCCGCGCTGGCGGCGGCCACGCAGTTGTTCGCGTTGCCGAGCGGGTTCGAGTGGCTCACCTTCCACTCGCGGGTGATGATGTCCGGCCAGACGTCGAGCTCGATCAGCCCCGGATGCAGATCGAGGGCCTGCGCCAGATAGCCGAAGGTGGCCGGGTCGTAGGTGTTGTGGATGCCGACGGTGGTCGTCCGCGAGACCTTGCTCGACGCGTCCGCGGCCGCCGCCGGACCGGTCGCCGCGAGCGTCACCACCGCCGTCGTGAGCACCGCCGCCACGCCGTTGATCAGGGATTTGCGCACCAGGAACCTCCCGCTGGGCCGGTCCCACGCCGACCCGGACAAGGAACGATACAAATCGATGAACATTAACGTGTACGGAACACGCCGTGACCCACCGACGGGGAATCCCTTCAGACGTCGGCGGGTCCGCCGATAGACCAACCTGTGGCCGACGACTCCCTGATCGATCCCGCGACCCGCGACGCCGAGCTGGCTTCCCTCCTCGAAGCGCACCCCGAGGCGTTCATCGCCGCGATGGCGCCGTCCGGCCTGCTCGTGCCCCTGCCCGAGGAACTGGCCGCGACCGGGCTCCGGCCGATCGTGGGACCGAAGTCGCTGATCAACCTCGTCGTCTCCCACGACCAGCGGACCCTGATCGAGGCCTGGCACGGTGCCCTGAGCGTCGGCCTGACCCGCTGCGAGGTGCGGCTGCTCGCCGCCCCGGATCGACAGGTCCGGCTGCACCAGTTCGACCTCACCCACCGGTTCGGCGTCTTCGTCGGCGTGTTCACCGGCCTCGAGGAGTACGTGGCCGCCGTCGCGCTGCCGCACGACGTCGTACGCCCGCGCCTCATCACCATGCGCAAGGACCAGGTCGCCACGATCACCGCGGCCGGCCCGGAGCTAGCGGACCTGCTCGGCTGGACGCCCGAGGAGGTGATCGGCACCCGCAGCCTCGACCTGGTGCACCCGGACGACCACGAGCGGGCCATCGCCAGCTGGCTGGACATGCTCGGCACCCCGGCCGGCACCGCCCGGCGGGTCCGGCTGCGGCACCTGCACCGCGACGGCCACCCGGTCTGGTTCGAGATCACCAACCACAACCGGCTCGCCGACCCGAACGGGCCGTGCGTGATCGCCGAGATGCTCGACATCTCCGACGAGATGGCCGCCCAGGAGGCGGTCCGCGCGGCCGAGCAGCTGATGCGGCGGCTCACCGAGACGCTGCCGATGGGTGTGCTGCAGATCGACGCCGACCGGCGGATCGTCTACCTCAACGACCGCGCCGCCCGCGCTCTGCACGCCCGGCTCGGCGACGTGCTCGACGACCGGTACCTCGACGCGATCGTGCCGGCCGACCGCCCCGCCGCCGACGACGCCATCGCCGTGGTGCTGGGCACCGGCAACGACGCCGACGTCGAGTACGGCAGCCGCGAGCCCGGCCGGGGCGTGCGCCGGGTCCGGGCCAACCTGCGGGCGCTGACCAGCGACGACGGCGCGATCACCGGCGCGATCATCTGCCTCGCCGACGTCACCGAGGACGTCCGGCTGCGCGAGGAGCTGCGGCACCGGGCCACCTTCGACCCGCTGACCGGCTGCCACAACCGGTCGGCCACGATGGCGGCGCTGCAGGACGCGACGGCCGCCCCCGACGGGCACGCCGGCACCGCGGTCGTCTTCCTCGACCTGAACGGCTTCAAGCAGGTCAATGACGTGTACGGGCACGCCGCGGGCGACCGGCTGCTGACCCACGTGGCGAACCGGCTGCGGATGACCGTCCCGGCCGACGGGGTGGTCGGCCGGATCGGCGGCGACGAGTTCGTGGTGATCTGCCGCGACGTGGCCGGCCCCGCCGGTGCCGAGCGGATCGGCGCGGACCTGCTGGCCGGCCTGCGCGCGGAGGTCGTCGACGCGGCCGGCAACGTGCTGACGCCCGAGGCCAGCGTCGGGGTTGCCTGGGCGCCGTGCGGTGCGGCCGGGCCCGAGGAGCTGATCGCGCGGGCCGACGCCGCGATGTACCAGGCGAAGAAGACCCGGACCGGCCCGCACAACCTGGTGCTGGCCAGCTAAGGCCTGTTTCGTAACTGGGGTCGAGCTGCGGCGCGGTCCAGATTTCGTCTGCGTGCGGCCCGCGGAAGCCAGGCTACCGGTGTTGTAACCGGGCTTTCGCGGGACGTGCGCAGGCGGAATCTGGGCCTCGGCGCAGCCCGGCTCCAGTTACGAAACAGGCCTTACGGGCGCACCAGGAGGACTGTCTTGCCGGGCGGCCGGGGCGCGCCGATCGACTCGAACGCGGCCCGGCCCTCGGACAGCGGGTAGGTGGCGGCGACCACCGGGCGCAGCCGGCCGTCGTCGACCATCCGGGCGATCGTGGTGAGCTCGTCGTGATCGGGGCGCACGATGAAGAACGTCGCCTGCACCCCGGAGCGCTCGGCCGCCGCCTCGTCCGGCGGGGCGACCAGCGTGACCAACCGGCCGCCCGGGCGCAGCACCCCGTACGAGCGGGCCAGGGTCTCGCCGCCGACCGCGTCGAGCACCACGTCCAGACCGGACAGCTCGTCGTCGAAGCGGCGGCTGGTGTGGTCGAGGAACTCGGCGGCGCCCAGGTCGCGGACGAACGCCTCGTTCTCCGCGCGGGCGGTGGCGATCACGTGGGCGCCGAGGACGGCCGCCAGCTGGACGCCGTAGACGCCGACCGCCCGCGCCGCCGTGCACCAGCACCCGCTCGCCCGGCTGCACGCGGGCGTGGTCGACCAGTGCCTGCCACGCGGTGAGTGCGGCCAGCGGCAGCGCGGCCGCCTCGGCGTGGGTCGCCTTGGCGGGCTTGGCGGCGAGCGCGGTGGCCGGCACGGCGACGAACTCGGCGGCCGCGCCGTTGCGGTCGAAGTCCACCAGCCCGTACACGTCATCGCCGTTTCTCAGGCCGGTGACGTCGGCACCCAGGGCGACCACGACGCCGCTCACCTCGTGCGAGGGGGTCACCGGCGTGCGGTCGGCGCCGTCCGCGGTCTGCCAGGAGGGGTCCCAGCTCAGCTCGGTCAGGGTGATGGCGGCGGCATGCACCTCGATCAGCGCCTCGCCGGGCGCCGGACGGGGAACCTCGGCCTCCTCGAGGACGAGCTGCTCGGGACCGCCTCGCCGCCAGGCTCGCAACGCCTGCATCTCGTGCTCCCTTCGGACGATTGCCGCCTCCACAGTGTGCGCGCCCCGGCCATTGCGCACCTTCCGAATAGGGTGGGGGACATCGGCGGCGGAGGAGGACAACGTGGATCTGGGACTGACCGGCAAACGGGTCGTGGTGACCGGTGCGAGCCGGGGCATCGGGCTGGCGATCGTGCGTGCCTTCGCGGCCGAGGGCGCCACCGTGCTGGCCGGCGCCCGGCGGGTGACGCCCGAGCTGGAGAAGCTCGACGGCGTGACCGCGGTGGCGGTGGACCTGGCCGACCCGGCCGGCCCCGCGCGGCTGGTGGCGGCGGCCGGCGACCGGATCGACGTGCTGGTCAACAACGTCGGCATCGCGCCGCCCCGGCCGCAGGGTTTTCTCGAGGTCACCGACGACATGTGGGCCACCACCTGGAACCTCAACGTGATGTCGGCGGTCCGCGCCACCCGGGCCGCGCTGCCGGTGATGCTGGCCGGCGGGGGCGGCGCGATCGTCAACACCGGCTCGGTGAATGCCCGCCTGGCCGACCCGCTGGTCGTCGACTACTCGGCGGCGAAGGCGGCGCTGACCAACTTCGCCAAGTCGCTGTCGAAGGAGTTCGGCCCGCGCGGCATCCGGGTCAACACGGTCGCGCCCGGCCCGGTCGCCACCGACCTGTGGCTGGGCAGCGGCGGCGTGGCCGAGACGGTCGGCGCCGCCCAGGGCATCGACCCGTCCGACGTGGAGGCCGGCGCGAAGGCGGCCATGGTGACCGGCCGTTTCACCCGTCCCGAGGAGGTGGCCGACCTGGTGGTGATGCTGGCCGGCGGCAACCTCGGCAATGTGACCGGCACCGAGATCACCATCGACGGCGGCATGATCACGACGCTCTGAAAGGCCTGGTGCCCCGCGCCGCTAGGCGACCTGGGCCAGGTGGCGGGCGTTGCGGAAGGCCAGCGCCAGGACGGTCAGCACCGGGTTGAAGCCGCCGTTGGTGACGTGCACCGACGCGTCCATGATCCAGAGGTTGGGGTGGCCGTGCACCCGGCCCCACGGGTCGGTCACCGAGACGGCCGGGTCGCTGCCCATCCGGCAGGTGCCGGCCTGGTGCTGGCCGGCCGAGACGGTGGTGCGGTAACCGGTGCTCCAGACCCGCTCGGCGCCGGCCTCGGTCAGCCACTGCCGGGCGCGGGCGATCAGCAGGTCGGCGCTGCCCCGGTTGTCGGGGTGCAGGGTGCCGCCGATCCGCGGGACCGGCACGCCGTGCCGGTCGCGGACCGCTTCGGCGAGGGTCACCCGGTTGCCGGCCTGCGGGATCTCCTGGATCGGGCCGAACAGGTGGCTCGTCCGGCGGTAGAGCCTGGCCATCGCCTGCTTGCCGGCCAGGCCGGCGCGGGGCGCGTCCGGGGGCAGCGCCCAGTTCCAGTGCAGGATCGGCAACTTCACCACCTCGTTCGCCAGCACGCCGCCGAGCAGGCCGGAAACCGCGTGCAGGTGGTCGCAGGTGGCGATCCGCACGTTCGGGCCGGGGCCGTCGATGACCGGGTCGGCGAAGGTGCCGTACGCGCCGACGTACACGTGGCCCTGCAGGTGGCGTCCGACCTGGTCGGCGCCGTTGCCGAGGCCGCCGGGGTGGGCGTCGCAGCGGCTGGCCAGCAGCAGCCGGGCGGTCTCGACGGCGGAGCAGGCGACGACCACGTGACCGGCGCGGAGCGTGCGGCGCTCGCCGGTGCGCTCGTCGGCGAACGCGACGCCGGTGACCGCGCCGGACCGGTCGGTGGTGACCTCGGTGGCCCGGGCCGCGCCGACCAGGGTGAGGTTGCCGGTCCGCTGCGCGACGGGCAGCACGGTGTTGAACGGGCCGTTCTTCGCATCGGTCGGGCAGGCGAAGCCGACGCACTCGCCGCACTGCCCGCAGCGGCCGCGGCCGCCGCGGGGCACCGAGTTGATCAGCATCGGGACCGGCCCGGTGGACCAGCCCAGCCGGGCGGCGGCCCGGCGGAGAACCTGCGCCTCGGTGTTGTCCGGCAGCGGTCCCATCGGGTACGGCCGGGACCGTGGCCCGCGATTGCGGTGACTGCCGGCGTCGCCGCAGACGCCCAGCGCCCACTCGGCCTCGGTGTAGAACGGCTCCAGGTCGGCGTAGGCGATCGGCCAGTCGGCGAGCGAGCTGCCGTCGGGTACGCCGTACTTGGTGGCCAGCCGGAAGTCGTCGGGCAGCAGGCGCCATGCCATGCCCTGGTAGACGCGGGTGCCGCCGCCGATCGTGTGCGGGAGCGCCGACCAGCCGGGCTGCCACGGGTGCTCGATGCGGGTGTCGTTCAGGAAGCGGGGGCCGGCGTCGGCGTACGGGGGAAGGTTGTGGCCGTGGGTGCTCAGCCGGAAGTTGCGCAGGTGGTCGGTCCCGATCTGCTCGTAGCTGAGGTAATCGCCGCGGTCGGCGGCCAGCACCTGGAGACCGCTCTGCGCGAGAACCGCCGCGGCAACGCCACCGCCCGCGCCGACACCGACCACGACGGCGTCGTACGTCTCGGCCGCGTCGGCCAGCCGTCGCACGAGGAGCAGCTCGGGTGACGGACCGCGCAGAGCCGAGTCGCGGCGCAGGGCCGGGCTGTAGCCGAGCATGGCCCAGCTCGCGGTGCCCCGGGTGCCGTAGTAGTGCTCGCAGGTCAGGCGCAGCAGCGTGGCGTGGAAGGTGGCCGGGTCGACCGGCCACGCGGTGGTGGTGCGGCCCGCGCCGACGGCGGCCAGCAGGGTGTCCTGTTCGTCCTCGGCCAGGGCGGCGAAGCCGTGCGGGCCGGCCTCTCGCGCGAGGGCGGCGAAGCCCGGAGTGAGCAGGTCGCGCCACGTGGTGCGCTGGTCGGCGGCGGCCTGCGCGGCGAGCTGGGCGGCCACCCCGGCCTGGCCCGCCGACGGGAAGTCGTCGGCGGGGATCAGGCGGTCGATGACGGCGGTGACGAGCGCCCAGTCGGTCACGCCTCCATTCTGCTCGGGCTCAGCCGGCCTTCACGAAGACCGGCATCGTGTCCAGGGTGGTGGTGATCTGGGCGGTGGTGCCACCGGCGTACGTCTGGCCGGTGAAGTAGTTCTTCCAGGTGACGCCGGGTGGGAACCAGACCGTCGTGGTGGCGGTCGGGCCGGGCGTCGTCACGGGCGCGACCAGGAAACGGTCGCCGTAGAGGTACTCGGCGCCGGCGGTGGCGTACGCCTCCTGCTCGGTGGGGTAGGCGAGGTAGAGCGGCCGGACGATCGGCGTGCCGGTGCGGGTGGCGTCGGCGGCGATCCGGTACGTGTACGGCAGCAACTGCTCCCGAAGCCGCAGGAACTTGGTGGCGGAGGCCTGCGCCGCGGGACCGTACTGCCAGGGCAGCCGATCGCTGTGGTTGGAGTGCAGGCGGTCGATCGGCTGGAACGTGCCCAGCTGCACCCACCGCGCGTACAGGTCGTCGGGCAGTTTCGTGCTGCCCGGCTCGGTGCCCGGCTCCTGCAGGCCCTGGGTGTGGCCGCCGATGTCGTGGCTGATCGCGGCCAGCCCGGTCGCCACCGACTCGCCGCCGGTGTAGCCGACCTCGAACTGGAGCGTCTCCCAGTCGGAGATGGTGTCGCCGGTGAAGTGCAGGGTGGTGCGCTTGTCGGCCCACGGGCCGGTCGGCACCGCGGTCGGCGAACTGTAGCCGCCGGACTGCAGCGAGCCGTACGCCCGGGAGAACGCGAAGCCGGTCTCGTCCGCGTACTGCTGGTTGATCCAGGAGTCCGGGGTGACCCCGGCCTTCGTCGAGCGGGACGCGTCGCAGCACCAGTCCAGCCACCAGAAGTCCACATCGGAGGGCGCCAGCTGCCGATGCAAGGCGAAATAGGCGGCGAGCTGGTCGGGGTCACCCCAGTCGAAGACGTAGCAGTCCGCGCCGCCGTTGCAGCCGACCCGCTGGAGCTTGCCCTTCGCGGTGGCCTGCGCGGCGGCGAACTTCGGGTCGGAGCCGAGGATGCTGGGGTGGATGTTGAAGCCGGTGTGCAGGCCCTGGCGGTGCACCCAGTCGACGAAGGCCCGCGGGTCGGGGAACTTCGCCGGGTCGACGGTCCAGCCGTTCCAGCGGTCCGGCGCCTTGAAGTCGGTGTCCACGACGATCACGTCCAGCGGCACGCCCTCGGCCCTGGCGCGCTGCACGATCTGCTGGAAACCGGCGGCGTCGCGGTCGTAGTACTCGGAGTACCAGACGCCGTACGCCCAGCGCGGCAGGAGCTTGGTCGGGCCGGTGAGCCGGGAGAGTTCCCGGAGTCCGCGTACGTAGTCCTGGCCGTACCCGAAGACGTAGCCGTCCTGATGGGACGGTGTGGCGGCGGAGTCGTCGAGCAGCGACCAGCCGTCCTGGTAGAGCAGGCCGGGGACGGTCAGCGCCTGCCGGTCGACGCCGTCGAGGCCGCGCCGGTAGCCGCCGAGCGCGGCGTGCGGAGCGAGCAGCGGAGCGTCCGCGGTGGTGACGGCGACCGTGTCGAGGTTGACGTTGCAGCTGTCGTCGGTCGGGCAGCCGAGCGTGATCGGATCGGCGCCGGCCGCCAGAGTGATCGGAATCGACACCGTGCGCCAGTAGTCCCAGCCGCTCGTCGGGGCGAGCGTGACGGGCGTGCCGTTGACCGTGATGGTTCGCGGCCGCACGGGCTGGGCGCCGGCTTTTCCGTTGGCGTAGCGCAGTTGCAGGCGATAGCCGCCGGCCGCCGGGACACCGGTGACGGTGAAGGTGTCGGCCGCGCCGGCGTGCTCGAGACCGGCCAGGAAGCCGGTGCCCGAGTAGCCGTTGTGGTCGTGGGCGGGCGCGGCGCCGCCGGCCAGGGCGCCGGTGTCCGCCTCGCAGAGCGAGCCGAAGGAGCACGGCTGCGGGGTGACGGCGGGCGGGCCGGGATAGGCGTCGCCGGGGTGGCCCACGGCGAGGCTGTCGATGTTCACGTTGCCGGAATCGGTTGCCGTGCGCTGGATCCGCACGACGTGGCGGCCGGTGGTCAGGGTGAGCGGTGCGACGGCGACCGCCCAGGTGTCCCAGCTGCCGGTCGGTGGCAGGGTGAGCGTCTGGGGCGCGTTGCTGTCGACCGTGACCGTCAGCGTCCGGGTCACGTTCTGGCCGTCGCCGCCGGTGCTGTTGGCGTAGCGGACCGCCAGTTGAAACGCGCCGGCAGTGGCGGTGGTGGCTTCGGTGCCGAAGCCGAGCGTGTCGCCGGTGTTCTGGAAGCCGGCCGCGAATCCCGATCCGGTGTAGCCGCCGTGGTCGGTGGCCACGCCGGGGCCTTGCAGGGCAAGGGATTCGGCCTCGCAGAGCGTCCCCATCGGGCAGTCGGGCGTGCCGTGGCCGGCCCAGGGCGCGGCCGCCACGGTCTGGCGACCGGACTTCAGCCGTACGGTGAGATTGTCCGCGGTGAACTCGCCGGAACCGACCCGGTAGCGCAGGGTCAGCGCGCCGGTGTCGATGGTCAGCCAGCCGTTGCCGGTGCGGCTGCGGAACGGCACGGCCGGGAACTTGTCGCGACCGATCACGTTGAAGGTGGCCGCGTCGGTGAAGTGGCCGTCGGGCGCGTACTCGGTGCGGATCAGCGTGGGCGAGAGCACCTCGAAGCGGGCGTTCCCGCTGCGCACGGCCCGGTCGGCGGCGGTGCGCCGGTGGTGGGCCTGGGCCGGCGTGACCGGAGCCAGCAGAAGACCGACCGCCAGCACGGCAGCGATCCGGAACAAACCACGCATGACGTGTCCCCTCGTGAACGACAGTCACCTCTGTCGATGACAACGCTGTCGCCGCGCCCCGGCCGATGTCAACGGACCGGGTGTGATCGGGCAACGGTGACGGGTTCAGACGGCCCGTTCGGATCGGCCGCCGCGGGTATACGGTGGACATCGTTGATCGGGGAGGACCGATGTATCCACCCTCAGCGGCCCGACCGGCCCGGCGTGCCCGCCCGTGGCTGCGCGTCTTCCTGACCGGGCTGGTGCTGTGGCTGCTCACCGTCGTGGTGACGATGGTGACCGGCAACCCCAACCTGATCCCGACCATTGTGCTGCTGGGCAGCTTCCTCGTGCCGGTCAGCTTCGTGGTCTGGGCGTTCGGGCGGCGGCACAGCGGCGAGGTCACCGCCGAGCTGCTGTTCACCACGTTCATCACCGGCGGCATCCTCGGCGTCCTGGCCGCGTCGCTGCTGGAGTCCTACCTTCTGCACCCGTCCCCGGGCCTGTTCCTCGGCGTGGGGCTGATCGAGGAAGCCGCGAAACTGGCCGTCCTCGCCTTCCTGAGCCGCCACCTCGAGCACAAGTACGCCCGGGACGGGCTCATCCTCGGCGCGTCGGTCGGGTTCGGGTTCGCGGCGTTCGAGTCGGCCGGGTACGCGTTCACCGCCCTGTTCACCGAGCAGGGGCTGTCGCTGATGCAGCTGGTGCAGACCGAGCTGCTGCGCGGCCTGCTCGCCCCGGTCGGACACGGGTTGTGGACGGCGATCCTCGGCGGGGTGCTGTTCTCGGCCAGCGGGCGGCGGCACTTCGCCTTCACCGGCCGGCTGGTGCTGAGCTATCTGGGCGTCTCGGTCCTGCACGCGCTCTGGGACGGCATGCACAGCATCGCGCTGGTGGTGACGCTGGTGCTGACCGGCACGCCGTACCAGTTCCAGCTGCTGGAGCGTGGCTACCAGCCGAAGCCGACCACGGCGCAGGTGCAGCTGTTCACCGTGCTGTCCTGGGCCGGGCTGATCCTGGTGGCGCTGGTCGGGATCCGGTGGCTGCTCGCGGTCCGCCGACGGGCCGACCAGGAGGCGCGCGGCGTGCTGTGGCGCATGCCGATCGGCGACCGCCGGCCGTAGGGCGGTTGCAAGAAGTCAGGCTGGAGCGTGTCGGATCTGCCGGATGCCGTTCGTAGCGTATGCAGACGGACATCGGGTCCGGACGATCATAGGGAGCGGATATGCCCGAGTACCTCATCTACTTCAACCAGCAGTGGGTGGGTGACCACACCGAGGAATGGTTCCGCGGGCGCGGTCCACTGGCCAGGGCGGTCGTTGACGAGATCAAGGAGGCCGGGGCATTCGTCTTCGCCGGGGGCCTGGAGGAGGAGGACGGCCCGGTCTTCAGCGCCGACGCCACCAGCGGCACGACGGTCTTCACCGACGGGCCCTATGTCGAGACCAAGGAGTTCCTGGGCGGCCTGACCATCGTGGACGTGCCGGACGAGGCGACCGCCCGGATGTGGGCCGGCAAAATCGCGGAGGCATGCGGCTGGCCGCAGGAGGTTCGCCGGTTCAAGCCGCCGCAGGTCCTGCAGGGATGAGATCGTCACTCGTCCACTGAGGCGCGTCCGGCACCGCAGCGGCGACGTCGCCGCTGCGGTGCCAAACGTCGCGTCGATCGTTATGTTGTTGTGTCCCACGACCGTGTTTGAAGCGGTCGCGGCCGGGGAATGCCGCCGCCTTCATGATCTGTCCGTGGGGGAGGGTCGGATGGACGCGGTGATCGAGGGGGACGATCTGCGGCGACGGCGGGAGCGGATCCGCGAACGGGAGCTCCTGCTGGCGCTCGAGCAATGGGGGTCGGCGGAGAGCGACGTGGCCGGCGATGCGCTGCGCTACGTCTTCGGCATCGTCGACGCCACCGAGGGCGAACGCGCCTGGCTGCGGCGGCTGGTCGAGGAGAACGGCCTGCCCGCGACGTCGCGCACCGCCGCCGAGATACGCGCGGAGGGCGGACGCGCCAACGCGGCGGCGAACGCGGCCTTCCTCGCCGGAGACTACGAAGGCGCGCGGAATCTGATCGACCAGGCCCGGGCGTACGGGGCTCTGCTCGATGGCGAGTGGTCGCGTCTGCACGAGTTCATCGCCGGCCGGGCGGCCGCGGCGGAGCAGCTCTAAGGCAGGGCGTTGGCCCGCACCACCGCCGCGTACGCGGCCGCGCTCGGCTTCGCGGTGCGCTCGAAGGTCTCCCGGTCGACCGCGTGCAGGCCGAGCTTCGGGCCGTACCCGAAGACCCATTCGAAGTTGTCCAACAGCGTCCAGTGGATGTAGCCGAGCACGGGCACGCCCTCGTCGATCGCCGCCCGGAGCCCGGCCAGGGACTCGACGATGAACGTCGCTCGCCGGGTGTCGTCCTCGGTGGCGATGCCGTGTTCGGTCACCAGGACGGGCACGCCGGTCGCCTCGTGGGCGTAGCGGACGGCCGAGCCGAGCGAGCGGGCGTCGATGCCGCTCAGCGGCCCGCCGGCGGCGACCGGGCCGGCGGCGTCGTAGTACTGCCGCTCGTAGTTCTGGACGCCGATGTAGTCGTCGGCGCTCGCCAGCGACAGCCAGCGGCCGTACACCTCCGCGCGTTTGCGATCGCGGACCGTCGGGTCGTCGCCGACCACCTGGTCGTCGACCACGGCGAGCGAGAAGCCGACCGGCAGCGCGCCGCGTCGCGCCTTGATGGCCGCCCGCGCCGCGCGGTGCCCCGCCTCCATGCCGTCCGCCATGGCGTCGAACTCCTCGGGCAGCATGACGTTGGCCAGGCGGTAGCGGGGAACACCCGCGGCCTTGCTCGCCGCTTCCAGGGTGAAGCGTTCCAGCTCCCGGACGAAGTCGGGAATGTCCATCCAGGTGAGCAGGTGCGGCAGATTGGGCTCGTTCAGCGTCACCGCGACCGCGATCCGGTCGCCGAAGGCGGCCATCACCCGATCGCAGTAGCGGGCGAACAGCTCGGGCGCGGCCGGATCGAGCCATCCGCCGCGGGCGGCGAACCAGTGCGGCGACGTCATGTGATTGAACGTGACCACCGGCGCCATGCCGAGCGACAGCGAGTGGTCGACGATCGCTTCGTAGTGGTCCAGCGCGTCCGGGTCGAAGGTGCCCTGGCCGGGTTCGACCCGCGCCCACTCGACCGAGAAGCGGTACGTGTTCAGCCCCAGACCGGCGGCGAGCTCGGCGTCGGTGCGCCACAGCTCGTAGCCGTTGCAGGCCTTCCCGGACGGCTCCCGGAAGACGGTCGGCTGCACGTTCTCGGCGAACCAGGTGTCGCTGGTCGTGTTGTCGCCCTCGACCTGGTGGCCGGCGGTGGCCACGCCCCAGCGGAAATCGGCAGGAAACGCCATCACAAGCCCTCCGAGAAGTGTGGTGCGACCAGGATGCGCCGCGGGTGGGCAGGTGTCGATCCTTCCTCAGGTCCGTCCGGCGCCGGCACGTCCCGCGTGCACGGCGGCCGCCCCGGTGCGAACCATGCGATGCCAGCGGAGCCGGCCGCCGAGCAGCGCCATCACCGTGGACTGGATGACCACCAGGTACATCAGCTGCCGGTAGACGATCTGCTGGAGTGGCAGACTCCAGAGCGGGCCGTACCGTTCCCGGTCCAGCCGCAGCGCGACGGCGGCGGTGGCGACCTGGACGCCGGTGAAGCCGGCCCAGACCGCGGCGGTCCGGCCCAGCGGCAGGAAGAGGATGCCGTAGACCGCGTATACGTCGATCATCGGTGCGGTCAGCGGCAGCAGGACCTGGAAGAGCAGCAGGTAACCGAGCCCACGCCGGCCGAGCCGGCCGGCCGCGCCGCTCTGCCGCACCGTGGCGCGATGCTTCCACATCGCCTGCATCGTGCCGTAGCACCATCGGTAGCGTTGCCGCCAGAGCTGACCCAGCGCGGCCGGCGCCTCGGTCCAGGCGACCGCCCGCGGCTCGTAGACGACCAGCCACCCGGCACGCAGCACGGCCATGGTGAAGTCGGTGTCCTCGGCCAGGGTGTCGGTCGGCACCCCGCCGGCGTCCGCGACGGCGGCCCGGCGGAAGGCGCCGATGACGCCCGGCACGGTCGGCATGCAGCGCGCGACCTCGAACATCCGCCGGTCCAGGTTGAAGCCGAGCACGTACTCGAGATGCTGCCAGCGCCCGAGCAGGCCGGTCCGGTTGGCGACCTTGGCGTTGCCGGACACCGCGCCCACCCGCGGATCGGCCAGCGGCTGCACCAGACGCCCGACCGCGTCCGGCTCGAAGACCGTGTCCCCGTCCACCAGGATCAGCAGGTCGCCGCGGGCGTGGCGGATGCCGGTGTTGAGGGCCGCGGGCTTGCCGGCGTTCGGTTGCCGCACCACGTGCACGCCGGGCAGGCCGAGCCGTTCCACGATGCCCGCGGTGTCGTCGGCCGAGCCGTCGTCCACCAGGATGACCTCGATCGCCGGGTAGTCGTTGCCGATCAGCGAGCGGACCGTGGCGGCGATGTTGGCGGCCTCGTTGTAGGCGGGGACGATCACGCTGACCAGCCCCAGGTCGCGCGGCGGCCGGCGGTGCCGCCGGCCGGCCCGGCGCTGGTGCACGGCGGCGGTCACGAGCTGGACGATCAACCGCAGGACACCCAGGACCACCGCGAGGATCATGGCGATGGCGAGGACCCGGGCCAGCCCGGCCGCCGCGACCTGGGCCAGCTGCAGCGCCTGCCCCCGCGCTCGCTGGGCCGCGCTCGCGGCCGGGGTGGCCGGGAGGCCGAGTGCCTCGGAGACCGTGACGAACCGGTACCCCTGCGCCTGCAACCGCGGAATGACCTGGTCGAGCGCGGCCACCGTCTGGGCCCGGTCGCCGCCGCTGTCGTGCATCATCACGATCCCCGGGCGCACCGCCCGGGCGATCGCGGCGGGGCCGGGTCGCTGCCAGTCGACGGTGTCGTGGTCGGTCATGACCAGCAGGTAACCGGGCGCCGCGGTCCGCCATTCGGCGTACTCGGTGGCGGTGAGCGCCTCCGGCGTGGCCGAGTACGGCAGCCGCAGCAGCACCGGTCGCTGCCCGGTCGCGGCGGCGACCGCGTTGCCGGTCAGGGTGAGCTCCAACCGCAGCCGCCAGGCCGCGGTGCCCGGCGGCACGTGGGTGAAGGTGTGCGAGCCGATCTCGTTGCCGCCGGCGGTCACCTGCCGGGCGATCTCCGGGTACCGGTTGACCCGCGAGCCCACCTCGAAGAACGTGGCCCGCGCGTGGTGCCTGGCCAGCACCGCCAGGATCTCCGGCGTCCACACCGGGTCGGGGCCGTCGTCGAAGGTGAGCGCGATGGTCCTGCCGCGGACGGCCCGGCTGGTCACCCGGCCGTCCGGCTCGAGGCGCTGGACGGCGGCGCCGCCGGTGACCGCGGCCGGCGCGGGGCCGCCGTCGCCCGCCTGCGGTTCGCCGCTCTCCGCACCGGCGTGGGTGACGTAGCCGTTGAGGCACAGCTCGGCGAGCAGCACGAGCATGGCGAGCGCGAGCAGCAGCCAATGGGCGCGCGGCTCCCGCCGCAGAACACGCTTGCCCACGTCAGTTCTTCCGGGAGGGATGGGTGCTGGGGGAATGCTCGCGTCCCCGGGGGCGCGACGATGCGCTCGGGCTCGGCGTCGCCGAGGCGGATGAACTGCTCGGCGGTGGCGTGGTGGGCGCGGCGGTGGTGGCCTTCGGGGAGGTCCGGGCCGGGGCGGGAGCGGGCGGCGGCGTGCTGGATCGGGTGCCGGCGACGCGCGCGTCCGGGGCCCGCCGGCCGGCGTCGGCGCCGGGCCAGCCGGGCACGACGGACGGACCGGCTCCGGTGAAGCCGGCCAGCAACGCCACGATCGCGGCCAGCAGTGCCACCGTACCGGCGGCTCCCGCGATCAGGATCAGACGGCGGCGCCGGCCCGACCGATCGACGAAGACGTGGTCGGCCGTCACCTGTTCGGGCCGGGGTGGCTGGGGGTGACGGCGTGCGGCGTGGGGTGGGACGGCGTCGCCCGCCGGGACGACCCGCCGCCCGGTTTGGTGGCGCCGGTGGCCGGGGTGGCGGAGACGCCGGCCCGGGCGCAGTAGTCGGCGACCTCGTCCGCGCCGCCGGCCGCCTTGATCAGGTCACGCCGGGTCCGGCCGGGCATCGGCTTTCCACCGTTCTCGGCCGTCTGCCAGGCCATGCACCAGGCCGCCACCTGTGCCGTGCTGGGCGTGGCCGTGGCCGTGGCTTCCGGCGTAGGCGTCGGCGTGGGGGTCGCGGTGGGGGAGGGCGTGGGGGACGCGGCGCCGCTCGGCGTCGGCGCGACGGCGGTGGGACCTGTTCTCGGCGCCGGAACCCCCAGCGCCGAGAACAGGCGATGCGCGCGTTGCTGAAGACCGTCGGGGAGGTTTCCGGTCCCTGCCGCCACAGCGGTGCCACCCACGCTCAGGACGGCGAGGCCTGTCGCGATGCTCACGACGAGCGTCCTTGTGGTCTTCGGCACCCGGACACGAACACGTCCCTCCGGTCTTTCGGTCAGCGCGGCACGGCGACGCTCGGTGGCGAGAGCGGCGACCACCTCCCGCTCGCCGCCCAGCTCCCCCGGAGTGGCGGGGGCGCGGAGAGCGTCGAGCAGGTGGTCCAGTCCGGGGTCGGACCGGTCGCCGCCGACCAGCCGATCGGCCTCGTCCTGACCGGTCGGAGTGGCTCGCCACGTACGCATCGCACGGAGGAGAGCGTCGCCGAGGCGCATTCCGTTACACCTCCCCGGCGGTCTCTGTGCGCGCCTTTGTCCCGGCGCGGTCGCGGACCTGGGGGTCGAGCGCGAGCCGGCGCAGGCCGCGCATCGTCGCGATTCGCACCGCGCCGGGGCGTTTGCCCAGCACCTGGGCGGTCTGGGCGACGTCGAGCCCGGCCACGACGCGCAGCATAACGGCCTCGGCCTGATCGGCCGGAAGGGCGGCGATCCGGCCCAGCGCCCAGGCGGTCTCCGCGCCCTCGATCGCCTCGATCGCGGCGTCGCGGCCGGGTGGCCCGGGCGCGACCTGCTCGGCCGGGTCCTCGCGCCGCCGGCCGGCCCGGCGTACCTCGTCGATGCCGCGATGCCGGGCGATGCGGAACAGCCAGCCGCGGAACTCGCCGGGACCGCCGGCGAACCGGTCGAGATCGCGGGCGACCTGGAGCCAGGTCTCCGAGGCCGCGTCCTCGGCCGCGTCCCCGGCGACCACCCGCAGGTAGCGCAGCACCGCGGGGTGCAGCGCGCGCCAGAGGACGGCGAAGCCGCGCTCGTCGCCGCGGCGAGCGGCGGCCAGCGCGGCGGCGAATTCGTCATCGGTGAGCAACAGCCCTGCACGTTACCGCGCGAGGCGCGGCGGCGCGCAGCGTGGCCTCGTTCGATGGCCCGGCCAGGGCACGGGCGCATTACCGGGCGGGCGCGGCGGCGCGCAGCGTGGCCAGGGCAATGGCGCGTTACCGCGCGAGGCGCGGCGGCGCGCAGCGTGGCCAGGGCACGGGCGCGTTACCGGGCGGGCGCGGCGGCGTGCAGGGTGGCCTCGATCGATGGCCAGGGCAGGCCGGGCGGCAACCCGACCAGCGTGATGTCGAGCGTGTCGTCCCAGCGTTCCAGCCCCCGCCGAACCTCCGACGCCGACCCGTAGACGGTGAACTCGTCGAGCAACGCCTGCGCCTGGGCGGGCACGGTCCGGGTGGCCCGCACCATCTCCACCTCGGGCGCGAGCCCCTGCCCGGCCACCAGACGCGGATAGATGTCGCCCATCGCGCCCAGATACCCCGCCGTGCAGGCCGCTACCGCCGCCCGGGCCGCGCGGGCGTCCGGGTCGACCACGGTGAACGGTCCGGCCGCGATGGTGATCGGCCGCTGGAAACCGGCCGCGAGCTTGCGGATCCGCTCCCGGCGCAGGTAGATCGGGTACCAGCCGTCGGCCAGCTCGCCGGCGAGCCCGACGGTCCGCTCGCCGGCCGCGGCCAGCCAGATCGGCACGTCCGGCGCGGGCGGCTGGCCGAGCTGCAGCGCCCGGGCCGCCGGCGTCGCCGACAGCCGGGCCCGCTCCCCGGCCAGCAGCCCGCGCACCTGGGTGGTGACCTCGCGCAGGCGAGCGGCCGGCCGCTCGTACGCGATGTCGTGCCACCCCTCCACCAGCTGGCGCGTGCTCGCCCCCAGCCCGAGCACGAACCGGCCGCCGGAGAGCCGGTGCAGCGTCGCGGCGGTCATCGCGATCGTCGCGGGGGTTCGCCCCCACACCGAGAGGACGCCGGCCACCAGCGTGATCCGCCGGGTGGCCACGGCCAGCTCGGCCAGCACCACCCCGGCGTCCAGCCCCCACCCCTCGGCCACCGAGAACACCTCGTAGCCGAGCTCGTCGGCGAGCCGGGCGGCCCGCACGATGACGTCGGCGCGGGTCTCCATCGGCGTGATCGCGACGCCGCGCCTCATCGGAGGGTGATCCAGGTCTGCCGGGAGAAGCCGTGCAGCGTCCCCTCCCGTGAGTACAGGGCCGATCCGGCGGTCAGCTTCCGGCCGGAGACCTCGTCGAGCCAGCCGACCACGATGTACGCGTTCTCCGGCTCGGCCGGCAGCGACACCCGGGCCGCCATCCGGCCCAGCACCGCCGGCTTGTCGGTCTTGCCCAGGTGCATCGCCGCCCAGCCGCCCGGGCAGTCCAGCGCCGCCCACGCGTCGTCGGTGGTGACCGGCTTGCCGGGATACCAGACCGCGGCGAGCAGGTCGCCACCGAGCACCGGGCCCGGGAAGATCCGCAGGGCGGCCGGGTCACTCCGGGCGGTTCCACAACCCACACAATTCGGGTACGGGTGGGAGCGCAGCCCCGGGAAGTCCGCGGTGGCGGCCAGCGCCTCGGCGAAGGTCGGCGGCTCCGGCGTCTCGTCGGCCAGGCGGGTGCTGACCCCGTCGGCAACCAGCTCGTCCCCGGCGTACAGGGCCATTCCGTCGCCGGACGGCGCGACCCGCAGGTCGGTGCCGAGCGGCACCGGCTTGCGCAGGGTCACCTCGGCGTCGGCGTGCAGGTGTCCGGCCAGCAGACCGCACGCGTAACCGCCCTGGCAGGCGCCGGGCGGGCCCTCGAGGGCGGGATCGATGATCGGCATGCTCCGACGCTAGCTTTTCTGCCGGAGCGCGGAATCGGTTGGCTTACCTATCACCGGGCCGGGAGACTACCTACCCGGGCCCAGACCGCGATCTGGGTACGCGCGCGCACGCCCAGTTTGACCCGGATGTGCTCGACGTGCGCGTCGACCGTGCGCACCGACAGCCCCAGCCGCTTGGCGACCTCGGCGTTGGTCAGCCCGTCCGCGATCAGGTCGGCCACCTCGAACTCCCGCGCGGTCAGCGGCCCGTCGGCGGCCCGTGCGCCGGGCCCGACCGGCGCCGGAGCAGCCGACCGTGCACCGGACCCGACCGGCACCGGACCAGCCGACCGTGCACCGGGCCCGACCGGCGCCGGAGCATCCGACGCCGGCCGGGGCTCGTCGCCCAGGAACGACCGGACCGTGGCGGCGGCCGCCTCCCCGCCGACCGCGTAGATCGGCTGCGCCCGGCCCTCGAACGCGGCCAGCTGCGCGCCCGGGATCAGCGCGGCCATCTCCCGGCCCAGCTCGAACGGGATGGCCCGGCTGCCCCGCCGATGCGCGACCAGGGTCGGCACCCGGATCGTCGGCAGCAGATCGGCGACCTCGAACCGGTAGAACATCTCGAGCAGCTCGGCGGCCATCTCGGCGGTCGCCGCGGCCCGCTGCATCCGGGCGAACATGCCGGTCACCTCGGCCGGTGCGTCCGGGAACCAGATGTCGGCCAGCACCCGCGAGCCCAGCCCCCAGTGCGCCCGGACCAGGGCCGGCACCGAGTGCCGGACGTCGGGCGGGGCGAGGTCGGCGCCGCGGGCGCAGCTGCCGTACACGATCAGCCTGGTCACCGCGTCCGGGTTGCTCGCCGCGTACGCCGCGGCCACCTGCCCGCCGTCGCACGAGCCGAACAGCGCGAACCGCTCCAGCCCGAGGTGCCCGATCAGCGCCTTGAGCACGGTCAGCTCGGACTCCATGGTGAAGTCGGTGCGGGCCCGGTCGGACAGCCCGCAGCCGAGCTTGTCGAACCGGATCACGGTGTGCCGCTGGGACAGCGCCTCGAAGAATCGCCGGTGTGCCGGGTCGTCCCACATCAGCCCGAGGTGCGAGACCCAGCCCGGCACGCACAGCAACGGCGGCCCGCTGCCGGTGACCGCGTACGCGACCGGGCCCGCGGGAGTGGCGGCGAAGCGCACCACTTGCCTCATCGGCCCAGCATGACACGCCGGGCAACAGCGCGGCTGTCGCCGACGCGACCCGGAAAGGCCGCGGACGCAATCCGGGAAGGGCCGCCGACGCGACCCCGGGGACGGGGCCGCGCCGGCGATCGCGTGCTACCTGATCGCTACGCCGACGGTGTAGATGTCCTGGTCGTTGGCGACCGAGGCGTTGGTGGCGCCGCTCTGGCAGACGGCCGGCGGTGTGGTGGTGGTTCCGGTGCCGGGGCACAGGAACAGGTCGACCGGCCGGGTGTCCGACCAGACCGGGTAGGCGGTGTGGTTGGTGACCGCGACGGCCGCGTAGTCGCCGTAGAACGTGCCGTTGAACTGCGTCGGCGGCGGCATGCTGGACGAGGTGGCGCGGTCGTGCCGGAACGTGGACGCGTTCCGCGACTGCGACACGGTGATGTCCGAGAACCCGGTGTTGTTGTCCGAGCCGTACTGCCGGTCGTAGTAGCTGACCACCAGCGCACCGTTCGGCGTGTACGCGGTGCCCTGCCAGAACTGGTCGCTGCGGGCCTGGCCGCTCGCCGTGGTCACCACCGGCGCCGTACGAGGCTCGGTGTTCGCGAAGCTGGCCCCGCCGTTGGTCGACACCCCCAGCAGGATGTCGTTGTTGCAGGTCGTCTTGACGCCGGTGTACAGGTTGGTCCCGGCGGCGGAGAAGCCGGCCGGGGCGCACCCGGTCGTCTCGTTGGAGTTGCGGTTGATGTACGAGCCGTAGGTAACGACGACCCGGTTGGGGTGGGTGGGGTCGACCGCGCCGACGGGGTAGTTGGTGGCCCGGAAGATCGAGTTGAACGACGGGCCCTTCTCCGGGATGCAGGCCCGGCCCGGGTCGGCGCCGTTCTGGTAGGTCGCGCAGTCGGGCAGGTCGTTGTAGTAGCCGACCCGCACCGGTGGCGAGAAGGTGACGCCGCCGTCGGTGGACTTGGACAGCAGCATCTGGTTGCGGTTCTCCGGCGCGACCACCGCGTTGTTGAAGTTCGCATACGTCACGTAGAGGGTGCCGTCGGGCGCGGTGAACGGCTGGGAGAACTGGTTCTCGTTGCAGGTGCCCTGCGGCGTCGGCAGGCCGAACGTGTTGTCGCACAGCGCGCTGTTCGAGCTGACCAGCACCGGCGCGCTGAAGGTCTCGCCGTAGTCGGCGGAGTACGCCTCGTAGATGTAGCCGGTGCCGTCCTCGGCGAACGTCGTCCAGGTCACGTAGACCCGGTCCCGGAATGCGCTGGTCCGGCTGTTGTCGACGGTCAGCAGCTGCTTGTCCAGCAGGAAGTTGCCGGCGCCGGCGACGTCGTTGTGCTCGACCACCGGGCGGCCCGGGAAGTTGAACGACGCGCCGTTGGTGCCGGTCGACCGGTAGACGTAGAACGCGCTGGACTGGTCGGGGTTGGACGTGACGCCCGCCCCGCGCAGGAAGGTCTGGCAGGAGAGGTACGCGTTGCCGCGGCTGTCCCACGCGACCGAGGTGTCGCCGCCGGCCTGCCAGTACTGCCGGGCGGCGCCGAACGCGGTGCCGCGGGTGAAGCCGTTGGGCGTGGTGGAGTCGGCCCACGTCCGGCCGGCGTCCTGCGAGTAGGACACCCCGCACGTCCCGTCGCCGCGCCGGTAGTCGTTGTAGCTGGAGATCACGTGGTTGGCGTTGTTCGGGTCGACGGCCACCCAGGTCTCGTTCTGCGCCTGCGCCCGGCCCTGCAGGTCAGGGTCGGTGAGGTTCAGGCAGTTCTGGTTGACCTTGACGTTGCTGCCGAAGTGGTCGGTGCAGGTCGCGGTGGCCGACTTGAACTGGGTGGCCGGCGCGGCCTGCCGCGCGGCGGCCGGGGCGCCGCCCAGCTCGGACGTGAGCAGGCCGGAGGCGAGCCGCTTCTGGATGCTGTTGAGCTGCGCGTAGCCGAACGGCGCCGCGGCCGCGGTGGAGCCGGTCACCACGTTCAGCGAGAGTGCGACCAGGGTGCCGGCCGCCAGGAAAGCGATGGTACGTCGCAATCGCGTCATGAAATTGAGCCCCCTTGCTCGGAGATCGCGATTTTCTGCGGACATCAGCCGAAGGCTAGGCCTCAGTGGACATTGATCAACATCAACCTTTTGGCCAGGGGGCGACAGAATTGTTCACCGATCGATTCTTTACTTCGACGGACTTCTCCGGCCGAATCGGAACTCGGTGGAACTCGTGGGTTGCCGCGGCGTCAAATGGGTATGCCCAAATGTCGACATTTGCGATCATGGAATCGGCCCGCGGCGTACCTAATGATCGTTTTGGTTGTTGGTCCTGCGGCTTGTGCCCATGGCGGGGAGGCGAAGGAACCGCCCCACCCGCGCCGGGGCGGGCCCGAGGGGCAGGGGGGGGAGGGCGTGC
>NZ_JAOSZE010000003.1 GCF_025630775.1 Actinoplanes sp. KI2
GGCACCTTCCTCGTCCAGCACTGGCTGGGCACCGAGGGCATGCCCCGGCGGTACGCGGACTACCTGGCGACCGACGGGTTCACCTTCCTGAACACGTTCTCGACGCTCGGCTCGTTCGTCCTCGGTCTGTCCACGCTGCCGTTCATCTACAACGTGTGGAAGTCGTACAAGGTCGGCCAGCTCGTCACGGTCGACGACCCGTGGGGGCACGGCAACTCGCTCGAGTGGGCCACCTCGTCGCCGCCGCCGCTGCGCAACTTCGACCGCATGCCGCGCATCCGGTCCGAGCGGCCGGCCTTCGACGCGAAGTTCCCCGAGCTCGCGGCCGGCGTGCAGACCCTGGCCGGCCCGCCGGAGGGCGGCGCCCGGGTGCTGACCGCGGAGTCCGACGGTGGTGCCTCGTACCGCGAGGACGTCGAAAGCAACCGCGATCACTGATTCGCCTTGATCGCAGCGGCCCGTCCCGGGGTTCCGGGGCGGGCCGCTTTTGTTTGAGGGCGCGCCGCGCGCGGCTGGCGGCAGGGTCGCAGCTGACCTGCGGTGGCGTCGGTCGCCTAGCTAGCTGGGGACTTTGCTGGCCGTGGCTTTTGCTGGCCGGCTTTCCTGGCCAGCTTTGCTGGCTGGCTTTGCTGGCCGTCGGTCGCCTTGCTTGCCCTCGTTGTCGGGCCTTGCTTGCTTGCTTCCTCGCTGGCGTCGCTTCCCGGACGGGGATGGTGTCGGGTGCTTGGCGGTCGTCGGCGGCCTTTGCGCTATGCGGCGAGGGCGCGGATCGCGGCGGTCAGGGCGGGGGCGTTCAGCGGGGCGTCGGTCACCAGCAGGTGGAGCATGGTGCCGTCGAGCAGGGCGGAGATGTTGTCGGCGGCCTCCTCGCCGACGTGCGGGGTGAGGAGCTCGTGCAAGCCTTGCAGCCAGTCCACGGCCAGCGGGCGCAGGGTGGTGTCGCGGGCCGCCGCCAGGCAGAGCTCGAACTCGATCCGGGCCCGCTGCCGGTCGGCCATGTAGTCGGCGACCAGATCGACCAGCGCCACGGCCAGATCGGGGGCGTCGCGCAGGCGGTCGGCCCAGACCTCGAGGTCGGCTTCCTGGTCCACGGCCGCCTTCTGCAGGGCGGCCGCGATCAGGGCGTCCAGCGTCGGGAAGTAATAGGTCGTCGCCCCCAGCGGGAGCCCGGCGCGGGCCGCCACGGCCCGATGCGTGGTCCGGCCGATGCCCATCTCGGCGACGACCTCGATGGTGGCCGCCGCGAGCGCGTCCCGCCTGGCCTGCGGATCGCGCGCACGCCGAGCCGTCGAGGGCTCACCGGCGCGTTCGGTCGGCTCGGGGTTGCGGGGCCGGTCGGTGCGTCGGCGCTCGGGGGCCGCGGGGTCGTCCGCTGGGGTCGAGCCGGACGGGGGACGGGAGCGGTCGGCTGTCACGCCGTTCGTCAATGGGCACCGCCGACGTTCAAGGTGACTACTCCCGCGATGATCAGACTGATGCCGGCCACCTTGACGACGGTAATGGGTTCGCCGAGAAAGGCAGCGCCGATCGCGACGATAGCGGCTGTGCCGAGGGCGGACCATAGCGCGTAGGCCACGCTCACCTGAACTCCCTTGACCGCCTGGGACAGCAGGACGAACGAGATCGCGTAGCCGGCCAGCACCGTCACGGTGGGCCACAGGCGGGTGAAGCCCTCCGTGGACTTCATCAGGCTGGTGGCCAGGACCTCCGCCAATATGGCACCCAACAGGAACACGTAAGCCACGACCGCACCTCTTCTTGTACTTCTGTACAAGTACGATCGTACAAGAACCTGGAGTTTTCCTCACAACCGCCTTTCGGCTGCCGAAGGGAACCCTTTCAGGCGCGCGCGGGCGAGCCACGTCGGCGGGGCGGGACCGACCCAGAGCGCCCAGCCAGGCTGTTCTGAGCCGGGCTTGTCGCGTGCGTGGCCGGGCGGTGGGCGGCCGGGAGTGGCCAAGTTAGGAGCGCGGGGCGGGGCTCGGGGTGTTTTGGGCCGGGTTATTGCGCGCGGTCAGGTCGCAGGCGGCCGAGGGCGTGGCTGCGTCAGGACGGCCCGGCCTGGCCCGGGATGTTCTCGGTCTGACCTGCCTAGGCGTGCCTGGCCGTCGGGCGCCGGGCGAGGTCGGGCTAGGAGCGGCCGGCCGGGCTAGGAGCGGCCGGTCGGGCTAGGAGCGGCCGGCCGGGCTAGGAGCGGCCGGCCGGGTAGAGGCGGCCGGGCTAGGGGCGGCCGGCCGGGCTAGGAGCGGCCGGCCGGGTAGAGGCGGCCGGGTTAGGGGCGGCCGGCCGGGCTCGGCGCGATCTGGGCCGGACCTGCCGCAAAGGCGCCCAGGCCATCTGCGGCGGAAAGGGTCTCCTCGTCGTCGAGGGCTGGCGAGGGGTGCGGGATCGACGCGCTGACTTCAGGTGCGAGCGCCTTGATGGCCGCAGGTGTGTCGGTGGCGGTGGGCGTGCCGGTGGCTGCGGGCGTGGCGGTGGCCGCGGACGTGGCGGTGGCGGCGAGCGCGCTGGTGGGCCCGGGCGTGTCGGCGGCGGCCAGCGTGCCAGCGGCGGCGGGCGTGGCGGCGGCGGCGGGCGTGGCGGTGGCGGCGGGCGCGGCGGTGGCGGCGGGCGCGGGCGTGGCGGTGGCGGCGCGCGCGACGGGCGCGTTGTTGGTGGCCGTGCGGCGGCGTAGGAGTTCGGTGGGGAGGACGGCCAGGGCGATCAGCAGGCCGATGCCGCCGACGGTGACGAAGCCCCAGAGCGGGGCGATCTTGTCGGCGGCCAGGCCGGCCAGGGGGCCGCCCAGGGCCACGCCGACCGTCAGCGAAGAGTTGTGCAAGCCCATGGCCTCGCCGCGGGCCGAGGCCGGGGTCATGCGGCTCACCGCGTCGGCGCTGGCGGTGATCGTGGGGGCGCACAGGGCGCCGCACGGGATCAGCAGCGCCGCGAGGAGCCACCACTGGGAGGCGCCCAGGGCGACCGTCAGCGTGAGGGCCGCCATCGGGGCCAGCAGGGCCACCGCGGGGAGGCGGCGGTGCATCGTGCCGTACGCGAAGCCGCCACACAGCGAGTAGAACGCCCACAACGACATGACCAGGCCGGACCAGGACAGCTCGCCGTTCTCCCGGAGCACGGCGACGATCGAGACGTCGGTGCCGGACAGGACCAGGGTCGCGGCCAGGGTGACCGCCAGGACGGCGATGAAGCGGGGACGCAGCCAGGACCGGCGCGGGACCCGCTCGCCGGCCTCGATCGGGGTCTCGTGCGAGGCGCGGACCGGCGGGTTGAGCAGCCACAGGCCGACGCCCGAGGCCAGAATGCCGAGCGCGATCGCCAGCATGGCCACGCGCGGGCCGGGACCGGTGGCGAGCAGCACGCCGAGCGCCGGGCCGGCCATGAACGAGATCTCGGTGGTGATCGAGTCGAGGGCGAAGGCGGGCAGGCGCTGGGCCTCGGGGGTCAGCGCGGCGATCGACTGGCGGGCCACGGCGAACGCGGGGAGCGCCAGGAAGCCGCCGAACAGCGACACGATCAGCAGCGGCCAATACGGAAGCGCCTGCGCCACCGTCCAGAAGATGACCTCGGCGACCGTGGTCAGGACCAGCGCCGGGCGCAGGCCGCGCCGGTCGATCAGACGCCCGATGACCGGCGCGCCGGCCGAACCGCCGATGGTCACCGCGGCGCCGACCAGGCCGGCCGCGCCGTAGCCGCGGTCGAGATCGGTGACGACGTGCAGGGTCAGGACGACCGCGGCGGCCGCGATCGGGATGCGCGCCAGCGTCGCCACGGCGAGCAGCGACTTGATCCGCGGCAGTGCGAGGGTCTCTCGGTAAGGTGTGAGCAGCATGTTGGTTCCTGACCTCCGCCCGACATCCTGCCTCGGGGGTACGACAGAAAACCATCGTGTTCTCGGCCACCAATGCCACGAAAGCGGCAAAAGCCGCCCGCCTGTGACGAGAACTACGACGAGAACTACGACGAGACGATCGGGGTCCCGCTCGTGGCCACCGACGCCGTCCGGAACTCCTCGAGGGCCGCATCGGTGGTGCCCTGGGCCACCCCGGCGGTGAGGTTGAGCAGCACCGTCGTGTCGAAGCCCGCCCGTCGTGCGTCCAGCGCGGTCGCCCGTACGCAATGATCCGTCGCGATCCCGACCAGCTCGACCTCGGTCACCGACCGGGACCGCAACCAGTCCGCCAAGGTCTCGCCCGACTCGCTGTGGCCCTCGAAGCCGGAGTACGCCGCCTTGTGCTCGCCCTTGTGGAAAACCTCCTCGATCCGGTCGGTGACCAGCGCCGGGTGGAAGTCGGCGCCGTCCGACCCGACCACGCAGTGCGCCGGCCAGGTGTCCAGGTAGTCGGGGTGGTCGCTGAAGTGGTTGCCGGGGTCGATGTGCCAGTCCTTGGTGGCGACCACGTGGTCCCACCGGTCGCCGCCCTTCGCCAGCACCAGCGACACCCCGGCGGCCACGGCCGCGCCGCCGGTCACCGGCAGCGAGCCGCCCTCGCAGAAGTCGTTCTGCACGTCGACGATGATGAGTGCTCTGGCCACGGCCAACCCCTTAAGTGGTCGGGACGATGGTGACGGGAATGGCCGGGTCGCCGGCCGAGAGCTTGAGGCCCTCCCACGGTATCGAGATCAGGCACTGCCGCAGGTGCTCCCGCGACTGCAGCAGCGTCGGCCCGTCGACCACCTCGCCGTGCACGACGAACGAGCGCTGCAGCAGCCGGTCGTTGGCGGCGTGGTCGGGCACGCCCTGGGAGACGATGATCTCCTCGGTGGCGGTGCCGGTGGGCTTGTGCCGGCGCACCGCGGTCTTGCGGCCGCCGACGGTCGCCTTGTTTTCCGAGCGCTTCACCACCGGCCGGGACTCGACCTCGACCAGCTTGTAGACCAGGCCGGCGGTGGGCGCGCCGGAGCCGGTGACCACCGCGGTACCGGCGCCGTACATGTCGACCGGCTCGGCGGCGAGCGTGGCGATCGCGTACTCGTCCATGTCGCCGGACACGATGATCTTCGTCTCGGTGGCGCCGAGCGAGTCGAGCAGCTCGCGCGAGTGCTGGGCCAGCACCGACAGGTCACCCGAGTCGATCCGGACGGCGCGCAGGTCGGGGCCGGCCACCGCGATCGCGTTCCGGATGCCCTGGGCGATGTCGTACGTGTCGACCAGCAGCGTCGTGTTCTTCCCCAGGGCCGCGACCTGGGAGGCGAAGGCGGTCGGCTCGTCGTCGTGCAGCAGCGTGAACGCGTGCGCCGAGGTGCCGGTGGTGGGTATGCCGTAGCGCCGGCCGGCGGCCAGGTTCGAGGTCGAGGCGAAGCCGGCGAGATATGCCGCGCGAGCCGCGGCGACGGCGGCGTCCTCGTGCGTACGCCGGGAGCCCATCTCGATGATCGGCCGGCCCCGGGCGGCGGTGACCATGCGGGCCGCGCCGGTGGCGATCGCGCAGTCGTGGTTGAGCACCGACAGGATCAGCGTCTCGAGCAGGACGCACTCGGCGAACGTGCCGGAGACCGTCATGATCGGCGAGCCGGGGAAGAAGAGCTCGCCCTCGGCGTACCCGTCGATGTCGCCGGTGAAGCGATAGCCCGCCAGCCAGTCCGCCGTGCTCGCATCGACGATCTGCGCCCGGCGCAGGAAGTCGATGTCCTCGTCGGTGAAGCGGAAATCCCTGATCAACTCCATCAGCCGGCCCTGGCCGGCGACCACGCCGTAGCGCCGGCCGGTGGGCAGGCGACGCGCGAAGACCTCGAAGACGCAGTTCCGGCCGGCCGTGCCGTCCTTGAGGGCGGCGCTGACCATGGTCAGCTCGTACTGGTCGGTCAGCAGGGCGGGTGCGAAGGGGTTCACACCATCACCCTATTGCGCCGGAGTGCCCCTTACTAAGGGTGCCTTGACCTGCGGTTCGGCGCTCCGGTTCACCGATGCGGCAAATCCGGTGGCAACATGGGGGTCATGGCGTTGCCACAGGTCGCTCCCGTCGAGGCACCGGAGATCGAGGAAGCACCGGCCGACGATCGCCCGTGGGTGACCGTCGTCTGGGACGATCCGGTGAACCTCATGTCGTACGTGACCTGGGTTTTTCAGAAGCTTTTCGGCTACAGCCGCGAGAAGGCCGAAAAGCTGATGCTCGATGTGCACCACAAGGGCAAGGCGGTGGTCTCCGTCGGCGCCCGCGAGCGCATGGAGATGGACGCCAACCAGCTGCATGGCTACGGTCTCTGGGCGACGGTCGACCGGGCCTGAGCAACCGCGGGAGAGTGCGAATGTTCCGACGCAACGGCACACAGTGCGTGGCCACCTTCGCGGTCGACGAAGTGCGCGTCCTGCGCAAGGTCGCCGGCGAGGTGGTCGGCCTGTTGACCGACGGGATGGACCACACCGACCCGGTGGTCTCCCGCCTCTTCCCGGACATCTACCCCGACCGCCCGGAGGATTCGGCCGAGTTCCGCCTCTACACCGAGGGGGAGCTGAAGACCGGGAAGATCGACCAGGCGGGCGCGATTCTCGCGGCGCTGCCGGACGAGGGCGAGGGCGAGGTACGCCTGGACGGCGAGGCCGCCGAGGCGTGGCTGCGGGCGATCAACGACGCCCGGCTCGCGATGGGCACCCGGCTGGACATCACCGCCGAGACCGACCTGAGCGAGGAGCTCGAGATCGCGGTGGTGCGCGATCCGGGCTCGAGTCGGGTCTTCCAGCTCAGCGTGTACGCCTATCTCGGCTATCTGCAGGAGTCGCTGCTGAACGCGCTGCCCGAGATCGAGTGAGCACGGCCATATCAGGGCGCGCGAAATCTCACGGTAATGTGAACGTCGTGCTGACCATCGACCAGACGATCGTGGACGCGATCGTCGCCCACGCTCGCCGGGACCACCCCGACGAGGCCTGTGGTGTGGTCGCCGGCCCGCTCGGCGCCGACCTGCCGACCCGGCTGATCCCGATGGACAACGCCGCCCGGTCGATGACCTTCTACGAGTTCGACTCCCTCGAGCAGCTGCGGGTCTGGCGCGAGATGGACGACAACGACGAGGAGCCGGTGGTCATCTACCACTCGCACACCGCGACCGAGGCATACCCCTCCCGGACGGACGTCTCGTTCGCCGGTGAGCCGAACGCGCACTACCTGCTGGTCTCGACCCGGGAGGACGACTCGGAGGAGATCCGATCGTTCCGCATCGTGGACGGTGTGGTGACCGAGGAAGAGATCAACATCGTAGATGCGACAGTAGAGGTGTGACCGTGGGTTCGGTGCAGTCGTACATGTTCGGGCAGAGCCCGGTGGCGGTGGTCTACGAGTGTCGCTGACGACACTCCCATAGACCACTGTCCATAGTTCGACCCTTACCCAGGAGCATTTACGTCATGGCTATCGAAGTTCGCGTCCCCACCATCCTGCGCAGCTACACCGGCGGCTCGAAGGTCGTCGAGGGTTCCGGCGACACGCTCACCGCGCTGATCGACGACCTCGACGCCAAGCACAGCGGCCTCAAGGGCCGGCTGATCACGCCCGAGGGCGGCCTGCACCGCTTCGTCAACATCTACGTCAACGACGAGGACGTGCGCTTCCTCGGCGCGCTGGACGCCAAGCTCAACGACGGTGACTCGATCACCATCCTGCCGGCCGTCGCGGGCGGCGCCCTGGGCTTCGCGGCCGCGGCCGCCCTGCTCGGGCGCTACCCGTCCAACCGCCCCACCGCCGCCCTTAACCGGACTGAAGACTAGTTTCCATGGCTCGCTACGAGAGCCTGCTGGACGCGTGTGGGGGCACGCCGCTGGTCGGCCTGCCCCGACTCTCGCCGACCGTCGCCGAGGGCGCGCCGCCGGTGCGCCTCTGGGCCAAGCTCGAGGACCGCAACCCGACCGGCAGTGTCAAGGACCGGCCGGCGCTGTTCATGGTGCGCGAGGCCGAGGAGTCCGGCCACCTGCGCCCGGGTGACACGATCCTCGAGCCGACCAGCGGCAACACCGGCATCGCACTGGCCATGGTGGCGAAACTGCGCGGTTATCGCCTGGTCTGCGTCATGCCGGAGAACGTCTCCGCCGAGCGGGTCCAACTGCTGCGCATGTACGGCGCGGAAATCATCTTCTCGCCCGCCGCGGGCGGCTCCAACCAGGCCGTGGCGACCGCCAAGCAGATCGCCGCCGAGCACCCCGACTGGAAGATGCTGTTCCAGTACGGCAACCCGGCGAACGCCCGGGCCCACTACGAGACCACCGGCCCGGAGCTGCTGCACGACCTGCCCACGATCACGCACTTCGTGGCCGGCCTGGGCACCACCGGCACGCTGATGGGCACCGGCCGGTTTCTCAAGGAGAAGGTCGACGGCATTCAGATCGTCGCGGCCGAGCCACGCTACGGCGAGCTGGTGTACGGCCTGCGCAACATCGACGAGGGCTACGTGCCCGAACTGTACGACGCGACCGTGCTGGACCGGCGCTTCTCGGTCGGCACCCGGGACGCCGTGCTGCGTACCCGGCAGCTGGTCGAGGTCGAGGGGATCTTCGCGGGGTTCTCCAGCGGGGCGATCCTGCACGCGGCGCTGGCCGTGGCGCACGAGGCGGTCAAGGCCGGGCGCCGGGCCGACGTGGCGTTCGTGATCGCCGACGGCGGCTGGAAATACCTCTCGACCGGCGCCTATGGCGGCACCCTGAACGACGCGGAAGAGGCCCTCGAGGGCCAACTCTGGGCCTAGCAGGACCTTAGTAGAGTGCCGCGATCATCGCGGCTGCGGTGAGCGGGGCCGTGGCCGCTAGCAGCAGCAGCCACGGCAGCACCGGGCGATGAATCGACAGGAACGATCCGACGACCAACACCACGCTGGTCAGTCCGAAAAGGGACAGTGCCGGGACGTACCAGAACGCCGTACCGCCGAAAACGGTGACCATTGCGCGTACGCCCACGCCGATGCCGGCAAGGCCGAGCGCGGCGGCATAAAGGGCTATCGTGAGAAGGCGTGCCGGTGCCGGCGCCGGGTCGTCAGCCGCCGGAAAGCGGAAAAGCGTATCTCGGCCACCGAAACCCGCGGCGGTCGGTGTAATCTCCCAGCCACCGAACGGCATGATCTCCGCCGCCTCGGTCCGCGTGCTTCGGTTCTGCTCAACCGTGGTCACGATGCCTCCGTCCTGTTCCGTCCCCAGAAGTCCTCACTTTGTGCAACGCAAACGACTCACCGGACGTAACGGGAATTGCGTTAATGACCGAGGTCACGGGCGGTGTGATGTACGTTGTCGATTTAGCGACAAATCGATCAGACGTTTACGCGGTGCGCAGGTCCGGGGATACGCTTCGCTCCGTGATTGACTGGTCTGACGACTCTGCCACGGACCGGTCCAGCGGGGCGTCGACGACCCAGCGTGAGCCAAAGGGACCCGCATGCGACTGACCGTTCTCGGCTGTGCCGGCAGTTTTCCCGGCCCCGAGTCGGCGTGTTCCGCCTATCTTGTCGAGGTCGAGGGCTTCCGCCTGCTGATCGATTTCGGCTCGGGCTCGCTGTCCGCGCTCCAGCGCTACACCGACATGAACAGCATCGACGCGATCGTCCTGACCCACCTGCACAGTGACCACATGCTGGATGCCTGCCTGTATGTGGTCGTCCGCCGCTACGACCCGGCCGGGGCCCGTCCGGCCATTCCGGTGTACGCGCCGCTGGGCGCCGCCGAGCGGATCTCCGCGGCCTACAGCTCGGACAACGAGCAGGTCGAGGACGTGTACACCTTCTACGGCCTGCAGCCGGGCACGTTTCCGATCGGGCCGTTCACGATCACGGTCGATCGGGTCAATCATCCGGTGGAGACCTACGGCGTACGTGTCGAGCACGGCGGGAAGGTCCTCACCTATTCGTCCGACACCGCCCCCTGTGAGGCCCTGCTGCGCCTGGCCGCCGGGGCGGACCTGTTCCTCTGCGAGGCCAGTTATCTGGACGGCGTCGACAACCCGCCGGGTCTGCATCTGACCGGTGGCGAGGCGGGCGAAGCGGCCACCAAGGCGGATGTCGGGCGGCTTTTGCTGACCCATTTGATACCCGCGTGGTTCTCGGAGGCATCTATTGTGGATGCGGCCTCAGCCGCCTATGCGGGACCGGTGGAGGTGGTTCGGCCGGGCGCCCGGTACGATCTCTAGGCCCGAACCCGGGGGCGGGGGCGGCACCGAGCACCGATGCACGACCGGATAGTGATCTTGGAGTTGCTGCATGCGCATCGCCCGCCTCGCCAACTTCGTGACGACGCATACCGGTGGCCTTCGCACCGCTTTGCGCAACCTAGGCGAGGGATATCAACGGGCCGGCCACGAGGCCGTGCTGATCGTTCCCGGTCGTGAGCGCTCCGACACCATGACCCCGCAGGGCCGGGTCATCACGCTGCCCAGCTCCCCGCTGCCGCGCACCGGGGGCTACCGGGTGATGGCCGGCCGCCGCGAGCTGACCCGGCTGCTCGACGAGCTCGAGCCCGACCGCATCGAGGTCTCCGACCGAGCCACCCTGCGCTGGACCGGCGCGTGGGCACGGCAGCGGGGCGTCGGGTCGATGATGGTCTCGCACGAGAGCCTGGCCGGGCTCCTCGGCGTCTGGGGCATGCCGAAACGCGACGCGCTCGCCGACCGGCTCAACCGGCGTACGGCCGAGACCTTCGACACGATCGTCTGCACCACCGCCTTCGCGGCGGCCGAGTTCCGCCGGCTGGGCGTGCCCAACCTGGTCGAGGTGCCGCTCGGCGTCGACCTCGACCAGTTCCACCCCCGCCGGGCCGACCCGACCCTGCGGGCTCGGTACGCCCGCCCCGGCGAGTTGCTGGTGGTCTACGCCAGCCGGCTGTCCGCGGCCAAGCGGCCGGAGCTGGCGGTGGACACGATCGCCGCGCTGCGCACCGCAAAGGTGCCGGCGGTGCTGGTGCTGGCCGGGGACGGCACCCGGCGTACCGCGCTCGCCTATCGGGCGGCCCGGCTGCCGGTGCGCTTCGCCGGGCACATCGCCGACCGCGCCGCGGTCGCGGCGCTGCTGGCCAGCGCCGACGTCGTGGTCCAGCCCGGCCCGGTGGAAACGTTCGGGCTGGCCGCGGTGGAGGCCTTGGCCTGCGGTACGCCGGTCGTGGTCAACGATTCCAGCGCGCTGCCCGAGGTGATCGGCGACGCGGGAGTGGCCGTGGCCGGGACCCCGGAGGCGTTCGCCGACGGCGTGCGCGAGCTGATGGAGCGGCCCGAGTCGCAGCGGCGCGCGGCGGCCCGCGAGCGGGCCGAGCGGTTCGGCTGGCCGCAGGCGGTGGACGGGTTCCTGCGGGCGCACGGCCTGATCGGCGCGCCCTCCGGCGTGGCGATCACGCGGCAGCGTCCCGAGGCGGTGCTGCGGCCGGCGGCGCCGCAGTCGGCCCTTGGCTTGTCCACCGGCCGGCCATTGTCCACCGGCGGCGGGGCGGCCTGAGGTAACTCCCTCTGCCGCTTGTTGTCCACAGGCGGTGTGAGCGCGGTCGCCGGCTGCTCGTTGTCCACAAGCGGCGGGGCGGCATGAGCGCGGTTGCCGCCGAACGCATAAGGTTTGGGGCATGGCACGACCCGACGGCCGAGCGGCCGACCAGCTTCGACCCGTGACCCTCACCCGGCGGTGGAGCATGCATCCCGAGGGCTCGGTGCTCGTCGAGTTCGGCGACACCCGGGTGCTCTGCACCGCCAGCGTCACCGAGGGCGTCCCGCGCTGGCGCAAGGGCTCCGGCCTCGGCTGGGTCACCGCGGAATATGCGATGCTCCCCCGCGCCACCAATACCCGGGGCGACCGGGAGAGCATCAAGGGCAAGGTCGGCGGGCGCACCCACGAGATCTCCCGCCTGATCGGGCGCAGCCTTCGGGCCTGCATCGACCTCAAGGCCCTCGGCGAAAACTCCATCGTGCTCGACTGCGACGTGCTCCAGGCCGACGGCGGCACCCGGACGGCGGCGATCACCGGGTCCTACGTGGCGCTGATGGACGCGGTGACCTGGCTGGCCGAGCGCAAGGCGCTGGCCGGCAAGGTCGAGGCGGTCATGCACCGCTCGATCCAGGCGGTCAGCGTCGGCATCGTCGACGGCGAGCCCCGCCTGGACCTGATGTATGTCGAGGATTCCGCCGCCGAGGTGGATATGAACGTGGTGTGCACCGGCGACGGCGACTTCGTCGAGGTGCAGGGCACGGGGGAGAACGGCGTGTTCCGTCGCGACCAGATGGACGTCCTGCTCGACCTGGCCGTCGCCGGTTGCGCCGACCTGGCCGCCGCCCAGCAGAAGGCGCTGGGGGCATGACCGCCTGCACCCCGCGGCCGGCGGAAGGCGCAGCATGAGCGCGAAGCTGCTGCTCGCCACGGCGAACAAGAAGAAGCTGGTGGAGCTTCAGCGCATCCTCGACCTGGCGCTCGGCGCCGAGCGGATCGCGCTGGTCGGTCTGGCCGACTTCGAGGGCTACCCCGACGTGCCCGAGACCGGCCTGACCTTCGGGGAAAACGCGCTGATCAAGGCCCGCGAGGGCGCCAAGCGCACCGGTCTGCCCACGGTGGCCGACGACTCGGGTATTGCGATCGACGCGCTCAACGGGATGCCCGGGGTGTTCAGTGCCCGGTGGTCCGGCAAGCACGGCGACGACAACGCCAACCTCGACCTGCTGTTGGCCCAGATCTCGGACGTGCAGGACGACCAGCGGGGCGGGGCGTTCGTCTGCGCGGCGGCGCTGGTGCTGCCCAACGGCCGGGAGCACCTGGTCGAGGGTAAACAGCGCGGGACGATCCTGCGGTCCCGGCGGGGCGAGGGCGGCTTCGGGTACGACCCGATCTTCCTGGGTGACGGCCAGACGCGGACGAACGCCGAACTGAACCCGGCGGAGAAGGACGCGATCAGCCACCGGGGCAAGGCGTTCCGCGAGCTGGCCAAGGTAATCGCCAAGGAGCTGCCGGGCTGACCCGCCCCCGCGCGGCCGGGGTGCCGGGGCGCGGCCGGGGTGCCGGGGTGCCGGGGCGCGGCCGGGGTGCCGGGGCGCGACCGGGGTGCCGGGGCGCGACCGGGGTGCCGGGGCGCGACCGGGGTGCCGGGGCGCGACCGGGGTGCCGGGGCGCGACCGGGGTGCCGGGGCGCGACCGGGCCCGCTGACGCGTGGGCGGCGGTCAGTCGGTGACCAGGTTGACCAGCTTGGGCGGGCGGACGATCGTGCGGGTCACCCGCAGGCCGGCCGCTGCCGGGGAGGCCAGGGCCAAGCCCGTCAGGGTTGCCTCGCTGATGTCGGGCGGGACGTGCAGGCGGTCGCGCAGCTTGCCGTCTACCTGGACGGCGCAGACCACGGTCTCGGTGGCTAACAGGGCCGGGTCGATCGTGGGCCAGGCGGCTACCGCCACGCCGGGTGGGTGGGCCAGGCGGTGCCACATCTCCTCGGCGGTGTAGGGGGCGAAGACCGACAGCACTACGGCCACCGCCTCGGCGGTCTCGCGCAGGGCGGGGTCGTCGTCGGGGGCCGAGCGGGCGGCGTTGACCAGCTCCATCGTACGGGCCAGGGCGACGTTCAGGCGGGTCGCCTCCATCAGATCGGTGATCTCCCGCAGCAGCCGGTGCGTGGTGCGGCGCAGCGGGGTGACGGCCGCGCCCGGGACGGAAGCTGGGCCGGAGGGCGTGGCCGCGACGGAAGCCGGGCCGGAGGGCGTGGCCGCGACGGAAGCCGGGCCGGAGGGCGTGGCCGCGACGGAAGCCGGGGCGGAGGCTGCGGCCGCGACGGAAGCTGGGGCGACGGTCGCGGGTGCATCGGCGGGGGCGGGGACCGGGCGGGGTGGGGTGGACGCGGCGCGGGTGGCCAGGGTCAGGGCTCGGGTCAGGAAGCGGATCGAGCCGCCGGGGGAGACGTCGGCCCAGTCGATGTCGTCCTCGGGTGGGCCGGCGAAAATCATCGACACTCGGATCGCGTCGACGCCGTAGGTGTTCAGCTGGTCGGCCAGGGTGACCATGTTGCCCTTGGACTTGCTCATCGCGGCGCCGTTCAGGATCACCTGGCCCTGTGTGGTCAGCGTGCGGAATGGCTCGTCGAAGTCGATGATGCCCAGGTCGTGCAGGACCTTGGTGAAGAACCTGGCGTACAGCAGGTGCAGCACGGCGTGCTCGCTGCCGCCCACGTAGTGGTCGACCGGGCGCACCCGGGCGGGATCGACCGGGCCGTCCAGGTAGGACGCGTGCGGGTAGCGCAGGAAATACCACGACGAATCGACGAACGTGTCCATCGTGTCGGTGTCGCGGGAGGCCGGTTGGCCGCACGAGGGGCAGTCGACCTGCACCCACGACGGTGCTGCGGCCAGCGGGGAGACGCCCTTCGGTGCCAGTTCCGCGCCGCGCAGCGGGGGCAGCTCGACCGGCAGCTGGTCGTCGGGCACCGGCACCTCCCCGCAGGACGGGCAGTGCACGATCGGGATCGGGCACCCCCAGAAGCGCTGCCGGGAGATCAGCCAGTCATGCAGGCGCAGCTCGCCGGAGGAGGTGCGGCCGATCCAGTTGCGCTGCATGGTCAGCACGTGCTCCGGCCAGTGGCCGCGCAGCTGCGCCATGTCGTCCAGCAGCCGGTCGGCGTACTCGGTGATTTTGAAGAACCACTGGGTCAGCGAGCGCTTGGTCACCTCGGCGCCGCAGCGCTCGCAGCGGCCGCCGACGACCTGTTCGTTGGCCAGCACCGTCTGATCCTGCGGGCACCAGTTGACCGCCGCCTCCGCGCGATAGGCCAGGCCCCGCTCGTAGAAGCGCAGGAACAGCCACTGCGTCCAGCGGTAGTACGACGGGTCGCTGGTGTGCAGCCTGGTGCGCCAGTCGACCGAGACCGCGTACCGCCGGAAAGATTTTGCCTGTGTCTCGATGTTCGCGTAGGTCCACTCGGCCGGATGCAGGCCTCGTTTGATCGCCGCGTTCTCGGCCGGCAGCCCGAACGAGTCCCACCCGATCGGCTGCAGCACCGCGAACCCGCGCAGCCGCCAGTACCGCGCGATGGCGTCGCCGATCGCGTACACCTCGGCGTGGCCCATGTGCAGATCGCCGGACGGATAGGCGAACATCGAGACGACGTACCGGTCGGGACGGTCGGGCTCGAAGAGGCGCAGCGACTCCCAGACCGGTGCCCAGCGGTCTTCGAAAGCGCGGAAGTCGTAGCCCGTCATGGCCCGGGACGTTAACGCGGGACGGCGGGCGCCCGCCTCCCTATTCTCGCCTGCCGGAGCACCCGCGCCGCGAACCCGGGCCGGAGCAGCACCGACGGCGGATCGACCAGGTGCTGCACCCCGGTGGCGATCCGGTAGACCGAGGCGTCCACCTGGGACGCATACGTCACCTGCCGGGCGTACCAGTTCCGCAGCGCGATCCCGCGGGGGCGCGGCCCGGTCGTACCCGGAAAGGTGAAATCGCCGCCGACCGCGGACCGCCACGGCGTCTCATTGATCCTTGCGGCGGCCTCGTAGAAGTCCCGGACCATCGCGGCGTCGGGCACCCGCTGATGCCGGTCGAGCGTGTCGCCGAGTGCCTTCGCCTGCCGGGCCGCGCAGGTCATGCCCTGGCCGTAGATCGGGTTGAAGCTGCACACCGCGTCGCCGAGCGCAACGTATCCGGCCGGGGACTGGGCGGCCTTCTCGAACAGGCGGCGCCGGCTGGACGGGAACCGGGCCACCGTCACGTCGCTGAGCGGCTCGGCGCGCGAGATCAGGGCCGCCACCAGCGGATCGGGGAGCTGCCGGGCGTACTCCTGGAACGCGGTCGGTGTCGCCGGCGGCTCGGCCACGTGCCACCCGCCCAGGCCGACGATCCACCGGTCGCCCTCGACCGGCAACGCCACCGCGGACATCGACTCGCGCGGGCCGGCCGGCAGCACCAGCGCGGCCCGCCAGGGCCCGAGATCGCCGGGCCGGCGCCGGTAGAGCCGGGTCGAGTAGGTGACCCCGGCCTTCACCTCGATCTGCCCCGGCGGCTCGAGGCCGAGCGAGCCGAGCCAGCGGTCGGAGCGGGAGCCGCGGCCCGAGCAGTCGACCACCAGCGCCGCGTCGAGCGTCTCGCCGCTGTCCAGCACCACGCCGGTGACTTGCCCGACCCGGCCGGCGAGCCCGGCCACCGCGACCTGGTCGTGCACCGTCACCCCGGGCAGCGCGGTCACCCGGGCGCGCAGCACCGCCTCGAGCTGCGGCCGGGTCACCGAGATCATCGCGAACCCGGTCGGCGCGACCGGCCAGCGGCGACCCAGCCGGTACGCGCAGATGTCCGCACCGGTCTCGAGCGCGGTGCCGCCCAGGGTGAGCAGTTCCGTCTCGAACCCGGGGAACAGCGCGGACAGCTCGCGCAGCCCGCCGACCAGCAGAATGTGCGGGTGCTCGCCCTGCGGTACGCCGCGCCGCGGAACCGGACCGTACGGCAGGGTGTCCCGTTCGAGCACGGTGACGTTCGCGTACCGCCGGTTGAGCACGCGCGCGGCGGCCAGACCGGCGACGCCGGCACCGATCACTATGGCTCTATCGTCCACAGCGGGTAGTTAACTACAACAGCGCCCCGATTTCTGCCTCGATGTTCGCCCGCAGCTCGCGACCCGAGATCACCGCGCGGGCCTGCTCCAGCACCGGCGCGAGGAAGATGTCCGGCCCCGGCGCACCGGCGAACGGCGCGACCGCGGCGATCGCCAGCCGCCCGGCCGGCGACGGGGTGAGCGGCGCCCGCAGCTGCAGCCCGCGCACCGCGCTGACCAGCTCGACCGCGAGCAGGCTGGTCAGGTTGTCCAGCACGGCACGCAGCTTCTTGGTCGCGGCCCAGCCCATCGAGACGTGGTCCTCCTGCATGCCGCTGGTCGGCAGCGAGTCGGCGGACGCGGGCACGACCAGCCGCCGGTTCTCCGCCACGATCCCGGCCGCCGTGTACTGGGCGATCATCAGGCCCGAGTTGACCCCGGCGTCGGGGGAGAGGAAGGGCGGCAGACTACGCGATCGGGTGACATCGAGGAGCCGGTCGACCCGCCGCTCGGCGATCGAGCCGACCTCGGCCGCGGCGATCGCGAGGAAGTCGGCGGCGAACGCGAGCGGCTCGCCGTGGAAGTTGCCGGTCGACTCGACCTGGCCGTTCGGCAGCACCACCGGGTTGTCGACCACCGAGATCAGCTCGCGGTCGGCCACCTGGGACGCGAAGTCCAGGGTGTCCCGGGCCGCGCCGGCCACCTGCGGCGCGCAGCGCATCGAGTAGGCGTCCTGCACGGCGTGTGCCAGGTCGTCCCGGTGCGAGTCCATGATCGCCGAGTGTTGCAGCAGCTGGAGGATGTTCGCGGCCGAGGCGGCCTGGCCCGGGTGCGGCCGGATCGCGTGCAGCTCGGGCCGGAACGGCCGTTCCGAGCCGAGCATCGCCTCGATCGCCAGCGCCGCGGTCACGTCGGCCATCGCGAACAGGTGCCGGCAGTCGTCGAGCGCGAGCAGCAGCATGCCGAGCATCCCGTCGGTGCCGTTGATCAGCGCCAGGCCCTCCTTGGCGGCCAGGTCGAGCGGCGCCAGCCCGGCGGTGCGCAGCGCCTCGGCCGCGTCCACCCGCTCGCCGTCCTTGCCGACCACCCAGCCCTCGCCGAGCAGCACCAGCGCGCAGTGCGCGAGCGGAGCCAGGTCGCCGGAGGCGCCGAGCGAGCCGTGTTCCGGCACCCACGGCGTGATGTCGTGGTTGAGCAGGTCGGCCAGCCCCTGCGCGAGGACCGGCCGCACGCCGGAGTGGCCGAGCGCGAGCGAGCGCAGCCGCAGCAGCATCATCGCCCGGACCACTTCGCGCGGCATCGGCGCGCCGACCCCGGCCGCGTGCGAGCGGATCAGCGCGTGCTGCAGCTCGGCCCGGCGGGCCGGCGCGACGAAGGTGCCGGCGAGCGCGCCGAAGCCGGTGGTGACGCCGTAGACGGGGCGGCCGGACTCCTCGATGCGGTCGACGATGGCCCGGCTGGTGGCCATGGCCTCGACGGTGGCGGCGGCGAGCTCGACCCGGGCGTCGCCTCGGGCGACCGCGGCGACGTCGGCGGGGGTGACGCCGGTGGGCTGAACGGTGACGATCATTGAAGCACTCCGTTGTGCAGAACGGTTCGGATCAAGGGAACCCCGGGCCGGTAGGCCAGGTGCAGGTAGGAAGGGGCGTCGAGGACGATCAGGTCGGCGCGTGCCCCGGCGCGCAGCACCCCGACATCGTCGCGGCGCAGCGCGCGTGCCCCGCCGGCCGTGGCGGCATACACGGCCTCGGCGGGGGTCATTCGCATTTCCCGTACGGCGAGGGCGATGCAGAACGGCATCGACGACGTGTACGACGAGCCCGGGTTGCAGTCCGTGGCGAGCGCGACGGTCACGCCCGCGTCGAGCAGCCGCCGCGCGTCCGGGTAGGGCGACCGGGTGGAGAACTCGGCGCCGGGCAGCAGCGTGGCCACCGTCGCCGACCCGGCCAGAGCGTCCACATCGGAGTCGCTGAGGTGCGTGCAGTGGTCGGCGCTCGCGGCGCCCAGCTCCACCGCCAGTTGCACGCCGGGACCCGGGCCGAGCTGGTTGGCGTGCACGCGCAGCCCCAGGCCGGCCTTGGCGCCGGCGGTCAAGATCTCCCGGGCCTGATCGCCGTCGAAGGCGCCCCGCTCGCAGAAGACATCAATCCATTTCGCGTACGGCGAGCAGGCCGCCAGCATCGGCCCGGTGACGAGGGCGACGTAGGCGGCGGGATCGGCCCCGGCCGGCACCACGTGCGCGCCGAGGAACGTCGTCTCCTCGGTCAGCTCGCGAGCGATCCGCAGCGACCGTGCCTCGTCGTCGACGCTGAGCCCGTACCCGCTCTTGATCTCGACGGTCGTGGTGCCCTGCCGTCTCGCCTCGGCGACCAGCCGCGTGGCCGAGCCCCGCAGGTCGTCGTCGGTCGCCGCGCGGGTGGCCGCCACGGTGGTGCGGATGCCGCCGCCGGTGTACGACTCGCCGGCCATCCGGGCCGCGAACTCCTGCGCCCGGTCACCGGCGAACACCAGGTGGGCGTGGCTGTCGACGAAGCCGGGCAGCACCGCCGCGCCGCCGGCGTCGACCCGGCGGTCGGCGGCCGGCGCCTGCGAGCTCGGGCCGACCCAGCCGATCCGGTCGCCGTCCACCAGCACGGCCGCCCGGGTGAGCGGGGGCCCGTCATGGGTGAGCAGCTCGCCGATGTTGTCGATGAGGAGGGTCATGAGATGGCCTCCGCGAGCGCCCGCGGCACGTCGATGGCGGTGTGCCGCCGGTCGGCGACGACATGCCGCCCGTCCACGATGACGTCGGTGACATCGGCGGCGGTCGCCGCGAGGAGCGCGCCGGTCGGCTCGGCACCGGCAGTGCGCACCGTGTCGAGGGCGACCGCCACCAGGTCGGCCCGCTTCCCGACCGCGATCTCCCCGGCGTCGTCCCAGCCGATCGACGCGTGGTTGGCCGCGGCCCGGATCAGCTCGGCCACCGTCAACCGGCCGCGCTGTCGGCTGGCCAGGCGCTCGTTCATCTCCAGCGCGCGGGCCTCCTCGAACGGGTCGATCACCGCGTGGCTGTCGCTGCCGAGCGAGAGCGGCGAGCCGGCGTCGGCCAGCTCGCGTGCCCGCCCGATGCCGTCGGCCAGGTCGCGTTCGGTGGTCGGGCACATGCAGATCCCGGTGCCGCTGCCGCCGAGCAGCTTCACGTCCCGGTCGGTGAGGTGGGTGGCGTGCACGGCGGTCAGCTGCGGGCCGAGGACCCCGTGCCGGTCGAGCAGCTCGGTGGGGGAGCAGCCGTGCACTGCCCGGCACTGCTCGTTCTCGGCGGGCTGCTCGGAGAGGTGGATGTGCAGCGGGCCGCGGTCGGCCAACTCGCCGAGGTGGTGCGCAGGCACCGCGCGTACCGAATGAATGGCCGCACCGATCCGGGCGTGCGGCGCGGCACCCAGCCCGGCCACCCGCGAAGCCCAGCGTTGTGGATCTCCGTCGCCGAAGCGGCGCTGGACGCCCTCCAACGGCCGTCCGTCCACACCGGACTGGAGGTAGAGCGTGTCGAGCAGGGTGATCCGGATGCCGGCCTCGCGGGCCGCCTCGATCAGCGCGTGGCCCATCGCGTTGGGATCGTGGTAGGGCGTGCCGTCCGGACCGTGGTGCAGGTAGTGGAACTCGCCCACCGCGGTGATCCCGGCGAGCGCCATCTCGGCGTACGTGGCCCGGGCGAGCCGCAGGTAGCTTTCCGGGTCGAGCGCGGCGGCGACCCGGTACATCTCCTCGCGCCAGGTCCAGAATGTCCCGCGATCGGCGTGGGTGCGCCCGCGCAGCGCCCGGTGGAAGGCGTGCGAGTGGGCGTTGGCCATGCCCGGCAGCGTGAGCCCCGGCAGACGAATGTCCACCTCGCCCTTCTCATTGGGACTTATCCGCGTGAATCGCCCACCGTTGATCTCGATCTGGACATCCCGAACCACGCGGCCGTCCAGCCAGCAATGTGCGGCGTGATAGACGGTCACGTCAGCTCCCGCAGGACCTCGGCCAGCGCGTCCACCCCGGCCGCGCAGTCCGCGGGCTCGGCGAACTCGGCCGGCGAGTGCGAGATCCCGGTCGGGTTGCGCACGAACAGCATCGCCGTCGGCACCTTCGCGGACAGCACGCCCGCGTCGTGGCCGGCGCTGGTCGGCAGGATCGGCGCGTCGCCCAGCAGCGCGGAGAGCCGGTCGGCGAGGGCGGTGTCGAAGGCGACCTCCGCGCTGATCGACTCGGCGGTCACCGCCACCTCGGTGCCGTCCCGGCCGGCCCGTTCGGTGGCCCGCTTCACCACCGCCTCGACCAGCGCGTCCATCGTCGGGGTGTCCGCGGCCCGGGCGTCCAGCCAGCCGCGCACCAGCGAGGGGATCGCGTTGGTGGCGTTCGGCTCGACCTCGACCCGGGCCATCGTCGCGTGCGCGCCGGCCAGCCGGGCCTCCTTGTTCGCGGCCAGCACCGTGTACGCGAAGGTCAGCATCGGGTCGCGCCGGTCGGCCATCCGGGTGGTGCCCGCGTGGTCGCCGTGCCCGGTGAAGTCGAACCGCCAGCGCCCGTGCGGCCAGATCGCGCTGGCCACCCCGACCGGCGCGTCGAGTTGCCGTCCTTGCTCGATGTGCAGCTCGATCAAGGCGCCGATGCGGCTGGTCAGCCCCGGCAGCGCGCCGGCCGGCGTCGCTCCGAGTGCTTCGGCGAACGTGACCCCGTCACGGTCGGTGAGGGCGGCCGCCTTGGCCGGCTCGATCGCCCCGGTGAGCAGCCGCGAGCCGAGGCAGGGCAGCCCGAACCGGCCGCCCTCCTCCTCGACGAACGCCACCACGGCGATCGGCTTGGCCGGCGTGTGCCCGTCGGCACGCAACTGGTCGACCGCGAGGAACGCGCTGACGATGCCGAGCGGGCCGTCGAAGCCGCCGCCGTGCGGGACCGAGTCGAAGTGCGAGCCGGTCAGCACGGCGTCGCGGCCCCAGGGCTCACCCCACCAGGCGAACAGGTTGCCGTTGCCGTCGTCGGTGACCGGCAGGTCGCGCCGGTCCGCCTGGTTGCGGAACCAGTCGCGCAGCACGAGGTCGGGGGTGTCCAGCGCGTACCGCAGATAGCCGCCGCTGCCCACCCGGCCGATGGCTTCGATCTCGGACCAGAGGGCCGAGAAGACCGGCGCGCTCATCGAGCCATCGGGATGTGTACGCCGGACGCCGCGGCGGACGGGTAGCCGGCGTCCACGTGCCGGATCACGCCCATCCCCGGGTCGTTGGTGAGCACCCGTTCGATCTTCTCGCCGGCGAGCGGGGTGCCGTCGGCGACGCAGACCTGGCCGGCGTGGATCGAGCGGCCGATGCCCACCCCGCCGCCGTGGTGGATCGACACCCAGGACGCGCCGCTGGCGGTGTTGACCAGGGCGTTCAGCAGCGGCCAGTCGGCGATCGCGTCGGAGCCGTCGAGCATCGACTCGGTCTCCCGGTACGGCGAGGCGACCGACCCGGCGTCGAGGTGGTCGCGACCGATCACGATCGGCGCGCTGATCTCGCCGCGGGCGACCATGTCGTTGAACCGGACGCCGGCCTTGTCCCGCTCGCCGTAGCCGAGCCAGCAGATCCGGGCGGGCAGGCCCTGGAAGGCGACCCGCTCGCCGGCCAGCTTGATCCAGCGGGCCAGCGCCTCATTGTCCGGGAACAGGTCGAGGACGGCCTTGTCGGTGGCGGCGATGTCCTTCGGGTCGCCGGAGAGCGCGGCCCAGCGGAACGGGCCCTTGCCCTCGGCGAAGAGCGGGCGGATGTACGCGGGGACGAAGCCCGGGAAGTCGAAGGCCCGCTCGAAGCCGCCCAGCTTGGCCTCGCCGCGGATCGAGTTGCCGTAGTCGAAGACCTCGGCGCCGTCGTCCAGGAAGCCGACCATCGCCGCGACGTGCCGGGCCATGCTTGCCCGCGCGCGGTCGGTGAACTCGTCCGGCTTTGTCCGCGCATACTCGGCGGCATCGGCCAGGTCGACGCCGACCGGGATGTAGCTGAGGGGATCGTGGGCGCTGGTCTGGTCTGTCACGATGTCGATCTCGACGCCGCGCTGCCGGAGCTCGGGGAAGACCACCGCGGCGTTGCCGACGACCCCGATGGAAATAGCCGACTTCTTGGACTTGGCGGCGCGTGCGCGCTTGATGGCGTCGTCCAGATCGTCCGCGATCACGTCCAGGTAGCGGGTGTCGACCCGGCGCTGGAGACGGGTGCGATCGACGTCGACGATCAGGCAGACGCCGCCGTTCATGGTCACCGCGAGCGGCTGCGCCCCGCCCATGCCGCCGCACCCCGCGGTCAGCGTGAGCGTGCCGGCCAGCGACCCGCCGAACCGCTTCGCGGCGACCGCGGCGAACGTCTCGTACGTGCCCTGCAGGATCCCCTGGGTGCCGATGTAGATCCACGAGCCCGCGGTCATCTGCCCGTACATGGTCAGCCCGAGCTGCTCCAGCCGGCGGAACTCCGGCCAGGTCGCCCAGTCGCCGACCAGGTTCGAGTTCGCGATCAGCACCCGCGGCGCCCACTCGTGCGTGCGGAACACCCCGACCGGCTTGCCGGACTGCACCAGAAGCGTCTCGTCGGGCTTGAGCGTGTCCAGTTCGCGGACGATCGCGTGGAACGACGGCCAGTCGCGCGCCGCCTTGCCGGTGCCGCCGTAGACCACCAGATCCTGCGGCCTCTCGGCCACGTCGGGGTCGAGGTTGTTCATCAACATCCGCTTGGCGGCCTCTTGCGGCCACCCCATTGCGGTGTACGCGGTGCCGCGAGCGGCCCGGATCTCGGACATCGTCGTCCCCTCCCTTTGCCGTGCCCTTTGCCGTTCCCTGTGCCGTTCCCTGTGCCGTTTCTTATGCCGTGAAGATGTGCCGCCGGGCGGCCGTCGCCTCGAACTCCTCCAGCCGGCGCTGTGCCGCCTCGGGCGCCGCGTCGCACATCGCCTGCAACAGCACCATCGCCATCGCCATCGGCCCGGTGTGCAGGTCGAAGACGAGCTGCGTGCCGACCGCCGCGGGCAGCACCACGTCGGCCCGCTCGGCGACCGGGCTGACCGCCGAGTCGGTGATCGCGACCACCGCGAACCCGGCCCGCTTGGCCTCGGCGACCGCCTCCAGGGACTCGCGCGGGTAACGCGGGAGCACCACGGCCAGCATCGCATCGGCACCGGCCGCGCGGGCCTGATCGAGCCGGTCGAGCAGCGGGGTGCCACCGGAGTCAAGAACCCGGACGTCCGGGTGGACCTTAGCCGCGAAATACCCGAAATATCCGGCAAGCGGCGCGGCCGCCCGGAGGCCCAGCACCGGCAGCGGCCGGCTGGCGATCAGCAGCTCGGCGGCTCGCTCGACGTCGTCCAGGCGGGCGAGCTGATCGTGCAGCCGGGCCAGGTGCTCGGCCTCGGCCCGCACCGCGAGCTGCATGGCATTGCCCTCGGTCGCGGCCTCCGGCGCATCCCCGGTCAGCTCACGCAGCCGGCGGCGCAGCGCGGGGTAGCCCTCGTAGCCGAGCGCCATCGCAAACCGGGTGACCGAGGGCTGGCTGACCCCGGCGAGGTCGGCCACCTCGGCCGCGGAGAGATAGGCGGCCTTCGCCGAGTGCTCGACCAGGCAGTGCGCAATGCGGCGCTGGGTGGGCGTGAGCCGAGCGCCGTGGAAGAGGTCGAGAACGGACTGAGCCGCATCTCCATTCACACCCGAAGCTTATGCATAAAAACTTTCAGCGCGCCAGGCCCTCCGCACCTCTGTGACGTTTTGTTCGTTTTCGCTTACCTCGCGTAACGGCAGGATGTATGACCGTCATGTTCGTGCCCGCTTGATCGACTTCTTCGCTCTTGAAGGGTTGCAGTGGCCGCGTCGGTTGTGGGACGTCGGCTCACTGCTCGCCTTGGAGGAACTGCTGGAGGCCAGTTCCTGGGCTCGGCACCGCGTGCTGTCCGTTGGCGCGGTCGACTGGCAGCGGCGTCAACTCCTAAAGGTGATCGGCCCCGATGTCGGCCTCGGCGACACGGAGTTGCGCGCCGAGTTGACCTCGCTGCTGAACAAGCCGCTGCCCGATCCGAGCGCGGCACACCGCCGCCTGCGGCAGGTCATCGACCATGCTCGCGGCGGCTATCTCGGCCGCTGGGCGGCTGCTTGCTCCCGGCCCATCGACCAGCGGCCAGAGCCGGAACGGTTGGCTCGCGTCGTTGCGGCCCACCTGCTGGACCTCGGCTACGACGCGAGCCACCTGGCGACATGGATCGGGCGGCTTTCCCGCCGACGCGCGAGCGCCGAGGAGATCTTGCAGGGCGCCGTCGCGCTCGACGCCGCTACGCCGCGGGAGTTCACGGTTCTCGCGCTCCTGGACACCGTGCCCGAACAGAGTCAGGCCGAGAACCACGAGGCATGGGTCTCGGGGCGGGCAGCTGTCGACTGGATTGTGCAGCACGGCTACTCCGCCAACGGCATCCGGGCCGGCGGGGGGTTTCTCTATCGCGTGATCGCGCGTGATCCATTCAGCGCCGCGAGCCAGGTACGGGAGCTCGTCGAGCGGATGGTGGCGCGGTCTTTCTTCATGCGAGGCAATAGAGACGTGATCAGACCTGCTTCGCAGCTATGGGTCGATCACCACCCGGACCCGATTCGCTTCGCCGCCCCAGACCGGGGTGCTTACGTGCTCTCCCTGGTCAATGAGGGGTACATGTATCAGGTCGGTGGGGACCGAGCGATCGTGGACGATGCGCTGGAGCTTGCTGCGCCGGTGAATCGGGGTGCTCTCGGCCCGGCGGTCGCCGGGGCGTGGGCGGCGGTCGAGTCACTGTTGTCGCATCCGGATGATCCCGCCGAGGAGGAGCGGCCGGGCAAGGCAGTCGCCGCGGATCGACTCGCGGCCATCGTCGCCTGCTCGTGGCCCCGCGCAGAGCTGACCGCTCTGGCTCATCGGTATCGCCCGGAGACCCCCGATGCTCTTGCCGAGACCTTGGCGACCTGCACGACAAACCGAGAACGGGCGTGCGCGATGGCCGAGGCATTGGTGGCGGGGAACGCAAGGGAAATGGCCGGCTGCTTCCGCCGCGACGCCGACGTCGCCGCGGTGCATCGGATGCGCCGGGTCGTCACCAGCCCGAAGGCCGAGCTCGCGTCCGCCGCGGCCATCTTCGAAATGGCGATGAGGCGGCTCTATCGGACCCGCAATATCGTGCTGCATGGTGGCTCTGTGCAGGGCGTAGCGCTCAAGGCTGCCTTGCGTATAGCCGCTCCGCTGGTCGGGGCCGGACTCGACCGCATCACGAACGCGTCGCTTGTCGAAGGTCTCCCGCCGCTCGACCTGGCAGCTCGGGCCGAGGTCGGGTTGCAGTTGGTCGGAGGCGAGACCGGGCTGAAGGTGGTCGACCTCCTCATGCCGCGTAGATGACTGTGCGGACGAGCTTGGAAAGAAAGAGGGTCCCGGCCGATTGGCGGGGACCCTCGTTAGATGTGCAGAACTATACCAGTGTGACGGGCGTGTGACCATGTCATTCGTACGCTGTCCCGGAGGCCGGGGAGAGTGGCGATGCGAGTCCTGGTGGTTGACGATCGTGCCCGGGATCGGCCTCACCGCGATCTTCGCGTCCGCCCAGGACTGGCAGACCGTGGTACCGGCCTGGGCGATGGCGGGCGGGGTGGGCGCCACCCTGGTGATCGGCGGCCTGGCCGGTTTCTACCCGGCCCTGCGCGCCGCCAGAATGGCGCCCACCGAGGCGCTGCTGGCCCCCTGACCGCCCCTTCAGGCGGCCACCGGCAGCGCGGTGGGAAGGATCGTGACCCGATGGGCCGGGACCGGGTTGGCGACGCCGCGCACCCGCACCAGCGCCTCGTCCGCCGGCCCGGGCAGGCGGCCGGCCCCCGCGTACGCGTTCGGCCCGAGCACCAGTTCGCCCGGCCCGGCCTCGGTGCACAGCCGCTGGGCGAGGTTGACCGCGCGCCCCCACACGCCGAAGCAGGCCGGCTCCCAGGAGCGGGTGACCAGCACCTCGCCGCACTCGACGCCGACGTGCACGTCCGGCCGGCCCGGGCGGCCGGCGCTCAGCATCGCGCAGGCCGCCGCGGTGGCCCGCTCGCCCTCGTCGCCGAGGCTGCGGCGCAGGCCGAAGACCGCCATGAAACCGTCGCCCAGCACCTGCTGAACCTCCCCGCCGTACGCGTGCACGCAGCCGACCAGGTCGTCCAGGAGCGGCCGCATGATGCGGTAGACCGCCTCCGGCTCCACGCTCTCGACCAGGCGGGTGAACCCACAGATGTCGGCGAAGAGCACGGCCACCTGCCGGCGCCGCGGTGCGGTCTGTCCGATGTGGTTGACCATGGCGTAACCTCCCCCAGTAAGGTTTCCGACAATGAGGGTGACCCCGGCGCGGCCGTAATGTGTCCGGCAAACACCTAGGATCAAGCGACCCGCACCCTTACCCCGGACGGGAAAGGCGATGCCCGGGCTTGGCACCGGCTGGCATACTCCTGGCGTGCGGCGGAGACGACTCTCCCCCTTGGTCGGACGGCAGGCTGAGCTCGCTGAGGTCAGCGCGGCTTGGGACGACGTCCGCGAGGGTCAGGCCGCCGGCTTCCTGATCTCCGGTGAGGCCGGCGTAGGCAAGACGCGCCTCGTGCAGGAATGCATCGAGCGGGTCCTCGCGCAGGGCGGCCAGGTCCTGGCCGGCTCCTCCTTCCGGATCAGCTCGGGCGGCCTGCCGTACGGTCCGATTCTCGACGCTCTGCGCCGCCTGCTGCGCGAGCGGTCGGCCGAGTCGCTGACGGCGTTGGCCGGCCCCCGGTTCGCCAGCCTCGACCAGATGTTCTGGCCCGAGCCGGACGAGGCACACCGGGCGCCGGACGCCCGGCTCTTCGACGTCTTCCTCGCCCTGCTCGGCCGGCTGGCCGAGGAGGCGCCGGTGCTGCTGGTGATCGAGGACGTGCACTGGGCCGACCAGTCCACCCTCGACCTGCTCAGCTTCCTGACCGTGGCGCTGCGCCGCGAGCGCGTGCTGCTGGTGGTCACCTACCGCGACGACGAGCCGGCCGCCGGCCCGCTGCCGGCCGCCCTGGTCGAGCTGCTCCGCGGCCCGTTCATGAACCATCTGCCGCTGGCTCCGCTCGGAGCGGGCGACCTCGGCCTGCTGCTCGCCCACCAGGCCGGCAACCCGCTGCCCAGCGCGATCGTCGACGAGATCGCCGACCGCTCGGGCGGGAACGCGTTCTTCGCCGAGGAGCTGCTGGAGGCGCGCGGCCTCGGTCCCGAGGTGCCGGCCCGGGTGCGCGACGTGGTGCTGCTGCGGGTCGCGACCTTCACCCCGAACGCGCAGGCGGTGCTGCGGATCTGCGCGGTGGTCGGCCGCCGGATCGGTTACCCGCTGCTCGCCGTGGTCACCGAGCTGCCGGAGGAGGAGCTGCTCGCGGCCCTGCGCGAGCTGGCCGCCAACCGCGTGCTGCAGCCGGACACGAGCCCCAACGCGTACCGCTTCCGGCACGCGCTCGCCCACGAGGCGGTCTACTCCGACCTACTGCCCGGCGAGCGGGCCCGGCTGCACGCCCGGGTCGCCACCGCCCTCGCCGAGCGGCCGCAGCTGGGCGACCGGCCGCGCTCGACCGCCACCGCGGTGGTCGCGCACCACTGGGAGGAGACCGGTGACCTGCCGAAAGCCCTGGCCGCGGTGGTCGCCGCCGGGCGGGCCGCGGTCGAGGTGCGGGCGTTCCGCGAGGGGCTCACCTATTTCACCCGGGCGATCGGGCTCTGCGACGAGGTGGACGACCCGGCGGCGGCCGGGCTGACCCGGCCCGAGCTGCTCTCCGCCGCGGCGCGCTGCGCGCACGACGCGGGCGAGCACGAGAGCGCCGTCCGCCTCGCGGAGGAGGCCCTGGCCGCGACCCCGCGCGAGGACGTGGTGGCCCGCGCGCTGCTGCACGAGGCGCTCGGCACGTACCTGGACCGGGTCGACGGCGCCCGCGCGCTGCGCGCCTTCACCAAGGCGTACCACCTGCTCGCGACCAGCGACGCGCTCGCCGAACGCGCCCGGGTCACCGCGGCGCTGGCCAACTCGCTGTCGGTGCGCGGCCTCTACCCCGACTCGGCGCCGCTCTGGGAGGAGACGCTCGAGCTGGCCCGGGCGTCCGGCCGCAAGCGTGAGGAGGTGCTCGGCCTCAAGACCTCCGGCTGGCACTTCGCGATGCACGGCGAGCCGGCCACCGGGATCGGCCGGATGCGCGAGGCGCTGCGCGTGGCCCGGGACGAGGACGACGTGGAGGGCATCTGCGTCACGTACAACCATTTGTGTCTGGCCCTGGATTTCATCGGCTGGTCGAGCGAGGCGGTGGCGACCGCGGAGGAGGCGCTGCTGTGGAGCGCCGATCTGGGCCTGATGTTCCCGCCGATGTTCGACATGCTCGATTCGCTGGTGCTGGTGCTGTATCGCAACGGCCGCTGGCGGCAGGCGGAGGAGGTGGCCGAGCGGCAGCTGGCGAGCCATCACGCGGCCGCGCGGGCGCTGATGACCTATGTGGTGCTGGCCGAGCTGGCCACCGCGCGCGGCCGGCCGGAGGAGGCCGCGCAGCAGCTCAAGCAGGCGTTCGAGCAGCTCAAGCACGACGAGGACCCGCTCGACCACGGTCTCGTGCACGCCGCCGCGGCGGCCCGCGCGATGTGGCTGGAAGACTACGAGACCGCTCGCGCCGAGGTCGCGGCCGGCCTGGAGGTGGTCGGCGCGCACGGCGACGACCAGCAGGCGGTGGCGCTCTGCGTGCTCGGCCTGCGGATCGAGGCGGACGAGGCGGAACGCCGCCGGGCGGGCGGCCGGTCCGGGGTGGAGGAGGTACGCGTCCGCGGTGAGCGCCTGCGCGACCGGGCGGCGTCGCTCTGGCAGCGGATGGGCGTACGGCAGCGATCGTTCCCCGAGGCGGCGATCGACGCCGCGATGGGCGAGGCCGAGTTCGCGAGGCTGACCGGCGGCGAGCCCAACCCGGACGCGTGGGGCGAGGTCGCGGCCGGGTGGAGTCGGCTGGCCCGGCCGCACGCCGGCGCGTACGCGCGCTGGCGGGAGGCCGAGGAGCTGGTCCGCGCTCGGGATCCGCGGGCGGCCGAGGTGCTGCGCTCGGCTCGGGACGCCGCTGAGCTGCTGGAGGCCCGCACGCTGCTGCGCGAGATCACCGCGCTGGCCGACCGGGCGCGGCTCGACCTCGGCGCCGCCGCCGACATCCCGCCGGTCGAGCCGGAGCGGCCCTTCCACCTGACCGACCGGGAACTTCAGGTGCTGGCGCTGCTCAAGGAGGGGCGGCGCAACCGGGAGATCGCTCGCACGCTGTTCATCAGCGAGAGCACGGCCAGCGTGCACGTCTCCAACATCCTGGGCAAGCTGAACGCCGGCAACCGGGTCGAGGCCGCGGCCATCGCCCACCGCCTGCACCTGGCCTAACGCTGCCGGGCCCGCCAGAACGGGGAGTCGGGGAAGCGGGTTTCCCGGCGGTAATACCAGCCGAGGTCCTTGAGATAGGCGTGGTAGGTGGCGGCCATCTGCGCGGCGTACGCCGGAACGCTGTTGGCGACGATTGCCTCGGCCGCGGCTGTTCCGCTGGTCAGGGCATCGTGCAGACCTCGGGAGGAGAGCGGGTCGTGCGCGCAGGCGGCGTCGCCGACCGCGACCCAGCCGGGGCCGGCGACGCGCTCCAGGGCCGAGCTGCCGGCCGCCGCGGTGCGCAGCCGGTCCGGGCGCGGCCACCGCGCGCGTGGCCCGACCAGTGCCGTTTTCGCCAAGAGGTCGGGCCAGGAGTCGATCGTGCCGGCGATCGAGGCGTCGGTGAACAGGGCCACCACCATCCGCCCGCCCGGGACGCGGGAGGCGTACCACCAGCCCTCCGGCACCGCCTCGACGAGGCCGGCCGCGTCGTCCGGCGAGGGGTCGGGCACTAGCGCGGTGATCCCGACGAGCCGGCTGTCGACGCGGCGGGGGGAGCGCCGCAGGCGTCCGCTCCGGCCCGTGGCATCTATAATGAAATTTACGGAAATTGGTGGTTTACCGGGCAGCGAGATGGTCCAAAGCGGGCCATTCCGCCGCACCTCGGTGACTCGGTGCGGAAGGGCTGGGCCCAGGGCGTCCCGCAGCATCTGGTTGAAGCGGACCCGATCGAGCTGCCAGGAGGGGCCACGGGGATCAAGCAGTGCGGGCCGGAACGCCGGCTCGTCCGAGCCCCAGCAGGAGACGAAGCCGCTGCTCGGCAGGTGGCCCCCGGCCTGGAAGGACGGCCACAGGCCGAGCTTGCGCAGCGCCGCGCCGGCCGCCGCCGGCAAGCCCTCGCCCGGCTCCCACTCGCCGGCCGGTCGCGGATCGATCGCCACGACGTCGACTCCCCGGGCCGCGAGGGTGATCGCGGCGGCCGCGCCGGCCGGCCCGCAGCCCAGCACCGCGACCCGGTCAGGTTTCACCTCGCCAGTCTGTCGCGAACCAGGCTGTCACCGCCACGGCGGAGTGGTCGCATGAAGACCGATGAGAGGGGAGCGTGCCATGCTCAGTTGCCGATTCGGGGGCGGCTCCGGGTTTCGCCTGGAGTTGGAGGACAACGAGGACCTGGTGGTCATCCGGTCGGTGCGCCGGGGCGCACGGCACGACGTCTCCCCGCTGTCCTCGCCCAGCCGCACCGCGCAGGACCGCCTGACCCCGCTGTTCGGTTTCCCCGAGGCGGGCGTCGGGGTGTATGCGTCCCCGGTAGGCGACGCGCCGACCATCGCCGTCGTGCTCAACGAGGACCCCGAGGTCGAGTTCGCCGGGCGGGGCCTGCGCGACCAGTACGGCGCCCCGGTCGTCTACACCGAGAACGTCTTCGTGAAGTTCCGCGACGACCTGACCGCGGCGCAGTGCGAGGCGCTGCTGAGCGAGGCCGGCCTGACGGTCAAGCGGCTGGTCGGTGCGGCACCCAACGCGTACTTCACGGCCGCGCCGACGGGTGTCGGTCGCGAGGTGTTTCCGCTGGCCGAGCGGCTGCTCGACCGCGACGAGGTGGAGCTGTGCCACCCCGAGCTGGTCCGCGAGGTGAGCCGCCGGCAGTGGTTCCCGCAGCAGTGGCACCTCGGCCCCACGGTGGTCAAGGGCGTCGACGTGGTCGAGCACGCCCACGTGGTCGAGGCCTGGGCCGACTCGCGCGGCGAGGGCATCGTGGTCTGCGTGATCGACGACGGGCTGGATGTCACGCACGCCGAGTTCGGCTCGGCCGGCAAGCTGGTCGCCCCGCGCTCGGTGAGCCGGCCGCGCGGCGACGACCCGCGGCCCGGCGACGGCGACAACCACGGCACCGCCTGCGCCGGTGTGGCCTGCGCGGACGGTGTGGACAAGGCGTCCGGGGTGGCGCCCGGCGCGCGGCTCATGCCGGTGCGGCTGGTCTCCGGGCTCGGCTCGCAGGACGAGGCGGACGCGTTCGTCTGGGCCGCCGACCACGGCGCCGACGTGATCTCGTGCAGCTGGGGCCCGGCCGACGGCCGCTGGTGGGACCCGACCGACCCCACGCACAACCAGGTGGTGCCGCTGCCGGACAACACCCGGCTGGCGATCGAGTACGCGATCGCGCACGGCCGCGACGGCAAGGGCTGCGTGATCACCTGGGCGGCCGGCAACGGCGCGGAGAGCGTCGACAACGACGGGTACGCGAGCTACGACAAGGTCATCGCCGTGGCCGCCTGCAACGATCTGGGCCGGCAGAGCCGGTACAGCGATCACGGCGCGGCCCTCTGGTGCAGCTTCCCGAGCAGCAACGGCTCGCCGTCGCGTACTCCCGGGATCTGGACCACCGACCGGTGCGGCCGGGAGGGGTACAACGCCGGCGACGAGTCGCTGGGCGATGCCGCGGGCGACTACACGAACTCGTTCGGCGGTACGTCGAGCGCCGCACCGGGCGTCGCCGGGGTGGCCGCGTTGATCCTGTCGGCCAACCCCGGCCTGCGCTGGGACGAGGTGAAGGACCTGCTGCGTGCCTCGGCCGACCGGATCGACGACAATGCCACCGAGTACGACGAGAACGGGCACAGCAACCGCTACGGCTACGGCCGGGTGAACGCCGCGGCGGCGGTCCGCCTCGCCCTGTCCCAGCCGGCTGCCGCCAAGCGAGCCCTAAGTGTTTCGGTCGCGAACAACTGAGAGATCTCCCGATACGCGCGCGACCCCAGCTTCGAAAGCGTGAGACCCATGAGCCGGATCGCGTACTGTGCCATCCACCCGGCCGTCGGCGTGGCCCGGGTGGGCGACAGCCCGGACGAATACTTCCTCGGCCCGGAGCGGCCGGGCGCCGAGGAGTCGCCCGCGTCCTACAAGGACCAGGCCGGGCGGGTGAAGCGCCAGGCGGTGCGGTTCCGCGTCTTCGCGTACGACGAGAGCGACACCGTGATCGGCGAGCTCACCGCCGACGACGCCGAGATCGCCTGGACCGTCCACCTCGTGAACGGCAAGGCGGCCGCCCAGCCGTTCACGGGCTCCGGTAAGCGGAACGCCTCGGTGGCCGATCGCGCCTCGCTGGTGATCGACCCCGGTCCGCGTACGATCACCGGCCGCCAGGCCGCCGGCGTCGCCTTCGACACCGGAACGTTCCTCGGCAAGCCGGTGCCGCTCGGCGAGCTGCGCACCGACGACGAGGGCCGGCTGATCGTGCTCGGCGGCTCCGGCCACTCCGGCTCGGTGCCCGAGGACCAGCCGCTGCCCAGCTTCGCCGACAACGACGGCTGGCACGACGACACCGCGGACGGCCCGGTCACCGCGACGGTCACCAAGGACGGCCAGGCGATCGAGGTCCGCGGCGCGTGGATCGTGGTCGCCCCGCCCGACTTCGCGCCCGCCGTCGGCAACCTGGTCACCCTCTACGACGTGATGGAGGACGTCGCGGTCGAGCACGCCCTCACGGCCGATGCCAAGGAGGTCTCGTTCGAGCGGGACATCGCCCCGGTGCTGGCCCGCGCGATGGGCTACCAGTGGGTCAACCAGTCCGCGACCCGCGGCCACCGCCGGGCGGTGGACCTGGGCCGGGGCACCGAGCGGGTCGGCGACTTCTTCGAGCGCGACCATCTGGCCCTGCTCGGCGACCCGGGGGAGAAGGGCGCCAAGGCCCGCCGCCAGGTCTTCGCGGTGATCCGCCAGCCGCATGACGAGGCCGACGAGGCGACCGCCGAACGGCAGGCCACCGCCGCCTTCATGCCGCAGCTGTCCGGTGACCGCGGCTCGGCGACGCCCGGCCGGCCGGAGACCTGGTTCACCGTCACCAGGCTGCAGTACCGGCGGCTGGCCCAGTGGGCCGACGGCCAGTTCGTCGCGGGAGTGCCGCAGGAGCCGCCGACCGAGCCGGCCGCGCTCGACCGGGCGGCCCTCGAGGCGTGCGTGGGCGGGCCGTTCTTCCCCGGCATCGAGATGAGCTCGCGGGTGCGCGATCCCCAGACGTACGCCCAGGCCTTCCGGTTCCGGAGCGACCAGCCGCCGGGGTGCATGACCGAGCGGATGGCCGTGCCGTGGCAGGCCGACTTCACCGACTGCCGGCACTTCTGGTGGCCGGCCCAGCGCCCGGACGACGTGATCGCCGATCAGGACTACCTCGCGGTCACCGCGGCGCTGTTCCCGGACGGCGACAACCCCCGCCGGCCGATCAGCACGACCGCGTTCCCCCGCGTGCGCTGGGACCGCGGCATCGGCGATTCCCTGCCGACCTCGCTGGATGCGAGCCGGCGCTCGGACAGGAGGCACCGCGAAATGGTCAACGAGTGGTCGCGGCTCGGCTTCGTCACGCCGGCCGCCGACGACAGCGGGGTGCTGGTGGAGACCGAGCGCGCGCCGTACGCGGGGCTGCGCGACCGCGACTACTTCCACATCATGCTCAACCCGCACGAGTACCCGGACTTCGGGCCGACGGCGTGGAAGCTGGCCCGCGACTTCCTCGAGACGGCCGCCGCGTACCAGCACGACCCGATGATCGACTCGGATCTCAGACCCTTCCGGTACGAGGAGCGCGCCTTCGACGCCCGGCTGGACAGCATCTACCAGGACATGGTCGACCGGGTTGCGAAGTACGACCCGGCGAACGACCGGGCGTTCAAAACCCACGCCGACACCGTCGACCGGCTGCGGCAGTCCGGCCCGCTCAACCAGACCGACGGCGTCTGGCTGCGCAACGTCGCCACCATCGGCCCGATCAACGACCTCACCGGCTTCCTCACCCAGATCTGGGTGGACGAGGTCGGCGCCGGCAACCCGGCGCAGAACCACGCCAACATCTTCACGCACACCCTCGCCGACGCCGGGATCACCACCGCGCCGATCACGAGCAAGGAGTTCGCGCAGGACCCGACCCTGCTCGAGTCGTCGTTCACGCTGCCGCTGTTCCAGCTGGTCGTCTCCCAGTTCACCGACCAGTTCCTGCCCGAGCTGCTGGGCATGACGATGATGTTCGAGTGGGAGTCGGTGGAGCTGGTCACCACCGCCCGGCTGCTGGAGCACTTCGGGCTCGACTCGACCTACTACCGGCTGCACGTCGCGATCGACAACGCCGACGTCGGGCACGGCGCGATCGCGAAGCGCGCGGTCAAGCGCTACCTGTCCGGCTTCGCCGACGAGGACGTACGGCAGGGCCAGTGGCAGCGGATCTGGAACGGCTACGTGGCTTTCCGGATCACCGGCACGCTCGGCCAGGACCTCGTCGACAAGCTGCTCGTCCCGTCCCGCGCCCGCGACCGGGTGCTCGCGATGATCGACGAGAAGAAGCGGTACGGCGCCCTCAACCACGGCGGGGCCGGGGACGGGATGAGCAACAACCTGTTCGACAACCCGGGTCAGCTGCTCGACCTGCTCCGGCAGAACGGCCAGGTGCTACCCGGAGACCCGGACAACAGCCCGTTCCTGCAGCAGATGAAGTTCGGCGGCCGGATGTACAAGGTGTTCACGGCCGACGAGCAGCAGGCCTGGGCCGACTGGATCCGCAGCCTGGCCGAGCCGGCGGCGGCCGACCGGGTGCCGCCGAGCCCGTTCGCCGCGGCCGCCAAGCCCACCGCGCCGGCCGAGCAGCCCGCCGAGCCGGTGGGGGACGTGCCGCATTTGACCTTCTCGTCCTCTGCGGAAGAGGTGAGCAAGCACCCGCGCGGGACGCTGCTGGGCCACGGCGCCGCGCACTGACGTGAAAGGCTGGCAGGATGCGGATCGCCTCACTGCACACGTACCCGGTCAAGGGTTGTCACCGGATCGACCACGACGTGGCGCAGGTCGAGCCGTGGGGTCTCGCCGGTGATCGCCGGTGGGCGATGATCGACGCCGACGGCGTCGCGTTCACCCAGCGGGAACACCCGCGCCTCACCCAGCTGCGGGTCCGCACCCGGCCGGGCGGCCTCGAGCTGGCCGCGCCCGGCCTGCCCGGCCTCTCGGTCGACGAGCCGGTCGACGGGCCCAAGGAGTTCGTCCGGGTCTTCTCCGGCCACCTGCCGACTCCCGCTCGGCTCGCCGAGAGCGAGTGGAGCAGTGAGTTCCTGGGCGCGCCGGCTCGGCTGGTGTGGCAGGCGGACGCCGGCACCCGTCCGATCGGCGGGCGTGACCCGGCGGGCGGACCGGTGAGCTTCGCCGACGGCTATCCGATGCTGCTGGCCAACGAGGCCTCGCTGGACGCGCTGAACCACTGGCTGGACGAGCCCGTGCCGATGACCCGGTTCCGGCCGAACCTGGTGATCGCCGGCGCGGACAGGTGGGCCGAGGACGACTGGTCGGCCCGTGGGGTGCGCCTCCAGATCGGTGACGTGGTGCTGCGGGCCGGGCCCGGCTGTCCGCGCTGCGTGGTCATCACGACCGACCAGGAGACCGGCGAGAAGGGCCGGGAGCCGCTCTTCGCGCTGGGCAAGCACCGGCGCTTCGAGGACGGCCTGCTGTTCGCCCTCAACATCGTTCCGGAGGTTCTCGGCTCACTGCGCGTAGGTGACGCGGTGACTGTTCTCGACTGATCGAGTGAAGCGGGCCGCAGATGCCTTAGGTCTGTCTTAGGAAGGTTGCCCGGGGCCGGTCCGCCGCGAAGGATCCCTCAGCGTGATCCCTCGCCGCCTGCTGTCCCCCCGCTGGCTCGCCGCCGGCGGCGCCGTGGCTCTCGCCGCGGCCCTCGGCGCGGCGCTGCTGCTGCAGAACTCCGGCGCGGCCTGCGCGGCGCCGCCGTCCACCTCGGCGAAGTCCGGCAAGGCGACCTTCTACGACCTGGGCGGCGGCACCGGCAACTGCTCGTTCCCGTCCTCGCCGGCCGATGACCTGTTCGTCGCGCTCGGCCCGGACCAATACTCCGCGGGCGCGGCCTGCGGCACGTACCTGGACGTCACCGGCCCGAAGGGCAAGGTGCGGGTCAAGGTCACCGACTCCTGCCCGGAGTGCGCCGCCGGCCACCTCGACCTGAGCCGCACGGCGTTCAAGAAGATCGGCAACGAGGTCGACGGGATCATCCCGATCACCTACAAGACCGTCACCGGCGTGACCACCCCCGGCCCGATCTCCGTGCGGGTGAAGGAGGGCTCCTCGCGGTACTGGCTGGCCGTGCTCATCGACAACCACGGCAACCAGCTCAAGTCGGTCACCGTCAACGGCAAGACCACGCACCGCGAGGACTACAACTACTGGGTCGTCGACGCCGGCGCGGGCAGCGGACCATTCAAGATCAAGATCAGCGACGGGTACGGGCACAGCGTCACCGTCGGCGGCATCAAGCTCTCGCCCGGCGCGACCCAGAAGACGTCCGCGCGTCTGGTCGGCGGCGGCGTCAGCGTGGCGTCCTCCTCGGCGAAGGCCGCGAAGAAGAAGGCCGCCACCCCGTCCACCGCCTCGGCCGCCCCGGTGCGCTCGGCGGCCGCGCCGTCGCCGGAGGTGACCGCGGTCGAGGCGCCGGCCACCGACGTGGCGCTGCCACCCGCGCAACAGGCGGTCGACCTGGCCGCGGGCGCTCGTCAGACCTGCGGCTGACGCCCTCTCCAACTTCCGCGCCCCACTTCCGCCGCGCCTCGGACCCCCACCCGGGCTGCGTGCGGACCGCTGGCCGTCGGCGGTGACGCCCCCTCACCCCCAGGGCGTCGCCGTCCGGCGGCCTTCGGTTTATGCCGGTAAATCCAGCCACATCTGGATTTCGTCCCGGTCGTCGCCCGGTCCCACCCGCAACGCGCCCGGCAGCCGTCCGACCTCCCGATAGCCGAGCTTGGCGTAGAAGTTCTCGGTCCCCGTGCCGCCCCGCACGGTCACCTGCAACGCGGCGAGCCCCGCCGCGCGGCCGAGCGTCTCCGCCGCGCGCATCAGCGCCGCGCCCAGCCCGCGCTTCTGCCCGCGCGGCGTCACCATGACCCGCTTGAGCACCCGCCAGTGATCCTTCAGATCGAACCGGTTGTCCACCACGAACAGCAACGCCACGACCTCCTCGCCGTCCAGACCCAGGATCAGCCGGTCGATCCCGGCCGCGACCCCGTCGAACGCCTGCTCGGCGACCGGCCGGACGGTTTCGGCGGACACCGGGCTGACGAAGCCCACGGCCCCGCCGGCATTGGTCACCTCCACCCAGAGCGCGACGATCCGCGCTCGCAGGTCGTCGGTCAGTTTCGGATCCACCACGAACTCCACAGGCATGGCGCCATCATCTCGTCGTGACCGGATAGTGTGCCCGGCGTGCCCCTGATCGACACGGTCAAGATTTACGGCGAGGCGGTCGCCGAGGTGCTCGACACCGACGAGCGGCTGCTGGCCATGGGCCCGGTCCACGTGCGCCGTCCGGGCGTGTTCGAGTCCGCGCTGATCGCCGGCGTCGACTGGACCGGCCTGCGCTACGGCCGCGACCGGCTGCGGTCCGGCCCGCCGGCCACCGGCTCGTGGGGCCGGCGCACCCAGCGTGTCCTGCAGGCCCGCGAGGTGACCAGCCTGGACTGGGCGGTCACCGACCGGCGGTTGCTGCTGCTCGACAACGACCGGGTCAGCCCGCCGCACTTCCGCCCGCTGATGGCCGTCCCTCGCGCCGCCATCCGAAGCGTCCGCCGTCGTGGCCGGCTCTTCCTGCAGTGGGGCCGGGTCGAGGTGACCTTCACCGACGGCTCGATGGTGGCGCTGGTCCTGGCCATGGTGGACGTGTCGGCGGCCGCCCATTTCCTGCGGGCGCTCACCAGCGGATGATCGAGCGGGCCGTGCGCGAGGCCGCCGCCACGTCCCGGTGCGCGGATTCGGGCACCGGCGCCCGTTCGCGTCAGGCGGCCACCTGGCCGGCGGCTCGCTGGAAGGCCTCGTTCTCCCGCTGGATGGTGCGGGCGATCAAGCTGCCGAAAAGCATCGCGAAGATGCCGGCGCCGTGCCCGGTGACCTCGATCGACAGCGTGTTCCGCGTGCCGTCGCCGGTCGGCGCCAGCAGATGGCGGCCGATCATGCGCAGGCCCATCCGCCGGGTCTCCCAGGTGAACTCGGTTTCCGGCGTGATCGTGGCGACGGTCCACACCGCGGCGGTCTGGCCCGGCTGCTTGACCCGCGCCGAGCTGCCCACCCGCAGCGGGCCCGGCTCGAGCAGCGTGACCGCCTGCACGGTCGGCATGAAGGACGGCCACCGCTCGACGTCGGTGGTGAGGCGCCAGACCACCGGCGGCGGCGCGCTGATGACGGTGCTGTGCTCTCGGTACATACCGGCACTGTACCATTTGGTACATGCCCGTTGAAGCCCGCGAAGCCCTGTTGGCCAAGGTCATGACGGCCGTGGCCAAGGACGGCCTGGCCGACCGCAGCCTGCGTGAGATCGCCGCGAGCGCCGGCACCAGCCATCGGATGCTGATCTACCACTTCGGCTCGCGGGAAGGCCTGCTCGCGGCGATCGTCGCCGCGATGGAGGCTCGGCAGCGGGCGGCCATGACGGCCATGGCCGGTGGCACCCCGCGCGAGGTGATGACGGCCCTCTGGCGGCAGGTCTCCAGCGACGAGCTGCGCCCCTTCGTGCGCCTCTTCTTCGAGGTCTTCGCCCTGTCCAGCCGCAGCGAGGCCGAGCCGCGTGACGCGCTGACCGCGCCCTGGCTGGACGACGCGTCGGCGGCGTCGTCGGCGGCGGGCCTGCCGGTCGATCGGGCCGCGCTGCGGCTGGGCGTCGCGGTCTCCCGCGGCCTGCTGCTCGACCTGCTGGCCGGGGCGCCGCGGGAGGAGGTCGACGAGGCGTACGAGGTGTTCGTCCGCCTTTACGAGGGCACCGTGTGAATCCATTCGGCGATGTCGGCGACCACGGCTTGGTCCACGTGCTGGGCCGCCTCGTACTCGGCCGGTCGGGATGGTCCGTCGCCGGTGAAGAACAGGTGGTTGTCGGCGTCGTGGACGCGGATCGTGACGCCGGGGCGATCGGCGAGGCCGGCCCGCCAGCGGGCCAGGTCGTCGTCGACGGTCGCCTGGTAGTCGCGGCCGCCCTGCAGGATCAGCATCGGCCTGCCGAGCGTCGCGGCGGTCGCGGCCGGGTCGTAGCCGCGCAGGTCCAGCCAGTACGACGCGGGCACACCGAACGGCAGCTCGCCGGCGGGTGTGCCGGGGGAGAGATCGGGGCTGTCCACCGCCCGGGCCTGCCGGGTGACCGTGTCGATGAGCGGCTGGGAGGCGGCGGCGGTGGCCGGGTCCAGCGAGGCGAGATAGCGGAACTGCCGGACCGCCGACCAGTGCATCGGCTGCGCTCCGCCGGCGAAGATGACCAGCCCGGCGAGGGCCGGGTCGGCGGCGGCGACCCGCGGGGCGACGGTGCCGCCGAGGCTGTGGCCGAGAATGAAGATCCGCTCCGGGTCGACGCCCGGCCGGTGCCGCAGGAGCTCGGCGGCGGCGAGGGCATGGTGCAGGTACTCGTCGTTCACGGTGAAGCCGGCGGCCGCGGCGACCAGGCCGGGGTGGGCGAAGGTGACCTTGTCGAACCGCAGCGTGGCGATGCCCCGGGTGGCCAGGCCCCAGGCGAGATCCTTGAACGGCTTGTTCCGCCCGATGGTCTCGTCCCGGTCCAGCGGCCCGGAACCGGCGAGCAGCACGATCGCGGGGTGCGGTCCCGGCGCGGCCGGCCGGGTCAGGGTGCCGGGGACGGCGAGGGGGCCGTCGCCGACCGTCACGTCCTCCTCGGACAGTGCGCCGGAATCCACGTATCCGGGCGGCTGCCACTCCTGCATCGGCTGGGCCGCCTCCGGCCCGGCGATCTGCAGCGACGTCAGCCAGCCGCCGGGACCGAGGCCAGCACGGTCACCGCGCCGCCGGCCAGGGTCACCGGCACCCGGACCAGCGTGCCGGTGGCGCCGGCCAGCTCGATCACCGGCTCGCCGATCGAACTGACCGCGCCGTGCCGGTCGAGCTCGGCCTGCCACGCGGCCCGCATCGTCTCGGGCGTCACCAGGACGCGCAGGTTCGGCGGGAACATGTCGGGAATCTCGGCGAACCGGCCGGCCCGCAGCAGCTCCACGAGCTTCGCGCCGGTGTCCGCGGGTGAGGTCGGCATCAGGACGTCCTCGGCTTCCGCTCGGTGGTTCGGTCGTCCGCGTCCTCTTGGTGGCTCGCGTCCTCTGGGTGATTCGCGTCCTCTGGGTGATTCGCGTCCTCTGGGTGATTCGCGTCCTCTGGGTGATTCGCGTCCTCGCCGGGAAGGAGCACGGTGGCGAGGATGCGGCGTTTGCGGCCCGCGCGGGGCGGGTTGGCGGCGGCCGGCTGCAAGACGCGCAGGAGGTCGCCCAGCAGGGTGGCGAACTCGTCGTCGTCGAGCCACAGTCCGGCCAGCCGGAAGCTCGCCTGATCGCGGATCGGGTCGACGTGGTCGCGGGCCAGGTAGCGGTCGACGTCGCCGATCAGGGTCGCCACGAACGCGAGGAACGCCTGGCGCAGGTCCTCGCGACTCATCGCCGCGACCTGGTCGGCCGTGATCAGGGCGGCGCTGGCGCGCAGCACGTACGTGCGCTCGGTCGCCCCGCGCACCGACTGCTCGGCGACCACCTGCAGCACGCCGGCCTCGACCAGGCGGGCGACCTGGCGGTACAGCGTGGCGTGCGGCACGTCGGCGAGCTCCGCGGCCAGCTGCCCGGTGGTCAACGCCCGGTCCCCGAGAAATGCCTGCACGATCCGCAGCCGTACGGGATGAAGCAGCAGATCCGCCGACGCCACGCTGTCCCCCTAGCCAACCGGTATCAGCAACGATAGCATTATCGTTCTTGAGATTGGTAGGGATGCGTGGTGACCGAGGCAGATCTCTTCACGGCCCTGATCAGCGTGCTGGCGATCGGCGCCCTGATCGTGTGGTTTGACCTGCGCTGCCTGGCCGACCTGCGCCAGACCAGCGACGCGCGGCTGCGCTACCTCACCCGCGACGCATGGGCACTGGTCATCATCTTCGCGTTCCCGTTCGGCCCGTTTCTCTACCTGGCCTGCGGCAAGCAGTGAGTCGCGGTGCGGAAGGGGGGACTCGAACCCCCACGTCCTCTCGGACACGGGCACCTAAAACCCGCGCGGCTGCCATTTCGCCACTCCCGCCCGAATCGCCACACGGGCCATTCGTTGAGGAGAGTCTAAACGGTCCCAGGTCAAGCCATGGTCACGGCCGCGTCGATCCGGTCCTGCTGAGTGCCGAGGCCCGCTTCGCGAAGAATGGTGGCGACCGTACTGCCCGGGACGACGATCGGCCCGGGCTCGCGGCGCCCTAGCGCGATCGCGATCTTGCGCGGCCCGAGCAGAGGATGTCCCAGCGCGAACGCGACGATCTCGGCACGGTGCGCGACCCGCGGGCGCGGCCTCCGCGGCGCCGGCTCGAGCGACCCCCGCTCGGCGAACCGACGCCGCAGCTCATACACGTGGCCGGGGCTGCACCCGATCGCCCGCGCCGCGTCGGCGACCGTCATCTCGCGCCGCCCGACAAGGGCGAGGATCTCCAGCTTGTTTTCGCTCGCCGGCGGCCCGACGGGCTCACCGAGGTCGTCGACGCGGGTCAGCGGAACACGATGTCGCGGCCGGTTGCGGCCGGCATAGTTCGCCGTCTGGGTGTGGCAGTTCGGGCAGAGGAATCGAAGGTTCTCCGCCCGGCAATCCCAGAAGCGACCGTCGACGTGATCGACTTGGAGGGTCAGCGGGCGTTCGTTCCACACGTCGCCGATGTCGCAAGCGGCGCATCGGTACGGCCGGCCCGCCTCCTCCAACGCGCGGCGCAGCACAGTCGGCGACTGGCGCTTGGCCTCGGGCGTTCGCAAGACCAGGATCTCGGCGGCTGGTCGGCGGCGTGGACTGACCGCGCCGCGGGCGTGGCCGCTGCCGACGAAGTGTGAGGTGTCGATGCCACAGTGGGCGATCCGGCGGCGGAGATGGGCGTGCGCGCCACCGTTGAGCGGGATACCGAGGTGACGAAGCACGCCGGCCATCGTGGTGGACGCGGCGACTGCCTCGGCGAGGACCTCGCGGGTGTATTTCACGTACGGCATGGTCGTAACGTACCGACCGGGTATGACGGGAACGTCAGATATCTGGTCGGCATCTCCGGCACGGCGGCCGCCTCGCGGATCGATACCGCATGACGGCCGCCGTGGGACAGGGGGACCGGAACCTGTCGGTCGGAGTGACTTGCCGTGAATGATCGGCAGCCGACGGGCCGACCTGCGGAAAATCGATCAGTCGATTCCGAGATCGCGGCGCAGCTTGGCGACGTGGCCGGTGGCCTTCACGTTGTAGAGGGCGCGCTCGATCTTGCCGTCCTCGTCGATCACGAAGGTCGAGCGGATCACGCCCTGCACGGTGCGGCCGTAGTTCTGCTTTTCGCCGAACGCCCCGTACGCCGTCAGGACGCTCCTGTCCTCGTCGCTGACCAGCGGGAACGTGATGGCGTCGCGCTCGCGGAACTTGGCCAGCTTGGCCGGCGCGTCGGGGGAGATGCCGATCACCTCGTAGCCCGCGGCGCGCAGCGACGCCAGCGAGTCGCGGAAGTCGCACGCCTGGGTGGTGCACCCGGGGGTCATCGCGGCCGGGTACGCATACAGCACGACCTTGCGGCCGCGCAGGTCCTTGAGGGTGAGCCGGTCACCGTTGTCGGTGGGCAGCGAGAAGTCGGGCGCGTCGTCGCCGGCGGCGAGTCGGGCGGTCTCAGTCATGCGACGACCATAGTCCGATCCGCCGACACTTCCGGGCGGACCGGAGGCGGGGTCGCACGCAGGCGCATCACCCCGGTCGCGGTCATCGCGACGCCGACGCCGAGCGCCACCGCCACGAAGGCCCGGGACAGCGTGGCCGGCCCGGCCGTGGGCAGCACCGCGGCCCCGAACACGGCGGTCTGCGCGAATCCGGCGAACAGCGCCAGACAGGCGCCGGAGAGGGCCAGGAAGAACGGCGGATGCCGGAACGCCGCGGCGAGCGAGAGCAGCCCGGCCAGCACCAGAGCCGAGGACGGGGCGACGCCGTCGAGGATGGTGCTCACGGCGTACGCAAGCGGGCAAAGACCACCGATGAGCGCAACCGGCCGCAGTGTCCTTGGCCACCGTCTGAGCAGGGCGAAAGTCAGCACGGCGAGCAGCCCGGCGAAAGCCCACCAGAGCCCGGTACGCGGCGGGGGCTGCCAGTCGAGGGTGCCGTCGATCGCGAAGACCCGGGTTTGTTCGCGCAGCGGAACACTCCAGTCGCGGAGGCGATGCGCGTGCGCGGGATCGGCGGCCGCCGCCGGCGGCAGGCCGGGGCTGAGCCAATGGGTGCGCCGGTCGTGCCAGCGCACCGTGGTCGCGGACGAGAGCTTTCGCCAACTGGGCGGTGCGGTGGGATCCGCGGCGGCGGGCACCGGGTGGTCGCCGCTCGAGGTCTCGTTGAGGTACGCCGCGGGCGAGTTGACGTTCTGCCAGGTGCCGTCGGGACGGATGTCCAGGTACGGCTCGCCGGAGTAGCCGAGCACCTCGACCGAGTGCCCGGTCGTGTTGCTCAGCTCGAGCCGCGCTCCGGCCTCGACCGTGCGGACTCGCAACCCCGGCTCGGGCGTGCTGATCCCGGTGATCCGGGTGCGATAGGCGGTCGCGTCGGGGGTGTCGCCGCCGTGCGCGTACGCGGGCGTGGCCGGCGCGAGGAGCGCGCCGGCCACGACCACCAGATGGATCAGGCGTCTCACCCTTGGGCCGCCTCCACGGTCTTCGCCAGCAGGTCGTGAGTGGGTACCGAGCCGTTGGGGCCGGTCAGCTGCTTGCCGTCGACGACGATCGTAGGCGTGCCGGTGAAGCCGCGGGACGCGAACGTGTCGGTGACCGTGGCGACCCACGGGTCATAGGTCTTGTCGGTGACCGCCGTGGCGAACGTGTCGCCGAGGCCGACCGACTTGCCCAGCTCGATCAGCTTGGCGTCGGTGAGGCCGCTGCTGCCCTCCTGCGGCTGGTTGGCGTAGAGGACGTCGTGAAACTCCTTGAACTTGCCATCCTGAGCCGCCGCGGCCGCGGCGCCGGCCGCCCGGGTCGAGTACCTCGTGCCGTTCGAGGACTCGTCGAGGATCGCCACCGTGTGGTACCGCACGGTCACCTTCTTGTCGGCGACCAACTGGTTGATCGTCGCCTCGGCGTCGTTCTCGAACTGGTGGCAGATCGGACACATGAAGTCCTCGTACAGGTCGATCGTGACCGGCCCGGTGCCGATCGCGAACGCGGTGCCCCCGTCGACCGCGACGCTCGGCGTGACGACCTTGTCGGCGGTGGTCTTCGCCTGGTTGGCGTAGATGCCGAACCCGATCAACCCCGCGATCACCAGTACGGCCACCACGGCCACCGACGTCCAGATCGTCACCTGACGGCGCTTGGCGGCCGCCTTCTGCTGCTCGACGATCCGCCGGGCCGCGGCGCGGTCCCGTTGTGCCTTGCTCATCGTTCTCCCATCAAAAGCCCATCCAGCGAGAACCTGGTGCGCGGCTGGACCAGCAGAAGTCCGGCGAGGATCAGGAAGCCGACGTCGCGCAGGACCTCCCGGCCGTACTCCGCGGTGCGCCCGGCGGCCAGGTCGCCGCCCTTGCTGAAGCAGCCGCAGTCGATCTGCAACCCGCGGGCCCACGCCGACACGATCCCGGCGATGAAGACCACCAGCAGCACCGCGGCGATGGCCGCGCTGAGGCGGACGGCCAGGCCGATCAGCAGGAGCAGGCCGAGCGCGATCTCCAGAAACGGCTGGACCGCACCGATGACCTTGGCGGTGTCGTAGGAGAACAGCCGGTACGCGTTCACCGCGCGGCCGGCGGCGGCCAGATCGTCCACCTTGAGCAGTCCCGCGGTCAGGAAGACCGCGGCGAGGCCGAGCCGTGCCACCGTGGAGATCCACGGCCAGACCGCCGTCCTCGGGGCAGACAACTGCCTCGTTTCCATCGTCACGCCCTGTTGGTCGAAGTCGTCACCGCCCAGGTTCCCTCAGTCTGCTGTGGTTTTTCTGGGAGCCGGCAGGGCCTTTCTACCCCTTTTGGACCGCGCGTTTCAGACCGCGCGCGCCTGGGCGACGGCGGTGACGAGCTCGTCGCGGGCCCGGGCCACCCGGGAGCGGATGGTGCCGACCGGCACCTCCTCGACCGCGGCCGCCTCGGCGTAGGAGAGACCGAGCACCTGGGTGAGCACGAACGCGGTGCGCCGCTCCTCGCCGAGCCGGCCGAGCAGGTCGGTGGCGCTCAGCCGGTGGGCCGGGTCGGGCGCGGGCAGCTCGGTGCCGGCCTGCGCGGCCAGCCGGGCGTCGAGCCGCCGGCGGCGGACCACGGCGCGGAGGTGGTCGGCGCAGGTGCGCCGGGCGATGCCCAGCAGCCAGGTGCGCGCGGAGGACCGGCCCTCGAACCCGGGCAGCGCCTTGAACGCCCGCAGGAAGGTCTCCTGGGTGAGGTCGTCGGCGGCGCCGGGGTCGACCAGCGCGGCGGTGAATCGCCACACCTCGGCCTGGGTCGCCCGGACGAACGCGGACTGGGCGGCGGCGTCGCCGGCACCGGCGGCCAGCGCGAGCTCCGTGGTCGAATCGTGGTCGTTTGCGCCCGCCGTCATGAGCGGCCATGGTACGGGAAGCAGAACTGTCGGGGGCCTCTGGAACCATGTGGGGCGCATCGGCGACTACCCGCCGGTGGGCAGTTCCGACCGGATCGTGGAGCATGGCGCGCATGACTTTTGATCGTCGCCGGGCCTTGGCGGGCGCCGCCGGCCTGTTGCTCGGGCTGTTCGGCGTGCTGCTCGCGGCCGCGCCGGCCAGCGCGCACGCGGCGCTGGTGGCCACCGACCCGGGCAACGGCACGATCGTGCCCGACGCGCCGAACAAGGTGACGCTGACCTTCAGCGAGTCGGTGCAGCTGGTCAGCGGCAAGATCCAGGTGCTGGCGCCGGACAACTCCCGGGCCGACCAGGGCGAGCCCACGGCGAGCGGCAACACCGTGACGATCCCGCTGCGCTCGGGCGGCGGCCGGGGGACGTACCTGGTCAGCTATCGGGTGATCTCGGCCGACAGCCACCCGGTCGGTGGCAGCTTCACCTATTCGGTGGGCGCCGCGTCGACGCCGCCGTCGGCAGCCGTCAACGACACCAAGGTCGACCCGGTGGTCCGGGTGCTCATCCCGGTGGCCAAATACCTGGGGTACGCCGGGCTCGTGTTCCTGGTCGGCCCGGCGCTGGTGCTGGCACTGCTCTGGCCGCACCGGTTGAGCCGCCGCGGGCCGGCCCGGGTGGTCTGGACCGGCATGGGTCTGGTGACGTTGAGCACCCTGATGGCGATCTGGCTGCAGGTGCCCTACTCACTCGGGACCGGGCTGTTCGACGTACGCGTGGGTGATCTGCGCGATGTGCTCGGCAGCACGTTCGGCGCGGTGATGCTGGTGCGGCTCGGCGTGCTGTGCGCGGCGGCGTTCCTGCTCCGCCCGCTGCTGCGCGGCTCGGGCGCGGAGTCCAAAACCGATCTCGCCCTGCTCGGGGTCCTCGGCGTGGCCGCGCTGGCCACCTGGCCCCTGACCGGGCACCCCACCGCCTCCCCGGTGGCCGGCGTCTCGGTGGTGGTCGACGCGATCCACCTGGCCGCCATGTCGGTGTGGCTGGGCGGGCTGGTCATGCTGGCCGGCTTCCTGCTGCGCCAGGCGAACGAGCGGGAGCTCGCGGCGATCCTGCCGATCTGGTCGCGCTGGGCGTCGACGGCGGTGACCGCGCTGATCCTGGCCGGCGTGGTGCAGGCGCTGGTGGAGGTGTCCTCGCTGGATGGGCTGGTCAACAGCACGTACGGGCGGTTGATCCTGGTCAAGGTCGCGCTCGCGGCCGGTGTGCTCGTGGTGGCCTGGTTCTCCCGGCGGATCGTGAAGTCCCGCGCGGCCGAGGAGAAACCGCGCGGCCTGCGCCGGTTGGTCGGGGTCGAGTTGGCGATCACGGCGGTGGTGCTGGGCGTGACCTCGGTGCTGGTGCAGATCGCGCCGCCGCGCACCGCCGAGGCGGCCGACACCGGCTCCACCACCTCGACCGTGAGCCAGACGCTGACCAGCAGCACGATGGCCATCCAGGTGGACATCTTCCCGGCCACCACCGGGAACAACTCGATTCACCTGTACGCGTACACGCCGGACAACAAGCCCCTCACGGTCGTGGAGTGGTCCGGGTCGGCCGCGCTGCCGGCCAAGGGCATCGAGCCGATCCAGATCCCGCTGCTGCGGATCACCGACTTCCACGCGATCGGCGACGTCGCGCTGCCGCAGGCGGGTCAGTGGACGTTCAAGTTCACCGCGCGAACGAGCGACGTCGATGAGCAGACGCTCACCATGACCGCCACCATCTCCTGACATACGGCGCTCACGGCCCGGGCCTCGGAGGAGGTCCGGGCCGTTCTCGTATCTATCAGTGACTTTCGCGACCATTCGACCACTTTGTGGCGATTCAGATCTGTATGGTCGGCGCAGTACGGCCCGAGAAGGGGGAGAAGCTGATGCGGGTGCTGCGCACCGTCCTCGGAATACTGCTGCTGACCATCGGCCTGCCGTCGTTGCTGGCCGGCGCGGTGCTGTGGGCGGCCATACAGCATCGCGACCAGGGCGGCGCGTTCAGCGGCAACCTGCAACGGCTGACCATTCCCGGGTACGCCCTGGTCGTCCCCGACGTCGACCGGCTGCTGCGGTCGGACGCCCCGTTCACCCGGATAGGCGACACCCAGCTGCGGATCACGGTGCGCAGCCAGGACGGCCCGGCCTTTCTCGGCATCGCCCCCGCCTCCGCCGTCGCCGACTACCTGTACGGCGTTCCGCACAGCACGGTCAAGTCGGTCGACATCGGCACCGGCACCCTGCCGGTGACCGTCTCCACCCTCGACGGCGGGCGGTCCCCGTCCGACATTCCCGAGCGCGCCCCGTTCTGGCTGCGCGCCGGGGACGGTGCGCTGGCCTGGTCGCCGGGCGAGGTCACCGGCGGGCCGTACAGCCTCGTGGTGATGAGCCCCGGCGCGGTTTCCGGCCTGCAGCTGTACACCACCGCCGAGGTGCGCCCCGGCTGGCTCGACTCCAGCGCGTGGGGACTGATGACCCTCGGGACGCTGCTGGTGATGGGCGGCCTGATCGTGCTGGCCTGGCCGGTCCGCCGCCGCGAGATCGTGTACGTGGTCGAGCCCAGCCAGGTCCCGGACCTGATGGCGGCGATCGGCGCGCCCCTGCCGCTGGAGTCGGTGGGCGCGCTCCGGTCCGCCGGGGAGCATCGGCCGCGGACGCTGGCGGAGGCGCAGCGGGCGGGCGTCCTACCGTCGGCCGCACCTCAGTTCGCCTGGCCGCCGACCGGCAGCCCGGCGCTTGCCGGGCAGGAGGCGCTTGCCGGGCAGGAGGCGCTTGCCGGGCAGGAGGCGCTCGCTGGGCAGGACGCGCTGCTGACGCGAGCGGCGCCGAGTGCGGCCGAGTACGCGGCGGCTACGGCCATCCCCGGCAGTCCCGCTTCGCAGGTCGTCCCGGGCGGTCCCGGGTCGCAGGTCGTCCCGGGCAGTTCCGTGTCGCAGGTCGTCCCCGGCGGCCCTGGCCCGCAGGTCGGTCCCGGCCCGCAGGTCATACCCGGGCGCCTCGTGGACTGCCGGCCGGATTCTTCCCTCGCCCAGGTGGCTGCCCGGGCCGAGCGGACGCCGGCTCCGGGTGAACCGCTCAGCTTCATCCGGCCGTCGTCGGCGGGCGGTCCGGTGTCGTTGCCGCTCGGCGACCCGCCGTCGCCGCCCGATTCGTTGTCCGGGCGGCGCACCGAGCGCGGTCGGCACAGCAAGCGGGCACCGGGTGACCTGCCCATGTTCCACGCCTCGGCGGTCGACGCCTGGGTCGCGGAGACCGCCGCCGAACGGGCCCGGGAAACCGAGGCGGCCGCGGCGGCACGCCTGGCCGAGGCGGCCCGCAAGAAGGCGTCGGCCGACGAGAAACCGCCCTCGGCGGAGCAGCCCATGCCCCCGGAACCGCGTCATCCCGGCCCGAAGTCGGGCGGACATCGACCCGCTCCCGGCGGCGGGCAGCCGGCGTCGTCCGGGGATCGCGCGGTTGCCGCCGCCTACGAGGCCGGGACCGCCGACGCGCGGGCCGCGCGGGGCGATGTCACGCCGCCGGCCCCCGCCGAGCGCGAGACGGTGGCGGCATCGCCGGCCGGCCGGGCATCCACGATGGCTTCCGCCGGGCGGAACGCGACGTCCGGTTCGCCCGCGGCGGCTTCGGGCGGGCGGGATGCTGTGTCCGCGTCGCCGGTGGCGGCTTCGGCCGGGCGGGATGCTGTGTCCGGGTCGCCGGTGGCGGTTTCAGCCGGACGGGATGCGGCGTCGACGTCGCCGGTGTTGGCTTCGGCCGGGCGGGACGCGACATCCGGTGGGGCGGTGACGCGGGAGGCCGTGGTCGGCGGGCCTGCGGGGCTTGCGTCGCGCGTGGCGGCGCAGCGGGTTTCCGTCATCACCGGGCCGAAGGCCACCGACTGGGCCGCCGCGTCCGGCTTGACCCGCGCTGACTCGTACCGCGTCGGGCGTCAGCCTTCGCCCGGCGTCGGCCAGGGGCCGCCCTCGCGAATTCCGGCGCCATCCGCCGAAGCGCGCGGAGCGGACACCAGGCCGGCGGAGCCGCGGCCCGCCGAGGCCAGATCTCCCGGGGCGAAGCCTGGTGAGGCCGGCTCAGCGGAGGCCAGGCGTGCCGGGGCCAAGCTGAACGAGGCCAAGCCAGCCGAGGCCAGGCCTGCCGGGGCCAAGCTGAACGAGGTCAAGCCGGCTGGGGTCAAGCCGGCTGGGGTCAAGCCGGCTGAGGTCAAGCCGGTCAAGGCCGAGGCGGTCCCGAGCCGTCCGGGTGCTGCCGTCCCGTCCGCGACCGAGGTGACCAGCCCGACGGCGGCGCCGTCGAGTTCGCCGATCTGGCGGGCGGGGGAGCGGGCAAATCCGTTCCCCAAGGTCTTCGGGCTGGGGCGGCCGTCGGTGGCGGCGGCCGAGCCGGCGCCCGGTGACGCAGAACTCGGTCGATCCATGGGGAATTCGCAGCCGGCAGGGTCTACCGTGCAACGCGAAGAATTCTCGGCTACGGCCGAGTCTGTGAGCCCGCTTCGGCCCGCCACGCCGGGCGCTTCGGCAGGGTCGTCGAATTCCGCGACGACCGCGAGCGCCGGCGCCGAGCCGCCCCTAACCGCCAGTAGGGCGCGGCAGGCCGCGGGAGCGGGCACCGGGACCGGTCAGCACGACCGCAATTCGGTGTCCGCTCCCAAGCCGGGCTCGATCGCCGCCTCGGCCTCGGTCCCCGCCGAGGCTGCCCGGCCCGCGCAGACGACGGATGCCACCCGCCGACCGCAGCCGTCTGTCGCGTCGGCGAGCGCACCGGCGCCCGCTCGCGTGCCGGCGCCGACCCAGTCGTCCAGCCAGAACCGCGTCGTCGCCGGGCCGACCCAGTCGTCCGGCCAGAACCGCGTCGCTCCCAGGCCGAACTCGGCTCCGGCCGACTCGGCTGCCGCCGTCGGCAAGGCCGAGCACAGGTCCGGGTCCCAGGCGCCGGAAGCCGCCGCCCTGCACGAGGCCGCCACGGCCGCATCGACCGCCGCCCCGGCGACGGGATCGGCATCGACCGTTGCCGGGGTTGTGGCGGGTGCCGAGGCCCCGTCGGAGGCACTCCTGACACAACGTCCTGGCCCCCGGAAACAGGCCGAGCCCGAGGAGGGCATCGGCCTCGGCGGGCGACCGCCCGGATTCGGTGGCCGCCCGACGCCCGCGGCCTGGCTCAGGGCCGCCGAGGCGGTAGCCGCTCGCGCGGTGACCAGCGCCGAACCGCAGCCCACGTCCCCGGCCCGCCCGACCGACGAGCCCGGCGAGACAGGAGTCAAACCCAAGACGACTCGAGCACGCGCCACCAAGGCGGCCGCGACCAAGAAGGCAACGCCGCCCGCGACCAGGTCCACCCCGACCAAGGAAACGCCGGCCGGGACCACCAAGGCGGACGGCACCGCCAAGGCGGACGGCACCGCCAAGGCGGCCACGACCAAGACGACGCCGGCCAAGACCGCGACCACCGCCAAATCGACCGCGGCCCGCGCTACGGGCGCCACCAAATCGACGTCCTCCCTGGGTCTGTTGTCGGACTACCAACGGGAGGCGGCCGAGCTCTTCGCCGCCTCCGCGCAGCGCCGCCGCCGAACCGTTACCAACCCGGCGCCGGTCGAGCCGGCCCCGCGCGAGCCGGTGCGCCGCCGCCGGTCCGCCCCGACCCGGCCGGCCGACGACTGACCCGCCGCTCACCCCGGTGAGCTGTGCAAAGAGAACATCGAAAGGGCCCTCCGCGCTGCCGACGCGGAGGGCCCTTTACCGGGGAACGGAGTAACCGAAGGGGGGTTCGTCCGTTAAGGCCAGTTTATCCCGCGAAGCGCCCAACTAGGAAGTCATGCCCCGAAAGCGGACAAAATACGTCTGCGGGCGGGTACTGCCCGGACGAGTCGGCCGCCGGGACGTACCGCCGACACGCCGTACGCGGGCGTAGGCTGTCGGCGTGGCTGATCTTCTGGTGTGGATCGACTGTGAGATGACCGGTCTCGACCTCGGCAAGGACAAGCTCATCGAGGTCGCGGCGCTGGTCACCGACCCCGAGCTCAACGTGCTGGGCGAGGGCGTCGACCTGGTGATCCATGCCGACGAGGCGACGCTGGACACCATGCCCCCGGTGGTGCGCGACATGCACGCCAAGTCCGGGCTCACCGAGGAGGTCCGGCGCTCGACCATCTCGCTCGCCGAGGCGGAAGAGCAGGTCATGGCGTACGTGCGGGAATTTGTCCCGAATCCCCGCACCGCCCCGCTCTGCGGCAACTCGATCGCCACCGACCGCGGCTTCCTCGCCCGGGACATGCCCGTGCTCGACTCGTTTCTGCACTATCGGATGATCGACGTCTCCTCGATCAAGGAGCTGTGCCGCCGCTGGTACCCCCGGGTGTACTTCGGTCAGCCGCCCAAGGGCCTCGCCCACCGAGCCCTGGCCGACATCCGCGAGAGCATCCGTGAGCTGGAGTATTACCGCCGCGCGATCTTCGTCCCGCAGCCCGGCCCGGACGTCGAGACGGCCAAGGCGATAGCCGCGGAGTTGTAGGTCACTCACCCGCGCCGGGAACCCGCTCGACGGCCCCCGGGGCGATGCCGCTATGATTGGCCCGCACCACGGGGAGAGTTTCCCGTGCGCGATGGTGGTCGTAGCTCAGCTGGTAGAGCACCGGGTTGTGGTCCCGGTGGCCGCGGGTTCAAGTCCCGTCGACCACCCCATCGGAAGTCCAGGTCGAAGCGCCTGACCGCTGTTGCGGTCAGGCGCTTCGCCGCTCAGGTGTCCGAATTTGGGAGCAGGTTGGGAGCGAAGGCTCCTAGCGAGAGCGGCCGGGGCGGCACGCCGAGAGCCATCAGAGCCGCGTTCAGCACCGGAACCGCCGACGTCGGCGACAGTGCGGCCCGCGCCCGCAGCGACTCGATCCACCGCTGCTCGAGTGCGTCGCGGATGTCGGCCAGCATCCGATCGGTGACGTGGCTGTAGACCCCGCGCATGCCCGGTACCTCGTGCCCCATCTGCTGTGAATGCGCGACGTACGGGATGCCCGCCTCATCCATCCAGGTCTGATACCCATGCCGCTGGCCGTGCGGGGTCAGGCCGGGTAAGACCGGCAGCCTACGACGCCAGGCGCAAATCCAAGGTGACCCGCGGCCGGCCCCGGCCCTGCGGCGGCGTGTCCATCGGCAGCCGGTGTAGCCGATGGTGATATCCGTAACGAACGTCGCGCCCGATCCGGAGATGACCGCCGCGCGTTCCGCAATAAGCAGCACCTGCAACGGCGACGCCCACAATTTCACCGCCTTCTCGATCCGCTCGATCCGGCTGCCACCCTTACGCCCCTTGCCTTGTTCTTAGCGGCCGGGTTCAGGGGGATGTACCGACGAACGGCGTCGGCGAGGGCGACGGAGAGTGCACCGCGCGCGTTGGATGCAGTCTTCCTGGCGTACCCGCCGGTCATCAGCCCCTTACCTGCTTTGGCGATTTCCTCGTTCGTCAGGGAGATCAGAGGATCGTCGCCGAACCTGGGCAGGATGAAGACCTCGAACAGGTATCGGTAACTGTCCAACGCCAACACGACACCCGACAGCGCGCCCTCGCCGCCCTAGCCGAGTCACGCCGGGACAACCGCCCGATCAGCGTCGCCGGCCTCGCCCGCGCCGCGGGCATCGCACACTCCTGGATCTACACCCAGCACGGCCTCCTCGACGAAATCCAGAACAGCCGGACCACCACACCCCGGCTGCCCACCCAGCCCCGCACCACTGCGACCGACGACTCCTGGAAACACCGCCTCGAACTCGCACATCACCGGATCCAGGAACTCACCAACGAGAACCGGCTACTCCGCGACCAACTCGCCCGCGCCCACGGACACCTCCGGGCACACCGCGACCCGCCGCCCGTCGTCCCAAGTTGATGCGCTACGGATCTACCTCAGATGGTCTGTGTCGACTCGACTAAACCATCTTGGACCTGCTGATCGGGATGGCGTCGAGCCAGCAACGACCGGCCGTATCGAACGACCACGAACGCGGCACCCATGATGGCGCCCACCCACACCGTCGCCTGCGCCCAGGCGTCCGCGGAACTCTCGCCAGGCAGTCCCAGCCAGAGCGGGAAGACCACCATCTGCGTCGCCGCGCCGACGGGGATCGTCAGGGCCGCGATCAAGCCGAGCACGCTGCGACGGCGTGCCGTCGCGCCGAGAACGCCCAGCGGAAGTCCGCACACCACTGACCCCATCAGCCAGTAGATGATGAAGCCACGGTCGTGACTGGTACCGACGAGTGGCTCAACCCCATAGAACCCCACGGTGGCGAAGACGAGCCCGACCGCACTTGCGACCGCCCCCAGGGTCGCCGCACGGGCCGGGCGGGCTCCGGCGCCGGAGAGCAAGCCCAGGAGGAATCCCAGCGCGGCCCACGACCAGCCGGTGTCGAGGTGTTTGCTGAAGTAGATGGCCGTCCACGTGACCGCGCCGTCGTCACTATGCGCCTGGCCGATCACGCCCTGCATCCGGGGAATGTTGTCGACCACGGCGGTCACGGCGCCGAACGCGGCACCGATCGCGGGAGCCAACCAGAGTCGAGCGTGCGTGCGCATCCGTGCAGCCTAGAGATCAATCGCAACGTGTCCGCATTCGCATGCTTCGCAATCTTCGCGGGTCAGCATGCGCCGCCCGAGGCAAAGGCCATAGCCCGCAGCTGAGGTCCCCCCGGTTTGGCGGAGCTTCTCAAGCATGGTCGACTGATCATGGGGAGGAAATATCCGTGGCCGTACCGAAGAAGTACCCAGGCTCGCACACCCATGGCGACCGCAAAGCCGTTGCGAGTGGTGCCGCACGTTTCTCAGTCGGGGGCGGGCCGGCGTGCTGGTCGGCGATGACGAAGGATCGCGTCGTGCAGGGCGTTGGCTTCCATCTCGGCGCGCACCTGGCAGGGTTTCCCGGCGAGACTCTTTGCGGCGGCGCCGATCATCTGCTCGGGTGAGCCGTAGCGGGCGACCGCATCGGCGGTGCGGCGGAGAGCGTCATCGATGGGCGAGGCCATGCCTAAGTCTAGGCGCTAGTCAACGCCTGTGGCGGTCCCGGGATGCTCGATCGCTTGGGAGCGGAGCGGGGTCGGCAGCCGCTCCCAGATGCGGCCATTCGATGTCATCCACGGCGTTGGCGTGTCGCTCACCTCCTCAAACGTCGAGCACCCGGGGTGTCAGGGCTGCGTGACCTTGGTTGTGGTCCCGGTGGCCGCGGGTTCAAGTCCCGTCGACCACCCCATCGGAAATACTGCGGGGTCCGGTCATGATGGCCGGGCCCTTCAGTCTATTTGCCGACCCCGTGGCGGGATCTCCGCGGTTAGCCTCCCGGTCATGGACTTCCTCAAGCCCTTCGTCCTACCGGTCGACACCCGTACGGCGGAACGGCACGGCTCGATCGACCTCTACCCGCCGGACGACACCGGGCGCCCGCGGCCCGCCGTTCTGCTCGTGCACGGCGGTCCGTTCCCGGCCGAGGTGCGGCCCACCCCGCGCGACTGGCCGGTCTTCCAGGCGTACGCGTCCCTGGTCGCCGGCCGCGGCGTGCTCGGCGCGACCGTGGATCATCGGCTGCACGCCCCGGATGCGTACCCGGTCGCCGCCGACGACGTCCGCGGCGCGGTCGAGGCGGTCCGGGCCGACCCGCGGGTGGACGGCGGACGCGTCGCGCTGTGGTTCTTCTCCGGGGGTGGGCTGCTCGCCGCGGACTGGCTGCGTGAGCCGCCGCCCTGGCTGCGGTGCGTGGCACTCACGTACCCGCTGCTGGTGCCCTTGCCCGGCTGGCCGGTGCCGGACCGCTTCCGTGCGGTCGACGCGGTGGCGGCCGCCGGCGATCTACCGATCGTGCTCACCCGGGTCGGCCGGGAGAACCCGGCGATCGCCGAGGGCGTGAGCGCGTTCCTCGGCGCCGCGAAGTCCCGGCCGGACGTGGTCGAGGTGCCGCACGGCCGGCACGGCTTCGACTACCTCGACGATGACGACGCCTCCCGGGCCGCCATCCTGCGCGCGGTCGACCTGGTCCTCGCGACGATGATGTAACGATTACCATGCGCGAGTGATCGGACACCGCAATCTGCCCGCGCTCTGTGCCGAGCTGGCCTCCGCCGTGTTGCGCCTGGACGGCACCGAGTCCACAAAGAACCACCGCGCCATCGTCGAGCGGGTGCCCCTCGCCGACGAGGCGGAGCTCAGCGCCGGCCTGCTCCAGCTCGGGCCGGCGCTCTCCGACGTGGCTCTCGGCAACGGCGGATTCCTGGCCACCCTGGCGGCCGGCCTGATCGAGATGGGCGCCGACCCGATGCCGGTGCTCGGCGTACTGGTCGAGCGGCTCGCCGGCGGGCTCGAGGCGGCGGCCCAGTTCGGCCTGTTCGCCGACAAGCTCGGCGATGACGTCCCCGCGCCGGCCACCGCCGACGAGTACCGCGCGCTGCGCGAGCGGATCGTCGCGGCCGCGCCCTCGGCCGGACTCAGCGTCGAGGAGGCCGGCGCGATCACGCAGGCTTGGTTCTCGGTGAACGACTGGATCCCCGCCCTGCTGCTTCCGCTGCAGCAGAAGCGCTGCCGGCAGGCCCTGCCGCAGCGTGACCGGCTGACCGTCGCGACGATCGCGATGACCGAGCACGCCGACGACGCGCCCTGGCTGCTCGGCCTGCTTCGCGTCCTCGACGACGCGCCGCTCCTGGTCGCGCACCGGCCGAGCGGCAAGGTCTTCGAGATGACGATGAGCGGCGTCGGCGACAACATCCAGCTGCACCTTCTGCTCGCGGACGTCCTGGTCGGCGCCGGCCGCGTCCCCGGCGAGGCACCCGACCCGGACTGGGTGGCCGCGGCCCGGGACGGCCTGATGGTGCCGGCGGGCGGCGTCCGCCTCCAGTTCGAGCTCGCCGATGCCGATGGCGATCCGATCTGGGGCGAGGGCCGTCCGGCCGACATCCCGCTGGTCGAGGGTCGCCGCGTGATCGTGGTGAATCCGCCGTCGCACCCGCGCGGCTCCACCATCGGCCGGCAGTACCCGCTGATGGTCCCGGAGCTCACCGTCGACCGGGAGCTGCCCGCCGACGAGGCAAAGTCCTGGACGAGCCGACTGTCCTGAGTGCACGATGCCGGGGTGGACCTGCACACGGACCGCCCGCATCCCGCCCGCGTCTACAACTACCTGCTCGGCGGCGACGTCTACTTCGACGCCGACAAGCACGCCGCCGAGCAGGGCATCAGGTCGAACCCGCACAGCCGCGTCCCGCCCCGGGAAAATCGCGCGTTCCTCCGCCGCGCGGTGCGCTTCCTCGCCGCCGAGCAGGGCATCGACCAGTTCCTCGACATCGGCACGGGCATACCCAGCCCGCCGAATGTGCACCACGTCGCCCAGTCGGTGCATCCCGGTGCCCGGGTGGTCTACGTCGACCACGACCCGATCGTGCTGGCCCACGCCGCGACCCTGCTGGACGGCACCGGCGAGACCCGCTTCCTCAAGGCCGACCTGCTCGACCCGCGGGCCATCCTGGAGTCGCCCGAGGTGCGCGAAACCCTCGACTTCGACCGCCCGGTGGCGTTGCTGCTGATCGCGGTCCTGCATTTCGTCGGCGACGACCAGGACCCGTACGCGCTGGTGGCGGAGCTGCTCGCCGCCCTGCCGCCGGGCAGCCACCTCACGCTGTCCCACCTGACCGGGGATTTCGCCCCGGAGGCGTGGGCCGCGGTGACCGAGATCTTCCGCCGCCAGGGCGTCACCATGCGCGTCCGCACTAGGCCGGAGGTGGTCCGCTTCTTCACCGGCCTCGACCTGATCGACCCGGGTTTGCAGGTGCTGCCGCAGTGGCGCCCGGACACCGACGAGCCGCCCGCGTCCGACGCGGCGGTCTCGGTCTACGGCGCGGTCGCCCGCAAGCCCTGACCTCTCCGGCGAGGATGGTTCGGTGAGCGAAAGGTGGGCACCGAGCGTGGCGGCGGCCGTTTCCCGCCATCTCGGCGAGCCATGGCGGGCGACCGGCTTCACCGATCTCGGCGAGCGGGCGTCGCATCCCTGCGGGATCTTTCACGGCGAGCCGATCTCGGTGTTCGCCAAGCTCAATCTGGGTGGCGAGACCCCCGCCGAGCTGCGGGGGCTCGAGCTGCTGCGGCGACATGCGGTCGCCGTGCCAAAACCGATTGCGGAGGTACGCCTGGAGCACGGCACCCTCGTCCTGCTGGAAGCGATCCCGGAGATCCCGGCCGAGGACCGCACCCCGGAGCAGTGGGCGTCGATCGGCCACGAACTGGCCAAACTCCACCGGGTCCGCGGGCGATATTTCGGGCTCGTCGAATTTGACGGATATTTCGGGCCGCTGCCGCAGGACAACCGGCCGGCCGGGGACTGGCCGACGTTCTACGGCACGAGGCGGCTGGCGCCCCTGCTGCGGCGCGCGGTCGACGCCGGCCGCCTCGACGCCGACCTCGCCAAACGCGTCGAGCGGCTGATCGGGCGCCTTCCCGAGATCTGCGGTCCGCAAGCACCGCCGGCGCTGCTGCACGGCGATGCCCAGCAGAACAACTTCCTGACCGGCAAGGACGGCGCCTACCTGCTGGATGTCGCGCCCTACTACGGCCATCCCGAGATCGATCTGGCGCTGCTCGACTACTTCGCGCCGGTCCCGCCGATCGTGTTCGACGCCTACCGTGCGGTGATGCCGATCGACCGTACCTTCGGTGAGCGCCGCGAGCTGTGGCGACTCTTCGGCTATCTGGCCGTCGTCACGGTGGAGGGCGACTCGCAGTTCGGCCGCCCGTTCGTCGGCCGCATCGCCGCGGCGGTGGCGCGCTATGTCTGAGGTGCGGCTGCGAAAGATCGACTGCGTGCTGGTCCGGGTCGACGACCTGGCGGCGGCGTCCCGCTTCTACGCCGAGCGGCTCGGCCTGCGCGAACTGTGGCGGGACGAGTCCTCGGCCGGCATGGGCCTGCCCGAGACGGACGCCGAGGTCGTGCTGCACACCATGGACCTGCCACCCGCGCATGCCGTGCACTACCTCGTCGAGGACGTCCGCGCCGCCGCCGCGTCCTGGCGCGAAAGCGGCCTCGAGGTGCGCACCGAGCCGTTCGAGATCGCCGTCGGCTGGTGCGCGATCCTCGCCGACCCGTTCGGCAACGCGGTGTGTGTGCTGGATCTGACCGGGGGCGCCCGCTCAGGGTCGGCCGCTTCAGGCTGACTAGCCGCCCATGGACGCGCCCGTGCCGTTGCCGGTGACCAGGAAGGTGGTGCGGGGTAGCGAGCCGTCCGCCCGGCGTGGTCCCTCGGCCGAGGCCGGGTCGGTGGACCGGAACGTCGGGTCCCAGTCGTTGCGGCTCTGCCGCGCGTCGGCCGAGAGGGTGGCCGGCGTCCGGTTGCCTGCCGCCACGTCCGAACGCAGCAGCACCGGGCCGGCCGGGAACGCGTAGCCGGCCGCGCCGTTGCGGAACGCGGTGCTGTTCACGATCGAGACCGGGGCGCCGGCGCCGTCGTCGGTGAAGCCGTTGCCGCCGTTGTCCCAGGCCACATCGTGCCGCAGCGAGTGCGCGGCGGTGACGGTGCCGCCGGCCAGGGCGAAGCCGCTCTGCTCGTTGCCGTACGCCCAGTCGTACTCGAGCGTCACCGGCGACCCGAAGTCGCCGAGATCGAAACCGGCGGCCGCGTTGCCCCAGGACCGGTCGCCGCGCACGAGGTTGCCCGCGCCGTCCCCGAACTGGATCGACAAGCCGGTGCCGTTGTCGTGGAAGTCGCTGTTCAGCACCCGGTTGTCGGCGGTGCCGGGGTCGCGCAGCATGAGACCGGACCGGGCGTTGTGGTGCGACGTCAGACCGCGGAACAGCATGTGCGTGCACGAGCTGCACACGTACGCGTGGCTCCGAGAGTTTTTGATCTCCAGGCCCTGGACCGTCCACCAGGACGAATGCTGGGTGATCGCCCATTTGTCGGCGAGGATGCCGGCGGCGTCGAGCACGGGCCGCTCATCGCGGTAGTTGCGCAGCACGATCGGCCTGTCGGCGGTGCCGCTCGCGGTGATCGAGATCGGGTCGGTGAGCCGGTGCCGCCGCGCAGCGAGATCGTCTGGCCGGGCCGGACGGCCGCGACCGCCCGGCCGAGGGACATCGGCCGATCCGCGGAACCGTCGCCATCCATCACAACTGGCTGTTCAACAACACGCAGCGCAATCCCAGCGCGGACAACCTGGCGTACGCGCACCTCTACGACAACTACCTGCAGAACATCACGTCGTACGGGAACTACTCGCGCGGCGCGACCAAGATGGTGATCGAGAATGGCTACTTCGATCACGTGAACAACCCGTACTACCCGGACTCCACCGCCCAGCTCAGGCAGACCGGCAGCATCGTGGTCAGCTGCACCGGCAAGCAGGAGACCAGCGGCAGCGCGTTCACGCCGTCGAGCTTCTACTCGTACACCCTGGACCCGGCGGCCGACGTGCCGTCGCTGGTGAAGACCTACGCGGGGCCACAGGCGAACCTGGGTCTGTGAGGGGAGGGGCCGGCCGGAGTCGATCAGGCTCCGGCCGGCCTTCAACTGCCGTACACATGCCGGTCTCCTGTCGCGGCTAGCTTGCAGAAACGTGCCATCAGCCCGCACCTACGGCTCGACGGTGACCTCCGGCCTGCTGGTTGCCGGCGCCCTCGGCTCTCTCCTGCTGCAGCTTTACGTGATCCCGCTGGCGGCGTTGCCCGGCTGGTTACTGATCCCCTTGGTGCTGACCAGCACGCATCTGTGGTCGATCCTGCACGAGTCGATCCACGGCTCGCTGCTGCGCGACCGCGCCTGGAACGACCGTCTCGGCCGGGCCCTCGCGGTCGGCTACGGCGCGCCGTTCATCCTGCTCAAGTCCGGTCACCTCCTGCACCACCGATTCAGCCGTACGCCGCGGGAGCGCACCGAGGTCTACGACACCGGCAGCTGGGCATCGCATGCGCCGGGCTACTACCTGCGGCTGGTCGGCGGGCTCTACCTCGCCGAGGTCGCGTCGGTGGTGCTCGCGCTCGCGCCCCGGCGCGCCTGGCATCGGCTGCGCCGCCTGCTCGACACGCCGGACACGGTCACCGCGCTGCTGTTCGACGCGGTCACCGGGCGCCGGCTGGGCCAGTTCCGGGTCGACGCCGCGCTGATCGTCCTGGGCTATGCGGGGGCTTTCCTCGCGTACGGTCAAAAGGGGTGGATGTTGATCTCGGTGTTGGCCGGCCGGGCATTCCTGGTGTCGGTGGCCGACAACGCCTACCACTACGGCACGGCGCTGGACGAGCCGCTCGAGGCGATGAACCTTCGCCTGCCGCGGTTGCTGGAGTCGTTCGTGCTCGCCTTCAACCTGCACGGCGTCCACCACAGGTACCCGGGGCTGGCCTGGCACAGCCTGCGCGGCGCGTTCCTGGCCGACGGCGGCCGCTTCGACCTGGGCTGGTGGCAAGCGGTGGCCCGGCAGCTCCGCGGCCCGATCGCCGCCGGCTCGCTGACATCCTCGCTGACATCCTCGCGGACATCCTCGCGGACATCGGAGACCGGCGGCGCATCAGGTGCGGACGGGGTCAGCTCGTCGAGCAGAGCGTTCCGTTGAGGGTGAACGCCGCCGGCAGCACGTTCGGCCCGCTGTACGCGCCGACGAAGCCGACCGAGGTGCTGCCGCCGTTCGCGGCGAGCGTCGCGTCGCTGGTCACCCGCACGTCGGTGCCGGTCTGCGTCCAGGTCGCGTTCCACCCGCTGCTCACGCTCTGCCACGTGGTCGGCCAGGTGAAGTTGAGCGTCCAGCCGTTCAGCGGCGCCGCGCCGGTGTTGGTGATGTCGACCTGCGCGACGTAGCCGTTGCCCCAGTCGTTGACGTCCGCGAACTTCACCGTGCACGTGCTGGTGGCGGGCGCGCCGGTGGTGAAGGTCAGCGGCGGCGAGGACCAGGAGAGGCGACCGGCCGCGTCCCGGGCGAGCACGTTGACCGTGTACCGCTTGCCCGGCTGCAGGTTGCCCACCGTGAACGAGGTGCCGGTCGTCTCGCCGAGCTGCTCGCTGATCGCGCCGTTCGCCCGGTAGACCTCGTACTTCGCGGCGCGGCTCACGGCCGGCCAGGAGATCGTCGCGCCGCGCTCGGTGACCGCCGAGGCGCTCGGGGCGCCGGGCGCGTTCGGCGCCGCCGCGTTGCTCGTGCCGGGGTGCAAGGTCAAGAGCGTCAGCGAGTACGGCGGCAGCGTGCTCGCGCTGCCCTCGTGCACCGCGGTGTCGCCGTTGCCGTAGGTCAGCACCGTCGGCGCCGCGGCCGACGGGGTGTAGCCCCGGTAGTTCAGGGCAACGTCGTGCGAGGCATCCGGGTCCTTGTTGACCAGCAGCACCCCGAGATCGCCGTTCGGCCGGCGCGCCGCGTGCACGGTGACCAGCGCGTTGTCGGCCGAGGCCTGGACCATCTGGTCGCCCGGGTGCACGAACGAGGACATCAGCTTGAGCGCGTGGTACGGCGCGAACGGCGTGTTCAGCGGCGGCTCGCAGACCGTGCCGTCGCCTGTGCACGTTCCGCTGGAGAGCAGCCCGAAGTCGTTGTAGTCGGTCTGCCCGGCCACGGTCGACGGCGTGCCGATGCCGTTGTGCACGTTCCACCACTGCACGGTGAAGACGCCGTTGGCGATCAGGCTGCTGTACGCGTCGGCCAGGAAGATCGCCCCGGGCTGGGTGTTCTGTCCGACCCCGACGTTCGTCTCGGTGAGGCTGATCCCGATCCGGCTCGCGTTCGCGCCACCGTACTTGTTGATCTGATCGCGCAGCAGGTACATCGAGTCGTCCAGGTACTGCGTCTTGCCGATCGCCTCGGCCGCGCTGCCGCCGCCCGGGTACCAGTGCACGTCGACGAAGTCGATGTGCGGGCCGGCGGCCTGCAACACCACCTGGTTCCAGGTGCCCGCGTCGCCGCCGCCGACCAGCCCGTCCGGCCAGTTCGCCGGCATGGTGAGCACGGCGCCCACCTTGATCGTCGGGTCGACCGCCTTCATCGCGTCGGCGTACGCGATCACCTCGGCCGCGTACTGGGCGGGACTTTTGTCGGCGTGGTCGTCGGCCTCCCAGGAGGAGCCGTAGTGGCCGTTGCCGTAGTTCTCGTTGCCGATGGTCCAATACTTCGCGCCGTACTTCTTGGTGACGTTCGCGTACCGGACCCAGCCGGCGGCCTCGTCGGCCGAGCCGGTGCCGTAGTTCGCGATGATCATCGGCTCGGCGCCCGTCCGGCGCGCCGAGGCCATGAACGTGTCGAAGTCGGTGTTCGGGGCGACGTAGCCGCCGGGAGCGGTGTGTGTCTCCCAGTGGTAGATGTCGGCGTAGGACCCGCCGGGGTATCGGATCATCTTGACGCCGGCGGCGCCGAGCAGGTCGGCGACCGCGTTGGTGCCGAGCGTGGTGTCCCAGATGGCGTCGTTGACGCCGAGCGCGGTGGCCGGGACGGTGGCCAGGCCGGCCCGGGCGTTCACGGTGACGGTGACGGGGGTGGTGGCGGCGTAGGCGGCCTGCGCCGGTGGCGCGGCCAGGGCGGTGACGGGGGTCGTGGCGGCGTGTGCGGCCTGCGCCGGTGGCGCGGCCAGGGCGGTGGCGGCGAGCAGGGCGGCGCCCAGCGCGGCGCGGCGGGGGATCGCGGATGGCATGGCTCTCCAGGGGACGAATTGGGGGTTTGGGAGCGCTCCCAATATTGCGTCCGATAACGAAGGCTGTCAATGCACATCGCTTTTGGCCTGGAGATTTCCGGGCAATTTCCCCGGGAAATGCGGCGCGGGGCCGCCCCCGATGGGGGCGGCCCCGCGCCGGTCGCGACGGATCAGTGCCGGTTCCAGCCCGGGCCGCCGAAGCCGCCGATGCCGGGGCCGCCCCAGCCGGGGCCGCCGAACCAGCCGTGGCCGGGGAAGCCGAAGCGGTGCCAGGTCACCCGCAGCGCCCAGTTTCCGCCGAAGCCGAAGGGAACCGGGTAGCAGTTGTAGTAGTCCCAGCGGTGCGTCCAGATGCCGTTGCGGCCGACCTGGTTGCAGGTGAACGGGTTGCTGAAGTACCCGACGACCCGCGACCCGCCGGGACCCCAGCCGGGACCCCAGTTCTTGGTGTTCTCCGTGGTGGTCTGGCTCTGGGTGGTGACCTTGTGCTGGGTCGGGGCCGGCGCGGCCGTGTCGGCCATCGCCGGGCCCGCGCTGAACGTCGCCGCAGCGACAACCGCCATTCCGGTCATCACCAGCATCCGCGTTGCTTTATTCATCGATTCACCTCTTCGTGTCCGGATATTGCCGATGTGAAGATCATAGGAAAAATGCGGCATTTGTCCGTGCGGAAACGCAAACACGATTAGGTGAAAAGGACGTGCGATATTTCGATTCCGAGAAATGTATTCCGGCAAAAATAAGGTGCCGGACCTGCGGCGATTCGTCCGTTCGGACGAGTCAGGATGCCGGTTTGGTCAGAAGACACCCCGAGATGGACAAATCAATCGTCCGGGCCGAGTTCAGACATGTCGTGAACCAGTACGTCTCCTGGCCGTAGCTCTGTCCCTGGTAGGCATGCGTGACGCCGTTGGCGTCGACCTCGCACGGGTTGTCGAGAGTGCACATCTCGCCGTCGTCGTTGCCGGTGTTGTTGATCCCGACGATCTGGCCCGAGGACGCGTCCACGAGCGGGGAGCCCGAGGTGCCGTGGATCGTGTCGCAGGCGGCGTCGTACCGGACCGAGTCGTGCCAGGTCCACACGTCCTCGCGGAGCGTGCCCACGAAGCTGTCGATCTTGCAGTTCCAGATCTCTTTCCAGTACCCGGACGGGATGGCGATGCTCGCTCCGGCGGCCGGGTGGCCGGCCGAGATGGTCAGCGCGGTGGCGCCGTAGCGGCTGCTCAGGGTGGCGTAGGTGGAGGTGAGCCGGTACAGGGTGACGTCGGTGCCGGTCATCGTCGCGTACAGCACGCGGTCGGCGCGGACCGTGCCGAGCGAGCGGCCGCTGGAGTTCAGCAGTGTGCCCGACCGGCTGCTGCTCCTGTTCTGCAGCACCTGGCCGGCGCTGAGGAAGCCGCCCTCGTAGCAGTGCCCGTTGGTGAGCATCATGGCCCGGTCGCTGCTGACCGAGCTGGGGTAGCGCACGAGCGAGGCGGAGCAGTTGCTCAGCGCGATGGTCGAGGCGAGCGTGGTGGCCGCGAGGGCCGGGGCTGGGGCGGCGGCCTGGGCCGGGGCGGCCTGGGCTGGAGCGGCCTGGGCCGGGGCAGGCCCGGCGATCACGCCGGTAGCGGCCGCGACGGCGGCGGCACCCAAGGCGAAAGCCCGACGGAGACGCATGGGGGGATCCCTTCTGCTTGGTGGCGGCAGGGGATCGCCCGCCGCCGTGCTGGTGGCCGGGCGTGCCGGGTCGGCGACACGCGTACACCGGTGCCCGTACCCTTTCATCGGCGTGCATCGATGTCAACGATCGCTTGACGGCGCGCCACCGGGGCGATCAGCATGTATCGATGCGCTTCGACAGGGTAAGGGCTTTCCTGGCGGCCTTCACGGTGGCGGTCCTGGGGTTCGGGTCCGCCTCGACGCCGACCCAGGCCGCGCCACCGCCCGTAACCGACAGGAAGACTGCACACTCCGTCGCCTTCGACCAATACTCCATGATCATCGATGGGCGGCGGACCTTCGTCTGGTCCGGCGAGATGCACCCGTTCCGGCTGCCCAGCCCCGCCCTGTGGCGCGACGTCCTGCAGAAGATGAAGGCGATCGGCTTCAACACCGTCTCCGTCTACTTCGACTGGGGCTACCATTCCCCGGCGCCCGGCGAGTACGACTTCACCGGCGTCCGCGACATGGACCGGCTGCTCGACATCGCCGACGAGGCCGGGCTCTACGTGATCGCCCGCCCCGGCCCGTACATCAACGCCGAGGCCGACGGCGGCGGCTTCCCGGCGTGGCTCGCCACCCAGGCCGGCAAGGCCCGCAGCGACGCCCCCGACTACCTGGCCGCCACCGACGAGTGGCAGTCCGCGATCGACGCGATCATCGCCCGGCACCAGCTCAGCAACGGCACCGGCTCGGTGATCCTGTACCAGATCGAGAACGAGCTGGCCTCGACCGGCACCTCGCAGCGCAACTACCTGCAGCACCTGTACGACAAGGCTCGCGCCGACGGCATCCAGGTCCCGATCTTCCACAACGACAAGGGTCGCAACGGCTATTGGGTGCCCGCGTCGTCGACCGTGCCCGGCACGGTCCCCGGTCCGGTCGACCTGTACGCGTTCGACGGCTACCCCGGCGGCACCTGCCACACCGACGGCACCGTCGGCTCGCCCAACAACGCGCCCGACTGGGGAATTCAGGGCGCCGGCGGCGCGAAGGGCGGCGCCTCCGCCTCGAACGCCACGCCCGGCTTCGTGGCCGAGTTCGGTGGCGGCTGGTTCGACTACTGGGGGAGCGTCGGCACGTACCCGTGCACCGCGATCCGTCAGGGCCCCGGCTACGAGCGGGTCTTCTACGGCACCAACATCGCCAACCGGCTCACCGTGCAGAACTTCTACATGGTCTCCGGCGGCACCTCCTGGGGCTGGCTGCCGGCGCCGGTCGTGTACAGCTCGTACGACTACGGCGCGGCGATCGACGAGGGGCGGCAGCTGCGCGCCAAGGCGCAGACGCTGAAGACGCTCGGTTACTTCGTGCAGAGCGTGGCGCCGCTGACGAAGGTGGACAAGGGCGCCGACGTGCCGTCCTCGTCGGCGGCGGTGCGGATCGAGCACACGGTCAACGCCGAGACCGGCACGAACTTCTACTTCGCGGTGCACAGCCCGTCCAGTGCGACCACCGACGACAGCTTCACCTTCCCGATCTCCACCGTGGACGGGTCGTACACCGTGCCGCTGCGGCTGCACGGGCAGGACGCCAAGACGCTGGTCGCCGACTACGACCTGGCCGGCAACCACCTCGTCTACTCGACGTCGGAGATCGAGACGCACCTGCGCGGGGTGGCGTTGCTGCACGGGCGGGACGGCGAGGCGGGCGAGACCGTGCTGCGCTACCCGTCGTCGCCGACCGTCGACGTGCTCGACGGGGCGGCTACCGCCGACTATGACCCGACGGCCGGCGATCTGAAGCTTTCCTACTCCCATCACGGGCTCATTCGCGTACGCATCACGGCTGCGGACCGGCCCGCGCTGACCCTGCTGATCGCCGACGAGGACACCGCGGCCCAGTTCTGGCGGGTCGACGATCTGCTGGTCCGGGGTCCCCAGTTGGTGCGGACGGCGCGGGTGCACGATGGGCGGCTGGCGCTGACCGGGGACACCACGGCGGCCGCACCCCTGGAGATCTGGGGCGCCCCGGCGGCGTGCCTGGTCACCTGGAACGGGCGGCCGGTGGCGGTTCGTCCTGCGGTCGGGGGCGGGCTGGTCGCCGTACGCAATCTGGCGGGGCCGCGGCAGATCACCCTGCCGGAGCTGACCACCTGGCGGTATGCGGCGGAGTCGCCGGAGGCGGCGCCCGGGTTCGACGACAGCGGTTGGCGCACGGCCGACCTGACCGTCACCAACAGCACCACGAAGCCGCCGGCCGGGCAGGTCGTGCTCACCGCCGACGACTACGGCTTCCACCACGGCGACGTCTGGTATCGCGGGCACTTCGACGGCACAGCGCCGGCCGCGGTGAGCGTCGACTGGGGCGGCGGTGGCGCGGGCCTGATCCAGGCCTGGCTGGACGGCACCTACCTCGGGCAGCGTCAGATACCGAGCGGGGTCGCCGCGCCGCCGACCCGCGGCAACGACACCTTCGCGATCCCGTCCGCGCTGCAGGTCGCCGGCCCGCACACGCTGTCGATCATGGTGCGGAACGACGGGCACAACGAGGACGGCGGGGTCAACGACGCGCACAAGGAGGGGCGCGGGGTGATCGGGGCGACCTTCGACGGCGTGGTGCCCTCGGCGGTGACCTGGCGAATCCAGGGCGCGGCGAGCGTCGATCCGATGCGTGGCCCGCTCAACAACGGCGGCCTGTACGGCGAGCGGAACGGTTGGTCGCTTCCCGGTTTCCGCGACCGCTCCTGGTCGACGCGCTCGCTACCCGACGATTCCGCTATTTCGGGTACGGCGTGGTATCGGACGACTTTTGACCTGCACATCCCGGCGGACGTCGACGCGTCGCTCGGGCTGACCATCGGAGACCCGTCCGTACCCCACAACTCCCGGCACTACCGCGTGCTGATCTTCGTGAACGGCTGGAACATGGGCCAATACATCGCCGACGTCGGCCCGCAGCACACGTTCGCGCTGCCGACCGGGGTGCTCGACCCGCGCGGCCGCAACACCGTCGCGCTCGCCGTGACCAGCGACGGCGGCGAGGCGAACGCACCGGAGGGCATCCGCCTCACCACGCTGGGGGTGTCCCGCCGCTAGGACGGGATCATCCAGCTCAGCACCGGGGTGCCCTGCAGGGTGACCAGCACGCACATGAGGGCCAGGAGGACGGCACTCCAGGCGACGACCTTCCGGAAGATGTCGCCCTCCCGGCCGGCCATCCCCACCGCCGCCGCGGCGATCGCCAGGTTCTGCGGGCTGATCATCTTGCCGAGCACGCCGCCCGACGAGTTCGCGGCGGCCAGCAGCAACGGATCGAGCCCGGCCTTCGTCGCGGTCTGCACCTGCAGGGCCCCGAACAGCGCGTTCGACGACGTGTCCGATCCGGTCACGGCCACCCCGATCCAGCCGAGAATCGACGACAGGAAGACGAAGAAGCTGCCCGCCTGCGCCAGGAACGCGCCGAGCGTGTTGGTCTGCCCGGACTGGTTCATGACGTAGGCGAGCGCCAGCACCGCCATCACGGTCACGATCGCGTGCCGCAGCGTCCAATAGGTATCGCCGTACGCCCTGATCGCCTGCCCCGGCCGCACCTTCAGCACGATCGCGGTCAGGATCCCCGCAATGATCATCAGGGTGCCGGCCGCGGGCAGCCATCCGAACGTGAAGTTGGTCGAGGACACCGGCTTGCCGCTCGCGCTCAGCACATGCAGTCCCGGCCACCCGAACACGGTGGTCCACGGCTCCTTGGCGAGGGCGGCCTTGACCGGCCCAAGGTTCACGATCGAGAACAGCAAGATCACGATCAGATACGGGGCGTAGGCGCGGGCGATCTCCGCGGGCGGGTCGCGCTGATCGAGGGTTGCGCTGCTTTGACCGTACGCGTCGACCCCGTTCCCGACCGCAGGAGAGTCACCGTCGGTGCTGCCCGAGATCTCTGCATCGTCCCCCGTGGAGCTCGCCGCCCCGTCAGTGCCTCCGGCACCGCGGCGCCCGGTCCCCGCCCCTTCTGGCGGCCGGGATCCGGTCCCCGCCCCTTCTGGCGGCCGGGTTCCGGTCCCCGCCCCTTCTGGCGGCCGGGATCCGATCTCCGCCCCTTCTGTCGGCCGGCTGCCCGGCGTGCTCGCCTCCGCCGACCCGTTCCGGCCGATCCCCGCATCGCCCGTCGCCACCGCGCCGACCGTCGCCACCGCCGGCTCGTGTAGCGCCGGCACCTCCGACGGCTGCCAGATGCGCAGCAGCAACACCACGGCCGCCGCCGACGCCAGCGACGCGACGATGTCGGTCAGCGGCACCGAGATGTAGTTGCTCGCCGCGAACTGCGCCACCGCGAACACCACTCCCGCCACCGCCGCCGCCGGCCAGGTCTGCCGCATCCCCCGCCGCCCGTCGATCACCGCAACCAGGATCAGCGGCACGATCAACGCCAGCACCGGCGTCTGCCGACCGACCATCGCCCCCAGCGTGTCGGTGTTCAGCCGCGGATCGTCCGAGGCCCCCGACGTGACCGTCCCGAGCGTGACGATCGGCGTGGCCAACGCCCCGAACGCCACCGGCGCGGTATTGGCGATCAGCGCCACCGCCGCCGCCCGAACCGGCGGGAAACCCAGCGCCATCAGCATGACCACGGTGACCGCCACCGGCGTCCCGAACCCGGCAAGCGCCTCGAGCAGCGCCCCGAAACAGAACGCCACGATGATCGCCTGAATCCGCATGTCCGGGCTGACCCGAGCCATCGACCGCCGCAACACGTCGAAGTGCCCGCTCACCACCGTCAGGTTGTAGACCCAGATTGCATTCAGCACGATCCACAGAATCGGGAAGAACCCGAACGCCGCCCCTTCGGTGGCCGACAGCAGCGCCTGCCCGACCGGCATCGAATACACGATGATCGCCACCAGCAGGCTGACGACCAGCGAGATGACGCCCGCGAGCCAGGCCCGCACGCGCAACGCCCCGAGCAACACGAACAACGTAAGAAGCGGCAACACCGCAAAAATGGCCGACAGCGCCAGCGAGTTGGCCACCGGGTCGGTCACGATCCTGAACTGATCAGCCAGCATGTCAGCCACCCAACTGTCGGTCGCGCAGCCAATCGATCACTTTCCATGAATCTAGCCTGTGACCCGCGTCATAGGTAAGGTCCTCGGGCGAGCTGATCACTAGCGCCCATCCGCGACCATGGACCCATGCCGCCCCGCGTCTACCGCCACCGCCCTTGGCAGGTGGGCGCCGTTTTCCTGCTGGCGCTGACCGCGGCCATGGCCTTCCCGGCGCTGAGCCAGGCATACCGAAACCCCGGCATCGACTCGATCGCCACCGCCTTCGTGATCCTGGTCCCGCTCTCGGCCTTCGCGGCCTTCCTGATCCTGAGCCGGCGTGTCCGCACCGAGGTCGACGACGAGGCCGTGACCCAGCACTGGATCACCCGCCGCTACCGCATCCCCTTGGCCGAAATCACCGCGCTCGAACCCGACTTCGCCCTGTGCCGCTGGTTCCTACGCATCCACGCCGGCGAACGCACCTTCGAGACAATCCCCTGCCAGACCCTCATCTGGCGCCCGTTGGCCGAGGCCCTGGGCCCACCCCGAGCAATGCAAGCCGCCACAGCGGATATCGAAAGCCGTCGCGCCGCCGTCACAGACCAATCAAAGAAGCGGCTGCACAAGCCGAGCGACCCGGTGTCCTGATCGGATGGCCGTGACCTCGGCAGAATCGCCCCAGTCCCAGTCGTCCGAAAAGACGGCCTTGCCATCCACACAGCGCAGCACGGCTTCCTCGCCGTTGAAGAGCAACACGCCGTCGGCGCCGGTCCGTTGCAGAATTCCCAGGACGCACCCGATCATCACCGCGGTGTTTTGGTCTTCGAGCTCACGCCGCAGATTCTGGAAGCGGAAGATGGCGGTGATCCGGTGCGTAAACCCGAACAGGCTCGCCGCTCGCGCCTCCTCACCCGGCGTCTCCCGCCACGAGGCAACGCTGAGCCCGTCCCGCTCGACCGTGATGTCGTCCACGACCGTTCCGTCGAGCAGCCCGGCGAGCATCGAGTGCAGTTCGCCTGCCCCGAGGTCGGCGGCACCGTAGTAGACATACTCCAAGGCCACGGTCGGCCACCTCCTCAGGAGAACGGGAAGAATCGCACGATCTCGCCGCCCTGGATGACGAGGATCTCGTTGAGCCCCGTCACCGGCTTACGCATCAGCACACCCCTGATGTCGGTGAGGGAGCGCGGACAATCATCGAGATTCAGGACGATTCTGTCCGCCTGCCTCGACTTGACCTTATCGCTGATCTGGTCCCGGATGTTATCCAAGTCGCTGGTGCTCGGTGCGTAGCAGTCGAAGTACTCGCCCTCGATCCGATAGTCGGGCTTCTTGCCGTAGGCATTCGGCGGCGGGTTCTGCTCGACGTCGAATCCCTGCGCGGCCAGAACGTCGGCCGCCTCGTTCTCCCGGCGCAGTCCCCGATCGGCCTTCTTGATCGGATGCGCATCGGTGCGACGGCCGCGAGGCTGGCGACCGGGGTCGGGCTTGCCGGACGGTCTGGTGAAGCCGCCGCCCGCTCCGCCGATCCCGTCGCCGCTTCCGGTGAGGCGGCGGAGGAGCGTCTTGATCGCTTCGAGGGCTTCCTTGAGGCGGTCGCCGAGGGTGGCCAGGTTGCGCAGGCTGGCGAGCAGGTCGCGGATCCAGCGGGAGATGCGGTCGGACCAAGCGGCGCACAGGGCGGCCGCCTGGTTGGCTACCACCGCGGTGGCTGCGCCCAGGCTGGCGAGCTCCTCGATCGCGTAGTCGATCAGGTGGGCGACCACGACCGCGATGGCGTCGCGGACCATCTGGCGTACGCCGGCGATCAGCGTGGCGGCGGCGTCGGTCATCACCGCCATCGTGTCGGCGGCGTGGGCCAGTGCGGTGATGGTGTTCTGCTGGTTGGCCGACCAGGCTCGGTACGCGTCGCCGGCCTCGCCCTCCCAGTCGGTGGTGTCCCAGCGGACCGCGCGGATCAGGTCGTCGCTGTTGTCGCGCAGGGCGCCGGCCACGTTGCGCCAGGTCTGGGTCTGGGCGGCGACGGCGGCCGGGTCGCCGGCCAGCCAGTCGAGCGCCTCGGCGAGCGGGCGGACGTGCTCGATCATCCAGGCGATGCCGTACTGGAGCAGCGAACCGAACGGGTCGGCCACGAAGGCGAGCACGTCCAGGCTCGCCGACGCGCCGGCCACGGAGAGCTCCGCCCAGCTGCGGTCCTGGACGGCGCCGCGGATGGATTCCACGTCGTCGGCCAGCCAGACACCCGCCCAAGGACTGACCGGGACGTCCACGGTCGGTGCCACCAGCGGGTTGGTCATGCCCCCCAAACGCCGCCCGGGGCACGGGAGGTTCACCTCCCGCAGAGGGTCGGGCGTGTGCGGGCGGCCGAGCTGCCCCTCAGCGGTCGGGCGTGTGCCGGGTTACCGAGCCGCCCGCAGCGGTCAGGGTTTGAAGTCGATGTCGGCGGCGGTGACCGTGCCGGCCGTGCGCCCGGGGGCGGACGTGTACTGCCAGTACAGGTTGGTGTGGGCGATCACCTCGCCGGGCGCGGGCGCGCCGTACGACCGCAGGTCGCCCGTGGTGTGCGCGTCGGAGACGAGCGTCGTGTCGTAGCCGCGGGTGAATGCGCCGTGCAACGTGGACCGGATGCAGGCGTCGGACGAGGCTCCCGACACGTACAGGTGCCCGATCTGCCGCGCGGCCAGCACCGACTCGAGGTCGGTCGCCTCGAAGGAGTCGCCATAGGTCTTGCGGATCAGCGGCTCGCTCTCGGCGCGGCTGAGCTCGGGAACGATCTGCCAGCCGTCGCTGCCGATCGTCATGTGGTCGTCGCTGTGCTGCACCCACACCACATCCACCTCGGCGGCGCGGGCCTTGTCGACGACCTCGGCGATGGTGGCCAGGATCCGGTCGCGGTCGTGCGCCTCGCTCACGACGGAATTTTGCACGTCGATGACCAGCAGGGCCGACCTGGTGCGACCTTCGAGAGTTGTCATGGGCACGACGCTAGACCGGGGGTACGACACTTTCGGGAGCAAGATCGGGATCGGCGGACGTCACTCGATCGAGGGACGTCCGGTCACCGTAAGCTCGGCGGGGATGGCATCGTCTCCTTCGGAGGCTGGATGGTGGACACCCCGTACCTGCTCATCGACATCGCCGTCGCGGTCGACCAGTATCGCCGGATCGCCGCGGCCTTCCCCGGCGTCCCGGTCTACTACGCGGTCAAGGCCAACCCCGAGCCGCTGTTGGTGCGCGAGCTGGTCGAGGCCGGCAGCCACTTCGACGTGGCCAGCCGCAACGAGGTCGATCTCTGTCTCGACGCGGGCGCCGACCCGTCCTCGCTGTCGTTCGGGAACACCATCAAAAAGGCCGAGGACATTGCGTACGCGTACGGCCGGGGTGTCCGGGTCTTCGCTTTCGACAGCCTCGGCGAGGTGGAGAAGCTCGCCGAGCACGCGCCCGGCGCGACCGTCATCTGCCGGGTGCTCGCCTCCAGCAAGGGCGCGCGCTGGCCGCTGAGCCGCAAGTTCGGCTGTGCCCCCGAGATGGCCGCCGACCTGATCCGCTGGGCCGCCCGCAACGGCCTCGACCCGGCCGGGATCTGCTTCCACGTCGGCTCCCAGCAGCTGGACCCGGGCCGCTGGGAGCCGAGCATCGCCGAGGCGGCCGCGTTGTATGCCCGGCTGCGTGCGGACGGGATCGCGTTGCGGCTGCTCAACTGCGGCGGCGGCTTCCCGGTGGACTATCTCGCGCCGGCGAAACCCATCCCGGCGTACGCGGCCGCGATCGGCGCCGCCGTCGACCAGCACTTCCCGGCGCACCGGCCGAGCCTGATGATCGAGCCGGGCCGCTACATCGCGGCGCCGTGCGGGGTGCTGCACACCGAGGTGGTGCTGGTCTCCCGCAAGTCGTACGCGGACGAGCCGCGCTGGGTCTACCTCGACGTCGGGCGCTTCGGCGGCCTGGCCGAGACCGAGGACGAGGCGATCCGGTACCGGCTGACCACCCCGCACGACGGCGCCCGCACCGGCCCCGTCGTGCTGGCCGGCCCGACCTGCGACAGCGTCGACATCCTCTACCAGAACACGACGTACGAGCTGCCGATGGCGTTGCGCCCGGGCGACCTCGTGCAGATCCACGGCACCGGCGCGTACACCGCGACCTACGCCTCGGTCGGCTTCAACGGGTTCCCGCCGCTGCGCACGGTCGTGCTGCCGCTGACCGATCGGTCCGGACCGGGCGAATCCCCCTGATGACTAGTGGTCGAACTCCGCGTCCTTCACGCCCTCGGTGAACGCCGTCCACACGCCGAGCGGGAAGGAAAGTATCGGGCCCGAGCGGTCCTTGCTGTCCCGCAGCTGGATCGTGTCGCCCATCCGGCGCGCCTCGACGCACTGGCCGTTGCTGCCGCTGCGCGTGCTCTTGTGCCAAGTCTGGTCGAGCATCCTGACTCCTAAGCTTGCTGCTCCGCATCGCGGATCTGCTTGATCATCGAGGTCGACTCGGACGGCGACAGCGCGGACGACCTCAGGTCGTTGAAGACGGTCGTGCATCGGTCGACGTCGGCACCCTCAGCGTAGAGGTCTCCGGTCAGACCCTCGATGTAAACCACTCCTTCGTGGTCGGGAAAGCTGAGGATCGCGAAGGAGGAGAGCATCGACGCGTACGCCCCCTCGCGGAACGGGATCACCTGGAGCGTGACGTTCCACAGCTCGGCGGCGCCCAGCAGCGCGGCGAGCTGGTCGTGCATCACCTGCGGGCCGCCGATCTGCCGGTGCAGCACCGCCTCGTCCATGACCGCGATGAGCCGGAGCCGGCCCTCTTTGATCAGCTTCTGCCGCTCCATCCGGACCGTGACCCGCCGCTCGATCGCGGCCGGGGTGGGCCGGAACGCGTCCGAGTTCGTCATGGCCCGGGCGTACGCCTCGGTCTGCAGCAGGCCGGGCACCACGATCGTCTCGAAGTTCTGCATCCGGTCGGCGGCCGACTCGAGGCCGATGTACTGCCGGTAGGCCGGGGGCAGATCGCCGAACTTGGCCCACCAGCCCCGCCGCTTGCCCTCCCGGGCCATCGACAGCAGCGTCTCGCGGAGCTCGGCGTCCTGTACGCCGTACTCGTTGAGCAGCGCGGTCAGCGCCGGGCCCTTGATGCCGACCCGGCCCGACTCGATCCGCCGCAGCGTGCTCGCGGACACCTCGATGACGTCGGCTGCCCGCTCGGTCGGCACCTTGGCCTCGTCGCGCAGCCGGCGTAGCTGGGCGCCGAGCTGGAACCGTACGAACGTAGGACTGTCCACGGCGGCATTGTGCCCGATCGATGCGGCGGGATCACTCTTCGCGGTGACACGGCCATCGTTGCGTAGTTGACCGGTAAAAAATGCGCGCGCAAACTGACGGCGTGGCGACCGACCATCTCCCCGACCGGCCGTCGTGGTGCTGCCGGTCCTGCGGCAACCCATGGCCCTGCGCCGCGGCGCGCCACCACCTGGCGGCACGGATGGACAAGGCCGCCCTCGCCACGCACATGTGGGCGCAGCTGGACAACGCCTTCGGCGACCAGCCGATCGGGCCGCCGGCCGAGATGTTCGACCGTTTTATCCGCTGGACGCATTGAACGGGATGTCCACATCACGCCATGGCGCTTCTGCGGCATGCTCGGGGACTGTTGGCGAAGTGCCAATGTTCTTCAAAATTTGAACCGCTGCCCCCCAGGGCCGCAGAGGTCCCCGGCCGCACCCGCCCGCGCCAATTACCCCAGCAGCGCGGGCGACACCGCCTCGCACCAACGACGACCGTCCGCAGCCCCCGCGGGCGGCACCGGTGCGGGGCGCGGTGCGGCCGGGCGGCCTTAGCTTGCGCTTAACCCGTGCGGCGCGGCTTGGTGCCCTTCTGGTGGTGGGCCGGTCGTTGATGGGCGTTGCCGGTGACCAGGGCGAGTCCCACGTCGTGACGGGTCGCGGTGTGTCGGTTGCGGGAACCGGACGGCTGTCCGGGGCCGGGATGACTCGGTTTCGGTGCACGCGCTGGTGAGGCGCTGGTCGCGCGCAGGTTCCGAACCCCCGCCGCACCCGGGCCGGGGTGAGCCGCTCCGGCGGCACCGGGCGCTCCCACGGCGGGCGTAGATCCTGCGCGAGGGGCCGGGCCAAGCGCAGCTGAGTATGCGCGGCCGGCACCCACCAGGGTCTTGACCGGCCCGTCAGTACACAACAACGCCTCGGTCAGCTCGAACAACGCATCCGCGCGTGCGGTGCGTTGCCGGTAGCCAACCGTCAGTGGACCCGGTCAGCAGTGAGTGCCAGCGGTTCGTGGTTCATCGCCGGGGGCGGCGGGTCAGCGCGTCGCCGGCCACGCCCACCGCGAGGCCGAGGGCGGTCATGATGACGTAGCCATAGATTTCATAGCCATCCGGGACGAAGAACCGGACGAAGCCCATGAAGCGGATCCAGCCGAACCACTCGTGCAGGAGGCCGCTGACGCCGCCGACGACCAGGACGAAGCAGAGCACGCCCGACAGGGCCGCCAGAGGGCGCTTTGGGGTGTTGGTGGTCATGGGGCGACGGTAGGCCGACAGGGTCGGGCGGCGGATCGAGCTTGGGACTGGCACACCGTGACGGAAGTTGGCGGTTGACGGCCGGCAGTCGTCCTTAAGTATCTCGTTACGGTTTGGACGTTCGGTCGCGGGCGGGGCTCTCGTAGATTTGCCGGCATGCGCCGGATGCACCGCACGGGCCGGGACTGGGCCGCTGATCTCGGGTTGCTCCTGTTCGCTGCCTGCTTCGCCGCCGTGAGTTCGCAGTCTATGCCGGTCGGTGAGGGCAGCGGTCCGGTGTGGCGGGCGGTCGATCAGGTGGTCGGCGGGGTGGGGTGCGCGGCGGTGCTGTGGCGGCGGCGTTGGGCGGTGCCGCTCGCGGTGGTGCTGCTGGTGGCGGGCACTCAGACGCATTACCTGACGGGTCCGACGCTGGTGGCGGTGTTCACGGTGGCCGCGACCCGTCCGTGGCGGACAACGGCGGGGGTAGCGGCGCTGGCCTTCGCGCCGCTACCCCTCTTCCTGTGGCGGATGGACCAGCTGCCCGAAGATCGGGCCGGGTCGGGGTTGACCTACTTCGCACTCATCGCCGGGGCGATCGGGTGGGGGCTGTTTCGCCGTTCCCGGCAGCAGTTGATCGCGTCGTTGCGCGAGCGCGCGGAACTGGCCGAGGCCGACGCCGAGTTGCGGGCCGAGCGGGCGCGGCGCGAGGTGCGGGAGGAGATCGCCCGCGAGATGCACGACGTGCTCGGGCATCGACTGTCGCTGCTGAGCGTGCACGCCGGGGCACTTGAATTCAATCGGAACGCGCCCCGGGCAGAGATCGCTCGGGCCGCCGGAGTGATCCGGGAAAGCGCCCACTGCGCCCTGCGAGACCTGGCCGAAGTCATCGGAGTGTTGTGCGCGGCGCCTACGGACAGCGAGCGCCCACAACCGGAACTTGCGGACCTGCCCCGGCTCGTATCAGAGGCCCAGGCCACGGGCGGCCGGGTAGAACTGGTCGGGCCACCGGACGAGCCGGCCCCACCGCCGCTTGTCGGCCGCACGGCATACCGAATCGTGCAGGAAGCGCTGACCAACGCCCGCAAGCACGCCCCCGGCACGGCGGTCGTGGTGCGGGTGACCGGGAACCCGGCGCGCAGGCTGACAATCGAGGTCCACAATCCGTTGCCGTCCGGCGCAGCAGCCCGGGACGCCGGCGCGAGCAGAGGCGGGGGGCAAGGCTTGATCGGGTTGGTCGAACGGGCTCGACTGGCAGGCGGTGAGCTGACGGCCGGCCCGGCTGACGGCGGGTTCCGGGTGTGCGCATGGCTACCCTGGCCGGCGACGGAAACCGCGTCTGCCGCAGGGCGCGGGTGAGAAGGAGCAACCGCGCGTGATCCGGGTCCTGCTCGTCGACGACGACGCGATCGTGCGGGCCGGGCTGCGCATGATGCTCGGCGGCGCCCCCGACATCCAGGTCGTCGCGGAAGCCGCCGACGGTGCGCAGGTTCCCGCACTGGTCGCCGCGCACCGACCCGACCTGGTGCTGATGGACATCCGCATGCCCGGAGTCGACGGGCTGACCGCCACCGAGACGCTCCGGTCCCGACCCGAGGCTCCAGAAGTACTGGTCTTGACCACCTTCCACACCGACGCTCACGTCCTCGGCGCGCTGCGCGCGGGCGCTGCCGGGTTCCTCCTCAAGGACACCCCGCCGCAGGACATCGTCACCGCCATCCGGACGGCCGCCGCCGGAGACCCGGTGCTCTCTCCCGCGGTCACCCGCCGGCTCATCGAGCAGGTGACGGGCGGCTCAGGCCACGATGCTCGGAAAGCCGATGCCCGGGCACGCCTGGCGTTACTGGGCGAACGGGAACGAGAGGTCGCCCTGGCGGTCGGGCGGGGACGCTCCAACGCAGAGATCGCGCGGGAACTGCATCTGGCCCTACCGACGGTGAAGGCCCATGTGTCACGGATCCTCACCCGACTGGACCTCAACAACCGGGTCCAGATCGCCCTGCTGACCTACGACGCGAAGACCGCGGAATAACGCCCCAGCGGTGCCGTGGCGAACCTCGCCCGTAGCGATCCTGCGCGACGCTCGGAGGGTTGAAGCGCAAGCTAGAGCCAGCCGCGCTTGGCCGCCTGGAAGGCCAGCCCCGCCCGGCTGTCGACGCCGAACACCCCCATCATCCGGTCGAGCCGGCGCTGCACGGTCCGCTTGCTCACCCCGAGGTGGGTGGCGATGGACTTGTCCGGCATGCCGGCCACGACCAGCGAGAGCAGCAGCTTGTCCGGTTCGTCGGCGCCCTCGCCGCCGCCCAGCGGGGTGGCCCGATCCCAGTAGCTCTCGAAGAGCGCGACCAGCGCGGCCAGCAGCTCGCTCGAGCGGACCACCGCGGCGGTCGGCTCGGCGACGGCCCACTCCGCGTCCGGCACGAGCGGGCAGATGGCCAGCTCCCGGTCGGCCACGGCGAGCCGGACCGGCAGCAGCGGCAGCACCCGCGCCTGCTCGCCCCAGCTCACCGCCTCGACAATGCCCGCCAGCTCGGCCGGCTTCTCCAGCAGCGCCCGCTCGTAGATCGCCCGATATCGGACACCACGGGCCAGAGCGGCCTTCTCCTCGGTGTTCACCGGCCCCGGCATGGCCAGCGGGTTGGCCCGGGAGAACCAGAGGATCTCCTCGCGCGCCGAGTCCTGCAGGTCGCGCAGCCGCTCGCGCAGCGTCCCGGCGCCCACCACGATCTCCACGAGGTGGTCGGCGCTGCGCCGGCGGGTGCTGGTGCGGTACTCCTCGCCGAGCGCGGCCACCAGCCGGCGGGCCGACTCCAGCGCCTCCTGCTCGCGCAGCAGCGCCTCACCCAGCGCCACGTCCGGCGGCAACGCGTGGAACGTGGGCCCGGGTGTCACCAGGCCCCTGCGCTGCAACGCCGCCAACAACTCCGTCGCCTGGCCCGGCCCGATGCCGGCCCGCGCGGCGAACTCCTCCGTGCCGACCCCGGACATCCGCATGAGCAGCCGGTAGGCCTGCTCCTCGGACGCGGGCAGCAGATCAAGCCGCTCAACCACGCGCCCACTGTACGAACGAAGGGCCGCGCAGGCTAACCCGAGCGGCCCCGAAACGATCACACTTCGGGCAGCGAGCCGTTGCCGAGCTGGCGGCGCGCGGCCTGGTCTTCCTCGACGAGAACCGGGCGATCGGCCTGGCCCTGCCGGCGATCCCCGGGCGTTAGTCTGGCTGACCATGCACAAGCTCTCCCGGGCGGAGGCGAGGCGCATCGCGGTGCGGGCCCAACTGCTCGACGCCGCGCGCCCCGACCACCTGCTCGACATGGTTCACGGGCTGACCCAGGTGCAGGCCGACCCCACCGCCGCGGTCGCGCCGAGTGCCCACCTGGTCGCCTGGTGCCGGCTCGGCTCGGCATACTCCCCGGCCGACCTCACCGCGGCACTGGCCGACCGGACGCTGATCGAGCTGCGTGGCATGATCCGCCCGGCCGAGGACATCGCGCTCTACCGCGCCGAGATGGCCGCCTGGCCCGGTACCGGCAAGCTCACCCGCTGGCAGGAGAACCTCCGGGACTGGGTACGCGCGAACGACGGCTGCCGCCGCGACATCCTGGCCCGGCTGGACGCGGACGGGCCGCTGAGCACGCGGGAGCTGCCGGACACCTGCACGGTGCCGTGGCGGTCGAGCGGCTGGAACGACAACCGCAACCTGGACCGGCTGCTCGACCTGATGGTCCAGCGGGGCGAGGTGGCGCTGGCCGGCCGGCGACGCGGCGACCGGATCTGGGACCTGGCCGAGCGGGTCTACCTGGACGACCCGGTGGTGCCGCTCGAGGAGGCGCTGCGCCGGCGCGACGAGCGGGAGCTGGCCTCGATGGGCCTGGTCCGTGGGCGGTCCACCCAGGTCGAGCCGTTTGCCGGCGAGCCGGCGGAGGTCGACGGCGTACGGGGTCGGTGGCGGGTGGATCCCGCCCAGCTGGATCAGCCGTTCGCCGGGCGGGTCGCGCTGCTGTCCCCGCTGGATCGGCTGGTCTACGACCGCAAGCGGATGACCGACCTGTTCGAGTTCGACTATCAGCTGGAGATGTACAAGCCGGTCGGTAAGCGCCGGTGGGGCTACTGGGCGCTGCCGATCCTGGCCGGCGACCGGTTGGTCGGCAAGGTCGACGCGACCGCCGACCGGAAGGCGGGCGTGCTGCGGGTGAACGCGATCCACGAGGACGTGGCGTTCGACGAGGCCGCGGTCGGCACGGAGATCGCCGAGCTGGCGGACTGGCTCGGGCTCGACCCGGTGGGCTCGATCGCCGCCTGATTGCATCGATCTTTGTCGATGGTTATCGTGCCGTGTTAACGATAACAACGATCACATCGGGGTGGGGTCGTGGGAGCACACCGGTGTGGAGGAGGTCCCCCATGCATCGCCCCACGGTTGCCCTGCTCGCCGCCGCCACGCTGATCCTCGCCTCGGCGGCCCCGGCCCGCGCGGCCACGACCATCACGGTCGCCGCCGACGGCTCCGGTAACTACACCACCATCCAGGCCGCGCTGGCCGCCGCCGCGTCCGGCGACACCATCTCGGTGAAGGCCGGCACCTACCACGGCCAGGTCTCCATCCCGTCCGCCAAGTCGGGCATCACCATCAAGGGCGCCACCGGCACCGCCACCGACATCGTCATCACCGGGAACACCCCGCAGTCCAGCGGCGGGGCGTCCGGCAGCGCCACGGTGCTCAACCTCGCGGCCAACACCACCATCACCGGGGTGACGATCGCCAACACGTACGGATCGGGCAGTCAGGCCCTCGCCCTCTATGCCGGCGGCGATCGGCAGACCTACCGCAACGTCCGGCTGCTCGGCTACCAGGACACGTTCCTGTCCTGGGGCGGCACCGGCAGCAAGCAGGTCCGGCAGTACGTCTACAAGAGCTACATCGAGGGCGCGGTCGACTTCATCTACGGCAACGGCGCGCTGGTCATCGACAGTTCGACGATTCGCTCGCTCGATCGCGGCAGCAGCAACAACGGCTACCTCACCGCCGCCGCCACCAATGCGTCCAACACGTACGGCATCCTGATCACCCGCTCGACCCTGTCGTCGAGCGCCGCCGCGCAGACCGTCGCGCTGGGCCGCTGCTGGCACGCGGGCGGCGCCACCGACGCGATCGGCCAGGTCCTGATCCGTGACTCGGCCCTGGGCGGCCACATCCGGCAGGCCGGCGCGTGGCAGGACATGAGCGGCTTCTCCTGGAAGACGTGCCGCTTCAACGAATACAACAACTCCGGCGCCGGCGCCTCCCAGGGCACCTCGGACCGCCCGCAGATGAGCGCCTCAACGGCGGCCAACTACACGTCCCAGAAATACCTGGCCGGGTCCGACGGCTGGAACCCGGTCCAGTAGCGGCCGCCGCTCAGGGGAGTGTCCAGCTCTGGGTGCCGCCGCCGGTGCACGCGGTGACCTTTGCCGTGGCGCCGGCGGTGCCCGGGTCGGTCAGGCACCGGTTGGTGGACGGGTTGACCAGTGCGTGCGACGGGCCCGCCCGCCACTGCTCGGCCGCCGAACTGCCGCACCCGGCAATGTGGACGGTGGCATCCCCGGTCACCTGGGCGCAGCGGCCGGACACCCGCAGCGTGCCGTCCCGGGCCAGGGTGAACTGCTGGGCGGGCAGGTCGACGCAGGTGGCCACCTGCACCGGGCTGCCGTTCGTGCCCAGCAGTCCGCCCAGCGCCAGGCAGCGGCCGCTCGCGGCGGTCACCTTGCCGGTGCGGTCGGCGGCCGGCGGCGGGGCGAGCGTCGAGGTGGTCGGGGGTGACGCGCTGGGCGAGGACGACGCGCCGGCCGACGGTGAAGCCGAGGCGCTCGACGAACTGGCTGACGGGCTCGGGCTGTGCGACGCCGAAGCGCGGGCCGAGACGCTGGCCGGGTCGGCCGGCAGGTCCGGGGTGAACTGCGGCAGCACCGCCGCCGGCTGGCTGGTGTGCTCGTCGGGGGAGTAGACGAGCCAACCGGCGACGGCGAGCGCGATGGCCAGGCCGGCCGCCAGGATCGACAGGCGCAGCGGCACCCCGAGGCGTGTCCGGCGTGGCGGCGGGGACGGCAACGGCGTCGGGGGTTCATCGACGATCGCGGGCTGGATCACCGTGGGCGCCTCGGCGGGCCCTCGACCGGGCCGGTCCGGCGCCGGGCCGACGTAGGGGCGGACCAGGACGGGGTCGGGTCGGTCCGCATTCGGCAGCGAAGTGTCCGGCAGCGAAGTGTCCGGCAGCGAAGTGTCCGGCGAAGAAGTATCCGGCTGGGCTGTGTCCGGCAGGGCAGTGTCCGGCCGGGCAGTGTCCCGCAGGGCGGTGTCGGGTTGCGCCGTGGCGGACCGGTCGGTGGGCCGCCGGTCGTCGTACATGTCGGTCATGTCGAGTCTCGGGTCGAGGGGACGATGCGGACAGGTAGGTGACCATACGCGAAATAGCCGCGAAAGGATCGAAGTGTCTGTCCGGATCGTGAGGTAAGCGCTTTCCCCACAATGGAGCGCGATCACCGGGCATCGATTGACATGGATCACCGCGACCGCGTACCGGTAGGCCTCATGACACCACCGCTGACCCGCCGGACCCTGCTCGCGAGCACCCTGGCCGCCGCCGCGCCGCTCCCGGCCCTCGACCCGGAAGCGGACGAACCGCCCGAGGTCGAGCTGCACTGGCTGGACGGGGTGCCCCGGGAGACGACCGGCAGCGCGTGGGGCGTCCCCTGGCCGCGCGGCCGCCTGACCCGTACCACCAAGCTGGCTCTCTCCACCGCCGACGGAACCGCCGTCCCGGTCCAGTCCTGGCCGCTCGCCTACTGGCCCGACGGCACTCTCAAGTGGACCGGCCACGCGATGGCCGCCGGTGCCGAGGCCGCCCGCTACCGCCTGAGCCCGGGAAACCCGGCACCACCGGAGACCCCGATCGCGGTCCGGCGGGACGGCAGCGACCTGCTCGTGTCCAACGGCGTCCTCGAGGTGCGCCTGGCCACCCGCGGCGACGTCCCGATTCGCGAGATCCGCCGCGCGGGTCGCACCACCGCGACCGGCGGCCGGCTGGTCCTCGACCTGCAGGACCGCCCCGACGACGAGGCCGGCACCCCGGTGCGGGCCGCCTACCGCGCGATCATCGAGCGGGCCACCGTGGAACAGTCCGGCCCGGTCCGCGCCGTCGTCAGGTTCACCGGCGCCTACCGCCGCGGCAACCGCCGCGTCCTGCCCTGGACGCTGCGGGTCTACCTGACCGGCGGCGAGGCGATCCGGCTCGTGCACAGCTTCACCTGGGACGCCGACCCGGCCCGGGACTTTGTCCGCGGCCTGGGCCTGCGCTTCGACGTGCCGATGACCGACGCCACCCACGACCGGCACGTCCGCTTCGGCGTGACCGGCGGCGGCTTCTGGGGTGAGCCGGTGCGCGTGCTGACCGGCCTGCGCCGCGACCCCGGCGCGGCGGTCAACGCGGCCCAGGTGGCCGGCACCGCCACCCCGCCGGCCGCCGAGTGGAACCCCCAGGTGAGCGCCGGCTACCAGCAGCTCGCCGAGTGGAACGACTTCCGGCTGACCCAGGAGTCGGCCGACCACTTCACCGTCGCGAAGCGCACCTCGGCCGCGGGCGGGTGGCTGCGGCACGCCGGCCGGGGACGCCGGGCGAGCGGCTTCGGCTACTGCGGCGGCGTCTCGGGCGGGCTGGGTTTCGGGCTCACCGACTTCTGGCAGCGCTTCCCGCGGGCGCTGGACATCCGGGGCGCGGCGGGCGCGACCGCCGAGGTGACGCTCTGGTCGTGGGCGCCGTACGCGCCCGCGATGGACCTGCGGCACTACGACACCACCGCGCACGGCCTGGACCTGTCCTATGAGGACGTGCAGGAGGGGTTCAGCACCCCGGAGGGGATCGTCGGGTCCACCGAGATGATCGTGTGGGGCTTCGACCGTACCCCCGCAAGGGAGCGCATCGCGGCGCTCGAGGCCGCACTCACCGCAACCCCGCAGCTGGTCTGCGAACCGCAGTGGTATCACGCGGCCGGCGTGTTCGGCCGATGGAGCCTGCCCGATCGCAGCACGCCGGCCCGCGCGACGCTGGAGAGCGCGCTGGACAACGAGATCGCGTTCTACGCCGGCCAGGTCGACCAGCGCCAGTGGTACGGCTTCTGGCACTACGGCGACGTGATGCATACCTACGATCTGGACCGGCACGAGTGGCGCTACGACGTCGGCGGCTACGCCTGGGACAACGGCGAGCTCGGCTCGGACGCCCTGCTCTGGTACGCGTTCCTGCGCTCCGGTCGCGCCGAGCACTTCCGCCAGGCCCGCGCGATGACCCGGCACATCAGCGAGGTCGACACCCACCACACCGGACGGTTCGCCGGTCTCGGCTCCCGGCACAACGTCTCGCACTGGGGTGACGGCGCGAAGGAGGCGCGGATCGGCGAGTCGTTCACCAAGCGGTTCGCCTACTACCTGACCGCCGACGACCTGCTCGGCGACCTGATCCGCACCTCGTTGCGCGCCGACCGGACCCTGCTCACCGTCGAGCCGCTGCGCGAGGTGCTGCCGCCGCAGACGCTGGCGCCGACCCGGCTGCGGATCGGCCCGGACTGGTACGCGCTGGTCAGCAACTGGCTCACCGAGTGGGAGCGGACCGGCGACACCCGATGGCGCGATCGGATCGTCACCGGCATGACCGATATTTCGGCATTTCCCGCGGGGTTGTTCACGGGTGAGGCCGGCGGTGCGGTCGGCTTCGACCCCACGACCGGCCATCTCACCAATTTCACCAAGGGCGACTACACCGGTGGCTACAACCTGTCGATGGCGTTCGCCGGGGAGCAGATCCTCTGGGAGGCGCTGGATCTTGTCGACGTCCCCGCCTTTAAAGCGAAATTTCTGGAGTTCGCTCGATATGTTCAGGCGCCGAGTGCGGAAAAGATCGCCCATTATGGCTTCGACTTCAATCCCGGCGTCTTCCCGACGATCTACTCGCGAGTGACCGCCTGGGCCGGCGAGCAACTGGGCGACGCCGTCATCCGCCGGCGCGGCTGGAGCCTGTTCCTCAACGACCCGGCCGGCAAACCCTGGCCCGCCCCGATCACGGTCAACGGCGTCCAGGAGATCCCCACCGCCGCCGACTTCGCCACCAACGACTTCGCCCAGCGCGGCCTGGCGATCATCTCGCTCCTGGCCATCGCTCCGGCGGAGGCACCATAGCCCGGCGGAGGCACCATAGCGGGGTGGGACAGACCTATCGCGAGCGGCCGCCGATCCCGGCCTTGGCCGGGTTCGTCTCGTCGACGTGGGTGCAGGACGTGCCGCCGGAGGCGGATCCGTACGTCCACCGCAGCATCCCCACCGGCGGCGCGGAGATCGTCTGCCGCTCGTCGCTGTCGATCGTCGGACCGTCGACCGGGCCCCGCGTCGAGACGCTGGCCCCCGGGACCACCGTCGTCGGCTTGCGGCTCCGGCCGGGCGTGGCCGGCGTCCTGCTCGGCGTCCCCGCGTCGGAACTCGTGGACGTGACGGTGGACGCCGCCGCGGTCTGGGGCAGCGCCGCTACCCGGGTGGCCGACGCTGCGGGTCCGGAGGATGCGGTGGCCGCCGTCCAGGCCGTGGTGCGGGAGCGGGTGGCCGCCTCGGCCGGCGTGGACCCGGTGGTGGCGGAGGCGGTGCGCCGGCTGATGCCCGGCCGGACGCCGGATGTCCGCTCGCTCTGGTCGTCGCTGGGCCTGGCCGAACGAAGCTTCCGCCGGCTGTGCCGCTCCGCGATCGGGCTGGGGCCCAAGACGTTGCATCGGATGCTGCGGTTCCAGGGATTCCTCGCGCTGGTCCAGTACGCACTGGCGCGGGGACGCACCCCGGGCGAGGAGGGGCTCGCCCGGTTGGCCGCCGACGCCGGTTACGCCGACCAGGCCCACCTGACCCGCGAGTGCGTGCGGCTGACCGGCGTGACGCCCCGGGCGTTCCTGCGCGACGTGACCCGCTCGTGCGGGCACGGCCACGACCACGAGGTGTCGTTCGCGCCGCTGGCCGTTCTGGTCAAGAACGGCGGGCCCGGCCGGCCCTAACGTCCTCGTATGCCGATTGGTCAGAACGTGCGCTGCGCGACGGCCACCGAGGTCGCCGAGGTCATCGCCCTGGCGCGCCGGAAAGGGCTGGCTTGTGCGGTCCGCAGCGGTGGCCACTGCTTCGCCGGCCGGTCGTCGACCGGCGACATCGTCATCGACGTGTCGCCGATGCGGGCGGTGTCGGTCGACGGCGACTCGGCGACGGTGGGAGCCGGCACCCGGCTCTGTGAGCTCTACCGGTCGCTGGCCGAGCACGATCGAACGGTGCCCGCCGGCTGCGGCCCGACGGTCGGCATCGCCGGCCTCACCCTCGGCGGTGGACTCGGCATCCTCGGCCGCAGCCGAGGGCTGACCTGCGACAATCTGCGGTCCGCCACGGTGGTGCTGGCCGACGGCCGGACGGTCGACTGCGACGAGCGGCGGCATGCCGATCTGTTCTGGGCGTTGCGCGGGGCCGGTGGCGGGCAGTTCGGGGTGGTCACGTCGCTGACCTTTCGCATCGGCCCGGCCCCGCCCGCCACGACCTTCCACCTCACCTGGCGGCCGGCCGACGCGGTCCGGGTGATCGGCGCCTGGCAGGAGTGGGCGCCCGGCGGCCCCGACGAACTGGCCGCCAGCCTGCTGGTCACCGTCGATGGCGCGACGATGTTCGGGACGATGCTCGACACCGAGTCGACCACCGCCACGCTGATCGGCGATTTCGTCGCGCGGGCCGGCGCCGAGCCGCTGTCCGCAGTCACCCGGCACCTGCCGTTCCACGACGCGAAACGGGACCTGGACCGGGCCGCCGACGCACCCACCGGTCACACGTACAGCAAATCGGGGTTCTTCGGCCGGCGCCTGCCCGAGGAGACGATCGCGGCCCTGGTCGACCACCTCACCGGCGACCGGGTGCCGGGACAGGCGCGGGAACTGGACTTCACGCCCTGGGGCGGCGCCTACAACCGCGTCCCGGTCGACGCCACGGCCTTCGCTCACCGCGACGCGCTGTTCCTGCTCAAGCACTCCGTCACCGGCGAGCAGGACTCCGCTCGGCGGTGGCTCGCGGGCTCACATGCGTCGGTGCATGCGTGGGGGACCGGCGGCGTTTACCCCAACTTCCCGGACCCCGACCTGACCGACTGGGCCACCGCCTACCACGGCCCCAACTACCCCCGCCTGCAACGCGTCAAGGCCCGGTACGACCCGGCGGGATTCTTCCGGTTCCACCAGGCGATCCGTCCCGGAGATGCTCGGTGAGCCGGGCCCGGGTGTCGCAGCCCAGCTTCTGGAAGACGTGGGTGAGGTGGGTCTCGACGGTGCGTCGCGTGACGTACAGCTGCTGCGCGATCTCCCGGTTGCTCAGCCCGCGCGCGGCCATCGTCGCCACCCGGTGCTCGGCCGGCGTCAGCGCCAGCGCGTCGGCCGACCGGGGCCGGGCCCCGGCCGCCCGCAGCTCCTCCCGGCACCGGCGGGCCAGCAGCCGCATCCCGCCCGGCTCGGCCAGCGCCAGCGCCTTCGCGAGCGGCTCCCGGGCGGCGGCTCGGTGGTTGGCCCGCCGCAGGGTCGCCCCGAGCGTGACCAGCACCCGCACGTACTCGAGCCGGCCGGGGGAGTCCGCAAGCAGGTCCGAAGCCTCGCGCAGCACCGCGATCGCGTCGTCGTGCCCGAGGGTTCCGGCCAGCGCCCGCAGCCCGGCCCCGCGCGGTCCCGGCAGCCCGAGCCGCTCGGCCAGCGCCAGGTGCTCCTCGGCGAGCAGCCGCGCACCCCGCACATCGCCCAGCGAAGCCAGCGCCCGCGAGTCGTCCACCCGCCACGCCGCCACCCCCGGGTGGCACAGCTCCAGCTGCTTCCACGTCTCGGCCGCCGCGGTCAGGTCCGCGTGCGCGTCGGCCGGCCGGTGCTGGGCCAGCCGCAGGCGCGCCCGGCGTTCCAGCAGCAGGCCGGTCGCGATCCATCCGTCGGGAAGCGAGGGGTTGGCCGCCAGCACCGCCTCCGCCTCGGCCGGCTCGTCCAGCTCGGTCAGCGCCTCGACCAGCGGAAAGATCGACCAGAGCAGCGCCGCGGGTGGACTGTTGACCTTCTTGAAGTCGTACGCGATCCGCGCGTCCGCCTCCGCCTCCCGGATCCGTCCCGCCTGCAGGTGCGCCATGGCCCGCAGGAAGCTGCCGTGCGCCAGCGCTATCCGCCATCCGCGCGGCCGGGCCAGATCGATCAGCGCCGTGCACCGCTCCCGGGCCGCGTCCAGCTCGCCGTAGACGATCAGCGCGAACTTGGCCAGCGTGGCCAGGATGGAGTCGTTGTCCTCGGGCGCGATCGGCGTGGCGAGCCACGCCCGCGGGCCGGCGGCCGGCCGCCCGTCGCACAGCGCCTCCCAGGCCAGGCAGATCGGCCGGGACGGCAGCTCCGGCGGCAGCCGGCGCACCAGCTGGTGCGCCTCGGCCGCGCCGCCCGCGCGGATGCCGACCTCACCGATCAGCTCGGCCTCGAGCCGGGCCAGCACGTCGGGGTCGGCGCCGGCCGGCTGGGCCAGGCCGAGCCGGCACATCCGCACCGCGTCCTCGAAGAAGCCGGCCAGCCCGAGCGCCCGGCCGCTGGCCAGCGCGAGCCGGGCCCGCTGGCGTGGGTCGGCGGCCATCTCGACGGCCGAGTCGAGCAGGCCGAGCGCGTCCGGCCCGACCTGGGCGGCGAGCACCAGCCCGAGCCGGCAGCGCACGTCGGCCTCGTCGGCACGGTCCGGCGGCGGCTCGGCGAGCGCCCGGCGCAGGAAGGCCGCCGCGCTCTCCGGCGCGCCCCGGCGACCCGCACCCTGGGCGGCCTCGCGCAGCGTCCGCACGGTCTCGGCGTCCCGGGCCGGCTCGCTGTGCAGCAGGTGCAGGGCGACCGCCTCCGGGTCGGCCCGCTCCCGGGCGAGGATCGCCGCGGCCCGGCCGTGCCATTGGGCCCGCTCGGCGGCCGGCAGCCCCTGGTAGAGCGCCGCCGCCACCAGCGGGTGCACCAGCTCGCGGTAGTTGAGCAGCCCGGCCGTGCGCAGCCGGTCGGCGAGCCGGGCGGCCACCGGGGTCTCGATGCCGGCCAGCTCCGCCGCGTGCCGCAGCGGCGCGCCCCGGCCGAGCACGGCGAACGCCCGGGCCAGCGCCTCGGAGCCGGCCGGCAGCCGGGACAGCTGGCGCTCGATGGCCCGGGCGACCTGCTCCGGGCCGAACGAGCTGAGCCGGGACGCGACCTGCTCGGTCGGGTCGATCCGCTCGGCGCGCAGGTGGGCCAGCAGGGCGCCGAGCAGGAACGGGTTGCCGGCCGTCGCGGCGTGGCAGGACCGGGCGAAGCCGGGCGCCGCGCCCGGCAGCCGCTCGTCGACCACCGACGCCACCGCGGCCGGGCCGAGCGGGGCCGGTCGCACCGGCGGCTCGGCGGTGGCCGCCAGCAGGTCGGCGACCAGCCCGGGCTCGGCGGGCGGCTCGCCGGAGCGGGCCGCGCAAAGGATGCCCAGTGGCAGGTCGGCGATCTGCCGGACCAGTTGGAGCAGCCAGCGCAGCGAGGGCGCGTCGGCCCAGTGCACGTCGTCGACGACGAGCAGGGCCGGTCCGCGCTCGGCCAGCCCGCAGGCGAGCCAGACCAGGCCGTGCGCCGCGGCGTGCATGGCCTCGCCGTCCAGCGCCGGCTCGGCGCCCGCGCCGTCCAGCGCCCGGCGGGCCAGGGCGGCGGCCCCGACGGTCAGCGACTGCCACTCGGCGCCGCCGCGCAGCGGGGCGAACAACTGGCGGGCGATGCCCCAGCCGGCGTCGTGCTCCAACGGGCCGCCCCAGGCCCGCAGCACCCGCATCCCGGCCGCGTCGGCCGCCCCGGCCGCGGCGGCGATCAGGCTGGACTTGCCGATGCCGGCCGGACCCTCGACGAGGATCAGCCGGCCGGTGCCCGCGCGCACGTCGCCGAGCCGGGCGTCGAGGGCGGCCATCTCGGCGTCGCGTTGCAGCAGCACGCGAGGCATGCTCCGACGGTAGGCCCGGCCCGGCCACCGCGAAACCTCGTGGTCGGATCCACGATTCAGCAACCGTCGAATCAGCCGAGCATCGTGGCCATGACTACTACTTCTCATTACGCGTTGCGCCGGACCCCCGAGGAGTACGACCGGCTGCGCGCCCAGGCCCGGGTGTGGGAGGAGGCGACCGGCCGGCTGCTCGACCGGGTCGGGCTGGCCGCCGGCGCCCGCTGCCTGGACGCCGGGTGCGGGCCGGGCGAGACGATGCGGCTGATGGCGCTGCGGGTCGGCCCGGCCGGCCGGGTCACCGGGATCGACGCGGACGCGCCGCTGGCCGCGCAGACCGAGCGGATGCTGCGGGACGGCGGCCATCGACAGTGCCGGGTGATCGCGCACGACCTCACCGCGTACGAGTCGGTCCCGGGCGGCCCGTACGACCTGGTCTTCGCCCGCCTGCTGCTGTTCCACCTGCCGGAGCGGGTCGCGGTGCTGCGCCGCCTGTGGCAGTCGGTGGCACCGGGTGGTCACCTGCTGGTGCAGGACTACGACCTGGCCGCGCTCGGGGTGCTGCCGCCGTCGGCCGCGCTCGACGAGGCCGGTCGGCTGATCGTCGACACGTTCGGCGCGGTCGGCTGCGACGTGCGGGTCGGCGCCACGCTGCCGGCCCTGTTCGCCCGCGCCGGGATCGGGGAGCCGGACGGCACCGACGTGGCCGGGCGGATCGAGCCGTTCGGCGTCGGCCGGCGGATGCTGGCGAGCGTGCTGGCCAGCCTGCTCCCGGCCGCCCTCGGGCACGGCGTCGCGACCGCCCGCGAGGTGGAGGCGGCGTTGACCGCGCTGGAGGCGGACGCGACCCGGCACCCGGACCGGCCGATGACCTGGCCGCTGATGATCGGCGCCTGGAAGCGGCGATGAACGCCCGTCCGACCACCCCGCCGCCGCCCTTGAACGGCCTGAAGACTGATCTCGATGTCGAGCGCATCCGGTCGCACTTCGACTTCCCGGCCGCGAACCGGGTGGTCACCAACAACGCGGCCAGCACCCAGCCACCCCGCGAGTTGATCAAGTTGATGGAGGAGCTGGCGCCCTGGTACGAGAACGTCCATCGCGGTCAGTCGGCGGCATCCCGGCGCACCACCGCCCTGTTCGAGGCGTCCTTCGACACGATCGCGGGCTGGCTGAACGCGCCGAGCCGCCGCTGCGTCGCCACCTACCGCAACACCACCGAGGCGCTCAACGCGGTGATGTACTCGCTGCTCACCGAGTTCCGCGACGGCGACAACGTGGTCAGCACGATGCTCGAGCACAACTCCAACTACGTACCCTGGCACGCGCTGTGCCGGGAGATCCTGCCGCGCCTCGGCCGCCGGGTGGAGTGCCGGCTGGCCCGCTTCGACGCGACCGGCCGGCTCGACCTCGACCACCTGGCGTCCCTCGTCGACGGTCGCACCAAGCTGGTCTGCTGCACCGGCGCGTCGAACTTCTTCGGCAGCAAGCCGGACCTCGCCCGGGTCCGGGCCATCGCGGACGCCGGCGGCTATCCGCAGCCGACCGGCGAGCGCCGCGCGTTGCTGCTGGTCGACGCCGCCCAGCTGGCCCCGACCAGCGCCCTCGACGTGCAGGCGCTGGACGTCGACTACCTGGCGTTCTCGTTCCACAAGATGCTCGCGCCGTTCGGCGTCGGCGTGCTCTACGCCAAGGAACACCTGCTCGAGCACGCGCTGCCGTTCCTCTACGGCGGCGACATGATCGCCGAGGGCCGGGTCACGCCGGAGACCGTCGACTGGAACTGTCTGCCGTGGAAATACACCGCCGGCACCCCGAACATCCTCGGCACGATCGTCTCCGCCCAGGCCCTGCGCCTGCTGATCGACCTGGTCATGCCGACGTCATTCGTCGGCACGGCCGGGCCGGTGCCGCGGGTCGCGGTCGAGGAGGTGATGGGCCGGATCGGCCGGTACACCGCGAACCTGACCGCTCGCTGCCTGGCCGGGCTCTCCGAGATCAAAACCTTGCGGGTGTACGGGCCGGAGCACCGCACGCCCCTGGTCGCCTTCAACGTCCCCGGCATCAGCCCGTTCGCCCTGGCCGAGGCGCTCGACCGGCGCGGCGTCGAGGCCCGGGCCGGCTGTCACTGCGCGACCCTGGCGCACCGCGCGCTCGGCCTCGACCCGCCGGCCAGCTGCCGCCTGAGCTTCGCCCTCTACAACACGGTCGAGGACGTGGACCGGGCGGTCGAGGCGGTCGCCGACGCTAGCTATCGACCTCGATCAATCATCGGAGTACCTTAGGTAAGCCCTTTCCTCCAGGAGGACCGATGAAGATCGCGTTGGCGGCGACCATGCTCATGCTCACGATGACCGCCCCCGGCACGGTCACCCGCCCGGTCCTCTCCGCCGCCGAGGCCGCCCCCTACGTCCCCGCCAACTACCTCGGCTACTCCGGCGACTATGCGGCCCCGGTCGCCGATCCGTGGCGCCCCGCCCCGATCGTGACCCCGGGGCGCCCCGACCTGCTGGTCGGCGGCCACGGCTCGGTCGTCGGCGGCCACGGCTCCGCGGCCGCCGACCAGGAAGCGGGCAACTACGCCACCGTGCAGGACGCGGTCAACGCCGCCTACCGGGCCGGCGGCACGAAGCGCCGTTACATCGGCATCCTCCCCGGCGTCTACCAGGGCACCGTCCTCATCCCGGCGGGCTCGCCGCCACTGACCCTCTACGGCCTCGGCCGCCCCGCCGACGTGCGGCTGGAGTTCACCGTCGACGCCACGATCACACCCGCCGCCTGGGCCGCCCTGGTCAACGCCGACGGCCGCTACGCCGACGGCGACCCGGCCTGGCCGATGTTCCAGTCCTGCGCCACCAAGACCAGCGCCACCGCCGGCCTGTGCGCCACGGTGGTCTGGGCGCAGAGCACCGACCTCCAGCTCAAGGGCCTGACCATCACGAACACCCTGCTCGACACCGTCGACCGCGGCACACACCAGGCGCTGGCCCTGCGCACCGACGCCGACCGCACCCAGCTCGAGGGCATGCGCCTGATCAGCCGGCAGGACACGTTCCTGGCCAACGCCGACGACGTGGCCCGGATCGCCCGGGTGTCGGTCCGCGACAGCTACATCGAGGGCGACACCGACTTCGTCTTCGGCCGCGCCGCCGCCGTCTTCACCGCCACCCACTTCCATCTCGTGTCGTCCCGCAAGTCCTCCGGCGGCGTCGTCTTCGCCCCGAACACGGCGCCCACCTACCCGTACGGCTTCCTGGTCACCCACTGCCTGATCACCGCCGACGAGGGCTACGTCACCGCACCCACCGGCTACCTGGGCCGGGCCTGGGATCAGGGCGCGAGCGCCACCGGCTACCTGCCCGGCAAGACCCCGAACGGCCAGCTGCTGATCCGCGACAGCCTGCTCGGCCCCGGCTTCAACGCCGTCGCCCCGTGGGCCCCGGCCGCCACCACGGCCCGCCCGTTCACCGCCCGCATCGACGACGGCCGAGACCTCAACGACCTCAACTTCAACCGCCTTTACGAGTACGCAAACCGTATCCTCCAGGCCCCCGCCGCCTCGGGCATTGTCCACGCCTTGCGTGAATAGCTCATGGCGCCCCGTAGTTGAGGCGTCATCTGCCACGCGGTCGGCGGGCGGTTTGCCTGAGGCCCGCGATGACGCGTCCTGCCTCATCGTTGTTTAGCTCAAGCTATAGTTGCTTCATGCCTCACGACGCACCACGTCGCTGGTCGATCAAGACCACGTCTGACGTGCGGACCTGGCTGCGGGCGCTGCGGCACGAAGATCCGGATGTCTTCCGATCGGTGAACGTCGCGATCGACATGCTGGCTGAGATTGGCCCTGCGCTCGGTCGCCCGATGGTCGACACGTTGCAGGGGTCGACGATCGGCAATCTCAAGGAGCTGCGGCCTCGGTCGGGTCGAGATGTGGCGATCAGAGTGTTGTTCGTTTTCGACCCGTGGTCGCAGGCGGTCTTGCTGGTGGCCGGGAACAAGGCCGGCGACTGGAGCCGGTGGTACAAGTCAGCGATTCCGGTCGCCGAAGGTGCGTACGAGACGTGGCTGGCCGAGGAGAGAAAGCGGAGGGACGACTCGTGAGCGAGTTCCAGGACTGGGAGGACCTCCGTGCGGAGCTGCACGACGGGGACGAGGAAGCTCTGGCGGCGGAACGGGCGCGGACCGAAGCCTGGATCAGTGCGTACCACCTCGCCGAGGAGCGCAAGCGGCTCGGCATGACGCAGCGGCAGGTTGCTGAGCTGATGGGGGTATCGCCCGGGCGAGTCAGCCAGATCGAGAACGGGGATCTCGACGCCAACGAGGTGGCTACCCTGAGTCGGTATGCGCGGGCGCTGGGCGCCCGGATGCGGATCATTTTCGACTACGGCAACGATCTTCGGCAGATCGCTTGACGGTGCACCGATCGTGCGGGCGGGGGAGTGGGTGGTTGACGCCTCTCGGGAGTCCATGTTTATTTGGGTCCGAACGAACCCCGAGGAGGGGCGATGGACCTGAGTAGATGGCTGACCGCGGCGGTCGCGGCGAACAACGACTGGGCCAAGTCGTACGGGTCGTTCGAGCCGCGTCCGGCGCTGGCCGTCGACGATGCGGAGTTCGCCGCCGCGTTCGGGCGGTTCGTCGAGCGGCTCGCCGACAACTACCCGTTCTTTCATCCGCGGTATGCGGGGCAGATGCTCAAGCCGCCGCACCCGGCCGCAGTGGTCGGGTACCTGACCGCGATGCTGATCAACCCCAACAACCACGCCCTGGACGGCGGGCCGGCCACCGCCGCGATGGAGCGTGAGGTGGTCCAGCAGTTGGCCGCGATGTTCGGCTACGACACTCATCTCGGGCACCTGACCACCAGCGGCACCATCGCGAACCTGGAAGCCCTCTACGTGGCCCGCGAGCTGCACCCGGGCAAGGGCATCGCGTACAGCACCGAGGCGCACTACACGCACGGCCGGATGTGCCGGGTGCTCGGCGTGGACGGGCACGCCGTCCCGGTGGACGACCGCGGCCGGATGGACCTCGACGCGCTCGAGGAGTTGCTGCGCAGCCACGAGATCGGGACCGTCGTGCTCACCGCGGGCACCACCGGGCTCGGTGCCGTCGAGCCGGTGCACGAGGCCCTCGCGCTGCGCGACCGGTATGGCGTGCGGATTCACGTCGATGCCGCGTACGGCGGGTTCTTCGCGCTGCTGGCCGGGACCTTGGGGATACCCGCGGAGCCGTGGCGGGCCGTCGCGCGGGCCGACTCGATCGTGGTGGACCCGCACAAGCACGGGCTTCAGCCGTACGGCTGCGGTGCGGTCCTGTTCCGGGACCCGACGGTCGGGCGCTTTTACCTGCACGACTCGCCCTATACCTACTTCACCTCCGAGGAGCTGCACCTGGGCGAGATCAGCCTGGAGTGCTCCCGGGCGGGCGCGGCGGCGGCCGGGCTGTGGCTGACCTTCCAACTGCTGCCGCCCACCGGCGACGGGCTCGGCCGGGTGCTCGCGGCCGGCCGGCGGGCGGCGCTGCGCTGGGCAGAACTGATCGAGAGCTCCGGCCGCCTGCGGCTGTTCCAGCCCCCGGAGCTCGACATCGTCAGCTACTTCGCCGGCACCTCGCTCACCGAGATCGACGAGGCCAGCCGGCGGATCATGCAGGCGGGCATGACCGATGCCGAGGACCCGATCTTCCTCAGCACACTCCGGGTCGGCGCCGAGCGGTTCGCCCGCCGGCACCCGGCGGTCAGCGCGGACGCCGACGGCGCCAGAGTCCTGCGCAGCGTGCTGATGAAACCCGAGTCCGAGACGTACGCCGAGCAGCTGCACCGCCGGATCGAGCAGCTCACGGCGTAACGCTGAGGCGAATAGGCTGGCTTCTATGGAGCCCCTGTTGAGCCTGCGTACGTTCCTGTCCGAAGTGGAGAAGATCGACGAGCTGAGCCACGTGCGTGGCGCCGACTGGGACCTGGAGATCGGCGCGATCGCCGAGCTCAGCTACCGGTCGCCTCAGCCGAGGGCGCTGCTCTTCTCGGAGGTGCGCGGCTACCAAACCGGCCGGGTGCTGACCGGCAGCACCGGTTCGGCCCGGCGGCTCGGGCTCACCCTGCGGCTGGGCGCCGAGCACACCGACGAGTCGCTGGTCGAGGCGCTGCGCGGCAAGACCTCCGAGTGGGCCACCGCGGCCGCCGACTTCCCGGTGCTGCCGGTGAGCGAGGCGCCGCTGCTGGCCAACCAGGTGGCCGGCGACATCAACCTGCTCGACTTCCCGGTGCCGCGCTGGCACGAGCACGACGGCGGCCGGTTCATCGGCACCGGCTGCCTTGTCGTCACGAGCGATCCCGTCACCGGCGCGCACAACGGCGGCTGCTACCGGATGGAGGTGCAGGACGACGGGCGATCGGTCACCATCGCCGCCGTCCCCGGCAAGCACGGCGCCCAGCACATCGCCGCCTGGTTCGCGCGCGAGGGCCGAGCCCCGGTCACCGTGTCCTTCGGACACGACCCGCTGCTGCTCGCGCTGGGTGGCACCGAGGTTCCGCTGGGCGTCTCCGAGTTGGCGTACGCCGGGGCGGTCGCCGGCGAGCGCGTCCCGGTCGTCATCGCCCCGGACACCGGCCTGCCCATCCCGGCCGGCAGCGAACTGGCCATCGAGGGCTGGCTGCGCCCCGGCCACACCCGCGAGGAGGGCCCGTTCGGCGAGTGGACCGGCTACTACTCGGGCAGCCGCCGCTCCGACCTGGCCATGGAGATCGTCCGGCTCTACCACCGGGACGACCCGATCCTGCTCGGCGCCCCGCCCGGCCGCCCGCCGCACGACTACTCCTACATGCGTACGGTGATGAAGTCCGCCATGATCCACGACGAGCTGGTCGGCACCGGTGTGCCCGGGATCGTCAAGGCATGGGCGCACGAGGCCGGCGGCGGACGGCTGTTCGTCGGCGTCGCGATCGAGCAGTGCTACGCCGGGCACGCCCGCCAGGTCGGCCACCTCACCGCCCAGCTGCCGGCCGCGTCCTACCTGAACCGGTACGTCGTGGTGGTCGACGCCGACATCGACCCGGCCAACCTGGACCAGCTGATCTGGGCGATCTCCACCCGCACCGACCCGGCCGAGGACATCGAGATCCAGCGCCGCACCCGGGGCAGCCGGCTCGACCCGATGCTGCCGGACGGGGTCCCGACGCACAACAGCCGGGCGGTGATCGACGCATGCCGCCCCTGGGAGCGGCTGCACTCGTTCCCCCGGGTGGCCGAGAGCGACCCGGCCTATCTCGCGTCGATCAAAGAACGCTGGGCAGCGGTCCTGGACTGAGCGGGCCCGCGGTTCCACCACAGCGACAACCCGACGCCGGCCATCACCAGCAGCGCCCCGGCCAGCACGAACCAGACCGTGATCTCCATCTGCTGCCGGTGCAGGCCGATCTCCCGGGGCAGGTCGTTGAGCACGCCGACCAGCTGGTCGGCGTCCTGTGCGCGGAAGTAGCGGCCGCCGGTGGTGTCCGCGACCTGCTGGAGTGCGTCCTCGTCGATCTCCTGGCTGCGGAAGCCGCCGCCCGGACGCCCGCCGAAGCTGCCCGGGAAACCGCCCATCCCGCCGAACTGGTCGGCGCCCATCTGGTCGGCGGTGCAGACCATCGGGGCGGGCTCGGTGGTGCCGAAGCCGATCGTGAAGATTCGCACCCGGCGGGCCGCGGCCTGCTGGGCGGCGGTGACCGGGTCGACGCCGGTGGTGTTCGAGCCGTCGGTGAGTACCACGATGGTGTCCGGCTGGTACTCGCCGATCGTGTCCGGCGCGGCGTCGCCGAGGTCCACGCCGGTCTTCGCGACGTTCGGGTTGTGCTCGGCGATCGCGTCGATGGCGGCGAGGATCGCCTGGCCGATCGCGGTGCCGCGGGCGGTCTTCAGCCCGTCGATCGCGTCCAGCAGCTTGTCCTTGTCGGTGGTCGGCGGGACGAGCAGTCCGGCGGTCCCGGAGAACGCGACCAGCCCGATCTTGGTGCCGTCCTTCTGTGCCTTGACGAACTTGCGGGCCGCGTCGCTGGCCACGGTCAGCCGGTTGGGCGGCACGTCGGTGCTGCACATCGAGCCGGAGACGTCGATGGCCAGCAGGATCGAGGTGTCGTTGGAGGGCACCAGCACCGTCGCCTGCGGCCGGGTCACCGCCGCGCCGAGCACGATCAGCCCGGCCAGAAACAGCCAGACCGGCACCCGGCGCCGCCACGAGCTGCGGCCGGGCAGCGCGGCCCGGATCAGCGCCACGCTGGAGACGGTCAGCGCCGAGCGCCTGCGCCGCCGGTTCATCCACCACCGGACGAGCAGCAGCAGGGGCACCACGAGCAGGGCGAGCAGCGCCCACGGCCAGCTGAGCGACATCAGACGAACCTCCCGTGCCAACGGGTGCCCAGGTACGCGCCGAGCGTGAGCAGCAGCAGCGCGGCCCCGGCGAACGGCGCGGTCAGCTCGACCGGCTGCTTCTTGGTGGTCAGCCGCAGGTCGATCGACCTGGTCGTGTCGGCCAGCGCGGCGGCGTCCCCGGCCCGGTGGTACGCGCCGCCGGTGACCTGCGCGATGCCGGTCAGCTCGGCCTCGTCCAGCGAGGTGGCCAGCTGGTAGCCGTCCACCTCGACGGTCCCGCCCCGCGGGGTGCCGACGCCGACGGTCTGGATGCGCACGCCGGCGGCGGCGGCGAGCTCGGCCGCGGCCGCGGCGTCCGGCCCGCCGGTGTCCTGCCCGTCGGAGAAGACCACGATCGTCGCCGACGGCCAGTAGCCGAGCGTCCCGGTGGCCGGGGTGGCGCCGTCGGCGGGCAGCGCCACCGGCTTGCCGGTGATCGTGCCGAGCGCGACGAGGATGGCCTGCCCGAGCGAGGTGCCGCCGCCGGCGGTGGCCCGCCTGATCGCGGCGATCGCGGCGCCGTGGTCGTCGGTCGGGGCCTGGGTGACCAGCGCCTGGTCGCCGAAGACGACCACGCCCACGTCGACCGAGCCGGGCTGGTCCTCGACGAAGCCGGCCGCGGCCTGCTGCGCGGCGGCCAGCCGGGACGGGGCCACGTCGGTCGCCTTCATGCTGTTCGAGACGTCGAAGGCGAGCAGCACGGTGCCGGCGACCCGGGGCACGCTGAGCTCGGCCGCGGGGCGGGCCAGACCCGTGATCATGATGGGCACGGCGGCGAGGAGCAGCGCGTACGGCAAATGGCGCCGGACCGACGCGCGGCGTGAGCGGACCGGAGCGAAGCCCGACGCCGTCCAGGCGGCGGCGCGCCTGCGCTGCACCGCGACGTAGCCGGCGATCGCGCACGCCGTGACCAGCACGGCGATCCCGAGCAGGAGCGGGTGGTCGAAGCTCACCGGCGCCCCCGTCCGGACTGCTGGACCATCGCGACCAGCGCGGCCAGCAGGTCCTGGTCGGTGGTGATCCGGTGCGCGGCGACCCCGGCCGTGCGCATCGCCGCGGCCACCGCGTCCTCGCGCGCGCCGACCTGGGTGGCCAGCCGCGAGCGGAGCAGCGGATCGCTGGTGTCGACCAGTAGCTGCTCGCCGGTCTCGGCGTCCTCGACCAGGATCACGCCGAGGTCGGGCAGGTCGAGCTCGGCCGGGTCGACCACCCGGATCACCACGACCTCGTGCCGGTGGGTGAGCCGGGCCAGGTCGCGTTCCCAGCCCGGGTCGCCGATGAAGTCGGACATCACGAAGATCAGGCTGCGCCGGCGGGTCGTGGTGGCGGCGGCCAGACTGAACATCATGGACAAGTCCGTTGTCCTGCCCCTGTTGCCGGCAAACGGCTTGATCAGCTCGCGAGCGATCCGCAGGATCTGGTCGCGACCGGTCCGCGGCGGGATCACCTGCCGGCGGTCGTTGTCGAAGAGGATCGCGCCCACCCGGTTGCCGCCCTGCGACACCAGCCGGCCCAGCGCGATCGCCAGGTCGGTGGCCACCGACTCCTTGCCCTGGGCGCCGAACCGCATCGACGCCGACCGGTCGATCACCAGCCAGCAGGTCAGCTCCCGGTCCTCGGTGTACAGCCGCACGTGCGGCTCGTCCATCCGGGCGGTCACGTTCCAGTCGATGTGCCGGACGTCGTCCTCGGGCAGGTAGACGCGCAGGTCGGTGAAGTCGATGCCGGCGCCGTGCCACACCGTGCGATAGGCGCCCTGCAGCCGCCCGTCCAGGCGGCGGCCGAGCCGCCACTCCAGGCGCCGCAGGAGCCGTTCCGGTGCGGTCGTCACGACTACCGTCCCCGGCCGGCCGGCTCCGGGATCGGCACGTTGGCGAGAATCCTGGCGAGGATCAGGTCGGGGCTGACCTCGTCGGAGAGCGCCTCGTAGGAGAGCACCAGCCGGTGCCGCAGCACGTCCGGCGCCAGATCGGTGAGGTCCTCGGGCACCACGTACTCCCGGCCGCGGACGTAGGCGAGTGCCCGGGCGGCCAGCACCAGGCTGATCGACGACCGCGGGCTGGCGCCGAAGGTGACATACCGGGCGAGGTCGCCGAGGCCGATCCGGGCCGGCTCCCGGCTGGCATGAGCGAGCTGCACGGCGAACTCGATCAGCGACGGGTCCACGTACACCTGATCGGCCTGCTGCTGAAGGCCCACCAAGGTCTCCGGTTCGATGATGCGCTGGATGACGGCGGCGGGCGTCAGCGCCCGCTCGACGACGACGAACTCCTCGGTCACGCTCGGGTAGCCGACCAGCACCTTCATCATGAAGCGGTCGACCTGCGCCTCCGGCAGCGGATAGACGCCCTCGTTCTCGATCGGGTTCTGGGTCGCCAGCACCAGGAACGGGTCGGGCACCGGGTGGGTCTCGCGGCCGATCGTGACCTGCCGCTCCTGCATCACCTCGAGCAGCGCGCTCTGCACCTTGGCGGGCGCCCGGTTGATCTCGTCGGCGAGCAGCAGGTTGGTGAAGACCGGGCCGAGCTGCACCTGGAACTCGCCGGTCGGCTGGTGGTAGACCCGGGTGCCGACGATGTCGGCCGGCACCAGGTCGGGCGTGAACTGCACCCGGTGGAAGTCACCGCCGATGGCCTGCGCCAGCGACTTCACGGCGAGCGTCTTGGCCAGGCCGGGCACGCCCTCGACCAGCACGTGACCGCGGGCCAGCAGCGCCACGACCAGCCGTTCGAGCAGGGCGTCCTGGCCCACGATGGTCTTCTTGACCTCGTAGAGCACCTTCTCGATCGGGCCGGCCGCGGCGGGCGGGGCCGTGCTGTCGCTCCAGCTCATGCAGGTTGCCTCTTTCTACAGTGGCGGGTTGCGGCCGTTGCCCTGGCCGCCGCCGAGCGCCGCGCCGATGGGTACGGCGAAGCCGATGCCGATGAAGGTGCCCGCGTCGGTCGGGTTGGCCAGCGCCACGACGATCCCGGCGACCTGACCGCGGTCGTTGAGCAGCGGGCCGCCCGAGGAGCCCGGGTTGACCGCCGCGTCGAACTGGATGAGCCCGGTGACGTCGCCGCCCTCGTCGCGGGACATCGTGCGGTTGAGCCCGGAGACCACGCCGCTGGTGGTGCTCGCGGTCAGCCCGAGCGGGTTGCCCATCGCCACCACCGGGTCGCCGACGTCGAGCCGGCCGCCGAGGGTGGCCGGCACCAGCGTCCCGGGCCCCCGGGCGGGGGTGAGCGTGGCGATGTCGTGCGCCGGGTCGGCCGACTTGACCTCGGCGGCCGCGGTGGTGCCGTCGGTGTAGGTCACCTGGATGGCCACGGCGCCGGCGATCACGTGGTTGGCGGTGAGGATGGTGCCGTCGGCGTTGGCGATGATGCCGGTGCCGGTCGACGACTCGGTCATGCTCTTGGCCGCCGATGCGGCCGGCCCGGCCTTGCCGGTCGACCGGATCGAGACCAGCGAGGGCAGGACGGTCTGATAGATCTGCGGGACGGTCAGCGGTGCGTCCGAAGCGGACGGTGCGGCGCTCGGCCGGGCGGCGGCCGGAGCTTTCGTCCCGCCGCCGTCGCCGCGGAAGAGCACGATGCCGGTGATCGCCGCGGCCCAGATCGCGACGGCGCCGATCAGGACCCTTCTCCACAGCTCATTTTTTGGCTTTTCATCGGTTTTGCCGGGGTTGTCGGCGCCGAGCATCGTCACCACCGGACGATCGCCGACGCTCCGCATTTCTCGACTGTAGGAGCGTTTCCCCCAAATTGGCTCGGAGCCGCCTGAGGGTTCTTCGTCCGCGAGATCACCCACCGTCCACGAAGTTTTACAATCCGGTCACGTCAACCGCCGATAGCGACGCACCGCCAGCGGTACGAAGACGATCAATAGGGCCAGCGGCCAGAGCACTGCCGGCCACACCGGACCGGTCGAGCCGGGGTTGCCGAAGAGCCCGCGGGTCGCGCCGGCGGTGGCCGACAGCGGGTTCCACGCCGCGATCGTGCCGAGCCAGGCCGGCATCGTCTCCGGCGCGGCGAAGACGCTGGAGAGGAACGCCAGCGGCCAGACCAGGATCTGCACCGCCATCAGCGTCTCCGGCCGGCCGGCCGCGAGCGCCAGCCAGATGCCGAACCACAGCAACGCGTACCGCAGCAGCAGCAACAGCGCCACCGCCAGCAGCGCGTCGCCGATCCCGTGATGCCAGCGCCAGCCGACCGCGAGCCCGCAGGCGATCAGCGCGGCCAGGGTCACCGCCGCGGTCAACATGTCGGCCACGCTGCGCCCGGTCACCACCGCGGCCGCCGAGATCGGCATGGTGCGCAACCGGTCGGTGACGCCGCGCTGGGCGTCCGCGGCCACCGCGGTGTAGGTGTTCTCCAGGCCGAACGCCATGGTCAGCGCGAACATCCCGGGCAGCAGGAACTCGCGGTAGTCGCCGCCGCCCGGCACCGTCATCGCCCCGCCGAACAGGTAGGCGAACATCAGCAGCACCATCACCGGGAAGAGCAATCCCAAAATCAACTGCCCCGGTTGGTTGCGCCAGTGCAGAAGCGTCCGCCGGGTGAGGATCCAGCTGTCCGAGAGCATCCAGTACGTCGTCACGCGGCACTCCTGACGGTGAGGGCCAGGAAGACCTCATCCAGGGTGGGCCGGCGTACGCCGATGTCCTCGGCCTCCACCCCGCGCTCGGCCAGCTGCCGCGCGACCTCGGTGAGGGCGGCGACCCGGTCGCGGACCGGCACGCCGGCCAGCCGACGGTCCGGGTCGACCCGCGGCTCGCCGTCCCCGGCCCGGGCCAGCAGGGCGGCCACCTCGTCGAGCCGGCCCGGGTCGCGTACCACCACATCCAGGTGGTCCTGGCCGAGCCGGCCCTTGAGCTCGTCGGCGGTGCCGGCCGCGACGACCCGGCCGTGGTCGATCACGGCGAGCGCGTCGGCGAGTTGGTCGGCCTCCTCGAGATACTGCGTGGTGAGCAGGACGGTGGTGCCGCCGGCGGCGAGCGCGCGGATGGTGCGCCACACCTCGGTGCGGGCCCGCGGGTCGAGCCCGGTGGTCGGCTCGTCGAGGAAGAGCACGGCCGGATCGGTGAGCAGACCGGTGGCCAGGTCGAGCCGCCGGCGCATGCCGCCCGAGTACCGGCCGGCCGGCCGGTCGGCGGCCTCGGTGAGGTCGAAGCGGTCGAGCAGGTCGGCGGCCCGGCGCCGGGCGTGCGCGGCTGCCAGGTGGTGCAGCCGGCCGAACATCTCGAGGTTCTGCCGGCCGGAGAGCTGCTCGTCGACCGCGGCCTGCTGCCCGACCAGGCCGATCCGGGCGCGCACCCGGCCGGCCTCGCGGACGCAGTCGTGGCCGGCGACCCGGGCCCGGCCGGCATCGGGTCGTAGCAGCGTGGTGAGGATCCGGACCGCGGTGGTCTTGCCGGCGCCGTTCGGGCCGAGCAGCCCGTGCACCGTTCCGGCCGGTACCTCGAGGTCGAACCCGTTGAGGGCGGTGGTGGGGCCGAATCGCCTGGTGAGTCCCTCGGCAGTGATCATTCGCTATCTCCTTACGGTGTACGGAGTTCGCCGAGTATAGCCGACTCCGTACGCTGTACGGGGTGACCACCGATTTCACCGGCGGGGGCGACCCGAAACGGACCATCGAACTGCTCTGGGGTCTGGGCGAGGGCCCGCGCCCCGGCCCCAAGCCGCGCTTCACCGTGGCCGAGGTGGCCGCGGCCGCGGTGGCCATCGCCGATGCGGACGGACTCGGAGCTCTCTCCATGCGCCGGGTCGCCGAGCGGCTCGGGGTCAAGGCGATGTCGCTCTACACGTACGTGCCGGGCAAGGCCGAACTGATCGACCTGATGTTCGACTCCGTGCTGGCCGAGGTGTCCGCCGACCAGGGCGGTGGCGACTGGCGGGCGCGGCTCGAGCGGGTCGCCCGCGACAACTTCGCCCTCTACCTGCGCCACCCCTGGCTGCTCCAGGTGGCGACCAGCCGTCCGCCGCTCGGCCCGAACGTGGTCGCCAAGTACGACCGGGACCTGCGCGCGGTCGACGGCATCGGGCTCGCCGACGTCGAGATGGACCTGGTCGTGCAGTTGGTCGGCGACTTCGTGCACGGCGCGGCCCGGACCGCGGTGGCCGCCACCCAGATCGCCCGGCGCTCCGGCCGCACCGACGAGCAGTGGTGGGCGGAGGCCGGCCCGGTGCTGGCCCGAGTGCTCGACCCTGCCCTGCACCCCACCGCCGCACGGGTCGGCGCGGCCGCCGGCGCCGAGTACAACGCGGCCGTCGACCCGGCCCGGGCCTTCGAGTTCGGCCTCGCCCGTCTGCTCGACGGGGTCGCGTCGCTGATCGAATAGATGCCAATCTTGCTCAGCGGGTTACGCTGACAGGCACCGTCACTGCATGATGATCGCGGGGACACCATGAGTGATCTAGGCCTGCCGACACATGTGACGACCGAGATCGACAGTCCGATCCGGGAGACTCGTCTGACCGCGGTGGACGAGCTGTCCCGGCTCGCCGGCGAAGCCGATCTCGCGATGGCCGCTGCCGCGCGTCGCGCCCTCGAGGCACTCACCCAGGACGACAGCCGCACCGTCTCGGCCGCGGCCGCCGCCGCCCTGGAACGCACCGCCATCCGGCTGCGCCCCGACCGGGTCGATTTCGGACAGGTTCCGCCGGGCACCCCGCGGGTGGTCGCCGACGTGCTGGTCGACGGGCCGCCGCTGGCCACCGCCACCGCCACGGTCACCGTCTCCGGTCCCGGCCTGCGGGCCATGCTGGCCGGCCGCCAGCTGCGCATCCTCTGGCAGCCGCGGTCGGAGTGGCTGGACGGGTCGGTCACCGTGCGCGGGCCGGCCGGCTGGGCCGAGGTGCGGGTGACCGGCCAGGTGCCGACGGCCGCGCCGCCGATGACCCGGACCGGGGTCGAGGCGCAGATGCGGGCGGTCGACGGGCTCAGCACGTACGGGCCGCCGCGGGTGACGGTGCTGCCGCCGCCGCGGGCCCGCCGCCGCGGCCGGGCCGGGGCCGTCGCGCTGGTCGGCGGGCTGACCGCGCTGGTGCTGCTCGGCGGGGTCGGCGTGGCCTGGGCGCTGGTCAGCGACCAGCAGGACGGCACCGGGTCGCTGGCCGAGCCGCCGCCCACCTCCGCCCCGGCGCTCGGCACCGCGCAGGTGGGCAACGCGCCGCAGGCGGGCAACGCGCCCACCCCGGTCACCACGATCAGCCGGGAGCCGCTCGCGCACCGGGTGGTCAGCGTCGCCAAGCCCGCCGTCATCGGCACCATCAAGGTCGGCAACGAGCCCGAAGGCACGGCCGTCTCGCCGGACAGCCGGACGCTCTACGTGGCCAACCAGAGCTCGCACGTGCTCTCCGTGGTCGACGCGGGCACCCGCCAGGTCTCCGCGGTGACCCTGCGGGACACCCCGCGCTTCGTGGCGGTCTCCCGGGACGGCCGGCAGGTCTTCGTGTCGATGTACGAGAACGACAAGTCCGGCAGCGGGGTGGCCGTGCTCGACGCGGCCGGTCGCGACGTCGACCACTACCTGGACACCGGGAAGCAGCCGTACGCGTTGTCGGTGAGCCCGGACGGCCAGGTCTGGGTGCCGATCCACTCGGCCGGCCGGATCGAGATCTACACCGCCGGCCAGCAGCGGGCGGTCGGCCGGATCACGGTGCCGGCCAACCCGCACGCGATCGGCTACGCCGGGGACCTGCAGCGCGCGTTCACCGCCAACCACGAGTCCAATGTGGTCGCCGTGGTCGACATGCGCTCGGACAAGCTGTTCAAGTCGGTGCCGGTGAGCAAGTCGCCGCACAGCCTCGCGGTCTCGCCGGACGGCCGCCGCGTCCTGGTGGCCGGCTACGACGCGGACGCCGCCGACCTGATCGACACCGTGACGCTGCGGCGCACCGGCCCGGTCAAGGTCGGCCACCAGCCGCAGAGCGTGGCCTGGGCGGCCGACGGCGAGCACGGCTACGTGGTGAACGAGGGCGACAACACGATCTCCGTGCTGGACGGGCACACCGGCAAGCTGACGGCGACGATCCCGGTGGGACACAGCCCGCGAACCATCGCGGTCGCCCCGGACGGCCGGCTCGCCTACGTCTCGAACGGCGACGACGACACCGTCTCCGTGCTCCAGGTGGGTGAGTGAACCGCCGCGGCCGCGCCGACGAGGTGCTGGTCCGTCGGGTCTTCGAGGAGCACGGGGCGGCGCTGCTGGCCTACGCGTCCCGGCTGACCGGCGATCGCGCCCGGGGCGAGGCCGTGACCCGGGAGGCGCTGGTGGCCGCCTGGCGTGACCCGTCGCTGCTCGACGCGCCGGTCCGCACCAGGCTGTTCGCGATCGTGCGGGACCTCGTGGGCGCCGGCCCGGCCCCCGACATCGCCCTGCTCGGCGCGATGGAGACGCTCGCGCCGGAGGAACGGGACGTGCTGCGGGCCCTCTATTTCCAGGGGCGGGACGTCACGGAGGCGGCCGAGTCGCTGGGGGTGCCGGCCGGGGCGGTCAAGTCGCGCAGCTATCACGCGCTGCGCCGGCTGCGGGAGGCGGTGGCGGCCGGGTGAGCGAGCACGAGACGGCTGCGGGAGGCGGTGGCGGCCGGGTGAGCGAGCACGAGACGGAGCTGCTCGGGGCGTACGTCCTCGGGGTTCTGGACCGCGGTGAGCAGGCGGCGGTGCAGGAACATCTCGACGGCTGCGGGTCGTGCCGGCGCGAGGTCGAGGATCTCCGCGGGATGGAGGCCGCGCTGGGCGAGATTCCGCCGGAGGCGTTCCTGGACGGCCCGCCGCCGGACGGTGACCTTCTGCTGCAGAAAACCCTCCGAGAGGTACGCCGGACGAGCGCCCGCCAGGCGTGGCGCAACCGGGCCCTGGTGGCCGCCGCCGTCGTGGCCGCCGTGGTCTTCGCGCTCGGCGCGGGCGCGGTGATCGGCCGCGGCACCGCCTCGCCGCCGGCGTCCGCCCCCACCGTTCCCGGCAGTCGCACCGGCGCGGGCGCCAACGCCGAGACCGGGGTGTCGATGACCGCCACGGTCCGCCCGGCGGCCGGCTGGGTCCGGGTCAGCGCGACGGTGACCGGCGTGCCGGCGGGCGAGCAGTGCCGCCTGTTCGTGGTCGCCCGCGACGGTTCCCGCGAGCCGGCCGGCAGTTGGCTCGGCTCGCCGTCCGGATCGACCACCCTGGACGGCAGCGCCCTGATGGCCCCGGTCGACGTGGCCGCGGTGCAGGCGGAGACGTATGCGGGTCAGATCCTCGTAGCGGTTCCGATCTAGGTCGTTCGATGCATATCATCAGAGCGTGACTGCTCAATACACCCAGAGTTATCGCGGCAGGTGGCTTCCATGACCGCTACCGGCTGGGTCATGTTGGCGATCACCATCTTCGGCGCGTTCGCGTACGCGGCGGCCTCGATCTTCCAGGCCCTCGGCGCCCGCCGCGCCACCAGCACGGTCAAGGCCTTCGGCCATCCGCTGTACATCATCGGCACCGTGCTCGACCTGCTCGCCTGGGCCGGCTCCATGATCGCGCTCAGCGAGCTCGCGGTCTACGTGGTCGAGTCGGTGCTGGCCGGCTCGCTCGCGATCACCGTGGTCTCCGCCCGGGTCATCCTCAAATCCCGCCTCCGCGCCATCGACGTCACCGCGGTCGGCGTCTCGGTGGCCGCGCTCACCGTGCTCGCCCTCTCCGCCGGCGAGCAGGAGAGCGTCGCCGCCTCCACCCAGCTGCGCCTCTGGTTCTGCGGCGCGGCGCTGCTGGTCGCGCTGCTCGGCTGGGGCGCCACCAAGGTCGCCCCGCCCGGCGTGGTGGCCGGGCTGGCCGGTCTCTGCCTCGGCGGCGCGGCCCTGGTCGGCCGCGCGCTGACCCTGCCCGACGGCGCGATGACCAGCGTCAAGACGGCCACCCTCGCGATCGTCACCGAACCGCTGGTCGCGGCGCTGCTGGTGTTCGGCGTGACCGGCATGATGCTGTACGCGAACGCCCTCCAGCGCGGCCAGGTCGGCCCGGTCACCGCGGTCCTCTGGATCGCCGAGGTGATCGCCCCGTCGGCGGTGGCCGTGCTGTTCCTGGGTGACACCGTCCGTCCGGGATGGAACGTGGCCGCCCTGGTGGCCGGCGGCGTCACCGTGCTGATGGCCGTCCTGCTGGCCACCGCCCCGGCCAACAAGGCGACCGCGATGCCGCCACCGGCCGCCCAACCTGCCCTGCCCGCCGCACCCGTTCCCGCCCTCGCCGCGGCGGCCACCCCCGCCGGCCGCCCGGTGGCACCCCGTCGGGCGACGCGCCCCCGCAGCCCCGCGCCGCCACTGGTCGCGGCCGGCCGCGGCGAGCGCGTCGTCTGGTGGGGGCCGCCGCCGATCTGGGTGCCGCCGCAGCGGGTCCGTCGCGCCCTGAGCGGCTCGACCCAGCCGGCCTTGACCTGGGCACCGCCCGAGCGCCAGCCGGTGTGGGTCCAGCCGCGCCCGGCCGACGCCGACGCGATCCCGGTGGTGGCACCGCGCGACGCGTTCGACCGGTTCGATCCGTTCGACGAGCCCACCACCCAGCCGGTCCGGCAGAGCCCCTGGCACGACCTGTCCGCGTAAGCCATCCGCGGCAGATGAGGCCTGTCGAGCATCGACTGGCTTCAAATGGTCGTGGAAGCCCACGACCGACGGGACCGAGCCATGGCCGCACCGGAAACCTCTCCGCACCTCTCCATTCGCCAGGCCGCCTTCATCGGCGTCGGCTCGATGGTCGGCGCCGGCATCTTTGCGCTGCTCGGCGCGGCCGGCGAGGTCGCCGGCGCCGCCGTGTGGGTGTCGTTCCTGATCGCCGGCGCGGTCGCCGTCCTGCAGGGCTACTCGTTCGCCCGGCTCGGCGCGCGCTACCCGTCGGCCGGCGGCCTGCTCGAATACGTGGCCAAGGGCTTCGGCGACGGGCACGTCACCGGCGTCACCGCGTGGCTGACCTACTCGGCGAACGCCATCGTCACCGCGATGGTGGCGGTGTCCTTCGGCAGCTACGCCAGCGACATGGTCGCCGGGCAGAACGCGGCTTGGGCCAAGGTCTTCGCGGGGCTGATCATCGTGGTCATGACGCTGGTCAACGTCGTCGGCTCGCAGTTGGTGGCCCGGGCCCAGACGGTCATCGTCTACGTCGTCCTGAGCATCCTGGTCGTCTTCGCGGTGGTCACCCTGGCCGACATGGACCCGTCGCTGCTCGCGCCCGCCGGCTATCCGCCGCTGCAGGACATCGTCTCCAGCGTGGCGCTGACCTTCTTCGCGTTCCTCGGCTTCGGCATCATCACGTTCACCGCCAAGGACCTCGCCAAGCCGTCCCGCGAACTGCCCCGGGCGATGTTCCTGGCGCTCGGCATCGCCACGGTCATCTACGTCGCGATCGCGCTCGGCGTCTTCGGCACGCTCAGCGTCGCCGAGGTCATCTCCTCGGGCGGCACCGCGCTGGCCGTGGCCGCCGAGCCCGCCCTCGGCCAGGCCGGGTACTGGCTGATGGCGATCACCGCGCTGTTCGCGACGGCCGGTGCCACCAACGCCGGGCTGTACCCCGCGGCCGGGCTCAGCGACCGCCTGGCCGCGACCGGCCAGTTCCCGCCGGTGATGGGCGGCCGCACCGCCCGGCGGATCCCGAACGGGCTGCTCATCCAGGCCGTGATCTGCCTGGTGCTGGCGGTGGCCTTCAAGCTCACCGCGATCGCCTCGATCGGCAGCGCGGTGGCCCTGCTGATCTTCATCCTGGTCACCCTCGCGCACTTCCGGGTCCGCGCGGAGACCGGGGCGAACCCGCTGCTGCTCGCCCTCGCCGTGCTCACCGCCGGCGTGGTGCTGGTGACCTTCGTGGTCACCGATCTGATCCACGAGCCGGCGTCGATGCTGACCCTGCTCGGGGTGCTGGTGCTGAGCATCGGCCTGGACCTCACCTGGAAGCGGAACGCCCGCCAGGCGGCGGTGACCTAGCAGCGCGGCGGCGACTCTTACGACGAAGGCTCCGACCGGGATTGACCCGGCCGGAGCCTTTTCGTCGAGCGATCAGTGGGTGAGGTGGGTCCCGTTCATCGGCGTGCCGCTTCGGCTGCCGCCGCCGGAGATCGACCCGCTTTGGGCCTGCGCCCGCGGCCCGGCGCCCACGGAGCTTGCCGTGGCCGCGGGGAAGAGGCTCTGGAAGGTGCCGACGACATCCACGAGTACGTCAGTCGTACCGACGTAGTTGTAAATGCTGAACGCCTTGTTCGTGCCTAGCCCCACGATCGCGGCGTTCGCGACGGTTTGGCCCTTGGCCGGGTTGAGGTTGCTGGCCGTGGGCTGGGTGAGACCAGTCGGCCACAGGGTCAGGTAGGTATTGGCGGTCGGCTTGACTCCGGTGACGTTGAAGGCGAGTGCGTATGCCTGCGCGAAGCTGGCGGGCGACGTCACGCTGCCCGAGGCGCCCGGCCCGAACGCATTCGGGTACCCGAGGCCGCTGCGGGTATCGGTGATCCGCTGCGGAGTGATCGGCCGGAACCGGAGGCCGTCGCCGGGCGTCGCGTTGTCGTAGACGCCGACGATGTCGACGATGAGATGGGTCGACGAGGTCGCTGAGGAGGTATTCGTGTTGATGACGCCGATCATCGGAATCCCGCTGGCGCTGCACCACGCCTCGTAGCAGGGCGAGGTCGGGACGATGGCCAGGTTGGGAACGTTACGCCCGCTCGTGTAGTTGAGCGTCGACGTCGACGGGAACGCGCCCGCGTCGCCGTTCCACGCCGACAGGTAGCCACTACCGTTCGGGCTCACCGCGGTGATGTTCACCGCGACCGCCCGGACGTACGGGTTGTAGGAGGCACCGAAGTTCCAGCCCAGTTGGTAGTAGTCGCCGTTGCCAAGCCGGCCCGCATTGCCGTCGGCCCGGGTGTCGATCCAACGCTGCGGCGCCATCGGGTAGAAGTCCGCATCGGTGTTTCCGGCCGCCGGAATGACGGTGCTGTCAGCCGCGTAGAAGCCGACCACGTCGGCGATCACGTGCGTGGCGCCGTATTCGTTGTAGATCCGAACGTCGCCGCCGGTGCCGACGCCGACGGTCACCGAGTTGGCCCCGGTCCAGCCCTTGGCGAAGTTGATGGACGACGCGGTGGGCCTGGCCGCCCCGGTCGGGTAGACCGTCAGGAAGCTTCCCGCGGTGCTACCGGTCACGGTGACGTTCAGGACGACCGCAGACACGCCGACAAGCGGCACGCCGCCGCGGCCCGTCACCTGCAGATCGATGGACTTCTGAGTGCCGAGCATCGCCCTGGGCGCGCCCACGCCGCTACGCGTGTCAAGTACCCGCGCCGGCGTGACCGCGTAGTACGCACCCTTCGCGCCGACGCTCCCGACGAGTGACAGCGGAACGGTCTTAGACGATGTACCCGCGCTGTCCGAAACGGTCAGCGTCGCGGTCTGCGAGCCAACCGCCGTAGCGTTCGGTACAACTCCGATCCGGCACTGCTCATTCTGCGCCAATGTCGCGCCGGAACAGGTGTCGGTCTTCTGGTTGAAAGCCGCGGCGTCGCTGCCGGTGATGGTCGCCGTCCCCAACGTGATCGGGTCGCTGCTGGTCGACGTGACCGTTACCGTGCTTTCAGCTCCCGGCTCTCCTACCTTCTGCTCGCCGAACGACAAGGAATCAGGTGAGGTCGTTACCGGCAGCTCTGCCGCAGCAAGAGCGGGTGTAACGACCAAAGTGGAGGCAATGACAACAGCTCCGACAATGACGCCATGCAGACGTCGCATGCGTTCTCCCCGTTAGATGGGCGTGGATGAGAAGACGCACATTAGCATGACGGCACTCAATAAGATGCCCCGGCAAATGGTTCGGCAGGCTCCACCAAACCGCGGAAGCTCATCCGAGAGATGCGCCTCGGTCGGACGGTTCGCTTCGCCACGCATCCGTGACCTCGCCGACGAGTTGTACCGACCCCTTCTCTCCGGCGGAGTCAGCGGTTGAAGGTGACGAAATACCAGGTGGGGTGTAGCGCGTCTCCGTGAATACCCGGGTCTGCATGGCCCAGTAGCGGAAGGCGGTCGCGAGACCCAGGCCGACGATGTTGGCGGAGATGTTGTCCGCCAGCGGACTGCGCAGCCCCAGGGCATAGTGCGAGATCGCGAGCGGCGCCAACGAGATACCCAGGCCGATCAGCGACACCACGACAAACACGACGAACTCGCGGTGAACCGCGGAGCGCCGATTCTCCCGGAAAGTCCAATAGCGGTGACCGAGCCAGGCCACGACGATACCCATCCCCGTGGAGATGGCCTTCGCGGCCAACGGCATCCCATAGAGCGGGCCGTGTCCTCCGGCGAAGCGGAGCAGGTTGAAACCGCCCACGTCGACGACGAAGCCGGCGATCCCGACCAGGCCGTACTTGGTCAGGCGCAGGCTGTGCCGACGGAGCCGGTCGAACCAGCGACGGAGCAAGGCCACTCTCGTTCCTCCACTACCCCGGGAATTCGTAGACGTCCACGCCTGGACTCCGGTACCGAAGCGTCGCATACGGCTCGAGCGTCGGTGCGTACGGCCGGGTGTGATCGACGAAGATCCACCGCACACCCAGTCGCCGCAACTCCCGAGCGGCGTCCTCGGTGGGATCCGCGATGAAGCCGTCATTCAGTCGTAGCAGGTCCGGCTTCCAGTAATTGACGGTGATGGAGTCCCGGCCCTCAGGCCCGAGCTTCGCGGACATCGGCGTCGCGGTCCATCCCTCCACCAGGACTTGCCGCTCGCTGAAGGCCGCGACCGTCCAGCGACGGCTGTCGCAGTTGACCGGCGCCACCGGGCCGGTGCAATGGCGGTTCGTCATGACCAGGTCGTGGACATCGGAGTGGTCGCGGATCCACCGGGCCGCGTCGATCTGCCCGCGGCTCGTCGCCAGCCTGGCGGTGACCGGCACGGTCGGCAAGGGCGGGGCCGAGATCGCCTGGGTGATCTGCGAGACCGGCGTCTGCCCGGGCGGGAACAGGACGTACCAGACCGAGGACAGCACTCCGCCGGCCAGTACGGTCAGCACCATCGCGGCTCCGGCCAGCCGGAGCCGGTTCACCCGCCCACGAGTCCACGCCGCGCCGGCGGCGCCGGCGGCGGCCACCACCGCCAGACCGACGGCGATCATGGACTCGGCCACGCCCCACCCACCCGGCCGCAAGGTTCCCAGGACGGCGGGTCCGAGCCAGACGAGCGCGACGCCGGCGGAGACGCCCACGATCAGTGCTCGCGCGAACCGCCGCGCTCCGAGCACGCTGACCATGGCGGCCAGGCCCATCGCCGAGCCGAGGACGAGCAGCGGAATGGCGGTCCGGGCGAAATACCACTGACTCCTGCCCGGATGGGCGAACAGTGCGACCGCCCCCGCCCCCGCCAGCCCTCCACCGATGAGCAGCCATGACGTAGGGCTGCGGCGCCCAGTGCGGGAGAAAGGCAGAACCAAGGCCCCGGCGCCGCGGGCGAGGACCCCGGCTGTGCCGATCGCCAGGATCAGCGCCATCTGAAACCTCGTGCCCGGCTTGCCCAGCCAGCTCGCCGCGGGGATCTGGTCGGCCGCGTCCGACGGACTGAGGTGCAGGCCCGCACCCGAGCCGTGGAACACGACCACGAGCGCGAAGAGTAGGCAGCCGACCACCACGGCAAGGTCGCCGGCGACGGACAGGACGCGGGATCGGTCGAAGACCAGCATCGCGGCGAGGGTGAGACCGAGCCCTGCGACGAGAAGCGGAAGTGTCGAACCCTTCGTGCCCGACGCGCCGAGGCAGAGCACGACGAGCAGGACCAGGCCACCGCCACCGGACATCGATTTGTTCCACCGAAGTGCGAGGACGACGGCGGCGGCCACCACCATCGGGATCGCGAGTCCGAGGCTCGGCGACAGCGGCGCGACCGGTGATGCGCTCGCGTTCTTGCCGAGCACATTGAGATCGCCGCCGACGAAGGCCAACAGGCCCGCGACCGGACCCGCCCAGGCGCGGCCGGTCAGCCGTACGGCAGCCGTCGCGATGGCGAACACCACCACGATCGGCATGAGGACCGCCATGAATCGGAACAGCACCTCGTCGAGCGGGACGCCGGACGCCACCGAGACCTGAGCCACCCACGCATGGCTGAACCAGTGATAGGCGAGGGATTCGCTCTGGACCCAGGGAAAGGTCGTGGGTCCGCGGTGGGCAAGCTGACCGGCGAGCGCCAGATGAAGGTACGCGTCGACGTCTATTGCTCGTGAGCCGGTGCCCCAATGCAACGGTACGGCGCGGAAGTATGAGCGTAGCTGCGGCAGCGTGACCAGGGCCAACAGGGCGACCGAGGGCGCACACCACCACGGCAGCGGACGGGTTCGTGCGGTGCGCAGCCGGGTTCGCGTCCCCGGCACGAGAACGAGCACAACCGCGACGGCGAGCGGGCTGAACGCGACCCACGGCTGGCCGGTGAGCCCGGCCACGACCTGAGCCCCGATGGCGAGGACCGAACCGACCGCGAAGCCCATGGCCAGGTCCTCGAGAAGCCAGCCGTCCCGCGGCCGCGCCGCCCGCCATGCCAGCGCACCCGGCAGCACCTGCGTACCGAGCACCACGAGAGTCGCCGCGAGAGCGTGCGGCAGGGGCATCCCGCCCACCACCGAGCACGCCAGCAGCCCGGCAACCAGGAGCACCGTGACCGCGGCGCCGAGGGTCCGCAGGGCCGCCGAGGGCGTTGTCGTCGGCGCAGGGAGTTCCGGCGTCACGGGTGTCGATGACACCTCGGTGTCAGCTTTGGGGTGTGCCACGCACGCTCCTACCTAGGGCGGCTCGGATTCGGACGGAGTATAGGCAGCGCGAGACGGATCTGCCGTACCCGCTCCGAGATCCGCAGCTCGGTTGCCTTCAACATTGCCGGGCGAGACGCTACTGTTCGTGCTCGTGCCGCAAACCGACCCTGAGTCGCCCGACGTTCCGGTTCAAACCGGACTTGAGGGCAACGACCACGCCGAAGATGGCGTCTACATCAACCGCTACTTCGAGACTAGGCTCCCGCACGACGAGAACCGGTCAAAGGTGTGGAAACACCTCTGCGAGTACCTGGCGCGTTGGATAGCCCCAGACGCCGACGTCCTCGAGCTCGGAGCCGGGTGGTGTGACTTCGCCAACAACGTGCGGGCGCGTCGCATCGTGGCGATGGATCTCGATGCGACGGTGAAGCGCGCGGCGGCGAGCCACGTGACCCCGGTGGTCGGTGACTGTACGGATCTCAGCGCGTTCGAGAACGGCAGCTTCGACCTCGTCTTCGCTTCGAACCTCCTGGAGCACCTGGAACGCCGGGACGCGTCCCGGCTTCTCGGCGAGGCCCGCCGGGTGTTGCGCCCGGGCGGCCGGCTGATGCTGCTGCAGCCCAACTTCCGGCTGAATCCGGGTCGATACTTCGACGACTTCACCCACGTCTCAATCTTCACAGATCAGTCACTCGGGGATTATCTGGTCTCCGAAGGCTTTACCGTCGAGAAGATGTTGCCGCGTTTCCTGCCGCTGACCATGAAGTCCCGCGGCTCCAAGCTCACCTTTCTCGTCCCGTGGTACCTGCGATCGCCGGTCAAGCCGTTCGCGGGTCAGATGTTGCTCGTCGCTGCACGCTAGTCAGACAATTTCTCCGACGGAGGTAAAACCCGATGTGGAACGGCAGATCGCTGTCGGTCGTACTCCCGACCTACAACGAGAAGGACAGCATCGCCGAGGTCGTCAACCAGTTCGCGGCCCTGGGACTCGTCGACGAGATCATCGTGGTCAACAACAATGCCGCCGAGGGGACGTCCGAAGAGGTCGCCAAGACCGTGGCGCGAGAGGTCGTCGAGACGCGACAGGGCTACGGTGCGGCAATCAAGCGAGGGCTGCGTGAGGCGAACACCGACCTCATCGCGATCTGCGAGCCGGATGGCACGTTCAAGCCCGCCGACCTGCACAAGCTGCTCGCCTTCCTGCCCGAGTGCGACTACGTGATCGGGTCCCGCACGGTCTCCAACTTCGTCTGGGAGGGCGCCAACATGGGCTGGTTCCTCCAGTGGGGGAACTGGGCCGTCGCCAAGATGGTCGAGGTGCTGTACAACACCTCGTACCTGAGCGATGTCGGCTGCACCTTCCGGATCATGAGCCGGGAGCAGGCGGACATGATCCTCGACAAGTCCCGGCTGGACGGGTCGGCGTACGGGCTCGAGATGTTGCTGCTGGCTGTCATCATGCAGACCAAGCTCGTCCAGGTCCCCGTCAATTACCAGCAGCGGGTCGGAGTCTCGTCGGTCACCGGCGACTTCGGCAAGACGGTCAAGCTCGGTCTCGAGATGATCGGACTGGTGCTCAGGATGCGGTTCGCCCGTCGGCGGATCCGGCGGGGGTACCAGCCTGGCGGGGCCCGCCCGCGCGTGAAGGTCGGTGGCTAGCCGCGCTCTGCACGCGTCGCTCCGGCAGCCCGACCGACGCGGAAAGGCACTGGCGGCTCCCCGCAGATTCCCCGGGCGCCCTCATCCTGGTGGCTACCTGACGATTGAGCCATCGTGACTGGATTGGTCGTCGGGCCAGCCCATGGGGGCGCGCGGTAACGGGACCCAAGTTGCTCCCAGGAACAGCTGAACGACGGGAGTGCCGCGGCCGAACTGCGGGGTGACGCATTTGTGCCAACTCACGTCGTAGGTGACCTTGATGAAGTCCTTGCTAGCTGCTGTCGTTGCGGGCGGTCTCCTTTCCGCGCTCAATCCCGCCGCCGCGAGTCAGGCGCACGCGGCGGCCCCGCGGGGCCAAGTCACGCCCGTCGCGGTCAACTCTTATGCGTCGACCGCCGGCACCGGGCTGCGGATCATGTCGCTGGGTGACAGCATCACCGTGGGTAATGGCAGTTCGGCCGGTGACGGATACCGGTACTTCTTGCAGAAGTACCTCAAGGCCACTGGCGCAACATTCGACTTCGTCGGCTCCCAGCGACACGGCCGCAACGGGGATGTTGACAATGAGGGCCACGGCGGCTGGACCATCGATCAGATCGCTGCCCAGCTCGACGGCTGGCTGAGCACGTACCAGCCTAATGTGGTGCTGTTGCACGCCGGCACCAACAACGTCAGCTGGGCCGAGGCGCCGGCTGACATCGCGGCGAAGCTGTCCGCGATGATTGATCAAATTCACGCGACCGTGCCCAAGGCGCAGATCTTCGTCGCAAAGATTATCGCCACCCGATTGCCCAATCAGGTCGCCACCAACAAGGCCTACAACGCGCTGATCCCGGGCATCGTCGCGGACAAGGGACCCCTCGTGCACGTGGTGGACCAGAGTACGGTCGGCGGCCTGAGCATCGACGACGCGCACCACCCCAACGACTTCGGCTACCGCAAGATGGCCTACAACTGGTACCAAGCCATGCGCGACAACCTCGCCCCGAACTGGCGGGCTCCGGCGGACAATCCTTTCGCCCAAACCAAGCATGTGCTGCTGGTCAACTATGACTGGGCCCAGCGGAGGCAGGTCAAGGCGTATTGGAGCAGGGTCATCGGGTTCTCGGAAGACGGCAAGAAAATCTACGTCTGGCTCAAGGACAAGAACCAGAACCCGTAGGTGGAACGAGAACACTCGGTGACCAACGAGGCTGACCGGCTCAGACGCCTACGTCTCGCGGGCATCACAGCGGGTGCCGTGGCGGCTCGTCGGCGGTGGCGGTCAGCTGCCGCAGGACCGGCGTGGGCAGCGTGCCGATCCCGACACCCGCGGCGAGCCAACTGAGGTGGCATGACAGACTTCGAAATATAAGTGTTTCGATATCTTGTGCCGCGTGGCCCGTTCTTGTTCTCCTCAGGCCAGCCGTGAATCGGCCTCGACCCAAGGAGAGCCCCCCATGAGACTCAGAACGGTGACGGCAGGACCTGCCCTAGCTGTTTTCGCCGCGGCGACGCTGGCACTCAGCGCCCTGCCGGCGGCAGCCTCGACCGGCGTGCGACTGTCCGGCTCATCCGTGTCGGCAATCAACGCCGCTCCGCCCACCGTCGATGTCACCAACGTCAACGGCCACCTGCAACAGCTGCAGTCCTTCGCCAGCAGCAACGGCGGCAACCGGGCCACCGGCACGGCGGGCCACACCGCGACGGTGAACTATCTGCAGCAGAAGCTGCAGGCCGCCGGCTTCACCGTCACCCTGCAGACCTGCACCACGTGCAGCGGCTCCGCAAAGAACGTCATCGCTGACTGGCCGGGCGGCGACACCAGCAACACCTACATGTTCGGCGCCCACTCCGACAGCGTGTCGGCCGGGCCGGGCATCAACGACGATGGCTCCGGCACGGCCTCGCTGCTGGAAGCCGCGCTCCAGCTGGCCGCGAACCACCCGACCATGACCAACCACCTCCGGCTCGGCTGGTGGGCCGGCGAGGAGCAGGGACTGATCGGCTCCAAGTTCTACGTCAACTCGCTGACCTCGGCCCAGAAGACCGCGATCAAGGCGTACGGCACCTTCGACATGGTCGCCTCCACCAACGGCGGCTACTTCGTCACCGGCACCGACGCGGTCGCCGTGAAGCTGCGCGAGTACTTCACCTCGATCAACGTGCCCACCGAGACGTCCACCGAGTGCTGCAGCGACGACGGCTCGTTCCGCAACGCCGGCATCCCGTCCTCGATCAACTCGACCGGGGCCAGCTACACGAAGACCAGCGCCCAGGTGGCCAAGTGGGGCGGCACCGCCGGGCAGGCGTACGACTCCTGCTACCACAAGGCATGCGACTCCTACCCGTCGAACATCAACGGCACCTCCCTGGGCCGCTGGGCCAACGCCGAGGAGTACGCGCTCTGGAACCTCACCACCGGCAGCGCGCCGGCCAACGACTTCTCGGTGTCGCTCAGCCCGAGCGCGGGCGGGGTGAACCCGGGTTCCTCGGCCACGGCCACCGTGACCACCGCCACCACCTCCGGTAGTGCGCAGACCGTTGCGCTGACCAGCTCCGGCGCCCCCGCCGGTGTCTCGGTGAGCTTCAGCCCGGCGTCGGTCACCTCCGGCGGATCATCGACCATGACCGTCGCCACCACCACGTCCGCCGCGCCCGGCTCGTACACCATCACGGTGACCGGAACCGGCTCCGCCGTCCACAGTGCCTCGTACACGCTGACCGTCAACGGGACCGGCGGGTGCACCGGCGCCGGCCAGAAGCTCGGCGATCCCGGCTTCGAGAACACCACGACGTCGTGGACCGCGTCGTCCGGAGTCATCGGCGCGAACACCGGCGACGGATCGCCGCGAACCGGCACCCGCGACGCCTGGCTCGACGGCTACGGCTCGACCCACACCGACACGCTGTCCCAGTCGGTGACCCTGCCCACCGGTTGCAGCGCCTACACGCTGTCGTTCTACCTGAAGATCAGCACGTCGGAGACGACCACCACCAGCCAGTACGACAAACTGACCGTGCAGGTCGGCAGCACCACGCTGCAGACGTTCTCCAACCTCAACGCGAGCGCGTACGCCCTGCGCTCGTACAACCTGGCCGCCTACGCCGGGCAGACCGTCACGCTCAAGTTCACCGGGACGGAAGACTCCTCACTGAAGACGTCCTTCGTGATCGACGACACCGCGCTGAACGTCAGCTGACCGCCGCCGGACGATGCCGCAGGGCCGACCACCCTGCGGCATCGAGCCGGCTCCCGGACGAAATCCAGGACGACACCGCGGTGGACGCTCGTCGAGCCGCGATCATGATGACTGAACTGGTATGAGGACGGACGTTGATTGTTTAGATCTTGTCTTCCCTGAATCGGGCCGGGACGCCTAGCGTCCGTACGTTGGCCCTTTTTCACCTGGAGGTCGGGGTCGTGTCCCGTGCTTTGATCCGGCGCGTCGCCGCCGGAGCGTTATCGCTGTCCACCGTGGCCGTTGCCAGTTCGCTGACCGGTTCGCCGGCGCTGGCGAACCCGGCCGGCACCGGGCTGGTCATCAGCGAGGCGTACGTCAATGGCGGCTCCGCCGGTGCAAGTTATCTGAACAAGTTCATCGAGCTGTACAACCCGACCGGCGACGCGATCGCGCTGACCGGCGACACCCTGCAATATCGGGCGCCCACCAGCACCGTGACGCCGAGCGGGTCGCAGGTGTTCGCGCTGTCCGGGTCGGTCCCGGCGAAGAGCCACTTCCTGATCCAGCTGCCGAGCAACGGCGCGAACGGTGCGGCCCTGCCGACGCCCGACCTGTCGACCGGGGGCAGCGTGAACCCGGGCGCGGGCGGCGGCACGCTCTACATTGCCGCCAGCACGACGGGGGTGCTGCCCACCGACGGCGCGGTGATCGACAAGATCGGCTACGGGACCAGCAACTCGCCCGAGGGGACCGCGGCTTCCGGCAACTCGGTCGTCCTCAGCTATCAGCGGGCCGCCGACGGCACCGACACCGACAACAATCTCGCCGACTTCCCGGTTGCTACGCCCACGCCGACGGCTGCCACGCCGGTTTCCGACATTTCCGTCGTCAACCCGGGCACTCAGAATGCGACCGCCGGCACCGCCATCGCCCCGATCACGCTGAACGCCGACGGCGGCACCCCGCCGTACACCTGGACGGCGACCGGCCTGCCGGTTGGTCTGGATATTTCCGGCTCGGGGGTCATCTCGGGCACGCCGGCGGCCGCGGGAACGTCGTCAGTGGTGGTCACCGCTGCTGACACCTCGGGCAGATCGGCGTCGGCGACCTTCAGCTTCGTGGTTGTCGCTCCGGCGGTCACCCTGACGATCGCCCAGATCCAGGGCACCGACACCGACACGTCCCCGTACGTCAACCAGACGGTCGTCACCCAGGGCGTGGTGACCGCGGCCTACCCGACCGGCGGGTTCAACGGCTTCTTCGTCGAGACCCCCGGCCCCGACACCACCCCCGGCGCCTCCGACGGCGTCTTCGTCTTCGGCTCGAACTCCGCCGCCCAGGTTGCCGTGGGCGACAGCGTCCAGGTCACCGGCAAGGTCCAGGAGTTCTCGGGCGAAACCGAGATCACCGGCCCGACGGTGACCAGGCTGGACACCCCGCTCCCGGCCGTCGAGCCGCGCGCGATCCCGTGGTCCGGCCTGGACACCGACGCCGAAAAGGAAGCACACGAGGGCGAGCTCGTCGCGCCGCAGGGCACCTTCACCGTCTCCGACAACTACGACACCAACTGGTACGGCTCGTTCACCCTTGCCGCCGGCGACACCCCGCTGCGCCAGCCGACCGACGCCGGCACCGCGGGCAGCGCCACCGCGCAGGCCGTCGCCGCCGACAACGCCGCCCGGATGATCACCCTGGACGACGGTTCGAGCCTGAACTACTCGACCGCCGCCAACACCGGCAAGCCGGTGCCGTGGCTGACCCCGACCGGCGCGGTCACCATCGGCTCGACGGTCACCTTCCACCAGCCGGTGGTTCTCGAGTACCGGTTCTCGCTGTGGAACTTCCAGCCGCAGCACCAGGTCACCGACGACGGCTCGGCGGTCGCCACGTTCAGCGACCTGCGCACCGGCAACCAGCACCCGCGGTCGTTCGGCGGCCCGGTCCTGGCCACCTTCAACGTGGAGAACTACTTCCCGACCACCGGGGAGAAGTACGAGGCGGCCGGCCTGGGCACCTGCACCTACTACAACGACCGGGCCGGCAACCACATCGGCGTCAACACCTGCACCGGCACCGGCCCGCGCGGCGCCGCCAACGACGCCAGCTTCGCCCGTCAGCAGGCGAAGATCGTCACCGGCATCAACCGGCTCGGCGCCTCGGTCGTCTCGCTCGAGGAGGTCGAGAACTCGGTCTGGTTCAACCAGCCGCGGGACACCGCGCTGGCCGGGCTGGTCGACGCGCTCAACGCCGCCGCGGGCTCCACCGTCTGGGCGTACGTGCCGTCCCCGCCCGCCGACAAGCTGCCCGCCCGCGCCGACCAGGACGTGATCCGCACCGCGTTCATCTACAAGCCGGCCGAGGTCGCGCTCGTCGGCCAGTCCCAGGTGCTGACCACCGCGTCCGGTCCCGGGCAGTCCTTCTCGATCGCCCGTGAGCCGCTGGCCCAGGGCTTCAAGAAGGTCGGCGCCACCGACGACAACGCGTTCGTGGTGGTCGCCAACCACTGGAAGTCGAAGGGCCCGGGCACCCCGCTCTACCCCGGCGACGAGGAGGACACGTCCTCGCAGGCGTTCGATCAGGGCGCGTTCAACGCCACCCGGGTGCACGAGGCGCAGGACACCATCGCCTTCGCCTCGTCGGTGGCCGCGGGGCTGAAGACCGACCGGATCTTCCTGGTCGGCGACTTCAACGCGTACACCCACGAGGACCCGATGGAGACGCTCTACGCGGGCGGCTACACCGACATGGGCTCCACCCTGAACCCGGCCGAGCAGACCTACTCGTTCAACGGTCTCCAGGGCTCGCTCGACCACGTGGTCGCCAACCCCGGCGCCAAGGCCATGGTCACCGGCGCCGACACCTGGCAGATCAACGCGCAGGAAGCGATCGCGTACGCGTACAGCCGCTACAACTACAACGTCACCCAGTTCTTCAACGCCGGCGACCCGTTCGCCGCCTCCGACCACGACCCGGAGCTCGTCGGCCTGGCCCTCCCGTCGGCCCCCGACTGGAACAAGTCGAAGATCTACAACTCCGGCGACCTGGTCTACTACAACGGCTCCACCTGGCGGGCCCTCTGGTGGACCCTGAACCAGAAGCCGGGCGACGTCTACGGTCCCTGGGAGGAGATCCTCACCACCCAGGACGGCACCGCGCTCTGGACCCCGTCCCGCATCTTCGTGGCCGGCGACGTGGTCTCCTACCAGGGCAAGCGCTACCAGGCGCAGTGGTGGACCCGCAACCAGAAGCCCGGCGACCCGTGGGGCCCCTGGAAGCTGATCGGCTGATACCTCGACCGCGAGGGCCGCTCGAGCTTCGTGCTCGGGCGGCCCTTCCGCACCCCAGAACAGGGGCCGCCCACGGACGATCTTTGTGGCACACTGTCGGCCCTGCCGAAAGCGGCTCATGTTCGGAACGGGGAATGCGCATGGCGACACTGGGCCGGGCCGCGAAGATCGTTGCTCTCCTGCTCGGGTTCTACCTGCTCTGCCTGCTGCTGCTGGTCGGCATGGTGGTGCTCGACGTCTTCGCGTTCAAGCTGCTGTTCGGCACGACGAACGCCGGCTGGCATGCCCCCAAGCTGGCCCTCGTGCTCCTGGCGGCGACCGTCGGCATCTTCATCGTCGTGGTCCGCGGCCTGTTCGTCTCGGTCCGCGTGCGTCGCAAGGATCTGACCGGCATCCCGGTCGGCCCCGCCGACCAGCCCGAGCTGTGGCGCCGGGTGAACGCGCTCGCCGAGGTGGTCGGCACCCGCCCGCCGGCCGAGATCCGGCTCGTGCCCGAGGTCAACGCGGCTGTGCTGGAGCACGCGCACCTGATGGGCCTGCTCCCCGGCAAGCGCCGGATGATGGTCGGCGTGCCGCTCATGCAGGCGCTGACCGTGCCCGAGCTGGAGGCGGTCCTCGCCCACGAGCTCGGCCACTACAGCGACCGCCACTCCCGCCTGGCGCCGCTCGCCGGCCGCGCACGGGCCGGCGTGATGGCCGCGATGCAGGCGGTCAGCAAGCAGGTGGGCAAGTCCGGCAAGTTCCAATGGCCCGGCAGCCAAATCTATGCGGAGCTGTTCCGGGCGTACGCAATCCTGGTTTTGAAGCAGACCTTCGCGATCAGCCGCGAGCAGGAGTACGCCGCGGATCGGATCGCCGCGACCGCCGGTGGCCGGGAGAACGCCGCCTCCGCGCTGCGCAAGCTGCCCGCCACCGACGCGGCCTACGACCTCTACCTCAACGAGTTCATCGGGCGGGGCCTGGCGCGGAAGCTGGCGCCGCCGCCGGTGGAGGTGCTCGGCGGGTTCGGCGAGTTCCTGGCGGACCCGGAGCGGGCGAAGCAGATGGCCAAGTTCGACGACGCGGACGACGAGCAGGAGGCGCACGCCTTCGACTCACACCCGCCGATCCCCGACCGGATCGCCGCGATCATGGCGTTGCCCGACGACGGCCGGGCCCCGGCGCCGGCGGCCGACGGTCCTCCGACGCGGGCGTTCGCGCTGCTGGCCAACCCGTATGCGGTGCTCACCGCGCTGGGCCAGCAGATGCTGCGCGAGCACGTCGCCGGCGCACAGATCGCCGACTGGGAGACCATCGCCCGGACCGCCCGCATCGGCAGTGCCCAGGAGAACTCGCAGCCGATCGTGCACCTGGTCAGCACGATGATCGGCCGGCCGGCCCGGTTCACCGACTTCCTGGCGCTGGTCGAGGCCGGCCGGCTGCCCGAGATCCTGGACCGGATGGACCACACCGAGACGGCGCGGAAGCTCAACGTGCCGCCGCCGGCCCAGCGCGAGTTCAAGAAGAACGCGCTCGGCCGGATGCTCGCCGCCTGGGCGGTGTTCGAGCTGGTGCCCTCCGGCCGGGCGACGATCCGGCACTCCTGGTCGGGCTTCGGCGGCGAGATGCAGCTGGCCGGCGGCCAGGAGAAGACGCTCGGCGAGGGTGTCGAGGCATTGCTGACGATGTGGCCGGACACGGCCCTGATCCGACAGGTGGTGCCCGCATGACGGCCCAGGTGACCCAGGCCCGGATCGACGAGGGCTCGGCCGGCCCGATCGCGGCCGAGCAGGAGGCGGCCGCCATGGTGGCCGCCCACGACTGGCGGGCGATGTCGGCACGGCTGGCCTCGCTGCCGCCCGCGTCGGAGTACCGGCTCGTGCTGATGCGGCAGCTCGGCGATGCCGCCGCGCAGGACGACCGGTGGCTGTGGGACTGGGTCGCGCACGAGCCCGCGAACGCCGCGGCCCTCGCCGTACAGATCAACTACGTGGTCAGCGTGGCCTGGGACGTGCGCACCGCTGGGCAGTCCGACCAGGTCAACCGCGAGCAGTGGCAGACCTTCTTCCGTACGCTGCGCAACGCCCAGATGATCCTCGACCGCGCCACCACCGCGGACCCGGCCGACCCGGGCCCGCTGATCGCGATGCAGAGCGCCGCGATGGGCCTGCAGTGGTCGAACGACGAGTACCGAGACCTGCTCGGGAAGATCCGCGAGCGTGCCCCGCACTCGTATACGTCGCACCAGCGCGCGATGCGTTACTTCCTGCCCCGCTGGTTCGGCAGCCTCGACCAGGTCGAGCAGTACGTCGAGGGCGCCCTCGCCGACGCACCGCTCGGCACGGCCCTGACCGCGGTGCGCCTGGAGATGCTCTACCTGGAGTTCCGGCCGAAGGAGGGCCCCGCCCGCACGGAGTTCTACCGTGGTGCCCGGTTCAATCAGGCCCTCGACGCGGGCATCGCGGACGCGGCCGCCGCCGACTCGGCCCACCCCGGCCTGCCGTACCTGCGGCACTGGCTGGCACACGGCCTGTGGCAGGCGGGCCGGCCGGCCGAGGGTGCGGTGCAGTTCCGCGCGCTCGGCGACTACTGCGGCGCCGACCCGTGGAACTGGTACGGAGACCAGACCGGCACGTTCCGAGAGGCCCGGGACGCCTGCTACGCCGCCGGCTGACCGGCGTCTTTGCACCGCTTTACGCCGCGGCCGGGCCGAGCCGGTTGGCCCGGCAGAACTCCCGGTAGTAGTGGTAGCTCCGGAATCCCAGGGCGCCGTCCTCGGTCCACACCCGGACCGGATCCCGGTGGTCGGCGTTGTCCACCCCGCACAGCGGAAACTCCCAGCCGGGCGCCGGGCCGCCGCTCGCACCCGCGCCCACCGACCGGTACGTCTCGTACCACGACGGGCTCAGCGACCGGGCCACCGGGATCTGCCGGAAGACGAAGTCCAGGGCGCCGCCGGTCATCGCCTGGTGCATCGACCCGCCGGTGGTCACCGCCGCGGACGTCTCGGCCGGTCCGCCGCAGCACGCGCACATCCGCGGCCAGTCGACCGGCCCGGCGAGCGCCGGTAACGGGACGAGCAGCGACGGCGTGGGCATGAGCTGGTTCCGGCCGAGCTCGCGGGTCTGCGTGGCGCCGACCACCAGGTACGCCGAGCATCGCGGGCAGCGCAACGGCTCGGCGAAGGGCTGCGCCGGCTGCTCGGTGCCGCACACCACGCAGGTCACGCCGACGACCGCGGCCGACGCCGCCGGCGTGGCCGGTCCGTTCATCGTGTGGGCCGGCGCCGGCGGTCCCGGATCGCCGTCCCCGTCCGGCAGCCAGACCTCGGCACTCAACGGCACGTCGGCGCCGGCCAGCCCGTCCAGGGCAAGCGCGATGATCAAGCCGGTGGGCACCACCGCGGCGACGGACGCGTACCCGACGGGGGTGCCGTCGAGCCCGCGCAGGAGAACCTCGTCCCCCCGGGTCACCTTTTCCCGGACCCGTCCCCGCGTGCGGAATTTCGCCGACTCCCGGGTCTCGTTCACGAGGCTCGTCAGCACGCACAACAGCCTGGCCACCGCTCGGCTCCCTTCGACCGGGGTCAGGCTACGCGACCTCGCGTGCGTGGTACGCCTCGAGCGCGGCCGGCAGACCGTCGGCGAGCATCCTCTTGCGCACCGAGCCGAGCAGCCTCGACATCGCGAACCCGCCGACCCCGGTGAAGCCGGTGTGCCGCCAGGTGAGCCGGGTGCCGTGGGGGAGGGGCTCGAGCAGGTAGGTCACCTCGGTGACGTCGTCGCTGTCCTGGTCGCCCTTCCAGGTGTAACGCATGGCATGCGGCGCGGTCACGGAGATCACTTCGCAGTGGACGACGCCGGACCAGCCCATGGTCGGCTTGCCGACGAACCGGAACCTGGTGCCGGGCACGGGAGCGAAGCCCTCGGGGCGTCCACCCTGGCCGGTGGTGGTCCACTGCGCGACCTGCTCCGGATCGGTGAGGACGTGCCAAACCTCTGCCACGGGATACGGGTAGTCGCGGATCACGGTGTACTCGCTCATGACCGCAGCCTACCTACCGTTAGGTAGGCAGTCAACCGGCCGTTAGGTAGACTCCGCGCATGACCACCCCAAGCCGAGCCCGCGCGACGGGACGCCGCGACGGAGCCGAGACCCATGCGCTCGTACGTCGAACGGCGCTGCGACTGTTCACCGAGCAGGGCTACGAGGCGACGTCGCTGCGGCAGATCGCCGACGAGCTCGGCATCAACAAGGCCTCGCTGTACTACTACTTCGACAGCAAAGAGGCGATCCTGCAATCGCTGTTCGATGAGCGCGGCACCGAGGCCGAGCAACTGCTGACCTGGTTGCGAGAGCAGCCCCGCACCCCGGACCTGCTGGCGGCGGCGGTGCTGCGCTGGGTGGACTCGTTCAGCGCCGAGAAACTGCAAGGCATCCGGTTCATGAATGCCAACCCGCTCGTCACCCGCACCCTGACCAGCCGGCCCGGCGGCGACCGGATCGGTGCGAGCCTGCGGGACTTCGGCGACGAGCTGACCGCGCTCCTGCCCGACCCGTCACCGCAGAACGTGGTGCTGCTGCGCATGGCCGTGCTCAGCATCAATGCGGCCGCCCTAGCCGCCCCGGCCACCGGCACCAGCGACGAGGCCGTCGTCGCCGCCGCCCGGCGGACCGCACGAGCCATCCTCGCCGAGATATCGGGCTGACCCTCCTCGCCGGAGTTTGGGGCCGAGCCCACGATGGTCAGGCCGCCGGTGAGCGGAAGGTGTGCCGGTAGGCGGCCGGGGTGGTGGCCAGGGCGTTGCGGAACCGCCGGCGCAGGTTGACCGCCGACGACAGTCCGACGCGGACCGCGATCGTCTCGACCGGGAGGTCGGTCTCCTCGAGCAGGGCGCGGGTCAGGGCGATGCGCTGGTCGAGCAGCCAGCGGCCGGGCGAGATGCCGAGCTGCTCGACGAAGTGCCGGTTGAGGGTGCGCGCCGACAGGCCCGACCGGCCGGCCAGGTCCCGCAGGGTCAGCGGCTGGTCGAGGTTGGCGATGGCCCAGTCGAGCAGCGGCGCCAGGGAGTCCGGGATCGGGCCGAGCGTGGCCGGCGCGGGACCCTGCAGTTGGCAACCCCGCCGGGGCGGGGCGGCGGAGAGCTGCCGCCCGATTCGCATCGCCAGAGCCTCGCCGTGCTCCCGGCCGACCTGGTTGAGGCACAGGTCGACGGCGGTGGCCGAGGCCCCGGCGGTCGCGACGTCGCCATGGTCGATGTAGAGCACGGTGCCGTCGGCGTGCACGCTCGGGTATCGCCGGGCCAGGTCGTCGGTGCAGTCCCAGTGCGCGGCCGCTCGGCGACCGTCGAGCAGGCCCAGCCGGGCCGGCACGTACACGCCGCCGTGGATCCCGACGATCCGGGCGCCGCGGGCGTGCGCGGCCAGCACGGCGTCGCCGATCTCGGGGGAGAAGTCCGGACCGGGGGACCAGCCCGCGAGGAGGACGGTATCGGCCTCGTCCAGTGCCGCCAGGCCGTGTGGCACCGCGACCTCCACGCCCAGCGTGGTCGGCACCGGGCCGGGCCGCTCGGTGCACATCCGGAACTCGTAGTGCTGAGGGATGTCCGGCCCGTGGTAGCCGAACACCGCGGAGGCGCAGGTCACGGGGTACAGCTCCAGGAGCGGGCCGACCAGCGCGACCACCCGGTGAGCCCGATGCGTCATGGCACGAATGTACCCAATGTTGTCGTGCCCGACGCCTGTGCGGGCGCTGGGCGGCCAGCAGGATGGTGGATCATGATTGCTGACGGCGCACCGGTCATGATTGCCCCGACCACCCTCTGGAACAGGGATTTTTCGCTGTACTTCGCGGCTCGAGCGGTATCGCTGCTGGGCGACGCGATGATGCCGGTCGCGGCGGCCGTCGCCGTCGGCGCCCTCTACGGGGTGTCGGGCGTGGGGTACGTTCTTGCCGTATGGACCGCGCCGTTCGTGCTCTTCATCGCCTTCGGCGGGGTCTTCTCCGACCGGATCGGCGCGCGCACCATGATGATCGGCGCGGACGCGGTCCGTGCCGCCACTCAGAGCGTGCTCGCCGTGGCCTTCCTCGCCGGCGCCCCGCCACTGTGGCTGCTGCTGCTGGCCGCCACGCTCGCGGGCACCGCGGCCGCCATGTTCCAACCAGGGGTCAACGGCATGGTGCCGCTCGTCGCCCGGGACCCGCAGCGCGCCAACGGCACCCTCAAGATCGCCGACGCGGTGACCCAACTCGGCGGCCCGGTCCTCGCCGGACTGCTGATGGTCTCCATCGGGGCCGGCGCGGTCTACGCCCTCGACGCCGGCACGTTCCTGTTCAGCGGCCTCTGCCTGGCGCTGATCCGGTCCGCGCCCACCACCACGGTCCGGGTCGCCGGAACGGTGCTGCGCGACCTGCGGCGCGGCTGGGTCGAGGTGCGCGCTCGCACCTGGCTGTGGTCGGTCATCCTGATCTGGGTCTGCTTCGGCCTGTTCGTGTTCGGACCGTACGTCCCGCTCGCCTCCCAGCTCATCGGCGGCCGGCTCGGCGCATCGGCGTACGGCTGGACGATCGCCGGCCTCGGCGCCGGCATGGTGGTCGGCGGACTCGTCGCGATCCGGTTCCGCCCGTCCCGGCCGCTGGCCGCGGGTGCCGTGGCGTTGACCGGGTTCGCGGCCGTCCCGCTGTCGGTCGGGCTGGAGCCTGCGCTGCCCACCCTGGTCATCGCGCACCTCATCGGCGGTGCGGCAATGGCGTTTTGGTCGGTGATGTGGTCCACGAGCATTCAGACCTGCGTATCCCCGGAGGTGCTCAACCGGGTCACCGCCTACGAGGTCGCCGGCTCCGTCTCCGGCATCGCGGCGGGCCAGGCACTGATCGGCCCGGCGTCGGCCGTCGTCGCGCCCCGTGACCTGCTGATCCTCTCGACGGCCGTCACGGCCGCCGTGGTCACGGCCCTGCTGCTGGTCCGCCCGATCCGCAACCTTCGGGGCCGTCCGCCGACCGCAGCGCGGCGGCTCGGCTGATGCGCTTCACGCGCGGTGGTTCTTCACGCGGCGGTGGTTCTTCACGCGGCGGTGGTTCTTCACGCGGCGGTGGTTCTTCACGCGGCGGTGGTTCTTCACGCGGCGGTGGCGATGCAGGCGTCACGGACGACGCTCGCCTCCGGTTTGAGGCGTTCGGTGTAGTAGGTGCGCTGCCAGACGTTCCACCGGACGGAACCGGCGAGCTGATCGGGGCCGGTTCCGTCGGCGAGCAGGACTCCGACCGCCGGGCTGGTTTCGGTGCTCGCCACCGTGCCGTGCGGGACCAGGACCTGCTTGGAGGACGGGTCGGAGAAGCCGGCCAGCGCCCACGGGATCCGGATCGTCAGCTCGGTACCGTCGAGGCGCCACAGCGCGCGGCTGTCCGCGTGCGGATCCTCGGGGTCCCAGCTGCCGTAGCGCAGCCGACCGACGTCGAACAGCTCCACCGGGGTGTGCCGGCCGGACATCGGCGCGATCTGCTCCCGGTTCACGACGAGCTGGTACTGCTGCCAGCCGTCGACCGGCGCGGGGCGGGCGGCCGGCGGCACCGGAGAGTCCAGCGCCAGCGGGTCGAGCGGGATGCGGATCCAGGCCTGCCCGGTGTGTGCGGCCAGGTCCAGCGCGAAGGCGGTGTCGGGCCGCGTGTCGTTGCTGCCCGGTGGGGGCCGGCCGGTCAGTCGGGGCAGGACGTCCAGGCCGACGGTGAGCTTCGCCGGGAGCGGCTCGGGCAGCCGAACGACGAGATGCAGGTACGACTCGTCGAGGGTGGCCCGTACGGCGCTCGCCGGCCGGGCGGCCGGGTCGTCGATCAGCGTCTGCGGGGTGGCGTCCGGTTCGCCGGTGGGGTCGGTGGCGATGAGCCCGAAATACTGCTCGTTGGTGAGCGGATCGTGCCACAGCGGTCGCCGGTCGGCCGGAACCTGGTGGGCCACGGTGTTCCAGGTCAGCTTGAACCACTCGTCGGACCACTCGAACAGGAACCCGCCGGACAACCCCAGGTCCTTGATCATGCGCAGCAACTCGGCGTCGATGCGCATCGCCTCCGCCTCGTCGTGGTCGCCCTGGCCGCGGCCCAGCGGTCCGATGTGTGCGGTGCCCACGCTGGACGGCACCCCGAACTCGGTGATCAGGACCGGCATGCCGCGATGGTGTTCGCGCAGCTGGTTCAGGTAGCCGGCGTACGGGTCGGCGCGCCCGGCGTACCGGTAGGTCTGCAGTTCGGGCTGGTACCGCTGGAAGTCCGGGTAGTACGGGTAGGCGTGGTAGCTGGCGAAGGTGCCACCGGGCCACGCCGCGGTCGGCTGGACGTGGTTGGCGTCGACGCCGACGAGATCCTCCTGCGGCAGCGGCTCGTACGGGTGGGCGATCGGGTCGGTGGTCGGCCAGTTCGCGAACGCGATCGGTGCGCTGCGCCCGGCGGCCGCCTCCGCGGCGGCCAGCTCGTCCATCCGGGCGGCCAGCCACCGTTCCGTCGGGCTGGCTCCGGCGGTGCTGCGGAAGTAGCGGCCGGTCGCCGGCGGGGCGGTGGCGTTGGCCCGATCGCTGGCGGCCGTCGCGTTCGGGTCCCACTCCACCCCGATGATCCAGCCGGCGAGCCAGTCGCCGACGTCGACGCTCCAGGTGCCGCCGGCCCGGCCCGGCGTGGGTGGCCGGGACAGGTGCCCGCCGACCGCGGCGGAGGCGTCGCGCAACTCGTCGGTGAACGCTTGGGTGAACCGCGGCTCGTACAGATTGCCGGTGGTCACGTACGACTCGTCCGGCAGGTAGACGCCCTGCATCAGATACAGCGGCCGGTCGGGGTGCGCCCGGTTGTGCGCCGCCAGTTCGGCGTAGAAGGCCGGGGGGTGGATCGTGTAGATGCGGACCACCCGGATGCCCAGCCGATCCATCGCGTCGAACCAGGCCCGGTAGTCCTCCGCGGTGATCGCGAGTTCCCCCGGCTGATGTCCCGGCGTGGTGCTGCCCAGATTCACTCCCGGCAGGAACCGCTTGTCGCCGCTCACGGTGTGCAGGGCGAAATCCGCGGCATCGGCCGTCGCCACCGTTCGTAACCCGCTGACGGACACCGGCCGCGACTCCCAGGAGGGCCCCGCCGGGGGCGTCAGGTCGGCCAGGCCGGCGATCCGCGCCGCCTCGGGAGCGGGCTGCTCCCGAGGCGGGGACGGCCGGATCCGGACGATGACGATCAGAGCGACCGCCGCAGCCAGCGCCCCGACCGCGAGCACCCACCACCAGACCCGGCGCCGTTTGGTCCGGCCCGGCTGCTCAGCGGACGACACGTCACCAGTCTCCCGGCAAAGGGGCGAACATGCGGGGAAAACCGCTGGTCACACCCGATGTCCGAGCGATCGGCTCGCGATTGTCGACAAGGCTGCTGCAACCCTCAAACCCTGCCATTATGGAAGTATTATCCGAATTCAGATCCGACCGACCGCGACCGCCACCGTGCCCGGGGCCGGTAGTGGGATCGGGGCGACGATCACGGTGCGAGGTGCGAGATGGCACTGGTCCTGGTGGCGGACGACGCCGACATCCGTGACTCGGCCACCGTCAAACCGAAGGGACTCGGCATGGCGAGGGCGCGGGCGTGAGTTCGCGGGCGTCCCAGCCGGGCGGCGATTCGACCGACATCGGCCGGTTGTTGCGCCGTACGTTCGGGGTGCTGGTGGCGCTGGTGTTGCTGATGGGGGTGGCCGGGCTGGTGTCCGCCGTCCCGCCCTTCTCGGCGGTCAGCCGGCCGTTGACCGACGTGCTACGCACCCGGGCCGCTGCCGTTGTCGTGCGAGCCCTGCTTTTCGACGGGGATCAGGGCCTGGACGGCTATCTGCTGACCGGAGACCCGACGGACCGTGCCGCGTACGAAGCGGCCCGGCGGGATTACCCGGCCGCGGAGGCGAGGCTCCGTGCGGTCACCATCGATCAGGCACGCAGCGAGGTCGAGAACGTCGCAGCGGAAGCGGACCGCTGGTGGGCAATGGCCGGCCAGCAGATCGCCGCGATGCCGGCCGACCGGCCCTCCATCGTGGAGATCCAGCAGGGGCAGACGCAGTTCGCGCGAGTCGTATCCGCCCTACGAGCGTTGGACCGGCGCCTGGTCGCGCGGATCACGGAGCTCAACCGGACCAACAACGTCCTGAACGCGATCGCGCTGGCCGTGCTGACCGTGACAACCGTGCTGGCCGGGCTGCTCGCGGTGCGAATCGGCAGGTCGGCCGTGCGGCGTATCACGAACCCGCTCGGTCAGATGCTGGAGGCCCTGGACCGGATGGGCCGCGGCGACCACGAGGTCCGGGTCACTCTCGCTCGAGCGCCCACGGAGATCGAAGCGGTCGCCGCGGCGGTGAACGCGACCGCGGACGAGGCGAGCCGGGAGCGCCGCATGTTCGATCTGTTCCAGGAGCACAGCGCGGCGGTGCGGGACCATCTTTCGCGCGGTGAGGCGGTCGCGGCGGCGGCCCAGGCCCTGGGCGATCTGCTCGACGCCGACCACGTGGTGATCCGCCTGGCCCCGGATGCCGACGGGCAGGCCGCTCCGCAGGTGTGGAGTGCGGCGGGCGCACCGGGCGACCCCACCGTGCTGGCCGGCACGACCGTGGACTGGGCGGCCTCGATGCCGGGCAAAGCCCTCGTGCGCGATGTCGAAGACGCGCCGCCCGAGAATGCGCCGCCCGAGAATGCGCCGCCCGAGAATGCGCCGCCCGAGAATGCGCCGCCCGAGAATGCGCCGCCCGAGAATGCGCCGCCCGAGGATGCGCCGCCCGAGAACGCGCCGCCCGAGGATGCGCCGCCCGAGGATGCGCCGCCCGAGGACGAGCTGTCCGGGACGGCGCTGCCCGAGGCGGAGGTCGCCGCGCTCCGCACGGCCGGAGCCGGGCTCGTGATCGCGCTGACCTTCGGCGAGGGCCGGACGGCGGCGGGGCGGCTGACCGTGGTGCGGCAGCGGGGGCGGGCGCCCTGGCGACCGTACGAGGTCCATATGGCCAGCATGCTCGCGGCCGACCTGGCGCGGGTCCTGACCCAGGCCAAGCTGTTCGAGCACACGCGCGAGCTCGTCGCTCGGATGCAGGAGGTGGACGCCGCCAAGACGGAGTTCCTGTCGACCGTCTCGCACGAGCTGCGTACCCCGTTGACCAGCGTGTCCGGCTACCTGGAGGTGCTGGTCGACCAGGAGGCCGGGCCACTGAACCTCACCCAGGAGCGGATGCTCGGCGTGATCGACAACAACGTCGAACGACTCCGCCTGCTCATCGAGGACCTCCTGCTGGTCTCCCGGATCGAGGCCGGCCGACTCTCGATCACCGACAACGCCCTCGATCTCGGTCGGGTGGCACGCGAGGCTTGCGCCGCGGTGCAGCCGACCGCGGAGAAGGCCGGAGTCACCCTGACGTGCGTCATCGATCAGCCGATCACCATTCGTGGCGATCTCGAGCACCTGGATCGGGTGGTCCTGAACGTGCTCTCCAACGCGGTGAAGTTCACCCCGTCCGGTGGCACTGTCACCGTTACCGCGCACACCAGCGGCGCGTATGCCGTGCTCACCGTCCAGGACACCGGCATCGGTATCCCGGCCGATGACCTGCCGCACCTGTTCACCCGCTTCTTCCGGGCCGGCAACGCCGTCCGGCAGGCGATCCCCGGCACGGGCCTCGGCCTGGCCATCGTGTCGAGCATCGTGGAGCGGCACGGCGGAACGGTCACCCTCGACTCCGAGGAGGGTGTCGGCACCACGGTGACGATCCGGCTCCCGATCACTCAACCGGGAAGCGATCGTGCGGCACCCGACCGATTGACGAACGTACATGAATACTCGGCCCGCTGACGCCGGGTGGCTGACCGGCGCCCTGATCGTGCTCACCGGGCTGATCGCGGCGCTGATCGTCGCGGCGGTGGTGATCCGCGTGATCCGGGTGCTGCGGGACCGCCGCCGGGATCGGCTGGCCGCCGCCCCGCGCCGGGCGCTGCTCGCGTTCGTCGCCGAAGGCGGCGAGGAGGGCGCCGAGGACCTGCTCGCGATCAGCCCACGCGCCTGGCGGGCCACCGAACCGGCGGCCGTCGCCCTGCTCGGCAAGGTCCGCGGCGACGCACACGGTGCACTGGCCGAGGTGTTCGAGCAACGGGGCGCGGCCCGCCAGGCCTTGGCGCAGCTGCACCACCCCGATGCGGTGCGCCGGGCGCGCGCCGCGGAGACCCTGGGCTACCTGGGCCGCGCGGATGCGGCCGAACCGATACACGCTCTGCTCGACGACAAGGACCCCGAGGTACGGGTGGTCGCGGCACGCGCGCTGGGCGCCATCGGCGCCCCCGCTTCCGCCGCCCCGCTGCTGGCCGCACTCGACCGCCACCGGATGCCCGCGCACCTGGTCGCCTTCGCCCTCTCCCGGATCGGCGCCGGTGCGGTTCCCGATCTGCAGACCGCCCTGTCCGACGACGCGCCGACCGTGCGCGCCACGGCGCTGAACGCGCTCGGTCTCATCGGTGCCATCGGCTCGGTCTCGGCGATCATCGACCTGCTGGATCGCGAACCGCACCCCGACGTACGCCTGGCCGCGGTCACGACCCTGGGCCTGCTGGGCGGTCGGTCCGCGGTCGCACCGCTGCGGGCGGCACTGGACCCGGCGCGGGCGTCCGGGCTGCGGGCCGCGGCCGCCCGGTCCCTGGGCGAGGTCGGCGGCCCGGACGCGGCAACGGTGCTGGGCGACCTCCTCGCCGATCCGGACTACCACGTGGCAAACGAGGCCGCGCGGGCGCTACGCCGGCTCGGCCCCCCGGGCCGGCGCCGGTTGCAGGAGATCGCCGATGACGCGTCGCCCGCTCCGGCCGCCGAGCCCGATGGTGCGTCCCCAGCCCCGGCCGCCGAGCCCGGTGCCGGGTGCAGCGTGCTCAGCCCGGGTGTTCCGCCGGGCATCGCCGGGGTCACGGCCGCCGCGCACGCCCGCCAGGCGCTGGCCCTCCTCGACCTGGAGGAGAACACCGGACGGCGTTCGCCGGCACCGTCCACGACCCATCCCGGACCCTGATCCGGCACCAACGATCACCTCGGGGGCCGACCGATGCGGTTGCTCGTTCAGGTCGGCAACGACCTTCTCCTGGCGTACTTCGTCGTACTCAACGTCAGCTACCTGCTGCTGATCGGCCTCGCCTTCGTCGAGTTCGGCCGCGCTCAGCGGCGCCGGGCGTTCAGCGGCGCCGACGAGCTGTTCCGCAACCCGCTGGCCCCCTCGGTGTCCCTGCTCGTGCCGGCGCACGACGAAGGACCGGTGATCGTGCCCGCGGTCCACGCGCTGACCGCGCTGCGCTACCCGCGATTTCAGGTCATCGTGATCGACGACGGTTCGACCGACGACACCTTCGAGCGCCTGCGTGCCGGTTTCGACCTCGTCGAGGTTCCCTACGTCGTCCCGCACGACGTCCCGAACCGCGGCGAGGTGCTGTCGATACACGTCGCCCGGAACTCGCCCGACTCGCTTCTGGTCGCCCGCAAACGCAACGGCGGCAAGGCGGACGCCCTCAACGTCGGCATCAACCTGGCCCGGCACGAGCTGGTCTGCATGGTCGACGCGGACTCCATCCTCGACCACGACGCGTTGCTGCACGTGGTCAAGCCCTTCACCGAGGACCCGCTCCGGGTCGTCGCGACCGGAGGGGTGGTCGGCATCGTGAACGGCTGCAAGGTCGCCGGCGGGCGCGTGGTCGACATCCGCATGCCCCGCCAGTGGCTGACCCGGATCCAGATCGTCGAGTACCTGCGGGCGTTCCTCACCGGCCGTACCGGGTGGTCACGTATCGGCGGCCTGATCGTCATCTCCGGCGCCTTCGGCCTGTTCCGCCGGGACACGTTGGTGCGGGTGGGTGGCATGTCGCTGGACACCGTCGGCGAGGACGCCGAGGTGGTGGTCCGGCTGCATCGCCGGCTCCGGGAGAGCGGCGACGACTACCGCGTCGTGTTCCTCGCCGATCCCATCTCCTGGAGTCAGGCCCCGACGACGCTTCGCGTGCTGGGCCGCCAGCGCCGCCGCTGGCACCGCGGCCTGGCCGAGGTGCTCCAGACGCACCGGGTGATGATCGGCAATCCCCGGTACGGCCGGATCGGGCTGCTCGCGCTGCCGTACTACCTGTTCTTCGAGCTGCTCGCCCCGTTCGTCGAACTGTTCGCGCTGTTCCTGCTGCCACTGGGCCTGCTGATCGGCGCGGTGGACCTCCAGTTCGCCTGGCGTTTCCTCCTCGCCGCCTACGGCTACGGCATCCTGGTCAGCCTGGCCGCCCTCACCCTCGAGGAGCTCTCCTTCCACCGCTACCGCCGCTGGCGCGACGTCGTCCGGGGCCTGATCGCCGCGGTCCTGGAGAACGTCGGCTATCGCCAAGTGCTGGCCCCGTTCCAGATCCGCGGGGCGTGGCTGGCCTGGCGCAAGCGCGAAGCGGTCTGGGGTGGCAACATCCGCACCGACTTCGACCAGCAGGTCGATCCGTAGCGGCACCGCGGGCCTAGCCGATGCGCTCGGCCAGCGACACGATGATCCCTTCCGGGCCCCGGATGTAGGCCATCCGCCAGGCGCCCTCGTGCTCGCCGATGCCACCGACCAGTCCGTAGCCCTCGCTCGCCGCCCAGTCGACCGCGGCCCGCAAGTCGTCGATCTCGAAGCACACGTTGCGGAGCCCCAGCTCGTTGGCCATGGCTGTCGGCGAGCCCGGCACGGAGTCGGGCCGCACAAATCTCGCGAGCTCCAGGCGGGTGCCGTCGTCCGGCGACTTCAGCATGACGATCTCGGTACGGGAGTCGGGAATGCCGCAGACCGTCTCCAGGAACTCGCCCTCGACGAACGTCCGGCCCTCGACCTCCAGGCCGAGCGCCACGAAGAAGGCGGTCACGGCATCGAGATCGGCGACCGTGATGCCGACGTGGTCGAAGCGTCGTACCCGTGGCATGAACCGTGCTCCCGTCGTCGAGCGCCTATTAATTTCGTCCACTTTGAAGTGTCGATTCGTGTTGGCTTATGCGAGTTTAGCGGAGAATCGATTCTGCCCTCTGGTTCATACGGGCGGGTGAAGTCCCACGCCAAAGCCGTGCGGTCGCTCGATCAGGTAATTGACCGGAATTTAGGCTGCCGTCAATTCTGTGGCAGTTCCCAACGCCATGTTCGGCCACCCGCCGTGCCCGCGAGCGGGTGCGCTGCCGCACCCTGCCGGGACCCGAGATGCGACTGAAGCGAAGGCACCCGTCGGAGGAACCCCAGGATGAAACCCAGAAGCCGCTCGACGCCGGCCGGAGCGGGCGGGCACACGATTCGTGGTCGCATCGTCCGCATCATGGCTCCGCCGCTCGCGGCGATGGTGGTGCTGCTGGTCGTCTTCTCGGCTGGGGAGATCTCCCGTTACCGGTCGAGCGCCGCCACCACGTCAGAGGAGAAATCGTGAGCGCACAAGCGCCCTCCGTCGATCGACCCCAGCCCAACTGGCTCCTGGACAACTTCGTCCACCAAACCGACGGTGTACGCGACGCGGTGGCGGTGTCGTCGGACGGTCTGCTGATCGCCGGTTCCGACGGGCTGGCCCGGGCGGAGGCGGACCAACTCGCCGCGATCGTGTCGAGCATGGCGAGCCTGGCCCGCAGCGCCTCGCGCCGGTACGACTTCGACGGCCTCAAACTGGTCATGATCGAGATGCGGCGCGGTTTCCTGGTGATCGCGGTCATCGACGGCGGCAGCTGCCTGGGCGTGGTGGCCGGCAGCGACAGCGACCCGGGCCTGGTCGGTTACGAGATCTCCAGGCTCGCCGAGCGGTTCGGCAGTCTCCTGACGCCCGCGCTGATCGCCGAGTCACGGCAGTCGCTGCCGCAATGACGCCGGAATCCTGGCGGCCCGCCGGATCCGGGCGTCCGGCGGACGAGGATCTCGTGGTGCGTCCGTTCATGCTCACCGGTGGGCGGACCCAGCCCGTACAGGATGGGATCCGGATCGAGACGCAGCTGCATGCGGCCCCGGCCGCGCTGTCCGCACCGCTGCGGTTCGAGGCGCGACGCATCGTCGAGCTCTGCCAGATCCCCAGATCGATCGCGGACCTGTCCTCGGCACTCGGCGTACCGGTCGGAGTGGTTCGCGTCATCGTCGCCGACCTCGTGGCCGAGGGGCACGTACTCGTGGGCCACGAGCCCGGCGAGATCTCTACCGCGTTGATCGAAAGGATCAGGGATCGTTTTCGGGCGCTCTGACACCATGACGGCCCCTCCCCGGTAGCCGTGAAGATCGTCGAGGGGGCGCTCGGCGCCATCGTGCTGGTCGACACCCGCCGCATCGAGGACTGCTTCCCGGCGATCGACTACTTCGAGACCCACGACGTCCCGTTTCATCGTCGGGGTGAACGGGTTCGACGGCACCCGCCAGGCCACCAGATAGTCCGAGTGGCCGCTCGCTACGACACGGCGCGGTCGAGGACCACGCCGAAAAGCTCGCGGTAGGCGGCGAGCAGCTCCGCGTCGCCGTCCAGCGCCCGCTCGGTCCGGCCTTTTTGATCGGTACGGACCAGCTTCCGTCCCGAGATGGTGATGCGGCCGTCCCCGTCCAGCCGAGTGCAGATAGTGCCCTTCCGGAAATGCGAACCCGGCCAGGTCTGCTGCCACCAGCAGGCCGGCTCGAAGTCGCCGAGGTCACGCGCTCGGGGCTCGACCTGGTACTCCGGCTGCCCGTCCCGGCTGACCAGCAGGTCACCCTCCGGCGTCGGGGCGATGACGAAAACCCCGCCGGGGTCCTTCTGCTCCCCGCGCTCACTCACCTTGAGCGGGTACGTCGAGTGGGCCCCGAATCCGACGTCGAACAGCCACTGTTCACCGTCGTGATCGGTCACCAGCAACGCCAGGTGATCGAGGATGGGCCCGAACCGTTCGCCGCTGTGGACCCGCACACCCACCCGCGCCACGGCGTATCCGAGTTCTTCCAGCACGATCGCGACCGCGCCGTTGAGCTCGTAACAGAAGCCGCCCCGCCGCCGCCGTACGATCTTGTCGAAAAGATCTTCGGGGTGGAGCGAGATCGTCTCACCGAGGTGGATGCCGAGGTTCTCGAACGGCACCGCCACCAGGTGGGCGCGATGCAACTCGCGCAGCGAGGTGCTCCGGTCCGCGCCGATCCGGTCAAGGTATGCGTCCACGTCCATGCCGCAAGCCTCCGACGTCAACCCGGCTTCAAGTCAAGCGCCGGCCCGCCCCGCCACAACCCGACTTTCCGCCCGGTAGCGGCGATTTCGGAGCACCGGCGCCCAGGTGGCGAGCCTTGTGCGGGACGTCACACGCTCGCGGTGCAAGGCGAGTCGGGCCGTGCCGATAGAGGGAGTTGCCAGCGGCCGGGTGGCCCAGGCGTGGCCGTGATCAGAAGGGGCGGAATACCGTCATGACAGTGCTGTTCCGGCGCGAGACGCCGCTGCCATCCCCCGTGGCCGCGATGGCCGGGCGGATGGGGACGCCGCGGCCCACCGACGGTGCGACGATCGAGAAGATCGTGGAGCAGCGGCTGTTGACCGCCGAGTTCCAGCCCGTGGTCAACCTGGCCAACCGGAACGTGATCGGCTTCGAGGCCCTCGCCCGGGGCCCGGTGGACACCGCGTTCGCCTCCCCGGCCGCGATGTTGACCGCCGCGGCAGCCAAGGAACTGCTCACCGAGCTCGACATGGTCGCCCGTGCGGTCGCCGCGGACGCCGTCCTCAAGGCGGAACTGCCCGAAGAGACGCTGCTGTTCGTCAACGCCCTGCCCCAGGGGCTGCTCGCCGACGCACCCGATGACATTGCCGACGTGCTGCGCCGGGCCCTCCGCCGGTACACGATCGTCACCGAGATCGACGAGGCCGTGCTCACCGGCGACCCGCTCATGGCGCTGGCCGCGGCGAACCGGGTCCGCGCCCTCGGCGTACGGGTGGCCATCGACAACTTCGGTGCGAGCACCGACGCGCTGGCCCTGCTCCCGCTCCTGGCGCCGGACGTGATCAAGCTCGACATGGGCCTGCTCTCCCATGCACCCAACGCCCACGCCGCGATGGTGCTGGACGCCGTGTCCGGCTACCGCCAGGCCACCGGCGCGCTCGTGGTCGCCCAGGGCGTCGAACACGACCACCAAATGCCGTTCGCCGGCGGCCTGGGTGCCGGGCTCGGGCAGGGCTACCTGTTCGGCGCGGCCGCGACGGTGCCCCAGCTGTCCGAGGAAGGCGTCGGCACCATCGCCCTGCCGACAGTGACCCCGGTCGATGGCGACGATCCCGAAGCGCTCGTCCTGCCCGGCGAGGAGATCACCGCACCGGGAGCCCTGGTGCGGGAACTCGCCGCGCGCCTGGAACGCACCGCCGCCGGCAGCGAGATCCCGGCCGCGATCGCCATCGTCTGCCCGGACGGCCGTTTCCCCAGCGGGGCGCCGCTCGCCGCCGCGAACCAGCTCGCCCGTAGCAGCGCGATGACCCTCCTGCTCGCCCCCGACGCGGAGCTGCGCCCGATCCGCCGCGTGCACATGGCGTCCCTGCCCAATGGCGACTCGCTGTTCCAGCACACCGTCATCGCGATCCTCACCCCCAGCGCCACCGCGGCCCTGGTCGCCAGCCCTGTCCCGGACGCCGAGGACACCTACACGTACCGGTTCAGCCGGGACCACGACGTGGCCGCGAGGCTGCTGCGCTACCTGCTCAAGCGCGCCGCCCACGACGACGAGGCCTGACCCGACGGCTGACCCGCACGAGAAGCTGCCGGACTCGTCTCGTCATCGTGGGCGGGTGGCGGTCAGCACGACGACGGCGATCCGGTCGGCATTGCGGTACGCGTCGGTCTCCAGTTCCTCGCCGTACACGTCGGGGTCCACTTCCCGGTAGGTCCAGCGCAGGCCGGTGCCGGCCAGCCGCCGGGTGGCTGCCTCGTGCAGCGGGTCGCGGCCGTCGGTGATCCCGGTCCCGCTGAACAGCACCAGCGAACCGCCCGGCGTCAGCCGGGGTAGGGCGGCGTCGACGACCTTGAGGGTGAGCTCGTTGCCGTTCGGGCCGCCCCCGTCGCGATACGCCCGGCCGGCCGGGTCGATCATGAACGGGGGATTGGAAACGATCAGGTCGAAGGTGCCATCCACGCCGTCCAGCAGGTCGCTGCGCGTGGGGTGCACCCGATCCAGGCCGGCCAGGGCCGCGTTGATCCGGGCGTACCGCAGCGCGGTGTCGTTGATGTCGACGGCGATGACCTGCGCCTGCGGCGCCCGTTTGGCGACGATGACCGCGCCCGCGCCGGTGCCGCAGCCGATGTCCACGACCCTGCGGATCGGCGTTGGACACGCCCGGACGTGCCTGGCCGCGGCGTCGGCCATCCGGTAGGTGTCCGGCCCGAGGAACACCGCGTCGGCCGCCGCCGGGGGGAACGCGGAGTGCACGAACAACTCGCCGTCGTACGAGGAAAACCGCACCCGGCTGCGCCACGCGTCGCCGGCGCGGTCGAGGGCCCCGCCGGCGTGCAGCAGCTCCATCAGCCGGTCGGGCAGCACGCCGGCCCGGAACGGGCGGCTCCAGCCGAACACGTCGGCCACGTTGCGGGCCAGGGCGTTCTCCGGGCGCCGGTTCACCCGCTCGTGCGTGGCGGGGGTGACGGTGACGAACCGGTAGCCCATACCCTTGAGCGCCGCGCCGAGCTCACCGAGCGCCCGGTCGCGGACGTCGGAGTGGACGGGGGCGGCATCGAGGCTCGTCATGGCTCGGTGACCTGGCGCAGCGACGACCGGCCGGACTTCCAGGCGTCCAGCACGGCGGCCGCCCACCGTGCGCCCAGCGCGAGCGCGCAGCGGGCGCCGAACAGCAGGTCACCGGCGAGTTCCGGCTCGGCCGCGGCGAACGAGCCGCACATGTCGTACGCGGCGATCTGCTCGTGCACCGCATCCGCCTCGACGTGCTCGTCGTAGAAGGCGGTGGCGTCCCGGTCGCCGCCGAGCCGGCGCAGCCCGCCGGCGTAGGCCCGGTTCGGGATCGTCGAGGTCATCTCGTACGCGGCGAGGTGCCCCAGCACGGCGGCCCGGTGGCGGCGGTGCAACGCGAACAGCGACATCACGTTGTTGGTGGCCAGCGTGTCGGCGCCGACCGCGTCGACGTACCACCCGTACGCCTGGTTCAGGCCGAACCAGCGCATCGTGTTCTTGAACAGCTCCTGGTGCATCCTGGTGACGACGCCGCCGCCGTACTCGTCGAGCTGGATCTCGATGAGGGCCGCCTTCGCGACCCCGGCCAGGCGCGGGATCACGTACGTGTGCGGATCGGCCTCGCGCAGCTGGTAGACCGAGCGGTGGATGACGAACTCGCGGAACTCCTCGTGGGTGGCCCGCCCGCGCAGGAAGCGGGAGAGCGACGGTCCGTCGTCGGCCGCCGCCAGGTCGGCGAGCCGGGCGGGCACGGTGGCCGGATCCACCGCCGCCGCCGGGCCGGCGAGCCGATGCAGCGCGGACTCGAACCGGTGCTCCAACGCGGCGCGCAGGCGCAGCAGGTCGGGATCCCACTCCCAGCGGTCGTCGACGCCGTCCCAGCCGCGATAGGCCAGCTCGTAGCAGACGAACAGGGCCAGCTGCAGATCCTCCTCGCCGTCCGGCGCCGGTGTCGCCGGCAGCGCGACGCCCCGGCCGCTGAGCGCGTCAATGACGGCCGCCGACACGGAACCTCGGGGAGCAGGAAGCTTCATGACGGCCGAATTCCCCGCCGTACGCTGGGCAAACGGTCCGTTTCAAGAGTCGCCCTGCGGGGATCTTGTCAGCATGTCAACCACGATCATCCCGTACGAGAACGGACCGCTGATCGTGCGCGGCGACTTCGAACTGCGCACACCGAGCGGCGAGCCGATCGACCCGGGCCGCGACACGATCGCGCTGTGCCGATGCGGCAAGTCCGCGATCAAGCCGTTCTGCGACGGCACGCACCGCCTGATCCGCTTCCGGGCCGGCGTGGACCGGGACACTCCCGCGCCCCGCTGACCGGCGGCGCGGGCCCGGCTTCCGTCACTGCGGGGCGGGTCGCTCGGCGGCGTCGAACGCGGGTGCGAGCGGGGCCAGCGCGGGGTGACACAATGCGCCTGTGTCGATCTCCGCGGAAGGCTCTGCCAGGGCACGCATCGTCACGGCATTGCTGCGGGACGGCAATCGGATACTGCTGTGTCACCGATCTCCCCGGCGCCGTTGGTATCCCGACGTCTGGGACATGCCCGGTGGGCACGTGGAGCGCGGGGAACTGCCCCGCGCGGCACTTGTTCGAGAGCTTCGGGAGGAGCTGGGCATCGACATCGCGGCGCCGTCGGGCCCGCCGTTGCGAGAGGTTCGTGGCGAAACGTTCGACATGCAGATCTGGCTGATCGAAGCGTGGACGGGATCTCCGGTCAACGTCGCGCCGGACGAACATGACGCCATCGCCTGGTTCACCCAGGACGCGCTGGGCGAACTGTCCCTGGCTCACGACAGCTATCTGGCGATGTTCAGCAGGGTTCTTGCCGAGTAACCACTTCCTCTGCGGACTCAGCGGAGCGAGGCGGGAAAGCGCTGCCATATCCGGTGGGCGGCCAAGGGTTCCCGTACGCCGGCCAGCGCGTCGGTGGCGCTCTTGGCGGTGATCACGCCGGGGGTGCCGGCGATGCCGGCCTGCTCGAGGACGGTGATGCCGGCGTCCCAGGCGGCGATCGCCTTGGCGTGCCGCCAGGCTTCCTCGGCCAGGCGCAGCACGCGCGGATCGGTCGCCGGCGCGTCGCGGGTGCCGGCCTTGGCGTCGCGGGCGCCGGCCGCGCCCGGTGCCGGGGCGGGGGCGTCGGCGATCAGCAGGGCGTCGAACTCGACCGACCGGGCGGTGTCGAAGGTGCGTTGCACGTCCAGGTCGCCGACCTTGCCGCCGTGCGGGGCGATGATCAGCGGCACCAGGCCGGCGGCGAAGATCGCCTCGCGTACGGTGGAAAGTTCGGGAAGATCGGCGTCCGGGCCGGTCACGATGCCGATGAGGCGGCCGTCGGCGGGCCAGGTGTTGCCCAGCTGGGACAGGGCCGGGCTCGGCGCGACCTCGGCGAGCGGCATGGTCGCGTCGGGTGCGGGTAGGCCGAGGCCGGTGGCGACCTGCGCGCACAGCTGCGGGTCGATGTTGGCCAGGCATTGCAGCTGCCGTTCCTTGATCGCCTGGTGGTAGCACTTGCCGAGCTCGAAGGTGTACGCGAGCACGATGTGTTCCTTCTCGACCGGTGACATGCTCTGCCAGAACAGCCGGGCCTGGCTGAAGTGGTCGTCGAACGAGGCCGGGCTCTGCCGGATCTTGGGTGCCTCGGCGACCCGGACCGGTACGTCGACGAAGCCGTCCTGCTTGTCGGGGAACGGGTTGCCGCCGTCCAGCGAGTTCGGCCGGTACGGTGCGACCCCGCCGTGCACCGCGTGCTGGTGGAAACCGTCGCGCAGCATGTCGTTGACCGGCGCGTGCGGGGCGTTGACCGGCAACTGGTTGAAGTTCGGCCCGGCGAGCCGGGTGAGCTGGGTGTCCACGTACGAGAAAAGGCGCCCCTGCAGCAGCGGATCGTTGGTCACGTCGATGCCCGGCGGAAGGTTGCCCAGATGGAAGGCGACCTGCTCGGTCTCGGCGAAGAAGTTGGTCGGCACCCGGTTGAGCACGAGCCGGCCCAGCGGCTGAACCTCGGCCAGCTCCTCCGGGACGATCTTGGTGGGATCGAGCAGGTCGATGCCGGCGAACGTCTCCTCCGGCGTGTCCGGGAAGACCTGCACGCCCAGTTCCCATTCCGGGTACGCGCCGGACTCGATCGCGTCGTAGAGGTCGCGGCGGTGGAAGTCCGGGTCGACGCCGCCGATGAGCTGCGCCTCCTCCCAGGTCAGCGAGTGCACGCCGAGCTTCGGCTTCCAGTGGAACTTGACCAGAACGGTCTCGCCGGCCGCGTTGACCAGGCGGAAGGTGTGCACGCCGAAGCCTTCCATGGTCCGGAACGAGCGGGGGATGCCCCGGTCGGACATGTTCCACATGGTGTGGTGCTGCGCCTCGGTGTGCAGCGAGACGAAGTCCCAGAACGTGTCGTGCGCGCTCTGCGCCTGCGGGATCTCCCGGTCGGGATGGGGTTTGCCGGCGTGGATGACGTCCGGGAACTTGATCGCGTCCTGGATGAAGAACACCGGGATGTTGTTGCCGACCAGGTCGAAGTTGCCTTCGCTGGTGTAGAACTTCGTGGCGAAGCCGCGGGTGTCGCGGACGGTGTCGGCCGAGCCGCGCGAGCCGAGCACGGTCGAGAACCGCACGAAGACCGGCGTCTCGACACCCTTGGCGAGGAACGCGGCCCGGGTGATTCCGTCCGCGGTGCCGTACGCGGTGAACACCCCGTGTGCGCCCGTGCCGCGCGCGTGGACCACCCGTTCGGGGATGCGTTCGTGGTCGAAGTGGGTGATCTTCTCGCGGAAGTGATGGTCCTGCAGCAGGGCCGGACCGCGCGGGCCCGCCTTGAGCGTGTGATCGGTGTCGCGCAGCCGGGCGCCGGTCGACGTGGTCAGGTAGGCGCCCTGCTGCGCGAAGGCGTGCGCCGGGCAGCCGGTCACCGCGCCGGTCGGGCTGCGGGTCTCGGGCGAGCCCTGCTCCGCGCTGGGCGGCGGCGGGTCCTGCGCCTCGGTCGGCTCCGCCACCGGCGGGGTCAGACTTCCGGGCGCACCGGGCACCGTGGGCTTCCCGGTGCCGGTGATTTTGGCGGCGGCGTCCTCGACGAGCTTGCGCGGGTCCATCGTCCAGCTCCTTGATAGGTGGCGGGGCCACTCCGGCGCGTACCCTGCATAAACCCGACCAAACCGGCGCTGAGCTGGTTTGGCGTCGTGGATGACCGGGCAGGACTGTGAGGTCGAGCGGCTTACCGGTCGGTGCCGGTCCGGTGCGAAGCGGGCACCCACGGCGGTACTCGGTGGCGTTCGGACGGCCAAAGGCGACCCGTGGGAGCGTCCATCAACCGTCCGGACAGCACGTGATGCGACCGCACGATGCGATCGGACGCCACGCTCCGGTCGGCACTGGATCGAGCCGTGCCACGTTCGCTCTGCCGGAGGCTGGTGCCGGTCGCCCGCCGCCGCATGACCGCCAGACTGTGTGCACCCGTCCTTGTCGGACGAATGCCGATCCGGAAACAGGCGGACGCGGCAAGGATGAGTAGGGCCACGCCGGAAATGAGTGGCACCACGATGAGCGGCATGACCTCAACGTAATTTCTACGTCTCAATCGGTCACCGACCGTGCATGCCGATACTCACTGCTGATCAGACAGTCACGTGGCCGCGAACGTATTAACCAGATCGAGTAGGGACAATTTGCCGCACGACCCGAAGGTGTCAGCGGGCCGAGAACAGGTGAGTTGCCCGGCTGGGCCCGTCGGTGAGGGACAGGGCGCGTTCCTCCGCCTCGCGGTCCACGCCGGTCAGCCGGCCGCTGTGCTGGCGTAGGTGCTCGTCCCAGCTGGGCACCAGGTACGCCTCGACGAACCGGCCCGGCTCCTCGCCGTCGCGGAACAGGCCCCAGCGCACCGCCCCGGTCCGCAGCCGCCCGAGCCGGACCGGCTCCATCGCCGCGACGAAGGCCTCCTCGTTCGCGGCCGCGACCGGGTACGAGACCGTGACCAGGATCGGGCCGTCGTGGTCGGTGGGCTCGAGCACGAGGTGCGGCTCGGGCCAGAACACGGCCGGATCGCGGTTCATCCCGGCGGTGTCCCGCATCGGCCATCGGCGCAGCGTCAGCACCCCGGCGGCCATCACCGCGGCGGCCACCAGATACGCGACGACCAGCCCGACGGCGTCGGAGAGCGCACCCCAGGCAAGGGCGCCCGCGGCCTGCGCCCCGGCGAAGACCATCTGGTAGATGGCCAGCCCGCGGGCACGTACCCAATTGGGCAGGAACAGCTGCATCGCGGCGTTGATGTTGGAGAGGACCAGCACCCAGGCCAGCCCGGCGGGCAGCAGCGCCAGCACGGCGACAGCCTCGGAGCGGACCAGCGCGAGGACGACGAAGACCACGGTGAACACGACTCCGGCCACCAGCAGCAGCCGGTTCACCGACCAGCGGGCCCGCAGCCGCGGCAGCAACAGCGCACCGGCCACCGCACCGGCGCCGACCGCTGCCAGCAGGACGCCGTAACCGCCCGAGCCCAGGCCGAGACGACGGCTCGCGACCAGGGGGAGGAGAGCCCAGAGCGCGCTGCCGGGCACCAGGAACAGCGCCGCGCGGAGCAGGATGCGGCGAACCACCGGCGAATGCCGCACGTAGCGTCCACCGGCCCGCACCGCGGCGGTGAAGCGCTCGGGCGCGTCGGCATAGTCGGCGGTCGGGGGCCGCCAGCGCCACAGCACGACCGCGAAGAAGACGAAGGTCAGTGCGTTCAGAGCGAACACCACGCCGACGCCGCTCCGCGCGATGAGCACACCGGCCACCGCGGGGCCGACGGCGCGGGCGAGGTTCATGCTGACCGCGCCCAGCGCCGACGCGTTCGCGAGCTGTGAGCGCGGCACCAGGTCCGGAATCAGGGCCTGCCAGGCCGGGGCGGTCAACGCCTGCCCGGCGCCCAGCACGAAGGTCAGTGTCAGCAGCAGGGCCGGCGGCATGTGCCCGGCCAGCGTCAGGACGGTGAGCACCGCGCCGACTCCGGCCAGGAAGCATTGGACGCCGATGAGCAGCTGGCGCCGGTCCAGGGTGTCGGCCAGCGCGCCGGAGGGCAGGGCGAGCAGCACGATCGGCAGCGTGCTGGCGGTCTGCACGACGGCCACCAGCGTGTCGCTCCCGGAGTGCTCGACCAGCAGCCACTGCGCCCCGACCGTCTGCATCCAGGTGCCGATGTTGCTGGCCAGCAGCGCGAGCCACAGGCTGCGGTAGGCCGCGATGCGCAGCGGCGCCCAGGCCGAGGGCGGCGCGGTCGCAGAGGCGCTCACACCGTACGTCTACCCCATTCCGATCATCAGAACCCGGGAAAGCGACGGGTTCCGGCCAGGAGCGTGCGGACGCGGTCTAGGTCGGCGGTGTGTTCAGGGTGGCCCAGACCAGTTTGCCGGTTCGGGTGGGCAGGGCGCCCCAGGCGTCGGTCATCCGGTGGACCATGCGCAGGCCGAGGCCGCGATGGGCCGGGTCGCCGGGTTCGCCCGGCAGGTGGACGGGTGGCGGTGGAATGGCGGGGTTGCGATCGTGCACGGTCAGGTGCAGTCCTCGCGGGCGGCGGGTGACGGCCACGTCGATGCGGGAACCGGCGTGATCGATGGCGTTGGTGACCAATTCGGCCAGCACCGCGGTGCCGGGTCGTACCAGCCCGGGCAGGTTCCAGCCGGCGCAGGCACGGTCGATGACGGCGGTGACTTCGGTCAGGGCGTCGGCATCGGGGTCCAGGCGGAGGATCAGCCGCTCGGGGTGGGCGGTCGAGGCGATCAATGCCGCGCGGCCCTCGGGCACGGTGGCGTACAGCGGCAGGAACCAGCGCGCGCCGCGCCGGCGCAGGATGGCGGCCAGCGGCGCGGCGGTCGGCAGGCACACCACGACGGGCACGCACGGGCGGCGCTGCTCGCCCCAGGACCGCGCGGCTCGCCACAAGCCGGCGCTGGCGCCCTGCGGGTCGCCGAGGTCGTAGAGGTCCACGATCATCCCGGATGGCTGGTCGGCGAGGCACTTACTCAGGGCATCGACAACTGCCGCGTTCAGGTCGGCATCCCAGCGGCCATGGACGGCGATCTCGGTGATCGCGGTGTCGAAATCGGTGACCACGGCGACCGTCTGTCCGGTCGGTCCGCCCCCGGGGGTCAGCAGGAACGGTGACTCGTCGCGCCGCATGATTCCTCCCCAAGCACGACAGCTTCCGACAACAGCCCCCGTTCCTCCGCCCGGATGCCCTCGCTGCGGCCGTTCAACCGTCGGACGGGGGTGTCGGCGAAACGTGCCAATCCGGCCCTTCGGGTGATGGCGGGTTTGGTGTGCTTGCCGCAGGGCAACCAACAGCGCGTTGGCCTACGGAGGTGGACACAGTGACGGCGCAGACATCCCCCAACTCGGGCGCGGAACGCTCGACGAATACCGCCGATCTGGTCAGTCAGGCGGCCTCGCAGATCTCGACTCTGGTGCGCGACGAGTTGGCGCTGGCGAAGCGCGAACTGGCGGAGAAGGGCAAGCGTGCCGGCCTGGGCGGCGGATTGTTGGGCGGTGCCGCGGTGCTCGGCCTGTACGGGCTCGGCCTGCTGCTGGTGCTGGCCGTCGTGCTGCTCGACCTGGCCTGGCCGCTGTGGCTGGCGGTGCTGGTCGTGATGGTCGTCGTGTTCGCCGCGGCCGCGGTAGCGGCCCTGCTCGGCCGGCGGCGCCTCGAGGAGGCGACCCCGCCGGTTCCCACTGACGCCATCGCGGGCGTCGAGGCCGACCTGGCAACCGTCAAGACCGCAGCTCGACGAGGACGGCACGCATGAGCAACCCGGCAGCATCCCCACCGCCCGACCAGGAACAACTGCGAGCGGAGATCGAGCGCACCCGCGCCGACCTCGGCGAGACCGTGCAACAGCTGGCCGCCAAGACCGACGTGAAGGCGCGCGCGAAGCAGACCGCCGCCGACCTGTCCGGTCGGGCCAAGCAGACCGCCGCCGACCTGTCCGGTCGGGCCAAGCAGACCGCCGCCGACCTGCCCGGTCGAGCCAAGCAGACCGCGGCGGAGGTCAGCGCGAAGGCCACTGACGCCGCCGGCACCGCGTTGGACGCGGCGAAGGCCCAGGCGGCCTCGGTCGAGGGCAGGGTCGCCGAGGTTCGTCAGGACCCGGCTCGCCGGCGCCTGCTGAACGTGGTCGCGCTCGTGGCCGCGGCGGTGGCGATCAGCGCGCTGGCAGCGGTCGTGATCCGCCGACGGCAGGCATGACCCGACTACAACGAGGAGACACCATCGTGAAGATCGTCAAGCTGGCCGCCGGGTTCGCCGTCGGTTACGTGCTCGGCAGCCGCGCGGGTCGCGACGCCTACGAGCGGATCGCCGCGAACGCCCGGCAGCTGCGTGCACATCCCGCCGTCCGGCAGTCGCAGGAGAAGGGCAAAGCCCTGCTGGCCGGCGGCGCCGAGGCGGCGACCGCGAAGCTGCACCGGGCGGCCGCCGACTCCGAGCCCGAATCCGGCACGACGGCCACCCGAAAGGCCCGCCCGGCGCCGAAGAAGCCCGAGGTGGCCGCGCCGGTGGAACCTGCCGTGGGACAGCCGCTGGGCTGACCCGCGCCGGGCCGAGCGGACGTGCAGATTTGCGGCCTGCACGTCCGCTCGGCGTCAGTCGGGTGATGGTCGGCGGGTGTATCCGGGCTGATTGGTGGTACTCGCCCGGGTATGGACCAGGACAGGACACCTGCGCTCCAGGCCATCGGCGACGTTCCGCCGCTGCCGGCGCATTTGCAGGTCGAGGTGACCTCGGCGTGCAACCTGCGATGCACCATGTGCCTGGTCCGCTATCGGCCACCGATCAACAAGCTGGCCGGGGCGATGCGCCCCGAGCTGTTCCACCGTCTGGTGGACGAGGTCCCGGTGCGCCGGCTGACGCTGCAGGGCCTCGGCGAGCCGCTGCTCTCGCCGTACCTCCTGGAAATGATCACGACCGCGGTCGGGCGCGGTATCAAGGTCGGGTTCAACTCGAACGCCACCCTGCTCACCCGCGCCCGTGCCGAGCAGATGGTCGCCGCCGGACTGGACTGGCTGCACGTATCGGTCGATGGCGCGACCCCGGCGGTCTACGAGGCGATCCGCGAAGGCGCGCACTTCGATGCGGTGATCGGCAACCTGGCCGGGCTGGTCCAGGCCAAACGCGAGGCCGGCAGCGCGACCCCGTGGATCCGGGTGGTGTTCGTGGCGATGCGCGACAACGTCGCCGACCTGCCCGCCCTGACCCGGCTGCTGGCCCGGGTCGGCGTGAACGAGCTGCGGGTGCAGAACCTGTCGCACGACTTCGCCGACACCGACCCGGCCGGCTCCTACCAGCAGATCCGGGATTTCACCGCCGGCCAGGCGCTCTGGACCGACCAGGACACCGCCCACGCGCACCGGATGTTCACCGAAGCGGCCCGCGTCGCCGCCGGCAGCGGCCTGACCCTGCGCCTGCCGTCGCTGACCGATCAGGGCGGCGGCAACTGCACCTGGCCGTGGGACGCGGCGTACGTGACCAGCACCGGCCTGGTGCAGCCGTGCTGCATGGTGATGGGTGACGACCGCGCCGTGCTCGGCGACCTGAGCCGGCAGAGCTTCACCGACATCTGGCGGGGGCGCCCCTATGCGGAGTTCCGGCAGCGCCTGGACAGCGCGGAACCGCCCGAGGTGTGCCGCGGCTGCGCCCTGTACCGCCACACCTTCTAGGTGACGGGCGTTGAGACTCCCGCAAAAGTGCCAGACCTCGGCGTGCGTCTCCGATCGCCGGGCCGGCCGCCCTAGCGTCGGAGACCGGGCAGGAGACGCCCAGGCGTCGATCTGTCGTCGCCGGTCGGTTGATCGGCTAGGGTGGCTCGGCGCCGCCGGACCTAAGGAGCCCTGTGCCGAGTCAACCTCGCGCCTACCAGTCCCGGACCAAGCGCCGCAGGTCGCCGCTCTGGGCGCGGGTCGCGCTCGTGCTGGGCGCCGTTCTGGTGGTGGTGAGCGGGAGCACGCTGGCGTTGGTCAGCGCCGCGGAGAGCAAGGTCAACGCCGCGATCCCCGACCACCAGCTCGCCGGGGTCACGGTGAAGCACGCCGAGATCAAGGGTGCCAAGAACATCCTGCTGGCCAGCCTGGACACCCGGCCCAGCTGGTCCAAGACGCACCTGGCGAGCCACACCGACTCGATCATCATCCTGCACATCGCCGCCGACCATCAGCAGGCGTACATGCTGTCGGTCCCGCGCGACACGCTGGTGGACATCCCCGCCTACAACAACGGCAAGTACAACAACCACGAGCACCACGACAAGATCAACGCGGCGTTCGCGTTCGGCAGCCTCGGACTCGACGGCGACGAGGCCATCACGCACGGCATGACCCTGCTGACCAAGACGATCCAGCAGGAGTTCGGCATCACTCCCGACGCGGAGGCGGTCGTCAACTACTCCGGCTTCACCGACATCATGAAGATCCTCGGGAAGGTCTGCATGAACGTCGACGAGAACGTCACGTCGATCCACATCGGTCACGACGCGAACGGCAAGCAGGCCGTGCCGTACATAACCGACGGCGCCGGCATCATCAAGCACAAGGTGCCGGGCGTGACCCCGAACAAGTACAAGATGGGCAACCACTGCTTCACCCCGGCCGAGGCGCTCGACTACGCCCGCCAGCGCGACCTGCTCTCCAAGAACGACGGCGACTACGGTCGCCAGCGCCACCAGCAACAACTACTCAGGGCGATCATGAAGACCGCCGTCAGCCAGGGCCTGGACTCTCCGGCCAAGCTGCCCGGGCTGCTCACCGCGATCGGCAAGGCGACGACCGTCTTCCTGCAGGGCATCTCGCTGGAGGACTGGGCCTTCGGCATGAAGGGCATCAACCCTGACAACATCATCACGCTGAAGACCAACAACGGTCAGTTCGTCAACGCCAAGGCCCCGCCCGGGGTCGGTTCGGCGCAAGGCCTCAGCGCGGACAGCCGCCAGATGTTCCGGGACGCCAAGAACGATACGATGGCCGCCTTCGTCGCCGCCCACCCCAGCTGGATCGCCAAGAACTGAGCCGCCTGACCCGCGCCTCCCGGAGGCCGGTCCATGCATCTGCGCGGCCCAATCTCTGCCTCGCGGCCGAGCCGCCGTCAGGCGCCCAGCGCGCGCCAGCCGGCATAGTCGTGTATCGCGATGCCGTTGAACGCGGGAGAATTGCGGGTTGCCGCATCGACCGCGGCCAGGGCGTCACCCAGCGCCGTGGCGCCTTCCTCGGCGAAGGTGCAGTACGGGCAGTCCGCCAGCGGGCGGGTCTCGGCCCCGAGCCGGACCCGCTTGCCGGCGGTGGCGCCGCGGGCCAGCCAGTCGCGGCTGACCTCGTAGATCGAGTTGGGGCCGGTGCCGGTGTCCCGGTAGCTCATCACCGTGACCGACGAGGCCCGGCGCAGGGTTTCGGTGGCCAGGTTCTTGCCGGAGACCGTGATGGTGCCGTACCAGAAGGGGACGTCGGCCTCGACCGCCAGCGTGCCGGCGTCGCGTAGCCGTTGCAGCAAGGTCAGGTATGCGGTGGCGGTGGCGGCGCGGTTGCTGTTCCAGGCCGGCAGCAGGTATGGCTCGACGTCGACGTGCAGCCCGCTGAACAGGCCGGTGGCGGTGACCGCCTTCGCCCAGGCGAGGGCGGTGGCGTGGTCGGTGGTCCACGTTTCGTCGCCGCCGAGGGCGGTCAGTTTGATGCCGGCCAGGTCCGCCTGCCGTTTCAGCTCCTGCAGGCGGGGCAGCGAACCGTCGGTGGCGAGCGTGGCGTCGACGTACGCGAAGATCTCGGACACGTGGTGACTCGTGGCCCAGGACACCACGGTCGCGGGGTCTGCCGGGTCCCACAGCCACATCGCGCGGGTGTCTGCCGGGGCGGGTGCCGTCCCGGCGACCGCGCCGGCCCCGGAAGCGATCAGGAACGCGGCGGCGAGCATTGACACAAGCCACATTCGGGTGGTTCGGCGCACCGGGCCGCCTCCTCGTCTCGGGTGCCCGGCGTTCGCGTGGCCGTGCAGGGCGAGAATCGGCAACCGCCCGGCGCTTCTGAGGTTATGGACACAGGTCGTCGCGGCGTGGCGGCCCCACAAAGATCAAGACCGTATAGCCTGATGACTATACGGCCTGGTGATGCATGGTGCGCCGGGTAGGACTCGAACCTACAACCCGCGGATTGAGAGTCCGCGATCTTGAGCGTCGCGGGCTCTCGCGGCGTACCGCCCCAGGACCCCGCCGGAGTCCTTTCCCTACGACAGGCAGACCCAGCTGGTGGTCACCGTGAAGGCGGTGGTGGTCGCGCGCAGGCGGACCGGGCCGTGAGGGGCGGGGCCCAGCGTGAAGTAACCGACCGGGTCGATCTCGGTGCGGTCGTAGTCGCCCGTGGCGGTGCCCGCGGTCACCCGGCCGGCGGAAGGCGGGGAAAGCTGGCCGGCGATGCCCTCCTCGGTGACCTCGATCTCCACCACCACCTCGCCGTGGCGGAAGGTGAGCAGGCGCGCCGACGCCGTGGAGCGCAGCGGGCCGGCCGGGGCCGGGTCGCAGGCGGAGTCGAAGACCAGCTCGGCGACGGCCAGTTCGTCGTCGATGGTGCGCCACGCGAACGCCGCGCGGGCGGCGCTCAGGTGGTCCGCCGGGACCTGCCCGGCCTCGTCCAGGGCTCCGCGCAGCTCGCCGAGCAGCTCGCCGTCATCGGCCGGCGGCCACCGTGTCATCGCGGTCACCTCCCTTTCGCGTGCTCCTCGGGCCGGTCAGGCCGGGGCGCTCCCGGGTGGCCGCGGTGCCGCCGTCGACCAGCGCGGCCAGTGCGGGGCAGTCGCGGAGCTTGCGCAGGCACCGGCCGTGGGTGGGGCCGACGCTGCCGAGCGGCATGCCGAGCCGTTCGCTGATCTCACGGTGGCTGGCCGGTGGATCGGCCAGGGCCATCGCCAGCAGCTGCCGGCAGCGCGGCGGCAGCAGCGCGAACGCCGCCCGCAGCGTATCGCGCCGTTCGACGCGCAGGATGTGGTCGTCGAGGCTGCCCGCGTCGGCACGCGGGGCGGCGGCCTCGGCGTACAGGTCGAAGGTGGACACCGGGCGGCTCATCCGGACCACCCGGTAGCACTCCCGGCGGGTGGTGGTGGCCAACCAGCCGGCCAGCGCGGCCGGTTCCCGGATCGTGCCGAGGTGTTCGACGAGCCGCAGCCAGACGGTCTGGTTGACGTCGGCCGCGTCGGCCCGGTCGAGCCGGTGTGCCCTGATCACCGAGGCGACCAGCGGCGCGTAGCGTTCGACCAGGCCGTGCCAGGCCTGCTCGTCCCCGGCGGCAGCGGCCGCCAGCAGCGGCCCGGGCTCCGCTGCCGCGCTCACTCGACCAGCACCCCGTCGCCGAACGGCGCGGGCTGGCCGGCGAGCAGTCTCAGCCGGGCCTCGTCGGCGCTGAGGCCGCCGGCGGTCATCTGCGCGGCGAGCCGGCCGGACACGTAGGCCGCGGCGAACGACGTTCCCGACCAGCCGGCGACGCCGCCGAACTCCTCGTCGGGCACGCCGGGCAGTGAGCGCCGCCCCTTCACGAACGTGCTGGTCCAGGTGCCGGGCGCCCAGGCGTCGACCCACGGGCCGTAGTTGCTGTAGGACGCCGGCTGGGGGCCGGTCTCCCCCGTCGCGGTGGCGGCCACGGCCACCACCGGGCCGAGGGCGGCCGGCCAGGTGGGCCGGGTGCTGCCGGCGTTGCCGGCCGCGGCCACCGTGACCACCCCGGCGGGCAGCGCGGCCAGGGCGTTGACCAACGGCAGCGGGGGTACGTCACCGAGCGTGTAACCGCCGAGCGAGAGGTTGATGACGGACACCGTGGACCCGAGCCGGCCGAGCGCGGCGACCAGGGACGCCTCGTCGCCGAGCCCGGATGCCTCGAGGGCCCGCTCCGGGTCGAACCGGACGCCGGGCGCCGCCTGCCGCACGACGCCTGCGACGAAGGTGCCGTGCCCGCCCTCCAGCGCGAGCACGTCACCGTACGTGTAAAGCGAGTCCTCGTCGTCGGCCTCCGGAACGTAGCTGCCGCCGAGCCAGTCGGGGTGGGCGGCGGCGGCGTCGCGCCAGATGCCGGTGTCACAGATGCCGACGGTCACCCCGGCGCCCTCGGTGCCGCGGGCCGGGTCGCGGGCCGGGAGTTGCCCGGTGGCGGTGGGCGGCCCGTCCGGGTTGCCCATGATCTTGCCGAAGCCGAGGAGGACGTGGTGCGGTTGGACGCCGGGCACCCGTTCGCCGGGCCACTGGTCGGGGTCGCGCAGCACGTCGACGACGGCCGGCACGTCCACCTCGCGGTCGAAGAGCAGCACCGTCACCCCGGCGAACTCGCCACCGCCGGTGACCGGCAGGCCCATCTTGCGCAGCCGGGCGATGACCCGGCGGGCGTCCGCGTCGGCCACCAGGACCTGACGTGGACGGTAGAGAATCTCCCGCCTGGCATCCTGATACCACCGCACGTCCTTGTTGTCGCCGATCATCGCGGCGAAGGCCCGCTGGTAGGCGTCCGCGATGGGATCGCCGGCGGCGGCCGGGCCGGGCCGCCACAGGCCGCCGAGCGGGATCGCGGCGGCGGACGCCGCGGCGAGGCCGATCAGTCGGCGGCGGGTCAACGTGGTCTCCGGTGACACGGTCTGCCCTCCTCGGGACACCGCCCCGGACGGCGGTGTCTCGGACCATACGGACGGAGGCCCCCGACCCGGACACCTCAGACCGGTAGCCGACACTGTCCGGCTGGAGGCATTGACGGGCCTGCGGCCGTGAAGGACATTGCTGCTCATGGTCGTCGATCGCTCGGCTCCGCCAAGTCGCGCGCAACGGGCCCTGGCCGCCGTCCAGGGTCATCCCCGGGAAGCCATCGCCGAGGCCCGGAAGGTGCTGTCCGGCCCGGCGAACGCCGACGAGCGGTCCACCGCGGAGCGCGCCGTCGGGCTGGCCCTGCTGGAGCTGTGTGACCTGGCCGGGGCGGTGCGGCATCTGCACCGGGCGGTGCGGGCCGCCGAGTCCGCGACGGTGGCCGCCCTGGCCCGGATGAGCCTGGGCTACGCCTTGGCCAACGCCGGCCGCACGGCCGCCGCGCTGACCGCGGTCAGCGCGGCGTTGCCGCAGCTGTCCGGGGTGGACGCGGGCCGGGCCCGGATGCAGCGCGGTGTGGTGCGGCACTATCGCGGCGAGTTCGCTGAGGCGGTCCGGGACTACAGCCAGGCCATCGAGATCGCGCAGCGGGCCGGCGACGGCCTCCTGGAGGCCCGCGCCCGCAACAACCGAGGGCTGCTCAACGCCCACCGCGGCACCGACCGGGGCACCGACGACCTGGAGCGGGCGGCGGCGCTCTTCGCCGAGCTCGGGCTGCCCCTGGCGGCGGCGGACGCCCGCTGGAACGACGGGGTCGCGGCCGGTCAGCGCGGGGACGTCGCGGCGGCGCTGCGCCGGTTCGCCGAGGTCGACCGGGAGCACGAGCGTCTCGCGGTGCCCCGGCCGGCGCTGCTGCTGGACCGATTTGAGCTGCTGCTCTCGGTGTCGCTGGTGGGCGAGGCGACGGCGGTGGCGGACACCGCGGTGCGCGAGCTGGACCGGCGCGGGATGGCCTCCGATCTGGCCGAGGCGTTGCTGGCCCAGGCCCGGGCGGCGCTGGTCGGCGGCGATCTGGAGACGGCGGCGCGGGCGGCGGCCGGTGCCCGGTCCCGATTCCGCCGGCAGGGCCGCCGCACCTGGGCGGCGTTCGCCCGGCGGGTCGAACTGCAGGCGCGGGCCGGCCGGGACGAGCCGACCCCGGCGCTGCTGGCCGCGCTGCGCCGGACCGCCAGGCAGCTGGCCGACACCGGCTGGGCCGGCCCGGCGCTCGCCGTCCGCATCGACGCCGGCCGGATCGCCACCCGGCTGGGCCGACCGAGCGAGGCCGTCGAGCTGCTGGGGGTCGCCGCGCAGGCCCGCCGGCGGGGCACCGCGCCACGTCGGGCGCAGGGCTGGTACGCGCTGGCCCTGTGCCGCCGGCTGGCGGGTGACGAGCGGGGTGCCGAGCGGGCGCTGCGCCGGGGCCTGGCCGTCCTCGACACCTACCGGGCCGCGCTGGGCGCGACCGAGCTGCGCGCGCACACCGGCGGGTACGGGACGGAGCTGGCCTCGGAGGGACTGGACATCGCGGTCCGGACCGGGCTGCCGGACGGCGTGCTGGACTGGGCGGAGCGGGGCCGGGCGAGCGCGCTGCGGCTGCGGCCGGTGCTCCCACCCCGCGACCCGGAGCTGGCCGCGGCCCTGGCGGAGTTGCGGATGGTGAGCACCGCGCTGGAGGACGCGCTGCTCGGCGACCGCCCGGCGCAGGCGTTGCGGCTGTCCCAGGCTCGCCTGGAACAGCGGGTACGGGAGCTGACCCGGACGGTGCCCGGATTGGTGGCCGGCGACGCGGCGCAGCCGGCCGGGGTGCCTGGCCTCGCCAGGGAACTCGGCGACGCGGTGCTCGTCGAGCTGGTAGCGCACCGGGGCCGGCTGCTGGCGGTGCTGTTGCGGGACGGCGTTTGCGGCCTGCACGACCTGGGGTCGCTGGACGAGGCGCTGCGCCGGACCCGGCTGCACCGGTTCGGCCTGCGCCGGGTGATCGCCACGGGGGATTCGGCGGCGTCCCGGGCGGGCGCCGAGCACACCGCCGCCGAGCTGGACCGGCAGCTGTTCGGGCCGCTGCGCCCGTGGCTGGCCGACCGGCCGCTGGTCGTGGTGCCGATCGGGGCCTTGCACGGGGTGGCGTGGGCGGCGCTGCCGACGTGTGCGGGGCGGCCGGTGACGGTGGCGCCGTCGGCGACGTCCTGGCTGGCGGCGCGGCGGCGGCGCGCCCCGGATGGCCCGCCGGTGCTGGTGGCGGGGCCGCGCCTGGCGGCGGCCCGGGACGAGGTGGACCGGCTGTGCCGCCTGTTGCCGGGGGCGGTGGTGCTGGCCGGTGAGCAGGCCGGGGCGGCACGGGTGACGGCGGCGATGGACGGCGCCGCGGTGGTGCACATCGCCGCGCACGGCCGGTTCCGGGCGGACAGCCCGCAGTTCTCCACGCTGGACCTGGCGGACGGGCCGCTCATCGCGTACGAGTGGGAGCGGTTGTCCCGGCCGCCCGGCTGCATGGTGCTCTCTGCCTGCGATGCGGGCCGCTCCGCGGTGCGGCCCGGCGACGAGGTGATGGGCTTCACCGCGGTCCTGCTCGCGCTCGGCACCCGGACGCTGATCTCGACGGTGCTGCCGGTGCCGGCGGAGTTGACCACCGCTCTCGTCGTCGACCTGCACCGGCGTCTGCGGGCCGATGACCCACCGGCGATGGCCCTGGCCGACGCGCAGCGGACCCTCGCCGAGCGGGGCGCCCTGGCGCACGCCACCGCCGCGGCCTTTGTCTGTTTTGGCGCTGGCTAGCAACCGGTTCGTCTCCCGGGATGTATGCGTGGCCCGGCGCACCGGCTCTGTCCCGGTGCGCGGATTCCCGCGCCGTCACCGAAGGAGAGAAAGATGTTGCGTCGCGACATCCGGCTGGCCGCCGCCGTGAGCCTCGCGCTCGCCGGCACCACGCTGCTGCCGCCCGCGGCGGCCCAGGCCGCCGACACCGCCGGCGTCTACGCCGTCGTCCAGGAGGGACTCACCGAAGATGAGGGTGCGGCCCTCGGCAAGGCGTACGGCATCCCGAACGCGCTGGAGACCACCGGCGCGTTCAGCTACGTCGACACGGCCACCTTCAACGCGGTGCCGCTGGTCGACGTCGCCAAGGGCAAGGATGAGCAGGGCCGGGCGACGCTGAGCCAGGCCGTCGACCTCGACCGGCTGCGCGCCGTCAAACCGATCTCAGCGGATGACGCGCTGGCGAAGGCGAAACAGCTGGTCGAGCTGGCCGGGCTCAGCCCCGACATGAAGCTGACCACCGAGGTCTCCAACAGTCGGCTCACCCTGGCCGACGCGAACGGCCGCGCCACGACCGAGCATGCTCTGGATACCACGGTCAGCGGGCACCTCACGTTGGATGGTCTGCCGGTGACTGGGCAGGGCGCCAAGCTGCGGATCACCTTCGCCCCGGACGGCACGGTCAGCCAGCTGTCGCACGCCCTGCGCAAGGTCACCCGCGCCGGTACGGTCGCGGTGATCGACCCGGCGGAGGCGACCAAGGCGTGCGCCGCCCTCTACCCGGCCGGGACCCGGCAGCAGACGCCGACGCTCGGCTACCAGTTCCCCGAGCTGGGCGCGGTCGAGGCGAACGGCAAGGGCACCGTGTCGTCGATCTTCCCGCAGTACACCTGCAACCCGGTGGCCGAGTCGGGCACCCTCGCCCACCGGCTCGTCCCGGCGGTGCCGGGGGCGGCGCCGAGCGGCAAACTCGCGGTTAAGCGCTCCGGCGACACCGTCGAAGCGGCGGTCTCGGTCTCCGGCGGCACCGCTCCCTACACGTACGCCTGGTCGTCGTCGAGCACGGTGCTCGACAGCGGCCAGACCGGTGACACGATCGCCTACCAACGCGCGCCGCGCGACGCGAAGGCCGACCCGGCGGAGCAGCTGACCGTCGAGGTCACCGACGCCGACGGGCTGGCCGCGACGGCGACCGTGACGCTGGACGGCGACGGCGACGCGACAGCCGAGACGACGCCGGGCGGTGGCGGCTTCGGAGCGCTGGCGGTCGGGCCGACCGATGTCGGCATCGAGCAGACCGTCGACGAGTGGCAGTGCGCGCAGGACAGCGCGAACGGCTTCCGCTCGGTGATGCAGTCGCACGGGACCCCGGTCGCGTTCGACTGGCGCGGCGCGAACGCCTGGGAGTGGGACTTCAAGGACGGCACCCTCGGCGGCGGCGACAACTACTACGTCGACAACGTGGACGCGGTCTGGTACACGGGCCACGGCTGGTCGGGCGGGTTCACCTTCAAGGGCGGCACCTCGATCGTGCCGTCCGAGGCGCGCTGGGGCGACTCGTACGATCTGGAATGGTTGCAGCTGGAGTCCTGCCAGGTCCTGACGTACCCGATGAGCTGGAAGCAGAGCTTCCGCGGGCTGCACATCATGAACGGGTTCCAGACCAACGCGTACTGCGTGGGCGGCGGCACCGGCGCGACGTTCGCGAACTACCTGTTCCCCCAGAAGTTCCTCTGGTGGACGCTGCGACCGGCGCAGCGGATCCAGGCGGCCTGGGCGCTGATGGCGATCGACCGTGAGCCGTCCGGCGTGATCTACAAGTCGACCGGCCTGTGGCGCCCGTCCGACGGCGTGACCAACGTCGGCGACTACTTCTGGGGCCAGGGCCCGGTCGGCCCGGACCTGTACGACTCGCCCGCCATGGGCATGTGGTGGATCTCCGGCACGGTGTAGGCCGGTGACCAACGGTGCACCGTGTGGCGGCACGGTGCACCGGCGGGTCAGCCGCGGATGCCGACCTAGCACGTACGTCGGGGCGAGGAGCTTGACCTCGCAGCTGGCACCGAGATCGATTGGACCGATTCGGGCTATTGGACAGTCGACCGGTCCGTCGCCTCCGAAGCCCGTGGCGTGCGCGCTGCTGGCGAGATCGCTCAGCCGAAGTCGATAATTGGCTCGGCTGGTATTGCGGAGGCCTCAGCAATATGTGTAGGCGCCAGTACTGCCCCAGGAGCAGGAGTCGAGCAGCGTTCCGTAGTTGCTGCGAAGGTAGGCGGCATCGCCGGTGTTGTTCCACACGTGCCAGCCCAACCCCCAGTAGCGGTGGACGCTCGTGTTGGTGCCCTTGCCGGTGTGGACGTAGACACTCTTGCCGGGGTAAAGCACGAAGCTCGTGGTGAACGTGTAGACATGGTTCTGCTTGTCGCGCACCGTGAAGTTCTTGAGGTTGAGCGCGTAGCTGCGCGTGTTCTTCAACCCGAAGTACTCACCGTTCACGCTGGCGTTCGCAGTAGTGTCGGTCCCGGGCGCGTTGTAATAGACGATGGTGAACATGATCGGCGGTGTGGCGGCCTGAGCCGGTGCAGCGGCGGCCAGGCAGACCCCCAAGCCGAGGGCTAACGCGGAGACGAGACTGATTAGTCGCTTCTTCATGTAGTTCCTCCTCTGTCGATCCGATTTGGTGCGGGACGCGTAGGCGTCATCGTTTGCTTGACGACAACGGAGTTCGTGGATGGCCGCGGCGCAGAGCGAAGCCGTGCGGGCTGGCGGCCGCGTCGAATTCCTGATGAACGATTTCACTCACCGATGCGGCTCATCGCCGGCGACCGCGGTGCGCGAAAGCTCCAGGTCTCGTTCTCTCGGCTTACTCGCCACCTGACGCGACCGACACCGCACACCGCCGCCAGTCCGAAAGCATCACCGCCGCAGTGGCTGAGGTCGACCCTCAAGTCGTTGGCTCTGCACCGTCACAAACTAGGAGTCACGAAAGCCGGAAACAATCCGTCAAGAGAGTTGCGCCCTACTCGCTTCGTACGATCGCCGATGAGTCGACTGGTCACTGCCGTGGTCCATCGCTTTGTACGGGCGTCGGCGTTGCTCGGCCGTGAGGAGCGCCGGTGAGGTCGGTGGCGCGCCGGCCGGGGTCCGCGTGGGTGGCGGTGGCCCGCGCCGACATGCTGCCGACGATGAGCGAGGTGTAGGGGACGTAGCCGAGCGCCGCCACGCTCCAGCCGACCCCCGGCGCGTAGGGCCGGCCCACCGCTGCTCCGACGAGCACCGCCGCGACCAGGCCGGCGGCGACGGCGGCCGACGCCCGTACCGCGGTGGGCCCACCAGAACCGAACGGGACAGCCCTCAGGTAATGGTCGGCACAGCGGGTAAGCGTCCTACGTTTGCCGACGAGGCGTACCAAGGCTGCCGAGCGGCCTCGCTGCCGCGCGAAAAAGTGATCCGCCGCTTGGTGGGTGTACTGATCAATCCGTTCCTGATCTACTGAACAACCGTTAACCCGGTCTGGGGCCGGCTGGGAGAGACCTGGCCGGCGCCAGGCCGTTCTATGTCTGCCGTGGGTGCCGATTCCATGCGTCCGCAGCGTGAAGGAGCAAGGCCAACGATGCTTATCGGAGTTCCCCGCGAGCCCAGCGGTGAGACGCGCGTCGCCGCCACCCCAACGACCGCCAAACAGCTCATCGCCCTCGGATACGACGTCGTCGTGGAGGCCGGCGCCGGCGAGGCTGCCAGCTTCGCCGACGAGGCGTACGCCGAGGCGGGTGCCGGCGTCGGATCCGCGGAGCAGGCCTGGGCCGCCGACATCGTCTTCCGGATCAACGGCCCCAGCCTGCAGGAGGTCGACCGGCCACAAGACGGCTCCGTGCTCGTCTCCATGCTGGCGCCCGCACTCAACCCAGAACTGGTCGACGCGCTGGCCGCGCGACCGATCACTGTCCTGGCAATGGACGCGGTGCCACGGATCAGTCGCGCCCAGTCGCTCGATGTGCTCTCGTCCATGGCGAATATCGCCGGCTACCGCGCCGTCATCGAAGCCGCCCATCACTTCGGAAGGTTCTTCACCGGCCAGGTCACCGCGGCGGGCAAGGTCCCACCGGCCAAGGTCCTGATCGCCGGCGCCGGCGTGGCCGGGCTGTCCGCCATCGGCGCCGCCGCCAGCCTCGGCGCGATCGTACGTGCCACCGACCCTCGCCCCGAGGTCGCCGACCAGGTCAAGAGCCTCGGCGGCACCTACTTGCCGGTCGAGGTCGACGAGCAGATGGTTTCCTCCGATGGTTACGCCAAGACCACCTCCGAGGCGTACGACGCTGCGGCCGCCCGCCTGTATGCCGAGCAGGCCGCCGATATCGACATCATCATCACGACCGCGCTCATCCCCGGACGGCCGGCACCCAGGCTGATCACCGCCGCCGACGTGGCCGCGATGCGCCCCGGTTCGGTCATCGTCGACATGGCCACCGCTCAGGGTGGCAACGTCGAGGGCTCCGTAGCCGGCGAGGTGGTCACCACCGGCCACGGCGTGACGATCATCGGCTACACCGACCTCGCCGGCCGCCTGGCCGCGCAGGCCAGCCAGCTCTACGGCACCAACCTGGTCAACCTGATGAAGCTCGTCACGCCGGGCAAGGATGGCAAGCTGATCCTGGACCTCGACGATGTCGTCCAGCGCGGCATCACCGTGGCCCGGGACGGCGAGAAGCTGTGGCCGCCCCCGCCCGTACAGGTGTCCGCGGCGGCCATCACGCCCGCGATCGCGCCGGCGGCTGCGCCGGTCGCGGCGAAACGGCCGTTCCCGGTGGCTGCCAAGCTCGCCCTGACCGGGCTGGCCGTCGCCGTCCTCTTCCTCGTCAACGCGTTCGCCCCGGAGCCGATCCCGCGGCACTTCACCGTGCTCGTGCTCGCGGTCGTCATCGGCTACTACGTCATCGGCAAGGTGCACCATGCCCTGCACACGCCGCTGATGTCGGTGACCAACGCGATCTCGGGCGTCATCCTCGTCGGCGCCATGTTCCAGGTCGGCGTCCCGGACACCACCGTCCGGGTCCTTGCCACGGTCGCCGTCCTGCTCGCCTCGATCAACGTCTTCGGTGGCTTCGCGGTGACTCACCGCATGCTGTCCATGTTCCAGAAGGGCAACTGACCGATGAATGCCACCTCGATCGCTTTCGCGGCCGGCCTGGTCGCGTCCCTGCTCTTCATCCTGTCGCTGGCCGGGCTCGCCAAGCACGAGACCGCCAAGCAGGGCTGGACCTACGGCGTCGCCGGAATGGTCATCGCCCTCGCGGCCACCTTCGGCCTGGTCATCGACGGCCGTCCCGGCGTCGGGCTGCCGCTGCTGATCGCGGGCGTCGTGGTCGGCGGCGCCATCGGCCTCTGGCGCGCCCGGGTCGTCGAGATGACCGGCATGCCCGAGCTGATCGCGCTGCTGCACAGCTTCGTCGGCCTCGCCGCCGTGCTGGTCGGATGGAACGGATACCGTGAAGCGGCCCAGGGACTCGTCATCTTCCCGCTCGACAGCCTGGAGAAGATCCACCACGCGGAGGTCTTCATCGGGGTCTTCATCGGCGCGGTCACGTTCACCGGTTCGATCGTGGCGTTCCTGAAGCTCAGCGGCCGGATGAAGTCGGCGCCGCTGATGCTGCCGGGCAAGAACCTGCTCAACCTCGGCGCGCTGGCCCTCTTCGCCATCTTCACCGTGTGGTTCGTGATCAGCCCGGCGCTGTGGCTGCTGGTGGTCGTCACGGTGCTGGCGCTCGCGCTGGGCTGGCATCTGGTGGCCTCGATCGGCGGCGGCGACATGCCGGTGGTCGTCTCGATGCTCAACAGCTATTCCGGCTGGGCGGCGGCCGCCTCCGGCTTCCTGCTCAACCAGGACGTGCTGATCGTCACCGGCGCGCTCGTCGGATCCTCCGGCGCCTACCTCTCGTACGTGATGTGCAAGGCGATGAACCGCTCGTTCATCTCCGTCATCGCCGGTGGTTTCGGTATCGAGGCGGGCCCAACGGGCGACATCGATTACGGCGAGCACCGCGAGATCCTCGCCGAGGACGCCGCCGAACTGCTCGCCTCCGCCACCTCGGTGGTCATCACGCCCGGCTACGGCATGGCCGTGGCCCAGGCGCAGTACCCGGTCGCAGAGCTCACCCGGCAGCTGCGCGACCTAGGCGTCGAAGTCCGCTTCGGCATCCACCCCGTGGCCGGTCGACTCCCCGGCCACATGAACGTCCTGCTCGCCGAGGCCAAGGTGCCCTACGACATCGTGCTCGAGATGGACGAGATCAACGACGATTTCCCGGGCACGGACGTCGTCCTGGTCATCGGCGCCAACGACACCGTGAACCCGTCCGCCGCGGAAGACCCGGCAAGCCCCATCGCCGGCATGCCCGTACTCACCGTCTGGAACGCCAAGGACGTCATCGTCTTCAAGCGTTCCATGGCCGCCGGGTACGCGGGTGTGCAGAATCCACTGTTCTTCCGGGAGAACTCACGCATGCTCTTCGGCGACGCGAAGTCCAAGGTCGAGGACATCGTCCGGGCGCTGTCGCGCGTACCCGTCTGAGCGAACTTGCCGACGAGGAGGACAGCCTTTCGAGCGGGCGACCGACGGGCACATTTGGCCTGCGGTCGCTCGTGGCTGACGGAAGAGGTGTTCCTCGGCTTCGTCGCGAACGACCGCCTCGCGGTGATGTGGTGGCTGATCGCCCTGCGTGGTCTGCGCCGCGGTGAAGCCGCCGGACTGCGTCGGGCCGACGTCGACCTCGATTCGCGGATGGCGATGATCGAGCAGCAGCGCATCGCCAACGGTCATCTGGTCACGGTCGGTCCGCCGAAGACGGCGGCGAGCCGCCGGCTGGTCGGGCTGGACCGGCACACGGTGCGGCTGCTGCGCGAGCAACGGGCGGTGGCCGAGGGAAATCCGCTGAGCGGGGTGAGATCGCCGCCGCGGGTGACCAGGCCTTCCGGCCGCCCCAAAGGGCGGAAACGGGGGCGCCCACACACGTCCCACCGACGTCCCACAAAAGATCAAGGCCGCATAGCCTGATGGCTATACGGCCTGGTGATGCTTGGTGCGCCGCGTAGGACTCGAACCTACAACCCGCGGATTAAGAGTCCGCTGCTCTGCCAGTTGAGCTAGCGGCGCTCGCCGGCAACGACGGAAACGTTAGCACGCGCCCCCTAGATCCTTGAAATCGGCCCGTGTTCCTCACATTCACGGCTTGAATCAGCCCCAAGGATGACTCGGGCCCTTGCCTGCATGCGGCAGGATGTCCCGCAAACCGCAAATTTTGATCTACGGGGATGGTCGGCATGCGGCGCTCGGTGGTGACGGTCGTGGTGGCTGCGGTGATCGCGCCGCTCGCGCTGTCCGGTTGTGGTGACAAGCAGAAGTCTGCCGCCGCTGCCACGCCCGCGCCCAGCGTGAGTGTCAGCGCCGGGGCCAGTGGTGCGCCCGCCCCGGAGTCCGCCGACGTGCCGATCAGCCTCTCGGTGACCCCGACGGCCGGCAAGACCAACGTCCCGACCAGCGCCGAGGTCGGCTTCCAGGTCTCCGGCGGCAAGGTCACCTCGGTCACGCTGACCGACAGCAAGGGCAAGGCCGTCGCGGGCCGGCTCCGCGAGGACGGTTCCAGCTGGGTGCCGGGCCAAACCCTCAAGACCAAGGAGAGGTACGCGGCCAGCGTCGTCGCCACGTCGGACAGCGGCCTCACCAAGACCGTGCGCACCACCTTCACCACGATGGGCGCGCCGGCCCGCAAGACCGGCACGGGGCTCTACCTCTTCAACGACCAAACGTACGGCGTCGCGATGCCGGTCGTGGCCGAGTTCAACCCGGGTATCAAGAAGGCGGACCGCGCGGCCGTGCAGAAGCGGATGTTCGTGCAGACCGACCCGCCGCAGCCGGGCGTCTGGTCGTGGACGTCGAGCGGCACCCAGGCGTACTACCGGGCCCCCGAGTATTGGCAGCCGGGCACCAAGCTGACCGTGCGGATCGCGGTCGGCGGCCTGCCCACCGGCGGCGGCCGCTACGGCAACCAGGACCGCTCGGCCGTTGCCAAGATCGGCCGCAAGTTCGAGATGAACGTCGACAATGCGACCAAGAAGATGACCGTCGTGCAGGACGGCAAGGTGGTCAAGACGATGCCGGTCAGCCTCGGCCGGCCGAGCAAGCCCTCGGTGAGCGGCACCATGGTGATCATGGACAAGCAGGCCGAGACCGTCTTCGACACCACCGACACCGCGGGCTCGGCCGGCTACAAGGTCAATATTCAGTACGCGCAGCGCCTGACCTGGAGCGGCCAGTTCGTTCACTCGGCGCCCTGGTCGGTCGGCGCCCAGGGGCACCGGAACGTCTCGCACGGCTGCGTCAACGTCTCCCCGTCCAACGCGGTGTGGCTGTTCAACAAGTCGTTGATCGGCGACCCGGTGGTGGTCAAGAACACCGGCACCAAGCTCGCCTACGGCGACGGCTGGACCCCGTGGAATGTGACCTGGGACGAGTTCGTCAAGGGCAGTGCCCTTCCGGTGCCGACCTCCCTGAAGTGATACCTCCCTAAACAGGCGACTTTGTCGCTATGACCTGGGTGACTTTGCGCTCGCGGCACGAATCCGGGATTGGGTGACCCGGCTTTCGCCCGGCAAGATGGGGCGGCCAGGGATCGAGCGACGCCGTGGGGGGATCATGAACAGCAGTCGAGTTGGGCGCCCGTGGCGCTCCGCCGCGACCGCGCTGATCGCAGGCGTCGTCCTGCTCGGCTCGGGCTGCGGCCGCGGCGACAAGTCGCCCACCTGGCAGGGCGGTAGCGACCGGCAGACCGCCGACGGCAGCAGCGGCACCGCGGCGCCGTCCCCGTCGCCGACCCTCAGCACCGTGGCGGTCGTCTCGCCGGCGGCCAATGCGACCGGCGTGGTGGCCGTCACCGAGGTGAAGTACACCAGCGACGACCCGGAGAACATCTCGGTCACCGTGACGGATGCCGGTGGCGGCGAGGTCAGCGGCACCCTCGACAAGGACAAGCAGACCTGGCGCCCCGACAAGGCCCTCGCCTACGGCGCCAAATACACGGTGACCGTCAACGGCACGGCGGCCGAGGGCAAGGGCGGCTCGGCCACCAGCACGTTCACGACCATGGCCAAGCCCTCGAAGATCATTCGGGTGACCAGCTTCCTCGCCGACAACCAGACCGTGGGCGTGGGCATGCCGCTGATCATCAAGTTCAGCCGCGCGATCCCGGTGAGCTTCCGGGACGACGTCGAGCGCCGGCTGACGGTGACCGCCACCCCGGCGCAGGAGGGCTCCTGGGGCTGGATCAGCCCGACCGAGGTGCACTACCGGCCGAAGGTGTTCTGGCAGGGGAACTCGAAGGTCTTCTACAAGGCGCAGCTGGGCGGCGTCCCGCTCGGCAACGGCTATTACGGCAAGAGCGACCTCACCGTCGACCTGAAGATCGGCCGGTCGTTCGTCATGACGGTCTCCAACAAGGCCAAGCAGATGACCGTCAAGCAGGACGGCAAGGTCATCAAGACGATCCCGGTGAGCCTCGGCAAGCCGAGCACCCCGTCGTCGAGCGGCACGATGATCGTGATGGAGAAGGCGAAGCACACCGTCTTCGACACCACCGACACCGACCCGGTGAACGGCTACAAGACCCCGATCGACTTCGCCCAGCGGATCACCTGGAGCGGCCAGTTCATTCACGCCGCGCCCTGGTCCGAGGGCAAGCAGGGGCACGTCAACGTCTCGCACGGCTGCGTCAACGTCTCGGAGAAGATGGGCGCCTGGCTGTTCGGCCGGACGATGATGGGCGACCCGATCACGGTCAGCGGCACCGAGCAGAAGCTGAAGCAGGGCAACGGCTGGACGGACTTCAACGTGAGCTATGCCGAGTGGAAGAAGCTCAGCTACCTCAAATAGCGCCTAATCTGGGCAAATGAGACTCGCGGTCGGGCTGGCCTGCCTCCTGCTCGCCGGTTGTGGTGGCGGAGGCGGCACCGGCCGGCCGGCCGCGTCGCCACCGGCCCCGGCAGTCTCCGCGTCTGCCCCGGGCCGGTCCGCGCCGGCGCCCGAAACGCCGGGCGAGTCGCTACCGAGCGTGATCGAGGCCAGCGCCGACGACGTACCGGGATCGATTGCCTGTGCCCGGCTCGCCGCGGCGATCGAGGGCGGCTCCTTCATGGTCCCGGGAGTGACCGGCGGGATCGCCGCCGCGGCCGCGACCGCCGACGCCCCGCTCGCCGACGCCGCTCGCCGGCTCGACGACGCTTATCGCGCAGCGCTGGCGGCGAGGAATAAACCAGATGAACCGGACAAGGTTGCGGCGGTTGCTGCGGCCGCTTCGGATATGTCCGGCGTTTGCGCGGCGAGCGGCCTCGAAACCGTCGGATGAATTCAGTGAAAGGCATCGATGCCGTGGATGACCTGCGGGTTTGCCGCCAAGGTGCGCTTCGCGCGTTGTTTCGACATCTGTAGCCGGACCGTCACCCGACCTGCGTAACAGTCCTTCCCAAGTTCGCGATCAAGCAGGCAGTATGCAGCGCGGACCAGGGGCGGAAGAGGGAGAGCGGCGATGGCGCAGATCCATCACTTCGACCACGGGTGGATCACTCCCACGGTCAGTTACCTACTGTCCGTGCTGGGATCGCTGCTCGGCCTCACGCTGGCGGCCCGGTTCCGGTCGGCCCGCTCGAACGGCGAGCGCATCTGGTGGACCATCCTCGCGTCGGTCGCCATCGGCGGCACCGCGATCTGGAGCATGCACTTCGTCGCGATGATGGGCTTCAGCGTCTCCGGCACGCCGATCCGGTACGACGTCGGCCTCACCGCGGCCAGCGCCATCCTGGCCGTCGTTGCGGTCGCCCTCGGCCTGGTGATAGCCCTGTTCGGCCAGAAGGCGCAGAACTTCCGGATCCTGGCCGGCGGCGTCATCTCCGGACTCGGTGTCGCCGCGATGCACTACACCGGCATGGCGGCGCTGCACCTGAACGGGGAGATCTCCTACTCGGCGACCCGGGTCGGCCTGTCGATCGGCATCGCCGTGGTCGCCGCCTCGGTGGCGCTCTGGCTGGCCGTCACGGTGCACAAACCGCTCGCCATCTTCGTCTCGGCGCTCGTCATGGGGATCGCGGTCAACGCCATGCACTTCACCGGCATGTCCGCCATCTCGGTCACCGAGCACGCGCCCGGCGAGCTCAGCGGCGCCAGCTCGACCAGCATGATCGTTCCGATCGGCGCCACGGTCGTGTTCGGCATCCTCGGCCTCGCGTACGCCTTGATGGCCGCGCCCACCGAGGAAGACCGCGAAGCGGCCGCCTACCTCGCCGCCCGCCGCGAGGCTACCGGCGCTACCCCCGCTACCGGCGTTGCCCGCGCTACTGGCGCTCCCGGCGCTCCCGGCGCTGTCCGCGCGACTGGCGCTGCCGGCGCCGCCGGTGCGACCCGCGCCTTTCCGCTGCCGAACGCGATCTCGGCCGCCGAGCCCGAGCGGCCGAAGCGCGGCGCGTCCGCCCTCGGCGGCGGTGCCTGGACCTACCGCGACCGCTCCCGCTGACTCGTCGAGCAAGCGTTACCGGGGCTGCATCAACCAGTCCCAGGCCTTCTTGAGCCCGTGCCGCAGGCCGTCGTCGTCCGCGAGCCGAGCCGGCGGGTCCGCGCTGGGCTCCGGCAGCTCCGCCGCCGGCGCGGCCACGATGACCCCGTGCTGGTAGAGCCCGTCCACCAGGCTCGCCCGAGCGAACCGGTGCCCCATCGCGGTCTTGAGCAGCAGCCCGTGGAAGACGTCCGCGCCCTCGTCGGCCAGCACGTGCTCGACCTCGCCGACCCGGTCGCCGGCCCGGTCGAAGACCGGCGTGCCGTCCGCGAGCACGAGGTACGACACCGGCGCGCCGAGGTCCTGGGGTTGTTCCTTGTCCGTCATGTCCCGCAGGTACCCCCGGAGGCCCGCCGGTACACGAAAAGTCAGTCCCGGGCGCCCGGCAGGCTCGCGACCTCACGGTAGAACCGGTCGATCTGCCGTACGGTCGCCTCGAAGTCGTCGAGGCCGAACGGCTTGGTCACGTACGCGTTGGCCCGCTGCTGATAGCTCGCCGCGATGTCCGGCGCCGCGCCGGAGGTGGTCAGGATGACTACCGGGATCGCCTTGAGCTGCTCGTCCGTCTTGATCGCGGCGAGTGTCTCGCGCCCGTCCATCCGTGGCATGTTGAGGTCGAGCAGGATCAGGTCGGGGCGGCTCGCCTCGGTGTAGCTGCCCTCGCCCCGCAGGTAGTTGAGCGCTTCGCGACCGTCGGTGACCCGTTCGACCCGGGTGGGCGTCTCGGCGGCGGCCAACGCCTCCTCGATCATGAGGGCGTCCGCGTCGTCGTCATCGACGACCAGGATCTGCAGGCTCCGCACGAAGGCCCCCTAGGAATTTGCGGTGCCGCAAGCATAGGGGGCGGCGCCGGACCTAACTACTGCTGGCCGGTAGGTATTCGCGTGTCCTCGGCGACGTCGGGTTCCAGCTCGGCGAACCAGCGCAACACCTGCCCGGGCGTCAGGTCGTAGCCGGTCGCCTTCGCCCCGGCCCAGTTCACCCCGACCAGCAGATCGTCCTGCTCGAGCCGGGTCAGCCAGGTGGACAGCCACTCCTCGACCGGGATCGGCACCACCTCGAACCCGCCGTACGCCGGGACGTGCTGGACGATCAACTGGGCGCGGGTGGGCTTGGACCAGAAGGGGACCGCGCGCCGTCCGTCGTCGCCGGCCGGCGCCGGGAATCCCGCCGGGTCCCGGATCGCGAAGACCTGACCCTGCTGGGTCACCTCCCGGCGGAACGCCGCCCTGTGTGCACCGCTGAGTGACATGCCGACTCCCTTCTGGCGTACGCCTCATCGTGGCCGATCGCCGTCGTCCGGACGCCCGTTTGCGCTGCCCGGGCCGCCTCGCCAGGTGTCGGCCGGCATCGTCTTTTCGGCCGAACGCCATCTAACCATTTTGTACGGAGATGGTAAGGAAAGTCCAAAACGCGCCTGAAAAGACGGCGCGGTTAGCGTATTGCACCTAGTGTCCGTTTCGCCCGCCGCGGCATCCGCACGGCCGGGCGTTCGAACACCCACCGGAGGAATGGATGAACAACAGTCGGCGTATCGGCGCGGTCATGGCCTTCGCCACCGCGGCCGTCGGCCTGGGCGCGGTGACCGCCATCGCTCCCGCAAGCGCCGTGACCCGCGGTCCGCAGCCGGTCTCCACCTGGCTGGGCGCGGTGCGCGCACACAGCGACAACTGGGTCAACATCAACTGGCGTACCGACCGGCGCGTCTGCGACGTCCAGGTCCGGGTGACCAGCCGCCACGTCCAGGTCGACTATGCCGGCCGGGCACCCTTCGCCACCTTCTCGCACGGCAGCACGCTCAGCCCGGGGCACACCGACGTCACGCCGGTCAAGTTGACCGCGCACCTCGCCCGGGCCGGTGTCGCCCACCTTCGTACCGAGATCTCGTTCAACAACTGCACGCGGCGGGGTCACGCGGAGAGCCGGGTCTTCACCCTGTCTCTCCCCGTCCTGCGCAAGTTGACGCCGCCGGTGCACGGCCAGCCGGGCCACCCGACCCGGCCCGGTCAGCCCGTCCGGCCGGGTCAGCCCGTCCGGCCGGGTCAGCCCGTCCGGCCGGGTCAGCCCGTCCGGCCGGGTCAGTCCAGCCAGCCGGGTAAGCCCGCGCACGCGGCGGGCCAGCCGGTTCACCCCGCCGCGGCTGCCAGTGGCGCGCCGAAGGACCTGGAGAGGGCGCACAAGCCCAAGACGCACAAGCCCGCCACGCACAAGCCGGTCGCGCACAAGCCGGCCGCGCACAAGCCGGTCGTCCAGAAGCCGCTGGTCCAGAAGCCGCTGGTCCAGAAGCCGCTGGTCCAGAAGCCGCTGGTCCAGAAGCCGCTCGTGCACAAGCCGATCGCGCACAAGATCCGCAGCGCCCACAAGCTCCACAAGACGCATCTGGCGCACAAGGCTCACCACCTGCACAAGACCGGCACGCCCGTAAAGCCCTGAAATCCGGCCGGCGGCGCACGTCGGCCCGACGGCTGCGCGACATGTCGGGGATTTCAGCTGAAACAGCACACTTAGCAGCAGAAACTTTTAGTCTCTGAGGAGATCTCGCCAGTACACGGCGACCCCGTCGCCGAACATATAAAAGGGAATGCGCCCGGCCGGCTGGGGGGCAGTACCGGCCGGGCGCAGGTCCTCTTCGCGGCCGACGAGACGCGCGGTGCGACACGCGTCGTCGACGGATCCAAGGTAGTAACTTGTCGTCACAGCGGGCTACGGCAGACCGGTCGAGCAGGCGACGGCTGTCCGGAGTGGACGCGGGATCGGCCGGGGGCTCACCTCGTACGATCGGGTGATCTTTGTTGCTGGTGGGGAAGTTTGTGCGCCGGCGCGGAGCGGTCACAACCAACCTGAGCGCTTGAACCGCCAGTACAGGCCCCCGCAGAGCACCCCCATCAGCGCCAGCACCGCGCCGAACCCGTAGTTCCAGTCCAGCTCCGGCATGTGGCTGAAATTCATGCCGTAGATCCCGGCGATGACCGTGGGCACCGCCGCGATCGCCGCCCACGCCGCGATCATCCGCATGTCGTTGTTCTGGCTCATCGAGACCTGGGCGAGACGGGCCTGCAGGATCGAGTTGAGCAGGTCGTCGAAGCCGGCCACCCGGTCGACCGCCCGGGCGAGCCGGCCGCGTACATCAACGAAGTAGGGCTGGAGGCCGGCCGGCAGGTCCGGATGGTCGATCAGGCGGCCGAGCGGCTCGGACAGCGGCAGCACCGCCCGCTTGAACTCCACCATCTCGCGCTTGAGCTGGTAAAAGTGGGCGATCTCGGGGGACGGGTGCACCGAGAAGGTCTCCTCCTCGAGCCGTTCGAGGTCGCGCTCGACCGCCTCGGCGACCGTCAGGTACTCGTCGACCATCCGGTTGGCGATCGCGTACGCCACCGCCCACGGCCCCTGTCGCAGCACCGCCGGTCGTTTCTCCAGGTCCTGCCGCACCGGCCAGAGCGCACCGGCCGCGCCGTGCCGCACGCTGAGCACGAACCAGCGACCGATCAGCACGGTCACGTCGCCGGTGTCGACGACCTCGGTGGTGGCGGTCAGCTGGTCGTGCTCGACGTACTTGGCGGTGCGCAGGACCAGCCGGGTCATCTCGCCGTACGTGTCCAGCGCCGGCCGGTGCCCCGCCTCCACCGCCTGCTCGACGACGAGCTCGTGCAGGTCGAAAGCCTCGGCGATGGAGCGCATCGTGGCCCGGTCCGGTTCGTGCAGACCCAGCCAGACGTACGTGCCCCGCCGCCGCCGGGCCGCGCGCGCCGCCTCGGTGTAGTGCACCGTGCCCGGCCGCCGGACGCCGGCCGCGTAGAGCGCGCAGTCGACGACGGCGTCCGGGTTGTGCCGGCGCTGCTGCGGGACGGCCGGCGCGGAGCGTGGGGCGATGCCCTCGATGAGCCGCCCGATCGCCCGCGGCAGACGCTCCGTGACCGGCACCGTCCCGCGCCTGCGTCTGCGTGTGAGCAACCCGAACATCCGTCGACCCCTGTCTGCATCCGACCGCTGCCGGACCGACCGTATCGGTCACGCGGAGCGTCGCATCGCACGCACGCCGACCAGCAGGCCCAGGGCTCCCACGATGACGGCGGCAAGCAAGCCCTTGATCGTGCTCGACGCCCACACGTCGCCGGTGAACAGCGCCCGCTCGGCCGCCACGACGTACCGCAGCGGATTCCAGGCGCTGAGTGCGCGCAGCCAACCAGGCCCGTTGTCGAGCGGCAACAGCACCCCGGCCAGCAGCAGGAGCGGGAACAGCACGGTCTGCTGCACCGTCCAGAACAGCCATTCCTGGTGCTTGGAGGCGAGCGCGAGGGTGTACGAGAGCGCGCCGATGCCCACGCAGAACCCGGCCAGGACGACCAGCCCGAGCAGCGCGCCCCCGACGTCGAGCCGATACCCGAACGGCAGGCAGACGACCACGATCAGGACGGCCTGCGCGACCATCGGCACGATCTCCTTGAGCGCGCGCCCGATCAGCAGGGCCGGCCGGCGCAGGGGAGTGACCAGCATCCGCTCGTGCGAGCCGGTCTGCATCTCGAAGAGCAGGTTGGAGCCGGTCATCGACGCCGCGAACAGGCACGACATGACCACGATGCCGGGCACGAACCAGCGCAGCGAGTCGACGCCGGGCAGCAGCGGCGCGAACAGCGCCAGGAACACCAGCGGCTGCACCATCGAGATCACGAGCGTGAACGGCTGGCGCAGGGTCGGCCGCAGCTCGCGGCTGAAGACGGTCATGGTGTCGTTGATCATCGTGGTCATCTCACGCCTCCACGAGCTGCTCGGCGGGCGCGCTGTCCCGGCCGCCCTCGCGCAGGCTTCGGCCGGTGAGCTGCAGAAATACGTCGTCGAGCGTCGGCCGCGTGACCTCCACCGAAGCCGCCGGCACACCGGCGGAACGCAGATCCTCGAGCATCCCGGGCGCCTGCCGCGGCCCACCCTCCGTGCGGATCTTCAATTCCTTGCCGTACGCGACCCCGCGCCCCGAAAGCACGATGGCTGCCTTTTCCGCCTCCACCACCGTGTCGAAGCCGAACCGGATCGTGTCCCCGACGTGCTCGGCCTTGAGCCGGGCCGGCGTGTCGTCCGCGATGACCCGCCCATGGTCGACCACGATCACCCGCTCGGCCATCGAGTCGGCCTCGTCCAGATAATGCGTGGTCAGCACGATCGTGGTGCCGTGCTCGGCGCGCAGCCGCAGGATGTGTTCCTGGAGGTTGGCCCGGTTCTGCGGGTCGAGCCCGGTGGACGGCTCGTCGAGAAACAGCAGGTCCGGCGAGTGGATCAGGCCCATCGCGATGTCGAGCCGCCGCCGCTGCCCGCCGGAGAGCGTCGCCACCGTCCGGTCGGCCACCTCGCCCAGGTCGAGCGAGTCGATCAGCTCCGCGGCCCGCCGCCGGGCATCACCGACCTTCATCCCGTACGCCCGGCCCTGGCTGATCAGTTCGTCGCGCCCACGCTGGCTGTGCCCGGCGCCGTTGCCCTGCCCGATGTACCCGATCCGCAGCCGCACCTCGCGCTGCCGCCGCACCACGTCGAAGCCGGCCACGCTCGCGGTACCGGAGGTGGGCGGGATCAGCGTGGTCAGCATCCGCAGCGTCGTCGACTTGCCGGCCCCGTTCGGCCCGAGCAGCGCCACGAGCTCGCCCTGCGCCACCGTGAGATCGATGCCGTCGACGGCCCGCACGTCCTTGAAGTGTTTGGTCAGTCCTCGTGTCTCGATCATCGCCATGCCTTCAACGCTAGAGTTCATTGCGGACAGTTTCTGGCCTCAATGCGGCGGAGTCTGATGTCATGGCGAACACGAGTGCCCGGATGCTGCGGCTGCTGTCGTTGCTGCAGACCCACCGCTACTGGCCCGGCGGCGAGTTGGCCGACCGCCTGGAGGTCAGCCCCCGAACCCTCCGCCGCGACGTGGACCGCCTGCGCGACCTCGGCTACCCGGTAGACGCCACCCGAGGAGCCGCCGGCGGCTACCAACTCCAGGCCGGCGCCGCCGTACCCCCACTTCTCCTCGACGACGACGAGGCGGTGGCGATCGCGGTAGGCCTACGCACGGCGGCGGCCGGCGCGGTCGCCGGCTTCGAGGAGACGTCGGTGCGAGCGCTGGCCAAAGTCATCCAGCTGCTACCACCCCGCCTACGCAAGCGAATAGACGCCCTACGAGCCGTCACCACCCCCGGCGTCCTGGGCGGCGGCCCGACCCTCGACGCCTCCGCCCTGACCACAGTCGCCCTGGCCTGCCGCGGAGAGGAACGCCTCCGCTTCACCTACGCCCCCCGCGACTCGCGCGACCCCGCCCGCGACCTGCGCGACCCCGCCCGCGACCTGCGCGACCCCGCCCGCGACCCGCGCGACCCCGCCCGCAACGGCGCCGCAGTTCGCGACGGCGGGGCGGTCAGCGATGGCGCCGCAGTCCGCGGCGGCGCCGCAGCCAGCGACGGCGCCCCAGTCCGCGACGGCGCGCCTGGGCACGCCGCCGCACCCCGCGACGGCGGGGCGGCCCGTGCCGGCGTCGCAGTCCGCGACGGTGGGGCGGCCCGCGACAGTGCGGCAGTCCGCAAAGGTGCCGCAGTCCGCGAAGGCGCGCCCGGGCACGCCGCCGCACCCCGCGACGCGCGCCCCGACGGCGGCGCCGCCCTCACCGCCCGGCACGTCGAGCCGCATCGGCTCGTGCCGCTCGGCCGGCGCTGGTATCTCATCGCCTGGGACCTGGACCGCGCCGACTGGCGCAGCTTCCGCGTGGACCGCTTGACCGACCCCGCCCCGACCGGCGCCCGCTTCCGCCCACGCGACATCCCCGGCGGCGACCCGGTCGCCTGGCTTCGCTCCCGCATAGCGGCCATCCCCAACCGCCACGACATCTCGGTAACGCTCCAGGCCCCGCCCGCCCAGGTGAAAGCGATCGTCGGCCACTGGGGCACGGTCGAGCCCCTCCCCGCCACCCCAGCCGCGCCTCCCGACCCGGCCGCACCCGCCGACCCGGCGCGAGCTCAGGCCTGCCGTCTCCGGATGAACGTCGACGACCTCTCCTGGCCGGTCATGGTCCTCGGCGTGATGGGCGTCCCCTTCACGATCGAGTCCCCACCGGAGCTCCGCGACCGCGTCCGTGCGACCGCGGAGGCGCTGCTGCGCGGCACCGCCTGACCCCGGAGACGCTGTTGCGCCGTTGCGCCACCCCTGGCCGCCGAGCCGCTGTTGCGGCGCCCGCGACCACGGAAGCGCTGCCGCGCGGCGCCCCCTTGCTGCGGAGCCGCTGTTGCGCCTTTGCGACGCCCGCGACCGCGGAGGCGCCGCCACGCTGCCGCCTGACCGCACCGTCAAGGCGGCATCAACGAGGGTGTGTGGGTCGGCGCCCCCGTGGCGCCGACTCACACGAAGAAGCTATCGACGGCCTACGACAATTTTCGCCGCCGCCTAAGCCGCTGCTTATATAAGATTCGCTGAATTTCCACAGCCGGCCGAAACGAGGCTGCGGGCCCGTCGGCGCCACCGCAGAATGGACGCCGTGAACCCGCCCCCGAGCTCGACAGACGACCTCCTGGCCGACGCCGACCCCGGCCGCCACAAGTTCCTGCTGTTCTGGGGGCACCGGCCGCAGCGCGACGGCAGCATCGGTGCCGGCTGCCTCAGTCAATGGTGGCCGGCGGAGTTCACCGTGGACGGTGCCCTCTTCCGCTCGGCCGAGCACTACATGATGTGGCGCAAGGCCGTGCTCTTCGGTGATCAGGTCTCGGCCGAGCGCATCGTCCACGCCGGACACCCGCGCGACGCCAAAGTTCTGGGCCGTGGCGTGGCCAACTTCGACGAGGCGACCTGGGTGGACAACCGCTTCGAGATTGTCACCGACGCGTGCCGCCACAAGTTCGGCCAAAATCGCGCCCTCCGCGACTGGCTCGTCGGCACCGGCGAACGCGTCCTGGTCGAGGCGAGCCCGACCGACCGTGTCTGGGGCATCGGACTGGCCGCCACCGACGAGCGTGCCACCGACCCGGCCCGCTGGCGCGGCCTCAACCTGCTCGGCTTCGCCCTCATGCAGGCCCGCCACGAGTGGCAGAGTGAGGGCTCATGACGATCATTGGCGCCATCTCGCTGCCGCAGAATCCGCCGGAAAGCTTGCGGGCCATCGCCCGCGCCGCCGACGAGGCCGGGCTCGAGGAGCTCTGGCTCTGGGAGGACTGCTTCCTCAACGGTGGCATCTCGGCCGCCGCCGCTGCTCTGGCCTGGACCGACAACCTGAAGGTGGGCATCGGCATCATGCCGGTCCCGTTCCGGAACGTCGCGATCACCGCCATGGAGATCGCCACGCTGGACCGCTTCTCCGGGGGCCGTGCGCTGCCGGGCATCGGGCACGGCGTACAGGAATGGATGGGTCAGGTCGGGAATCGCGCGGCGTCGCCGCTCACTCTCCTCCGGGAGTACGCGACCGCCCTGCGCGCCCTGCTCCGCGGTGAAGAGGTCACCACCAAGGGGCGCTACGTGAACCTCGACGCGGTCAAGCTGGACTGGCCGCCCGCGCAGGTGCCGCCCCTGTACGTCGGCTCGACCGGTCCGAAGACGCTGGCCCTCGGCGGCGAGGTGGGCGACGGCACGATCCTGACCGGCGGCACCTCCCCGGCCGGCGTTGCCCGCGCCCTGGGCCACATTGCTGCCAAGGCCCCCCACGAGATGGTGGTCTTCGTCCCGGCCGCGTTCGGACCGGGCGCCGCCGAGCGCTTGCGAGAGCAGCAGCAGCGGTACGGCGTCGACGTCCCCGGCGTTTCCGGCACGACCGAGGAGATGGCCGCCGGCCTGCGGGAATTCGTCGCCGCCGGCGCCACCAAGCTGATTTTGCAGCCCACCCCGGACGATCCCGACCCGGTCGGGTTCGTCCGTCAGGTCGCCGAGGAGGTCCGTCCGTTGTTCGATTGATCGGGCTACCTTGTCCGATATGCCGATATCCCCCTACCTCCGAAGCATCCGCGCCGACCTCGGGCCGCGCTGCCTGCTGCTGCCCGGAGTCACCGCCGTGGTCTTTGACGACGACGAGCGCCTGCTGCTCGCCCAGCGAGCCGACACCGGCGAGTGGTCGCTGGTCGCCGGCATGATGGACCCGGGCGAGCAGCCGGCCGAGACGGTGGTCCGCGAGGTCTACGAGGAGACCGCCGTGCACGTCGTCGCCGAGCGGCTGACCAGCGTCTTCACCCAGCCGCCGCACACCTACCCGAACGGTGACGAGTGCGAGTTCGTGGACCTCTGCTTCCGCTGCCGGGCAGTCGGTGGCGAGGCCCGGGTCAACGACGACGAGTCGCTGAGCGTCGGCTGGTTCACCCTGGACGCTCTCCCGCCGATCGGCGAGCAGACCCGCCGCCGGATCGAGCTGGCCGTGCAGCCCGGCGCGTCGGCCTGGTTCGCGCGACCGGGCGATCTGAGTCACGACCGGACCTTCCCGAACGCGACCGTTCGGTAACCTCGGCCCCCGGGAACCCGAGCGGGAGGACATGAAGTGACGCGGTACGTGGCGATCGGGGACAGCTTCACCGAGGGCCTCGGCGACACGTTGCCGGACGGCACGCAGCGTGGCTGGGCCGATCTCGTGGCCGCCGGCTTGGCCGTGGGCGAGAAGCAGACCATCCAGTACGCCAATCTCGCCATCCGCGGCCGCCTGCTCGAGCCGATCGTCACCGAGCAGCTCGACGCGGCCCTCGCCCTCGACCCGAAGCCCACGCTGCTTTCCCTGAACGGCGGCGGCAACGACATGATGCGCCCGGGCGGTGACATGTCGCGCCTGGTCACGCTCACCGAGATGGCGCTGCGGCGGTGCGCCGACGCCGGCGTGCCGGTGTTGCTGCTCAGCGGCGCCGACCCGTCCGAGCGCCTCCCGTTCGGCAGCATGATGCGCCGCCGCGGGGAGATGCTCACCGAGGCGATGCGGCCGTTCGCCGACCGCTTCGACCTGACCTTCGTCGACGTCTTCCACGACCAGGAGATCCGCCGCGGTGCGTACTGGTCGGCCGACCGCCTGCACCTCAACGCGGCCGGCCACCGCCGGGTCGCCAGCCTGGCGCTGACCGCGCTCGGCCACTCCACCGAGGCGCACGTGATCGACCCGGGCCCGGAGGAGCCGCGCCGGGTGCTGGCCGAGGTCCGCTACTACCGCGAGCACGTCCTGCCCTGGGTCAACCGCCGCCTGCGTGGCCACTCCTCCGGCGACGAGCGCACCGGCAAATACCTCGACTGGGTCTCGATCGGCGCGGCCTGATCACCGCCGCGCAAGAGGCGCCTCGCTGACCCGGCGCCGCGCAAGATCCGCCTCGCTTACCCGCCGCCGTGCCAGCGACGCCGCCGTGCCAGCGACGCCCCCGTGCAAGCGACGCCCCCGTGCAAGCGACGCCCCCGTGCAAGCGACGCCGCCATGTAAGAGGGCCCGCGCTGACCCGCCGCGCCGTAGGAGTCGCCGCGTAAGAGGCACCGACCCGCGAAGCTCAGGCGGAAACGAGCGCCCGCATCCGCACGTGGTCGTCATGCCAGACGTCGCCGACCAGGAAGCGCTTGACCCCGACCACCTCGAACCCCTGCTTGGCGTAGAACCGCCCGGCCCGCTCGTTCTGCTGGTTGACACCCAGCCAGCAGTGCGCGGCCCCGGTCGCCATCGCCTCGGACAGCGTGGCCGCCATCAGCGTGGCCGCCACCCCCGACCCGTGCCGGTGCGGCGCCAGGTAGAACTTGCTCAGCTCTATGCTCGTCGCCGCGTCGACCACCTTCGCCACGTCCGGGTCGGCGATCGGCCCGCGAACCAGCATCGAGTATCCGACCGGCACGCCGTCCTCCGCGGCGATCAGGATGATCCGCTCCGGGTCGGACAGGTACCGCCGGAAGCTCTCCGCGGACAGGTGCCGGGCGATGAATGCATCGATGTCGGACTGCCGGGTTCCGGCCGGGGTGGCCAGCCCGAAGGTGCGAGCCGCCAGGTCATGCAGCAGGTCGAGATCGGCAAGATCGGCGCGACGGGTCGTGATCGACATGGAAAGACAGTTTAAGGTTTCTCGGGTGCAGGCACTCACCAGGCAACTCGGCGATGTGATCCCCCTACCGGTCTCGGTGCGGCCCGATCCGGCCGCCAATTTCCGCATCTCCTCCGATCTGTCCGTGAGCGCCGCCCCGGAGGCCGCGGACCTCGCCGAGCAGCTGGCCGAGCTGCTGCGGCGCGTCACGGGCCGCCCGGTCTCCCGGACGAGCGGCGAGGACGCCGGTTCATTCCGCATCCTCCTCGACGGGTACGACAAAAACCTCGACCAAAACCCCGACCAAAACCCCGACCAGAACCTCGACGCGTACGACCGAAGCGGCAAACCCGCCGAGGCGTACGCGATCGAAATCAACCCGGAGAGCGTGACCCTGCGCGCCGGCAGCAACCAAGGTCTCTTCGCGGCGTTGCAAACGCTGCGGCAGCTGCTCCCGGAGGAGCCGGCGGACGAGATCGTCCTGCCCGGCGGCCGGATCGAGGACGAGCCGAGGTTCGCCTACCGCGGCACGATGCTCGATCTTGCCCGGCACTTCTTCGGGCCGGCCGACATCCGCTCGTTCATCGACTCGATCGCCCAGCTGAAGATCAACCATCTGCACCTGCATCTGACCGACGACCAGGGCTGGCGTCTGGAGATCCCCGGCTGGCCGCGGCTGACCGAGGTCGGCGGCGGCCCGGGCACCGGCGTGGACGGCGCCGGGCCGGGCTTCCTGACCATGCAGGAGTACGCCGATCTGGTCGCCTACGCGGCGGCCCGATACGTCACGATCGTCCCCGAGATCGACATGCCCGGCCACGTGAACATCGTCCAGGTCGCCTACCCCGAGCTCACCGCCGACGGGCGGCCGGTCCCGCCGCGCACCGACGCCGAGGTCGGCTACAGCTCGCTGGTCGCCGGCAAGGAGGAGACTTACGCGTTCGTCGAGGACGTCATCCGCGCGGTCAGCGACCTCACCCCCGGCCCCTACCTGCACATCGGCGGCGACGAGGCGTTCTCCACCCCGCCCGAGGACTACCGCACGTTCCTGCGCCGGGTCCTGCCGCTGGCCGGCAAGTACGGCAAGCGGGCGATCGGCTGGCACGAGATCGCCGCGGCCGACCTGCCGCCGACCGCGATCCCGCAGTACTGGCGGATCGAGCCGGCCGACGGCGGCGTGGCGCAGGCGGCCGCCGCCGGGCACCAGGTGATCATGTCCCCGGCCGACCGCACCTACCTGGACATGAAGTACGACCGGGACAGCCCGCTCGGCCTCGACTGGGCCGGCCTGCTCGGCGTCGAGCGCGCCTACGACTGGGACCCGGCCGACCGGCTTCCCGGCGTCGGCGAGGAGTCCCTGCTCGGCGTCGAGGCCCCGCTCTGGTCGGAGACCCTGCGCTCGCTCGCCGACGTGCAGTTCATGGCCTTTCCCCGGCTGGCCGCGATCGCCGAGGTCGGCTGGACCCCGCGGGCCGACCGCGAGTGGCGCTCGTTCCGGGCGCGGCTGGCCGCCCTCGGGCCGCGCTGGACGGCCCAGGGCATCAACTTCCACCGATCACCGGAGATCGACTGGCTATGAGCGCGCCAGCACGATCCGCGGGCCGCCGGCGACCCGGGCCGGGATGCGGGTCAGGTCGATGGTCAGGTTCTGCGGCGGCAGGTAGTACGGGAGCCGGGCCAGCCGCTGCGCCAGCGTGCCGAGCACCGCGACGGTGATCTGCTCGCCGGGGCAGCGATGGCCGGTCCGCGGGTCGCCGCCGCCCTGCGGGATCAGCTCGAACTCGCCGACCGCCCGGTGCAGGAAGCGCTCCGGGCGGAACGCGTACGGCTCCGGCCAGACCCGCGGGTCGTGGTGCTGGCCGTAGACGTCGAGCAGGATCGTCGTGCCGTGCCGGATGTCGATGCGCTGGAACCGCAGGTCACGCGCCGCGCGCCCGCCGAGGAACGGCGTGAACGGGTAGAACCGGCGCACCTCGTGCGCGAACGCCGTGGCGTACTCGTCCGATTCCGCGACCTTCGCCCGGATCTGCGGCCAGAGCTCCATGGCGTGCGCCGCGAACGCGACCAGCCACGTCACCGCCGTCGTGGGCCGGAGAATGTTGATCAGCTCGACCGCCGCCGTGCGCGCGTCGAGCGGGCGCCCGTCCACCCGGTGGTGCGCGATCGCGGACAGTGCGCTCGGGGCCGGGTCCTGCCGGCGTACCTCCTCGATCAGTCGGGCCAGGTTGTGCTCCTGGCGCCGGCGCGCCAGCCGCGCCCACACATGGCGCGGGCCGAGGGTCGCGAACCCATCGATCATGGCGAGGAGATCCCAGGCCAGGTCGATCCGGTCACTCTGCTCTTCCGGTACGCCGCACCACTGGGCCACCGTGTCCGTGATGACCAGGGCGGTCTCGTCGAAGAGCGAGATCTCGCCGGCGTCCCGCCACCGGTCGGCCGCCTCGTCGAACGCCATCCCCGTCATCTTGGCCAGGGTGTCCACGCCGTCGCCCATCAGCAGCGCCACGAACAGCGCCTTGCGCAGGTCGTGCGCCCGGCCGTCGAGCGTGTGCACCGCGCCCCGGCCGAACAGCGTGTCCAGCACCGGCCCGGGGATGGCGTCGTGCCGCTCGACGTTGCCGGTCTCGTAGAAGAACCGGGCCGCGGTGGGACCGCCGATCGCGACCGCCGGCCGGCCCAGCAACCGCATCGGCACCGGCCCGCCGCGCCCGCGCCGGCGCAGATCGGGCAGCCAGGCGTACCCCTTGATGGCGAGGGCGAGGGACTGTTCGCGCCGAGGCATGGCCATCCGTATTCCCTCCCGTGACTGCGCGATACAGCGCAACAAGACTTCCTTAATTCTTCCCGCCACCGGACCCGGCGTCTGGGTTTTCTGTCGGCGCCCCGCTCTAGGCTGTTCCCCTGTCCAGTTCCCCTTCGGGCCGGAGGTTCCCCGGGTGCGCGACGGCAAGCGCGCGGCGTTCTCGGCCGCCACATTCGCCGGCTTCCTGCTGATCGCCTGGTTGCAGGTGGTCGTGGCGCTGCTGATCGTGGCCGCGGTGTTGATGGCGCTGCCCGGCTCGGCCGCCATCCGGGTCGCGTTCCCGCTGGTGATCGCCACCGCGGGCCTGCTCTGGTGGGCCACCGTCCGGGCGCTGCGCCCGCGCCGCCCGGCCCCGGCCGGCGTGCCGGTGACCCGGGCGGATGCACCGGCGCTGTGGCAGCTGCTCGAGGCCGCCGCGGCGGCGGCCGGGGTGCGCGCGCCCGACGGGCTGACCGTGGTGGCCGGCGCGACCGTCGCGCTGACCGAGCGGGTACGGCTGACCGGGCTCCTCGGCGGCCGCCGCGAGCTGTTCCTCGGCCTGCCACTGCTGCTGGCCTGGGACGAGCCCCGGCTGCGGGCCGCGGTGGCGCACGAGCTCGCGCACGGGACGCCGCGGCTGGGCCGGTTCGCCCCGATGGCGTACCGGGGGCGGGTCGCCCTGGCCCGCATCGTGCCGCGCATTCCCCGGCGCAGCCCGGCCGGCCCCGTCCTCCGGGCCTATGCGGCGTGGTATCGCCGCCGGGACGCGCTCTTCGCGGCCGAGCAGGAGCTGGCCGCCGACCGCGTCGCCGCCGAGTTCACCGGCGGGCGTCCCGCCGCCGAGGCGCTGCGCGACGGCCCCGCGCTCGAGGGGCTGCAGCAGCTGTTCCACGCCGAGTACCTCAGCCCCGGCTGGCAGGCCGGCCACGTGCCGGACGACGTCTTCGGCGGCTTCCTGCGGGTGCTGGCCGCCCGCGCCGGCGAGATGGAGGTGCTGCGCGCCCGCGCCGGCGAGATGGAGGTGCTGCGCGCCCGCGAGCCCGAGCCGCCGGGGGAGTGGGATCCGCATCCCCCGCTCGGCGACCGGATCGCCGCGCTGGTCGCGGTCACTGACGAGGGGCCCGAGCCGGCCGAGCGGCCGGCCGCCGGCGACCTGGTGCCCGACCTGCCGGGCCTCGGCCGCGCTCTGCAGGCGGTGGCGTTCCCGCCCGCCGGGCGCACGGTGCTGCCCTGGGAGGAGTTCTTCGACGCGGCCCGGATCGCCGAGATGGAGCGGGAGGCCGACGCCTCGCTGCGGGCGATCTCCCGAGTGGCCGGCTCCCCGGTCACCGGCCCGGCCGACGTGCTCGACCTGGCCGCCGACGGCCGGCTTGGCAAGATCGCCGAGACGCTCTTCGACTCCCGGCCGCCCGACGAGACGGCGGGCCGCGTCGTCGAGCTGATCGCCCTCCTGCTGGCGCTGGCCGCGCTGCACGGCGGGGTGGCCCGCTGGCGGCACAGCTGGACGGGTACGGCCGAGCTGGTCGCGATCGACGGCAGTCACCTCGACGTGGTCGGCCCGGCCGAGCTGGCCGCCGACCCGGCCACGGTCGGCGAGGCCCGCGAGCGCCTCGCCGCGCTCGGCATCGACCTCGCCGCGGCCGTTCCGTCCGCCGCCGGGCGGCCGCCGGCGCGGGTGCCGGTGATCGGCGGCGTGGTCAACGTGCTGGTCGACGGCGTGCGGACGGACCTGCTGGTGGTCGAGACCGGCCTGGTGCTGGTGCCCGGGCTGCCGCGGTCCCGGGCCGGCGAGGCGAAACGCCGGCTGAACCGGCTGGCCACCGACGGCATCCTCGCCGACGGCCGGGCCGCCCGGCCGGGAGACGATCAGGCGCCGGGGATGCCGGACGCGGCGGGAGAAAGCCGTTTTGTCCCGTTCGCCGACGTGGCCGGTGCGTCGGCGAGCCGCAACGGTCGCCGCTCGTGGGAGATGAGCCTTCGCGACGGCGGGCGGCTCAGCGTGCGCACCGCCCTCGACTCCGACGAGCTGCCCGGCGGCTGGACGGCTCTCGACGACGCCGTGTCGTTCCTCACCAGCACCCGCTGACCCCCGTTCCGCCGGAGGATCGTGCGGAGCGCCGTCCGGTCACAATTCGGGCACTATCCCAGACTGCGCGCAAACCGGCATTCGCCGCCGTGAACCCCCTGAGCTGCGCATCCGTGACCTCAAATAGGTCCGTCTCATCCACGACGAATGAGTTACGGGCTGATCACCTGCAGTCACAATAGCCTCAGTGGTTATTCGCTCGGCGTTTCCGGAAATGAGTAGTGCAGTTCCGGGACGGCGTCGGATGATCAGGCATGACACGGGGGAGGTCACCATGGATCGGGGACCCGCGGCGCTTTTCGGGGCGATCGTCGCGGTAGGACTGGGGCCGGCGATGTGGCTGGGGGTTCGCCTCGGTGCGGTCGACACCGCGCCGGTGCCTCCGCCGGCCGTAGGCGAGCACACGGCCGGCCCGGAGCAACTGGTCGGCGGCTCGGGCGCCGGCGACAGCCCGCTCGGCGAGGCGACGAACAAGGCCAGGCCGCACACCACGGTGCTGCGGCTGAGCACCTCGCCGTCGGCGAGGGAACACACCAGGACCGCGGCGCCGAAGCCGTCGCACACCACGACATCGCCGACCGTCTCGGCCTCGCCGTCCGGCAGCGGCGGGCCGACCAGCCCGCCGACCGAGTCCACCGGCGGACCGACGACGCCGCCGACCGGGCCGACCACACCGCCGACCGATGCGCCCGACCCGCCGCCGACGACCACGCCGGGCCTCGACGTGTCGGCCAACCCGGCCGGCGGCATCGTGGCCGACGGCCCGATCGCCTGACGGATCACGGGTTCCGGCGAGCGCATCGGCGGTCAAGGATCACGGAAACCGCCGGTCAAGGGATTACGGGGCTTTGGCGAGCGCCTCGGCGGTCAGGTACGTCGCGGCCAGCCCGCGGGCCGTTCCGGTGAAGCGCTCGCGCAGCTCGGCCGGCGCCAGCACCTCGGCCTCGTCGCCGAGCTTGAGCAGTTCGATGTGGCCCTGCTTGATCGACTCGATGGGGACGGTGGTGATCAGCCAACCGTCCTCGTCGGGCGGTCCGGCCAGTTCCCGGGCGGTGCGCGACATCTCCGGCGGGAAGACGAACGCCATCATCCGCAACGCCGACTCGGTCATCCGCACCGTCGCGGTCGAGGTGTAGACGCTCTGCTCGTACCGGTCGGCCCACTCCTGCCAGAAGCCCGCGAGATCGAAGCCGGCCGGCCGCTCGGCCGGCGCGTCCAGCACCTCGGCCTCGAGAATGTTCGACACCCGGTAGGCCGTGACCCGGTCGCGGGCGGTCGCCACCAAATACCACCGGCCGGCCTTCAGCACCACGCCGAGCGGGTGCAGGGTGCGGGTCACCTCGCGCGGCGCCTTCCACCGCCGGTACCGGACCGCCAGCAGGCGGCCGCTCCACACCGCGTCGGCCACCGTGGACAGATGCGGCGTCGGCTCGGCACCGCGGAACCACCCGGGCGCGTCGAGATGGAACCTTTCCCGTACGCGATCGGCCCGGTCGGCCAGCTCACCCGGCAGCGACGCGCGCAGCTTGAGCTCCGCGGCGGCCAGCACCGAGCCGAGCCCGAGCTCGGCGGCCGGCCCCGGCATGCCGGCCAGGAACAGCGTGCCCGCCTCGTCGCCGGTCATCCCGGTCAGCCGGGTGCGGTAGCCGTCGAGCAGCTGATAGCCGCCGGCGGGCCCGCGGTCGGCGTAGATCGGCACCCCGGCCGAGCCGAGCGACTCCACGTCCCGGTACACCGTGCGGACCGACACCTCGAGCTCGTCGGCGAGCTCGCGCGCGGTCATCCGCCCCCGCGTCTGCAGCAGCAGGAGGAGCGAGACGAGACGTCCGGCGCGCATGTCCGCACGGTAGCCGCCGGGTACGACACAAGGGGAGCCATTCCGGCTCCCCTTCCGCGGTGCGTGTCGATCAGAGGGCGGACAGGCGGTTCAGCAGGTCGCGGTAGCTGCGCAGCTGAACGCGCAGCTGCTCGGTGTCGTCCGAGACGCCGCCCAGTGCGTCCTTCTGCGCCTGCAGCGCGCTGGTCAGCTTGTCCACCGCCTCGCCGACGAGGGCGGCGGCGTCGGCGGTCGCCTCCTTGGGGCTGTCCACGAAGCGCAGCTGGATCTCGCGGAACCGCTCGGCGAACGAGTCGCCGTCGCTGAAGAGCCGGTCGAGAGGCGCGGCGGACACACTGCCCGGCGTCGCCGAAGCAGCGGCCGGAGCGGCCACCGTGTCGGCGGGCTCGGCCGGTGCCTCCGCCACATCCCGGCGCAGCGCGGGGTCGGACTCGGGCTCGTCGGACTCATCGGACCCGGCCGCGAGCGGCTCGCCGGTGGCCGGCTCGACCGCCTGCGGGCTGTCGAAGGTGCCCTCGTCCTTGATCGCCTGGTCCTCGGCGGGCTCGTCGGTCACGTCCCGGCGAAGCGCCGGCTCGGAGTCCGTGTCCGTGTCGTCCGCCCCGTCGTCCGTCTCCACGGTGCCGTCCGGGTGGTAGGTCGTCACGGTTCCCGTCTCGTCGCGGCGGGCGGCCGGTTCGTCGGCGTCGTCCCGCGGCTCCTGCTCGGCGAGTTCGTCGTCCGGACTGCCGGTCTCGTCGGATCGCGAGGTGTCGGATCGCGTGGTGTCGGAGAGCGAGGCGTCGTCGGACCGTGCGGTGTCGTCGGACCGCACGGTGTCGTCGGACCGCACGGTGTCGTCGGACCGTGCGGTGTCGTCGGACCGCACGGTGTCTTCGGATCGCGCGGTGTCTTCGGATCGCTCGGTATCGGTCGGCGTATCGCTCCACGGCGAGCCGGCCCGCTGCTGCGGCACCGCGATCGGATCGGAGGTGACCACATCGCCGTGGTCGCCGCCGTACGGCTCGTCGGAGTTCTCTTTGGCGTCGTTGGAGAAGAACTTCATGGTCGATGACTCCCTCAGCGGCTGGTGTCGGTGGCGGCGTCGGTGTCGGTCGCCCTGCGGGGAGCGGGCGCCGGCTCATCGTCAGGATCGGATGTAGTAGTACCAGGAGTCGTCGATACCGGGTCGGTCCCCAGCAGATCGGCGAACAATGCCCGATAGTGCACGAGTGCCAGCCGCAGGTCCTCGGTGCCGGCCGTGCCGGCCGAGTTGCGCTCGCTGATCGCGTGCGCCTCGCGGTAGTGCTCGAGGGTGTTCGCGTGCTCGACGGAGAGATCGGCCAGCCGGTCGTCGTACTCGGCTGTGGGGTAGCCGCGCTCCGTGATCAGCCGGGTGACCAGCTCGTCGGCCGTGCCGACGGCCTCGGTCGGGTTGTCCACGAATTGGATCTGTACCTCTTCCCAGGCGGCGCGGTACCGCTGCTGGGACTCCGGGCTGAGCTCCTTGAGCTCGAGCTCCGCGTGCCGCTTCTCGCGCTCGCGCAGCTCCTTCTCGGCCTCCGTGCGGCTGCCGGTGTCGGCCACCACGCGGTCGTACTCGGGCCCGAAGGTGCTCTGCAGCTTCTTGCGGCGTCCGGCCTGCACGCCGTACACGATCGCGGCGATGATCACCAGGACGACGATGATCAGGACGATGGTGAGTGTGGGGGACATCGGTCTCCTCCTTCTTCAGTCCCGGTATTCCCACTCACCCTGGGTCGTCAATCCCCTTTGGCGAGAACGTCCACGAGACCCGACCACGCCACCCGGCCGTGGAGATCGACGGCTCTGTCGCATGGCCGACTTTGGGAGCGCGCTCTCCGGCGTGCCAATCTCCATGGGCAATTAGGACAGACCGGTCATATATTGTCCGCTTGGGTGGTAGCTCAGGCTGAATGTTTTACGTATTCTCCGGAAGGCGCACGCGGACGGTGACGGCCTGCAACGAGGTCGGTGATCCGGGGGCGACGTGTGGCCGGAAGCTGTCAACCTCGGGCGGAGCCTGATGAGAACCCGCAACTGGTCGATCCGTTCGAAGATCATCACGATGATCACCGTGCCGCTCACGGCGCTGCTGGCGGTGTGGCTGTTCGCGACCGCGCTGACCGCCGACCCGGCACTCACGCTGCTGTCCGCGCGCACGCTGGCCACCGATGTGGCCACCCCCGGCGAGGTCGTGATCACCGAGCTCCAGCGCGAGCGCCGCCTGTCGGTGCAGTACCTCTCCGACACCAGCGCCTCGGCCGCCATGCTCGCCGCACAGCGCAGCGCGACCGATCGCGCCGTCCAGGACTTTCGTGCGGTCGCCCGCGGCGGCGACGCGTGGCGCGCGGCCACTCCCGCCCTGCGCGAGCGGATCAACCAGTTCTACACCGAGCTCAACCTGCTGCCGGAGCAGCGCGAGCACATCGCCGGCCGCCAACTCGACCCGATCGGCGCGCAGAATCTGTTCAACGGCATGGTGGCGGCCGGGTTCGACATGTTCCTCGCCACCGCGACCTTCCCGGACGACGAGATCGACCGGCAGATTCGCGCCCTGACCACCCTCGGTCACGGCCAGGAATACCTGAGCCGGGTCGACTCGCTGCTGGCCGGCGCCACGGTCAGCGGCAAGTTCTCCGAGCCGATCCGCGCCGCCCTCGTGCAGGACATCGGCATCGCCCGGTTCCTGCTCACCCAGGGCGTCAACGACCTGCCCGAGTCCAGTCGCGTCGGCTATCAGAAGCTCACCGTCGGTCCAGCGTTCGCGCAGCTCAGCAACATGATGGACCGGCTGATCACGCAGAGCCGGGCGGGCCAGATCTCGCCGGTCGGCGCGGACAGCTGGCGGCTGCCGTACGGGCAGACCGCCGACGAGTTGCGCGACTTCGAGGACGGCGCGATTCAGGGGCTGACCGAGCGCGCCTCCTCGCTGGCGATGGCCATCCTGCTCCGCCTCGCGCTGGCCGCGGTTCTCGGCCTGATCGCGTTCGGCGTCTCGGTGGCCATCTCGATCCGGGTCGGCCGGTCGATGGTCGGCCGGCTGCGCGGCCTGCGCGGTGAGGCGCTCGAGATGGCCACCGAGCGGCTGCCCAACGTGGTCCGTCGCCTGCAGCGCGGCGAGAACGTCGACGTCGAGGTCGAGACGCCACCGCTGGAGTACGGCCGGGACGAGATCGGCCAGCTCGGCCACGCCTTCAACGACGTACAGCGGACGGCCGTGCAGTCAGCGGTGGAGGAGGCCAACGTCCGGCGCGGGCTCAACGAGGTGTTCCTCAACATCGCCCGGCGCAGCCAGACGCTGCTGCACCGCCAGCTCGCCCTGCTCGACCGGATGGAGCGCCGGGAGACCGAGCCGCAGGAGCTGGAGGATCTCTACCGGGTCGACCACCTGGCCACCCGGATGCGGCGCCACGCCGAGGACCTGGTGATCCTGGCCGGCGCCGCGCCCGGCCGAGGCTGGCGCAACCCGGTGCCGGTGATCGATGTGATCCGCGGCGCGATCAGCGAGGTCGAGGACTACAAGCGGATCGACATCCGCGCCATCGAGTCGTCGGCGATCCTCGGCCGTGCGGTCGGCGACATCATCCACCTGCTCGCCGAGCTGTTCGAGAACGCGACCTCGTTCTCCCCGCCGCAGACCAAGGTGCAGGTCTCCGGTCAGGTGCTGCCGAACGGGTACGCGATCGAGATCGAGGACCGTGGCCTCGGCATGACCCGCGAGGCGATCGACGAGGCCAACCGTCGCCTGGTCGAGCCGCCCGAGTTCGACCCCACGGACAGCGCCCGCCTCGGGTTGTTCGTGGTCGCCCAGCTGGCGAGCCGGCACGGCATCCGGGTGGCGCTGCGCCCGTCCGCGTACGCCGGCATCACGGCGGTCGTGCTCGTCCCCGGCGATCTCGTGGTCGGCGCTCCCGAGCAGGTGGCGCTGCCCGGCGGCAGCGGGGACCGTCCGCTGGTCGGCTCGGGGACCGCCGACCGCAGCTCGCTGGCCGCGCTGCAGTGGCAGGGCGCCGGGAAGCTGGAAGAAATCTTGATCGCCGGGCGGCCGGTGACGCTCGCCGGGCTCGCGACCGTTCCCGAGCTCGAGGCACCACCCGAGCCGAGGGCCGACCCGGCGCCGTCCTCGGTGGCCGGCGGGCTCAACGCGGACGGTCTGGTGCAGCGGCGTCGCGTGCGCAAGGAGAAGCCGGCGCCGGCGGTGGCGGACACCACTGAGGACGGTCTGCCCAAGCGGGTGCGCCAGGCCAGCCTCGCGCCACAACTGCGCCGCCCGGCCGGAACTCTGCCGGACGAGCCGACCGTCCCGCTACGCTCCCCGGAGCAGATGCGCAGCATCATGAGCGCGTTGCAGCACGGCACGACCCGCGGGCGCATCGACGCGTCCCGGCTCGAGATCCCGAGACAACGGGCATCTGAAGATCACCCGAAGCCGGAGGAAAACGGCAACGGGGCAGCACCAGGCGGTGCGTCCTTTGCGGATGCGGCTACCGTCAGTTTTCCGGCGATCGTGAACCTGGCGCTCGCCGACAACGCCATGAAGGAGGGGGCCGCCACCCCCGAGCAGGATGATGTGACCAGGCCGGAAAAGGACACAGAGTGACCCAGACGACCAAGCAGAGCGCGAACCTCACCTGGCTGCTCGACGATCTCGTCGAGCGGGTTCCCGCCGCACAGCAGGCGGTGGTGCTGTCGGCCGACGGGCTGATGATGGGCGCCTCAGCCGGACTCAAGCGCGAGGACGCCGATCATCTGTCGGCGATGGCGGCCGGATTCCAGAGCCTGGCGAAGGGGGCGAGCCGGCACTTCCGGGCCGGCCCGGTGCGGCAGACGGTGGTCGAGATGGAATCGGCCTTCCTCTTCGTCACCGCCGCCGGGCAGGGCGCGTGCCTGGCGGTGCTCGCCTCCAGCGACGCGGACCTCGGCCTCATCGCGTACGAGATGGCCATGCTCGTCACCCGCGTGGGCCAGAACATGAGCGCACCGGAACGCGCCGCGGTCGTGCCCTCCGATGCCGGCTGACCCGATGCGCCCCGCGCACAACCGGCTCGCCAACGACTGGCTGGACCGGGATGCGGGCCCGGTGGTCCGGCCCTACGCGATGACCCAGGGCCGGGTCGCGCCCACCGGCGGCGAGATCGACATGATGGCGTTCGTCCTGGCGACCCCGGCCGAGTCCGAGCCGGCCGGCCGTATGCAGCCGGAACACCATGCGATCGTGGCCGCCGCGGGGGAGCCGATCCCCGTGGTCGAGCTGGCCTCCACCCTCGACCTGTCGGTCGGCGTCGTCCGGGTTTTGCTCGGTGATCTACGCTCGGCAGGGCTCATTTCGATGTACGAACCCCCGGCGGCATCCCGGCCGCATGATGTCGACGTTCTCAAGGCGGTTGTCAATGGACTCCGTGCGCTCTGACCGCAACGGTGCGTCGTCGCGCATCCCGGTAGCGCTCAAGATTTTGATTGCGGGTGGCTTCGGCGCCGGCAAGACCACGATGGTCGGCTCGGTGAGCGAGATCCGTCCGCTGCAGACCGAGGAGATTCTCACCGGGGTCGAGGGCGCCGACGACATCGGCGGCGTGGAGAGCAAGACCACCACGACCGTGACGATGGACTTCGGCCGGATCACCATCACCGAGGACCTGCAGCTCTACCTGTTCGGCACGCCGGGGCAGGACCGCTTCTGGTTTCTCTGGGACGAGCTCTCCCAGGGCGCGCTCGGCGCCGTGGTGCTCGCCGACACCCGCCGCCTGGCCGACTGCTTTCCCTCGATCGACTACTTCGAGCAGCGCGGCACCCCGTTCGTGGTGGCGGTCAACTGCTTCGAGGCCGAGCAGCGCTTCGCCGCCGACGCGGTGGGCCGGGCGCTCGACCTCGACCCGGGGGTTCCGGTCGTGCTGTTCGACGCCCGCGAGCCGCTCGGCGCGCGAAATGTCCTGATCGAGTTGGTCGAGTACGTAGCCCGTCGTCAGCTGGCCGCGGCCGGCTCCCGCTGAGGCCGGCTCGGCTGGGCACGGTCCTGCCGATCACGCGGGAGCGAGGCGAGGACAGACCCTAGCGACCTGCGCCCGGCCGTCGCCTCACCGCGGCGGCCAGGCCGGGTGCGGCCCGGGCGGGATGCAGATCAGCTGGGCGGCGAGGCGCTTGACCGTGCGCTCGTCCGCCAGCCCCCGCGACACCAGCTCCTCGGGCCGGGTGAACGGGCCGTTCGCCGCCCGGTCGGCGACGATCACGAGGGCACTGGCCACCGGGAGTTTGGTGGCAACGGCGATCTGATACGCGTCGAGATGGTTGAGGTCGACCAGCCCGCCGTCGTCGATCGCGCGCAGCGGGAGGTGCACCCTCTGCGACCGGCTGGTGCTCGGCCTGGCCGGACACGACTGGACGGTGCTCCCCTGGATGGTGGCGCCGGCGACCGGGGTCCTCCCCGGCCCGGGCCATGTCCGGTGCCTCGACGACCTCGGCTGCGCGGGCAGCTGGGCGGCGGGCGTCGAGGCGTACCACTGCCGGCGCTGGCCGCTCTGGCTGGCCGGTGTCGACGCCGGCATCCGCTGGCGGCTGCACGGCAGCCGCTCCGCGCGGCGCTTTCACCTCTGGCGCTCCGACGGCCGCTTGAGTTCCTTCCCGTACGCGATCCTGACCGCCGCCGCCGGGACGCCGCGCCTCTCCACCGACCTGGCGGAGATCGGCACCGCGCACGCGGCGACCCTGCTGGCCGCGATGGGCACCGATGCGGAGGGCGTGGCGGTGCCGCTCACTTCGGTGATCACCGCCCTGGACCTGGCTGACCGCTACCCGCACCTGTCCGGCACGGTCACCCGCAGCGCCCCCGGCCTGGTCACCGCCCGGCACGCGCTGTCGCCGTCCCCGTCCTGCCGCCGAGCCGCCCTCCACCTGATGCGCACCCCCTGGTGACGGAGGGTCGCCCGGCAAACCCGCGTCGGGGCCGCGGATGTGGTGGGATCTGAGCATGGCTGCGAACGCTGAGTACATCTACGTCGGTGGCTACACGGGTGACAAGGGCGGTACGGCCGAGGGCATCGCCCTGCTGCGCCGCGATCCCACCTCGGGCGCGTTGACGCGCCTGGGCGTCGCCGCTCGTACCCCCTCTCCCTCCTTCCTCGCTCAGCACCCCACCCTGCCGGTTCTGTACGCGGTCAACGAGCTCGAGTCCGACGGCACGATCAGCGCCTTCACCGTCGCCGACGACGGCGAGCTGACCCCGCTGTCGATCCAGCCGACCGGCGGCTCCGACCCGGCCCACCTCTCGGTCACCGCGGACGGCCGGTTCCTGCTGGTCGCCAACTACTCGAGCGGCTCGGTGGCGGTGCACCCGCTCGACCCGGAGGGCGCGCAGGGGGAGCGGTCCGACCTGCTCGACCTGGCCGGCAGCGGGCCGGACGCGGAGCGCCAGGAGGGACCGCACGCGCACATGGTGCTGCCCGACCGGGACTGCGTGCTGATCGCCGACCTCGGCGCCGACCGGGTGTGGCGGGCGCGGCTCGACCCGGTGAGCGGCCGGCTCGACATGCTGGCGCCGGCGGTCGTCGCGAAGCCCGGCACCGGCCCGCGGCACCTGCGCATCGCCCCGCACGACACGATGGTGCTGGTCGGCGAGCTGGCCGCGAACCTCTCCTGGTACCACCCCGCCGCGGACGGCTCGCTCGAGCTGGCCGGCGAGGTGCCGTCGAGCACCCAGGACGGGCCGACCTACCCGTCCGAGATCGTCATGGGCCCGGACGGTCGCTTCGTCTACGTGGCGAACCGCGGGCCGAATACGGTGTCCGCCTTTTCCTGGGACGGTGAACGGGCCACCCCGATTGCCGAGATCTCTACTGCCGGTGACTGGCCCCGCCACATGATTCTCCTGGGAAATCACCTCTACGTAGCCAACGAAAGATCACACAGCGTAACAACGTTTCGGATCGATCCCGACTCCGGCGTGCCCGAGCCGCAGGGTGAGCCAATCGCCCAGGCCAGCCCCACATGCCTGCTGCGCTGGACATCGATGGCGGTCAGGTGATGCGCGAGATGGGACTAATCCGAATTGTCCGGAAAGTTGCCAAAAGCGTCGACTGGCCCAGCACGGTCCGAAACGGCGCCACCACGGTACGTAGTATTGCTCTGAAGAAAACCTAAACCGAGTAACTTTCCGCCGAACGTATATGGCATTCGGGTTCTGTGATGCGCACTATAGAGCGCGTGTCAGGCCGCCATCGTCGAAACTTTAACTTCCGAGGAGCGGGCGTCGTTGGGGCAGCGATGGCGATTGTCGTCGTCCTTGCCGGGTCCTATCTGGGCTATCAGCGACTGTCCGACTCCGGGTGCACCGGTTCGGTCCGGTTGACCGTCGCCGCCACGACGGAGATCGCTACTGCCGTCGAGCAGACGGCCCAGAGCTGGATCCAGAACGGCGCGAACGTCAACGGAACCTGTATAGCGGTGACCGTCAACCCGATTCAGCCGGCGATCATGGCCGCCGCGGTGGCCGGGGAGCACCGGGTCACCCTGAACGGGGTCGGTACCGCGCCCGAGTCGGTGAAGGTCCCCGACGTCTGGATCCCCGACTCCTCCACCTGGCTGCTGCGTCTCAAGCAGGAGGCGCCCGGCTTCGTGCCGACCGACGGCAAGCCGGTCGCGCAGAGCCCGATCGTGGTCGCCATGCCGCAGCCGGTCGCCGAGCAACTCGGCTGGCCGAACAAGAGGCTCGGCTGGAAGGACCTGCTCACCCAGCTGACCACCAGCACCCAGCTGCGCACCGGCGTCGTCGACCCGAACCGCGACGCCGCCGGCCTGTCCGGCCTGCTCGCGCTGGGCCAGGCGGCCGGCGCCGGCCCGCAGGCGCAGGCCGTGAAGGTCGGCGCGCTCAAGGCGCTGGCCCAGAGCTCGTCCGCGCTCCGCGAGGACCTGCTGCAGAAGTTCCCGCACGACCCCAACGACATCGCGACCGCCCTGAGCGCCGCGCCGTTGTCCGAGCAGGACGTGATCAGCTACGACGCGGAGCGGCCGCCGGTCCCGCTGGCGGCGCTCTACCTCGACCCGAGCCCGCTGCCGCTGGACTACCCGTACGCGATCATGCCGGAGGTCGACCTGCAGAAGTCGGCCGCGGCGACCGCGCTGCACCAGCAGCTGAACAGCGCGGCCTTCAAGAACGCGCTCGCCTCGGCCGGCCTGCGTGCCCCGGACGGCAGCGTCGGCTCCGGCTTCGCCGCCCCGACCAGCGCCCCCGAGGCGTCCCCGGCGATCAGTTCCGACGGCAAGTCGAGCGGCGGCTCGGCCGCGGCCGGCCAGCCCGGCGCCGCCGCGCTCAGCCAGGCGCTGGGCTCCTGGTCCGCGATCACGCTGCCCGGCCGGGCGCTGGCCGTCTTCGACGTCTCCGGCTCGATGCTGAAGCCGGTGCCGACCGCGGGCGGCGCCACCCGGGCCGCGGTGACCCAAGCGGCGGCCTCCGGTGGTCTGGCTCTCTTCGACGACAAGTGGGCCGTCGGCGTGTGGCTGTTCTCCACCGACATGAACGGCACCAAGCCGTACCGGGAGATCGTGCCGATCAGCCCGCTCTCGTCGCAGCGTTCCAAGATCCAAGCGTCGATCAGCCAGATCGTGCCGAAGCGGAACGGCAACACCGGTCTCTACGACACCCTGCTCGCCGCGTACCAGAACGTGCAGAACTCGTGGCAGCCCGGCAAGGTCAACTCGGTGCTCCTGTTCACCGACGGGGTGAACGAGAACGACGAGGGCATCACGCAGGACACTCTGATCGCCAGGCTCAAGCAGCTCAACGATCCGAAGCGCCCGGTACGCGTGGTCATCATCGGCATCGGTCCCGAGGTCAACCGCAAGGAGCTCGAGACCATCGTGAAGCCCACCGCGGCCGGCGGCGTGTTCATCGCGCCGGACCCCGCGAAGATCGGTGAGATCTTCCTGGAGGCGATCGCCACCCGCACCGGGGCGAACTGACCGCAAACCACGATTTCGTACGCAGCGAGGGCCGTCACCAACCGCGGTGACGGCCCTCGCTGCCTACGCGGCGCTCGGCGCCGTCACCGGCGCGCCGAAGAGCCGTCCGGTCAGGTTTGCCGACCGGCCGCGCGCCGCAGGGTAGTCTCTGCTCCACCATGGCGCTTCTCGAAGGGGCCGACCCGATGCACGCCGCGGCGATCGACGACGCTGCGCAATCCCTACTGTTCGCCTGGGACCAGGCCCGCGAGCAGGTGACCCCGCGACTGTCCTGGCCGCAGCTGAACGCCCTGCTCGCCGTCGAGCGCGCCGAGGGCGTCAACCTGGGCCGCCTCGCCGCCGAGCTCGGCATGCTGCTCTCCTCGGCGAGCCGGTTGTGCGACCGCCTGGTCGCCAACGGCATGGTCGAGCGCGTCCCCGGCCGGGCCGACCGCCGCGAGATCGCGCTCTACCTGACGCCGTCCTCCCGAGCGCTGCTGGCCGAGCTGCGCCGCATCCGCCGGCTGGCCCTCGCCGCGACGCTGGAGAAGATGTCGGCGCCCGGCCGTGCCGCGCTGCTGCGCGGCCTCAGCGAGTTCGCGGCCGCCGCCGTCGACGAGGCACCCAGCGGCGCCGCGGCCCGCTCGGCCTAGGGCGCGCGACCGCCGGGGGCAAGCGGCGGCGCAAGCGGCAGCCGGGGCAAGCGGCAGCGCAAGCGGCGGCCAGGGCAAGCGGCGGCGCAAGCGGCGGCCGGGGCAAGCGGCGGCCGGGGCAAGCGGCAGCGCAAGCGGCGGCCGGGGTAAGCGGCGGCCAGCGCAAGCGGCGGCCGGGGCAAGCGGCGACCGGGGCAAGCGGCGGCGCAAGCGGCGACCGGTCGCGCCGCGGGTCGCTTGGCCTTGGCCTCGCGCCCGGGGCGGCTAGAGCTAGCGGCTCAGCCAGGCCGCCGGGTCGTCGCGCACCGAGCGGATGACGGCGTCGGCGGCACCGCGCATCGCGGCGTCCGCGCCCAGGGCCGCCGCCCGCAGCGTGACCGGCGCGAGCCCCGCGGTCAGCACCCGGCGACCGAGCTCGGCCTCGATCCCGTCGCGCAGCCGGGGAAGCTCCGGCGCGTAGGCGCCGCCCAGCACGATCACCCCGATGTCGAGCAGGTTGACCACCGCGGCCAGCGCGATCCCGAGCGCCGACGCGGCCAGGTCGGCGTCGGCGGCGACCGCCTCCTGCCCGGCGTACTGCTCGAGGCAGCCGTTCGCTCCGCACCGGCAGGGCCGCCCGTCGGGGTGCACCGTGACGTGCCCGATCTCGCCGCTCCAGCCCCGCCCGCCACGGTAGAGCTCACCGTCCAGCACGATCCCGGCGCCGATGCCGATCTCGCCGGACACGTAGAGGAAGGTCTGCTCGTCGCCGGCGCGGAGCTCGCCGAGCGCCGCGAGGTTGGCCTCGTTGTCGACGATCAGCGGCAGGCCGGCCAGGCCGGGCAGCAGCGCCGGCACGTCCACGTCCTGCCAGCCGAGGTTGGGCGCCACCCGCACCAGCCCGCCCGCGGCGACTAGGCCCGGCACCGCCAGTGCCGCACCGGCCAGGGTCAGCCCCTCGGCCGCGGCGGCGGCACGGGCCTGATCCGCCAGCGTGTCGAGGGCGGCCAGGGCCGCGGCGGGGGAGACGGGCCGCTGGTCGCCGTGCGAGACGATCCGGTGCCGCACCGCACCGGTGAGATCCATGACGCAGGCCGCGAGATAGTCGACGTTGATCTCCAGCCCGAGCCCGGCCGGCCCGTCCGCGTTCAGGGCGAGCCCGGCGGCGGGCCGGCCGGCCCCGGTGCGTGGCGCCGGGTCGTGCTCGGTCAGCAGCCCGCCCGCGATCAGGTCGTCCACGAGCGCGGACACGGTGGCCCGGGTCAGCCCGGTCGCCGCCGCGATCGCCGCCCTGGATGGGCGATCTGCGCTGTTTGCCGCGGTTTGCAGCACGAGCGCGAGATTATGGGCCCGCACGCTCGACTGCCGCACGGGTGCCTGGGCGGCGGTCATGATCCGGGTCGGCATGCCCTTGACATTGCCACACCGTCTCCAAATAATTCAACCAATAAACAAATCAGATCTGTTACGCGGAGGTCACCATGCCGGTCCAACCCACACGCGAAGACAAGTTCTCCTTCGGCCTCTGGACCGTCGGGTGGCAGGCCCGCGACCCGTTCGGCGACGCGACCCGGGCCGCGCTCGACCCGATCGAGGCCGTGCACAAGCTCGCCGAGGTCGGCGCCTACGGCATCACGTTCCACGACGACGACCTGGTGCCCTTCGGTGCCGACGCGCACACGCGGGACGGCATCATCGCCAACTTCAAGAAGGCACTCGACGAGACCGGCCTGATCGTCCCGATGGTCACCACCAACCTGTTCACCCACCCGGTGTTCAAGGACGGCGGCTTCACCAGCAACGACCGATCCGTCCGGCGCTACGCGCTGCGCAAGGTGATGCGCCAGATGGACCTCGGCGCCGAGCTGGGCGCACAGACCCTCGTGCTCTGGGGCGGCCGCGAGGGCGCCGAGTACGACGTGGCCAAGGACATCCGGGCCGCCCTCGACCGCTACGCCGAGGCCCTCAACCTGCTCGCGCAGTACTCCGAGGATCGCGGCTACGGCCTGCGCTTCGCCATCGAGCCCAAGCCCAACGAGCCCCGCGGCGACATCCTGCTGCCGACCGCCGGCCACGCCATCGCGTTCGTGAACGACCTGGAGCGCCCCGAGCTGTTCGGCATCAACCCCGAGGTCGGCCACGAGCAGATGTCGAACCTCAACTTCGCCCAGGGCATCGCCCAGGCGCTGTGGCACAAGAAGCTGTTCCACATCGACCTGAACGGTCAGCACGGCCCCAAGTTCGACCAGGACCTGGTCTTCGGCCACGGCGACCTGCTCAACGCGTTCGCCCTGGTCGACCTGCTGGAGTTCGGCGGACCGCAGGGCGCACCGGCCTACGACGGCCCGCGCCACTTCGACTACAAGCCGTCCCGCACCGAGGACTACGACGGCGTCTGGGAGTCGGCGCGCGCCAACATCCGGATGTACCTGCTGCTCAAGGAGCGGGCGCAGGCGTTCCGGGCCGACCCGGCCGTGCAGGAGGCGCTGGCCGCCAGCGGCGTGGCCGAGCTCAACACCCCGACCCTCCAGGCGGGCGAGACCTACCAGGACCTCCTGGCCGACCGCAGCGCGTTCGAGGACTTCAACCCGGACGCGGCCGGCGAGCGGGGCTACGGTTTCGTCAAGCTGCACCAGCTGGCGATCGACCACGTGTTGAAGGCGAACTGACGACATGACTCTGGTAGCCGGGATCGACAGCTCCACCCAGTCGTGCAAGGTGGTCATCCGCGACGCGGAGACCGGCAAGCTGGTCCGCCAGGGCCGGGCGAGTCATCCGGACGGCACCGAGGTGCATCCGGACGCCTGGTGGGCCGCGCTGCGGGAGGCGATCGACCAGGCCGGCGGCCTGGACGACGTGGCCGCGGCCTCGGTCGCGGGCCAGCAGCACGGGATGGTGGTGCTGGACGAGAACGGCGAGGTGGTCCGTCCGGCGCTGCTGTGGAACGACACCCGCAGCGCCGGCGCGGCCGCCGATCTCATCGCCGAGTTCGGCGGCGGGGACAAGTGGGCCGACGCGGTCGGCATCGTCCCGGTGGCCAGCTTCACGCTGACCAAGCTGCGCTGGCTGGCCCGCAACGAGCCGGCCAACGCCGCCCGGGTGGCCGCCGTCTGCCTCCCGCACGACTGGCTGACCTGGAAGCTCTCCGGGTCGACCGACATCACCACGATCAAGACCGACCGCAGCGACGCCAGCGGCACGCTGTACTGGTCGGCCAAGACCAACCAGTACCGCCCCGACCTGCTGGAGCTGGGTTTCGGGCGCCTGATAAAAACACCTGACGTGCTCGGCCCGATCGGCGTCGCCGGACACCTGCCCAACGGCGCCCCGCTCGGTCCGGGCGCCGGGGACAACGCGGCGGCCGCCTTCGGCACCGGCGCCGGCCCCGGCGACGTGGTCGTCTCGATCGGCACGTCGGGCACCGTCTTCGTGAGCTCGGACGTCTCGCCCGACGACCCGAGCGGCACGGTGGCCGGGTTCGCCGACGTCACCGGCCGGTTCCTGCCGATCGTGGTGACGCTCAACGCCGCCCGCGTGCTCGACGCGGCCGGCCGGCTGCTGGGCGTCGACCACGAGCAGCTGTCCCGGCTCGCCCTGCAAGCCCCGGCCGGCGCCGACGGCCTGGTCCTGGTGCCGTACCTGGAGGGCGAGCGCACCCCGAACCGGCCGGACGCCACCGGCGCGATCCACGGCCTCACCCTCCAGACCTCCGACCCGGCGCACCTGGCCCGGGCGGCGGTCGAGGGCATGCTCTGCGCGCTCGCCGACGGGCTGGACGCGCTGGTCCGGCACGGCGCCACCGCCAACCGCATCGTGCTGGTCGGCGGGGGCGCGCGCAGCGAGGCGGTCCGCCGCATCGCGCCCGAGCTGTTCGGCCTGCCGGTGCTCGTCCCGCCGCCGGGGGAGTACGTCGCGGACGGGGCCGCACGCCAGGCCGCGTGGGTCGCCGCGGGCGCCGCGGAGCCGCCGGTCTGGTCGGCCGAGGCCCCCGAGACGTACGAGGCGGAGCCCGTCTCGCTGATTCGAGAGCAGTACAAAGCCGCACAGGACGCAGTAATCGACCGTCCCCGCTAACCTTGCCGCGTGAGAAAGGGCGGCACCGCGCACCGCGTCTACAGCGTCGTGGTCTTCGTGATCCTGGCATCGCTGGACAACGTGGCGATCGGCCTGGTGCCGCCCCTCTACGGCAGCATCGGCGACACCTTCGGCGTCGGCGAGGGCCACATCGCGCTGGCCACCACGATCATGTTCCTGATCAGCGCGGTGGCGGCGATCGGTTTCGCGTACGCCGGCGACCGCACCGACCGCAAGCCGGTGCTGATCATCGGCACCACAATCTGGGTGGCCGGCACCGCCTGGTCCGGTCTCTCCGGCGGCTACGGCTCCTTCCTGCTCGCCCAGGTGCTCGCCGCGATCGGCCTGGGCGCCGTGGCCTCGGTCAGCTTCGCCGTGGTCAGCGACCTGATCTCGCCGAAACGCCGCGGCCTGGTGATGAGCTTCTGGGGCCTGTCCCAGGGCGTCGGCACGCTGGCCGGCACCCTGCTCGGCGGCCTGCTCGGGCACGACGACTGGCGCAAGCCGTTCCTGGTCGCCTCGGCGGCCGGCGTGATCGCCACGGTCGCCTACGTGTTCACCTACAACGTGCCGCGCGGCGAGAGCCAGCCCGAGCTGGCCGGCGTCGAGTACGACGAGCGGATCCACCCCGACGACCTGCCGGTCATCCTCGGCCGGCGCACCAACATCTGGCTGATCTTCCAGGGCTTCACCGCGCAGATCGCGCTCGGCTCGCTCGTCTGGCTGCCGATCCTGTTCCGGGCCCGGGCCGAGGACCAGGGCTACTCGTCGAGCACCGCGGTGCTGGTCGGCAGCGTCTTCGCCACGCTGTTCCAGCTGGGCGGCGCGCTGAGCATCCTGGGCGGGCTGGCCGGGGACCGGCTGCAGCGGCGCACCCCGCGCGGGCGGGCCCTCGTCGCGTCGATCGGCGTGCTGGCCGCCGTACCCTTCTACGTGGTTTTGTTCTTCGTCCCGATGACCATTGACGTGCCCGACGGCGCGAGCTCGGGACGGGTGGTGCGTGCCGTGCTCACCGACGTCTTCACCCAGCCCACGGTCGGCTTCTGCCTGATCACGGCGGTCTTCGCGCTGATGCTCACCTCGGCCAACTCGCCGAACTGGTTCGCCCTGATCGCCGACGTGAACCCGCCCGAGCACCGCGGCACCGTCTACAGCATGGGCAACCTGGTCAACGGCTTCGGCCGGGCCGGCGGCAACGCGATGGTCGGGGTGGCCTTCCGCGGGCTGGCCGGTGGGTTCCCGCCGCCGCTCAACTACGCCGTCGGGCTGGCCGGCTTCCAGCTCTTCTGGATCCCGACCGGGGTCATGTTCTGGCTGGCCAGCAGGACGGTGGCGAAGGACATGGCCAACACCCACGCGACCCTGCTGGCCGCCGCCTCGGAAGCGGAGGGTCGCCCGGACGGTGTGTCCGAGGGCCGCCCCGGCGGTTTGCCAGAGGGTCGCCCGGACGGTGGGTCAGAGGGCCGCCCAGACGGTGACATCGGCGGGGACCCGGCCGTCGGCGTCGAGGGGCTCGCTCGCGAGTAGCACCGTCGCGCCGACCGGCAGCGCCACCGGCTCGGCCCCGAAGTTCGTCAGCACCCACACGTCCCCGTTCCGGAAGGCCAGCGCCTCCTCCGGCGTCTGCTGCCAGGCGATCGTGCCGGCGCCCAGGCCGAACTCCCGGCGGATGGCCAGCGCGGCCCGGTAGAGCTCCCAGGTCGAGCCGGGCACCCCCTGCTGGCGGTCCAGGGCGTACTCGGCCCAGACGGCCGGCTGCGGCAGCCAGCTGCGATCCGACGGACCGAAGCCGTACGACGGGGCGTCCGCCTCCCACGGGATCGGCACCCGGCACCCGTCCCGGCCCACCACGGTGTGCCCCGACCGCGGCCGTGCCGGGTCTTGGCGGTGCTCGTGCGGCAGCGTGGTGTGCTCCGGCAGCCCCAGCTCCTCGCCCTGGTATAGGTACGCCGAACCGGGCAGCGCCAGCATCTGCAGGGTGGCCGCGCGCGCCCGGCGCAGGCCCAGTCCCACGTCCGGCTGCGGGTCGTCCGGGCCGATACCGTGCAGCCGGGTCTGCTCGATCGGGTAGCCGAGCCGGGTCGCGTGCCGGATGACGTCGTGGTTGGACAGCACCCAGGTGGTCGGCGCACCCACCTCGTCGTTGGCCTCGAGCGACGTGTTGATCACCGCGCGCAGGTCGGCGGCCCGCCACGGCGCGCTCAGGTACATGAAGTTGAAGGCCTGGTGCATCTCGTCCGGCCGCACGTACCGGGCGAGCCGCGCGGCCGGCTGCACCCACGCCTCGGCCACCAGGATCCGGCCGTCCGGGTACTCGTCGACGACCCGGCGCCACTCCCGGTAGATCTCGTGCACGCCCTCCTGGTCCCACATCGGCGGTGGCGGCCCAGCCGGCGCGAGCCCGCCCAGGATGGCGGCGGGCACGTCCCACTCCGGGAGGGTGTCCGCCTTGACCAACCCGTGCGCCACGTCCACCCGGAAACCGTCCACGCCACGGTCGAGCCAGAACCGCAGGATGTCGCGGAACTCGTCACGGACCTCGCGGTTGCCCCAGTCGAGGTCGGGCTGGCTGACGTCGAACAGGTGCAGGTACCACTGCCCGTCCGGCACCCGCTGCCAGGCGCTGCCGCCGAACATGCTGGTCCACGAGTTCGGCGGGAGCGCGCCGTCCGGCCCGCGGCCCTCCCGGAAGATGTAGCGATCCCGCTCCGGGCTGCCCGGCGGCGCGGCCAGCGCCTGCCGGAACCACTCGTGCCGGCTGGAGGTGTGGTTCGGCACCAGGTCGACGATGACCTTCAGACCCAGGTTGTGCGCCACCGCGATCAGCTTGTCGGCGTCGCCGAGGTCACCGAACCGGGCGTCCACGCCGCGGTAGTCGGCCACGTCGTAGCCGCCGTCGTGCTGCGGGGAGGGGTAGAAGGGGGAGAGCCACACGGCGTCGACCCCGAGCTCCTTGAGGCGGGGCAGGCGCCCGGTGATGCCGGGCAGGTCACCCATGCCGTCGCCGTCGCTGTCCGCGAACGAGCGGGGGTAGACCTGGTAGATGACGGCATCGCGCCACCAGCGGTAGACCATGCGCCAAATCTAAGGCGTGACCGGCAGGACAGGCCTTAGTCGTCGAGGATGGCGGCGAATCTCTCCTCGGCCAGGTCGAGCTGGTCGAGGATGTGGTCCTTGGCCTCGACCGAGAGTGGCGTGTCCGGCCGTCCGACCAGCTCGCGCAGCTTGGGCACCAGCGGGCGGTACTTGGTCGCCGACGAGTAGGCCTTGTCGGCGGTGGTGTGCACCACGCCGACCCCGTTGTCGGTGAAGTCGGACACCTTGATCACCCGGGCCCAGGGGTCGCGCTCCAGATTGGACGCGACGTGCTCCCGGTACTGCTCGTGCCGGTCGCGGTCGGGGTCGTACTCCGGGTTGGTGACCGAGCGGACCAGCTCGGCCACCCTCGGGTTGAAGCGGCGGGCCAGCTCGGCGATCGCCGCCTCGGTCAGCTCGGAGTGGGTGTGCCCCGCCGGGTCGAGCCCGCCCAGCTCGGCCGGGTGGTCCTCGACCGCGTCGTGCAGCAGCGCGGCGGTGAGCACGTCGACGTCGCGCACCCCGTAGTACTTGACGATCCGGATGGCGACCCGCAGCAGATGGTTGAGGTACGGCTCGCGCACCCGCCGGTCCCCGGCGTGCAGCGTGCCGGCCAGCTCGAGCGCCGCGCGCAGCTGGGCGGTCTCGCCGGGCGGGAAGGCGTCCACCTCGAGCAGGAACCGCTCGCGCAGTCCCTGCTCGCCGTAGACCTCGGTGATCGCGTGCAGGGGCATCGACAGCAGCAGCCGGGTCGCCATGCCGATACCTTAGCGATCAGCTGTTGCCGGTCGATCGCATCGGAACGGGCTGGGGTGACGGCCGGCGCGCGGACCCGTGGGCGAGATTCGCCTGCCGGAGTGACCACGGACTGGCGATGCTCTCGGCGTGCACGCCCCGCTTCGGGGTCGGCGTCCCGTCGGAGAACTCCTCCTCGGTCATCGCCTGCAGCGCGCTCAGCGCCGCGGCCACGATCGTGGCCGCGGCGATCAGCGTGATCGGCACGATCATCGTCAGCGGCCGGATGCCGTGCACGTGGTCGACGCGGTCGACGTCCAGGCGCACCGACATGGCCGCCATGCCGGTGTAATGCATGCCGCACACCGCGATCGCCATGATCGACGCGGCGCCGCTGACCCGGGCCCAGCCGCGTACCGAGATCGCGAACCAGTGCGCGACGGTGGACGCCACCACCGCGATGATCGCCGAGGCGATCACCAGCGACCGGTCGTAGTGCATCGTCCCGGCCACGTGCAGGCCCTCCATGCCGGAGTAGTGCATGGCCAGCACACCGCCGCCGGTCAGCACCCCGGCCGCGAGCACCTTGGGAAAGCTGCGCCGGCCGTGCCCGACGATCAGCAGGCCGAGTCCGACCGCGAGGACCGCGACGAACAGGCTGAGTACGGTCATCACGAGGTCGAAGCGCACCGGGCTGGCCGGCACGTCGAAGCCGAGCATCGCGGCGAAGTGCATCAGCCAGATACCGCCGCCGCCGATGGCGAAGGCGGCGATGCCCAGCCAGCGGTTGCGCCGGCTGCGGGTGCGGGCATCGCGTGCCCGGCCGGTGCAGAGAAGTCCGAAGAACGAGCCGAGGAACGCCAGGAGATAGGCGGCGATCGGGTTGAAGACGCCATACGTAAAGTGATGGATCGCGGTCACTGCGTAACTCTTGTGGCAGTTTGCGCACTTCCATCGCACTGCGTGTGCGCTCTCACCGCAAAGAGAGCCGGGACCGCCGAATCGGCGGTCCCGGTCGAAATCAGACGGGAGACGGGTCAGGTGAAGATGCTGACGCCACCCGGGCCGACCAGCAGGCCCACGATGATCAGCACGATGCCCCAGAGGAGCTGCCGCCGGAACAGCGCGAGGATGCCGGCGACCACCAGAATGACTGCGAGGATCCAGAGGAGAACGTCCATGCAGACCGGATACCCCCGGCCTGCGAATCGGAAACCCGCCTAGGTGGCGATCAACTCGAGCTCGGCTTCCTCGGAAAGCAGCTGGTAGACGTTGTACGCCTGCTTGATGACCGGATGCGCCACGTTGCGCACCGGCACCCCGCCCGGCGTCCGCCCGCGCTCCGAGCCGTGGTGCGCATGCCCGTGCAGGGCCAGCGCGGTCGGCGCCGCGTCGATCGCCCGGCCCAGCTGGTAGCAGCCCAGGAACGCGTAGATCTCCAGCGGCTCGCCGAGCAGCGTGTCCGGCACCGGGGCGTAGTGGGTCAGCGCCACCAGCGCGTCCACCTGCACCGACAGCAGCGCGTCCTGCAGCCGCTCGGCGAGCACCTCGGTGGTGCCGACGAAGTCCTTCATCTCGCGCTCGCCGAAGTTGCTCGCGCAGGCGCCCGCGAAGCCGCCGCCGAAGCCCTTCACCCCGGCGATGCCGAGCCGCCGGCCGTGCAGCTCGAGCACGGTGGCCTCGCCCTCCAGCACGGTGATGCCCGACTCGGTGAGCACGTCGGTCACCCGGGACTGCTGGTCGCTCTGGTGGTCGTGGTTGCCCAGGACGGTCACGACCGGCACGCCCAGGCCGCCGAACTCGGTGGCGAAGCAGCGCGCCTCCTCGACCGTGCCGTGCCGGGTCAGATCTCCGGCCACCAGCAGCACGTCGGCCCGGTCGGGCAGTTCCTCGAGGGCCGGCCGGAACCGGCCCAGGACATCGGAGTCCACGTGGACGTCGCCCACGGCGGCGATCCGGATCATGAAATTTCCTCCACCTCGTTGGGCGCCTGGGCCCGGATGATGCCGATGTCGCAGGCGATCGCCACGTCCGGGAAATGCTCGGAGATCTGCCGGCAGATCTCGTCCCGCCGGGCCGGGCTCTCCACCTCGCCGCCCAGCACCAGCTGTTGTTCTCGGCGGTGCACGGTGATGCCGAGCTCGGCGATCCGGCCCTCGGTGAGCAGGCTCTGGATCTCGGCTTCCAGGTATTCGTCGGCTCGAATGCTCATCTCATTCCCCACCCTCATCTGTCGGTTCCGTCAGGGGGACCACGTCCAGCCGGTCGAGCAGCATCAGAAACGCCTCGGCGTACGGGGAGTCGGCCGTCTCCCGGCGCACGCGCGCCCAATCGATCTGCTCGCGCAGCGAGCGGGCCACCGGGAAGCCGGTGGCGAAGTCACAGTGGTGCTGGCTGTAGCTGAGCAGCTTGTGGACCATCAGCCGGGTCGCCGAGATCACCGGCATGCTGATCGCCTCGACCGCGATGATCTCGGTGTCGCGCAGCGTCTCGTCGGTGACCGGCGTCTCGATCGGCCGGTAGATGAGATCCACCATCCGGTCCTCGTCGTAGACCTTGGCCAGCCAGTCCTCGGGCGGCTGCTCGGTGCGGAAGCCGACGTCGGCGAGCGCCTTGAGGGCCGCGTCCTTGTCCTGCTCGCGCAGCAGGAAGTCCACGTCGTGATCGCTGGAGTGGCCACCGTGCGCGTAGACCGCGAAGCTGCCGCCGAGCGCGAACGGGATGTCGGCCGCCTTCAGCGTGGCGGCCACCCGCTTGAGCGCGGTGGCCAGTCCGGCGTCCACGTGGTGCGGCATGGGCTTCTCCCTGTTCGGCTCCGGTGCCTGCCCTGGACCGGTACCCGGCCCCCGGTGCCTTGAATCAACCGCCAAAATCAACTGCTTGACCCCATTTTGGTACGTGTCGAGCACGGTCGCCGTGAAACTGCCTGGGCAAGCCCGGTTACCGTTGCTGGGCATGACGCGACCACCTCGCACGATCGCGCTCGTCGGCATCGATGGCAGCGGCAAGACGACGCAGGCCCACCGCCTGGCCGACACCCTGGCTCAGGAGGGGCTGGGCGCCGCGTACCGCCGCAACGCCGGCGGCCGCCGCTGGTTCGGTCGCCTGGCCGCCCGCCTGGGCCGCGGCGACGACGCGGAAGACCTGCTGGGGCGGCGGGCGATGCTGTTCGTCGAGTCCGTGCTGCGCTGGCTGGCCATTCTGCGCACGCTGCTGCGTCGCGCCCTGACCGGCGAGATCACCGTGATGGACCGGCACGCCGTCTGCCAGTACGCGAGCCTGCGGGCCCGGACCGGCCGCCCGGCCGCCGAACGCCGCGCCCGCCGGGCCTACCGGCTCTTCCCGCGCCCCGACGTGACCTTCCTGCTGGCCGTCGACCCGAGGATCGCCCACGACCGCGTCGAGGCCCGCGGCTACGACCACGAGACCATCGAGTACCTGTCCGCCGCCGCGGCCGCCTACCGCTCGCTCCCCGAGTACGGCGACTTCGTGGTGATCGACGCGAACGCCGCCCCGGACCAGGTCGCCGCCGAGATTCGCGCCCGGCTGCCGATCCCGGCCCCGGTCACCCCGGCCCGCGCCCGGGTGCGCACGCTGATCCTGGCCGGCGGCCCGCTGCTGGCCGGCGCGACGGCCCTGGGCTATCAGCTGGCCGAGGCACTCTGAGCCCCGCGCTCAGGTGTCCCAGCGGCTGAGCCCAGCGGCTGAGCGCAGCGGCTGAGCCCAGCGGCTGAGCCCAGCGGGTTGAGCCCAGCGGGTGAGCCCAGCGGTCAGGCCTGGCCGTAGACCGGGATGGTCGCGCCTGTCGTCGGTGCGGACGCGTCCGAGGCCAGGAAGACGATGGTCGGGGCGATCTCGGCCGGCTTGACCCACCGGGAGAAGTCGGCATCCGGCATCTCCCGCCGGTTGGTGGGGGTGTCGATGACGCTCGGCACGATCGTGTTGCACCGGACGTTCTGCTTCCGGTACTCGACCGCCACCGCCCCCGCGAAGGCCAGCACCGCCGCCTTCGCGGTGATATAGCCGGCCGCGCCCGGCCATGGCGCCAGCGCCGCCCGGGACGAGACGCAGACGATCCCGCCGCCGCCGGCCGCGACCAGGTGCGGCAGCGCGGCGCGGGTCACCAGATAGGTCGGTCGCAGATTGCGGGCGAGCATCTGCTCGAAATCGGCGACCGGGGTCTCGGCCACCAGCCCGCTCCCCGCGTACGCCCCGGCCAGGTTGATCACTGCGCGCAGCGGCGCCGCGGGATCGCCCGCCGCGACGGCCATCGCGGCAGTGACGTCCGTCTCATCGCCGAGGTCCGCTTCGACACTCACCACGCCCGCGAGGGCGGTGCGGCCCGGCCGAACCGGGGCCACCACCCGCCAGCCGTCGGCCACGAAGGCCGCCACCGTGGCGACGCCCAGCCCGCCCGCTCCGCCCGACACGAAGACCGTCCGTCCGCTGTTCATGGAGATCATGCTGCCCGCTCACCCGCCGAGGGCGGTGTGGTTTTGGTCACGGTCGGCGCTGGACCGCCGGCTATCGGGGAATACCGGCCAAACGAGTCGTCACCTGCCCGGGCGTCACCCGTGCGGGCGAGTGAACTACGGCGCGGCGTGCCGCATTGTGGCAGGTGGTCCGGTTCGGGCCGGTGCCTGACGATCTTTTTGGCGAGGCTTTTGTTTCAGGCCGGTCGCGAAGCTGTCGATCCTGCACGTGAACCCGGGAAGCCGAGCGGCCGTACTGGGTAGTGACGAGCATCCCAAGTTCGGTGGTGATGCCCGTCGCTGCGACGGATGAGGGGCCGATGGTGTCATTGAGACTGACGCGGGTATGCGTTCTGCTGCGTGACCGACGGCGGCTGCTGCGCGTGAATGCCGGCTCGGGCTCAGGGGCCCTCCTCAGGAACATCGCACGCGGCTCTCAGCAATCACCCAGGCATTCGTGACACTTTCGATCCGCCAGCCGGAATCAGTGCGAGCAGCCATTTGTTGTGTAGATGCCAGTAACCGCAATGTACGAACTGCGGGCGTTACGGGGAGGAACTGATGGACACAGGGTTTGCCCGTAGCGGGGTAAGTAGTGAAGGCAATGAGGGGACTGTGGGCAGCGTGGAGAAGAACACCGTGATGCGGACCGACCAGGTCGCCGAGGAGCGCGACCTCGTCGGCGTGTACCTGCACGAGATCTCCCGGACGCCTCTGCTGGACGCAGCGCAGGAGGTCGAGCTCTCCAAGCAGATCGAAGCAGGCCTCTACGCGGAGTTCCTGCTCGACGAGGGCGAGGTGCCGCGCGGTGTGAGCCGTGAGGAGCTCGAGCGGCTGGTCCACGAGGGGCAGCGGGCGAAGGACCTGTTCATCCGGGCCAACCTGCGACTGGTCGTGTCGATCGCCCGGCGTTACGTGCGCTCGGGCATGCCGATGCTCGACCTGATCCAGGAGGGCAACACCGGCCTGGTCCGCGCCGTGGAGAAGTTCGACTACGAGCGTGGCTACAAGTTCTCGACGTACGCGACGTGGTGGGTGCGGCAGGCGATCAGCCGGGCCATCGCCCAGCAGGAGCGCACGGTGCGCCTCCCGGTGCACCTGGTCGAGGACGTCAACCGGATGCGCAACGTCACCCGCCAGCTCGTCCGCGAGCTCGGCGCCGACCCCGAGCCCGAGCAGGTCGCGGCGGCGCTCGGCGTGACCGTGGAGCGCGTCAACGAACTGACCCGCTGGGCCCAGGACACCGTGTCCCTGGACACCCCGGTGGGCGACGACGGCGACACCAACCTCGGCGACCTGGTGGCCGACAGCGACGCGCCGTCGCCGGAGGAGATCGTGCTGACCGCGCTGGAGCGGCAGCGGATCGAGGGCCTGCTCAACCACCTGGACGACCGTTCGGCCGGCATCATGCGGGCGCGGTACGGCCTCGAGGACGGCCGGGAGCACTCGCTGACCGAGGTGGCCTCGCGCTTCTCGCTCAGCCGCGAGCGCATCCGCCAGCTCGAGATCCAGGCGCTCGGCCGGCTGCGTGAGCTGGCCCGGGCCGAGGGCCTGCAGGCCGCCTGACCCACCCGGAAAACTCCCCCCGACCCACAAACGCGAAAGGCCGGTACCCGATCGGGTACCGGCCTTCTCGGCTCTTTGCGCCTGGCTACCGCACGCGGCCGTAGCCGTACGGCGTCATGATGTCGATCGATCTCTTCTTGATCGGCTCGCCCTCGCGGGACGCGTCGATGATCATGCCGCCGCCGACGTACAGGCCGACGTGGCCGAGGCTGCGATAGAACACCAGGTCGCCTGCCTGCAGTTGCGACCGGGAGATGCGCGCCGTGGCGCTGTACTGCGCGGCCGCGTTGTGCGGGAGCGACTTCCCGGCCTTCGCCCAGGCGGCCATGGTGAGACCCGAGCAGTCGTACTTGTCGGGCCCGGAGTCGCCGTATCCGTAGTACGCGGGCTTGTTCGCCTGTTCATAGGCGAAGTCGACGGCGATGCCGGCCTTGCCGGAGATGGCCGGCGCCGGGCCCGCCGCGCCCGCCTGACCGGTCTCGGTCGCGCTGCCATAGAGCTGAACGCGCATGGCCCGCAGCTTCTTGATGTTCGCTTCGATCGTCTTCTTGCGGGCGTCCATCGCCTTGAGCTGCGCCGCCTGCTTGGCCTCCGCCGTCTTCAGCTCGGCCTTGCGCTCGTCGAAGGTCGCCGTGGTGTTGGTGTAGTCGTCGATGTCCCGCTGGTTGGCGCGGCTGATCGCGTCGAGGTAGCTGAGCCGCTCGACCAGTCCACCCGGGTCACTGCCGAGCAGCGCGCTCATCGGCCCGATCCGGCCCTGCATGTAGGCGTTGCTGGCGATGGTGTTGACCTGACCCTGGGCGACCAGGAGCTTCGCCTTGGTGGGGCCGATCGAGGCTTCGAGGGCCTTCTCGTCCGCGGCCGTCTTCTTCAGGTCGATGTTGAGCTTGTTGTACGACTCGGTGATGTCCTCGAGCTGGTTCGACGCGGTGTCGATCTGCTTTTTGAGGTCGCTCGCGGAGGGCGCCGCGGGTGCCGCGGTCGCCATGGTTCCGGTGATCGCGATCGACATCGCCGCGACCAGGAGCGCCCGAAGCCTCGTACGGGGGTGTGGCACCGGTTTGCTGGCCTTTCTTCCGCTCGGCCGCCTACCGGGTCAGCTGACGCCCCACGTTTCCGGTGGAGGCGTGGGCGGGAAGAAGGCCCTACCGCTCGCGCGGATTCACCCCAGGAAACACGGTTGCCCGGCCCGTCGCGACTGCCGGGCACGCCCGGGGGAGAGCGTGCTGGACGCCGCGCCGATTCGGCGGCGTTGGCCGGCGCCACCCGAGGGGTCGTGGCTGCGGACCGAACCAACCGCACCAACTTATCGGCGCGCCAAACAAAATCAAGTTCTCTGCACGGGAATTAAGGAAAAGGCCAGGTATGCGTTATTGATCCCGATAACGCATTGTCATTCGACGAAAACTGCGGGTTATTTCGACCCTCAAACTGGACTTTTCACCAGCTGCGCGGGAACCCACACGGTGGTGACCTTACGCTCGGCCCAGAACGAGAGGAAGGGGATCGTGCCGGCCGCCATCACCAGGATCATCCGCGGGAACGGCCAGTGGGCCCGGCGCGCCAGGTCGAAGGTCAGGGCCAGGTAGACCATGAAGAGGAAGCCGTGGATCGGGCCGACGATCGCGACCACGGTGTCGTCGCCGCCGAGGTACTTGAGCGGCATGCCGACCAGCACCAGCACGAGCAGTACGACGCCGACGATCCACGCGATGATGCGGTAACGGGTGAGTGCTCCCTGCACGGTGCGCTTCCTAATTCTGTTTGGAGTAGCCCGGATAGTCGGCCGGGCGGGCGCCGGGGTGGGCGGCCAGCCAGGCTAGATAGTCGTTGTACGCGGCCAGCTCGGGGTCGTCCGCGGCGGGCGGCGCCTGGATGGCGACCCGGACCGGCCGGCCGACGGTAACAGGCGCGCCTGGGAGCCGCTCCGGCTCGTCGGCCGTGTCCTCCGCCGGTGGCTGCGGCGGGTGGCGGACCAGCTGGACCTCACGCCACCAGAGGAACCCGAAGAACCCCGCGAAGACCGGCCACTCGAAGGTGTAGCCCCAGCTCAGCGTGTTACCCCCGCTGGCCCGGCTGAACTGCCACCAGCCCAGCGCGAGGCAGCCCGCGATCGCGGCGAGCGCGAGGACGTGGCGGACGATCCATGCCGGCGTCCACAGCCCCTTCATGCCCACGAGAGTACCGGCGAGGGTTTGGTGATCCGCGGCACGGGCAAGGGAGTTCCACCAGGTGATGACCAACGGAGGGATCGCGATGACCAACGCCGGCCCCGAGCTCGGGGTGGATCCGGCCACCCTCGGCGACCAGGACCTTTTCCGTGAGCTGGCCAGCCTCTACCGCGCCCGGCTCGCCACCCTGCGGCACGGCCCGGACGCGGCCCTGGACAACCACTTCCGCCGCACGGCCGATCTGGAGACCGAGTACATGGCTCGCTACCCGGGCCGCGAGGTCGACCCGAGCCGCCTCACCCAGGCGTTCTGAGAAGACGCCCCGTGTGGTGTGGCATGGGTCACACTGACTCATGGAATCATGGGCGGCGACCGACGGTTCTGTACAGATGTCGGTGTGTCCAGTGTCCCCGGGCCTCACCACTAATGCCTTCACGGAATACCGTTCGGCTGGAACCGTGTCGTGCCACTCGCCGAGAGGCGACATGCACACCGACATCTCGTACGGCGCCTCCGAGGTCATCTCGGGGGCGCCGACGGGTTTCACGGCCCTTCCGGGTGGGGTACCTCGTGATCCATGACTGCTGTCGAAACCACACGATAGGGGCATCTAGCTTCTGTGCGCGTCGATGGTCATGGCAATATGCCCCGCGTGTCTGCCCCGAATCGCCGGATTTCTGCGCCGAAGCGCGGCCCCGCTCGCCTGCTGAGCCGTCGCGCCCGCGCCCGTGGCGCGCGTGCGACGGTCCTGAGCGGCCCGCACGCGGTCGAACTCGCCGGACTCCTGCACGAGTTGTCGGTGCGGCTACTCGGCGCCGACAGCTTCGCCTCGGCGCTCGATCGCCTGGCGGCCTTCGTGGTCGGCGCGGTGCCGGGCACGGTGCGCTGCTCGGTCGCGCTGATCGGTGAGGGCGAGCCGCTCACCCGCACCGCCGCCGGGCCGTCCGGGGAGGGCGTCGACGAGATCCAGTACGCGTCGAGCACCGGCCCCGGACTTGACGCCGCCCGGTCCCGTTCCCTGGTCACGGTGGCCGACCTGGCGAGCGACGAGCGCTGGCCGCTACTGGCCGAGCCGGCTCGGGCGGCCGGGGTGCGGTCGGTGGTGGCCGTGCCGCTGGACGTGTTGCGCGCCGAGGTGGGTGCGGTCAGCCTCTACCTCCGGACGCCCGGCGGGCTCGGGCCGGACCAGCTGCTGACCGCGATGGCGCTGGTCAACCAGGCCGAGGTGCTGCTCAGCGAGTTGCGCCGGCGGGACGAGTCGGGCACCGACGCCGCCATCGTCGACCGCGCGGTCGGCGTGATCATCGCGCAGCGCGGCTGCGGCGTCCGCGAGGCCTACGACGTGCTCGGCGAGACCGCCCAGCGGCTGGGACTGGACCGGCGGGCCGTTGCCGACCGTCTGATCAAGGCCGCCGCACGCAACGCCTGACCGTCTGACCAAGAGACGGCGAGCCCGGACCGCGTGAACGGCCCGGGCTCGCGGTGCGGTGCTTCCGGCGTACGGGAAACCGAATTTGATCTTTAGCTGGACGTGCCGTCCTTGCCGACCGTGACCGGGGTGTCCGGCTCCTCCGGCTCGTCGCGGAGCGGACCCGCGCCGACCTCGCCGGGGACGCCGTCGCTGTTCTCCGCGGCCAGGATGTCCGCCTCGCGCTGGGCCTGGGCCGAGCGGTGGGCGAGCGGGATCTCCGGCAGGAAGAAGACCACGATCAAGCCGACGATCATGACGGCCAGGGCGATCACGAAGACCACCTGGATGCCTTCCGAGAAGCCGACCTTGAACGGGTGGGCGATCGCGTCGGCGAGCCGGTTGATCCAGGAGGTGTCGCTCAGGTCGCCGTTGCCGGTCGCCGCCTGCAGCGCCTTGGCCTGCTCGGGATGGCTGCGCAGGGCCTGCTGGTACTCGGTGGTCGACGCGGCCGAGGTGTACGCCCCCTTGATCTTATCGGGGAGCACGTTGAAGAGCACGGAGAGGAAGACCGCCGTGCCGAGCGTGCCGCCCATCGACCGGAAGAACGTGACCGAGCTGGTCGCGACGCCGATCTCCCGGGGGTTCACCGCGTTCTGCACCGCGGTGATCATCGGCTGCATGTTGCCGCCCAGGCCGAGGCCCATCACCACCATGATCAGCATGGTCTTCCAGAGGGCGGTGTCCGCGTCGATCCGGGTGAACAGGAAGAGCGCCACGACCATCAGACTGCTGCCGATGATCGGGAAGATCCGGTACCGGCCGGTGCGGGCGATCAGCTGACCCGCGGTGATCGAGCCGGCCATGATGCCGACCACGAACGGGATCATCTGGAGGCCGGCGATGGTGGCCGAGGAGCCCTTCACGATCTGCAGGTACAGCGGGACGGTCATCAGGCCGCCGAACATCGCCATGCCGAGGATCGCGCTGGAGGCCGCGCCGACGCTGACCGTGCGGTTGTTGAACAGCCGCAGCGGCAGCAGCGCCTCGTCCTTGTAGGCGCGCTCGGCGATGATGAACGCGATCAGGCCGACCGCGCCGATGACGTAGCAGAGGATCGCCCAGCCGGAGTCCCAGCCCCAGTCGCGGCCCTGCTCGGCCACGGTCAGCAGCGGCACCAGGCCGACGATCAGGGCGATCGCGCCGGGCCAGTCGATCCGGTGGTCGACCCGGTGGTGCGGCAGGTGCAGCACCTTGGCGACCACGGCCATGGCGGCGATGCCGATCGGCACGTTCAGGTAGAAGACCCAGCGCCAGCCGTCCACCCACAGGATCGTGTCGGCGCCCGCGAAGAAGCCACCCAGGATCGGGCCGAGCACGCTCGCGGTGCCGAAGACGGCGAGGAAGAAGCCCTGGTAGCGGGCCCGCTCGCGGGGCGGCACGATGTCGCCGATGATGGCCAGCGCCAGCGACATCAGACCGCCGGCGCCGATGCCCTGGATGGCGCGGAAGGCGGCCAGCTCGTACATGTTCTGGGACAGGCCGCAGAGCATCGAGCCGGTGATGAAGATGCCGATCGCGAACAGGAAGTAGGGCCGCCGGCCGTAGATGTCGGACAGCTTGCCGTAGAGCGGCGTGCTGATCGTCGACGTGATGAGGAACGCCGTGGTGGCCCAGGCCTGCAGGTTGAAGCCGTTCAGGTCGTCGGCGATGGTCCGGGTCGCGGTCGCCATGATCGTCTGGTCGAGCGCGGCCAGGAACATGCCCATCATCAGGCCGCCCAGCACCGTGAGGATCTGGCGATGGGTGAAGTCCGCCGAGCCGGCCTTGTCCGGCGGCGCGGCGGCGGAGGGGTTGCTCACGCGTGCTCCCGTTGTGGTGGCGCGGCCGGCTCGCTACGCAAACGCGCCTCGACCGCGGTGTTGAATTCGATGAAGAGCTCGACGAACGCCTCGACGCGCTCGGCCGGCCAGCTGCCCAGCACCTCGGCGAGGAACGCCTCGCGGGCGTCGTGCAACTTCCGGCAGGCGGCCAGGCCGTCCTCGGTGATCGCCAGGCGAGCGGCGCGCCCGTCCTCCGGGTCGGCCTCGCGCCGGACCAGCCCCGCCTTCACCAGCTGGGCGGCCTGGCGGCTGACGGTGGACGGGTCGGCCTGTTTCGCCTCGGCGAGGTCGGTGACCCGCATCGGGCCGAGGAACCGCAGCGGGAACAGCAGCATCAAGGCGGAGAACTCCGCACCCAGGTCCCCGCTGTTGAGCATGCCCTTTGCGCGCGCGCCGAGCCGGAAGAACCGCATGATCTCGTCGGCGAGGCGCGCCTCGGGCCGGGTGTTTTCGGCCGCTTCGTTCACTTCATGCCGCCTAGGCCGAGCTTGAATGATGCATGCAGCCTACAACTTGTTGTATGGCCAAAGCATTCACCCGACCGCGCTACGGAAGGTGACGCCTATCGCATCCGCCAAACGGTGGTCGTCAGCTCGTCGGCCTCCTCCAGCGCGGCGGCGACCGGCACCGTGTACTCCGCCAGGGGCTCGAACAGCCGCTCCGGGAAGAAGCCCCGCCCGGGGTCGCCGACCAGGACCTGTTTCTGTCTCTGCCGCCACCGCCGTAGCTGCCGGTCGATCTGCTCGGCGACCGTCGGGCTGTAGAAGACGTCGCCGGCGAGAATCACGTCGGGGTCGGTCTCGCCGTCGCTCAGCGTGACGTGGTTGGCGGCCGCGTTGCGGTGCGCGGCGGCGACCGCTTCCGGATCGACGTCCGTGACGGTCACCGCGGCGGCGCCGGCCAGGGCGGCGGCGATCGCGGCGACGCCGGAGCCGGTGGCGAGATCCGCGACGTGCCGGCCGCGGACCGTCTCGGGGTGGTCCAGCACGTACCGCGCCAGGGCCTGGCCGCCGGCCCAGACGAAAGCCCAGAACGGCGGCGGCCGGTCGCTGCGGTACTCGTTGCCGGTCAGGTCGAAGAGGCCGACCGGGCGATCCACCAGATGCAGGGAGATCTCGGGCGCGAGCGGCACGGGGAGCAGCGTGGTCGGGAACGGCACCCGGCGATTCTGCGTCACCGGGCGGCCTGCGCGCGCCAATTCGCCCGCGGCCCGGGCGTCAATTCGCTTGCGGCGCCGCGCGCTGGGTGGCCGCTCAGCCGGCGGCGGCGCGCTCTGGGTGGCCGCTCAGCCGGCGGCGCTGCGCTCTGGGTGGCCGCTCAGCCGGCGGCGCTGCGCTCTGGGTGGCCGCTCAGCCGGCGGCGGCGCGCTCTGGGTGGCCGCTCAGCCGGCGGCGCTGCGCTAGTTGGCCGCGACCTCGGCGGCCGGCGGCCAGGCCATCAGCAGCTTCGCGCGGTACTCGCTGCGGGACTCGGCGGCCCACGGCTCGTCCTCGTCCGCCAGCAGGGGGTGGGTAGCGAGGAACGCGGCGGCGGTGAGCGGCTTGACCGCGCGGTCGGCGGGGCGGTTCGCGGCGGCGGCGATCAGCTCGTCGAACCGAGCCACGTCGATCCGGACCCGCTCGGGGTCGAGCCGCAGGCGGCCGCGGTGCGCGAGAATTACCGATTCGCGCGGATTGACGCCCGGTTCCAGATGTGCCCGAAGAACCGACAAGTCGGCCTCGACGGACTTCTTGCCCGTGCCCAGCAGCTCGGCCAACTCCGAGATGGACACCTCGCCACGCAGCGCGAGCAACGCGAGCAGGTGGCGAGGCCGGTCGCCGCCGAAGTCGGCGCCCGAAAGGCGAACGCCCCGGGTACGCACCTCGACGCGACCGAAGAGCTGGATGTCGAACATGAATAGAAACTCTGCGTCTGGCAAAGTTGACCGGCAAGGCCCAATGCTAGGGGGCACCTCAACCGAAAGACTGGTGATCGCGACCGCTTGGGCGCATCCTTCTGCCGGGCGTACTGACGGAAGGGATCCGGCCGACGCCGCGGCAGCCTGTTGGTAGGGCAAAGTTCAGTGCTGGTACTCCTTAGACTTCCCGAGGTCCGTTCGGTTTGAAAGGTGGCGCATGAACAACGGCGTAGCGATCAGCGTCCTCGTCGTCGACGGCCACCAGACGTTCGCCGAGTTGCTCGGACATGCGCTGGCAGGCCAGCCCGACCTCGAGTACGTGGGACACGCACGCACCGGCGCGGAGGCGCTTCAGCTGGCCGCACAGCTGGTTCCGGACGTGATCCTCCTCGATCCCGATCTGTCCGATGCGGACGGCATTGCGATCGCCGAGCTGATTCGCGTTCGCCAGCCGGACACTCGTGTGGTGATCCTCACCGCCAGTGATGAGGGCGCGCTCGTCGGGCGGGCCACCGCGGCCGGCGCAGCCGGTTTCCTCTCCAAGAACGGTGCGCTCGGTGACGTGCTCAACGCGTTGCGCACCGCGCACGGCGGCGGCATGACCGTCTCCACCGACATCCTGGCCCGGCTGCTGCGCAGCACCTCTCCGGCGGTCGCGCCGCGTAGCAGCGGCCTCACCGTGCGGGAGGATGAGGTGTTGCACCTGATGGCGGCCGGGTTGGACGCTCGCGCCATCGCCCGGCGGCTCGGCATCAGCCTGCACACCTGCCGCGGCTATGTGAAGGCTGTACTGGCGAAACTCGGCGCGCACAGCCAGTTGGAGGCGGTCGCGATCGCCACCCGGCGGGGCCTGATCCGACCCGGCCGGCAGTAACGCTAAGTAGTTCTGGCCAGCACTCATCCGGAAGAAGTTCGAATACGTACCTCTGTTCGGGGTAGCCGGGTTGCCGGCGATTGCGACAGGGGAGAACCATGGACCGGGTAGCTGATGACGCCGCCGCGTCCGAAGTGGCCGCAGCCGACTCGCGTGGGGACACTCTTTACCGCCGCCCGGTCGCTCGCCCGCCGGCCGCCGCTACCACCGGTGGTTCATGGTCCACGGAGGGTACTGGGCTTCCGCCGGTGTTCTCCAAGGCCGAGCCGCCTCCGCCTCCGCCGTCGCGCTCACCGGAGCCGCCGGAGTACGGGCCAGCGACACCAAGTGGGACAAGCCGGGCATCGTACGGCTTTTCCGCGGGGCCGATCTCTCCGGTCCGGCACGGGCCGACCTCCGCGCCGCCCGCACCGGCGGCGTCCGGCGCGAGCTGGCCGCCGCCTCCTCGTCTTGATCCCGACACGACGGACCAGGCTTCCGGCGCGCTACGAGGGCCCTCCGGCGCGCTGCGGGCGCCCTCGGGTGAGCAGCGGGTCGCCCAGCGTTCGCCGGCCGCGCCGTCCGGCGCGCTACGGGCGTCGTCGGGTGAGCATCGTGTCGCCGACCGCTCGCCGGCCTCGTCGGTGCGTTCGCCGTCGGGTGAGCGTCGCGGTGGCGATCGGTCGCCGGGCTCCTCGGTGCGTTCGCCGTGGGGTGAGCATCGGGGTGGCGATCGTCCGCCGGCCTCGTCGATGCGCGCGCCGTCGCGTGAGCATCGCGTAGCCGAGCGCGCCGGGGCCGAGACGCCGCCGCCGCGACAGTCGCGCGCCGTCACCGTCGGTATCGTGCTGCTCAGCGCGCTCGTGCTGGTACTCGGCTCGATCGCCGGGGTCGCCTACTTCGCCGGCGACGACAAGGACCTCACCAGCGTGCTGCAACTCGGGGCCGGCGGCGCCAAGACCCGTACGGTCTCCGCGCCGCTGGACAACCGCAGCAAGGCCAGCTTCGAGCTGCTGGCCGGCGCGACCTCGGTGCACGTGACGATCGGCGAGCTCGGCGACGACCTCTACCGGATCTCCACACCGGACGACGCCGGCATCCGGCCGAGCCCCACGATCCGCGACGACGCCGTGAAGCTGCAGGTCAGCAAGGACGGCGACGGCACCGGCGGGGAGATCGAGGTGGTGCTGGCCGCGAAGGTGCGCTGGCAGCTGCGCTTCTCCGGGTACGCCGAGAAGCAGCTCATCGACGTCAGCGGCGGTCAGGTCAGCGGCGTCGAGATGGTCGCCGGAGCGAAGCAGGTGCAGCTCACGCTGGCCCGCCCGACCGGCACCGTGCCGCTGAAGTTCAACGGGGCGGTGGACAACCTGGTGCTCAAGTCGCCGGCCGACAACCCGATGCGGATCAAGTTGGGCGGGGGCGCGCAGACCGTGGTGGCCGGCAGCCGCACGCTCAAGGACATGGCGGCCGGTTCGACGCTGACCCCCAAGGGCTGGAACACCACCGACCGGTACGACGTGACGGCCGGCGCCCGGATCACGGCGCTCACCGTGGAGAACGCGTGACCCGGGCCTGACCGGCGCTACCTGCTCAGGGGCCCCGGCACCACGTGCTTAGGAGCCCCGGCACCACGTGCTTAGGAGCCCCGGCGCTACGTGCTTGGAGCCCCGGCGGCTACGAAAGGACGCGCAGCCGGACCGTCTGCTCCATGCTGCGCAGCTGCTCGAGCACGTCGTCGGCGTACCCGCCGCTGATGTCGGTGATCAGGTAGCCGTACTCGCCGCGGGTGCTCAGCAGCTGGCCCTCGACGTTGACCTCGTGCTGGGCCAGGATGCTGTTGACCTTGGCCAGCACCCCGGGCGTGTTGATGTGGACGTGCACGATCCGGCTCATGCCGCTCTGCTCGGGCAGCGCCACCCCCGGCAGGTTGACGCTCAGCGTGGTGTTGCCGTCCTTGACGAAATGGGCCAGCTTGTTGGCCACGAAGTCGCCGATGTCGGACTGCGCCTCCTCGGTCGAGCCGCCGATGTGCGGGGTGAGGATGACGTTCGGCAGGCCGCGCAGCTCGGAGAGGAACTCGTCGCCGCGGCCCTTCGGCTCCGTCGGGAAGACGTCGACCGCCGCGCCCGAGATGTGCCCGCTGGTCAGCGCGTCGCGCAGGGCCCTGTGGTCGATCACGATGCCGCGCGACAGGTTGAGGAACAGCGCGCCCGGCTTCATCCGCTTGAACTGCTCGGCGCCGAAGAAGCCGGCGTTGCCCGGCCGGCCGTCGACGTGCAGGGTCACCACGTCCGAGGTCTCCAGCAGTTCCTCGATCGAGGCGCAGCGGTGCGCGTTGCTCAGCGCGAGCTTGTCGGCCGTGTCGTAGAACGAGACGTGCATGCCCAGGTTTTCGGCGAGCACCGAGAGCTGTGTGCCGATGTTGCCGTACCCGACGATGCCCAGCCGGCGGCCGCGGATCTCGTGCGCGCCCTCGGCCGATTTGTCCCACACGCCCTCGTGCATGAGCGCGTTCTTCTCGGTGAGCCGGCGGGTCATCGCGATGATCTCGGCGATGGCCAGCTCGACCACCGAGCGGGTGTTGGAGAACGGTGCGTTGAAGACCGCGATCCCGGCCGCGGACGCCGCGTGCAGGTCGATCTGGTCGGTGCCGATGCAGAACGCGCCGACCGCGACCAGGCTGTCGGCCGCTTCGAGGACCTTGGCGGTCACCTTGGTCTTGGAGCGGATGCCCAGCAGGTGTACGCCACGGATGCGCTCGAGAAGCTCGGACTCGTCGAGGGCGTTGCGGACGGACTCGACGCTGTATCCCTCGGCCTCGAGCCGGGACACCGCGTCGCGGTGGATGCTCTCCAACAGCAGGACTCGCACCTTGGCCTGGTCGCTCATCATGTTCCGTTTCGTGAGAATTTTGGCCGGTCCGGGCCGCCACGCCGAAGCCCAGACCCCCCAGCCTAGTGCGCGGCCGGGCCCGGTCCGGGCGGGTGTGCCGGACCTCCCATCTGGGGAGATCGCCGTAACCGCCCGCGGGTGGTCACGGCTCCCGGCGGCGGTCGGATCAGAGACGCTCGCGCAGCCAGGGGCGGATGGCGTCGGCGGCGCCCCGCTGGAACGCGCGAACGGTGGGGATGCCGGGCGGCGGAGGGAGCCGGCACACGTATTCGAACATGCCGTCGATCCCGGCGATCACGTCGGTGACCACGCCCGGATCGATGCCCTCGAACACCCTGGCCGGGTCGCCGCCCTTGACCATCACATCCAGCCCGAGCAGCAGCCGGTCGAGCCAGGCCGGCCCGACGCAACCCCACGGCCAGTCGACGATCATGACCCGCCCGTCCGGCCGGATCAGCATGTTGTCCGCCCGGATGTCGAAGTGCACCAGCGTGTCGCCGGTCGCGATGGCGGCCACCCCACGGTCGGCCGCGGCCCACAGGTCGTCGAGTCGCTCGGCGAGCCAGGGGTCGAGGTCGCCCGGCGGGTCGGCGGCGATCCGGTGCCACCCGGCGAAGTCGCCCGCCGCGGCGTCGACCGCGGTGGGCACGCCGGGCACCGGGGACGGGGTGACCGCGGCCGCCAGCTCGGCGAGAGCGCGCACGGCCGCGTCGATCTCGCTCTCCACCCAGGGGGTACGCGGGTTGGCGCCGTCCACGTCCTCGAGGATCAGCACAACCCACTCGCCGTCGTCGAAGCCGCCCAGCATGCGCGGCACCGGGGCGTGCTCGGGCAGCGCTGCGGTGATCCGCATCTCCTGCCGGGCGAGCTCGGCGGAGCGTACGTTGATCGCCGGGGTCACCGCCTTGACGAAGGCGCGGCGGCCGGAGTCGGTGACCACCCGGTCGGCCGTGCCGGGGGAGAAGCCGCCGGCCTGCGAGACGGCCGACACCACCCGGCCGTCGCCGATGATCTCCTCGGACCGGGAGCGGACGGCCTCGGGCAGGTCGTGCCAGCCGATTCGCACCCTCGCCTCAGTCATGGGGCCGATCGTGGCAGAGCGTCCGGCGAACGGCGACCGGGTTTCGTCGCGGAAGACGTCGCGGGAAGATCAAGCCGAATGGCGGCGTTCGGGGTAGATACCACATCCGGCGTACGGATCTTTTACCTCTGGGGGATGACGCCTGAATCGTGGGAAATCGCGAGCATGAGTGGTGGGTCGCTGAGGCAAGCTCGAAGAGGGGTGTGCATGGGGTCGCTTGCGTGGGCTGTCGCTCTCTCCGTGCTGTCCGCCGCGAGCTACGCGGGCGCGGCCGTCGCCCAGGAGCGGCTGGCCTGGAACCGCCATCGCGGCCTGGGGCGCTGGGCGGTCGCACTGGTGCTCACCGCCGGCGGCGTCAGTCTGCACGTGCTCGCGCTCAACTTCGGCACGCTCGCCGTCGTGCAGGCGCTGGGCACCCTGACCCTGCTGTTCGCGCTGCCGATCTCGGCCCTGCGCTATCGGGCGCGGATCGGCCTGCCCGCCTGGATCGACGCCGCGCTCACCGTGGCCGGCCTGGCCCTGATTCTGTCGCTCTCGGTGGAGTCCACCGAGCCGGCCCTGCTCGCCGAGGACGCCGGCCGGTACGTCAGCTTCCTCACCCTGGCCGGCGTCGGGGTGCTCACCACCGCGGCCGCGATCACCCACTCCGCCCGCTGGCGGGCCATGCTGCTGGCCACCGCGGCCGGCGTCGCCTTCGGCATCTCGTCGGTGCTGTGCAAGGCCCTGCTCACCGCGTTCCTGGAGCACGGCGTCCGGGCGGTCTCGGTGTTCCTCACCGGCATGGTGGTGCTGCTCTCCGCCGGCGGCTACCTCTTGGGCCAGCTCTCCTATCGCGGCGCCGGCCTGGCGACGCCGCTGGCCACGGTGAGCGTGGCCAACCCGATCGTGGCGGCCATCGCCGGCATCCTGCTGTTCGACGAGAGCTTCCGCTTCGGCGCCGCCGGCCGGGTGGTGGTCGCGGTCGCCGCGGTCGTGATGACGCTCGGCGTGATCGGCCTGTCCCGCCGCACGGCCACGCCGGCCGCATCGGCGGCCCCGGCCGAGCCGCTGGACTTTCCGCACGGCAACCGGCTGCGCGAGGCCAGCGAGTACTGAATCGAGGCCGGCGAGTACTAAATCGCGCGGGGCAGGGCGACCCGTACGGTCAGGCCGCCCTCGTCGCGCGCCTCCGCCTCGACGGCGCCGCCGTGGGCCTTCGCGATCGCCCGGACGATGGACAGGCCCAGGCCGGCGCCGGGGGAGTGGACGCGTTCGGCGTTGTAGCGGCGGAACGGTTCGAACAGGCCGGGGACCTCGTAGCGGGGAATGACCGGGCCGGAGTTGCTGACCTCGACCACGGCCCATCCGTCGGGGCGGGAGAAGCTGCGGACCTGCACCCAGCCGTTCGCGGGGAGATTGTGCCGGACGCCGTTCTCCACCAGGTTTTGCACGAGGCGTTCCAGCAGCTCCGGATTGCCGGCGACGGTCGCCTCGGCGGGCTCGGCGATCACCTTTACCGTGTCCGACACCGCCACGTGGTCGACGATGTCGGCCAGGTCCACAAAGGAGCGCTCGTGTACCGGGCGATCGGACTGCGCCAGCAGCAGCAGGCCGTCGATCAGCCGGCCGTGCCGGTCGTTGATCGCCAGCAGCGTGGTGCCCAGCTGGCGTACCTCCTCGGACGGTGACTCGGCGGCGAGCGCGACCTCCAGCAGCGTGCGGTTGAGCGTCAGCGGCGTGCGCAGCTCGTGCGAGGCGCTCGCGATGAAGCGGCGCTGACCGTCGAAGGCGTGGTCGAGGCGGTCGAGCATGACGTCGAAGGTGTCGGCCAGCTCCTTGATCTCGTCCTTCGGGCCGGTCAGCGCGATCCGTTCGTGCAGGCCGCGGTCGGCGTCGGGCGGTGCCGCGGCGATCCGGCTGGCGGTTGCGGTGATCTGGTGCAGCGGCTGGAGCATGCGGCCGGCGACCAGCCAGCCCAGCGCGATCGCGGCGGCGCTGACCACGGCCAGCGCGATCAGGCCCTGGGTGAGCAGGGTGTGCAGCGCGGTGGTCTGGGTGCCGTCCACCACCCGCTGCACGAACTGCTGCGGCTGGGTCTCCAGCGCCACGCCGGGCAGCGAGTCGGGCGAGACGTCCCCGCCGACCCGGCCGGCCGCGATCGGCAGGCGCTGCTGCACCAGGATGTACGTGGCGCCGAGCAGCACCATGCCGGCCAGCACGAACAGGCCGCCGTAGACGAGGGTGAGCCGGGCGCGGACGGTCAGTCTCATGGAATGCGATACCCCACTCCCGGCTCGGTGAGCACCACGGGCGGCTCGCCCAGTTTGCGGCGCAGCTTGAGGATCGTCATGCGGACCGCGTGGGTGAACGGGTCGGCGTTCTCGTCCCAGGCCTTCTCCAGCAGGGTCTCGGCGGAGACCGCCGTGCCGTCCGCCCGCAGCAGCTCGGCCAGCACCGCGAACTCCTTGCGGGACAGCGGCACGTAGCGACCGTCCCGGTGCACCTCGCGGCGGTGCGGGTCGAGGCTGATGCCGGCCCGGCGCAGCACCGGCGGCGCGGCCGGGCGAGCGCGGCGGCCGAGCGCGTTGACCCGGGCGGAGAGCTCGCGGAAGGCGAACGGCTTGGGCAGGTAGTCGTCGGCGCCCAGGGCGAGGCCGTCGACCCGGTCGTCGACGCCGGCCGCGGCGGTGAGCATCAGGACGCGAGTTTCCGACCCTTTCTCCGCCAGCCGGCGGCACACGTCGTCGCCGTGCACCACCGGCAGGTCGCGGTCGAGCACCACCACGTCGTAGTCGTTGACGTCGGTGCGTTCGAGGGCGGCGGCGCCGTCGTACGCGACGTCCACCGCGTGCGCCTCGTGCCGCAGGCCCTGCGCCACCGCGTCGGCGAGCAGGGGCTCGTCCTCGACCACCAGGATCCGCATGCCTCCATCCTGCCCCGCGCGCGTGTCAACTCGGCGTCACCACATTCGCTGACGGCCAGGAAACGGGGCGATCGGTCTACTTCCCCCGAGACGACTGAGGAAGGAGAAACCGATGCGAACCCGAACGGTCGGTCTGGTCGTGGTGCTGGCGCTGGCGCCTGCCGCGTGCGCCCGCGGCGGGACCAACGACCCGCAGGTGGCCAGCGCGCAGAACGCCACGCCCAAGGCCAGTGCGAGCGCGACGGCGAGCGCGAAAGCGGACGATCCGGACGCCCCGCTGAAGTTCGCCCAGTGCATGCGGGCCCACGGCATCTCGTGGTTCCCGGATCCGAACAACGGAAAGAGCTCGATCATGATCCCGAAGGGCCAGGACCACACGAAGTTCGACGCGGCCCAGGAAGCCTGCAAGCAGTACATGCCCGACGGCGGCGAGATGCACAAGCCCACCGCCGAAGAGCTCCAGCAGGCGCGCGACATGGCCAAGTGCATGAGGGCGAACGGCATCCCGAACTTCCCGGACCCGAACCCGGACGGCGGGATCTCGATCGACTCGAAGAAGCTGGGCACCGGGCCGGACGACCCGCTCTGGAAGAAGGCCGAGGCGGCCTGCACGCAGTACATGCCCAAGGGCGCGCAGCAACACACCGAGCACCTGGGCGGCGGCAGCGGGGGCCTCACGACCCAGGGGCACGGGGCGTGAGCGCGCGACGGACCGCCGGCGTGGTCGCCGGGGTGGTGACGGTCGGTGCGGTGGCCGCCGCGGTCACCGTCTTCAACCTGCCGGACGCCGAGAGCAGCAGCGGCTCGAACGGCACCACCGCGACGGACACGGCCGACATCGTCAAGGAGACGCTGATCGACCGGGAGTCGCACGACGGGACCCTCGGCCACGGCAACACCACGACGCTCGCCTCGCGGGGCAGCGGCACGGTCACCTGGCTGCCCGCCACCGGCTCGACCGTGAGCCGGGGCAAGGCGCTCTACCGGCTCGACAACAAGCCGGTGGTGCTGCTGTACGGCAGCCTGCCGGCGTACCGGACGCTGCAGAGCGGGGTGAAGGGCGCGGACGTCCGGCAGTTCGAGAAGAACCTCTGGGCGCTCGGCTACCGCGGCTTCACGGTCGACGACAAATACACGGCGTCCACCGCCGCCGCGGTCAAGGACTGGCAGGACGACCTCGGCCTCAGCAAGACCGGCACGGTGGACACCAGCCAGATCCGGTACGCGCCGACCGCGGTCCGGATCGACTCGTTGAGCTCGGAGAACGGCGCGACCGTCCAGCCCGGCGCGGACATCCTCAAGTACACCGGCACCGCGCTGGTCGCCACCGTCGACCTGACGATGGACGCGCAGCGGCTGGCCAACCAGGGCGCCACCGTGCAGATCGAGATGCCGGACGGCAAGACGGTCCCCGGCCGGATCGTCAAGGTCGGCACCACCGTGCAGCAGGGTCAGGGCGACGAGCCGGACACCACGCTGATCGAGGTGACGATCGCGTTCTCCGGCGCGCCCAAGGGCCTGGACGACGCCTCGGTCTCGGTCGGCTTCACCGCCGCCGAGCGCAAGAACGTGCTGACCGTGCCGGTCGCGGCGCTGCTCGCGCTCGCCGAGGGCGGGTACGGCGTGCAGGTCGTCGACGGCACGACCACGAAGATCGTCGCGGTGCAGACCGGGCTCTTCGCCGACGGCAAGGTCGAAGTATCGGGGGACGGCCTGGCCGCTGGAATGAAGGTCGGGATGCCGGTATGACCGCCTGCACCGAGCGGCACTTGCGCGAGTTGCGCGCTCAGGCCGCAGGCGAGGGCCAGAAGGGCATGCCAAAGGAGGGCACAGCATGAGCGAGGTGATCGAGCTGGCCGGTGTTACCAAGACGTACCCGGGCGGGGTCACCGCGGTGCGTTCGGTCGACCTCGCCGTCGAGTACGGCGAGCTGGTCGCGATCGTCGGCCCGTCCGGCTCGGGCAAGTCCACGATGCTGCATCTGATCGGCACGCTGGACCGCCCGAGCCGGGGCACCGTGCGGATCGACGGGCACGACGTGGCGACGCTCTCCGACCGGCAGCTGTCGGCGTTGCGGGCGCGCCGGATCGGCTTCGTCTTCCAGCAGTTCCACCTGGCCCCGGGCCGGAGCGCGGTCGCCAACGTGGCCGACGGACTGCTGTACGCCGGCGTACCCAGGAAGGAGCGGGAGTGGCGCGCGGAGGCCGCGCTGGTCCGCGTCGGCCTGGGTGACCGGCTCACCCACCGCCCGCACCAGCTCTCCGGCGGCGAGCGTCAGCGAGTCGCCATCGCCCGCGCGGTGGCGGGCGACCCGGCCGTGCTGCTCGCCGACGAGCCGACCGGCAACCTGGACTCGGTCTCCGGGGCCGGGGTGGTCGAGCTGCTGCGCGAGCTGAACGACAGCGGCACCACGGTGCTGGTGATCACCCACGATCACGAGATCGCGGACAGCCTGCCGCGGCAGGTGCCGATGCGGGACGGCGCGGTGGTCCCACATGTCTGAGAAATCGGTTATGCGGCCGGCCCGCCTGCGGGGATCGGACCTGCTGCGGCTCGGCGGCACCGGACTGCGGGCCAGGCCGTTGCGCGCGGTGCTCTCCGCCCTCGGCATCGCGATCGGCATCGCGGCGATGACCGCGGTGGTCGGGATCTCGTCGTCCAGCCGGGCCGACCTCGATCGTGCGCTGGCCGCCCTCGGCACCAACATGCTGACCGCCGCCCCGGGCCAGACCATGTTCGGCAAGAGCGCGAAGCTGCCGGACACGGCGGTCGCGATGGTCCGGCGGATCGGTCCGGTGCTGTCCGCCACGGCGACCGGGTCGCTGGACGACGCGCACGTGTATCGCACCGACAAGATCCCGACCGGGCAGACCGGCGGGATCGGCGTGCTGGCCGCGCAGCTCGACCTGCTCAAGACGGTCGGGGCCAGGATGGCGAGCGGTACGTGGCTGAACGCGGCGACCGACCGCTATCCGGCGGTCGTGCTCGGCGCGGACACCGCCCGGCGGCTCGGGAACGTGCCGGCGGTCTGGATGCAGGGCCGGTGGTGGACCGTGATCGGCGTCCTCGCCCCGGTGCCGCTCGCCCCGGAGCTCAACTCCGCGGTCCTGGTCGGCTGGCCGGCGGCGGGCAGCTACCTGGGGTTCGACGGTCATCCGACGACGCTCTACACCCGGGCGGTCGAGTCCCAGGTCGAGTCGGTGCGGGCCGTGCTGGCCGCCACCGCGAACCCGGAGAATCCGAACGAGGTGAAGGTGTCCAAGCCGTCCGACGTGCTGGCCGCCAAGCGGACGACGAACGCGACCTTCACCGCCCTGCTGCTCGGCCTGGGCGCGGTGGCGCTGCTGGTCGGCGGCATCGGGGTGGCCAACACGATGGTCATCTCGGTGCTCGAACGGCGGGGCGAGATCGGCTTGCGGCGATCGCTCGGCGCCACCAAGAGCCAGATCCGGGTGCAGTTCGTCACCGAGGCGCTGCTGCTGTCGCTGCTCGGCGGCCTGGGCGGCGTGCTGCTGGGATATCTGGTGACCGGGGCGTACTCGACCACCCAGCGGTGGCCCACGGTCGTGCCGCTCTGGGCGCTGGCCGGCGGTGTCGGTGCGACGGTCGTGATCGGCGTGATCGCCGGCCTCTACCCGGCCATCCGCGCGGCCCGGCTGGCGCCCACGGAGGCGTTGGCCACCGCCTGAGGCAATTCGCCCATTGTGGACTTCGGCCGTTCGGTCGCCTGGTGCGGCCGAACGGTCGAATCACTCGTGTCGATACGCCTCGTATTTTCATCGTTATCACCAACGGAGGTGGCCCGTGGGGCGGGTGCTCGTGGTGGAAGACGATGACCGGATCGCCGGGCTGGTGGCGCGGGCGCTGCGGGCCGAGGGCCATGCCGTCGACCGGGCCGCGACCGGGACCGACGCGCTGGAAGCGGCGCTGACCACCGAGTTCGACCTGATCATGCTGGATCTCATGCTGCCCGACCTCGACGGCACGGTCGTCCTGGACAAGGTCGTCCGTGCCCGGCCCGAGCAGCGGGTGTTCGTCCTGTCCGCGGTGCCCGAGATCGGCGCCCGGGTGGCCTGCCTCGAAGCCGGCGCCACCGACTTCCTCGGCAAGCCGTTCGCGGTCGCCGAGCTGGTGGCCCGGGTGCGCACCCGGATGCGGGCGCCGGCGCCCGGCGCCCAGCGGCGCTGGCTCGCCATCGGCCTGGTCCGGCTGGACCTGCGGCTGCACCGGGTGCTGGTCGGCGGCCGCGAGATCGACCTGTCCCAGCGGGAATACCTGCTGCTCCGGCACCTGATGGAGCGGGTGGGTCAGGCGTGCACGAGGTCGGAGCTGCTCGCCGACGTGTGGGGCATGATGTTCGACCCGCGCAGCAACGTCGTCGACGTCTACGTACGCCGGCTGCGCAGCAAGCTCGACGATCCCGATCGAGTGGAGACGGTGCGCAATGTCGGCTATCGCTTCCTCCCGGGTTAGCCCGCTGCTCATTCCGCTGCTGGTGGTCGCCGGAGTGATCAACCTGGTGCTCATGTACCTGCTGCCCGGCGCCGAGACCATCCCGTTCCACCTGGTCTGGATCGGTCTCTCGGTGGCGTACGGCCTGGTCACCTGGCCGCTGCGGCCGATGCTCTGGGTGCTTGGCATGGTCGCCGTGACTACCGGCTACGTGCTGTTCCACCATGCCGCCGTCGGGGCGATCGGCTGGGAGGAGACCACCGAGGTCCCGCTGATGACCGCCGTCTTCGTGGTCATGGTCTGGCACGTCCGCCGCCGCCAGCAGACCAACGCCGAGCTGGCCCGGCTGGCCGAGGCCGAGCACCGGCGGGCCGAGGCCCGGGACCACTTCGTCCGGCTCGCCTCGCACGAGCTGCGCACCCCGATCACCGTCGCCCGCGGCTACGCCGAGCTGCTGCGATCGGTGGCGGTGGACCCCACGGTGATCGCCGACAGCACGATCGTGCTCGAGGAGCTCGACCGGCTCGCCGGCATCACCCATCGGCTGGTGACGCTGGTGCAGCTGGAGGGTGCCGACGTACGGGAGGTCGCAGACGTCGACGACGCGCTGGTCGCCATCGTGGAGCGCTGGAAGCCGGCCGCCGACCGGCGATGGCGGGTGTGCTCGTCGATCGGCCGGGCATCGTTCAACCCCGAGCGGCTCAAGGCCGCGGTCGACTGCCTCGTGGACAACGCCATCAAGTTCACCGACCTCGGCGACGCGATCTCGGTGGAGGGCACGGGCACCCCGGAAACCTGGACCATCACCGTCACCGACTCGGGGCCGGGCATCTCCCCGGAGAACCTCAACCGGATCGCCGCGCTGGGCGCCGACGGCCTGGGCGTCACCGCCTCCGGCACCGGCCTCGGGCTGGCCACGGTGAACGCCGTCGTCCGCTCCTGGAACGGCCGGCTGGACATCACCGTGCCCTCGTCCGGCGGCACGGTGGTCCGGATGGAATTTCCCCGCCAGGCGTCCTTCCATGACGGTCACATGACAGTCCTGTCATGATCGCGTTACTCCCCGTGCCGACGGAACCATCATCGGCCTGATGCCCGGCACACCGCCGGCGTGTCACGCGTGGGAGGTGGGGTCCGATGCGGGATCGACGGTGGCGCGGAATTGCCGGGATGTCGGTCGTTGCGGTCGTCGTCGCCCTGCTGCCCCCGGTGGTGTTGGCCCAACCCGCGGCGGCCGCGACCGCATGTCCCGCCGGCGGCTGCGCCGTGACGGTCGACGTGCGCGACTACCCGACCGGGCAGCCGCTCGCCAACTTCAACTACCTGATCAACCTGGACAACACCAGGCTGCCCGGTGATCCGCTCGCGCTCAGCACCGAGAGCAACAGCCCCATCGTGGCCGAGGGCAACCAGGATCGGACGACGGTGAACCTGCCGGCCGGCCGCTACCTGATCTCGGCGCGGGCCCTCGACCACAAGATGTGGGGCGCCTACCTCACGCTGCCGAACCCGGCCACCGCGGACGGCTCGGCCACCGCACGCGTCGACCTCACCGTGGCGAGCGACGACCACCCGCTGCCGCTCGGCAAGATCCGGGTCTTCGCCTTCGACGACAACGCCTGGACCAACGGGGCGCCGGACACCGAGGAGGGCGGCCTCAACGGCTTCACGGTTGACCTCAAGGAGCAGACCCAGAGCGACGTCACCGTGGACTACCACAACAAGCCGCTGTGCGGCGGGCAGTGTCTCACCGACAGCGACGGCTTCACCCAGATCAACGACCTCGGCCCGGCTACGTACTACATCGAGGTGCACCCGCCGGACAAGCCGTGCAACGCCAACCCGGACAGCCGGTGGCACCAGACCACGACCATCGACGGCGGCCTGCAGCTGCTGGCACCGGTCGAGGAGGGCAGCGACGGCACCGGCGCGCCCGGCGAGCAGCTGTGGGAACCGCCGAACGCGCGCACCGCGTACTGGTTCGGGTTCGCCTGCTCGCCGCAGCCGTTCGCGCGCAGCGGGACCGGCGAGATCACCGGGCAGGCCCGGAACTGGGTGGAGTGGGCGCCGTACACCACCGGCACCTACAACGACCCGGTCGAGAACCCGTTCGTGGCGCTCTCCGACTCGACCACCGACCAGACCGTCTACGTCGGGCAGGGCGACGGCGCCGGCAACTTCGACATCCAGAACGTCCCGGCCGGCACCTACAACCTGGCCATCTGGGACGAGCAGCTGAGCTACATCATGCGGTTCAAACCGGTGACGGTGACCGCCGGGCAGACCGTCGACGTGAACGACACCGGCGACGACGGGCAGACCGGGATCGGGGTGTCCCGCTGGTTCGGCTGGCTGGACGGGCACGTCTACAAGGACACCAACGGCAACGGCAAGCTCGACCCCGGTGAGCCGCTGATCGCCAACACCGACATGGACCAGCGCTGGCGGGACGGCTCGATCAAGGAGGCCACCTTCACCGACGCGCACGGGTACTACCAGTACCCGACCGCCGAGGGCGGGCCGCTCGGCCGGTGGATCATCAACGAGCAGGGCTTCGCGCGGTTCTCGGCGTACCCCGGACCGTCCGTGCACGACGAGCACACCGGCGCGGTCACGCCGTCCTGCTCGGCGACCGCGCCCGCGAACCCGTGCATCCCCACCGACCAGGGCGGCGGCCTGCTCACCAACCAGAAGCTGCTGGAGGGGCACCGGGCGACCGTCGACTGGGGCAAGCGCGACTACCCGGCCGGCACCCCCGGCCAGATCGTCGGGATCACCTACTTCGCCACCACCCGCAACGAGTTCGACGCCCGCTTCCAGAACCACGAGGACTACGAACCGGCCATCCCCGGCGTGACGGTCTACCTCGAGGGGCCCGGGCCGGACGGCGTGGCGAACACCGCCGACGACGTGGTGCTCAACAAGTACGTGACCGACAAGTGGCAGCAGCCGGACGCGAGCCAGGACCCGCAGCAGCCGGCCGGCAACACGTTCACCCAGAACTGCAACCCGATCCGGGACTTCGCCGGTACGGACATCACCAGCCAGTTCAACGCGCGGATCGGGCCGAACTGCCTCGAGGTGCCGCTGGCCGGCCAGCCCACCAAGGACGGCGCCTTCGACGGCGGCTACGCGTTCGCCGACTACTGCCCGGGCGGCTACGACCTGGCCGCCGACGACGGCACCTGCGTCGGCGGCGGAGATCCGCAGCCGCTGGCGGCCGGCACGTACATCACGCACGCGGTCATGCCGACCGAGGCGACCGACACCCGCGCGTGCGGCGCGGCGGTCAGCGCGGCCAAGGGCAGCGTGCCCGGCGGCGGCGCCGGCTGCCTCTACCGGCCGGTCCGCGAGGAGGACGTCAACGTCGACCTCGGCAACGTCTTCACCCCGGCCCTCCCGCCACCGCCGTGCGCCGGCGACGACCACGTCATCGACCAGTCGACCCTGACCCCGCGCAGCGTCTACTACGGCGTGGCCGGCGCGCACGCGCCGCTCTGCGACAAGCGGCTCGTGGTGCTCACCAACGGGCAGAACGCCAACGCCGACTTCCACCTGATGACGAACTTCCGGACCGACCCCAACGGCACCGACCCCGCCGACCGGCGGGTCGGGGACGTGGCCGAGCCGGGCCGCTTCGTCGGCCAGGTGTTCAACGACATCTACTTCGAGCGCAACCCGCAGTCGCCGTGGTACGGCGAGCCCCGCCCGATCGCCGGCATCCCAGTCGGCATCTACGCCCGGGTGGACACCACCCCGAACGCCAACGCCCCCTTCGACGAGAACAACTGGCGCCTGATCACCACCGTCACGACCAGCCCGGACGGCTCGTTCGAGGCTCTGCTGCCGTCGACCGAGACGTTCAACTGCCCGATCCCGCAGGGGCCGTGCCCCGGCATGTACCTGGTCAAGGTGGACGACCCGGGCAGCAAGGCGCACCCGAACGCGAAGTACAACCCGAACCTGCTGACCGCCACCACGCCGGCCGAGTCGTGGCCGGGCCTGACCACCCAGCTCGACCTGCCGCTGGACCCGATCTCCGGAACGGCGTGCGAGGACCCCGCCGTCCCGGCCCGGCCCGAACTGCTCCAGGTCTCCAGCCCGGTCGTGCCGGCCGGCGGCAGCCGGCAGATCACCGTGCAGGCGGACTTCATCGGCACGACCGGCACGGCGACCGGGACCACCGGCGTCCGCGCCACGCTCACCGACAACCGCGACGGCCAGGTGCAGACCCTGACCCGGGCCAACGGCGGCATCGTGAGCTGGACGCCGGGCAGCGGCAGCACGCCGGACACGATCGTGCTCAACGTCCCGGCGCTCAGCACGACCTTCCGGCCGGGGCCGAAGCAGCTGACCCTCACCACGGCCAACGCCAACGGCGGAGTGTCCACGGTCAACGGCCTCACGGTGCACGTGCTGGGCACGAACGGCACGATCTCGTACAACCCGCCGGTGGTGAACGTCCCGGCGCCGGCGACGAACCCGCACGCCCTGCAGAACGCGATCGACGCGGCGGCGGCCGGCAGTCTGCTGGTGCTCTCGCCCGGCGTCTACAACGAGAACCTCCTGCTCTGGAAGCCGCTCAAGCTCCAGGGCCGCGGACCGGGCGGGATCGTGGCGGCGCACGAGTTGCAGTCGCGCGACCCGGAGGACCCGCGCTTCAACATCCCCGGGACGGTCATCGACGGCCGCTACTTCCAGCAGAACGCCACCGACTACGACGCCGCGGTCGCCGCGCACGCCCCGTACGCCGGGGTGAGCGCCGCCCACCCGGTGCTGCGCGGGGCCGACATCACCGTGCTGGCCAAGAGCACCACGGCGTACGACATCGGCACCAGCGCGACCGCGTCGTTCAACCGGGCCCGGATCGACGGCATCGGCCTGAGCACCGGGCAGGGCGAGGGCGCCGGCGGCATCCAGCTCCAGGCGTCGATCAACAACATTCAGCTGACCAACAACGTGCTCGAGAACAACGGCGGCGTGGTCGCCGGCGGCATCGGGGTCGGCCAGCCGTACGACGACGGGGTCAACCACAACTACAACGTGCGGATCGCGAACGACCGGCTGATCGGCAACGGCGGGCTCACCCAGGCCGGCGGCGTCGGGATCTTCAACGGCGCCAACGCGTACGAGGTGGCCGGCAGCATCGTCTGCTCGAACTTCAGCGTGAACTACGGCGCGGGCGTCTCGCACATCGGGCTCAGCCCGGGCGGGCGCATCCACGACAACCAGATCTACTACAACGACTCGGTCGACTCGGGCGCCGGCCTGGCCATCGAGAGCGAGCTGCCGGTCGGCGGCGGGTCGCTCGGCGCCGGCACCGGACCGGTCGACGTGGACCGCAACCTGATCCAGAGCAACTACTCGGGCGACGACGGCGGCGGCATCTTCGTGCTGGACGCGCTCACCGCCGCGATCAACGTGCGGAACAACCTGATCGACAACAACGGCGCGGCCGACCTCGGTGGCGCGATCACCCTCGACGACGCGTCCAACGTCCGCCTGGTCAACAACACCGTGGCGAACAACGTGTCGACCGGGTCGTCCGAGGACTCGGACGGCAACCCGCACGCGGCCGGGCTCGCCTCCGAGGCCAACGACCCGCTGTTCCAGGCCATGTTGCCGACCGGCGCGCCGGACTTCTCCCGGCCCGCGGCGCTGTTCAACAACGTCTTCTGGGACAACGACGCGTTCACGCTGAGCTCGACCGGCCCGGGCGCGACGCTGGTCGACCGCGGGTTCATCGACTTCGAGGTGCACGGGACGCCGCGGAACGCCGACACCTTCACGCCGCGGTACTCCGACCTGACCAACGGGCAGAACCTCGGCCCGGACGGCGTGCTGCGCGCGGTGCCCGGCGGCCAGGGCAACCTGATCGGCGTCAACCCCGGCTTCGTGACGCCGTTCGTGGACGAGCTGACCGTGTCCGGCTCGCGGCTCGACCCGCAGACCGCGGCGGTCACCATCACCGGCCAGGACCCGCCGGTCGGGCTCACCGGCAACTACCACCTCGCGGCCGGCTCGGCCGTGGTGGACCGCGGCGTGCGCTGCTCGAACACCCCGGTGCCGGCCAACCTCAACGCCTGTGCGGCCACCGCGGTGGCGGCGCCCACCGTCGACGTCGACGGCCAGACCCGGCCGAACCTCAGCACGTTCCTGCTCTCCACGCCGTGGGACCTCGGCGCGGACGAGCGGCCCGGCCTGCCGCTGTTGCTGCCCACGCTGTCCGTCAGCCCTAGGAGGCCGTAGTGACCACCCGCCGGGACTTCCTTTACGGCGTGGCCGGCACGCTCGCCGCCGGCGTGCTCGTCGCCGACACCGGACCGGCCACCGCCGCCACCACCGGGCTGTCGCTGATCGCCACGGACGGATACATCACGGTGCCCGGCCGGGAGGGCAACCCGCTCTACATCTTCGGGTTCGTGCCGGTCAGCCCGTCGCTCACGATCGCCCAGCTGGCGAGCACGTACAAGGGGCACGCGCAGCACACCGCGCCGACCCTCGACTTCCGGCAGGACGACGACATCAAGATCACGCTGACCAACCTGGGCTTCGTGCAGCGGCCGGACCTCGCCGACTCGCACACCGTGCACTGGCACGGGTTCGACCTGCCGACCCCGCTCAACGACGGCGTACCCGAGGTGTCGATCGCGGTGCCGCCCGGCAAGCAGTTCACCTACTTCTACCGGCCGCACCGCGAGGGCACGTACATGTACCACTGCCACTTCGAGGACGTCGAGCATGTGCAGATGGGCATGACCGGGATCGTCTTCGTGCGGCCCCGGCAGGACGGCACCACGATCGGCGGGTTCAGCCGGTTCGCGTACAACGACGGCGACGGGTCGACCGGCTACCACCGGCACTTCGCCATCCTGCTGAACGAGCTGTGGAGCGACTTCCACGACGGGGACCGGGACATCCAGGAGACCATCCCGACCGACTACGACCCGCACTGGTTCACCCTCAACGGGCGCTGCTACCCGCAGACCGTGCTGCCCAACGACGACCCGGCGCTCCCGGCCGCGATGCGGATCGGCACGCCGAACCCGAACTACGACGGCGCGGTCGACCACAGCCAGCCGAACTCGGCGCTGGTCCAGCTCAACCCGGGGGAGCGGGCGCTGCTGCGGCTGGCCAACCTCGGCTACCAGCAGCACAGCATGCAGCTGCCGGGCATCCCGCTGCACGTGATCGGGCAGGACGCGTCCCCGCTGCGTACCGCCTCGTACTGGACCAACACCCTCTACCTCGGGCCCGGTGAGGCACGCGACGTGCTCTTCGACGCGCCCGCCTACGACCCGGCGCGCCCGTCCGGCACGGACTCCTGGGGCGCCTACAACGTCTACTTCCTCAAGAACCGGGACTGGCGAAAGCTGCAGAACTTCGCCTCCCCGGCGCCGGGACCGGGCGGCATGATGACCGAGGTCCGGGTGTACGCCCCGGCCCGCCCCCTGCCCGCACAGACCGTCGTGAGCCAGACCTATGTCTGAGGGGGCCACCATGAGGTTCGCGGCCGCATTGCTGCTCGCCGCCGCCGGCTGCCTGCTGGTACCGGGCCGGGCCGGCGCGATCCCGGCCGACGCGCCACCTACCGGCATGGTCTGCTCGCCGGGCGCCGTCTCCGGCACGACCCACACCTTCGACCTGGTGGCGCAGACCGGCTACATCGACACCCCGGACGGCAACAGCGTCTTCATGTGGAGCTACGCCGAGGCCGGCGGCCACTTCCAGAGCCCCGGCCCGGTGCTGTGCGTGACCCAGGGGCAGACGGTCGTGGTCAACCTGACCAACAACCTGGCCGAGCCCGCCTCGATCGTCTTCCCCGGCCAGGACGCGGCGGTCGCCGCCTCGGGCGGGAGCGCGGGCCTGCTGACCACCGAGGCGGCGGCGAACGGCGGCACGGTCAGCTACTCGTTCGTGGCCGGCAGCCCCGGCACGTACCTGTACGAGAGCGGCACCGACATCGCCAAGCAGATCGAGATGGGCCTGTACGGGGCGCTGATCGTGCGGCCCGCCGCGGGACCCGGCTACGCGTACGGGACGAGCACCGCCTTCGACTCGTCCCGGGAGTACCTGCTGCTGCTCAGCGAGATCGACTCCGACCTGCACCACGCCGTCGAGACCGGCGCCGCGTACGACGTGAACGCCCGCCGCGACCGGTACTTCGCGGTCAACGGCCGGGAGTTCCCGGACACCATCCAGGACAACGGCTCGTCGCTGCTGCCCAACCAGCCGTACGGTGCGCTGGTCCGGATCCAGCCGACCACCCCGACGTCGGCGCCCGCACTCATCCGCATGATCAACGTGGGTGCGCTGAACCACCCGTTCCACCCGCACGGCAACCACACGACGCAGATCGCCCAGGACGGCCGGCTGCTGCCGGCGGCCACCGAGCACTTCGGCGAGACCATCGCCTCCGGCCAGACCCTGGACTTCCTGCTCCGCTGGGACGACCAGGACAAGTGGGACGCGGCCACGAACCCGCTGCCGGTGCCGCCGCCGAACTACCGGGACGTCTTCTTCAAGGACAGCAACACCTGGTACGGCGGCAATCCGTACCTGGGTAGCAAGGGCATCCTGCCGAGCGGCGTGGTGAGCCAGAACATCTGCGGCGAGTGGTACTTCCCGTGGCACAGCCACGCGCTCAACGAGTTCACGAACTACGACCAGGGCTTCGGCGGCATGGCGACACTGCTGCGGGTCGACCCGCCCGGCGGCTGCTTCGCGGCGCCCGCCACGGCCACCCCGCTCGGCAGCGTGCTGAAGTCCGGCTCGGTCGCCGGGCTGGCCGCCGACGACACCAGCTATTACGCGGTCAACCCGCGGACCACCACCCGGCCGACCGCCACCACCGCGGCACAGACGTCGATCACGGTCGCCTCGGCCACCGGGTTCCCGGCGACCAACGGCTACTACGTACGGATCGACAACGAGGTCCTGCGGGTCACCGCGGGAGCGGGCACCGCGACGTGGACGGTGCAGCGCGGGCAACTCGGCACCACCGCGGCCACGCACGCCACCGGCGCCGTGGTCACCGCGCTGGCCACCGACTTCACCGCCGGGTTCACCGGCGTCCCGGCCGGATCGCAGCACCTCAAGGTGACCTACAAGGGTGCGAACTGCGCCACCACCACCGCCACCACATGTACGGCGCTGACCGCCAACCTGCCGCAGCAGACCGTGAAGATCTGCGACTGGACGGTCGGCGGCGCGGCCGGCTGCTCGACGCCGACCTCGCCCGGCTGGGTCACGCTGCCGCCGCCACCCGCGCAGCCGCAGGGCGTCGGCTCCACCGCCGTCGGCGCGACGTGGTCACTGCCGACCTCGGCCGCCTACCTCAACGCGGGGCAGGTCCGGGTGCTGGTGCACACCGAGCGGTACACGTCCCCCTCCCCGGCAGCGTTCTCCACCTGGGGAAATCTGCTGGCGCTCACCTACGACGCCCCTTAGGAGACGGTGATGCACGTACGCAAGGGCGCGCTGGTGCTGGCGCTCGTCGCCGCAGGGCTCTGCGCCCCGAGCCCGGCCTCGGCCGCACCCGTGGCGATCACCCTGTGCGCGCTGCCGGGCGCGGCCACCATGGCCGGCGGCGCAAGCGTCCCGATCTGGGGCTTCGCCACCGGCTGCGCGAACCCGGGCCTGCCCGGTCCGGTGCTGTCGGTCAACGTCGGCGACACGGTCGCGGTGACCGTCACCAACGCGCTGCCCGCGGGGCACACGCTGACCTTCGAGGCGCCCGGCATCACCTTCGACCCGGGCCCGGACTCGGCGCCGCCCGGCGGGACGGTGACCCGCACGTTCACCGCGAGCGCGCCCGGCACGTACCTCTATGAGAGTGGCGGTGACGCGGGCCGGCAGGAGGCCATGGGCCTGTACGGCGCGCTGATCGTCCGGCCGGCGACGCCGTCCTGGGACGTGGAGGCCCCGCTCGTGCTCAGCGCGATCGACCCCGCCTTCAACGCCGCCCCGGAGACCTTCGATCTGCACGCCTACCGGGCCACCTACTGGCTGATCAACGGGAAGTCCTATCCGGACACCGCGCCCGGCATCACCGCGGCCGGCGGCCAGCGGCTGCTGCTGCGATACCTCAACGCCGGGTACGACAACACCACGATGACCCTGCTCGGCATGCACGAGCGGGTGGTGGCGCGGGACGCCCGGCCGATCGACGGCACTCTCGACGTGACCGCCGAGACCCTGCCGGCCGGCGCCACCGAGGACGTCATCGTGACCGTGCCGGCCGGCGCGGGGCCGAGCCCGCACGGGTTCCCGCTCTACAACCGCCAGCAGCACCTCACCAACGGCGCGCAGACCGGCGTGAGCCCGGCCCCGGCCACCGGCGGCGGCATGTTGATCTTCATTCACCACTAGGAGGCGCTGTGAAACGCCTGGCTAGCGTCGTCGCCGGGGTGGTGGTCGCCGCGGCGGCCCTGTGGATCTGGCACGTGGCCCGGACGCCGGCCGGCTCGGTCGCCGCCGCCGTCCCGGTGCCGGTCGGCTGGGCCCGTCCGGCGGTGGCCCCCGACGACCTCGGCCAGGCCAGCGGCGTGACCATCACCCGGGTCGCGGTGACCGCCGGGGGCGGCCTGGTCGACCTGCGGTTCCGGGTGGTCGATCCGGACCGGGCGCACGCGCTGCACGACCCGGCCACCCCGCCGGCGGTCGTCGACGAGGCGTCCGGGCTGGTGGTGCACGACCTGCTGATGAACCACGAACACACCGGCGACTTCCGGGCCGGCGCCACCTACTACCTGGTGTTCACCAACCCCGGCAACTGGGTGCGGCGCGGCGCCCGGGTCACCGTGCTGCTGGGGAACGCGCAGGTCGAGCATGTCGCAGTGGTGTGAGGCAGCCCCCGGCGGGCGGGCCGCGGACCAGCTCGGCGACGTCGCGCCCCACGGCGTCGCCCTCAACTGGCTGTATCCGTGCCTGCTCGCCGGGCTCGTCGGCGGCATGCTGCTGGCGTTCGTCGCGCTGCCCCCGCGGGCGGCCCGCCGCGTGGTGCTCACCTACGCGGCGGGCTCGGGCGCGCTGGCCGCGGTGCTGGCAGCCGCTCTCGGCCGGCCGTGGCCGCTGGTCGCGGCGCTGGCCGTGCTGGCCGGCCTGGCCCGCGACCGGCGGTGGCGCTGGCTGCCGGCGGCCGCGGCCGTGCTGGCGGCGGTGCTCGCCGTGGTGGAGCCCGCCACGGTCTTCGCACCGCTGGGCGGCCTCGCGGCGTACGCGATGGCCCGCCACGAGGGCGCCGCGGTGCGGGACCACGCCGCGCCCCTCGTGGCGGTGGCCCTGATCCTGGTGGCCACCGCGGGTTTCCCGGCGCCGCCCGCGGCCACGCCCGCGCCGGTCGTGCGCGCCGGGGCGGTCGCCGATCTCACCGTCTCGGTGAACCAGACCGGCCGCGCGGTCACCGTCCGCACGGCCAGCGCCCGCCGGCCGCCGCCCGCGCCGATCGACGACGTCGGCCTGGAGCTCGACGGCCACCCGGTCGCGCTGCTGCCGGCCGTGGCCGGGCGGTACTCCGGCGTGGCGGACCTGCCGTCGGCCGGCACGAGGGTGCTGGCCGTCGTCACCGTGCGGCGCTCGGGGGAGCGGCTGACCGTCCCGCTGGCGTGGGTCGCGCCGGCCGCCCCCGCCTCACCCTCACGTCTGCCGGGCGCCGGCCTGCTGGTGCTCGCGGTGCTGATGCTCGCTGCCCTGCAACGGAAGGACCTGCGGTGAGGCGTACGGCTGGATTTGCCTTGGTAATTTTGTTGGTGGCCCCGGCCGTTCCCGCGTCGGCCGCGCCCGCCCTCGAATCGGTCGTCGTGCGGCTGCGCACCCAGGTCGACCCGAGCGGCATCCACGGGCGGTCCCGGCACGAGCGGCAGGCCGCGCTGGTCCGGGCCCTGCGCGCGCGGGCCGGCGCCGACCAGCCCGGTCTGCTCGGTCTTCTCCGCCGGCGAAAGGCGCAGCGGCTGGTCACCGACGTGACCCCGCTGTGGGTGGTCAACGCCGTCGCGGTCACCGCCGCGCCGTCGGTCGTCCGGGAGATGGCGGCCCGGCCCGAGGTCGCCCGGATCGACCCCGACGTCGTCGCGGCGACCGTGCCGGCCCAGCCGAACGTCGCGGCCGTCGGCGCGCCCGCCCTGTGGGAGCTCGGTCTCACCGGCCAGGGAGCGGTGGTGGGCATCATGGACACCGGCGTCGACGTCACCCACCCCGACCTGGCCGCGAGCTGGCGCGGTGGCGCCGACAGCTGGTACGACCCGAACGGCCAGCACCCCACCGATCCGACCGACGTCAGCGGGCACGGCACCGCCACGGCCGGCGTGATCGTCGGTGCCACGACCGGTGTCGCTCCCGGTGCGAGCTGGATCGGCGTGAAGGTCTTCAACGACCGCGGCACCGCCTCGACCTCGGCGATCCACAAGGGATTCCAGTGGCTGCTCGACCCGGACGGCAATCCCGCCACCGCGGACGCGCCCGACGTCGTGAACGCCTCCTGGACCGGCTCGGCGGCCGGGTGCAGCCTGGAGTTCCAGCCCGACCTGCGCAACCTGCGGGCGGCGGGCATCCTGCCGGTGTTCTCGGCCGGCAACTACGGCGGCGCGGCCGGCACCGTGCTGAGCCCCGCCAACCTGCCGGAAGCGCTCGCGGTCGGATCGGTCGACAACACCGGCCTGGTCGATCCGTCGAGCAGCCGCGGGCCGTCCGCCTGCGACCAGCGGGTCGAGCCCCGGGTCGTCGCCCCCGGGGTCGGCATACACACCACCGACCTCTACGGCGGCTACCTCGACGCGACCGGCACGTCGGTCGCGGCACCGCACGTCACCGGCGTCGCGGCGCTGCTGCTGGGCGCCTACCCGGACCTGAACGTCGACCGCCTGCAGTCGGCGCTGGAGAGCACCGCCGACGACCTGGGCGCGCCCGGCCCCGACAACGCCTACGGTTACGGCCGGGTCGACGCGCCCGCCGCGCTGCAATGGCTGGCCACCGCGCCCGACTTCACCGTCGCCGTCGCGCCGTCGGCCCCGGCGGTCGCGCCGGGCGGGTCGGCCACGCTGGCGGTCACCGTGACGCCGGTGAACGGCTTCGCCGCGGGCGTCACGCTCGCCCTGGCCGGCCTGCCGGCCCAGGCGTCCGCGACCATCACCGGCACGACCCGGATCGCGATCACCACGACCGCCGCGATCGCGCCCGGCACCTATCCGCTGATCCTGACCGCGACCGGCGGCGGCCTCACCCGCACGGCCTACGCTCGGCTGACCGTCACGACGCCGCCCGGCTTCGCGATGACCGCGTCCCCGGCGTCGGTGACCGTCACCCGCGGCCAGACCGCCACGTACACCGTCGCGACCAGCTCGATCGGCAACTTCACCGGCCCGGTGACCCTCAAGGTGACCGGCGCGACCGCCACCATCACCCCGAACCCGGTCGCCACCCCCGGCTCGGCCACGCTGCGGGTCACCACGACCACCCGCGGCACCTTCACACTCACGGTGACCGGCACCGCCGGCACGATCCAGCACCAGGCGACGGTGACCCTGACCGTGCGCTGATGCTGACCGTTTCTGTCAGCCTTTACCGTTACCGTCGCAACCATGCGAGCCACCGGAACCTTCGAGGTTGCCAACTTCACCCCCGCTGCCGTCCCGTCCGGCGATGTCAAGACCGCCGTGCCGGTCGGCGTCGCCACCATGACCAAGACCTTCGCCGGCGACATCTCCGGCCGGTCGAGCACGCTCTTCACCGCCGCCTACGACCAGACGACCGGCGTCGGCACCTATGTGGCGATGGAGTCCTTCGAGGGCTCGATCGACGGGCTCGAGGGCGCCTTCAACTTCGCGCACTCCGCGACGACTCTGGGCGACAATCGGGAGGCGGAGTTCTTTGTCATCGTCCCCGGCAGCGGGACGGGCGACCTGACCGGCATCACCGGCACCGGCGGCCTCTCCATCGAGGCGGATGGCACCCACACCCTGTGGCTCAACTACGAAAAAACCTCATAAGGTACTGGATTGGGCCGAGTCCCCGTCGTGGCGGACCGGGCCGTGGGTGGTCACCCTCCGCGCCCGGCTGCCGGGTTGTCCTGCATGGCCTTCAGACGACCTCGAGGGCGTCCGCTTCCCGGACGGCGGGCCTCGGGGCCGGCGGGCGGACCGCGCCGGCGATCAGCATGGCCATGGTGAGCAGGGCGGCGACCACGATCAGGGCGCGCAACACGGTCAGGTGGTCGCCGAGGAAGCCGATGGTGGGCGGCCCGGCCAGGAACGCGCAGTAGCCGATCGAGGCGATCACGCTGACCCGGCCGGCGGCCTTCCGCGGGTCGTCGCCGCCGGCGCTCATCCCGACCGGGAAGCCGAGCGACGCGCCCAGTCCCCAGAGGAGCGTGCCCGCGTACGCGTAGGCCGGCGACGGACCGAACACGAACAGCGCCACCCCGGCGATGCCGATCAGCGCGAGCACCCGGACCACCGGGGTGCGCCCGTAGCGGTCGAGCAGCCCCGGCCCGAACCAGCGCCCGGCGGTCATCGCGGTCAGGAACGCGGCGAACGCCAGCGTCCCGTACGCGGCAGACACGTGGTGCCCGTCGATGGCCGCGACGCTGATCCAGTCGTTGCCGACCCCCTCGGCGAACGCGAAGGCCAGCACGAACACCCCGACCAGCAGGGTCCGCGGCTCCCGCCAGGCGGCCAGCGCGCCGGTCTTCGGGGCGTCGTCGTCCGCGAGCGGGCCGGACTCGTCGTGGTCCGGGATGAACCGCCGGGCGTGCCAGGCCACCCCGAGCACCACCACGATCGCGACCCCGGTCAGGTGCGCGGCGACCGGCACGTGCAGGGCCACCATCGCCGCGCCGGCCAGCGCCCCGGCCACCGTCCCGAGGCTGAACCCGGCGTGGAAGCGCGACATGATCGAGCGGCCGAGGTGGCGTTCCACGACGGTGCCCTGCACATTCATCGCCACGTCCCAGGCGCCGTTGGCGAACCCGAGCAGAAACAGGCCGATCACCACCGGCACGACACCGGCGAGCGAGCCGAGCGCGGCGACGGTCAGCCCGACGCCGAGCAGGACCGCCATCGAGATCACCGTGCGGGACGAGCCGATCCGGGTGACCACCGGCCCGGAGAGCGGCAGGGCGAGCAGCGAGCCGGCCGCGATCGCGAGCAGCACCAGGCCGAGGGCGCCCGCGTCGAGCCCGAGGCTGTCCCGCACCTGCGGGATCCGCGATGCCCAACTGGCGAACGCGAAGCCGGAGCCGATGAAGGCGGCGTAGGTGGCCGTGGTGGCTGCTTTCACGTGCATGTGTACGAGCGTACGCATCGTCGGGACGCGCGCGCCAGTGTTAATGCGTACGCTCGTACACATGAGCACGGATGCGGACGAGCGCTCGATGCGCGACCGGATGCTCGCCGGCGACCTCTACCTCGCCGACGACCCGGAACTGCAGGAGGCCATGCTGCGGGCGATGGACCTGATGGACGCGTTCAACGCCACCTCGGCCCGCGAGCCCGCGGAGCAGCGCCGGCTGCTGACCGAGCTGCTGGGCGCGATCGGCGAGGACACGTACCTCCGGCCGCCGCTGCGCGTCGACTACGGCAGCCACCTCCGGATCGGCGCCCGCACCTTCGCCAACTTCGGGCTGGTCGCCCTGGACGTAGCCGACATCACCATCGGCGACGACGTGCAGATCGGCACCAACGTCCAGCTGCTCACCCCGACCCACCCGGTCGACCCGTCGCTACGGCGCCAGAAATGGGAAGCCGCCAAGCCGATCACCATCGGCGACAACGTCTGGCTCGGCAGCGGCGCCATCGTCCTGCCCGGCGTCACCATCGGCGAGAACACCGTGGTCGGCGCCGGCGCGGTGGTGACGCGTGACCTGCCGCCCAACGTCGTCGCGGTCGGCAACCCGGCCCGGATCCTCCGGACCATCGAGCCGGCGGCAGGCTAAGCTGCCTCATATATGATCAAAATGGCGGTAACCAGGTAAAACGCGTTTTCTTCACGTACTGGACACTGTTAGGTCACCCGATCGTCGTGCTGCGTAACCCGAACGGGTAGGGCAAACAGCCCTTTTCCCACTGTCGGGTCAACTTTTCGGGCTATAGCCGGAAATGCGGCATTTCTGCCATTTCATGACCCACACTGTTGGAGCGGTGCGCACGCGCCGCTTCATCTGAAAGGGATTTTTTCCATGCGCCGTACTCTCCTCTTCACCGCTGGCCTGATGGTGGCCGCTGGAACGAGCCTCGCCCTCGCCGGGCCCGCGTCCGCCGCGCCCGCGAGCTGCTGCTACTACCCGAGCTCGACGCACAACACCGGCATCCTGAGCCCGAACACCAACGTGCAGCTCGCGAACCTGTCGACGGTGGTCGCCAACACGAACCTGTCGAACATCGGCAACCCGACGACTTCCGTCTTCGGCAACGCCTACGGCAGCAGCGGTGGCTCGATCTACTCGAACACCTACCTCTCGCAGCACGTCAACCAGTACGCCAACGCCGGCCAGGGCAACGGCTGGTAAGTCGGCCAAGACCGGCCAGGCGCTACGCCTGGCCGGTCGCCGTCGGCGCGTATTTCACCACTAATAGGGGAATTTCCGGAGTATTTGCTCCGAAACAGCCCATATATGTGCCCTTTCCGGAGTCTGGTGGCCCAGACTCGCCGGAGCAGTGCGCCCGCACTGCTTTGGTCCGAAAGGAACATCTATGCGTCGCATACTCCTCTATCCGGCCGGCCTGCTGATGGCAGCCGGAGCGAGTCTCGCGCTCGCGGGCCCCGCGTCCGCCGCTCCCCAAGCCCCCGACAGCGCGGCGAATCACTGCTGCGGCTTCCGGAGTCAGGGGCCGGGCTTCCACGAAGGGCCTGGCTTCCGGGGTCACGGGCCGAGCTTCCGCGGTCACGGGCCGGGCTTCCACGGTCAGGGGCTGGGCTTCCGGGGACAGGGGCCGGGCTTCCGAGGACAGGGGCCGGGCTTCGGTAGCCAGGGGCCGGGCTTCCGAGGACAGGGACCGAGCTTCCGGGGTCAGGGACCGGGCCGCGGCTTCATGGGTCAGCTCGGAAATCGGGGCAACTTGAACAACCAGATCGCGAACCTGACCTCCATCACCAACCAGATCGTGTACAACTACGGCGGCAACGTCACCTTGAACAGCAGCACCTCGCAGGCAGTCGGCCAGTCCGCCGGCAACTGAGCCAAACGGGGCCGGCCAGGGATGCCTGGCCGGCCCCGGCTTTGTTTCCGCCGTTTCCGCCGATGTCTCGACTCAGGGCACCAGCGGCCCGGCCAGCACACCCCACCCCGCCGCGCGGTCCCCGGCCCAGGTCAGTGATCCAGCGTCCCGCGGCTTGCGTCCCCACAACATCAGCAGCAGATCCTCGGCCGTGCCCGACACCTCGGCCACCGGCTCACCGGCCCCATAGGTCCAGCAGCGGCCGTCGTCGGTGGCGATGATCCGTACGGCCCGCTCGGGATAGGTGGCGGCCCCCTTGGCGATCATGCGGGGCGCCATGGTGTCGAACACCTCGGCGACACCGTCGGCGGCGAGCGCCGGCTTCAACGCGTTTGCCGAACCGAGCGCGTGCTCGGCGTCCCACCGATGCATCAGCGTCTCCTGGCTGCGGCGCCGACGCCAGAACCCGACCGTGTGCGGCGGAAAGAACGTCCACGCCTCGGTCGAGGGATCAACCGACAGGGCCCGCACGAGCGCGTCCGCCGTCTCGGCATACCAGGCCTGCAGCCCGGCCCGGTCACGGGGCGCGGCACCCTCGTCGTAGCTCCTGCCGTGCCCCTCCCGTACGGCCGCGACGACCCACAGGTTCCCCGCTCCCATGTGGACGGCCAGATCCACCAGCCGCCAGCTGCCGCAGTGCTCAACCGGAGCCGACAGGTCCCCATCCAACACGGCCCCGAACGCATCCAGCTCACGCCGAAGCTCAACCAGGTAATCCACGGTGCCAAGCTACCGCCCGCGGCTGCCCGCGCCGCCGCCCGGGAAGCGACGGAGGCCGGGTTCGCATAACACGCCGGAAACATGATCGTCATGGCCGCGCAAAATGCAACATGCAGATATGCCACTTGCGGGTCAAACTCCCGACCACGTGCCGGAAATGCAGATTTTCGGATGTTTCGTGATCCAAGATCATGGCGGCGATGCGGTCGCATCGCTTGTTCTGAAAGGGAGTTTCATGCGTCGTACCATTTTGTTCACGACTGGCCTGCTGGTCGCCGCGGGCACCAGCCTCGCGCTTGCCGGCCCCGCCGTTGCCGCGCCGGGGACTTACACCCCGCCGGTCTACTACACGCCGCCCCTCCAGTCGGGGTTCCAGAACAACTACAGCAACCAGTGGGTCGGGTCGGTTAGCGGCACCAGCTTTGGTACCAACAGCCCGGTCGGCGTTTTCAACCAGCAGTCGAACAGCTACTGCGTGTTGTACCCCTGCTAAGCAGGACAGCGACCGGCCAGGCTTCGCCTGGCCGGTCGTGCCGGCTGAGTCGAGTGCGACCCCGGCCACCTGGCGGTCCGCCGGCTCGCTTCCGCCGGCAACGAAACCCTAGGCTCCTCGCCCGAAATAACGCATATGTCGCCCGCTGGCCCGGCGCCCAGACTCGTGGGAGCGGTGCCTCCGCACAGCGTTGGCCTGAAAGGAAATCTCATGCGTCGTACGGTCCTCTACTCGGCCGGCCTGCTGGTCGCCGCAGGCGCGAGCCTCGCGCTCGCGGGGCCTGCGTCCGCAGCCCCCAGCGTCGCGGGGCCGTGCTGCAACGCCGGCAGTGCTTACGGGGGCTTCAGTAGCGTCCCGTACCCGATGCAGATCAACGTCAGCAACCAGATCGCGCTGTCCAATATCGGCGTCACGCAGCTCGGTTCTGGCAACTCCCTCGGTGGTGGCAGCCTCTACTTGACGAACCACCAAACAAATCTTGGCGGCCCGTACGGCGGCTCCTGAGCCGAATGTGGACCGGCTGGGCGAGACCCAGCCGGTCCACTGAGGACGCGAAGCCGATTCGATTCAGGGGCGGAGGAAAGCTTGGGCGGATAGCGGCCCGTATTCATCCGTGAAGACGGGGAATGGGTCGAGCCGGATTGGCTGCCGGACCATTTGACCGGCTCGCGCGGCGCAGCGGCTTGCCGTCCATCCGGTTCCACGACCCCCGCCTTGGCGCCGCGACCGTCGCCCTTGCGGCCGGCGTGGAGAAGGTCGTGCAAGAGATGCTCGGCCACTCGTCGCACACGCTGACCTCCGCCACCTAACACCAGCGTCCGGCCCGAGGTCGCCCGCGAAGCGGCGGAGGCCGCGCCGGACGCGAGCGCGAACCGCCGGGCTCACGGGCCCTTAGGGCATCGACGGAGATAAATGAGAATCGCCGCGCCGATGAAGAGAAACAGCAGGTCAATGCCGTTTTGTAAGGCGCGCCCGGCAGGATTCGAACCTGCGACCGACGGATTAGAAGTCCGTTGCTCTATCCGCTGAGCTACGAGCGCTGGCCAGGCACATACTAGGCGGTCGCCTGGGTCTTGTCGTCCGTCCGGTCTTCCGGGGGTGGCGGGACGTCGATCTCGGGCGTGCCCGGGGCCGGCAGGAAGGCGTCCACCCAGCGTGCCAGCTCGCGGAACACCTCCGCCCGCACCTCCTTCCCGGACAGGGTCAGGTCGTGGATGCCGCCGTCGAAACGGGCGATCGTCACCCGCGGCCCGAGGCGGGGCGCCCAGCGCACGATGTGTTCGACGTCCAGCACCACGTCGCTGATCCGGACGTCCTCCGACCAGGCCCGCCCCCGGAACGTACGCGTGGAGCACGCCACCATCACCGGCGCGTCGATGGACAGGCCGGCGCGCAGGCGTCGCTGGCCGCGCCGGATCGCGTTGAGCCAGCCGGTGGTCACCGGGAAGCCGGCGATCGGCTTCCAGGCCAGGTCGTATGTCCACTCGCCACGGTGGTCGGTGTGCAGGCTCTCGCCGTAGAGGCCCAGCGACGCCGTCGGGATCCTCCGGTACGGGGTGCGGCCGCTGACGCCGACCACCGCCGCCATCAGCGGGCGTTTCACCACCCACGGCACGTTGAAGTCGAAGAACGGGCTGTTCAGGAACAGGCCGTCGATCACGCCCTGGCCCTGCCGCGCATGCGACCACAGCGACGTGATCAGGCCGCCGGTGGAGTGGCCGCTGACCAGCATCTGGTCGTGGCCGTCCTCCTCGCGGATGATCCGGGCCGCCTCGTCCAGCTCGGGGAAGTAGTCGGTGAGGCTGCGGGCGAAGTTCGGGGTCTGGTGCGGCAGCAGGCTGCGGCCGTACTTGCGCAGGTCGAGGGCGTAGAAGTCCCAGCCGCGCTCGACGAAGAAGTCCGCCAGGTGCGTCTGGAAGAAGTAGTCCACGAAGCCGTGCACGTAGAGGACGGCACGGCGAGAGGGCCGGTCGGCGCGGCGACGCACGAGGGTGGCCACGACCGGGCCCTCGTCGTCGGTGCCCAGGTCGATCGTGTGCCGCTCGTAGGGCGGTCCCAAGACGTCGATCTCCACGCCGCAAGGTTACCCACCGGTATGCGTTCGCCGTATCAGATCCACGGGCCGAAACGGCGAAATTCACATGTCGGCTTTCGTCCCCAACCCAAAGATCAAAATCAGCGCCGCGTACGGGATCAGGCGCATGCTCTCGGCCTCACAGGTAACCGCCTCAGGAGGGCACAAGTGTTCGAAACCAACCTGGTCATCGTGGGAAACGTCCTCGTCGCGCCGGAATGGCGCCGCATCCCGAGCACGGGCGCGCTCGTGGCCAACTTCCGGGTCGCCTCGACGGCCCGGCGCTTCGACCGCGAGAACGACCGCTGGGTCGACGGTCACAGCGTGCGGGTTCGGGTGGTCGCCTGGCGGCGGCTGGCCGAGAACGTCGCCTCGTCGGTAGCCGTCGGCGATCCGGTCATCGTCTCGGGGCGGCTCTACACCCGGGACTGGAAGGACGAGAACGGCAACCCCCGGATCTCGTACGAGATGGAGGCCTATGCCATCGGTCACGATCTGGCCCGTGGCCGGAGCCGGTTCTACCGGAGCAAGGCCGGTCAGGGCGTCGCGCTGCTCGAGGACGGCGCGGCCGACGCGATGGTAGCCGGCCTGTCGTCACTCCCGGTGACCGACGAGGAGGCGCCGATCTCGTTCGGTGACGGCCTGCCCGACGGTGGCGAGCCGACCTTCGTCGAGCCCGCGCCGATCGTCGTCGGCGAGTCCGGGTCCGAGCCCGGACCCGAGCGCGAGTTTGAATCCGAGCCCGAGTCCGAACGCGGACACGAGCGCGAGGTCGAGCCGATGCTCGCCGGAGCGAAGGAGCCCGCAGCCGAACCGGACGAGGATTTGGCGATCGAGGTGGAACGCCTGGTCGCGGATCATCCGCCGACCGTCCGGCGCACCCGCCGCACCAAGCGGGAGCCGGTCGCGGCCTGACCCGGGTGGCCCCTGTTCGGATTAGGTCGTCCGAACAGGGGCGGCCCGCCCGGTTGGCCCGCGCGGGGGTTCTCCGGGCAGACTGGGGCCCGTGTTGTTGAAGGAGATCCGCGCGATCGCGGGCGAGACCCTGGTGCTCTCGCCCCACGACCGGGACGCCGAGCGCGCCAACACGAGCTGGTTCGGCGCACCACCGCACGAGCGCATGGGCATGTCCGCCGACGAGGTGGTCACCGCCTTCGAGGAGACCGCCGAGCTGTTGCGCACCCAGGTGGCCATGTTGCCGTACGCGGGGCCGGCCACCTTCTACGTCTGGCACGACGAGGACGCCGGGCAGCTGCGGTGCTCGACCGTCTCGTGCGGATACGACGCCCTGCCGTTCGACGCGCCCTACCAGGCGACGAGCAACCTGCACGGCATCGTCAAGGAGTTCCTGGAGGACCGGGCGCCCGGCGCCCTCGTCTGGGGCGAGCAGGTGCCGGTTCCGTTCCCCGCGGGGGACGCGGAGCGGGCAGTCTGGGTGTGCAGCCTTTGCCCATGACCGGCATGACAGCTGAACGGGGGGAGTGACCGCAGATGGCGGGCGCGGACGCGGCCGGCCTGGTGGCCGGCTATCTGCTCGACGCGGCGCTCGGCGACCCACGACGGTTCCACCCGGTGGCCGGCTTCGGCACGGCCGCCGGTGCGCTCGAACGCCGCCTCTACCGGCCCGATCGCCGGTCGGGCGTGGCGTTCGCCGCGCTGGCGGTGGGTGGGCCGGCGCTGGCCGGCCTGGCCGCGGCCCGTGCCACCCGGCGCCACCCTGTCGCGCGGGCGACCCTGGTGGCCGCCGCGACCTGGACGGTGCTGGGCGGCCGTGGGCTGCGCCGCGAGTCCCGGATCATGGCGGGTCACCTGGACCACGGCGACCTGCCGGCGGCCCGCGAGCGACTCAGCCACCTCTGCGGGCGCGATCCGTCGACCTTGGACGGTCCCGAACTGGCCCGCGCCACGGTCGAGTCGGTCGCCGAGAACACGTCGGACGCGGTCGTGGCCCCGCTGGTGTGGGGCGGCCTGCTCGGGCTGCCCGGCCTGCTGGCCTACCGGGCGGCCAACACGCTGGACGCCATGGTCGGCCACCGCTCGGCACGGTACGAGCGGTTCGGCACCGCCTCGGCCCGGCTCGACGACGCGCTCAACCTGCTGCCGTCCCGCCTGACCGGCCTGCTCACGATCGCGGCGTCCCCGCTGGCCGGCGGCTCGCCGGGGGAGACGTTGCGGGTCTGGCGGCGGGACCGCAACGATCACCCCTCGCCGAACGCCGGGCAGTGCGAGTCGGCCATGGCCGGCGCGCTCGGCGTGCGCCTGGGCGGCCGCAACATCTACTTCGGACGCAGCGAGGTGCGGCCGCTCCTCGGCGACGGCCCGCGCCCCTCGGCCGTGCACCTGCGGCGCGCGGCCCGGCTTTCCGGCGCGGTGGGCGTGGCCGCCACCGCGATCGCCGCCACCCTGGCCCTGGCCCGCCGGAGCCGGCGATGACCGGCGGGCTGCTTGTCGCCGGCACCACGTCCGATGCGGGCAAGAGCGTCGTCACCGCCGGCATCTGTCGCTGGCTGCACCGTCGCGGGGTCAAGGTCGCGCCGTTCAAGGCACAGAACATGTCGAACAACTCGGCGGTGGTGGTCGGGCCGGACGGCCGCGGCGGCGAGCTCGGCCGGGCGCAGGCGATGCAGGCCGCGGCGTGCGGCCTGCCGCCCGACATCCGGTTCAACCCGGTGCTGCTCAAGCCGGGCAGCGACCGGTCCAGCCAGGTCGTCCTGCTCGGCGAGGCGGTCGGCACGGTCACCGGCGGTAACTACCGATCGATGCGCGAGCGGCTGGCCGCCACCGCGTGGGCCACCCTCGACGAGTTGCGCGCCGAGTACGACGCGGTGATCTGCGAGGGCGCCGGCAGCCCCACCGAGATCAACCTGCGGGACGGCGACTTCGTGAACATGGGCCTGGCCCGGCACGCCGGCCTGCCCACGATCGTGGTCGGTGACATCGACCGGGGCGGCGTCTTCGCCGCGTTCCACGGCACCCTCGCGCTGCTGAGCCGCGCGGACCAGGCGCTGGTCAGCGGCTTCGTGATCAACAAGTTCCGCGGCGACGCCGGCCTGCTGCGGCCGGGCCTCGACATGATCACCGAGGCGACCGGCCGGCCCGTGTACGGCGTCCTCCCGTTCCACCTCGACGTCTGGCTGGACGCCGAGGACTCGCTGGCCTACGGCCGCACCCTCGGGCGGCCCGGCCCACCGCGCGGCGACCAGTGGCTGCGGGTGGCCGTGGTACGTCTGCCGCGCATCTCGAACGCCACCGACGCCGAGGCGCTGGCCGCCGAGCCCGGGGTCCGGGTGCAGCTGACCGTCGAGCCCGCCGACATCGCGGACGCCGACCTGGTCGTCCTGCCCGGCTCGAAGTCCACCGTCGGCGACCTTGCTTGGCTGCGCGAGTCCGGCCTGGCCGAGGCGATCGGCCGGCACGCAGCCGCCGGCAAGCCGCTGCTGGGCATCTGCGGCGGCTTCCAGATGCTCGCCGAAACCATCGACGACGAGGTGGAGAGCGGCCGCGGCCGGGTACCCGGGCTGGGCCTGCTGCCGGTCGGCATCACGTTCGGCCCGCGCAAGATCCTCGCCCGGCCGGTGGGTGAGGGGTTCGGCGCCCCGGTGCGCGGCTACGAGATCCACCACGGCTTCGTGTCCCGCGGCGAGCCCGCGCCGCTGCTGCGGTACGCCGACGGCCGGCCCGAGGGCGCGGTGGTCGGCAACGTCAGCGGCACGCACTGGCACGGTGCGTTCGAGAACGACGAGTTCCGCCGCCGCTTCCTGACCGAGGCGGCGCGGCAGGCCGGCCGGCACGGCTTCGCGGTGGCGCCGGACACCCGGTTCGCCGCGGTCCGGGAGCGGGCCCTCGACGTGCTCGGCGACCTGGTCGAGGAGCACGTCGACACGGACGCGCTGTGGCGCCTGATCGAACGAGGCCCGTCCGCGCGGCTGCCGTTCGTGCCGCCCGGGGCCCCGACATGAGATACGCCGATTTAGCCGCAGAAGTCGAGCAAATGCCGCCCAGGTTCGGTGGCTCGCGGCTCATCGCCGTCGACGGACCGAGCGGGGCCGGCAAGACGTCCTTCGCGCTGCGGCTGGCCAAGCAGCTGGACGCCCCGGTCGTGCACACCGACGATCTGCTCGACGGCTGGGACGACCAGTTCACCTTCTGGGAGCGCCTGGAACGCGAGGTGCTCGGCCCGCTGCGGCGCGGCGAGACCGCCACCTACCTGCGCTACCAATGGCACCTCGGGAAGTTCGCCGGGCCGCCGCTCACCGTCGACCCGGCTGCCGCCGTACTGCTGGAAGGTGTCAGCGCCGCGCGGCGCGAGATTCGTCCTGAGCTGTCCCTCGCGGTGTTCGTGACCGCACCCGCCGATCTGCGCCTGCGGCGGGCGGTGGCACGCGACGGTGACGACAGCGTTGCGTTCCGGGCGTACCTTGAGCGGTGGCGTGCTGCCGAAAATCGGCACTTCGCCGAGGACGAGACGGCCGAGGCCGCCGACCTGATCGTCGACGGCGCGGCCACGACCGACGACGACCGCTTCACGCGCCTGCATGAGCGGTTACACCAGCGCGAAAGCCGGCGCAGTGGACAGGACGGGGTGGATTCATGACCGACGAGGAGAGCCGTCCGGTACGCCGGCGGGTCACGCTGACCGGGATCAGCTCCCGGGCCTGGGAGCATCCCGCCGACCGCGGCGCGCTGACCGCCCTGCGGGAGCTGCGCGGCTTCGACGATCTGATCAAGGCATTCTTCGGGATGTGGAACGAGCGCGGCTTCCGTCTGCAGTTCCTGTCCAGCGCGATCCGCGTCGACCATCGGCAGTACCCGCGGATCTACCAGCGCTTCACCGAGGCCGCCGCCACGCTCGACGTGACCGAGTTGCCCGAGCTCTACGTGGCGCAGGACCCGATCATCAACGGCTCGGCGATCGGCCTGGACAAGCCATTCATCGTGATCACCACGGGGGCGGTGGAGCGGCTCGACGACGACGAGTTGCGCGCCATGCTGGGCCACGAGCTGGGTCACGTGCGCAGCGGCCACGCGGTCTACCGCACGATCATGATGATCCTGACCCGGTGGACCGTCTCGCTGGCCTGGTTGCCGATCGGCGCGATCGCGCTGCGGGCGATCATCGCGGCGATGTTCGAGTGGTGGCGCAAGGCTGAGCTCTCCGCCGACCGTGCCGGCCTGCTCGCCGGCCAGGACCCGGCCGCCTCGACCCGGCTGCTGATGAAGCTGGCCGGCGGCGGCGACCTGTCGCAGATCGACACCGCCGCGTTCCTCGAGCAGGCCGGCGAGTACGAGAGCGGCGGCGACCTCCGGGACAGCATCCACAAGATCGGCATGACCGTCTGGAGCACCCACCCGGTGCCCGTCGCGCGCGCCGCCGACCTGCGCAAGTGGATCGACTCGGGGGAGTACGCGAGGATCCTCTCCGGCGAGTACCCGCGGCGCGACTCGGACGGCGACGCCTCGGTCGCCGATGAGGTGAAGGCGGCCGCCAACTCGTACCGGGAAACCTTCACCACCTCCCAGGACCCGCTGATCAACGTGCTGCGCAAGGTCGGCGACGGGGCCGGCGACCTGGCCGGCTCGGCCGTCCGCGGCGCCCGCTCCTGGGCCTCCGGCCGAGGCCGCAGCGACGGGGAAACCCCGAGCTAGACCGGTAGGGTCTGGTTCATGAGCTTGAGCGAAACCGACCTGCGCGGCGCGATCGCGCGGGAGATGCCCGGAGTCCGTGCCGACCTGGAGCGGCTTGTCCGGATTCCGGGCATCGCTTTCGAGGGCTTCGACCACTCTCAGGTCGAGCGGTCCGCCGAGGCGGTGGCCGAGCTGCTCCGCGGCTGTGGCCTCGACGTGCAGATCGTGCGGCACGGCGGCCAGCCCGCGGTGATCGGCCGCAAGGCGGCGCCGGCCGGCGCCCCGACGGTGCTGCTCTACGCGCACCACGACGTGCAGCCGGTGGGCGACCCGGCGCTCTGGACCAGCGACCCGTTCGAGCCGGTCGAGCGGGACGGCCGGCTCTACGCCCGCGGCGCCGCCGACGACAAGGCCGGCGTGCTGGCGCACGTCGCCGCCCTGCGCGCGTTCGGCGACGACCTGCCGGTCGGCGTGGTCGTGTTCGTCGAGGGCGAGGAGGAGTACGGCTCCGACTCGCTCAACGACATCATCGCGGCGCACACCGACGAGCTGCGCTCGGACGTGATCGTCATCGCCGACTCCGGCAACTGGGACATCGGCCGGCCCGCGCTGACCACCTCGCTGCGCGGCCTGGTCAACCTGTTCGCCGAGGTCAAGGTGCTCAAGAGCGCCGTGCACAGCGGCATGTTCGGCGGCCCGATCCCGGATGCGCTGATGGTCCTCGCCCGCCTGCTGACCAGCCTGCACGACGACGACGGCGAGGTCGCGGTCGACGGCCTGGTCGGGCGCGAGGGCGCCAGCGTGGACTACCCGGAGGACCGCTACCGCCACGAGGGCGGCGTGCTCGACGGCGTCCGGCTGATCGGCCACGGCACGATCACCGATCGCATCTGGACGAAGCCGGCGATCTCCGTCCTCGGCGTCGACGCGCCGCGCACCCTCGAGGCGGCGAACGCGCTGCAACCCGCCGCCAAAGCCAAGATCAGCGTACGGCTCGCGCCCGGCGACGACCCCAAGTCGGCGTACGCGGCGGTCCGCGCCCACCTGGAGAAGCACGTGCCGTGGGGCGCGCAGGTCGAGGTCACGCTGGAGAGCGACGGCTCGCCCTGCGTGATCGACGCGACCGGACCGGCCTTCGAGGCCGCCCGCGCCGCCTTCACCAGCGCCTGGGACGGCGCGAAGCCGGTCGACATGGGCGTCGGCGGATCGATCCCGTTCATCGCGACCTTCCAGGAGCTTTTCCCGAAGGCGTCCATTCTGGTCACCGGCGTCGAGGACCCTTATTCCGGAGCGCACGGCCCGGACGAGAGCCTGCACCTCGCCGAGTTCGAGCGGGCGTGCCTGGCCGAGGCGCTGTTGCTCAAGAACGTGGCGGAGGCCCTCACGACCTGAGGAGGCTGGTCGCCGATGGCCGACCTGACGTGCGACGTGCTGGTGGTGGGCGCCGGGCCGACCGGGCTGATGCTGGCGAACTGGCTGGTCAAGCTCGGGGTCGACGTGATCATCGTGGATGGCAAGGACGGGCCCACCCGGGAGTCCCGGGCGCTCGTCGTGCAGGCCCGCAGTCTGGAGATCTACGACCAGCTCGGCCTCGGCGACCTCGTGCTGGCCGCGGCGCAGCGGGCCGACGCGCTCGCGCCCGGCTACCTCGACCGTGCCTTCGGCCGGGTGCCGCTGGGCCCGCTCGGCCGGGGCGTGACGCCGTACCCGTACCTGGAGGTTCTCGAGCAGAGCCGGAACGAGGAGATCCTCCACGAGAACCTGCAGAAGCTCGGCCTCGACGTGCGCTGGGAGACCGCGGTCACCGCGGTCCGGCAGACCGAGGCCGGCGTCGAGGCCAAGGTCGGCAACGACACCGTACGGGCGCGGTTCTGCGTCGGCTGCGACGGCGCGAACTCGGCGATCCGCAAGCATCGCCGCATCGCGTTCGAGGGCATGACGAACCCGCACCGCTTCTACGTCCTCGACGCGGTCGCGGCCGGCGGCCTGGTCGAAGGCGCGATCAACGTCCGCCCCGGCACCGACGACTTCCTGCTCGCCTTCCCGATGCGCGGCCGCGGCTCGTGGCGGCTGATCGGCCTGGTCCGCGACGAGGACGGCGACGGCGAGCTGGCCGAGGAGGACGTGCGCCCCCGCCTGCGCAAGTTCGCCGTCACCTATGACCGGTCCCGCTGGTTCGCCACCTACCGCGTGCACCATCGGATCGCCGCGGCCTTCCGCGACGGCCCCTTCTTCCTGGCCGGCGACGCCGCGCACGTGCACTCCCCGGTCGGCGGCCAGGGGATGAACACCGGTCTGCAGGACGCGCACAACCTCGCCTTCAAGCTGGCCGACGTGCTCCAGGGCCGCCGGCGCGACAAGTGGCTCGACCGTTACGAGGCCGAACGCCGCCCGGTCGCGAAGCGCCTGGTCGGCACCACCGACCGGATCTTTGCCGGCGTCACCTCACAAACCCCCCTTTCCCGTGCGATGCGGCGGCTGATCGTTCCGCTCATCGCACCCATCGGCGTCCGCGTGCTGCCGAACACCCGCGGCGGCTCGCGGCTCTTCCAATACGTCTCCCAGACCCGCATCCACTACTGGATGACCCCCGGCGCCGAGCAGGCGTCGGGCGGCCACCGAGACGCCGTGGTCGGCCGCCGCCTCCCGTGGACCGGCGACAACTACCTGCCGCTGCGCTCCCTCCAGTGGCAGATCCACGCCTACGGCGGGGTCCGGGTCACCGACATCCCCGACCTCGGCGTCCCGGTCCACATCTTCCCCGAGGCCCCCGACACTTTTCTCCGCCCGGCCCACCTCTACCTGATCCGCCCCGACGGCTTCGTGGCCGCAGCCGCCCTTCCCGCCGATGCCTTGCAGCAGTTCCCGCCGCTGATGACCGGATAAGGATTTTGGAGTCGGTCCTCAGTGGTCTCAACCGGGAGCGGACCGGTAGACTTCGAACATGCGTTCGAATGATGCCTCGGTAACTGTCCTGGTGCGGCCGATGCCTGTCGGGCCGCGTAACACCATCGATCGGCTCCGTTCCCATGATCGGATCGAGTCCATCGCGCGGCTGCGAGCGGCCGCGCTGGCGCTCGATCATGTCGATGTCGAGGGGTGGGACGATTCCGCCCTGACCGAACACCTCGAGGAGATCTCGGCCTCGCTCTGCGCGCTCGATGCGCAGGTCACGCGGGTCGCCGATGCGGTGCGGGCGCGTGGCTTCCGCATCGCCGAGCCGCTCGCCGCCTGATCCGCGGTGCTCCCAGCTCAGCGGTCCGGGGGTCGGACCACCCGAGCGGGCGAAAATTGTCAGAGGTGGCTGCCAGGATGGGGCCGTGCGGTTCCTTGACCTGGCGGCCACCTCGGCCGCCGTGACAGCCACCTCCGGGCGCAAGGCGAAGGTCGAGCTCCTGGCCGATGCGCTGCGCCGGCTCGATCCCGGCGAGATCGCGGCCGGTTCCGCGTTCCTCGCCGGCGAGCTGCGGCAGCGGCAGACCGGCGTGGGCTATGCCGGGCTGCGCGATCGTCCGCCGCCCGCCGCCGAGGCCACGCTCACCGTCGGCGCGGTCGACGCGGCGATCGCCGAGATCTCGGTGGTGTCGGGGGCCGGCTCCCAGGCGCGCCGGCGTGACCTGCTCGGTGCGCTGTTCGGCGCGGCGACCGCCGACGAGCAGCGGCTGCTGATCGGGCTGTTCGGCGGCGAGCTGCGGCAGGGCGCCCAGGCGGGCCTGCTCGCCGACGCGATCGCGAGGGCCGCCGAGGTGCCACTCACCGCGGTCCGGCGGGCGCTGCTGCTCTCCGGCGATCTCAAGCAGGTGGCGGTCGCCGCCCTGACCGGTGGCGCGGCCGCGCTCGCCGAGATCCATCTGCGGGTCGGCACCCCGCTGACCCCGATGCTCGCGCAGAGCGCCCCCGACGTCGCCGCCGCGTTGCTCGCCACCGGCGCACCGGCCACGGTCGACGTGAAGCTCGACGGCATCCGCATCCAGGTGCACCGCTCCGGCGACGAGGTGGCCGTCTTCACCCGCAGCCTCGACGACATCACCGCCCGGATGCCCGAGGTGGTGGCGATGGTCCGCAAGCTTCCGGTGCGCGAGGCGGTGCTCGACGGCGAGGCGATGACCCTCGACACGACCGGTCGCCCCCGCCCGTTCCAGGAGACGTCGAGTCGCGCCGCCACCCGGGGTGCGGGCAAGGCGCCGCTCGCCCTGGTGCCATATTTCTTCGATCTGCTCCACCTCGACGGCACCGACCTGCTCGACGAGCCGGGCCGGGTCCGCTGGGCCGCTCTCGACGACGCGCTGCCGCCCGAGCTGATCGTCGGCCGCACCACCGCGACCAGCGAGGAGCAGGCCGCGGCCGCGTTCGCCGCGGCCCTCGCCGACGGGCAGGAGGGCGTGGTCGTGAAGGCCACCGATGCGCCCTACGACGTCGGCCGCCGCGGCTCCGCCTGGGTCAAGGTCAAACCCCGGCACACGCTCGACCTGGTGGTGCTCGCGGTCGAGTGGGGTCACGGCCGGCGCAAGGGCTGGCTGTCCAACCTGCACCTCGGCGCACTCGACCCGGCGACGGGCGGCTTCGTGATGCTCGGCAAGACCTTCAAGGGCCTCACCGACGAGTTGCTGCGCTGGCAGACGACCCGCTTCCAGGAGTTGGCCGTCAGCGACAACGGCTGGGTGGTCCAGGTGCGCCCCGAGCAGGTGGTCGAGATCGCCTTCGACGGCGTGCAGACGTCCCCGCGCTATCCCGGCGGCGTGGCCCTGCGCTTCGCCCGGGTGCTGCGCTATCGCGACGACAAGCCGCCCACCGAGGCCGACACGATCGACACGGTCCGCACGCTCGGCGCCCGCCCCGCCGGCCCGGCCGACTAGCGACCTGCTGGGTGGGCGGCGCGCTGCGTGGGGTGGTGCGCTGCGTGGGGTGGTGCGCTGCGTGGGGTGGTGCGCTGCGTGGGGCGGTGCGCTGCGTGGGGCGGTGCGCTGCGTGGGGCGGTGCGCTGCGTGGGGCGGTGCGCTGCGTGGGGCGGTGCGCTGCGTGGGGCGGTGCGCTGCGTGGGGCGGTGCGCTGCGGGGGTGGCGCGCTGCATGAGTGGCGCACTGCGTGGGCGGCCAGGGGCTGGCGGGACGGGGGCTGACGGTCTACAGGGCGGCGAGCGTGCGGACGTAGTTGACCTGCTGGTTGATGCTGGTCACGGTCGCCTGGTCGGTGACCGGGATGCGGGCGACGTACTGGAGTGAGCCGTTGGTCACCGTCACCTGCACCGTGCCCTGCATCACCGTTTCCTTGACCAGCAGGAAGAGCAGGCTGAAGACGGTCAGCACGCAGAAGCCCGCAATCGCCACGATGATCGCCCATCGGGGGATGCGCTGCTGGCTGAACCAGTAGTCGTTGACCTGCCAGTGCGACCCGGCCAGCGGCAGGTTGCCGGTCGGCGTGAGGACCGTCGTCGAGGTGACCGAGATCTCCGCGATCTGCACGATCACGGGGCCGGGGTCGGGTGCCGCCTGGACGGGCGGATTGCCGCCGGGCGGAGTCGTGGGCGAGTAGCCGCCGGGCGGAGTCGCGGGCGGAACGCTCCACGGATCGTCCGGCCGCGGGGCCGAACCGCCCCAGGGATCGCTCGGCGAGGAGGTCATGACGCGACCCTAGTCGTGGCCGATGATCGCCGCGACCTGCCTACTCGGCGGATTCGGTCGCGCCGGCGGCCTGCCGGGCGGCCTCGCGTTTGCGGTCGGACTCCGCGACCCGGTCCGCCCCTGCCGCCCGGTCCGCCCCTGCCGCCCGGTCCGCCCCTGCCGCCCGGTCCGCCCCTGCGACCCGGTCCGCCCCTGCGACCCGGTCCGCCCCTGCCGCCCGGTCCGCCCCTGCCGCCCGGTCCGCCCTCGCCGCCCGGTCCGCCCCTGCCACCCGATCCGCCTCCGCGACGGGGTCCGCCGGTTCGCGCAGGGCGGCTTGGCGGGCGGCCTCGCGCTGGTCCGCCTCCGCGACCCGGTCCACCGGTTCGCGCAAGGCGGCCAGGCGGGCGGCCTCGCGCCGGCGGTCCGCCTCGGCCACCCGGTCCTTCAGCTTCACCTTCGGCTTCCGAGCGGGCTCGCCCTCGCCGGCCGGGCGGGACTCGCCCTGCGCTTCCTTGCGGGCCTGCCAGACGAAGGTGAACAGCGCCATGCAGGCGAACAGCCACCATTGGACGGCGTAGCCGCCGTTCTGCCAGGAGTCCTCGTGGTCGATCGGGATCTTCGTGAACGCCTGGTCGTTTGCCGGGGTCTGGGACGTGAGCAGCAGATATGCGCCGTACACCGGATAGGGCATTTCATGCGCCAGCCGGGGCACGGAGATCCGCCGGGTGTCCAGCCGGCCGTCCCGATGTTCGATCGGCGTCGGTCGGCTTTCCGACAGGTGGATCTGCCCCACGACCGTGATGTCGCCGCTCGGGGCGGCCGGCACGACGGGCGGCGCGGCCGCGCCGAGATCCGGCGTCGGCACCCAGCCGCGGTCGACCAGCAGCGCCGTCCCATCCGCTAGCACGAGCGGCGTGACGATCTCGTAGCCGACGTCGCCGTTGACCGTGCGGGCCCGTGCCTGGATCTCCTTGGCGGAGTCGTACCGGCCGGTGGCGGTGACCTTTGTCCAGGCCACGCGCTTGCCGGGGTCGGCGCCGACGGTACCGGCGCCGGTCGGAGCGGCCATGATCGAGGTCAGCGGGACGGCCTGGGTCGAATCAGCGGCGTCGATGCGATGGTTGATCGCGCTGCGCTCCTGGTACCGGTGCAGCTGCCAGTTGCCGAGCATGACCATGATCACGGCGGCGACGATGGTCAACAGGGCGGCGCCGAGCCATCGCGGCGTCAGCAGGAACCGGTACACCCCCCGAGGCTACCCGGCGTCCGGGCGGCGGACGGCGAGGCCGGGTACTGTGCCTGACCGGCAGTACTTCTTCGGCATGACTGCCTGGGGAAACGCCGTAGGGTCCTGGGGGGAACACAGATGAGCGCCCTGCCTCGCCTGGTCGTGAGCGCGCCGTCATCGGGGCACGGCAAGACCGCGATCGCTGTCGGTCTGCTCGCCGCCTGCGCGGCGCGCGGCATCCCGGCGGCGGGCTTCAAGGTCGGACCGGACCACACCGACGCCGCGTACCTCGGTCTGGCGGCCGGTCGGCCGGGCCGCAACCTCGATCCCCGCCTGGTGGGCGCGCAGCGCATCGCGCCGCTGTTCGCGCACGGCGCATCGGGCGCGCAGCTGTCGGTGATCGAGGGCGCGATGGGCCTGTTCGACTCGCTGACCGGGCAGCCGGAGATCGACGGGACCGCCGCGGTCGCCGCGACCCTGCGCGCGCCGGTCGTGCTGGTGGTCGACGTGGCGGCGATGGGCCACTCGCTGGCCGCGCTGGTGCACGGCTTCCGGATGTTCGACGAGATGGTCCACCTGGGCGGCGTGATCCTGAACCGGGTCGCCTCGCCGCGCCACGAGCAGATGCTGCGCACCGCGCTCGACGACATCGGCATGCCGGTGCTGGGCGCGCTGCGCCGCGGCGACCTGCCGAACGCGTTGCCGGCCCGCTCGCACGGCCCGGTGCCGGTCGCCCACCGTACGGTCGAGGCCGGCCGGGCGGTGCGCCGGCTGGGCGAGGCGGTGCTCGGCGGACTCGACCTCGATCGGCTGATGGCGCTGGCCACCGCCGCGCCGCAGCTGCCGGGACCGATCTGGACGCCGGGAGACGCGGTCGGCGGCGAGACGTTCGACCAGCGCCCGATCGTCGCGCTGGCGGGCGGCCCGGGCGCACCGTACACGTACGTGGAGACGGCGGAGTTGCTCACCGCGGCCGGCGCCGAGGTGGCGGTGGTGGATCCGCTGCGCGACGAGTCGCTGCCGGCCGGGACGCGCGCGCTGGTCGTGGGTGCGGGCCTGCCCGAGGGGTACGCCGAGGAGCTCTCCGCCAACCGGCGGCTGTGCAACGCGGTCGCCAAATTCGCGCACGACGGCTGGCCGGTCGTGGCCGAGGGCGTGGCCCTGCCCTGGCTGGGTCGCGACTTCGACGGCCGGCCGATGTGCGCCGTGCTGGACGCGTCGGCGGCGACCGGCGACCAGACGGTAGCCGGCTACCGCGAGGCGACCGCGCCGACGGCGTCCTATCTCGCCCCGGCCGGCGCCCGCATCACCGGCTACAAGCAACACCGGGCGATCGTCACGCCTCGGGCCGGGTCGGTGCCGGCCTGGACCTGGTCGGGCGGAAACCCGGAGGGCTTCGTCTGGCGGCAGGTGCACGCCTCGCAGCTCGGGCTGCACTGGGCCGCCGCGCCGGAGATCGCCAAGCGGGTGGTGGCGGCCGCGATCGCCGGTCCGGTCCCGATGTCGCAGCCGGTTCCCATGCCGCAGCCGGTCCCGATGGCGCAGCCGGTCTCCATGGCGCAGCCGGTCTCCATGGCGCAGCCGGTCCCGATGTCGCAGCCGATTCCGATGGCGCAGCCCGTGCCGGTGTCGCAGCCGGCGCCGATGCCGATTTCCCTGCCGGTGGCCGGGCCGGGTTTGCGGTCGCACGACGAGCCGCCGACGGTGTCGATGCCGACGTCGGCGCTGGCGGCGCACGGCCAGCCGGCCTCGCCCGCCCCGCCGCCCGAGCAGCTGTCCTCCCCGGTCGCGGCGGGCGTGCCCGACCTGTCTGATACGGCGGACATCACGGCGTCCTGACCGGCCGCCCCGATCGCTGGAAGATCTTGGGCGGAAACCCGCTCAGCCGCGAAAACGCCCTTCCTCGGACGCGAAAGTGTCGTACCCCACCCGTAACGTGGGGTTAACAGCGACGACCCGAAGGAGGACGACCGTGGCCGATCGTGTGCCGCTGGATTTCGACCCGCCGGTTCGTAAACTGCGAGCGCTGCTGCTGGGCATCGACAACGCCGAGCTGACCCATCCCACCCCGTGCCCGGACTGGACCGTCGCCGTCCTCCTCGATCATGTGATGGTCCTCTCCCACGCGTTCGCCCAGGCGGCTCGCAAGCGCACCGATGCCCCCGGCACCGCCGAGCCGCCGCCTCCGCCGTCCGCGCAGCACCTGTCTCGTCACTGGCGCAGTCGCCTGCCCGTCCTGCTGGAGGAGCTGGCCACCGCTTGGAAAGATCCGGCCTCCTGGACGGGCACGTCCCAGGTCGGCGGCGTGACCATGCCCGCCACCACCGTCGGCACCGTCGCCATGAACGAGTTGATCATGCATAGCTGGGACCTGGCCCGAGCCACCGGCCAGGAGTATTTCGCCGACCCGCGCACCCTCGAGGTGTTGATCGAATTCCTGGCCCAAGGCCCGGTCGCCTCGGCCGCCGACGAGGCGTCCCTGCTCGACCAGGCACTCGTGCTGGCCGGCCGCGACCCGGCATGGCGCCCGCCTCGCCGCCGCCGCTCGGCCCCGGCGGCCTGATCGCTCAGCCGCCGGCGTCCTCCACGGTGGTGTGACCGGTTGGCGCGGTCTTCCGGGGCGTCGTGCGGCTGGCCCGGTCCGCCGGGCCGGCGTGGGCGGTTGGCGTGGGCGTGCAGGGCGGCGTGGGCGGTTGGCGCGGGGTGCGGGGCGGCGCGGGCGGTTGGTGCGGGGTGCGGGGCGGCGCGGGCGTGCGGGGCGGCGCGAGCGGCGGGGGTGGGGTCCTGCGGGTCGGCGCGAGCGGCGTGCGTGGGGTCCTGCGGGTCGGCGTGAGCGGCGGGGGTGGGGTCCTGCGGGTCGGCGCGAGCGATGTGGGTGGGGTCCTGCGGGGCGGCGCGAGCGGGTGGCGCGAGCGGTTGCCGCACTCCTGCGGGGCGGCGCGAGCGGTTGCCGCAATCCTGCACGGGGTCGTGAGCGGTTGCCGCAGTCCTGCACGGGGGCGTGAGTGGTCGGTCGCGGGCGACCTCCCGGCGGCCCGAGCGGTCAGTCGCCGGTGTCCCACTCGGCGTCGACGCGGTCGCCGTACCAGGCGATTCGCTTGGAGGGCGGGGTGAACTTCAGCTTCGGCCGGCCCTTGAGGGCGTCCCGCAGCGTCTCGGCGAAGGTGTATTTCGAGATCGTCGAGCGTCCCGACCCCACGTAGTCGTTCGGGTCGTCCGGGTCGGCGACGAAGGCCGCCCCGGCCAGTTGCGGAGTGAACCCGCAGAACCACGCCGTCCGGTTGTTGTCCGTCGTCCCGCTCTTGCCCGCGACCGGCCGGCGCAGCGTCCCGTACACCATCGGCGAGGTCGACCACCCGTCGCAGCTGCCGCGCGCCGACCCGTATCCGGTCACGCACCGGGCCGCGTCGGTCGCCGCCCGGGCGACGTCCACGCTGATCACTCGGTGGCAGCGCGGCCCGGCGGCCAGCTGTCCTCGGTACTTGACCCGCGACCCGTCCGGATTCAGGATCGCCTGGACCGGCAGCGGCTCGCAGTAGGTACCCTCGGCCGCCAGCGTCGCGAAGACGTTCGCCATCTCGATCGGCGTCACGTCGGTGACCCCGAGCGTGAAGGCACCCCACTGGGCGGCGCGTTCCGGCGACGCGAGCTGCCGGTCGACGCTCGTGCGCCAGGTCAGCCCGAGCCGCTCGGCCATCGCCACCGCCCGGTCCGCGCCGACCTTCTCCTCCAGTTGCACCCAGTAGGTGTTCACCGATTTGCCGAACCCGCTCCACATGGTCTGCCGCCCGGTCATCGACTTGCTGGAGTTCTTCGGGCACCAGAAGTGTTCCTCGCAGGTCGCCGGCCCCGGCGCGGTGATGTACTCCGACACGTACCGCTCGGGCGCGTAGATCTGGGTGTCCAGCGGCATGCCGGAGTCGAGCGCGGCCAGCATCGTGAAGATCTTGAAGGTGGAGCCCGCCTGGTAGCCGGCCATGGTGCCGCCGCCGAGCAGCGGGTTCACCGTGTTCGGGTAGTTGCGGTCCGTCGAGTTCGGCTCGAGCGAGTAGGTCCGGTTCACCGCCATGCTCAGGATCCGGCCGGTGTTCGGCTCGATGATGACCTGCCCGTGCGCGTACCGGCTGCGCTTCTTCTCCTTGTCGAGGACGTGCTTCATCGCCGACAGCTGAATGTGTGGATCGATGGAGGCGACGATCCGGTAGCCGCCCCGGCGCAGGTTCTCCAGCCGCTCGTCGGGGGTCCGCCCGAACGCCGGCTGCTCCTCCCACCAGGACTTCAGGTAGTCGCAGAAGAAGCCCCAGTCGTTGTACTTCGGCGGGATCGAGATGCAGTCGTTCGGCGGGGTGCTCAGCCGCAGCTGGATTCTGGTGGCCTTGGCGTCGGCGGCCTCGGCCGGCGTGATCGTGCGCATCTTGAGCATCTGGTCGATCACATAGTTGCGCCGCTCGGTGGCCGCCTTCTGGTCGCCGGCCGCCGGGTCGTACGCCGAGGGCGCCTTCACCAGGCCGGCCAGCAGCGCCGCCTCGGTGAGGTCGAGCTGCTGCGGCGTCTCGGAGAAGAAGATCTGCGAGGCGGCGTAGATCCCGTACGCCATGTGCCCGAAGTAGGCCGAGTTCAGGTAGCGCTCGAGGATCTCCTGCTTCGACAGCTTCTTCTCGAGCTCGATCGCGAGCCGCATCTCCCGAAGCTTCCGCTGGGTGGTCTGCTCGGTCGCCTCCAGCGCCTGCTGCGGCGTCTTCGCGCTGTCCCGCAGCGCCATCCGCACGTACTGCATGGTCAGCGTGGACGCACCCTGGGAGACCCCACCGGCCTGCCGGTTCGCCACGAACGCCCGGGCCACGCCCTTCACGTCCACGCCGTGGTGTTCGTAGAAGCGGGCGTCCTCGGACGCGACGATCGCCTCGGTGATGTACGGCGACATGTCCTCGATCGAGACCGGCTTGCGGTACTCCTCGTAGAACGTGGTGAGCAGCGTCTTGCCGTCGCTGGCATACACGTAGCTGGTTTGTGCCGTCGGAACCTCGATGAGCTCCTCCGGCATGGACGCCAGGGCCTTGGCGCCGGCCTTGACGCCGATGCCGGCGAGGGCGGCGAGTGGGTAGCCGAGGCCGGCGATCACGAGTCCCGCGATCAGGCCGGCTCGGACGAGGGGAGCGATCTTTCCGGCTGCCACACCTCGACGCTAGGTATAAAAAGGCTCATGTACTCCCGAAACGGCCGAAGTGAGACGGGGAAAACCGTCCGGCATGCTGATGGGCATGACGATCGACCTGGGGCACCACGGCGACACGGAGGTGGGCGCCGGGCTGATCGACCTGGCCGTGAACGTGCGGCACGAGCCGATGCCGGGGTGGCTGGCCGATCCGATCCGGGACTCGTTGACGCGGCTCCGGGCGTACCCGAACGATGGTGAAGCCACCGCGGCGGTGGCCCGCCGGCACCGCCGGGAGATCGACGAGGTGCTGCTCACCGCCGGCGCGGCCCAGGCGTTCGTGCTGCTCGCCCAGGCCCTGCGGGGCGCGAAGCACCCGGTCGTGGTGCATCCGCAGTTCACCGAGCCGGAAGCGGCCCTGCGTCACGCCGGGCACGAGGTCGACCGGGTGCTGCTGCGCGCGGAGGACGGCTTCCGGCTCGACCCGCGACTCGTCCCGGACGACGCCGATCTGGTCTTCGTCGGGAACCCGACCAACCCGACCTCGGTGCTGCACCCGGCCGCGGAGATCGCCCGGCTGGCCCGGCCGGGACGGGTGCTGGTGGTCGACGAGGCGTTCGCCGACACCACGTTCCGTGATGGCGTCGACGGTGAGCCCGAGTCGCTCAGCGAGCGCCGAGACATCGAGGGGCTCGTCGTGCTGCGCAGCCTCACCAAGACGTGGGGGCTCGCGGGCCTGCGCATCGGTTATCTGCTGGCCGCCTCCGACCTGGTGGCTCGGCTGGCCGCCGCCCAGCCGCTGTGGGCCGTCTCGACCCCCGCGCTGGCCGCCGCGACCGCCTGTGCGTCACCCACCGCGATCGCCGCCGAGCGCGAGATCGCGGCGCGCGTCGCGGCCGAGCGGGACCACCTGCTCCGGCGACTCGCGCACGTGCCGAACCTCACGGTCGCCGGCACACCGGCGAGTGCCTTCGTGACCGTACGCCTGCCGTCCGCCGACAAAATAAGGCTTGAGCTGCGGGAACGTGGATACGCGGTGCGCCGCGGCGACACCTTCCCGGGGCTGGGCTCCGACTGGCTGCGGATCGCGGTGCGCGACACTGCGATCACCGACGCTTTCGTGGCGACCCTGACCGACCTGATCGAGGAGCGACCGTGACCCTGGAGACGACCGTGGCGGCGATCCGGCCCGCCGATGAGCCGGCCATGGCCGCCGCTCGCGAGATGCAGGCCCGGCTGACCAAGCCGGCCGGCTCGCTCGGCGATCTCGAGCCGCTGTCGGTGCGCCTGGCCGGGCTGTTCGGTGCCTGCCCGCCGCCGCTGCCCGAGCCGGCCGCGCTCGCGGTGTTCGCCGGTGACCACGGCGTGCACGCGCAGGGGGTCAGCCCGTGGCCGCAGGAGGTGACCGCCCAGATGGTGGCGAACTTCCTGGCCGGGGGAGCGGTGGTGAACGCGTTCGCCCGCCAGGTCGGCGCCTCGGTCACCGTGGTCGACGTCGGCGTGGCGACCCCGCCGCCCGAGGGAACCGGCCTGATCGCCGCGAACGTCCGCCGCGGCACCCGGGACATGACCGTCGAGCCGGCCCTCACCCGCGACGAGGCCCGCGCCGCCGTCGAGACCGGCATCCGGCTGGCCGAGCAGCTCGTCGCCGAGGGCGCGAAGTGCCTGCTCACCGGAGACATGGGGATCGCCAACACGACACCGGCGGCCGCCTTGATCGCGGCGTTCACCGGTGCGGCCTCGGCCCAGGTGACCGGCCGGGGGACCGGCATCGACGACACGACGTACGCCCACAAGACCGAGACGGTCGCGCTCGCGCTGGCGAAGCACACTCCCGACCCGGCCGATCCGCTGGGCGTGCTGGCCACGGTCGGCGGCCTCGAGCACGCCGCGCTGGCCGGCTTCGTCCTCGGCGCCGCCGCCCACCGGGTCCCGGTGATCATCGATGGCGTGATCGCCGCGTCCGGCGCACTGGCCGCCGCCGCGTTCGCTCCGGACGCGGTCGACGCCATGGTCGCCGGGCACCGCTCGGTCGAGCCGGGCGCCACCGTCGCGCTCGCGCACCTGGGCCTCACCCCGCTGCTCGACCTGGGCATGCGGCTCGGCGAGGGCAGCGGCGCGGTGCTCGCCCTGCCGGTCGTCGCCGCCGCCGTCCGGGTGCTGCACGAGGTCGCCACCTTCGACTCGGCCGGAGTGTCGGAGAAATGAGCCTCTATCCGTTGGCGCTGCGGCTGACCGGCCGCCGGGTGCTGGTGGTCGGCGGCGGCGCGGTGGCGACCCGGCGGGTGCCGGCGCTGATCGCGGCGGGCGCGCAGATCGAGATCGTGGCGCCCGAGCTCACCCCCGCGCTGCGGGCGCACGTCGACGCCGGTCGCGCCGCCTGGACGGCCCGCCGGTTCCAGCCGGCCGACGTCGAGGGCGCCTGGCTGGTGCAGGTCGCGATCGACGACCCGGCGGCCGCGGCCCAGGTCAGTGCGGCCGCGGAAGAGCACAACATCTTTTGCGTACGAGCGGACGACCGCGAAGCGGCCACCGCGTGGACGCCGGCCGTCACCCGGCACGGGCCGGTCACCGTGGCGGTCACCGACGGCGGCGACCGGCGGCGGGCCATGGCCGTACGCGATCTGGTCGCCAACGCTCTGGAGACGGACCCGGTCGCCCTGCCGGAGTACAAGGGGGTTGCCCTGGTCGGCGCCGGGCCCGGCGACCCGGAGCTGATCACCGTGAAGGGCCGTCGCCTGCTCGCCGCCGCCGACGTGGTGGTGGCCGACCGGCTGGTACCCGGACTGCTGCTGGGCGACCTGCGGCCGGACGTCGAGTTCGTGGACGCCGCCAAGATCCCGTACGGCCCGTCCAAGGCCCAGGAGGAGATCAACCGGATCCTGGTGGAGCGCGCGCTCGACGGGAAGTTCGTGGTCCGGCTCAAGGGCGGCGACCCGTACGTCTTCGGCCGCGGCGGCGAGGAGGCCCTGGCCTGCGCCGCGGCCGGCGTCCCGGTGCTGGTCGTGCCCGGCGTGACCAGCTCGATCGCCGCGCCCGCCCTGGCCGGCATCCCGGTCACCCACCGCGGCGTCGCGCACGAGTTCACGGTGGTCTCCGGCCACGTCGCGCCGGACAGCCCGCAGTCGCTGGTCGACTGGCCGGCGCTGGGCCGGCTGCGCGGCACGATCGTGGTGATGATGGGCCTGAAGAACCTTCCGGCCATCGCGGACCGGCTGATCGCCGAGGGCCGCCCCGGTGACACCCCGGTCGCCGTCGTGCAGGAGGGCTCGACCGCCCACCAGCGCTCGCTGCGCAGCACGCTCGGTGCGGTGGCGGCGGACGTCGCCGAGGCCGGCCTGCGCCCGCCCGCCACCGTGGTGATCGGGGACGTCGTCGGGCTGCTATGACGCCTCGGACGCGCCGGCCACGTCGGACGCGCCCGAGGCCGAGGCCAGCTCGTCGAGGAACGACCGGGCCCACTCGGCGACGTCGTGCGTGCGCAGGTGCCGCTGCATGACCCGCATCCGGCGGCGGAGCTCGCCCGGCTCGGCCGCGACCGCCCGCAGCAGCGCGTCCTTCACCCCGTCCGGGTCGTGCGGGTTGCACAGGAACGCCTGCCGCAGCTCGGTGGCCGCACCGGCGAACTCGCTGAGCACCAGCGCGCCGCCGGTGTCGGCCCGGCAGGACACGTACTCCTTGGCCACCAGGTTCATGCCGTCGCGCAGCGGGGTCACCATCATGACGTCGGCCGCCACGTACATCGCGGCCAGCTCCTGCCGGCTGTACGACTGGTGCAGGTAGTGCACCGCCGGCACGCCGACCCGGCCGAACTCCCCGTTGATCCGCCCGACCTCGCGCTCCACTTTGACCCGGAGCGCCTGGTAGTGCTCGACCCGCTCGCGGCTCGGGGTGGCCACCTGCACCATCACCGCGTCGCCGACCTTCAGCTTGCCGTCGGCGAGCAGCTCGCGGAACGCCTTGAGGCGTAGCTCGATGCCCTTGGTGTAGTCGAGCCGGTCGACGCCCAGGATGACCGTCTCGGGGTCGCCCAGCTCGGCGCGGATCTGCTTGGCCCGGGCCTGCACCTGCGGGTCGGCGGCCATCCGCTCCATCTCGCGGGTGTCGATGCTGATCGGGAACGCGCCGGCCTTCACCTTGCGGCCGTCCACCTGGATCGACTGGCCCTCGTAGCGCAGCCCGAGCAGGTGCCGGGCGAGCCGTACGAAGTTCTGCGCGGCCAGCCGCTGCTGGAAACCGACCAGGTCGGCGCCGAGCAGGCCGCGCAGCACCTCGGCCCGGAACGGCATCTGCATGAACAGCTCGATCGGCGGGAACGGGATGTGCAGGAAGAACCCGATCTTGAGGTCCGGCCGCAGGTCGCGCAGCATGGCCGGGACCAGCTGGAGCTGGTAGTCCTGGACCCAGACGGTCGCGCCGTCGTCGGCCACCTTGGCGGCCGCCTCGGCGAACCGCTGGTTGACCACCCGGTACGCCTCGCGCCAGCGCCGCTTGTAGACCGGCGTCTCGACGGCGTCGTGATAGAGCGGCCAGATCGTCGCGTTGGACTGGCCCTCGTAGTAGCGCTCCAACTCGTCGGCGCTCAGCGGCACCGGATGGATGTTGATGCCCTCCAGCTCGAACGGCTCCGGCGCCTCACCGGTGCCGCCGGCCCAGCCGATCCAGGTGCCGCCGTGCTGGGTGAGCACGGGATGCAGGGCAGTGACCAGGCCACCCGGACTCGTGCGCCACTGGCGCTCCCCGTCCGGGGTAGTGACCTCATCGACGGGCAGACGATTGGCGACAACGACGAAGGAACTTCGTTCGGCCACGCTGAGTGCACCTCCGGGTCGTTTCTGTTCCCACCCCGAGCCTACTTTGCGTAGCTGCCCGCGGCTCGCCCAGTCTGCCGCAGCCTCGATGGACCGGGGTGGCTGCCGGGTGCCATCCTGGGCCTGTGACACCGTCCGACGATCTATTCCCGCCCCGGCGGCCGATCTTCTTCCCTGTGGTCATTGCCACTGTCTTTCTCACGATCATCGCGGGGACCGTGGGGTTCATGCTCGGCGAGCGGCACCGGAGCGACGGCCGCGGCGCCGGGCCGGGGGAGACGAACGAGACGCAGGGTGTGTCGAATACGTCTGCGTCGTCGGCGCCGTCCGAGCCGGCCTGCCCGGAGGCGGTGATCCAAACCGCGGACCGGCTCGGACTGCCGACCGACCTGCGGCAGGTCTTCAAGATCGTCACGGAGAGGCGCACCGTCGTGTGGATCTGCCAGGACGGTGGCGGCAAGCTGTACTTCCAGTCCAAGACCCCCAAGACCCAAGACGCCGACGAACCGCTCATCCAGGGCAAGAACGCGCTCTTCCTGAACGGGGTGCAAGAGGTCGGCAACGACGAGTACACGGCCGTCGCGTCCGACGGGAACAGCTTCGAGGTGAACCGCCGGCAGCTCGTCGTGCACTTCGTCAGCGGCAAGGACGACGACGTGCAAGCGGTCGTATCGGCCGAATAAGGGAATCAGGACGCGTCCGGCGGGGTTGACATCTGTGGCCGGGGGCCGACCTGGAAAGATGCATTCGGCAACTCATCCGGCACCCATCCGACCGCCCCACCCGCCACCCATGTGCGGACTGAAGGCAGAACCAAACGATCACGGAGGTAGGGCGCACCGTGGCCCAGTTCATCTACGTCCTGGAGAAGGCGCGCAAGGCGCACGGCGACAAGGTCGTGCTCGACAACGTGACGCTGAACTTCCTGCCGGGCGCCAAGATCGGCGTTGTCGGCCCCAACGGCGCGGGTAAGTCGACCCTGCTGAAGGTCATGGCCGGCGTCGAGACCCTGAGCAACGGCGAGGCCCGGCTCATGCCCGGCTACACCGTCGGCATGCTCGCACAGGAGCCGCCGCTCAACGACGCCAAGACCGTCCTCGGCAACATCGAGGAGGCGGTGGCCGAGACCAAGGCCAAGCTCGAACGGTTCAACAAGATCGCCGAGCAGATGGCGACCGACTACACCGACGAGCTGATGGACGAGATGGGCAAGCTCCAGGAGGAGCTCGACAACGTCAACGCCTGGGATCTCGACTCGCAGCTCGAGCTGGCGATGGACGCGCTGCGCTGCCCGCCGGCGGACGCCGACGTCACCCAGCTCTCCGGTGGTGAGCGCCGCCGGGTCGCGCTCTGCAAGCTGCTGCTCGAGGCCCCCGACCTGCTGCTGCTCGACGAGCCCACCAACCACCTCGACGCCGAGAGCGTGAACTGGCTGGAGCAGCACCTGGCGAAGTACGCCGGCACCGTCATCGCGATCACCCACGACCGGTACTTCCTGGACAACGTGGCCAACTGGATCCTGGAGCTGGACCGCGGGCGCACCTACCCGTACGAGGGCAACTACTCGACGTACCTGGACAAGAAGGCGCAGCGCCTCGCGGTCGAGGGCCGCAAGGACGCCAAGCTCAAGCGGCGCCTCACCGAGGAGCTCGAGTGGGTGCGGTCCAACGCGAAGGCCCGCCAGACCAAGAGCAAGGCCCGCCTCGACCGGTATGAGGAGATGGCCAGCGAGGCCGAGAAGACCCGCAAGCTCGACTTCGAGGAGATCCAGATCCCGCCGGGCCCGCGCCTGGGCAACACGGTGATCGAGGCGAACGGCCTGACCAAGGGCTTCGACGGGCGCACGCTCATCGAGAACCTGTCGTTCTCGCTGCCGCGCAACGGCATCGTCGGCATCATCGGCCCGAACGGCGTCGGCAAGACCACGCTGTTCAAGACCATCGTCGGCCTGGAGAACCCGGACCAGGGCTCGGTGCGGGTCGGTGACACGGTCAAGCTGTCCTACGTGGACCAGAACCGCGCCGGTCTCGGCGGCGACCAGACGGTGTGGGAGGTCGTCTCGGACGGGCTCGACCACCTGATGGTCGGCAAGGTCGAGATGCCGTCCCGGGCGTACGTGGCGGCCTTCGGCTTCAAGGGCCCGGACCAGCAGAAACCGGTCAAGGTTCTGTCCGGCGGCGAGCGCAACCGGCTCAACCTCGCGCTGACGCTGAAGATCGGCGGCAACGTGATCCTGCTCGACGAGCCGACCAACGACCTCGACGTGGAGACGCTCTCCAGCCTGGAGAACGCGCTGCTCGAGTTCCCCGGCTGCGCCGTGGTCATCTCCCACGACCGGATGTTCCTCGACCGGGTCGCCACCCACATGCTCGCCTGGGAGGGCACCGACGAGGAGCCGGACAAGTGGTTCTGGTTCGAGGGCAACTTCGAGGCGTACGAGAAGAACAAGATCGACCGCCTCGGCGCGGAGGCTGCCCGGCCGCACCGGGTCACCTACCGCAAGCTCACCCGTGACTGAGAAATTCGTCTATGACGCGTCCGTGCGCTGGTCCGACATGGACGCGTACGGGCACGTCAACAACGCGCGCTTCCTCACCCTGTACGAGGAGGCGCGCGTTGCCATGTTCTTCGTCGGCGCGCGCGAGCACGGCCTCGGCTCGTTCGAGGAGGGCATCGTGATCGCCCGGCACGAGATCGATTACCTGCGCCCGGTCGACTACGGCGAGCCGGTCCGCATCGAGATGTGGATCTCGGAGCAGCGGGCGGCGTCGTTCACCGTGTCCTACGAGCTGTTCGACAACGGGGTGCTGGCCAGCCGGGCGAAATCGGTCTGTGTGCCGTACAGCCTGGCCAACGGCCATCCGCGCCGGCTCACCCCGGAAGAGCGCGAGTTCCTGCGTCCCTACCTGGCGTCATGACCGCCGCACACGGCCTGACCGGGGTCCCCGACGCCGGCGCCTTCCTTGCCCGGCTCACCCGGCTCGATCCCGGTGCGGCGGTCCGGCTGCGCGGCTCGGGCGGGCGGACCGCGCTCTGGGCCCGGCTGCCCTGGGACGCGCTGGTCACCCGCGAGGTCGCCGGTCGCGGTCCGGACGACGCCACGGTCTCGGCCGCCGAGCTGCTGGCGGTGCTGGCCGGCGGTGGCGATCAGCTGCCCGAGCGGCGGGACGCGCAGTGGCGCTGGCCGTTGCCGCCGGCCGCGAGCGAGACGGTCGAGACGGTCGCCGCGGCCGAACTGTCCCGCCTGGCCGCCGCGGCGGCCGGCACGCTGCGCGAGGTGTCGGCGGGCGGGCTCGCCGGGCGGGCGGTGGGTCAGCGAGCCGTACGCGACGCGCTCCTCGATCATGTGGCCCTGGTCGTCACGCCGACCGGCGGCGGGCCCGTCGAGGTCTCCCAGAGACTTGTTCAGGCGATCTCCCGAATGGGTTTTCTTGGTCCGCAGGGCGTTTCCGTCCCAGACATCCGAGTTAGGGTCGCAGGACGGTGGGTGGGTCTTTCTGCACCATATGGAGTTGCCTGGCTACAGAAAGTCAGCAAATTGACCGTTATGCCTATAGGTGGTCACCCGAAAGGGTGATGCCGCATCGTACGTCCGGTCGCGCCCTCCCGTTGGGGGGATGACCTCCGCGACCTGTACGGGTACCGTCGGCCCTCGGATCCACTCGCTACGTCCGGCGATGGGTCTGCTGGGGAGTGAGGTGCTCAACGATGCCGTGGTGGTCATGGCGTCCGGGTTCGGCCGCGGGCAACCCGCCGGATACCGACGGCGATTCTTCGGTGCGGAGCACCGTTCGGGTCGGGGTTCCGGCGCAGCGTGAGCCGAGCCGGGTGACGATTCCGGCCGAGGCGACCAAGACCGAGGAGTGCGAGCAGATCTCGCAGGTGACGCTCGCGCGCATCGGCAAGGCGCTCGACCTGCTCGACATCAGGTTCCTGGCGGACGGCGGCGGCAGCCTGCTGGCGATGTGGGAACGGCACGCCGTGCTGTTCACCCTCGAGGGGCCCGACGACGAGATCCTCGTGATGCGTGCCCGTCCGCATTCGACGGTGCCGCCGGACTGGGCCGACCGGGCCTACCGGGTGGTCAACGAGTGGAACCACACGCGCCGCTTCTGCAAGGCGTACGTGGGGGACCCGACCGAGCGCGGCCAGCTGCCGATCTATGCGGAGCTTCAGGTTCCGCTCGCCGCCGGCACCCACGATGCTCTCCTGGTCGAGATGCTCGACTGCGGCGCCGCCGTAGCGACCTCCTTCGTAGACTGGTTACACGACGAGGGCGCCCTGCTCTAAAGCGGGAACATGCCGACGCGGCCGTGGTATTCGTGGCCGAGTTGGTCGGTGTCGCTGCCGACGAAAAGGCCGCGCGGGGTCACCACGAACGTGCGTACGCCCACGCCGCGGGAGCGGGTCGGGTTCCACGCCAGTGCCCGCCCGGTGATCGGGCTGACCGCGCCGATGCCGGGCCGGGAGACCGCGCCCGGGCCCGGGCCCTTGGCGTCCGAGCCGTACGGGTTGTCCAGGTAGCGCTGGTGCCCGCCCAGGTAGACGGCCGCGCCGGTGACCGCCACGGCGTACAGCGAGTCGCCGCCGGTGTGCTGCACCCAGGTCGGGTTGTGCCGGCCCGGCCCGCCGGTCTCGAAGCGGGCCGCCGAGTCGCAGAGCCGGCTCGGCGAGGAGGCCCGCCCGGTCGCCGCCACCACGAAGTACGACCCGTCCGGGGAGAACTTCACCTGCCGCAGATAGGTGTCGAAACCCTTCATGCACTGCGGCACGTACGCGTCGGTATACCAACTGGTCAGCGCCGCGGTCGGGCCGGAGACGTCGAACATCGCGATCTGCGTGCGGTCGTAGCCGCCGGCTTTGAGCAGCGCCCCGATCGCGACCAGCTTGCTGCCGTCCGGGGAGATGTCGAAATGCTCGACCCGGGTACGGGCGAGGCCGGGGGCGGTCAGCTTGGCGTCGAAGCCGGTGTCCACCGCGCCGGTGACCGCGTTCATCCGGGCCAGCGCGTCCCGGTGCACCCCGTTGATCGCCGAGAAGGTGCCGCCGGCGTACACGAAATTGCCCTTGTTCTCCAGGGCCCGGACATCGCCCCAATTGATATCCGCGTTGAAGGTCGGCACCCGCTGGCCGGTCATCCACACCCGGGCGAGGCCGCGCTCGGGTGTGCCGTCCACGGTCTTGAACGCGCCGCCGAGGTAAACGGTGTCCCCGGCGCCCGCGGCGAGCGCGTAGACCGGGCCGTCCACCGCCGGCGCGAAGGGCTCGACCTCGCCGTTGGTCAGGTTGAACGCGAAGATGTTCTTCCGGGCGTAGGTGTTCCGGCGGGTGCTGTCGGCGACCCGGTTGAACGTCCCGCCGACCACCATCGTGTCGCCGACTACGGCCATGGTCCAGACCGTGCCGTCCAGCACGTGCGGCGTCCAGTCGACCGGGTCGGCCGAGACGATCGTGGCCTGGGCCAGATCGGCATGGGCCGGTTGAGCGCAGGCAACCGCGGCTACGACGATCAAGGCGGCGGCGAGCGGGCGACGGCGCATGCGGGACGCTCCAGGCGGAATGATCGACTAGTTGTCATCCCCCTCAACGAGCCACGCACGGTGTCGGAAACGTGCTACTCCATGCTGTTGACCATGAAATATGCCGCTCGCTCGAGATAGTCCCAGAGCGCCGTGTGGTGCGGCTCGGGCAGCCCCAGCGAGTCGACGGCCTCGCGCATGTGCGTCAGCCAGGCGTCCCGGGCGGCCGGGTCGACCTTGAACGGCGCGTGCCGCATCCGCAGGCGGGGGTGACCGCGGCTCGCCGAGTACGTGTTCGGCCCGCCCCAGTACTGCATCAGGAACAGGGTCAGCCGGTCGGCGGCCGGCCCCAGGTCCTCCTCCGGATACATCGGGCGGAGCAGCGGGTCGGCGGCGACGCCCTGGTAGAACCGGTCGACGAGCCGCCGGAAGGTGGGCTCGCCGCCGATCGCGTCGTAGAGGCTGACCTCGTCGGGAGCGGGTGCGGCGGTCACGACTCCATCCTGCCAGCCCACTCGGCGAGCGTCCGGTGCGGTCAGGGTGCCTCGGGTGTGACGCTCGTCGTGGCCGCGTGGTGCGGGTGGTACGTCGACAGCCTGGTCGCCGCGGTGGTCTCGCCCGGCGTGGTCGCCGCGTGGTGCGGCTGGTACGAGGTGATCGGGGCATGCGCCTCGACCGGCGACCCGGGTGCGGGCACGACCGGCGGCATGGTGGCCGCCGCGTACGCGATCGCCTCGTCGAACTCCTCCTTGGCCGGCCATCGGCTCACCAGCGCGACCAGCATGGCCGTCGAAACGAGGCCACAGATGCCCACCACCAGCGGCAGCCAGTAGCTGTTGGCCAGCAGCCCGGCGACCATCACGCCCGCGAACTGGCTCAACTGCATCCCGGTCTGCACCACGCCGTACGCCCGAGCGCGGTATCCGTGCGGGATCATCAGCACGAACTTGCCGTTCAGGGTCGGCGACAGCCCGCCCAGCGCCATCCCGGAGAGGGACGCCAGCAGCGCGACCGCGATCGGCGGCGGGTTGAGGATCATGGGCACCAGGGAGAGCCCGCACAGCACCGCGAACGGCTGGATCAGCCGGTCTCGCCGATCCGCGCTGACCAGCCGGGTGGTGAGCAGCCCACCGATCACGAAGCCGACCGGCACGGCCGCCATGATCAGACCCTGCTCGAGTCCGCGCGCGGTCGGATCGGTGTTGCCGAGCGCGGCCCAGGCGGCGGCGAGGCCCTCGGGCAGCACCACGATCATCGCGGCGAGGCAGATCAGGAGGAGGACCGAGCGCAGCACCCGCGTGCCGAAGACCAGCCGGAAGCCCTCCGCCGACTCCTGCAGCAGATGTTTGCGCTGCTCCTGGCTGCGGGGCGCCGGGCGGGGCCGGATGCCGAGGGCGATGAAGGTGGCGGAGAGGATGAAGCTGAGCACGTCGACGCCGAGCGCCACCCGGGGGCTGATCGCGGTGGCGATGGTGGCACCGACCAGATAGCCGAAGACCTGGGAGGCCTGGGTGGTGGTCTGGTTGATGGCGATCGCGGTGGGCAACTTCTCCCGGCCGACCAGATGCGGGAGCAGCGCCGAGCGGGCCGACTGGGTGGGCGGGGTGCCGAGGCTGGCCAGGAAGACCAGCACCACCATCACCCAGATCGGCAGGTGCGGCACGAGCAGCAGGGCGACCGGCACGATCCGGAACAGGTCGCAGGCGATCAGCACGCGGCGGTACGGGTATCGCTCGGCGAGCGCGGACAGTAGCGTCCCGCCGATGATCCAGGGGAGGAAGCTGACCGCGAAGGCGGCCGCGGACAGCAGCACCGAGTCGCTCTGCTCATAGACCAGCAGCGTGACGGCGGCCTTGGCCAGGTAGTCGCCGACCCAGTTCACGAGCAGTGACGCGTAGGCCGCGCGGTACTCGGGGAGGGCAAAGACGTCCCGGAAGGTGACGAGGCCGTTGCTTTCCGTAACTGCCTTGGCCGCGTCGGCCGTCCGGGCGGTTTCCTCGGACACCAGTCCTCCATCGATCTCGGCGTTCGCCGGGTCGCGACGATCGGCCGGGCACGCCCGCATGTGAGTCGGCGGGAACGTGATGCCGCATGTGCAGATGCTCTAGCGGATTCTGCCCGATCGTCCGAGTCGATGCTAGGGCGTACGAGCGGAATGTCGGCCTTTCGGTTGAGGTCGACCATCCCCCGTTAGAACTAACCCCAGCTCATTCGGCCCCACCGGGCTCCCGGCCGGTTTCCGAAGGTTGCACAAAAACCGGCGGCACCGCCGGGCGCGGAACCAATCGAGAGGCGGCGATGCGTTCGGAGAGTCCGGCCAGGTCCAGCGCCTCGGTGAGCGCGCGACGCAACTCCCGCTGGACGAGCGGCTGGGCCTCCGCGGTGGTCTTCGCGATGGTCCGGATGACCGCGCCGTCCACGGTCAGCTGGTCGACGCCGATCACGTCCGGCGGCTCGATGAACTCGTTCTGATGCTCGGGCGACGCGGCGACCGTCTCGGCGGCGCCCTTCAGCACGCCGATCGCCTCCTCCGAGTTGATGAAGCCGATCGGGATGTCGATCACCGCGAGGGCCCAGCCCTGGCTCTTGTTCCCAACCCGGACGATCTCGCCGTTGCGGATGTACCAGAGCACCCCACGCATGTCCCGGATCGTGGTGATCCGCAGCCCGACCGTCTCCACGACCCCGATCGCCTCGCCCAGGTCGACCGTGTCGCCGACCCCGTACTGGTCCTCGAGCAGCATGAACAGCCCGGCGATCAGATCCTTGACCAGGCTCTGCGCGCCGAAACCGAGGGCCACGCCGACGATGCCGGCGCTGGCCAGCAGCGGGCCGAGGTTGAAGCCGAGCTCGCCGAAGATCAGCAGCGCGGCCATCGTGAAGACCACGGCCGTGACGAAGCTGCGCAGCACCGAGCCGATCGCCTCGGCCCGCTGGCGCCGGCGCTCCGGAATGTACTGACCCTCCTCGGCCGTCGGCGCGGTCCGCTCCTTCAAGGGCTTGAGCAGGGCCGGCATCGAAGCTCTGGTGGTGCTGTTGGCCAATCGCTTGATCGCCCGGTGCAGCAGCCACCGGATCAGCAGCGCGGCCAGGATGATCCCGAGGATCCGCAGCGGCTTCACGATGATCCAGTAGCTGGAGTTGGCCAGCCACTGGTTGCCCGTCCACTCGAGGACCCGGCTGCACACCACGTCGGTGTTGCAGATCTTGGTCACGTCGATGGTCTTGTACACGTCGGGCGTCGGTGACGGCGTGGGCGAAGGGGCAAGAAGTAGCACGGAGAGCTACCGTACCGGGCGAACCTTGACCCGGCTTTCAGGCGTCACACAGCTCACAGACCTCAGACGTTTACCGTGCCGCCACGGATTACGCTCGCAATTTGGTCATTCATCAGGGACTATTGGCGCACGGACCACGGACACCGAAAGCACCGGGAGCGGTTGGCAGCACCTACCGGAGGGTGATCACGATGCCTGACATACGACCCACAGTTGGCTCATCCGCGTTAGTTCTCAACGCCACGTACGAGCCGCTGTGCGTCGTATCGGTGCGTCGGGCGACCATCCTCGTGCTGACCGCCAAGGCCGAGTGCGTCACCGACGGCGACGGCATCCTGCACAGCGCCCACCAACTCCTCCCGGTTCCCTCGGTGGTGCGCCTGACCCGGTACGTGAAGGTGCCGTACCGCACACACGTCGGCCTCTCCCGCCGCGCGATCTTCGCCCGGGACGGCGGTCGCTGCGCCTACTGCCGCGGGTCGGCCGAAACCATCGACCACGTGTTCCCGCGCAGCCGGGGCGGGCTGCACGCCTGGGAGAACGTGGTGGCCGCCTGCGCCAGGTGCAATCACAGCAAGGGCGACAAGACGCCGGCCGAGCTCGGGTGGCGGTTGCACGCGATACCGCAGGCACCACGTGGAGTGGCCTGGCGGGTGCTCGGGCACCGTACGCCAGACCCTCGTTGGGCAGACTGGCTCGACCTTCCGGCCGCCGCGGCAGAACCTGCCGAGGCGGCCTGATTTTTGCTGCGCTGGCTGGCTCTGGCTGGGCTGGTGGGTGCGGTCGATCGGATGAGTCGCGTGGGGGGACTGTCCCGTGCGGTTGGTTGGTGGTTGCGGTCGATCAGGTGAGTCGCGTGGGGGACTGTCCCGTGCGGCTGAGCTGGCTGGCGTCGCCTCCGGCGCCGCGGGCGATCGCCCCTTTGAGGCTGATGAGGAGAGGCCGGTTTTCGACACCGCAAACCCCGCGGTGCCGAAAACCGGCCTCTCCTCATCAGCGGGGCGATCGCGGGCCGTTGCGTGATACTGGGCACCCTGCAGATCGCGATTGGGTGAGCCGCCCCGCAGCGGGGCGCTACCTGGTGCTGATGAGTGAGGCGAAGACGACGATGTTGTCCTGGTAGCCGGTGCTGCCGCCGATCCAGGTGCCGCCGCAGGTCATCAGGCGCAGGGACGGGCGGCTGTAGTCGCCGTACACCCGGGCGATCGGCAGCTTGCCCTTGTTGAAGTGCTCCACCGAGTTCACCTCGAAGACCGCCACCGAGTTGTCGGCGCGGAGCACCTCCACCTTCTGCCCCGGCTTCAACTGGTCCAGGTGGTAGAAGACCGACGGCCCGGTCCTGGTGTCGGCGTGCCCCACGATCAGCGCGGGCCCGTACTGCCCGGGCGTCGGTCCGCCGTCGAACCAGCCGGCCTCGGCGTGCCGGCGCAGCGGCGGCACCCCGATCGACCCGTCCGCGGCCCGTCCGACGTCGAGGATCGGCGCCTCCACCTTGATCGATGGGATGGTCAGGCGCTCGGGCCGGCTCGGGTCGAGCACCGGGAACGACTTGGGCGGCGGCTCGTCGGCCGACTTGCGCTCGAACATGCTGGGCAGGTCGATGCTGGTGGCCGCCCCGATGCCCATCGCCAGCACGAACAGGCCGAGGAAGAGCAGCGCGAGCACGATCAGCCCGATCGGCCACGACCGCCGGCCGCGGGTGGGGCGCGGCGGCTCCTTGGGCAGGGGCCGGGGATGCGGCGCCCGAAAGGGATGACGACCGGGCGCGGGGGGAGTGGGCGGCAGCGGGCCCGTGATGGTGCCGGGCGGCGGCGCGACGATCTCGGCGGGTTGCTTGCGCACCACCGACTCGGGCATGCGCCGGCCGGTCACCGGCGTCGGTCGGCGAGCCACGGCGGCCTCAGCCGACGCGCCGGCGTCGCAGGGAGATGAGGCCGAGGGCCACGCCCGCCCCGAAGATCACGAGCCCGCTGCCGATCAGCATCGGCGCGTACCGCTCGGGGGCCATGCCGCCTCCGCCGGTGGCCGGGCCCTGCGCCGGCTCCACCTTCGCCACCACATGCAGGGTGGCGGAGGCGCTCTTGTTGTCCGGGCAGTGCAGGTCGATCTTGTAGTCGCCGGGCTTGGCGCCGCCCGGGATCGTCACGGTCGCGGTCAGCAGGCCGAACTCCGGATTCACCGCGACCGTGCCGAACAGGCCCGAGGAGACCGACGCCGGTTTGAGGTTGTCGGTGCAGGAGGCCCGCAGCCCGACCTGGTCGCCGGCCGGGACAGTGCTCGGGTTGACCTCCAGGTAGATCGCCGCGGCGCGGGCCGGCGCGGCGCCGAACAGCAGGACGAACAGGCCCATGACGAGCGCCGCCAGGGCGGCGGGGACAGACCGGCGCATGAGATCCCCCTCCTGCCGCCCGCGGACATCAGGATACGAACGGCGCGTGAGGGTGATTTTCGCATCTCCGCGCCATCTCCGCGTAGATCCCGACGGCGGGATACCGCATCTGCCCTGCCTGCCGTCCCGGACCGGACCGAGGGCCTACTTGACGACCCGACCGTCCGGGGCGTCCCGGTCTCCGCTACCGTGACTGTTGTTCGGATCAACTGAAACATTGCGCCTGGGGGCGTTGAGGTTGTCGATAACAAACACCGTATTGGTCTACGTGGTCATTCCGGCCGCCATCATCACCCTGGTGGTGACGCTCGTCTTCTCGGGCAGCGACCGCACCCGCCGGACCAAGCGCTACCGCCCGGGCCGGCCGTACGACTTCCAGCCGATCTGGTTCCTGTCCTCGCCGGAGCAGGTCAACGGCGTGACCGCGGCCGCCGACGACCACCACCGGCGAGCGATCGCGGCGCCGGTCCTCGAGGACAGCACCGGTCACCGGGTCCTCCCCGGCCCTGTAGGAGGCGCAAGTGACAGCTGGTGAACTGGGACACGCTGCCGAGCACGAGCAGCCGTTGACCACCCTCGACCACCCCGGCGGCGACACCGTCGTGGGGCAGCCCGCCACGGTCGCCGACGGTCCCTTCTCGACCCGTCAGCTGCTCCGGCTCGACGAGGCGCTGCGCTCCGCCGACCAGCAGACCGGCCTGACCTTCAGCGTCTACATCGGCGAACTGGACGCACCGACCCGCGAGTCCGCCGAGAAGCTGCACAAGCAGATCGACGACTCCGACCACGCGATCCTGATCGCGATCTCGCCGAACCAGCGCAAGCTGGAGATCGTCACCGGTAATGAGGCGCGCAAGCGCGTCACCGATCGGGACGCGAAGCTGGCGGGGCTGTCGATGGCGGCCGCGTTCGCCGGGGGTGACCTGGCGGGGGGCATTCTTTCCGGCATCGACCAGTTGGCCTCGCACGCCGGTCGGCGGTAGCTGGCCGGGTCGGTGGGTGCGGTCGGATGAGTCACGTGGGGTGACCGTCCCGTGCGGCCGGTGGGTGCGGTCGGCCGGATGAGTCACGTGGGGTGGCCGTGCCGTGCGGCCGGTGGGTGCGGTCGGGCAGATGAGTCGCGTGGGGGGACTGTCCCGTGCGGCTGAGCTGGCTGGCTCCGCTTCGCTCCGCGGGCGATCGCCCCTTTGAGGCTGATGACGAGAGGCCGCTTTTCGACACCGCAAACCCCGCGGTGGCGAAAAGCGGCCTCTCGTCATCAGCGGGGCGATCGCGGGCCGTTCCCGGTCGAGGGGCGCCCTGCAGATACCGGCGTCATCAGCGGGGCGATCGCGGGCCGTTCCCGGTCGAGGGGCGCCCTGCAGATGCCGGCGTTATCAGCGGGGCGATCGCGGGTCGTACCCGGACCGGGGGCGTCCTGCAGATACCGGTGTTATCGGTGGGGCGGTCGCGGGCCGTGCACGGACGGGTTGGGGGTTTTGGGGGTTTTGGCGGTTGGGGTTGTGGGGGGAGGGTGTTTTGGCATGTGCGAAATCGCGTGGAAATCGGGCGGCAACAACGCGGCGTGAGTAGGCTGGCAACCCGCGGTGATGGAGGTGGTTCGCTTGGTGATGTCGAGTCAGGTGGCCAGCACCCCGCCCCGGTGGAGCGCACCGGACGGCGAGTGGACCGAGCCCGATCTGCACCTGTTCCCGCCCGACGGCCATCGATACGAGATCGTCGACGGCTGCCTGCACGCGGCGCCCCCGCCCCCGGAATCGCATGAGGCCGTGGTCCGCGCCGTCGTGACCACGCTCCGCTCGGCGGCGCCGCCCGGCTGGTGGGTCTGCGCCCGGCTGGGGATCGAGATCGGCGTGAGCAACCTGGTGCCCGACGTCACCGTGTTGCGCCCGCGCTCCTCCGGCGCCGTCTGGAGCGACCCCGACGACGTGGCCCTGGTGGTCGAGGTGGAGACCCCGGCGACCCGCCGCTACGACCGCATCCTCAAGCCCTCGCTGTACGCGGAGGCCGGCATCCACGCGTTCTGGCGGATCGAGCCCGGCCACGCCACGCCGCTGCTGCGCACGTACATCCTCAGCGGCTCGCGCTATCGGTCCGAGCACAGCGTGGAGGGCGCCGAGCCGGTCAAGCTCGCCGCCCCCTATCCGATCCGCGTCGCCCCGGCTGCCTGGATCTAGCCGGCCGTGGCGGCCTGCGACCGCTTGATCTAGCCGGCCGTTGCGGCCTGTTCCGCGGCGGCCGCCACGTCGCGGGACCGCGCCTTCAGGGCCCGCACCACACCGTCGCGGCCTTCGGCGACCAACCGGCGCAGTGAGGCCGGCTGCCCTTCGCGGGCCAGCCAGGCGTCGGTCAGCGCGACCGTGTCCTCGTTGATCTGGTACGTCGGGTAGCCGAGCATCACGAACTCCTGCGCCGGCTCGCTGTCCGACCGGGCCCAGAGGTCGCCCACGACCTCGAAGAACTTCGCCGCGTACGGTGCGGTGAGCTCGACCTGCTTGGAGCTCTGGAAGCCGCTCAGCAGCGATCGGTTGAGCCAGTTCGGCACCCCGGCCTCGCTGGTCAGCTCGGCCCAGACCGCCGCCTTGTTCTCGGCCGTGGGGATCAGCGCGCGGGCGATCGCGGCCTCCCGCTCGCCGCTGGCCGTACGGTCGGTGGCCAGCTCGTCCTCGATCTCCTCCCGGGTGGCCGCGCCGAGCGAGGCCAGCGCCTGCAGCAGCTGCCAGCGCAGCTCGGTGTCGATCACCAGCCCGGCCGGGACGTTCGTGCCGGAGAGCCAGCCGCGCAGCTGGGCCTGCTCGTCGGGGGTGCGCGCGGCGGTGATGAAGGACCGCGCCCAGGACAGCTGCCAGCCGCTGCCCGGCTCGGCGGTGGCCAGCGCGCCCCGGGCCAGCTCGGCCAGTTTCGCCCAGCCGGTCGGCTGCCAGGCCGGGTCGGCGAACTGCGCGACCGCGCTGCCCGCCTGCCGTACCGTCCAGGTGGTGAGGTTGATGTCGGTCTCGCCCTGGATGCCGGAGCAGACCAGCGTCACGTAGTCGCGGGCGGCCAGCTCGGCGTCGCGCAGCATGTCCCACGCCGCGTTCCAGACCAGGGCCCGGGACAGCGACGACTCGAAGCCGGCGATGTGGTTGACCACCGTGGCCATCGAGCGCTCGTCGAGCCGCAGCTTCGTGTACGACAGGTCGTCGTCGTTGAGCAGCAGCACGTCCGCGGCCGGCACGCCGACCAGGGACGGGATCTCGGTGCGCTCGCCGGCGACGTCCAGCTCGAGCAGGTCACGGCGGACCAACCGGTCGCCTCGCAGGTCGTAGAGGCCGACACCGATGCGGTGGGTGCGCAGGGTCGGATAGTCGGCCGGCGCCTCCTGCTTGACCACCACGCTGGTGTACGACCCGTCCGCGCCGATTTCCAAGAGCGGGCGCAGCGTGTTGACCTGCGCGGTCTCCAGCCACTGGGCGGCGAACTTGCGCAGCTCCCGGCCGGACGCCGACTCCAGCTCGGTGAGCAGGTCGTCGAAGGTGGCGTTGCCCCACGCGTGCTTGTCGAAGTACGCGCGCAGGCCGGTGAGGAAGGAGTCCAGGCCCACGTAGGCGACCAGCTGCTTGATCACGCCGGCGCCCTTGGCGTACGTGATGCCGTCGAAGTTGACCTCGACGGCCTCGAGGTCGGGCATCTCGCAGTACACCGGATGGGTGGAGGACAGCTGGTCCTGGCGGTAGCCCCAGCTCTTGCGCACGGACAGGAACGTCGTCCAGGCATCGGTGAACCGGGTGGCCCGCGAGTTGCACCAGTGGCTGGCCCACTCGGCGAACGACTCGTTCAGCCACAGGTCGTTCCACCAGCGCATGGTGACCAGGTCGCCGAACCACATGTGGGCGAGCTCGTGCAGGATCGTGTTCGCCCGCTGCTCGTACTCGAAGTCGGTGACCTGCGACCGGAAGATGTAGTGCGCCTCGGCGTGCGTCACGCAGCCGAAGTTCTCCATCGCGCCGGCGTTGAAGTCGGGGACCCACAGCTGGTCGTACTTCGGCAGCGGGTAGCGCACCCCGAACTGCTCGTGGAAGAAGTCGAAGCCCTGGGTGGTGACCAGGTGCAGCTCGTCGGCGTCCATGTACTGCGCCATCGAGGCGCGGCAGAAGTACCCCATGTCGATGCCGTCGTGCGCGAAGCGGACCTCGTGGTACGGCCCCGCGCAGACCGCCGCGATGTACGTGCTCATCCGCGGCGACGTGCGGAAGTGCACGGTCTTGGCCCCCGCCCCGGCCGGCTCCTCCCGCTCGACCGGCATGTTCGAGACGACCTTCCAGTGCGTCGGCACCGTGACGTGCCAGGTGAACACGCTCTTCAGGTCGGGCTGGTCGAAGCAGGCGAAGACCCGCTGCGCGTCCGCGGTCTCGAACTGGCTGTAGAGGTAGATCTCCTTGTCCACCGGGTCGAGGCTGCGCTGCAGGCCCTGGCCGCTCGCCGAGTAGGCGAAGTCGGCCTCCACGACCAGCTCGTTGTCGGCGGCGAGGCCGGTCAGGGTGAGGCCCTTCTCGGCCGAGAACCCGTCGAGCGCCAGCGGCGTGCCGTTCAGCGTGGCGGAGCGCACCGAGACCGCGGCCGTCTCGATGAACGTCTCGGCGCCCGGCTCGGCGCAGCGGAACGTGACAACCGTGGTGGAGCGGAACGTGCCGTCGCCCGGATTGCCATGCCCGTCGGTCAGGTCCAGCGAGACGTCATATCCGGTCACCTCGAGCAGGCGGGCGCGATCGGCGGCCTCCACCTGGGTCAAGTTTCGAACTCCGGCCACAGCCACTCTCCTTAAGAGCGCACGAGCTATTCGCTGCCAGCCTAAGCGGCCGGGGCGTGGCTTACCTCACCCGGAGTACGTACGCCCGATTTCGCAGGCGAGAAAACGGAATCACACCACCGTCGCCGACTACCGGTCGTTGGATGGGGTAACGGACACCCCCATGAGCGAGCGGAGACGGACAGATGTCCGACAGGGAGACGATCGCCTCATCGACGATCGCGGTGCAGCGCGCCGACTGGGTGGGCCTGACGCCCGAAATGGCCGCTATGGTAGCTCCGCCGGTGATCGTCTCGGCGGCCCCGGTCGCCCGCCCCGTCGACCCCTGGCGGAAAGCGCAGTTAGCCAGGTCACGCGCGAACATGCCGGTGGGCCGGCACCGACGTCCGGCCAGGTAGGTTGCGCCCCATGACGGTCGTGCATCCGATCAGCCGGGCCTGGCTCACCACGGGAGTCACCGGCGCGCAGAACTACGACGAGTTCGCCGACGACGCCGAAATCACCGCCATCATCTCCGCCAACCCGCACAGCGCTCTCGCCGTCGAGATGCCGCACCTCGCGCCGGAGAGCGTGGGCAAGTCCTTCACCGACTCCCTCCCCGACGCGGTGGCCCGGCTCGCGCTGGAGCGTGCCGAGGGCAACTACGTCCCGGCCGAGCACGTCGTCGTGCTCTACCGGATCAGCGCGCCCGGCGAGCCGACCGCGTACGGCCTGTGGAGCACGGTCGATACCGACCAGATCTCCGCGAGCGCCGACGAGGCCGGGCTGGTCATCCGCAACGAGGAAGTCTTCATCGAGAAGGTGCGCGAGCGGGTCGCACTGGCCGGCGCGCTGGGGACGCTGCTGTCGCCCGTGCTCCTGCTGCAGACCGCCAAGGGCGACGAGCTGCACGCGGCCCTCGCCGCCGCCACCGAGTCGGCGGGCGAGCCGGCCGCGACCGACGTCGACCAGTCCGGCCGCACCCACGCCATCTGGCCGGTCGGCCCCGGCCCGCTGCAGGACGAGCTGACCGCGCTGGCCGGCGGCGGCGAGCTGGTGGTCGCCGACGGCAACCACCGCAGCCTGGCCGCGCAGACCGGTCGGCTGCCGCGGTTCCTCGCCGTGATCACCACGCCCGGCTCGGTCGCGATCCAGCCGTACAACCGGCTGGTCGGCGAGCTGCCGCTGCCGGTCGACGAGCTGCTGCGCCGGCTCGACGCGGCCGGCGCCACGGTCACCGAGCTGCCCCGGCCGGCCGGCATCCCGGCCAAGGGCACGGTGGAGCTCTACCTGGGCGGCCGCACCTTCGCGATCGGCCTGCCCGCCGACCCGAACCTGCCGACGGTGGAGAACCTCGACCACGCGCTGGTCGAGCGGGTCCTGCTCGGCGACGTGCTGGGCCTCGACCCGGGCGACAAGCGGATCTCCTACATCGGCGGCGACTACTCGGCGGCCTGGCTGCGCGGCGAGGTCGATGCCGGGCACGCCGAGCTGGCCGTGCTGATCGCCCCGGTCACCGTCGACGACTTCGTCAAGGTCAACCTGGAGCGGCAGAAGCTGCCTCGCAAGAGCACCTGGTTCACCCCCAAGGCGCGCGGCGGCCTCGTCCTGTCCCAGCTCGACTGATGCTCCATCCCCAGGTGACGGCGGCGGCCAGGATCCGCCGCCGGCCACCCGCGGCCATGCCCACCGACGACCCGTACGAGCAGCTGAAGTTCGCCCGGGCGGCGATGGAGGAGGCGGTCGACGAGGAGTGCGGCCCGGCGCTGCCGCTTCCGGTGGTCGTCGACGTCGACGCGGACGGCGTGCCCTGCCGCCTCTACGCGTCGCGGCCGGACGCCCCGCTCTTCGTCTACCTGCACGGCGGCGGCTGGTGCTACGGCAGCATCGAGACCGTCGACCGGGTCTGCCGCCGGATCGCCGACCGGTCCGGCTGCGCGGTGCTCTCGGTGGACTACCGGCTCGCGCCCGAGCATGTGTTTCCCGCCGCGCTCGACGACGTTTCGACCGTCATGTCCTATGTGCGTAAGGCCGAGCTGGGCGTCGATGTCTCCCGTCTGGCGATCGGCGGCGACAGCGCCGGCGCCCAACTGGCCACGATCACCGCGCGTCGGCAGCGGGACGCCGCCACCCCGCTAGACCACCAAATCCTGATTTATCCGGCGCTGGATCCGATGACCGCGGCCGCCTCCTACGACGAGCTGGGCTCCTACGGCCTCGACCGCGCCGCGATGAAGCTCGCCTGGGAGACCTTCATCCCCGACCCGAGGCAGTGCCTCACCCCCGACGCGGCCATCTTCGCCACGCCCGATCTGTCCGGCATGCCGTCCACGCTGATCATCACCGCCGAGTACGACGCCCTCCGCGACGAGGGTGCCGACTACGCCGACGCGTTGCTGACCGCCGGCGTCCCGGTGGTGCACACCCGCTACATGGGCGTCAACCACGGCTTCGCCCGCAAGCTCGCCCTGATCGACGCCGCCCGGGCCGCGACCGACCAGGTCGCGTTCTCGCTGCGCGCCGCTCTGCTGTTCTGAGGCGGCTCGGCGGCACTGCGAGCAAAAAGCCGAAGACCGTCTGAGAGACTGCGACCATGCGTGTCTACCTGGGTTCGGACCACGCCGGTTACGAACTGAAGATGCACCTCGTCAACCACCTGACCAAGCAGGGCCACGACGTCGTGGACGTGGGACCGCACGTCTACGACCCGGAGGACGACTACCCGGCCTTCTGCCTGCACACCGGCGCGAAGGTGGTCGCCGACGAGGGCTCCCTCGGCATCGTCATCGGCGGTTCCGGCAACGGCGAGCAGATCGCCGCCAACAAGATCGACGGCGTCCGGGCCGCCCTGGTCTGGCGTACCGAGATCGCCCAACTGGCCCGCCAGCACAACGACGCCAACGTCATCAGCCTCGGCGCCCGCGAGCACACCCTCGACGAGGCGACATCGTTCGTCGATGCGTTCCTGGCCACCCCGTTCAGCGGCAACCCGCGCCACGTCCGCCGCATCGCCCAGGTCTCCGACTACGAGCGGACGAGAAAGCTCCCCGACCTCCCCGCGTCCTGAGCGGGCTGTGGTTGCGCTTTCCGGGTTACTTACGCGCCCTTTACCGTACGAGTTCGGATAAGTCCCCGGTTTTGCGGATCGGCCGGGTGGTGGGTCACCCCCCGTCACCCGGCTGCCGGGTTGTCCTGCATGGCAGGGCAGCCGCCGCCCGCCTCGTACCCATAATCCGATTTATGTCCCGACACCCGAAATCTCGCCGCGAGGCCCTGACCGCTTGCCTGGGGCGGTTGTCAGCGGTTGCGGGGGAGTTCCTCGCGGGGGACCCAGTTGCGCCGGACGATCGTCAGGTTGCGCTCGGCGTCGGCCAGTTGCTCGTCGGTGGGCCGGGCCGCGTCTCGCGCGCGCAGGGCGGCACCCACGCCCACCTGCGACGATCCCGAGCCGACCAGGCCGCGCAGGCCGCGCTCGGTCTCGCGGTCGTCGCCCGCCCCGCCCGGCCCGCCGCCGTTGCCGCCGCGCCGGGGCTGCGCCGGGCGAAGACCGCGATCGGCCGGCTGCTCACCGACCTCAGCGATCGCCCCGGTCGCTCCCGTGGTCGCCGCCCCGGTCGCTCCCGTGGTCGCCGCCCCGGTCGCTCCCGTGGTCGCCGCCCCGGTCGCTCCCGTGGTCGCCGTGCCGGGCGTCCCCGCTGTTGCCGTGCCGGGCGTCCCGGTGGTCGCCGTGCCGGGCGTCCCCGTGGTCGCCGTGCCGGGCGTCCCGGTGGTCGCCGTGCCGGGCGTCCCCGTGGTCGCCGTGCCGGGCGTCCCCGTGGTCGCCGTGCCGGGCGCTTCCGTGCTCTCCCGCGCGGTGCCCGGGGCGGCCGTCTCGACGGTCGCCCCCGCGGGCGGGGACGACGGGTCGCCGGGCGGCGCCCCCGAAGGTGCGGACGCGGAGGACGACGAGGGACGCAGGCGGCGGCGTCGGCGTTCGGGCTCGGCCATGTCGCCGACGGTACCGCCGTCCGCGGCGCTCAGAACACCTCGATCGGGTTGGGCAGGCGGTGCCAGCCGAACGCCGCGTACGGAATGTTGGCGGTCAGCGGCTGGACCCGGCCGGCGGCCAGCAACGCGCCCAGCGTGGTGCCGCCCAAATACAGCGCGCCCAGCTCGGTGATCGTCAGGGTCAGGTCGGGCGCCTCGCCGGTGCGCACGCAACTCGCCTTGTCCGGGCCGCCGGTGAGGCGCCAGCGGCCGGAGTTCGCCGGGAACAGCGGGTCGGTCACCTCGAGCACCACGTCCACCGGGGTGAGGTACCGCCGGGCCTCCAGCGCGCCCGGCAGGTCGACCACCCGCACCCAGAGGGCCTCCTCGTACCCACGGCCCAGCCGGCGAGGCTCGTCGACGATGAGGTGCAGCGGCTCGTCGACCGCGCCGTCGTAGCGCAGGCTGCGGGCGAGGTCGATGCCGAGCAGGAAGCGCCACAGCGCGGCGTACACGCCCGGGTCGTCGGCGGCCACCTGGGTGACCCGCACCTCGGCGTCCGGGCCGTACGCGTCCCACTTGCCCTTGACCCGCCACAGCGCGTAGCCGGCCGGGCGGCCGTCGGCATCCTCGCAGATCACGCCGTGTCGCATGGTCGCGCCGTCGCGGTTGTCCTTGAGGTCGGCGAGGTGGAACTCCCACCAGTTGCCGGGGCGGCTCGACCAGCCGACCCGGGTCGCGGCGACCCGGGCGTAGATGGCGGCCAGGTCGTCCCGGACCTGTTTCGGGTCGATCAGGCGAAGGCGGAGATCGGCGCCCGGCGCGTCGGGGCGTACCCGCAGCTCCCGGGTCATCGCGTGGATGGACATCACCGAGGCGGCCGGGCCGTAGCCGAAGCGCGGGTAGATCGCCGTCTCGCTGGCCCAGAGCACCGCGATCGGCTCGCGCGCCGCCTCGGCGATCTCGCCGAGCTGGCGGTGCATCATGGTCCGCAACAGCCCGCGCCGCCGGTGGGTGGGCGCCACGCCGACGCCGGTCACATGGGCGGCGGGCACCACGCCGCCGGGAACCGTCAGGTCCCGGGTCAGCGCGTTGGTATGGCCGACGATCGAGCCGGCGTCCTCGGCCACGAGCGAGCGTTCCGGCTCCCAGACGAGCTTGTCGAGCTGCCGGCTTTCCTCGTCCCAGTCGTGATGAAAGACGTACGAGAGCAGATCGGTGATGGCGTCGTGGTCCTCGGCGGTGGCCGGACGCAGACGCACGGATTCGTCCATGAAGTTCTGTGTAACGGAAGCGGCCGGTGAACGCGAACGATTTGCCGGCTCGCTACAGTCGTTGTGGGGGCCGGCAAGAACTACTGAGGGGGAACGATGCCTGAGCAACCGCACCGGTATGAGCGGACGCTCGACATGCCACCGCAGGACCCGTGGGCCGACCAGCCCACGGCGCCGGGGCCGATCGGCCCGCAGACCGGCGCCGCCGACGCCACGGTCGTGGCCGGCGGCGCAGCACCTTCGCCGTTCACGCAGGGCCGCGCCCGGGTCAACCCGCAGGCCCCGCAGCGCCAGTTCGCCGAGCACGAGCCGACCGGCGTCGGCTGGCCGGGCGCCGAGGCGCCGGCCGCCCGCGGCATCAGCTGGAGCTGGCACGAGCTGCGTCGCGGCAGCGAGTGGTCGAACGCGGCCGCGCTCTTCGCCTTCGTCTGCTGGGGCATCTGGGCGCTCTCCGGCGGCGGCTCGCTCGCCACCTCGATCATCCTGCTGGTGGTCACGCTGATCGTCGCGGTCGGCGTCTTCTGCCTGGCTCGCGTGGTCGGCTATTACGTGCTCGAGCGCGCCTTCCACCGGCAGCGCCACTCGGCCCGCGGGTCGCACCTGGTGACCGCGCTGTTCCTGGTCGGCGTCGGCATCACCAACCTGCAGCAGACCGAGTGGGTCATGACCGCGTACCACTGGGTGACCGGACACCTGAGCTGACGCCGGCCGGCTCGGAGACGTGCGCGTGCACGATCCGCCACCCCACGGGCAGCCGCACCCAGGTCTGCGACTGGCGGCCGAGAACGTCGGAGCCGGGATAGCCGAAGAGGGTCGTCACTATGGCGGTGCTCGTCCCGTACCCGCAAATGGTGGTGTCCTCGAGACGACGGCCCGGCGGCAGACCGCCCTGCGCACGCCGCCACCTGGTCTGCTCCTCGATGCCGGCCTGCTGGTCGGCGATGCCGAAGCGGATCGCCCGGTCGGCGAAGAAGCCGAGGACGGCCTCGACGTCGTCGGCCACCAGGGCCCGCTCGTAGGCCGCGAAGGCGGCCGTGACCTCGGCGATCACGTCGGGCCGGTCGAACTCCATGGGCGCTCCGTCCCGGCCCGGCGCAGGGTCGCGCCGGGCCGTCGCAAAGGATTCAGGCCTGAGTCGGCACCGGAACGCCGCCCTCGGGCGCCTCGGTGAACGTGTTGCCGGAGACTTCCTCGCTGAGCAGCTTGAGCTCGTCCTCGTCCGGCGCCCGCGGCACCGGCCGGGTGAGCGCGAACAACACGCAGACCGTGGCGAGGAAGAGATAGCCGAGCGTGACCTGGAAGTTCGCGTTCAGCTCGACCTTCGGGGCGTGGATCAGGCCGACGAAGGTGAGTGCGGCACCGGCGCCCGAGAAGATCGCCGCCTGCCAGAACCGCTTGTCGATGATGAACGCGACGATGGCGCCGAGCACCAGACCGGCCAGGATCGCGCCCTCGCCGAGCGTCTTGAGCCCGCCGTAGACGACACCGGCGCCGGCCAGCGCGTCGTTGCCGACCTGCGCCGCACTCGTCCCGGCGGCGGACAAGACGTTGTCCATCAGGCCGGTGGCCCACTGGGCGATGTTCGGAATCAGCGCCGCCACCACCGCGGCGGCGTGTGCCCGGGGCGTGGCCTGGAATGCCTGTGCGCCGATCAACAGGCCGATGTAGAGCAGGATCGGCACGATCGCCGGGGTGGGGAAGATCGTGCCGAGCAGGCCGAACATCCCGAAGAAGCAGAGCAGCGCGATGACGATGCCGGTCGCCATCGAGTAGCCGGTGCGGCCGCCGGCCGCCTTCCAGCCGGGGTGCCCGACGTAGACGGCGGGCGGGAACGGCGAGCCGAGGCAGGAGCCGATCACCGCGCCGGCGCCATCGGCGAGCAGCACGCTGCGCAGGTTGTACTTGTCGCCGGCCGTCGCGGCGCTCTCCACGTTGGTCATCGCCTCGGTGAAGTTGTAGACGCCGAGCGGGATGGCCGTGGCCAGCAGCGGGGCCATGTCCTTGAGTCCGTCGATCAGCAGGTTGATCTTGAGGTGCGGGAAAGCGAACGCGATGTCCTTGGCGGCCGCGGTCACGTCGGGCACGCTCATGTACCCGCCGATCCAGCCGATCGCGGTGCCGACCAGCAGTGCGGCGAGCCCGATCGGGATGTTGAACGGCAGCTTCACGTCGGTGAGCAGGCCGATCAGCAGCAGGCCGAAGACCGGCAGGGCGATCCACGCGGCCGCCCACATATTGCCGGCCGGGTTCATCGAGATGAACGTGATCGAGATGCCGGCCAGGGTGCCGAGCAGCGCGGCCCGCGGCGCGTACTTCCGGATGTACGGGCCGACGAACGCGCCGATCAGCACGATCACGCCGATGATGAACGCCCAGGCGATGCCCGCCGTCCACGCCGCGATCGGGTCCTTCGTGGACAGGTAGATCGGCAGCATGATCACGAAGATGACGATGAACATGTGCGGGACGCTGGGGCCGTACGGCATCGCGGTGACGTCGGTGCGGTTCTCCTTCGCCGCGAGCCGGCGGGCCAGATAGGTGTAGTAGATGTTGCCGGCGACCAGCGCGATGCCCAGCGCCGGCAGGATGACGCCGAAGACGTCGCCGGCCGGCATCTTGATCACGCCGATGCAGAGGCCGGTGAGGGTGAGGACGTTGACCAGGACGTTGACGCCGAAGCCGAAGAAGGCGTTGGTGTCGCCGCGGACCCAATAGGGCAGCTTGGCGGTTTCTGTGGTCATCTTTACTCCCGGATGGCAGCGATTACTTCGGGGGAATGGGCGACCCAGCCGAAGATGCCGCCCTGCGCGGCGATCATCTGAAGGCCGACCCGCTGGAACTCGGGAAAGTAGGAGCCGACGCAGTCGGCCAGGACGAGGCACTCGTAGCCGCGGTCATTCGCCTCGCGGACGGTGGTGTGGACGCAGACCTCGGTCGTTACGCCGGTTACCACCAGCGACGTGATGCCCGATTTCTCCAATATCTCGGACAGGTCGGTCGCGTAGAAAGCGCCTTTGCCGGGTTTGTCGACGACCTCCTCGCCGGGGAGGGGCTGCAATTCGTCGACGATGTCGTGGCCGTACTCACCGCGGATCAGGATGCGCCCGAAAGCGCCGGGGTCGCCGATTCGCATGCTCGGCGCTCCGCGGTTGAGCTTGGCCGGTGGGCAGTCGGAGAGATCCGGCAAATGCCCTTCGCGGGTGTGGATGATCGGCAGCCCGGCCGCCCGCCACGCTGCCATCAGGTCCGCCAGCGGTTTGATCGTCCGCCGCAGCTGGGACACGTCGTTGCCGAGGCTCTCCCCGAAGCCGCCCGGCATCAGGAAGTCGCGCTGCATGTCGATGACGACCAGCGCCGTGGAGTCGGTGTCGAAGGTGAAGGGCCCGGGTTTGGCGTCGACGGTGGGCATCATGCCTCCGTTGCTGCTATGACGTCGGTGGACGTGGCGACGCAGCCGAAGACCCCGCCCTGCATGGTCACCATGTGCAGCGCCGCTTCGTGGTTGCCGGGATCGGTCGCGCCCGTGCAGTCGCTGAGGATCAGGCACTCGTACCCGCGGTCGTTGGCCTCGCGCATGGTCGTGTGCACGCAGACATCCGTGGTGATGCCGGTCAGGATCAAATGCGTGATTCCGTGGGTACGCAGGACCAGGTCCAGGTTCGTGGCGTAGAAAGCGCCCTTGCCCGGCTTGTCGATCACCACCTCGCCGGCGACCGGCGCGACCTCCGGGACGATCTCCCAGCCCGGCTCGCCGCGGACCAGGATCCGCCCGCACGGTCCGGCACCGCCGATCTCGGCGCCGATCCGGGCCGAGCGCCACCGCTTGTTGGCCGGCAGGTCGGACAGGTCGGTGTCGTGGCCCTCGCGGGTGTGGATCACGAGCATGCCCAGGTCGCGGGCGTGCTCCAGGAGCTTCGCGGTGGCCGGCAGACCGGCCCGGGTCAGCTCGATGTCGTAGCCCATCGAGTCGACGTAGCCGCCCTTGCCACAGAAATCGGTCTGCCAGTCGATGCAGATCAGCGCCGTCCTCGTCACCGGCGCCCGGCCGTCGAACGGCCATGGGTACGGGTCGGCCTGCACCGGCCCGATCGTCGCGGTCAACAGTTCGCTCCTTTCCTCCGGTAGTTCCGCCAGCCGCCGCTGGCGGTGATGTCCGGGGCGCCGGCCGCCGCGTAGGCCTCGCAGAGGAATCCGGTGACCTCGGCGCCGTCGTCGAGCCCGACCCGGCCCAGCCCGAGCGGCGCCCGGATCCCGGCCAGGAAGCCGCCCACCTGCCCGGCGGGCAGCTGCCACAGCTCGACGTCGATGGCTGCCCCGCCCTCGGCCACCCGGACCAGGCCGGGCGCGCCGGACGGCAGGTGGTACAGGCGGTAGTGGGGCGCGGTGCGGGCCGTGCCGACGAGCGTGCCGCCGCGGTCCAGCAGTTCGCCGTTGCGCGGCTCGCCGGAGAGGTGCAGCCCGGCCACGGCGATCGTGATCCGGTCGTCGACCGGGAGGGCGCGGGCGCTCTGCATCAGCGTGTCGTCGCTGAAGGCCGGGCCGAACAGCGTGATCGACGCGGGCCGGCCGTCGGCGGTGAACCCGTTCGGCACGGTCACCGCGGCCATGTCCAGCAGGTTCGCGAACTGCGTGTACCGGCCGAGGGTGAGGTTCCGGCCGATCGGATCCTCGGCGATCTCGGCGCGGGTGTACGTGGTGCCGATCGTCGGCAGCGCGAGCACGTCGACCCGCTCCCAGATCCGATCGGCGGCCGATTTCAGCTCCTGGAGGCGGTGCTGTGCCGCAAAGGCGTCGGCGGCGCTGAACCGGTGTCCGGTCTCCAGCACCCGCCGGGTCACCGGCAGCACCGCCTCGGGGTTCGCCTCGAGGAACCCGCCGAGATCGGCCAGCCGCTCGGCCACCCACGGCCCGCGATACAGCAGCTCGCCGGCCTCCAGCAGCGGCCCGATGTCCACGGTCGCATCCCCGGCGAACCGGGCGAACGCCTTCTCCTGCCCGGCGTCCGCAAAGAAGTCCAAGCTTTCCGGTACGCCGATCCGGGGCTCGGCGATCACCGGTCGGCGACCGTCCCGCGACCAGGGGTCCTCGGGGTGCCGGCCGCGGGCGACCCGCAGGACCCGCTCGGCCAGCGGCAGGTCCGCCGCGAAGATCGAGACACAGTCGAGCGAGCGGCAGGCCGGCACCACGCCGAGCGTGCTGAGCAGACCCCGGGTCGGCTTTACCCCGACGATGCCGTTGAGCGCCGCGGGCACCCGTCCCGAGCCGGCCGTGTCGGTGCCCAGGGCGAACGGCACGACTCCGCCGGCGACCGCGACGGCCGAGCCCGAACTGGAGCCGCCCGAGATCAGGTCGCCGCCGAAGACGCTCTCCGGCGTCCCGTACGGCGAGCGCGTCCCGGTCAGCCCGGTCGCGAACTGGTCGAGGTTGGTCTTGCCGATCACGATCGCGCCGGCGTCCACCAGTCGCTGCACCACCGCGGCGTGCCGCTGCGGCCGGTACGCGAACCCGGGACAGGCGGCGGTCGTCGGCAGTCCGGCCACGTCGATGTTGTCCTTGACCGCGAACGGCACCCCGGCCAGCGGCAACGCGGGGTCGATCTCGTCCGCGCGCCGGTGCAGCTGCGCGGCGGTGAAGGTGCTGATCCAGACACCCTCGCCGCCCAGCTTCGCGGTTACCGCGTCGACGACCTCGTGTGCGTCCACATCGTCGATTGTCGACAGTTTGGTTTCGGCGATGGCTTCGCCATGTAACGCCGCGGTTTCGCTACGTCAGATTTGCTTGGTCAGATAGGTGCGGGTTGCTAGGTCAGATACGTGCGGGTTTGCTTGGTCAGATAGGTGCGGGCGCCGTGCCGGCCCAGCGTGGCCCGGACGGCCTCGGCATCCCCGGTCTCCACCGCCGCGAACAACTGCTCGTGCCGGCGCACGCCGTCCTCGGCGCGGGCGGTCTCGGCCTCGCGGCGCATGTTCACCGCCATGTAGAGCTGGATGCGCACCAGGATCGACTCGTACAGCTCGGTGAGCTGGCGATTGCCGCCCAGCCGGACAACCTCGGTGTGGAAGCGCCGATGCGCGTTCGCGAGCTCGAGCCGGTCGTCGGTCTCGGTCGCCTTGCGCATGACGTCGAGCGCGGCCCGCAGCCCGGTCAGGTCGGGCGTGGCGGGCATCGTCGTGATCGCGTGCCGCTCGAGGACGTCGCGCACCTCGTACAGCTCGCGGACGTCGTCGTCGGAAAGGGTGGCCACCCGGGCCCCGCGCCGGGGGATGTGCTCGACCAGTCCCTGCTGGGCGAGCAGCCGCATGGCCTCGCGCAACGGGGCCCGGCTGATACCCAGGCGGCGGGTCAGCTGCTCCTCGACGAGGCGTTCGCCGGGATCGGTCCGTCCGCTCAGGATGTCGCGCCGCAGCCGGTCGACGGCAAGCTCGACGAGACTGTAGGCCGCCAGCTCTTCGTCGCTCACCCTTGGTAGTGTGCCAGCCCGCGTCAGTCGGTCTCCGAGTCACCCTTCTTGCCACCGCGAACACTCGGCCACACGGCTACCACCACCATGGCGACGCCGATCACGATGAGTAACGTCCAGAACCACGTCATCGGCCGGACATTACCGTTCCGGCCCCCGCGGGACAGGGCCGTGCAAATTCCGACTGCACGGGGGCCGGAACGGCGGGGTCACTCGACGAAGTTCTTGCCGGTCTCGAGGAACGTCTTGAGGTCGCTCAGGATCCAGGCCCAGCCGCCGCCGGCCCCGCTGTCCTCGGTGCCCGCCACCATCGCGGCGGTGGCCGGCGCGCCGACCAGCTCGTGCGTGACGGTCAGCTTGCAGACGCCCGGCTGCATCTTGGCGTCCTCGATCTCGAAGGTGAGCGTGCTGAACGGCTCGCCCGCCGTGGACGGGTCCATCAGCATCCGCCAGGTCTGCACCAGGCGCCGCGGCGGCTCGGACTCCAGCACCTCGCCGTCGAGGATCGTGTCCGGGATCTCGAAACCGCTCGCCTTCGCGAAGGCCTTCATGTCCTCGGTGGCGGTCGCGTGGAACGAGCCGCCCTTCTTCAACTCGTAGTAACTGGGCGCCTGGTACGCGTACCGGTGGTTCCACTCCGGGTCGGTGATCGCGGCCCAGATCCGCTCCGGCGTCGCCTTGATCCAGACCCGGTAGACCTGCGTGGTCAGTGCGGTCGTCGTGGCAGTCGTGTCCGTCATGTCTCTTCCTCCAGCGCGTGCTTGAGATCGACGAGGGTCGTTACCTGGTGCTCGGTGTACTTGTCGATCCATCGGTCATGGATCAGCCGGATCGGCACGGGATTGAGAAAGTGCAGCTTCTCCCGGCCGGAGCGGCGCGTGACGACGAGACCCGCCTCCTCGAGCACCCGCAGGTGCTTGGCGACTCCGAAGCGTGTCATCTCCAACTCGGACTCCAGCTCGCCGAGGGTGCGGCCGTCACGCTCGAAGAGCAGGTCGAGCAGGAAGCGGCGGCTCGGGTCGGCCAGCGCCTTGAACACCCGGTCGTCGTCATCCATGACGCAAAGTTATGTGACCAAAAGGTCACATGTCAAGCCGGACCTCGATTGCCCAGCGTGACCGCGCGCTGATTGCCGGTCAGATTTAAGGGAGGGCTAATAGACGCGCATCGAAGGTGAGCGTTACGTTCGGGGCCGGAATCACAGACGGCACAGCGCCGGGTGGCGGCCCGGCGCTGTGCCCCCAAACCCGCTTCCTCGGCGGCGGGTGAGCATCTCTGTGCTCCCGCCGGCGGTCTGAGCGCCCGGCCGCACGTGGTCTTCCTCAACGAAGTAGCGGCTCGGTAGGTCCCGCGCCCCGCAGAGATTCATTCCGTCTCGTGCCCCGGCCCCCGGCGGTCTTATGCCGGGCATTTCGCCGCGGCTGATCGGTGGCCTTCGTCACAGGCTTTTCGAGATCATTTCCATCTCGAAGTCATCGGAGCGGCGCTGACCACGCGCTTTCGCTGCTACCGGCGAGCCGGATGGGGCAATTCTGTGCCAGATTGCTGTCACTGAGCCGACGGGGCGGCCGCGCCAGTTATGGCTGACATATAATTATTCGTGTCGATGCGGCGCCCATCGGGGGTGGTGCCGCACTACGGGGATCGGTGCCATGTTAAATGCACTGTCTACCAGGGAACGTGAAGTTCTGCTCCATTTCTCCAGCGGGCTGACGTACGCACAGATCGGCCGCAGAATGGGCATTTCACCGAGCACGGTGGATACCTATCTGCGGCGCATCAAGCAAAAGACCGGTTTCACCGTGAGCGCCGAGCTCATCCTGCTCGGCAGTCAGCTGCGTGACGTCTGAGGGGAAACGTCTGAGGGAAACCAGGAATGTGCGGCTGAATACCCCGGGATCAACGACGATTCCGGGGTATTCCGTTTGCCGGTCAGGCGAGCGGGGTATTCCGTTTGCCGGTCAGGTGAGCGAGGTAGCAAACTTGTCGCGAGTCGCGATTGCCGAACGGACGGCGTCGAAGCCGGCGCGGTCGCGAGCGATGGCACGAGCCTGATAGGCCGATTCGACGGTGAACCAGACGCCCACGAGGTTCGTCTCGTCCTTGCACCGGATGTCCGCCAGCGCTGTCTTGATGTCCCGCTCGGTGATCTCGGCGTCCTCCACGGCCGGGTCGTCCATGGCCGCCATCGGGTCGGTGTAGTTGTACCCGGCCCGTGTCATGCATGCCGACCAGGCGCGGAAGACCGCGATCACGCGGCTGTCGCTCTGCGACTCCTTGAACGACCAGGAGTCCAGGTCGTTCCCCTTGGTCAGATCGACGCCGGCCGGGACGGTCGCGGCGATCCGGTCGTCGGCCACACGCATGCAGCCACCCTTCGGCACGGCCCGGCCGCGGACGACCGACTGGCCATTGCCGGTCAGCGCGGTGAGGCCGTCGTTGCCGAGATTCGGTGCGGGTGCCTTGGGCTCCTTCGCCGGGTCCCGGCTGCCGAGCCCGTAGCCCTCCGTCTTCGCGAGCTCGGCGTCCGTTATCCCGTAGCGGCGGTCGGTGGCGCTACGCGGCCCGTACGGCGTCTCGGCCACCGGGCCGGTTTTGTAGGCGATGCCGAAGTCGGCCATGCACTTCTGGATCAGCCGGATCCGGGCGGCGGCGATCCGGACACGCTCGGCCGTGGTGGGCTGGTAGTCCTCGACCGGCAGTCGCAGGTCCACGCTGCGCACGATATGCGGCACGGCGCCGACCGCGGGCTCGGCCGAGGCCGACGGCGGTGCGGATGGTGCGGCGCTGGCCGTGCACGCCGCGGCCGCCGTGGTCGCGAGCAATGCCACAGCGACGGCAATGGTGCGCTTGACTGGCATGACATCCCCGTAGTCTGATCATCTCGAGAAGTGGTGTGACCATCGGTACAATGGCGGAGCCGTGGCTCCGCTCATTACTGGTGAGCGGAACCACGGCGCCATTCGGCGATTCTCGTACGAGTGGGCGAAGGTCAGCAGCTGTAGCTGAAGAATCGCGCCGACGAGATCTTGTTGCGGAACGTCGCGGACGCGTTGCCGGTGTAGCCCGGGTCCAGGCAACCGACGCTGCCGCCCCAGCCGGCGTTGGTGTAAACCCACCAGTAGTAGCTGTCCCGGTTGTCGTACGACGCCGTGTTGTCGTTGGCGTGCACGCTGGTGTTCGGGAAGTTGTCGTTCGAGAAGTCGTCGTCCGACACGAAGAGATCGAAAACGTAGCCGGCCCGATCCGGGTGGTAGTAGAGCCCGAACTCGCCGTTTTCCAGCACACCGTTCTTGCCGGTGGCCTGCGCCGGTGCTGCGACCCCGGCGAGCGCGATGCCGGTCGCCACTGCGACAGCGCCTGCTGCCGCGATTCCCCGCTTCAACACAAGACCCTCCTAGGGGTTTCCTCTGGTGCGGTGACTACGACAGGCTCGCAGCCGAGCCATAGTGGAGAGCAGTCGCGAGAGTTCGTGGCTTGCGGCTGGAATATTGCTGTGCTAAGCGGCTGAAAATGATCGCGAAGGCGCGAGGCGGGTGTCGTGCGGCACCGCGCCTAATTGATCGACGGCTATCCCGAATGTTCTATTCGGTGATCTCCTGGCGGCGGAGCTTCACCTCCACCACCAGCCCTCCGCCCGATCGTGCCGACGCCTGCACGGTCCCGTCGTGTGCCTGGACGATGGCGCGGGCGATGGAGAGCCCCAGGCCGGTACCGCGCCCGGAGCGCACCCGCCCGCCGAGCCGGGTGAACGGATTGAACAGCTCCGGCACCGCGCCCGGCGGCACCACCGGTCCACTGTTGGCGACGACCAGCCGGGCGTGCCCGTCGGCCTCGGCGACCTCCACCTGCACCCAGCCGCCCGGCTCGTTGTGGCGTACGGCGTTCTGCGCCAGGTTCTGCACGAGCCGGTCGAGCAGCACCGCGTCCGCCTCCACCACGACGGCATCGAGGCTGCGCCCGATACTCACCCCGTTGCGGTGAGCCTCCGGGTACACCAGCAGGAGGGCCTCCTCGACCGTCTCGGCGAGGTTGACCGGGGCCGGGGTCAGCACCCGATGCTCCGCCCGGGCGAGCGTGAGCATGCCGTCGACCAGGCGCTCATGCCGGTCGTTCACCGCGAGCAGGTTCTCGCCGAGTTTCAGCAGGTCGGCGGAGGCGTCCGGACGCGCCATCGCCACCTCGATCAGGGTCCGGTTGATCGCGAGCGGAGTCTTGAGCTCGTGCGAGGCGTTGCCCACGAACCGACTCTGCGTCGCGAATGTCTCCTCCAGCCGGTTCAGCATCGCGTCCGTCGCGTCGGCCAGCTCGCCCCATTCGTCACGGCGGCGGCCGAGGCCGACCCGTTCCCCGAGGTTGCCGGCGGCGACGCGGCGCGCGCAGGCGGTGATCACGGCGAGCGGGCGCATGGTGGAACCGGCCACGAACCAGCCCAGCACGAGCGCGCCGGCGACGGCCGCTCCACCGGTCAGCAGGCTCCGCCGGACCACGGCGGCATGCACCGTCTCGTAATACTGCCGCTGGATCCGGTCCTGCTCCGCGATCGTGCGATTCTTGAGCGTCTCGGCCTGCGCCTCGGTCTCCCTGGCCGGCACGGAGACGTCCACCGCGGGCACCTGTTTGCGGATGGCACGGTCGGTGGCCAGCAGAATCATCGTGCCCACCGCGGCACTGGCGAGCAGCGCGACGACGCCGGCGAGAGCGGCGACGCGGGCCCGGACGGCGTACCGGCGCAGCGGCGGCCAGCTCATATCAGCTGGTATCCGACGCCGGGCACCGTCTGCACCACCTGGGGTGGGCCGAGCTTGCGGCGCAACGTCATCACCGTCACCCGCAGCACGTTGGTGAACGGGTCGACGTGCTCGTCCCAGACCTTCTCCAGCAGGAACTCGGCGCTCACCGCCGAGCCGGCGCCCAGCATCAGCTCTTGCAGCACCCCGAATTCCTTGCGGGACAACGAGATGTGCTTTCCATCGCGTTCCACCTGGCGTCGGCCCTGGTCCAGGCGGATGCCGTAGCGTTCCAGCACGGGCGGCGCGGCCGGTCGGGTGCGCCGGCTCAGGGCGCGCACCCGGGCGACGAGTTCGACGAAGGCGAACGGCTTGGCGAGATAGTCGTCGGCACCGAGCGAGAGCCCGGTGACCCGGTCGGTGACCTCACCCGCGGCGGTCAGCATCAGCACCCTCGTATCCCCGTGACCCCGGACCACCTCGGTGCACACCTGGTCGCCGTGTACCAGGGGCAGGTCGCGGTCGAGCACCAGTACGTCGTAGTCGTTGACCGAGATCCGATCGAGCGCCGCCGCGCCGTCGTAGACCACGTCCACCGCCAGCGCCTCCTGCCGCAGGCCCTCCGCGATGGCATCGGCGAGCATCTCCTCGTCCTCGGCGACCAGGACCCGGACCACGGCTACCTCCGTCTACTTCGGCCTGATCCACTCTCGGTCAGGCCGCATAAGGTGAGCGTTAGGACTTCCGTTAATGCTCGCCTTATGCGCGGATCGCTGCAATGTCCCGCATGACTGGACGACGTATGTACGGCCTTGCCGGTCTCCTGGTGGCCGGCCTGGCCCTGGGCGCCTGCGGTAGCTCGGCCGACGAGCCGAGTGTCGCCTCCGTCGGCACGACCGCGAGCCCAACCGCCGCCGACAACCACGCCCAGGCCGCCAAATACCACGACTGCTTGAAGAAGAAGGGCGTCAAGTTCCTCGACGCGGCGGGTCCGGACGGTCAGCCCGAGGTCGACAAGGAGGGCACCGACTACAAGCTGCTGGAGGAGGCGTTCGAGCAGTGCCGGTCGTACGCCCCGGCGGGTGCCGCAGCCACCCGGGGCCCGGCACCGGACATCGAGAAGGCCCGCCAGTACGCGGCCTGCATGCGCCGGCACGGCATCACGAAGTACCCGGACCCCGACCCGGTGACCGGCGACTCCGGGATCAGCGACGCGTTGGGCGCCGAGCTCAAGGGCGACCCCAAGATGCCCGACGCGATGCAGGCCTGCGCGCAGTTGTCACAAACCGGCAACGGTAAGGGCAAGGTCGGCGGATGAGCCGGCGCCGGGGCGTCTGGATAGCCGGGGTGGCCGTCCTGGTCGCCGCCGCGGCCGGCACCGGCTCGACGTACGCCGTCCTGACGGCGAGGGAGCACAACGCCGAACGCCCGGCCGTCGTCGACCCGGCCCCGGGCGTGGCCACGGTGACCCGGATGACGCTGAGCACCGTCGCCACCGTGGCGGGACAGCTCGGCCACGGCACGCCGGAGCCGATCGTCGCCAAGGCGGCCGGCACCCTCACCTGGCTGCCGCCGGTCGGCACCGTGCTCAGGCGCGGTGACCCGGTGTTGCGCGCGGACGAGCGTCCGGTCGTCGTGTTCTACGGCGACCTGCCGATGTATCGGCCGCTCGCCCTGAACAGCAAGGGTGACGACGTCGAGCAGTTCGAGCGCAATCTGGCCGACCTGGGATACGGCGGTTTCACGGTCGACCAGGAGTACAGCGACAGGACCGTCGCGGCGGTCAAACGGTGGCAGCGGGACCTGCAACTCCCGCAGACCGGCTCGGTGGACGTCCAGGCGGTGATCTACGTGGCGGGACCGGTGCGGGTCGCCAAGCAGAGTGTCCGCGTCGGCGCGGCCGCCGCGGGCGAGGTGCTCGACTGCACCCCGGACACGAAGGTGGTCATCGCCCAGGTGCCGGCGGCGCAGGCGGCGTGGGCCGTCCGGGGTGCCAAGGTCAAGGTCGCGTTGCCGAACGGGAAGAAGGTCGACGGCGTCGTCCGCTCGGTGGGGACCGACGCCGAGTCCGAGGGTGACGGCGGCGACGGGAGCGCATCCTCGTCCGGCGGGAACCATGCGACGGTCGCGGCCACCATCACCATCGCGGATCAGGCGGCGATCGGCCGGCTCGACAGCGGGCCGGCGCAGATCACCTACACCGTCAAGGAACGACGGGACGTGCTGACCGTTCCGGTCTCGGCGCTGGTCGCGCCGATCGAGGGCGGCTACGCCGTGGAGCTCATGGACGGCGGCGACCGGTTGGTGCCGGTGACCACGGGCCTGTTCGCGGATGGCCGGGTGGAGATCACCGGCGACGGTGTCACCGAAGGCGCTCAGGTCCGGGTGCCGTCATGACACTTGCCGTGCCGACCTCGGCCGGGCGGACGGTGCACCGATGACCGGCCCACGCGAAGCCGTCTCGCTCCAGCCCGGCGCCGTCCCGAGCGGCGCTGGTGCCACCAGCACCGTCACGCTCCGCGGTGTCTCCAAGAGTTACGGCAAGGTTCCCGCGCTGCTCGACGTGGATCTGACGATCGAGCGGGGTGAGATGGTCGCCGTGCTCGGTCCGTCCGGCTCCGGCAAGTCCACGCTGCTGAACCTGATGGGCACGCTCGACCGGCCGACCTCGGGCACCGTCAGCATCAACGGTCACGACGTCGCCGCCTGCTCGGATCGCGAGCTCTCGGCGCTGCGGTCCATGCACATCGGCTTCGTCTTCCAGCAGTTCCACCTGGCGGCGGGCGTGTCGGCGCTGGACAACGTCGCGGACGGCCTGCTCTACGCCGGCGTTCCCCGGCGTGCGCGGCGCGACCGGGCACGGGCGGCGCTGATCGGCGTCGGCCTCGGCGAGCGGCTGGGGCACCGGCCACACGAGTTGTCCGGCGGCGAGCGCCAGCGCGTGGCCATCGCCCGCGCCACGGTCAGCGAGCCGGCCCTGCTGCTGGCCGACGAGCCGACCGGCAACCTCGACACGCGTTCCGGCGAGCTCGTGCTCGACATCCTCGGCAGGCTGCACCACGGCGGCACGACCGTCGTCCTCATCACGCACGACACGGAAGTCGCGCAGCGGGTGCCGCGCCAGATTCACATCAGAGACGGGAGGGTGGTCCGATGACGGCGTTGCGACCGGCCCGGCTGGCGCCGGCCGACGTGCTGCGGGTGGGCTCGGCCGGGCTGCGCTCCCGCCCGGTCCGGGTGCTGCTCGCCGCGCTCGGCATCGCGGTCGGGGTGGCCGCCCTCGTCGCCGTGCTCGGGGTGTCCGCCTCCGGCCGCGCCGCGCTGGACCGCGACCTGGCTCGGCTGGGCACCAACCTGCTCACGGTCCAGCCCGGGACCACGGCGTTCGGCGGTACGGCCGAGTTGCCCGTCGAGTCGGTGCCGATGGCCGCCCGGATCGCCCCGATGCGCTCGGTGTCGGCGATCGGCCGGGTCGAGGCGGCGGTCTACCGCAACGACCACGTCGAGACCGGCGAGACCGGGGGCATCGCGGTGTTCGCGGCCGACCCCGCCCTCCTCGGCACACTCGGCGGAACGCTGCGCGACGGGCGCTGGTTCGACGCGGCGACCAGCAGGTATCCGGCCGTCGTGCTGGGCGCGGCGGCGGCGCGCAAGCTCGACACGTACCGGATCGGCAACCGGTTGTGGCTCGGCGGCCGGTGGTTCGCCGTCATCGGAGTCCTTCAACCGCTGCCGCTGGCCCCCGAGATCGACAACGCGGCCCTGGTCGGTTGGCAGACCGCCACGACCTACCTGGGCTTCGGCGGTCACCCCGGGCTGCTCTACTGCCGGGCGGTGGACGCCCAGGTCGAAGCGGTTCGCTCGGTCCTGGCCGCGACCGTGAACCCGGAGGCGCCCAACGAAGTGAGCATCTCCCGGCCGTCGGACGCGCTGCAGGCCCGGCGAGCCACCGATCGGGCCCTGGGCGGCCTGCTGCTGGGGCTTGGCGCGGTGGTGCTGATCGTGGGCGGCATCGGCATCGCGAACACTATGGTGATCTCGGTGCTGGAGCGGCGCGCGGAGATCGGTCTGCGCCGCTCGCTGGGTGCCACCCGCGCGCAGGTCTGCCTGCAGTTCATCATCGAGTCGCTGCTGCTGGCCGGGCTGGGCGCGGTCGCCGGGGTGCTGCTCGGAACGGCCGGCGCCGCCGCGTACGCGACCGCCCAGGCGTGGCCGATCTCGGTGCCTGTCGCGGTGTGGTCGGGCGGCGTGCTGGTCGCGCTGCCGGTGGGCATGCTCGCCGGGCTGTATCCCGCCGTCCGGGCCGCCCGCATGACCCCGGTGACCGCGCTGGCCACCCCCTGACCCGAACGCGCGGCGACCCAACCTGGCTGCACTCGGCGCGACCGCCGCCAGGCCATCACACAGCGTGATCGCGGCCACCCGCCGTGCCAGAATCCGCAACACGGTCGGTGGGGGAGCGTCGTCGCTCCGGCGACCGGGACGCCCACGCCGGCCGTCGCGTCGATGGCAAGAACCCTGCGCTCAAGTAGCCCGGTGGCCCGCCGATGGTGTGCACGTGGTCCCTGGGCGTTGGTATGCCGTCGCGGCGGGTGTCCTGGTCGTGACCTTTCTTCTCTGGCCGGGTGGCCTGCGGCATCTCCCGTTTCTGCTGGTGGCGCTGAGTGCGCTGCCGTGCGTGGCGGTGGCCCTGCGGCGGGCCGCGCCGGGCGAGCGACTCTCGTGGTGGCTCATGCTCGCTGCGCTGCTGCTCTACAACGTCGGCAACATCATCTGGACATGGATGGTGATTGTCGAGGGTCGGGTGACCGGTGACGACACCGTCGCCGGGGTCTTCCTGACCGGCGGCGGAGTTCTGGTGCTGTGTGCGGCGCTCGCCGTGGTGGTGCAGCGTGGCCGGCGCGACATCGGCGGGCTGATCGACTCGGTGGTCACCGCCCTGGCCCTGACCGGCCTGTTCTGGGACTCGCTTCTGTTACCCGCGCTGGCCGATCAGCACGTGACGACCAGCCGGGAGATCGTCGTCTTCGTCCATGTCTTCGTCATGGCCGGCACGATGGGTGCGCTGTTGCGTATCTCGTTCGTAGGGCCGGGGGAGAGGGCGCCGGTGCGGCTGCTCACCGGAGCGGTCGGGCTCGGCCTGCTGGGCAGCGTCGTGGGCGCGCTGGCCATCGACCCGTCGACCGGCGCACGCGCGAGCTGGACAGACATGATCTACCTGGCCGCGTACGCGCTGCTGGGGTGTGCCGCGCTGCACCCCGGCGCGGGGGCGGTGGCCGCCCCCGGCGAGCCGCCGGCCGATCGCCTCAGCCGCCGGAGACTCCTCGTACTCGGCCTCATGATCGGCCTCGCGCCGCTGACCGCCGGGATCCGGGGAATCCTCGGGCTGCCGCTCGACGGGTTGATCCTGGCCTTCACCTCGGTCAGCATCGTCCCGCTCGTGATGATCCGCGTCGAGCGGCTGTCCAGCGCCCGGGACGAGGCTGAGCAGGCGCTGGTCCGCCTCGCCACCCGGGACGGCCTGACCGGCCTGCCGAACCGGGCGGCGGGCGTGGAGCACATCGCCGCGGAGTTGCAGCGCGGGCCGGGGGAACTGGCCGTGCTCTTCTGCGATCTGGACGGCTTCAAACCGGTGAACGACCGGCTCGGTCATGCGGCCGGCGACCGATTGCTGGCCGCCGTCGCCGACCGCCTTCGCGGCTGTGTGCGCCAGGGCGACCTGGTCTTCCGCCTCGGTGGCGACGAATTTGTGATCGCCTGCTCGGGTGTGGGCGCGCTGGACGAGATCTGCGCCCGGATCCGCGGCGTGGTGTCGACCCCGTTTCCGATCGCCGGCGAGCAGGTGCGGATCGGGGTCAGCGCCGGCTACGCGGTGGCCCGCGACGGCGACACCGCCGACAACCTGATCAGCCGGGCCGACCTGGCCATGTACGAGGCCAAACGGACCAAGAGGGCCGGCTCGCTCAGCGTGGCCGCGGCCTGACTCGACCTGATACCCGTTCGGCGAGAACAAGCCGGGCGAGACCCCGGAACAACGACGGGTCGGGGAAGCCGATGATCGTCGGCTGGATCGCCACGGGTGGCCCGGCGACCGGGCTCACGCCAACCTTCCCCGGTACGCCTGGCCGGCGCGACATCGCGGAGTCTGGCCGGCCTACTGCCCGGGCCGTGGCTGATCGGCCTGTCGGCGTGCTGAGCCTCGCCTCGACCTGGCAGCTCAGTCACTCGCCGACGGGTCGAGGCACCGGCCGCCCGGCCGCCCCGGGCATCTGACCCGACGCGAGGAGGAGCGTCGGTCAGCCGAACGTGCAGAACCGGGGCCAGGCACTGTCGTGAATCTTGCTCACCGGTCCGGGCGTGGATCACATTGTGGGGACACTGCACCGTCCTCACACCACGTGGGGGCTCGCCCTCGTCGGATGCAGGAGCAGGCATGCGGTCGTTGTCCCGAAAGCTGGCGATTGGCGCGGTATGCGTGGGGGTGGCCGCCGCCGGCGTGACGGCCGGCACGCCCAGCTACGCCGCCGCCACGCCCAGCTTCATCCAGCAGGCAACGGCGCACGGGCTGGGTAGCACCCGCGCCGTCACGCTGCCGTCCAACACGGTCGCCGGCAACCGCCTCATCGTCGAGGTCGGGGTGTGGAACTCGAAGAGCGCCACGATCGGTACGGTCACCGACAACGCCGGCGACACGTTCCTCAAGCTGCTCAGCTACACCGCGGCCGACCACACGGAGATGAGCGTGTGGACCGCCGTCGTGGCGACGGGCGGCACGAAGCCCACCATCACGGCCAAGCCCACGTCGTCGGCCGATGTGGGGGTACTGGCGCTGGAGTACTCGGGCCTGTCCACCGTCACCGACGCGACGGTGCTGGACCAGCAGGCCCACGCCGCCGGTACCACCTCGAGTGCGGGCAGCGTCAGCTCGGGAACCACGGGCGCCGCGAGCGCCGACGGTGAGCTGGCGCTCGGGCTCTACGCCGACTCGGGCTTCGGCGCCTCCCTGACCGCCGGCAGCGGGTTCTCCCAGCGGGCCAACCTGTCACCGACCAGCGACATGGAGCTGCTGGCCGAGGACAAGGTGGTGTCGGTCGGCTCGACCGTCTCGGCCACGGTCGGCACCGGCGCCAACACCACCTGGCTGATGGCGGTGCTCGTGCTGCGCGCCGGCAGCGGCTCCGGCAACCCGCCCACCGCGCCGTCGGCGCCCAGCGGGGTGACCGCCACCGCGGGCGACGGCGTTGCCACGGTCACCTGGAACGCGCCCGCCAACGGCGGCAGCCCGATCACCGGGTACACGGTCACGCCGTACGTGGGAACGACGGCGCAGGCCACCACTACCGTCACCGGCAACCCGCCGGCGACGACCGCGACGGTGTCCGGGCTGACCAACGGCACCGCCTACACGTTCACGGTCACCGCCACCAACGCGGTCGGCAGCGGGCCCGCCTCGGCGGCCTCCAACGCGGTCACCCCCAGCTCCGCACCCGGCGGCTCCTGGTCGAGCCTGCAGACCTGGCCGATCGTCGCGCTGTCCAACACGCTGCTCTACAACGGCAACGTGGTCGCCTGGGACGGCTGGCAGCAGCCGCAGCCGTCGGTCATCTGGAACCCGTCGACGCCGGGCACGTTCACCACCGTCAACGCGCCGACGAGCGTCTTCTGCGACGGCGGGGCCACCCTGCCCGACGGCCGGGTGCTCGTCGTCGGCGGCTACGGCGGCCTCACCACCGGCAAGATCGGCATTGTCGACACGAACATCTTCGACCCGGCCACCAACAGCTGGTCGCGCGTCGCCGACATGCACTTCCCGCGCTGGTACCCGACGGTGACCGAACTGGCCGACGGCCGGTACGTGGCGCTCAGCGGCAACGACACCACGTCGACACACTGGGCCGACACGCCCGAGGTGTACGACCCGTCGACCAACACCTGGACCCTGCTGTCCAACGTGTCCACCCCGCAGATCCACGAGACCGAGTACCCGTTCTCCTACCTGCTGCCCAGCGGGAAGATCTTCGCGATCGGGCCGGACGAGGACAACTCGTTCCTGTTCGACGTCAACGCGCAGACCTGGACCCAGATCGGCGGCATCAGCGGCGTACACAACGGATCCTCGGTGATGTACCGGCCGGGCAAGGTGCTCTACACCGGCGGCGGCGCCGACGTCAACGCGGCGGGGCCGGCGTTCAACACGGCCGCCACCATCGACCTCACCTCGGCCAGCCCGACCTGGACGGCGGCGGCGCCGATGAGCTCGGCCCGCGTTTATCACACGCTGACGATGCTGGCCGATGGCAAGGTGCTCGCGGTCGGCGGCAACACCAACACCGACCAGGGCATCGTCACCTCGGGCGTGCTGTCGACCGAGATCTGGGACCCGGCCACGCAGGCGTGGACGACCGGCGCCTCGATGGCGGCGGCCCGCAACTACCACTCGACCGCGCTGCTCATGCCCGACGGCCGGGTGCTCGTCGCGGGCGGCGGCCACCCGTTCGGGCAGGGTGGCGCGGGTCAGTACTCGGCGCAGTACTACTCCCCGCCGTACCTGTCCAACGGAGCGCGGCCGACGATCACCTCGGCGTCGGCGGGCGCGTCCTACGGCGGCAGCATCACGGTGTCGACCCCCGACGCGGCAAGCATCAGCTCGGTGAACCTCGTCTCGCTGGGCGCCGACACCCACCAGATGGACATGAACCAGCACTTCGTGCCGCTGAGCTTCACCGCCAACGGCTCCACGCTGTCGGTACAGGCGCCGGCCAGTTCGGCGCTCGCGCCGCCCGGCTACTACATGCTGTTCATCGTCAACAACAAGGGCGTGCCGTCGGTCGCCTCGATGGTGCAGATGTCCCAGGCGCCGACCGCGCCCGCCGCGCCGACCGGGGTGAGCGCCACGGCCGGCTCCGGGTTCGCGACGGTGCGGTGGACCGCGCCGCCGAACAGCGGCAGCCCGCTCACCGGGTACACGGTCACGCCGTACGTCGGCACTACCGCGCAGACCCCGATGACGGTGACCGGCAACCCGCCGGCCACGACCGCGACCGTGACCGGGCTGACCAACGGCACCGCGTACACGTTCAAGGTGACGGCGACGAACGAAATCGGGACGTCGCCCGCCTCGGCCGCTTCCAACGCGGTGACGCCGGGCACGGTGGCCACCCCGACGTTCGTGCAGCAGACCGGCGGCCAGGGCACGGGCGGCGCGCTATCGGTCACCTTGCCGGCGAACCTGGGCTCGGGCAACCGGCTCGTCGCCGAGGTCGGCACGTGGAGCGGCGCCGGCGCGACGGCCAGCGGGGTGACCGACTCGGCCGGAGACCTGTTCACCGAAGTGGCCCACTGGAAGGCCAGCGACAACACCGAGCTGAGCGTCTGGACCGCGCCGGTCACCGGCGGGGCAGGGCAGGCACCGGTCATCACCGCCCGCGCGTCCGGCACCGCCGATGTCGGCGTCGTCGCGATGGAGTACAGCGGACTATCTGCTGTGGCCGATGCCAGCGTGGTCGATGTCGCGGCCACCAACTCGGGCACCACGTCGGGTGCCGCGACGGTTCAGTCCGGCGCGACCGCGGCCACCGCGGCCGGCAACGAGCTGGCGATCGGCTTCTACGGCGACTCGGGCTTCAACCATCCGCTCACCGCCGGCAGCGGCTGGACCGTGCGCGGCAACGTCTCACCCAACGGCAACCTGGACCTGCTCACCGAGGACCAGGTCGTCGCGGCCGGCGCCAAGCCCAACGCGGCGGTCGGCGCCGGGGCGAGCACGATCTGGCTGCTCGGCACGCTCGTGTTCAAGCCGGGCACGGCCGGACCGCCGACCGCCCCGGCCGCGCCGAGCGGGGTGACCGCCACCGCCGGCGACGCTTCGGCGACCGTGAGCTGGTCGGCACCGGCCAACGGGGGCAGCGCCATCACGTCCTACACGGTGACGCCCTACATCGGCAGCACCGCGCAGACCCCGGTGACGGTGACGGCGCCGACGGCGACCGTGACCGGGCTGAGCAACGGCACCGCGTACACCTTCAAGGTGTCGGCGACGAACGCGGTCGGTACCTCACCGGACTCCGCCGCCTCCAACCCGGTGACCCCGACGAACGTGACCGCGCCGGCCTTCGTCCAGCAGGCATCGGCCCAGGGCGCCGGCAAGACCAGCCTGGCCGTCACCCTGCCGGCCAACGCGACGACCAACAACCGGCTGGTCGTCGAGGTCGGCGTATGGAGCTCCGGGTCGGCGGCGGTCAGCACGGTCACCGACAGCGCCGGTGACGTCTTCACGAAGCTCACCTCGTTCACCGCGTCCGACCACTCGCAGGTCAGCGTGTGGACCGCCGCGGTGGCGACCGGCGGCACCAAGCCCACCATCACGGCGAAGGTCAGCGCGTCGGCCGACGTCGGGATCGCGGCGGCCGAGTACTCCGGCCTGTCGACCGCCTCGGGCGCCGGGGCCCTCGACCAGCAGGCGACCGGCACCGGCACGACCACCAGCCAGCAGATGGTGAAGTCGGCCGCCACTCCGGCCGTCACCGGCGACGGTGAGCTGGCGATCGGGTTCTACGCCGACTCGGGCTTCGGCAATACGTTGACCGGGGACCCGGGCTACACGACGCGGGTGAACCTGTCCCCGAACGGCAACATGGACATGCTCGTCGAGGACACCGTGGTCGGCACCGGCGGCACCCCGGCGGCCGGCGTGACCACGGGCGCGTCGACGGTCTGGCTGATGGCGACGGTGGTGTTCAAGCATGGCTAGGCTCCCGGCCCGGCTCGCCCCGCTGTTGGCCGAGATCCCGGTCCTCGCGGCGGTCGGGGTGCTCGCGGTGGTGCTGACGCCGGCCGGCACTCCGGTCGACCCCCAGCGTGTGACCGTCCGCGTCGCCTCCTGCGACCTGCAGAACACGGGCTCGGCCAACGTCACCTATACGGTCGTCAACGGCGACCGCGTGGAGCACGCCTACAAGGTGGAGCTCGCGGTGGCCGCGGCCGGCGGCCCGCTCGGCGCCGGTGTCGGCCTGGTCAACCGGGTCGCACCCGGCGCCACGGCGACGGGCCGCGCCCTGATCGTCGTGCGCGCCAACCCCCCGGACGCCGCGTGCACGGTGGGTGCGATCACCCACGACGGCCACGCCGGCCACGGCTCATAGGCCGCCGCGTTCCGGCCCGCCTCCTTCTTGCGTCGATCAAGAGGGCCGTGGCGGCAAATGTCCGGCTTGACCGGAAAAGAGCCACCGGCGCTGGTCGGTCCATCCGCAGAAGTCGCCAATTTTCCGCGGGTAGATCGACCAGTGTCTGCCGGCCGTCCGCCGCCGCCCGGTGGCGGGCCGCTGTGAGCTGGTGCTGAGCGCGATGCATCGCCGACTCGCGTGGTGCGCCGGTGCTGTCCGGGGCCAGATCCGACCCTTGTGTCGATGCTCGTTCCCCGTCAACCGCGGCTCTTGCTAGCTCAAGGTCCGGTTGATCAAGCTGTCTAGCTGCACAGACGTGGAGCGGGCGACGAGAATCGAACTCGCGTAATCAGTTTGGAAGACTGAGGCTCTACCATTGAGCTACGCCCGCGTGGCCCCGGCTGACCGGGTGTCCGGCGCTAGCTTACTGAATGAACTCCCGCCGGCGCGAACCGGCCACGCTACTTGGGTGACTCCAGCGCACGTGCAGGAAAGCGGACCGCATACACTGGCCACGCCACGGGGTGTGGCGCAGCTTGGTAGCGCACTCGCTTTGGGAGCGAGGGGCCGTGGGTTCAAATCCCGCCACCCCGACTGACACCAACTATCCGCAGCAACAAGGAGTACGCCTGTGAAGAGCACCGTCGAGACTCTGAGCCCCACCCGGGTGAAGCTCGCCATCGAGGTGCCGTTCGACGAGCTCAAGCCGAGCCTGCAGAAGGCCTATCGGGAGATCGGCGCGCAGGTGCAGGTGCCGGGCTTCCGTCGGGGCAAGGTTCCGTCGGCCGTGATCGACCAGCGGGTCGGGCGTGGCGCGGTCCTCAACGAGGCCGTCCAGGAGGCGATCCCGCAGCAGATCCTCGCCGCGGTCCGTGAGCACGACGTCAAGACGCTCGGCCGCCCCGAGGTGGAGATCACCGAGTTCGGCGACAACGCGCCGCTGAAGTTCACGGCCGAGGTCGACGTCCGTCCCGAGATCACCGTGCCGGACCTCAGCAAGATCTCCGTCACCGTGCCGGCCGTCGAGATCGGCGACAACGAGATCGACGAGCAGATCGACGGCCTCCGCGAGCGCTTCGCCACGCTGAAGACCGTCGAGCGCCCGGCCGCCGAGAACGACTACGTGCAGCTCGACCTCAACGCCACCGTCGACGGCGAGGAGGTGCCGGGCGGCTCGGCCACCAACATCTCCCACGAGGTCGGCAGCAAGCAGCTGCTGCCGGGCCTGGACGAGGTGCTGGTCGGCCTCAACGCCGGCGACGACGCCACCTTCACCACCCAGCTCGTGGGCGGCGACTTCGCCGGCCGCGACGCCGAGGTCAAGGTGACCGTCCGCAGCGTCAAGGACAAGCAGCTGCCCGAGATCGACGACGAGTTCGCCCAGCTGGCGAGCGAGTTCGACACGCTCGACGAGCTGCGCAACGACCTGCGCGAGCGGCTGACCAAGGTGAAGAAGGTCGAGCAGATCTACGCCGCCCGCGACGAGGCCCTCAAGCAGCTCGTCGAGGCCGCCGAGATCCCCGCCCCCGAGGGCGTCGTCAAGGACGAGGTCGAGGGCCGCAAGCAGGCGATGACCGACCAGCTCGAGCGGATCGGCGCCACCCTGCAGGACTACCTGACCTCGGAGGAGAAGACCGAGGAGCAGATCGACGAGGAGCTGACCGAGGCGGCCCAGGAGGGCGTCCGGATCCAGCTGCTGCTCGACACGATCGCCGACGCCGAGGACGTCCAGGTCTCCGACGACGAGTTCGGCCACGAGATCGTGCACCGTGCGCAGCGCGCCCAGATGCAGCCGCAGCAGTACTACGACCAGCTCGTCCAGTCGGGCGCGGCGGCGGCGGTCTTCGGCGACGTGCGCCGGGGCAAGGCGCTCGCCTCGGTGATGGAGCAGGTCGAGATGAAGGACTCCGAGGGCAACGTCCTCACCCTCGACGACCTGCGCGCGGCCGGTGAGGACGAGCACGAGGGCCACAACCACTGAGTTTCTGGCGTCGCCTCCGGCGCCGCGGGCGATCGCCCCTTCTAGGCTGATGACGAGAGGCCGCTTTTCGACACCGCACACCCCGCGGCGCCGAAAAGCGGCCTCTCGTCATCAGCGGGGCGATCGCGGGCCGTTCCCGGATGAGGGGCGCCCCGCAGGTCTGGGGGCACAGGTCGGTCCCGGAGTGGGCGCCCTGTGGGTATGTGTGGGTATGGGGTGCGGGCGTTCTTGGGGTGGGGGTGGCCTGGGAGGTATAGGGTCCGGTTTTGCGGCCCTGCGCTGTCAGCGAACACCTGCCCGAGCGGGAAGCTGATGGTCTTTCGACCGGTTAGGTTGGTCGTACGACGGACAACCTGCCGGCCGGAACCCTCGGCCGACACAGTCAGCTGTGAAGGGCTGCCATGACCGATCTCCACATCCCCGCGGGCCCCGTGCTGCGCGGCGGCGACACCCTCAGTGGCAACCTCGACGACTCGGTCTTCAACCGCCTGCTGCGCGAGCGCATCATCTTCCTCGGCAGCGAGGTGACCGACGCGGTGGCCAACCGGATCTGCGCGCAGCTGCTGCTGCTTTCCGCCGAGGACCCTGAGCGCGACATCCACCTCTGGATCAACTCCCCGGGTGGCTCGGTCTACTCGGGCATGGCGATCTACGACACCATGCAGTTCATCGACAATGACGTGCAGACCGTCGCGATGGGCATGGCCGCATCGATGGGGCAGTTCCTGCTCTGCGCCGGCGCGCCCGGCAAGCGCTTCGCCCTGCCGCACGCCCGGATCATGATGCACCAGCCGTCCGGCGGCATGGGCGGCACCGCGGCCGACATCGCGATCCAGGCCGAGCAGATGCTCTACACCAAGCGCATGTTCCAGGAGCGGATCGCCTTCCACACCGGGCAGAGCCAGGAGCAGATCGCTGCCGACTTCGACCGTGACCGCTGGTTCACGGCGCAGGAGGCGAAGGAGTATGGCTTCATCGACAAGGTGATCACCGGGGCCACTGAGGTCTCCGAGGGCGCCGGAACGCTGAACTGAGGAGCAGAACAATGACTGACCTGACCATGCCTCCCGGGTTCGCTCCGGTGCACAACCGCTACGTTCTCCCGTCCTTCGTCGAGCGCTCCTCGAACGGGATGATGAAGGAGACAAACCCGTACAACAAGATGTTCGAGGACCGGATCATCTTCCTCGGCGTGCAGGTGGACGACGCGTCGGCCAACGACGTGATGGCCCAGCTGCTGACGCTGGAGAGCTCCGACCCCGACCGCGACATCCTGATGTACATCAACTCCCCGGGTGGCTCGTTCACCGCCATGACGGCGATCTACGACACCATGCAGTACGTCCGGCCGGACATCTCCACGGTCTGCCTGGGCCAGGCCGCCTCGGCCGCCGCGGTCCTGCTGGCCGGCGGCACGGCGGGCAAGCGCATGGCGCTGCCGCACTCCCGGGTGCTGATCCACCAGCCGGCCACCGAAGGCGGCTACGGCCAGGGGTCGGACATCGAGATCCAGGCGCGTGAGATTCTCCGCATGCGTACCCAGCTCGAGGAGATGATCTCTCGCCACTCCGGCCAGCCGGTCGAGAAGGTCCGCAAGGACATCGACCGTGACAAGATTATGACAGCCGACGAGGCCAAGGAGTACGGCCTGGTCGACGTCGTCCTGGCCACCCGCAAGAAGAGCCTGCAGTCCGTCGGCGCCGGTAGCTGACGGGCAGACCGCCCCGCGGTCCGCGCAAGGGTGGCGGCGGGGCGGTTTGATGGGCTGTCAGGGCCGGCCGGTGCACGCTAAACTGGCCGACCCCTGACACGCCCGTTTTGGGGGGTCGGAGAACAGCCCCTTTGCGGGTAACGTCGAGCATGCAGCCTCAGTTACGCGGTTCGGCAGACGATGAGATGGCAACGGGGCGATTCGCCCTCGACCAGGTGTCGGCGCGAGCCGGCCGATGAGCTCAAGGAGAACGTAGGTGGCACGGATCGGCGACGGTGGCGACCTACTGAAGTGCTCCTTCTGTGGGAAGTCCCAGAAGCAGGTCAAAAAGCTCATCGCGGGCCCCGGGGTGTACATCTGCGACGAGTGCATCGACCTCTGCAACGAGATCATCGAAGAGGAGCTGGCCGAGACCGGCGAGGTGAAGTGGGAAGAGCTTCCCAAGCCGATGGAGATCTGCGCCTTCCTCGACAACTACGTGGTCGGACAGGAACAGGCCAAGAAGGCCCTGTCGGTAGCGGTCTACAACCACTACAAGCGGATCCAGGCCGAGTCGAGCGGCGCCCCCGGCGGCGGTAGCGACGTCGAGGTGGCCAAGTCCAACATCATGCTCATCGGCCCCACCGGCTGCGGTAAGACCCACCTGGCGCAGACCCTGGCCCGGATGTTGAACGTGCCGTTCGCGATCGCGGACGCCACGGCGCTCACCGAGGCCGGCTACGTCGGCGAGGATGTGGAAAACATCCTCCTCAAGCTGATCCAGGCGGCCGACTACGACGTCAAGCGCGCCGAGCAGGGCATCATCTACATCGACGAGGTCGACAAGATCGCTCGGAAGAGCGAAAACCCGTCGATCACTCGCGACGTCTCCGGCGAGGGCGTCCAGCAGGCCCTGCTGAAGATCCTCGAGGGCACGGTGGCGAACGTGCCGCCCCAGGGCGGCCGGAAGCACCCGCACCAGGAGTTCATCCAGATCGACACGACGAACGTGCTGTTCATCGTGGGCGGCGCCTTCGCGGGTCTCGACCGGATCATCGAGTCCCGGGTCGGGCACGGCGGCGTCGGCTTCGGCGCGCACCTTCGCTCGATCTCGGAGCGCAACACCGACGACATCTTCAGCAAGGTCATGCCGGAAGACATGCTGAAGTTCGGCCTGATCCCCGAGTTCATCGGCCGCCTCCCGGTCATCACCACGGTGCGCAACCTCGACCGCGAGGCGCTCATCAAGATCCTGACCGAGCCGCGGAACGCGTACGTGAAGCAGTACCAGCGGCTCTTCGAGCTCGATGGCGTCGAGCTCGAGTTCGACTACGGCGCCCTCGAGGCGATCGCCGACCAGGCGATGCTCCGCGGCACCGGCGCCCGCGGCCTGCGAGCGATCATGGAAGAGGTCCTGCTCTCCGTGATGTACGAGGTGCCCAGCAACCCCGACGCCGCCCGCGTGGTGATCACCGGCGAGGTCGTGCTGGAGAACGTGAACCCCACCATCGTCCCCCGCGAGTTCGTCGGCCGTCGCCGCCGCGCGGAGCGCGAGGAAAAGTCCGCCTGATCGTCTGCTCGTCCTGCGCCGCGTTGGGCCCCGCGCTCAACGCGGCGTCTTGCTGTGCGCGGCAGGTCGTCCCACCCAGCGCGGCGCTGTGTCGTGCGGCTGGTCGTTCCGCTCAGCCCGGACCTTCGGCGCGCGGCCGGCAATCTTGGCTCAGCGTGGCGCGTTAGTGCGCGGCGGGCAGTCCCACTCTGCGTGGCGTTCGCCGTACGCGGCAAGCCGCCCTCGCAGCGCGGCGTTGTGTGCCGCGGCAGGCTGCCCTGGTGCGGCGGTGCGGCGGTGCGGCGGTGCGGCGGTGCGGCGGTGCGGGGGTGCGGGGGTGCGGGGGTGCCGCGGTGCGGGGGTGCGGCGGTGCGGCGTTCGCCGTACGCGCCGGGGTCGCCCTGTGCGGCGTTGTGTCGTGGGCGGTGGGCCGCCCCTGCCCTGTGCGGGGCTTTGGGGCGCGGTGGGTCGTTCCGCGGCGATGGGCCAGGGCATTGCGGGGTGGCCGGTCGTAGGCTTTGGGCATGCGCGTAGCGGTGTGCCAGCTGAACTCGCGGGAGCGGCGGGACGAGAACCTTGCGGTGGCCCGGGGACTGCTCGAACGAGCGGCCGCGGCCGGCGCCGACCTGGCGGTGCTGCCGGAGTATGTCGACTACCTCGGGCCGGGCCGGGACGCGCCCAAGCCCGAGGGCGTTGATGGGGAGTTCGCCGAGTTCTTTGCCGGGGCGGCGAGGGAGCTCGGCATCTGGGTGCATGCCGGATCCTTCCACGAGGCCGGCCCGGACGAGGCGCACACGTACAACACTTCGCTGGTGTTCTCGCCCGAGGGCGAGCTGACCGCCACCTACCGAAAGATCCACCTGTACGACGTGGAGATTGCCGGCCGCGTCTCATACCAGGAGTCGCGGACGGTCGCCCCGGGCGAGAAAACCGTCGTGGCCGACGTCGCCGGCGTCCCCACCGGCCTGTCGATCTGCTACGACCTCAGGTTTCCGGAGCTCTATCGTCGACTGGCCATCGACGGCGCACGCATCCTGGTGGTGCCGGCCGCGTTCATGATGCACACCGGACGCGACCACTGGGAGGTGCTGCTCCGGGCGCGCGCGATCGAGAACCAGTGCTATGTGGTCGCGGCGGGCCAGATCGGCGACCACGAGCCCGGCCGCACCTGCTTCGGTCGCAGCATGGTCATCGACCCGTGGGGCACGGTCCTGGCCCAGGCCCCCGACACGGTCGGCGTGACGACGGCGGATGTGGACCTGGACCGCATCGAGCACATCCGCACCGAACTTCCGAGCCTCGCCAACCGCCGGCTCTAGCGGAATAGGCCCCTGGTAACCGGCGTCACAAAAGTTGCACTAAGTAACCGATCACTGCCAGACCGATGACGGCGCCGCCGCTCAACAGGAGGGCGCCGCCCATGCGGGAGGGGCCGCGGCGGACCATGCGGACGGCCGCGACCACCAGCGCGACCAGCACAAGCATGCCGATGACCAACTGGCCGGCCGGAAGCAGAAGCTCGGTGATCGCGTCTGCGGCCAGCACGCGGGAGGGACCCATCCGCCCACTCTTTCATGGTCATGGGCGCCTCTGGGGCTCCCGTGGTCACGGGGTCGATTTGCATTCGCCTCCGGTGATCACGTAATTTTCTTTCTGCCCGCGGGAAACCCGGACGGAACGGCACGAAAGTGACGGGCCAAGGGGGTCGGTGGGTCGGCTGAGGCAGGCGCTAAGCTTGCTGACGCGCCGGGCGATGGTGGCACAGAGATCCACGGAAACGGGGATTTGCGCCAACGAGGTTGACCGGGTAGAGTTACAAGGCCCGCAGGGAGCCGGGCGGACTGATCACCTTAGAGTGATCGTCGGCCGGTCCTACTGGGCCACCTCCACGACAGACCCGCTCTAGGGCGGGCCGTGTTCTGCGAGGAAACACTTGGGCGATGTTAGCAAGATCTCGGATCTTGTCACGACGAAGTCGACCAGGTAACTTTGAGCGGTTGCCCCGAGGGCGGTTTGCTTCGGGT
>NZ_JAOSZE010000030.1 GCF_025630775.1 Actinoplanes sp. KI2
TGACCGAAAGTTTTCGGCAATCGGGCGGCTTCGCGCAACACGGCGATGCCGCCCGATCGCTATTTGCGGCTCAACCACTCTATTGATGATCATAGATGTGAGGTACCTTTCCGAAAAGGATTTCGGGAGGGGATCGACATGGCGAAGAGACGGCGCGTACTGGCGATGCTGCTCGCGGCCGGGCTCGGCACGACCCTCGCGGCCACGACGATGACCGCCCACGCCGCCGCGGCCGGCTGCCAGGTGGCGTACGCGGTCAGCTCGCAGTGGCAGGGCGGCTTCGGCGCCTCCGTGACGGTCACCAACCTCGGCGACCCGATCAGCGGGTGGACCCTGCGGTGGTCGTTCGGCGCCGGGCAGACCGTCACCCAGGCCTGGAACGCCACCGTGACGCAGTCCGGCGCGGCGGTCACCGCGGTCAGCATGGGCTACAACGCGGCGCTGGCCACCGGGGCGAGCACCTCGTTCGGCTTCAACGGCGCCTGGACCGGGTCGAACCCGGTGCCGACCGCCTTCGCCCTCAACGGCGTCGCCTGCACCGGCAGCACGACCACCACTCCCCCGACGACGATGCCGACAACGCCGACAACGACGCCGACCACCGCGCCGACGACGCCGCCCCCGGCGAGCGGCTCCTATCAGGGCCTGCCGGCCGTGGCGCCGAACGGCTGTCACAACGCGAGCCTGCCCCGCTCGTACGGCACCAACTTCAAGACCCCGTCCGACCCGTACGGGCAGGGCTACTCGAACCAGACCGCGATCGGCTGGGACGGCAACTACTGGCCGGCCTTCGAGTATCTCTCCGGCTCGTTCTTCGCCCGGGGTGTGAACAGCACGTACAACGCCGGCGGCACGACGATCTGCGGCGCCATGTATTCGTTCAGCGCCTACACGTACGGCGGTAACCCCGGCGCGCAGTCGGTGCAGTGGACCCAGGACGCGGGCTACCTGCCGGCCATGAAGACCACCCGCACCTCCGGGACCGTCGGCATCGCCATCAAGGACTTCGCCGACGAGGTGACCATCGGCGGCAACCCGTTCGTGCTGGTCTACGCCCGGGTCTCGATCACCAACAACGGCTCGTCGCCGGTCACCGTGCCGCCCGGCGGGAGCGGCCCGAATCTCCTGCGCCTGACGAGCTCCTCGCTCGACACCGTCGCGCCGGGCGCGACGAGCAACCACGACTTCGTCGTGGCGATCGACAACTTCGGTACGGGCGCCGCCCTGCCGACCGGGAGCACGCTGCAGGCGGGCGCGCCGGCATACGACACCGCGTACAGCCGGATGGTCTCGTATTGGAACGGCCGCCTGGCCGAGACCAACAGCTTCACGCTGCCGGACGTCGCGCTGCCGAACACCGGAGGCCTGGCCAACCCGGGCACCGCCATGGTCAACGCCTACCGGGCCGGCACCATCTACAACCTGATGATGCAGGTCGGGATGGCCGAGTTCAGCGCCGCGAACAACTACGCCTGGCTGCTCAACCACGACGTGCCGGGCGAGTTGACCGCGAAGTTCGAGACCGGCGACTTCCACGACGCGCAGAACCTGTTGCTCACCGCCCGCATCTCGGAGGCGACGAACTTCGACGAGGTCGGCGCGAACTGGTACTGGGACGGCGTCTGGAAGACGATGGGCGCGTGGGCGCAATACCTGGCCCAGACCGGCGACACCGCGTTCGTCAGCCAGTTCTTCCACGACGACGCCACCGGCAGCAGCGCGTGGGGGCCGAGCCTCTACACCATCGCGCGCAACCGATACCCCGTCCAGCTGGCGTCCGACGGCACCCTGGCGACCAACTTCGACAACGACTCCACCGGGCGCTGGCTGTTCAGCAACTTCTCGGCGTTGCAGATGCTGGCCTCGTACCGCTACATCGCCGGCCGGATCGGCGAGAGCGCGGAGGCGACCTGGGCGGACACCGCGTACAACAGCCTGCTGTCCGCCCTGAACACGGTGGTCGGGCGCAACCAGAGCACGAACGGCTTCAGCTACCTGCCGTGCGAGGTGGACAAGCCGAACACCGCCAACCGGTGTGCCACCTACAACGACGCCAACTGGGCCTCCCCGGGCTGGGTCGGGCAGAACCAGTGGTCGACCATGCTGGCCGGCGGAAGCCTGACCGGCATCATGGGCGATCCCGGCCAGATCGACCGGATGTACGCGTGGGGCTTCGCCCGGCTCTCCTCGAACGGCCTGCCGTACCCGACGTTCGGCGCGTTCAACGGCTACTCGACCGCGTACAACACCGCGTACGCGTCGGACGGCCTGTTCTCGAACAACTACCGCGACCTGCCGATCACCAGCTACGCCTGGCAGATCAAGACCACCACCGGCGGCCCGAACGCGTGGTGGGAGGCGAACGGCAGCGGCCCGAGCTCGGCCAACCCGTGGATCGGCAGCCACGCCGGCCCTCAGTTCGGCGCCTGCCCGTACGGGTGGCCGATCTCGGCCCAGCAGCAGGGCCTGCTGCAGTCGATCGCGGCCCGGGCGCTGAACGGGACGGTCCACGTGGGTCGCGGCGTGCCGAACGGCTGGATCACGGCCGGTCAGACGATCGCGGTGGCCAACCTGACCAACACCTACAACGTCACCTCCGGCGCCCGGTCGACGTACGGAGTGTCGATCCAGGTGACCAAGCCGGGCACCGGCCGGGTCGTCACGGTGACCCTGTCGGGCAGCGTCCCCGGCGGCGTCCAGATCCAGCTGCCGATCTTCCTGAGCGTCGGTGTCTCGTCGGTCACCGGTGGCAGCTACGACGCGACCACCCACACGGTGACGGCCGGCTCGGGCGCCACCACGATCGCGGTGACCCTGGCGTCCTGACCGGGGGGTGAGCCCGGTTGGTATCGTGCGCCTCCGACATTCTGATCATGGGGGAGACATCGATGTACCGGACTCGGATCGTCCTTTTGGGAGTTGCGGTCGCGGCGCTGGCCGGCTGCGACCCGCAACCCGGCTCGGCACCATCCGCAACCAAGGCGGCGCCCGCGGCCACCACGGCCACGAGCGCCGCCCCGGCGAACGACGCGGCCACCACGAAGGCCTGCGCCGACATCAAGCAGGACCTCAAGGACAACGCCACCAAGATTGCCAAGGCCCAGAAGATCGGGCCGCCGGCCGGGCACATCGCGGTCAGCGCCCAGTGGTTCGCCGGCTCGGCCGCCGTCATCGCGCATTCCATCGGCGCGAACGACACGGTCGGCGCCGCCGCCGACAAGGTGCAGAAGATCATGGCGGACCTGGCCGAGGAGACCAACAAGTCCGGCAACGCCAAGCCCAGCACGGCGAAGCTGGACGCCGCCGTCAAGGAGCTGACCGCGGCCTGCTCGGCGGCGTGACTTCAGCGGTGGATACCGTGATTTCAGCGGTAGATACCCAGTAGCGCCCGCGACGCGGCCTCGACAATCTCGTCCGTCGAGGCCGCGAGCGTGCCGTCCAGCCAGGCGGTGATCAGCTCGGCCATGCCGCCGATGAAGAGCATGCCGCCGATCTCGTCCTCGTTCGCGCTGCGGCCGGGCGAGCCGAGGAGCTTGCGCGACTCGACCGCCGACTGGTGGGCGAGGTGGCGCAGCAGCTCGGTGCGCCGCCGCCGCAGGGCCGGCACGGCCACCGACTCCACGATGGCGACCCGGCCCTTCCGCGGGTCGTCGAGCAGCAGCTGCATGAACGCCCGCACCGAGGCGTGCACCCGGGCCGCCGGGTCGTCGCCGGCGGCCTCGGCGGCCGCGCGGCTGGTCTGCTCGATCTCGGCGCCGATCTCGTCCATGACCGCCTCGAGCAGCGCGTCCAGCCCGGCGAAGCTCTCGTAGAAGTAGCGCTCGCTCAGGCCCGCCTCGGCGCAGACGGCGGTCATCGTCGTTCGCGTCGCCGGGTCGGCCCAGACCGTGAGGCCGGCGGCGAGCAGCCGGGAGCGCCGCTCGGCCGCCCGGTCGGCGGCGCTGACGCCCTTGTAGATCCCGGACTGCACCGCCATGAGGCCCACGATGCCACATGCCCGACGGGAAGGTTGACAGGAGGCCCTTCCCGAATAACGCTGAGCGGGAGCGAGGTGAGCCATGACGGTCAGCGCCTTGGAAACCAGACCCCTCCCGGTCCAGCGCCGCGAGGACCGTGGCCTGCCCTGGATCGGCCAGCTGCTCGCCTACCAGCGCGACCCGATCGGGCTCTACCGGCGGCATTGGGAGCACTACGGCCCAGTCGCACCGTCGCGCATGCTCGGCAAGGACACGGCGATGCTGCTCGGCCCGGACGCCTGCGGCGAGGCGCTGCAGAACCGGGACAAGGCGTTCGCCAACGAGCCGGCCTGGTCGCAGCTGGTCGGCCCGTTCTTCCACCGTGGACTGATGCTCATCGACTTCGACGACCACCACGACCATCGGCTGATCATGCAGGAGGCGTTCACCCGGCCCCGGCTGGACGGCTACACCCGGCGGCTGCACCCGGCCATCGAGCGCGGCCTGGCGAGCTGGCCGGCGGGCCGGGAGCTCCGGGCGCACTGGCGTCTCAAGCAGCTCACCCTCGACATCGCGGCCGACCTGTTCATGGGCGGCGCCCGGGACACCGGCAAGGCCGAGATGGACCGGGTCAACCAGGCGTTCATCACCTGCGTGCAGGCCGCGGCGGGGATCGTCCGGGCCGACGTGCCGCTCACCCGCTGGGGCCGGGCCTACCGCGCCCGCAAGGTGCTGGAGAGCTTCCTCCGCGGATACCTACCGGCCAAGCGGGCAACGGTGACCGACGACATCTTCTCGGTGCTCTGTCACATCGAGACCGAGGACGGCGCCCGCTTCACCGACGACGACGTCATCAACCACATGATCTTCCTGATGATGGCGGCGCACGACACGTCGACCATCACCACCTCGACGATGCTGCACTACCTCGGCCAGCACCCGGCATGGCAGGAACGCTGCCGGGCCGAGTCGATGGCCCTCGGGCCGGCCCCCGAGCGGGCCGAGCTCGAGTCGCTCGTCTCGATCGACCTGGTCATGCGCGAGGCGCTGCGCCTGCGGGCGCCGGTGCCGGTGCTGGTCCGGTACACCGTCAAGGACACCGTCGTGCAGGGCGTCCGCATCCCGGCCGACACCTTCTGCTCGCTCGGCATCCAGTTCACCCACCTGATGGAGGAGTACTGGACCAACCCGATGGTCTTCGACCCGGAACGCTTCGGGCCCGAGCGCCGCGAGGACCGCTCGCACCGGTTCGCCTGGGAGCCGTTCGGCGGCGGCGTGCACAAGTGCATCGGGCTCCACTTCGCCGGCCTCGAGGTCAAGGCGATCATGCACCGGCTGCTGCGCGGGTACCACTGGAGCGTCGACCCCGGGTACGTACCGCCGCTGGACAACCACTCGCTGCCGTTCCCCAAGGACGGTCAGCCGATCGTCCTGGTCCGGAACTGAGGGCCGAGCATGGTCACCGGACCGGTCAGCGCCCACCGCCCGGCCTGGCTGACCGACGCCCGGCTCGCCTCGCTGCGGCGCTGGGTCGCCGTTCCCGCCTCCGGCGGCGCCGGCACGACCACGGCGATCGCGCCGTACGACGCCCTGCCGACCGTCGGAGTCCCGGCCGGCACGCCGGACGACGTCGAAGCCGCGGCCGCCCGGGCCCGCGCGGCGCAGGAGCCGTGGGCCGGCCTGTCGTACGGCGCCCGCGCGCAGGTCGTGCTCCGCTTCCACGACCTGCTCGTCGAGCGGCAGGACGAGGTGCTCGACCTGATCCAGTGGGAGATGGGCAAGGCCCGCTTCCACGCCTGGCAGGAGGTCCTGCTGCTGGGCACGGTGGCCCGCCACTACGCCCGGCACGGGCAGACCTACCTCGAGGACCGGTCCGTCCGCCCGGCGATCCCGGTGGTCACCCGGGCCCGGGAGCTGCGCATCCCCAAGGGCGTCGTCGGGATCGTGTCGCCGTGGAACTACCCGCTCTTCCTCGGCGTCGGCGACCTGATCCCGGCGCTGCTCGCCGGGAACGCCGCCGTCAGCAAGGCGGACGAGCAGACGCCGCTCACCCTGCTGTGGGCCCGGGCCCTGCTGGCCGAGGCGGGGCTGCCGGAGAACGTCTGGCAGGTCGTCTCCGGCGACGGGCCGACGATCGGCGCGGCCGTCGTCGACAACGTCGACTACCTCTGCTTCACCGGCTCCACCGAAACCGGCCGGGTGGTGGCCGAGCGCGCCGGGCGTCGCCTGATCGGAGCCTCACTCGAACTGGGCGGCAAGAACCCCTTGATCGTACGGGCGGACGCCGACCTTGATCTTGCGGCCCGTGGCACCGCCGACGCCGCCTTCGCCAACAGCGGCCAGATGTGCATCCACATCGAACGCGTGATCGTGCACGTGGACGTGTACGACGCCTTCACCGCGGCGCTGCTGGCCGCCACCAGCGCGCAACGGCTGGGCCAGGGCCTCGGCTTCGGCTACGACGTCGGCCCGCTGGCCGGGCAGGCCCAGCTGGACAGGGTCAGCGCGCACGTGCGGGACGCGGTCGCGAAGGGCGCCACCGTGCTGGCCGGCGGCCGGGCCCGGCCCGACATCGGCCCGTACGCCTACCAGCCGACCGTCCTGGCCGACGTCACCGACGACATGGACGTCTGCCTCGGCGAGACCTTCGGGCCCGTCGTCGCGCTGCACCGGGTGACCGACGACGCGGCCGCGATCGCCGCCGCCAACCGCGGCCGCCACGGCCTGTCCGCCGGCATCTTCAGCCGGGACACCGCCACGGCGCAGGCGATGGCCCGCCGGATCCGGGCCCGCGCGGTCAACATCAACGACGGGGCCGGCCTCGCCATCGGCACGGTGGAGGCGCCGATGGGTGGGCGTGGCGACAGCGGTCTGGGCCGCCGGCACGGTGCCGAGGGCATTCGCAAGTACACCGACGCGCAGACCGTGGCCGTCTCCCGTCTCGGCCCGGTCGGACCGCCGCCGCACCGGCCGGTGGAGTCCTTTGTGGCGCTGGGCAACAGGCAACTACGGCTGCTGCGGCGGCTCGGGATCCGGTGAAGGGACCGTTATGGACTTCGACGACACCGTGGACGAGGCGGCCTGGCGCGCCGAGGTGCGCTCGTTCCTGGAGCGGCACGCGGACGAGCAGCGCGAGGACCCGCGGGCCTGGCAGGCCACCCTGTACGACGCCGGGTTCGTCGGCGTCACCTGGCCGGTCGAGGCCGGCGGCCGCGGTGGCACCCCGATGCAGCAGGCGATCGTCGACCAGGAGATGGACCGGCTCGGCCTCCCCCGTCTGATCAACCTGATCGGCATCGGCATGTGCGGCCCGACCGTGATCATGCACGGCAGCGACCGGCAGAAGGAGCGCTACCTCCGGCGGCTGCTGCGGGCCGACGACCTCTGGTGCCAGCTGTTCAGCGAGCCGTCCGCCGGCAGCGACCTGGCCGCGCTGCGGACCCGGGCCGTCCGGGGCGCGGACGGCGACTGGCGGATCGACGGGCAGAAGGTGTGGACGACGCTCGCGCACCTGGCCGACTACGGGATCCTGCTCACCCGTACCGATCCGGACGTTCCCAAACACCGTGGCCTGACGATGTTCGTGGTCGACCTGAAGGCGCCCGGCGTCACCGTCCGGCCGCTGCGGCAGATGAACGGCGAGGCGCACTTCAACGAGGTGTTCTTCGACGACGTGGTGGTGCCGGACGCCGAGCGGCTCGGCGAGGCCGGCGACGGCTGGCGGGTGGCGCTGACGACGCTGATGAGCGAGCGACTCTCGCTCGGTGGCGGCGGCACCTCGATCGGGCCGAAGCCCGAGACGGTGGCCCGGCACGTCGCCGAGCACCTCGGCGCGCTCTCCGCCGACCGGCAGGTGCTGGCCCGTCAGCAGCTGGGCCGCGGGTACGTCGCCGCGCTCGGCGCCCGCTACACCGGTTACCGCCAGCTCTCCAAGCTCAGCCGCGGCGAGCTGCCCGGGCCGGAGGCGTCGGCCGGGAAGTTGAGCGGCACCCGGTCGGCGCGCGATCTGGCCGACCTCGCGGTGCGCGTGCTCGGTGCCGACGCCCGCGTCGCGGCCACCCGGGACGGCGACGACACCTGGCAGACCGTGCAGGCGGTGCTGCCCGGCATGGCCATCGCCGGCGGCAGCGACCAGGTGCTGCGCAACATCATCGGCGAGCGGGTCCTCGGTCTGCCCGCCGAACCGCGGGCCGACAAGGGCGTCACCTTCAGGGAGAGCCTCAATGAACTTTGACCTGGATCAGGAGCACCTGGACCTGGCCGAGGGCGCCCGGGAGTTCCTGGCGGCCGCGGCCTCCTCCCCGGCGGCGGCCCGGGCGGCGCTCGACGAGGGCACCACCTCGGCCGGCGGCTCCGGCAACGCCGCCCGGCCGGCGCCCGCTCAGCCCGCCGTCCGGCCGGGGCGTGCGGAGCTGGTCAAGAGCGGTTTTGCGACGATCACGGTGCCGGAGAGCGCCGGCGGGGGCGGCGGCAGTGTCCTTCAGCTCGCCGTGGTGGCCGAGCAGGCCGGGCGGGTGCTCGCCGGCCCGTCGCTGGTGAGCTTCGCCCGCTCGGCCGCGCTCCTGGCCGGCGACCCGGACCGGCTGGCCGGCCTCGCGGACGGCAGCCTGGCCGTCGCGGTGGTCGACGACGGCGGCCCGGTCCTGGACGCGATCGGCGCCGACACCTTCCTGGCCCGGCGCGGCGGCGCCCTGGTCTGCGGGCCGGGCACGGTCACCGCCCGGGAGCCGATCGACCCGACCCGCGGCCTCGGCGACGTCACCCTGGGCGAGACCGTCGTGCTGGCGCCGGACGCCGCCGAGCTATGGCAGCGAGGTGAGCGCGTCGGGCGCACGATCCTCGCCGCCGAGGGTCTGGGCGCCGCCGCCCGCCTGCTGGAGATGGGCGTCGACTATGCGAAGCAGCGGCCGGCGTTCGGACGCCTGATCGGCTCGTACCAGGCCGTCAAGCACCTGCTCGTCGACGTGTACGTCGAGGTGGAGCAGCTGCGCTCGCTGGTCTGGTGGGCCGCCTGGGCCGCCGACCGCGCGCCCGCGGAGCTGCCCCTGGCCGCGGCCGCCGCCAAGGCCGCGGCGGCCACCACCCTCGAGCACGCGGCCGAGGCGGTGATCCAGGTGCACGGCGGCATCGGGTTCACCTGGGAGCACGACGCACATCTGTACTGGCGACGGGCCAAGGTGGACCGGTTCCTCCTCGGCGACGACGTGGCGGCCTTCGACGAGGTGGCCCGGCTGGCGATGGAGGCGGCGACGCGATGAGCGATCCTGGTGAGCACAACCTGGCCGTCCTCGCCGAGCGGGCGTTCGAGCGCCTCGGCGACTACGAGTCACTGCTCTTCGAGGGCAAGTGGGTGACCTCGGCCGAGATCCACGAGCGGTCGGCCCGGGTCGCCGGCGGACTACGCGCGGACGGGGTCCGCCCCGGCGACCGGGTGGTCGTGATGACGATGAACGCCCCCGAGGTGTTCATCTCCTACCGGGCGATCTGGCGGGCCGGCGCGGTGGCGACCCCGGTGATCTTCCTGCAGAGCGAGCCGGAACTGCGGCACATCCTCACCGATTCCGGCGCCACCGCGGCGATCATCAGCCCGGAACTCGTCCCGCTGTTCTCCGCCGCCGCCGACGGGCTGGACATCCGGCGGTACGTCATCGGCGACGACTACGCGAAGCTCGAGGCCGGTCCGCCGGCCGGGATCGAGCCGCGCGCGGACGACGACCTCGCGGCGCTCCTCTACACCGGGGGCACCACCGGCCGGGCGAAGGGCGTCATGCTCAGCCATCGCGGGCTGTGGGAGTGCGGCCACGCCCTGCACGCGGCCGCCGAGACGTCGGCCGCGACCCGGTCCTTGCTGCCGTTGCCGCTGTCGCACGCGTACGGCCTGATCGTCTCGATCGCCGAGCTGCACTCCGAGCGCCGCCGGGTCTCGGTGCTCCAGCGGTGGTTCGACCCGGTCGGCTGGCTGGACCTGGTGGCCGAGCACCGGTTGGAGACCAGCCCGGTCGTCCCCGCGATGCTGCAACTGCTGCTCGCCCAGCCGCGCGGCGACCGCGACCTGTCCTCGCTGCTGTACTTCGGCGCGGGTGGCGCGACCCTCCCGCCCGCGGTCCGGGTCGCCGCCGAGGAGGCGTTCGGCGTGACCGTCCTGCAGGGCTACGGCTGCACGGAGTCCAGCGGGGTGATCTCGTCGGAGACCATGACCGAACACCGGCCCGGCAGCGTCGGCAAGGCGATTTCGCAGGTCGAGGTGGCCATCGTCGACCTGGACGGAAACGCCGTGCCGGCGGGCGTGGACGGCGAGATCTGCGCCCGCGGCCCGGGCCTGATGCACGGCTACTGGAACGATCCCGACCTGACCGCGCGAACCCTGCGGGACGGATGGCTGCACACCGGCGACATCGGGCATCTCGACGAGGACGGCTACCTGTACATCGTGGACCGGATGAAGGACCTGATCATCCGGGGCGGCTTCAACGTCTTCCCGCGCGACGTCGAGGACGTGCTGCTCGAACACCCGGCGGTGCAGCTCGCCGCCTGCGTGGGCCGGCCGGACGAGGAGCACGGCGAGGAGGTGGTCGCCGTCGTGCAGCTCGTGCCGGGCCGGGAGGTCAGCGGCGCCGAGCTCGTCGAGTTCTGCCGGGCCCGGATGGCGAAATACAAATACCCCCGGGAGGTCACGGTGCTGCCCGCGGTCCCGCTGACCAGCGTCGGAAAGATCAATCGCAAGGCCGTACGGGACATGGTGAGGTAGCGATGAGCCGGAAGATCTCCGGAATGGCCGTGCTCGTCACCGGTGGCGCACGGGGCATCGGCCGGGCCACCGCCGAGCGCCTGGCCCGGCTCGGGGCCTCGGTCGCGATCGGCGACCTCGACGCCGACCTGGCGGCCACGGTCGCCGCGCCGTTCGGTGACCGGGTCACGGCCGCCCGGCTGGACGTCACCGATCCGGCCTCGTGGCGGGAGTTCCTGACCGAGGTCGGCCACCTGGGCCCGTGGGACGCGCTGGTCAACAACGCCGGCATCATGCCGCTCGGCTCGCTGCTCAAGGAGCCCGATCAGCTCACCCGGGCCATCTTCGACGTCAACGTGTTCGGGGTGATCAACGGGACGAAGGCGGTGGCGCCCGGGATGGTCGACCGCGGCCACGGCCACATCGTCAACGTGGCCTCGGCGGTGGGACGCCTCGCGGTCGCGAACGGGGCCAGCTACTCGGCCTCGAAGTTCGCCGTGGTCGGGTTCAGCGAGGCCATGCGGGCCGAGCTGGCCCCGGCCGGCGTCGACGTCACGCTCATCCTGCCGACCGTGGTGCAGACCGAGCTCTCCGCCGGGGTCCCGGCGGCGCGGGGTGTGAAACCGGTCACCCCCGAGGACGTGGCCAAGGTGATCGAACTTGCCCTGCGGAAGCCGCGCGCCGAGCTCTGGGTGCCTCGTTGGGTGCAGGGTCCGACAAAGGTCACGCAGGCCATGCCGCGTCGGGTGGCGGCCGCGCTGGACAGGCTCTCGGACGCCGGGAAGGTCCTGAGCCAGGCCGACCCGGTCGCCCGGCAGGCGTACGAGGAGCGCGCCCGGCGCGCCGTGGACGGGCATCCGACATAGATGTCGATCACTCGACTGGGTCAGAATCAACCACCATGAGCGAGCAAGCCGCGACCGTACGCGAATACGATCTGTTCACGCCCGAGGCGATGGCGAGTCCGGACGCGTTCCTGCACCGGGTGCGCGCCGAGAGTCCCCTCGCCTGGCTGCCCCGGCTCGATGCCTACCTGCTGACCCGGTACGCGGACGTCAGCGCGGCGCTGCGGGACAGGCGGATGGAGTCCGCCGACATGTCCCGGACCCTGCAGTGCCTGACGCCCGCGGAGCAGGAGGAGCTGGCCCCGATCCGCCGATCCATCGAGATGTGGATGGGGCACACCGTCCCGGCCGACCACGTCCGCTTCCAGAAGCTGCTCAAGCGCTACTTCACCCCGGCGATGGTCGACCGGCTGCGGCCGCGGGTGCGCGAGTTCACCCACGAGCTCCTCGGCGCGGTCGCCCCGAAAGGGCAGATGGACGTCGTCCACGACCTGGCGTACCCGCTGCCCGCGAACGTGATCGCCGAGATGCTCGGGATGCCGGTCAGCGACCGCGAGCAACTGCAGGCGTGGTCGCGCGACATCATCCCGGTCTTCGGCGACGGCGACGTCCAGCAACTGCGCGTGGCGCAGCGCAGCATCGTCGAGATGGAGGACTACCTGCGGGTCATCGCCGCCGAACGGCGCCGGCGTCCGGGCGAGGACGTGCTGAGCACGTTCATGGCCGCCGAGGCCGAGGGCGTCGTCACCGAGGACGAGGCGGTCGCCAACTGCGTACTGCTGCTCTTCGCCGGCCACGAGACCACCGCGAACCTGATCGCCAACGGCCTGGTTCTGCTCTTCGAGAACCCCGGCCAGATGACCCGGCTCCGGGAAAATCCCGATCTCATGCCGCTCGCCGTCGAGGAGATGCTGCGCTGCGACGGCCCGGTCGGCGTCATCGGCCGGGTCACCACCGAACCCGTCGACCTGGCCGGCCACCCGGTGCCGGCCGGCAAGCACGTCTATCTCGCGCTGATGGCCGCGAACCGCGACCCGGCGGTCTTCGCCGACCCGGACGTCGTCGACATCGGGCGCGAACGCAGCCGCGTCCTCAGCTTCGGCATGGGCACCTACTACTGCCTGGGCGCGGCGCTCGCCCGGATGGAGACCGACGAGTGCCTGCGGATCCTGCTGGACCGGTGCCCCGACCTCCGGCCCGCCTATCGGACACCGGACCGGCAGCCCAGCATGCCGATCGGCCACCGGCTCGGCTCGCTGCCGGTCGCCTTTTGATCCGAGGACCCGCGGGGTCCGTATTGATGGGTGCTGTCCCCATAAGGAGCACCCGCCGTGAACCGACGAATCCCCCTGATCATCGTGCTGGCGACCGCTACCGCCGGGTCGTTGACGATGGCCATCCTGTCCCATTCGGCCTCCGCGCAGCAGACCCCCACCGCTCCGGTCGACGCGGTCAAGCTGGCGAGGACGACGGCCGAGAGAGTGGTCGCCGGCCGCCCGCAGCTGCTGCGTGCCAGCAAGTGGGACGCCTATCAGCAGCAACAGGTGGTCAGTTACCACAACCTGAACTACGTCCCCTACACCCGGTCCTACAAGGGCGTGCCGGTTGCGGGCGGTGACTTCGTCGTGCAGACGACCGCCGCCGGCGAGGCGATCTACACCTCGGTGGCGCAGTCCGCCGAGATCGGTGACCTGTCGACGAGCCCGCGGCTGACCGCCGGCCAGGCCACCCGGATCGCGAAGGCGCAGCTCAAGACGGTGACCGGGGTGGAGGAGACCACGCTGGTGGTGGACGCGCTGGCCAGCCCGGCCCGGCTGGCCTGGTCGGCCACCGTGAACGGCACCGGCGCCCGGGGGCTCAGCCGCCTGACCGTGCTCGTCGACGCCCTGACCGGCGACGTGCTGAAGAAGACCGAGCACGTCACCGAGGCGACCGCGTCCGGGCAGGGCGCCATCTACGGCGCCGTCCAGTTCGAGACCACCCAGCGGGGCCAGCGGTTCTCCATGCGCGACCCGCAGGTGCCGACGCTGGTGTGCCAGGACGCGGCGAACAACCGCACGTTCACCAGCCGCAACAACCAGTTCGGCAACGGCGACGGCACCAACCGCGAGACCGGCTGCGTGGACGCCTTCTTCATGGCGCAGCAGCAGATCGCGATGCTGGCCCAGTGGCTGAACCGCAACGGCCAGGACGGCCGGGGCGGCTCCTTCCCGCTGCGCGTCGGCCTCCAGGACGAGAACGCGTTCTTCGACGGCACCCAGGTGCAGATCGGCTTCAACGTCAAGGGCGAGTTCCTCGGCTCGGCCGACGTGGTCGGGCACGAGCTGGGTCACTCGGTCGACGCCACCACCCCCGGCGGCATCTCCGGCGGGAACACCTCGGAGTTCGTCGCGGACACCTTCGGCGCGTCCACCGAGGCGTTCATCAACAGCCCGCTCGACCCGCCGGACTTCACCGTCGGCGAGGAGGTCAACCTGCTCGGCACCGGGGCGATCCGCGACATGCGCAACCCGGCCGCGCTCGGCAGCGACAACTGCTTCTCCGACCAGACCGCGCGGGAAGAGGTGCACGACGCCGCCGGCCCGGGCAACCACTGGTTCTTCCTGGTCTCCCAGGGCACCGGCGGCAACGGCCAGGGCGCCAGCCCGACCTGCAACAACAGCACGGTGACCGGCCTCGGCATCGAGAACGCCATGAAGATCATGTACGGCGCGATGCTGCTGAAGAACTCGAACTCGTCGTACCCGCAGTACCGGGTCCTGACGCTGCAGTCGGCCAAGACCCTGTTCCCGGGCAGCTGCACCCAGTTCGACACGGTCAAGGCGGCGTGGGACGCGGTCGCGGTGCCGCCCCAGAACGGCGAGCCGACCTGTAACGGGTAGGGCTCAGCCGGTGGTGTACTCGATGCACGCGTCCCGCAACCAGTCGGCCAGGTGGGCCGCGTAGGAGGCCCGGACGAGCACCCGGAAGCCCGGGTCGCGCCGGAGCAGCACCACCGGCGCGTGCGCGAGCTCGGTCTGCACGCAGTCGCCGGGCGCGAACACGCTCGGGTGCAGGTCGATGGCGCACCCCCCGGCCAGCAGGTCGCGGACCGCGGGGCCGCCGAGGTCCAGGGTGGTGCGCTGAGCGGAGACGTCCACGACGGACGCGTGCTCGGCGCCCACCGCGGCCCGCAGCCGCCCGGTCAGCCGCTGCTCGGCGCCGGGCGGCCCGACGACGAGCCACTCGTCGGGGCCGAGCCAGAGGAGGTCGGCGTCGTCCCATCGAGCACTCGTGCACGGCCGGGACGGCAACGGGAGGCCGGCCGCGGCGTCCGGGCTCACTCGCAGGGCGAGCTGGGTGAGGAACGGCACCTCGGCCATCGTGATCGGGCCGGTCACCTCGGCGAGGCCGGCCAACGGGGATCTCCGCTCAGCCATCGCGCCGCGCCCCCTCCGGGTCGTAGAGAACGGCGCCGGTGATCGTCACCGGCACCAGGTCGTCGCCGAGCGGCGCGTAGACCCGCTCACCGATCCGGTCCCGGCCATTCCGGATCAGCGCGAGCGCGAACGGGCGGCCCAGCGCGGCGCTGTGGTACGAGGACGTCACATGCCCCAGCGCCGGCAGCGACGACGGCGCCACCACGAGGTGGGCACCCTCGGGCAGCAGGGTCCGCCCGTCGTCGGGGAGCAGGCCGACCAGCTGCTTGCGGTCGCTCCGGGCGGTGTCCGCCCGGGTGAACGAACGCTTGCCGATGAAGTCGGCCTTCTTCTTCGAGACCGCCCACCCCAGACCGAGGTCGTACGGGGTGACCGTCCCGTCGGTGTCCTGCCCGATGATCGGGTATCCCTTCTCGGCGCGGAGCACGTGCATGGTCTCCGTCCCGTACGGCGTGATGCCGTGCCCGGCGCCCGCGGCGAGCACCGCCTCCCACAGCGCCACCGCGTCCCACCAGCTCACGTTCAGCTCGTAGGCCAGCTCGCCGGAGAAGCTGATCCGGCAGATTCGGCCGGGAAGGCCGGCGATGTCGGTGTCCCGCCAGGTCATGAACCCGAAGCCGGCCCGGCTCACGTCGAGGCCGGGGGCGAGCGCGGCAACCACGTCCCGGGAGCGCGGCCCGACCACCGCGGCGGTGGCCCACTGCTCGGTCACCGAGGTGCAGTGCACGCGCAGCTCCGGCCACTCGGTCTGCAGCCACTCCTCCATCCAGTCCAGCACCGCGGCGGCGTTGCCGGTCGTCGTGGTCACCAGGAACCGGTCCTCGGCGAGCCGGCTGACCGTCCCGTCGTCGAGCACCATCCCGTCCGGCCGGCACATCACGCCGTACCGGATGAAGCCGACCTCGAGCGTGCTCATCATGTTCGTGTACAGGCGGTCGAGCAGCACGGCCGCGTCCGGCCCACCCACTTCGATCTTGCCGAGGGTGGAGGCGTCCATCATCGCCACGCCCTCGCGGGCGGCCCGGCACTCGCGGAGCACCGCGGTGTGCATGTCCTCGCCGTCGCGCGGGTAGTACCACGGCCGTTTCCACTGGCCGACGTTCTCGAACGGCGCGCCCTGCGCGACGTGCCACTCGTGCAGGGCGGTCACCCGCACCGGGTCGTAGCGCATGCCCCGGTCGCGGCCGGCCAGCGCGGCGAAGCTGACCGGCGCGTACGGCGGCCGGAACGTGGTCGTGCCCAGCTCACCCACCTCGACGCCGAGCAGGCCCGCGACCACGCCGCTGGTCAGCGTGCCGGAGGTCTTGCCCTGGTCGTGCGCGGTGCCCGCGGTGGTGTACCGCTTGACGTGCTCGACCGAGCGCATGCCGGTGCCGGTGGCCCGCTCGATGTCGGCGACGGTCACGTCCCGCTGCAGGTCGACGAAGTGGGTGGCGTAGTCGGCCCCCGGCAGCGTCCAGACGGTGATGCCGGGCGTCGCCGGCGGCTCGACGACCCGCACGTTCTGCCGGCAGTCCCCGGCCGGGCGGAAGGCGCCCCGGTCCTCGTCGTAGGCGAGCGTCCCGCCGGCCTGGCTGTACAGCGCGACCACGGGGTTCCAGCCGCCCGACACCAGCAAGAGATCCGCCTCGAGATGCTGAGCGGTCTCAAGGCGGGTGAGGGTCACCGAGGAAACCCGTTCCTCCCCCAGCACCCGGGAAACGGCATAGCCGTTCAAAATCTCGATCCCGCGTTCGGCACAGCGTTGAGCCCACGCCGGGCTGCCCCCGGGCCGCAGGTCGGCGACCGCCGCGATCTCCACGCCGGCCGCGTGCAGGTCCAGCGCGGCGGCGTACGCGCTGTCGTTGGTGGTCATCACGACCGCGCGCCGGCCCGGACGGACGCCGTACCGGTTGACGTAGGTGCGGGCGGCCCCGGCCAGCATGACGCCGGGCCGGTCGTTGTCGGCGAACGCCAGCGAGCGCTCGTGGGCGCCGGTGGCGAGCACGACCTCCCGGGCGCGAATACGCCAGATCCGCTCCCGGGACAGGTGCGCCGGCGCGGACCGGCCGAGGTGGTTGGTGCGTCGCTCGACCGCGACGACGTAGTTGTCGTCGTAATAACCGAAGGCGGTGGTACGGCTGAGGAAGTGCACCGCGGGGTCGAGGTCGGGCACGCCCAGCGGCGGCCGCTCGTCGACGAGGATGACGCGGGCGCCGGCGGACGCGGCCGACGAGGCCTCGGCCAGCCCGGCCGGGCCGGCGCCGACGACGAGAACGTCGCAGTGCGCGTGCCTGGTGTCGTAGCGGGCCGGGTCGGGCTCGGCGGCCAACCGGCCCCGGCCGCTCAGTCCACGGGCGACCAGCCCGTCGTAGAGCTCGACGACCGTGGCCGGCAGCATCGGCTCCGGGAACGGCTCCTCGATCTGCACCAGCGCGTTCGGCTCCTCCACGCCGGCCGCGAAGATGCCCCGTGGCCGGCCGAGCCGGATGCTGGTCCCGGTCCGGTGCACGCCGTTGGCCAGCAGCGCCGAGGCCAGGGTGTCCCCCGCGTACCCCTCGTAGTCCTGCCCGTCGAACCGGAAGCGCAGCACCCGGCTGCGATCGACCAGCCCGCCCGCGGCCGTCCGGAACTCCTGGCCGGTCATGAGGCGACGATCTGGTTGGTCACGGTGTCGCGCACCAGGGTGAACCAGCGGCGGCAGCCCGCACGGTGACTCCACCGCTCGGCGAACGGGCCCTTCGGGTTGTCCCGGAAGAACAGGTACCGGGCCCACTCGGCGTCGGAGAGCGCGCCGGGATCGGCGGGGTAGGCCACGCCGGCCTGCCCGCCGTAGTGGAACTCGGACTCGTCCCGGGGACCGCACCAGGGGCAGGGGATGAGCATCATTGTTCGTCCTATGTATCAGTGGGCGACCGCGGCCGCGCCGTGCTCGTCGACGAGGGCGCCGGTGGTGAACCGGTCCAGGCTGAACGGCGCGTTCAGCGGGTGCGGCGAACCGTGCGCGACGGTGTGCGCGTAGCACCAGCCCACGCCGGGCGTCGCCTTGAAGCCGCCGGTGCCCCAGCCGCAGTTGAGATACAACCCGTCGACCGGGGTCAGGCCGACGATCGGGGACGCGTCCGGCGTGACGTCCACGATGCCGCCCCAGGTCCGCAGCAGGTGGGCGCGGGCGAAGACCGGGAACAGCTCCAGCGCCGCCGACATCTGCCGCTCGATGATGTGGAACGCGCCGCGCTGCCCGTACCCGTTGTAGCTGTCGATGCCGGCGCCCATCACCAGCTCGCCCTTGTGCGCCTGGCTGACGTAGACGTGCACGGCGTTCGACATGACCACGGTCGGGTGCACCGGCTCGAGCAGCTCGGAGACGAGCGCCTGCAGCGGGTGGCTCTGCAGGGGCAGCGGGATGCCGGCCATGGCGGCCACCACCGAGGTGTGTCCGGCCGCGCTGAGCGCGACCCGGCCGGCCCCGATGGTGCCCCGCGTCGTCTCCACCCCGGTGACCCGCCCGCCGGTCACGGACAGGCCGGTCACCTCGCAATGCTGGATCAGGTCGACGCCGAGCGCGTCGGCCGCCCGCGCGAAACCCCAGGCGACGTAGTCGTGCTTGGCGATGCCCGCGCGGGGCTGGTAGGTGGCACCGAGCACCGGGTAGCGCACGTCCGGCGAGATGTTGACGATCGGGCAGACCTCCTTGACCTGCCCCGGGTCGAGCCACTCCGCGTCGACGCCGTTGAGCCGGTTGGCGTGCACCCGGCGCACGCTGTCCCGGACGTCCTGCGGGCTGTGCGCGAGGTTGAGCACGCCCCGCTGGCTGAACAGGATCTCGTAGTCGAGCTCCTCCTCGAGCCCCTCCCAGAGCTTGAGCGCGTGCTCGTAGATGCCGGCGCTCTCGTCCCACAGGTAGTTGGACCGGATGATCGTGGTGTTGCGGGCCATGTTGCCGCCGGCCAGCCAGCCGCGTTCCAGCACCGCCACGTTCGTGATCCCGTGGTTCTTGGCGAGGTAGTACGCGGTGGCCAGGCCGTGCCCCCCGCCGCCCACGATCACAACATCGTAGGCGGCGCGGGGCTCGGGGTTGCGCCAGAGCCGACCGGTCAGCTCTGGGCCAACCATGCCTTGACCTTGTCCGGGTTGGCGTCCACCCACTTCTTCGCCGCGTCCTCGTCGCTCATCTTGTCCTCGGCGATGTACTTGGACACCGTGTTCTGGTCGTCGTTGGTCCAGTTGAACGCCTTGACCAGCTTGTAGGCGGGGCCGTTGGCGTCGGCGAACTTCTTGCTGACGATCTTGTCGAGGTCGTACTTCGGGTAGTCGCAGGCGACCTTGGCGGCGTCCGCGTCGCAGCCGGTGGTGTACGGGGGCAGGTTGACCTTGACGAGCTTGACCTCGGAGAGGAACCACTGCGGCTCGTAGAAGTAGCCGAGCAGCGGCGTCTTCTTCGCCTCCGCCTGCCGGAACGCCTGGATCAGCGCGGGCTCGCTACCGGCGTACACCACCTTGAAGTTGAGCTTGAGGTTCTTGACCAGGGCCTCGTCGTTGGTCACGTAGGACGGGTCGCCGTCGAGCAGCTGACCCTTGCCGCCGGACTCCGAGGTCTTGAACATCGACGCGTACTTGTTGAGGTTCTTCGAGTCGGTGATGTCGGGGTACTGGGTGGCCATCCACGGCGGCACGTACCAGCCGATGACGCCCTCGTTGCCGGTCTGGCCGGCCTCCACCGCCGTCTTCTGCTCCTCGATGTACTTCTTCTTGAGGTCGTCGTGGCCCCAGTTCTCCAGGATGGCGTCCACCTCACCGGTGCCGAAGCCCTGCCAGGAGACCTCCTCCTTGAGGTCCTTCTTGTTCACCGTGCAGCCGAGCTTCGTCTTGGCGAGGTACGCGACGACCGCGGCATCGGCCTCGTACCCGACCCACGGGTTGACGGCGAGGTTGAAGGTTCCGCAGTTGGCCGCCTGCGCGGACGAGCCACCGCCGGCATTGTTATCGCCCACCTTCGCGCCGCCGCAGGCGGTGAGCGCGAGGGTGAGGGTGGCGGCCACGACGAAGCGGCCGGATCTCGAGATGGGAATCATGGTTTTCGTCCTCCGTGACGGGGGTTATCAGCGCGGGCGATGCGGTCGAGCATGATGCCGAGGAGCACGATGGCCACCCCGGCGGCGAGTCCCTTGCCGTACAGCTCTCCTTGGGAGAAGCCGGCCACCACGTCGTAGCCGAGCGCGCCGGCCCCGACGAGCCCGCCGACCACGACCATGGAGAGCACATAGATCAAACCCTGGTTCGCCGCGAGTGTCAGCGACTGGCGCGCCATCGGCAGCTGCACCTTGGTGATCAGCTGCCAGGTGCTCGACCCCGCGGCGGTCGCGGCCTCGACCGTGGTGGGCGACACGCCGCGTACGCCATCGGCAATGATCTTGATCGCGACCGGCGCCGCGAAGACCACGGCCGCGACGATCGCGGTGAACCGGGTGGCCGCGAACAGTGCCAGGAAGGGCACCAGGTAGACGAAGGCCGGCATGGTCTGGCCGGCGTCGAGGAGGGGCCGGATGATCCGGTCCACGTGCCGGTTGCGTCCGATCCAGACCCCGAAGACCACGCCGAGCACCATCACCAGCAGGGTGGCCACGATGGTCATGGCCAGGGTGGTCATGCTGTCCTGCCACAACCCGGTGCCGACCAGCAGCCCGATGCAGATCGTCGTGGTGACCGCGGCGCGCCGGCTGCCCAGCAGCGCCGCCAGCACGATGGCCGCCGCGCCCACCAGCCACCACGGCGACTCGGTCAGCAGGGCCTGAAGCGGATCGACCAGCACCACGGTGACCGTGTTCTTGAGCGCCTGGGTCACCGTGGTCAGGTTGTCCTGCGCCCAGGTGGTCACGGTGTCGGCGCCCCGGGCCAGGGCGCTGCCGACGCCGGCGTCGTCCGGGAACTCCGCCGCCCACACGTACGTGTAGGACAGGTAGCAGCAGACCAGGGCCAGCACGCCGAGCAGCACCCGGACCGGCAGGCGGAAGCGGCTGGGCCGGCCGGCCCGGTCGACCCGGGCGGCCGCCGCGGTGGTGACCCGGTCCAGCACGATGGCCAGCACCACGATCGCGAGGCCGGCGTTGAACGCGGTGCCCACGTCCAGCGTCTGCAACGCCTTGACCACCGTCTTGCCGAGGCCGGGCGCGTCGATCAGGGCCGCGATGGTGACCATCGACAGGGCCGCCATGATCGTCTGGTTGACGCCGAGGACGATGGTGCGCTTCGACATCGGCAACAGCACCCCGGTGAGCGTCTGCCACCGGGTCGCCCCGAGCGACGCGGTCGCCTCGATCGGCGTCGCGGGCACCGACCGGATGCCGTGCGCGGTGATCCGGATGGCCGGCGGCATCGCGTAGATCAGCGTCGCGATCACCGCCGAGGCCGGTCCGATCAGGAACAGCAGGGTCAGCGGCGCCAGGTAGACGAAGGTGGGCATCGTCTGCATGAAGTCCAGGACCGGGGTGACCAGCCGGTTGAACCGGTCGGAGAGCCCCGCCCAGATCCCCAGCGGAATGCCGAGCAGCAGCGAGATCGCGACGGCGGTCAGGGTGAGCGCGAGGGTGTCCATGCTCTCCTGCCAGAGCCCCTGCAGGCCGAGGAACACGAACCCGCCCGCGGCCAGCAGCGCGATCCGCCAGCCGGCGAAGACCCAGGAGACGTACGCCACCACGGCGACCACCCCGAGCCAGCCCAGCACCGGCACCGGCCGGCCGTACGACGGCTGGGACAGCAGCGCCTGGACGAAGGTGGCGAAGCCGTCCACGACGGCCCGGATCTCGTTGACGAAGTACAGGAAGATCGGACTGCTGTTGCGGTTGGCGCCGACGGTGTCGTTCACGTCGTTCAGCCAGCGGTGCAGCGGGGTGAGGTCGGCGGGCGACAGGGCGAGCGTGTCGCGCCCGCGGACCAGCGGCCAGAGCGCCACCCAGACCGCCAGGACCGCGGCCGCCTGCACCGGCGTGCTCAACCGCCGCAGCGAACGGGCTCGTGGCGCCGCGGCCGTGGTCGTGCTCATCAGGCACCGGCCAGCACGGCAAAGATGTCGTCGCCGGTGACGACCCCGAGCAGCTTCCCGTCCTCGACGATCTTCACCGGTTTCCCCGCGTCCAGCACCGGGCGCGCGGCCTCGATCACCACCAGGTCCGGGCTCAGCTCCGGGCCGTCGAGCGGCTCGTCCGACCCCGGCGGCCGCATGATCCAGCGCAGCGTGAGCACCTGCGAGCGAGGGATGTCTTGGACGAAGTCGCGGACGTAGTCGTCGGCGGGGGCGCCGACCAGATCGGCGCCGGTGCCGCACTGCACCGTCATGCCGTCGCGCATGATGAGGATCCGGTCGCCGAGCTTCAACGCCTCGGACAGGTCGTGAGTGATGAAGACCATCGTCTTGCCGACCTCGCGGTGCAGCCGGATGACCTCGTTCTGCATGTCCCGGCGGATCAGCGGGTCCAGGGCCGAGAACGGCTCGTCGAAGAAGAGCACGTCCGGGTCGACGGCCAGCGCCCGGGCCAGCCCGACGCGCTGCTGCATGCCGCCGGACAACTGGTCGGGGTAGGAGTTCTCGTACCCGCCGAGGCCGACCAGCTCGATGACCTCCATGGCGCGGCGGGTCCGCTCCGCCCGGCCGGTGCCCCGGATCTCCAGACCGTAGGCGACGTTGTCGACGACCCGCCGGTACGGCAGCAGGCCGAAGTGCTGAAAGACCATCGAGAACTTCCGCCGGCGCAGCTCGCGCAGCCGCTTGCGGTCCGCGTGCAGGATGTCCTCGCCCTCGAAGACCACCTCGCCGGCGGTCGGCTCCACCAGCCGGGTGAGGCAGCGCACCAGGGTCGACTTGCCGGAGCCGGACAGCCCCATGACCACGAAGACCTCACCCGGCGCGACGTCGAACGAGATGTCGCGCACCGCCGCGGTGCAGCCGGCCCGGTCCAGCAGCTCCCGCCGGGAGAGTGCACTGAGCTCGGGCGACGCCGGCACCTGCGCGGCCTTGGGCCCGAACACCTTCCACAGGTCGCGGACCGAGATCACCCGGCTCATGAGAAACGCTCCAAAAGGGCTAGCCGCGGAACCAGCGCTGCGGCCGGGGGTCGATGTTCTGCCAGATGTGCTTGATCTCGCGATACTCGTCCAGGCCGGTCGGGCCGAGCTCCCGGCCGGTCCCGGATTGCCGGAAACCGCCCCACTCGGCCTGCGGCACGTATGGATGGTAGTCGTTGATCCAAATTGTGCCGTGGCGGAGTCGCCCGGCGATTCGCTGCGCCTTGCCCGCGTCCTGGGTCCAGACCGCGCCGGCCAGGCCGTAGTGGGTGTCGTTGGCGATGCGCACCGCGTCATCCTCCCCGGTAAACGTTTCCACCGTGAGCACCGGACCGAACGACTCCTCGCGCACCACGCTCATCCCCGCCCGGCACCGGTCGAGCACCGTCGGCCGGTAATAGAAGCCCGGCCCGGACGGCCGCCGTCCGCCGCAGCGCAGCACCGCCCCCTCGGCGACACCGGCCGCGACGTAACCCTCCACTTTGGCCAGATGCGCCGCCGAGATCAGCGGTCCGGTCTCCGCGTCGGGATCGAACGGGCCGCCCAGCCGGATCCGCTCGGCTCCGGCCACGACCGCGTCGACGAACGCGTCGTGCAGGGACTCCTCGACGATCAGCCGTGCACCGGCCGAGCAGACCTGCCCGGAGTGCAGGAAGACGGCGGTGAGCGCGAAGTCGACCGCGGTCTCGAAGTCGGCGTCGGCGAAGACCACGTTCGGGTTCTTGCCGCCGAGCTCCAGGCACACCCGCTTCACCGTGCCGGCGGCGGCCGCCATCAGGGCGCGCCCGGTCGCCAGACCACCGGTGAAGGAGATCAGATCCACGTCCGGGTGTACGCCGAGGGGCGCACCGACCTCGGCGCCGGCGCCCAGGACCAGGTTGGCGACGCCGGGCGGCAGCCCCGCCTCGTCGAGCAGCCGCATCAGGTGCACGGCCGTGGACGGGGTCAGCTCGCTGGGCTTCAGGACGAACGTGTTGCCGGCCGCCAGCGCCGGGGCGACCTTCCACGAGGTCTGCAGCAGCGGATAGTTCCACGGCGTGATGAGCCCGCACACCCCGACCGGCTCGTGCACGATCCGGCTGATCGCGTCCGTCCGGCCGGTGTCGATGACCCGCCCGGCCTCGGTCGCCGCGATCCCCGCGTAATAGCGGAAGCAGGCGGCGACGTCGTCCATGTCGTACTCGCTCTCGACCAGCCGCTTGCCGGTGTCGAGCGACTCCGCCCGGGCGAGCTCCGCCCGGTCCCGCGCGATCAGGCCGGCCACCCGGGACAGCAGCGCGGCCCGCTCGATCGCCGGGGTGCCCGGCCAGGGCCCGTCGTCGAAGGCCCGCCGGGCGGCGGCGACGGCCGCCAGGGTGTCCGCGGGGCCGGCCTCGGCGACCGTGGCGACCAGGCTTCCGTCGGCGGGACAGCGGATCTCCCGCTGGCCGCCCGCCGCGGGTTCGCGCCACTCGCCGCCGATCAGGAGGTCCTTCATCGGCGCCCCTCCTCGGCGTGCCGGTAGAACGCGACCGGATTCGGCGCCAGCGGGGTGTTTCCCAGGATCAGGTCCGCGGCCTTCTCGGCGACCATCATCACCGGAGCGTAGATGTTGCCGTTGGTGACGTACGGCAGGACCGAGGCGTCGACGACGCGCAGCCCGTCGAGGCCGTGCACCCGCATGCTCGCCGGGTCCACGACGGACATGTCGTCGACACCCATCCGGGCCGTGCAGGAGGGATGCAGCGCCGTCTCCCCCTCCCGGGCCACCCAGTCGAGAATCTCCGCATCGGTCTGCACCGCCGGCCCCGGCGAGATCTCGCCGCCGTTGAACGGCTCCAGGGCGGGCTGGTTGAGGATCTTGCGGGAGACCCGGACGGCCTCGACCCACTCGCGACGGTCCTGCTCGGTGGAGAGGTAGTTGAACCGCAGGGCCGGATGCACCCGCGGATCCCGGCTGACGATCTTCACCGAGCCGCGGGCGTCGGAGTACATCGGACCGACGTGCACCTGGTAGCCGTGGCCGCCGGCCGGTGCGGAGCCGTCGTAGCGCACCGCGATCGGCAGGAAGTGGAACATCAGGTTGGGGTAGCCGACCTCGTCGTTGCTGCGGACGAACCCGCCCGCCTCGAAATGGTTGGTCGCACCCGGTCCGCGGCGCAGGAACAGCCACTGGGCCCCGATCCACGGCCGGTGGCGCCATTTCAGGTAGGGCTGCATCGACACCGGTTGGGTGCAGGCGTACTGGACGTACACCTCGAGATGGTCTTGAAGGTTCTCGCCGACGCCGGGGAGGTCGTGCACCGGCGTGACGCCCAGCTCGGACAGCTCGCCGGCGTTGCCGACCCCGGAGAGCTGCAGCAGCTGCGGCGAGTTGATCGCGCCGCCGCAGAGGATCACTTCCCCCGCGTACGCCCGGCGCGGAGCACCACGGCCGTGCGCGTACTCGACGCCGACCGCCCGCGTGCCCTCGAACAGCACCCGGGTGACGAAGGCCCGCGTGCGCACGGTGAGGTTCGGCCGCCGCATCACCGGGTGCAGATAGGCCCGCGCCGCCGACAGCCGCCGCCCGCGCCGGATCGTCCGGTCGAAGAGCCCGAAGCCCTCCTGCTGCTCGCCGTTGACGTCGTCGGTGGCGGGATAGCCGGCCTGCCGGGTCGCCGCCAGCATCGCCTGGAAGATCGGGTTGGTGCCGGGGCCACGCTCCAGCACGAGCGGGCCGTCGTGGCCGCGGAACCGGTCGTCCGGACCGGCCGCGAGGCACGACTCCATCCGCTGGAAGTACGGCAGGCAGTGCGCGTAGTCCCAGGTCTCCATGCCGGGATCGGCGGCCCACCGCTGGTAGTCCAGCGGGTTGCCGCGCTGGAAGATCATGCCGTTGATGCTGCTCGACCCGCCCAGCACCTTGCCGCGGGCGTGGTAGATCCGCCGGCCCCGCATGTGCGGCTCGGGCTCGGACTCGTACTTCCAGTCGTAGAGCCGGTTGCCGATCGGAAAGGTCAGCGCCGCCGGCATGTGGATGTAGACGTCCCACGGGTAGTCGGACCGCCCCGCCTCCAGCACGAGAACCTTGGTGGCGGGGTCGGCGGAGAGCCGGTTGGCCAGGGCGCAGCCGGCCGAGCCGCCGCCGACGATGACGAAGTCGTACCTCATGAGACCGCCACGTGGATCACGCCGTCGATCACTTCGGCTCGATGGGTACGGATCGGCTTCTTCGCCGGGGGCGCATCCACCTGCCCGGTCCGCAGGTCGAACCGGGAGGCGTGCAGCGGACACTCGACCTCGGCGCCCTCGAGCCAGCCGTCGGCCAGCGAGGCGTCCTGATGCGTGCAGGTGTCGTCGACGGCGTAGACCTCGCCGTCCTCGGTGTGGAAGATGGCCACCGGCGGATCGACCGCCCACCGGTACGCCTCACCACGGGGGATGGCGTCGAGCGGGCAGACGGGTCGCAACATCGGGGCTCCAGGCTGGCGGGTCAGGGCGCGGCGGTGGGGATCGGCGCGCGCAACTGGCGGCGCCACCGGGTGAAGAGCTTGGGCTGGTTCATGCCGAGCACGGCGACCGGTTGCCCGTCGCGCTCGTAGACGGCCAGGAAACTGCGCTGCCCGGTGTCGCCCTCGACGACCCGCACGGCGTCGCCGTCCTCGCGGTGCCCGGCGAACTGGATGCGGACGCCGTATTGGTCGGACCAGAAGTAGGGGATCTCGGGCCGCTCCGGCGGGCGCCGGCCCCCGCCGGCCAGCAGCGTCGCCACCGCGGTCGCGGGCTGCTCGAACGCGTGGGTCCAGTGCTCGACCCGGATGGCCCGGCCCGCGTACCGGTTGAAGGAGGTCGCGCAGTCGCCGGTGGCGACGACGTTGGGCAGGTTGGTCGCGCCCGACTCGTCGGTGACCACGCCGTCGGCGATCGCCAGCCCGGAGCCGGCCAGCCACTCCACATTGGGCCGGGCGCCGATCCCGACCAGCACGACATCGGCCGGCAACCGGGCGCCGTCGGCGAGCTCGACCGCCTCTTTTCTCAGGCCCGCGACCGGGACGCCGGTAAGCAGCCGTACGCCGTGGTCGCCGTGCAGACCGGCGCACACCGCGCCCATCTCGGCGCCGAGCGGCCCGGCGAGCGGGGCCGGGAGCGCCTCGACGACGGTGACCTCAAGACCGAGAGAGCGCGCGCTGGAGGCGACCTCGGCGCCGATGAAGCCGGCCCCGACGACCACCAGCCGCCGGCCGGGCCGGAGAGCGGCGCGCAGGGCGATCGCGTCGTCGAGGGTGCGCAGCGTGTGCACCTCGGCCAGGCCGTCGGTCGCCGGCAGCCGCCGGGCCCGCGCGCCGGTCGCCACGATCACGCCGTCGGCCCGGATCTCCGCGCCGTCGTCGAGCACGATGCGGCGGTTGCCGGGGTCGAGCCGGGCGGCCGGCGTGCCGAGCCGCCACCGCACGTCCAGGTCCTCGGCCGGGTCGGCCAGCGCCAGATCCGCCATCGAGCAGTCCCCGGTCAGGAACGCCTTCGACAGCGGCGGACGGTCGTACGGCTCATGCCGCTCCGCCCCGATGACCACGATCTCGCCCTCGAACGACTGGCGGCGCAGGGCACGCGCGGCGGCGAAGCCCGCGACGGCGGACCCGACGATCGCGATCCTGAGCACGTCACCGCCCCCATTGTTTCGTTGTGCAACACGAAACAGATCTTGAGATACGCAACAGCGTGCCCGCCGGAAGAGGGATAGTCAAGGCACGATCGTGGCTTATTGTTGCGCCATGAGCAACCAGTCCGGAACGGCGGTGGTCCAGTCCGTCGACCGCGCGCTCAGCATCCTGGAGATCCTGGCCCGCCGGAAGGACGCCGGCGTCACCGAGATCGGCCGGGAGCTCGGCGTGCACAAGTCCACCGCGTTCCGTCTGCTCGCCGCCCTGGAGACCCGCGGCTTCGTCGAGCAGACCGAGGACCGCGGCAGCTACCGCCTCGGCTTCGGCATCGTCCGGCTGGCCGGCGCGATCACCGCGCAGCTCGACCTGAACCGGCAGGGCCAGGACGCCTGCGAACGGCTCGCCGCGGACCTGGGCGACACCGTCAACCTGGCGATCCTCGACGGCCGCCGGGCCGTGAACATCAGCCAGAGCCGGGGCGCGGCGGCCGTGGCCAGCCACAACTGGATCGGCCAGCAGACTCCCCTGCACGCCACCTCCAGCGGCAAGGTCCTGCTGGCCTTCGGCCGGACGAGCGTCCTGGCGTCGGTCTTCGCCGAGCCCCTCGAGCGGTTCACCGACGCGACCGTCACCGACGTGGCGGCGCTCGCCGCCGAACTGGACCGGATCCGGGACGCCGGGTGGGCCTGCACCGCGGAGGAGTACGAGGTCGGCCTCAACGCCGTCGCCGCGCCGGTCCGCGGCGCCGACGGCTCGGTGGTGGCGGCGCTCAGCGTCTCCGGCCCGGCCTACCGGCTGGCCAACGACGCCTTTCCCGGCATCGCGCGGCGCGTGATCGAGGCGGCCGACGAGGTGAGCGAGCGGATGGGTTACGTCCGCTGAAAACCAGGGTGTTGTGTTGAGCGCAACGCGCATCGTACGGTGCAACTCTGGCCGTTGCGACGGAGTGTGTGCTCATGACCAGATCCCCCCGGGTAGTCATCATCGGCGCCGGCGTCGTCGGCAGCGCACTCGCGGACGAGGTGACCGAGCGCGGCTGGACCGATGTCACGGTCGTCGACCAGGGCGAGCTGTTCGCCACCGGCGGTTCCTCCTCGCACGCACCGGGCCTGGTGTTCCAGACGAACCCGTCGAAGACCATGACCGAGTTCGCCGCCTACACCGTCCACAAGCTCCACGGCCTGGGCTGCTTCCGGCAGGTCGGCGGGCTCGAGGTCGCCACCACCGAGGCCCGCTGGACCGACCTGCGCCGCAAGCACGGCTGGGCCACCTCGTGGGGCGTCGAGGCCACGCTGCTCGACCCGGACGAGTGCGCCGAACGGCACCCGCTGCTCGACCCGGCGACGATCCACGGCGGCTATTTCGTGGCCACCGACGGGCTGGCCGACGCGGTAGGCGCGGTGGAGGCCCAGGCCCGCCGGGCCATCGACCGCGGCGCCCGCTTCCTCGGCGGCCACACCGTCACCGGAATCGCCCGGGAGAACGGCCGGGTCACCGGCGTCGAGACCGACCGCGGCGACATTCCGGCGGAGATCGTGGTCTGCGCGGCCGGCTTCTGGGGACCGCGGATCGGCCGCCTGGTCGACCTCACCGTTCCGCTGCTGCCGCTGGCCCACCAATACGCCAAGACCGGGCCGGTCGCCGACCTGACCGGCACGCCGATCCTGCGCCACCAGGATCAAGATCTCTACTTCCGCGAGTACGGCGACCGGGTCGGCATCGGCTACTACGGGCACCGCCCGATGCCGGTCGACCCCGACGACGTCCCCTCCCCCGCCGACGCCCCGGTGATGCCGAGCATTCTGCCGTTCACCGAGGACGACTTCGCCCCGGCCTGGCGGGAGAGCGTCGCCCTGCTGCCCGGCCTGGCCGGCACCAAGGTGGAGGAGGGCATCAACGGCATCTTCTCGTTCACCCCCGACGGTTTCCCGATCATGGGCGAGCACCCCGGACTGAGCGGCTTCTGGGTGGCCGAGGCGGTCTGGGTGACCCACTCGGCCGGCGTCGCCCGCGCGATGGCCCAGTGGCTGGTCGACGGGCAACCTTCGACGGACGTGCACGAGTGCGACCTGAACCGCTTCGAGCAGGTCCACCTGGCGCCCGACTACATCGAGCAGCGCGGCAAGCAGAACTTCATCGAGGTGTACGACATCATCCACCCGCTGCAGCCGATGGAGCGCCCGCGACCGCTGCGCACCAGCCCGTTCTACCCCCGCCAGCGGGAGCTCGGCGCATTCTTCCTGGAGGGCACCGGCTGGGAGCGGCCTTACTGGTACGAGGCGAACGTCGCCCTGCCCGCCCCCGTCCCGCCGCGCGACGCGTGGTCGGCACGATACTGGTCGCCGATCGCCGCGGCCGAGGCCATCGCGACCCGCGAGCGGGTGGCCATGTACGACATGACGCCGCTGAAGCGCTTCGAGGTCAGCGGCCCCGGCGCGCTCGCCTTCCTGCAACGGCTCACCACCAACAACCTGGCCAAGTCGGTCGGATCCGTCACGTACACGCTGATGCTCGGCCACGACGGCGGCGTCCGCAGCGACCTGACCGTGGCCCGCCTCGCCGAGAATGTCTTCCAGGTCGGCGCCAACGGCCCCCTCGACGAGGACTGGATGCGGCGCCACCTGCCCGCCGACGGGGTCTCGGTCCGCGACATCACCGCCGGCACCTGCTGCATCGGCGTCTGGGGTCCCCTCGCCCGCGACCTCGTCCAGCCGCTGACCCGGACGGACTTCTCGCACGCCGCCCTCAAGTACTTCCGGGGCACGAGCGCCTACCTCGGCGAGGTTCCGGTCACCGCGCTGCGCCTGTCCTACGTCGGTGAGCTGGGCTGGGAGCTCTACACCTCCGCCGACCTGGGGCTCAAGCTCTGGGACACGCTCTGGCAGGCAGGCCAGGAGCACGGCGTCGTCGCGGCCGGGCGCAGCGCCTTCAACAGCCTCCGGCTGGAGAAGGGCTACCGCGCCTGGGGGATCGACATGACCACCGAGCACGATCCGTACGAGGCGGGCCTCGGCTTCGCGGTCCGGATGGAGAAGGGCGATTTCATCGGCCGCGCCGCGATCGCGGGCCGCTCCGAGCAGACGTCCCGGCGCCGGCTCACCTGCCTGACCCTCGACGACCCGGCCGCCGTGGTGATGGGCAAGGAACCGGTGTTCGCCGACGGCTCCCCGGTCGGCTACGTCACGAGCGCCTCGTACGGCTACAGCATCGGCCGGACCGTGGCCTACGCCTGGCTCCCGGGCGCGCTGGCGGCCCCCGGCACCGCCCTGGCCGTCGAGTACTTCGGCGAGCGGCTGCCGGCGACCGTGCAGGCGGAGCCCCTGTTCGACCCCACCATGGAACGCATCCGCCGCTAACGCGAGGTGTCATCGTGACCGCTGTCAGCCTGCCCCCGAGCCTGATTCCGACCCTCCCCGGGCGCTACTACACCGATCCCGAGATCTTCGCCCGGGAGCAGTCACGGATCTTCGAAACCATGTGGTTCTGCGCGGCCCGCTCCAGCGACCTGCCCAACCCCGGCAGCTTCCGCTCGGCCCGGGTCGGCCGGGAGAGCGTGCTGGTGGTCCGCGGCCGCGACGGCGCGCTGCGGGCCTTCCTGAACATCTGCCGGCACCGCGGGGCCACCCTCTGCACGCAGGAGAGCGGCGAGGTCAAGCGCGCCTTCCAGTGCATGTACCACGCCTGGACCTACGGGCTGGACGGCAAGCTGATCGCCGCACCCAACCTCACCAAGATGCCGGACCTCGACCGCACCGAGTACGGGCTGGTCCGCGTGCACCTGCGGGAATGGCTGGGCTATGCCTGGGTCTGCCTGGCCGACGAACCCCCGTCGTTCGAGACGGACGTGATGGGCGCGGTCACCGAACGCCTCGGCACGGCGACCGCGGTCGACGCGTACGGCATCGAAGGTCTCTCCGTCGGCAAGCGCATCACCTACGACGTACGGGCCAACTGGAAGTTGATCGTCGAGAACTTCATGGAGTGCTACCACTGCGCCACGATCCACCCCGAACTGACCGAGGTGCTCCCGGAGTTCGCCGGCGGCTACGCCGCGCAGTACTACGTCGGCCACGGCGCCGAGTTCGGCGAGGAGATCAACGGCTTCACGGTCGACGGCTCCGAAGGCTTCGCCAAGCTGCCCGGCGTCACCGACGAGCAGGACCGGCGGTACTACGCCGCCACCATCAAACCGCAGGTCTTCCTGAACCTGGTCCCCGACCACATCATCTTCCACCGGATGTATCCCCTGGCGGCCGACCGCACCGTCGTCGAATGCGACTGGCTCTACTCGGCCGACGTGGTGGCGTCGGACAGGGACATCTCGCGCTCGGTGGAGCTGTTCCACCGGGTCAACCTCCAGGACTTCGAAGCCTGCGAACGCTGCCAGCCGTCGATGAGCTCCCGCGCCTACGCCCGGGGCGGCGTCCTGGTCCCCTCCGAACACCACATCGGAGCGTTCCACGACTGGGTCACCGATCGGATCGGCCGCGCGGAGCAATAAATCACTTCGGCCGTCGGTACCATGGGCGAGGTGACGACCTTCCTGGTCCTTCTACGCGGCATCAACGTCGGCGGCAAGAACAAGGTTGCCATGGCGGATCTCAAGACATGCCTGGAAGGGCTGGGCCTTCGCGACGTCTCCACCTTTATCGTCAGCGGCAACGTCGTCCTGACCTCGGACCGGAACGCCGACGAGATCGCCGCCCAGATCGAAACGGCGCTCCCCCAGGCCTTCTCGCTCGACAGCGAGCTCATCAAGGTCCTGGTCCTCACCCGTGACCAGCTCCAGGCCGTCGTGGATCACCGGCCGAAGGGCTTCGGCGACCAGCCGGACAAATACCACAGCGACGCCATTTTCTTGATCGGCGTCGAGTCGGCCGAGGTGATGCCGATCTTCCACCCGCGCGAGGGCGTCGACCGCGTCTGGCCGGGCAAGGGCGTCGTCTATTCGGAGCGCCTGAGCGCGCAGCGCACCAAGAGCCGGCTGAGCGCGATGATGGCGTCGCCGCTCTACCAGTCGATGACCATTCGCAGCTGGAACACCACGGTCAAGTTGCTTGAACTGCTCAATGCCAGAGACACCCACGAGGACGGCTGCTTGGCCGAGCCCGACCTGGCCCTTCGGCCGGGAAGCTCTCCTTCATCCGGGTGATCCGGGCCGCCCTCATTCCCGGGCGTCCGAGGCCACGTCACAAACGGCGGCTGTCGTACTATGATCCCACGCTCGTGACGAGATTCCGGGCACGGGGGTTGAATCCCGATTCACTGCTGCTCCTGTCGTTGATCGCGGTAGCGGCACTTCTCCGGTTTTCCGGACGCCACTGGGTAGCGGGGGATTTCAGCGTTTTCATCCAGCCGTGGAGCCGGTACATCGCCGCCCACGGCTACTTCGCCGCGTTGAGCGACAACTTCGCCGACTACAACGTTCCCTACCTCTACCTGCTCACCCTGCTCACCTGGCTGCACACGCATACCTCCATCTCCCTGCTGTACCTGGTCAAGGGCCTGTCGATGGTGTTCGACGTGGTGCTCGCCTACTACGCCGCCCGGATCGTCGGACTGCGCTGGGCCGACCGCCGGATCGCGGCGCTGGGCGGCCTGGTGGTGCTGCTCCTGCCGACCGTCGTGATCAACAGCTCGTACTGGGCCCAGTGCGACTCGATCTACACCGCGTTCACCGTGGCCGGGCTGTACTACCTGCTGCGTGACCGGCTCTGGCTGTCCATGCTCTTCTTCGGGCTGGCGATCGCCTTCAAACTGCAGGCGATCTTCGTCTTCCCCCTGCTTCTGGTGCTGCTGCTGGCCGGCCGGATCAAACTGCGCCACCTGACGGTCATTCCGGCCGTCTATCTGACCCTGGCCATTCCGGCCTGGCTGGCCGGCCGCCCGCTCCGCGACCTCGTGCTGATCTACGCGGATCAGAGCGCCGAATATCAGGCGCTGTCGAAGCACGCGCCGACCCTCTTCGCGTTCATCAAGCCGGCGGCGGGGGTGCTCCCCTACTTCCGCAGCGCCGGCGTGCTGTTCACCGCGGCGGCCGTCCTGGTGCTGGCCTACGTGGTGGTGCTGCGCCGGATCCCGCTCGACCGGCTGCGGATCGTGCTGCTGGCCACGACCTACAGCATCCTGGTGCCGTTCCTGCTGCCCGGCATGCACGAACGCTACTTCATGCAGGCCGAGGTGCTCACCGTGATCGCGGCGCTGTACCTGCCGCGGAAGCTGTGGCCGGTCCCGCTTCTGGTGCAGGTCGCCTCGCTGATGTGTTACGTGCCCTACTTCCTGGATCCGAAGCATCCGAAGAACCCGATGCCGGAGCCGGTGAACTACCAGCTGTTGGCGGTGCTGATGCTGGCCGCCCTGCTGATCACCGGTGCGAACCTGCTGCGCCCGGATCAGCCGGCGCCACCACGAACAGAGCCGGCGGTGCCACCACGACCGGAACCGGCGGCGCCACCACGAACGGAACCGGCGGCCCGCCCGGTGCCGGAGCAGCGGTCACCCGAGACGACGGTTGCGGTACTGCAGCCGCCGGTCGTGATCTGAGCTCGGGACCCTCGGAAACAGCCGAGAGCCGGGGCCAGTGGCAGGACTTCCGCGCCGCGCTGGCGGAGCGGTACGGGCAGGACCGGGCGGCGCGCATGATCTGCGCGCTCACCCGGGACGATCCGGTCAGCCAGTGCCTTCGTCCGATGGGAGCGGCCGACGTCGGCCACCGCTCACGGAGCCGCACCGCGAGCCTCGGCATCCTGATCGTCGGTGGTGCGTCCTTCGCTCTGGTGGCCGGCGCGCTGATGCTGCGCGGGCAGCGCCGTGGCGCGAACAGGCGGATGCCCCTCAGACGTCGCTGAGGGGTGGGTTCAGGAAGATGTCGTTCTGCACGTCGACCACGCCGGGCACGTTGCCGGCGATGCGGACTGCCTCCTCGCGCTCGTGCTCCCGGTCGACCGTGCCGCTCAGCAGCACGGTGCCGTCGTCGACGGACGCGTCGACGGTGCCCGGGACCATGCCGTTGAGGCTGAGCGCGTGCAGCACGTCGGCGCGCAACTCGGCGTCGGCCCGCCGGTGCTCGGTCAGCAGGCGTACGTCGATGATGTTGTCGACGGCGGTGACCCCGTCGACGCGTTCGGCCGCCTTCTGCGCCTCCCGCTTCTGCCAGAAGCTGCCGACCGTCCCCCGCAGCAGAATCTCCCCGCCGTCGGCCACCACGTCGATCAGCGAGCTGTCCACCTTGGGATCGTCGGACAGCTCGGCGGCAACGTTCTGAGCCAGTTCCTCATCGGTCACCCCGGTTACGTTACTCAAAACCGGCCCGCCGGGCGGGAACCTACGAGAGCACCACCGGCACGGGCCGGAGCTCGACGCGGACCGGCGCGCCCACCGGCAACTCGGCGAGGCGGCCGCCGGTCACCTGGGCCACCACCAGCTGGTCGCCGAGCCCGACGGTGACCCGGCTGGTCGGGCCGAGGAAGCTCACCGACAGCACCCGGCCCGGACCCTCGGCCTCCGGCGTCACCTCGACGGCCTCCGGCCGCACCAGAGCCGTCACCGACGGCTCGGAAGGGCCTGCCCCCGGCGGCGACACCAGGGGCAGCCGGGTGCCGAGGACGATCACGCCGTCGCCGTCGAGGCGGCCCGGCAGGCGGTTGCTCAGGCCCACGAAATCCGCCACGAACGCGGTGGCCGGCTTCTGATAGACGTCGGCCGGCGTGCCCAGCTGCTCGAGCTTGCCGGCCCGCATCACGCCGACCCGGTCGGCGACCGAGAGCGCCTCCTCCTGGTCGTGCGTCACGAAGAGCGTGGTGGTGCCGACCTCGGTCTGGATCCGCTTGATCTCGTCGCGCAGCTGGACGCGCACCTTGGCGTCGAGGGCCGACAACGGCTCGTCGAGCAGCAGCACCTGTGGCCGGATGGCGAGGGCACGGGCCAGCGCCACCCGCTGTTGCTGGCCGCCGGAGAGCTGATGCGGCAAGCGGTCCGCGAGCGTGCCCAGCCCGACCAGGTCGAGCATCTCGGCGGCCCGGCCGGCAGTGCGCCTGCGGCCGCGCAGCTTCAGCCCGAACTCGACGTTGGCCAGGGCGGTGAGGTGCGGGAAGAGGCTGTACGCCTGGAACACCATGCCCATGTCGCGCTGGTTGGCCGGCCGCGCGGTGACGTCCGCGCCGCCGACCAGCACCTGCCCGGAGTCGGCGTCTTCCAGCCCGGCCAGCACCCGTAGCGCGGTGGTCTTCCCGCAGCCGGACGGCCCGAGCAGCGCGACCAGTTCGCCCGGCTCGATCGCCAGGTCGAGCCCGTCGAGCGCGTGCAGGCCGCCGAAGGTCTTGTGCAGTTCCTTCAGCCGGACGGCCACACCGGACTCGTTCACGCGTTACTCCTTGCGAGTAGAGACAGGCGCCACGCCGCGCCGGCCGCCGAGCAGCGACAGCAGCAGGAGCAGGACGAACGCCAGCAACAGCGCCGCCAGCGAGACGGCCACCGACATCGTGGCGCTGCTCTTGCCGAGGAAGTTGATGGCGACCTGCACGTTGGTGCGGTTGAGCAGCGAGGCGACGGTGAACTCGCCGAGCACCAGCGCCACCGTCAGGAAGGCCGCGGAGAGCACCGCCGAGCGAATGTTCGGCAGCACCACCCGCCACATCACCGTCGTCCAGCCCGCGCCGAGGCTGCGGGCGGCCTCGGCGAGCGTGCGCACGTCGATCGCGGACAGGCCGGCGTCGATCGCGCGATAGGCATAGGGCAGAACCAGGATGGTGTACGCGAAGACCAGAGTCAGCGACGAGCCACCGAGGAAGTACGTGACCCACGCGTACACCGGGGCCAGCCCCACCACCAGGACGATCGCCGGGATGGTCAGCGGGAGCAGGCAGATGAACTCGACGAACCGCCGCAGCCGGGGCAGCCGGATCCGGACCCAGATCGCGGTCGGCACCAGCAGCACCAGCATCAGCAGCGAGGTGAGCGCCGCCTGCCCGAGCGAGGCGATGATGCCGGCCGACAGGTCCGGGTAGGTCGCGCTGAGCCGGGGCCAGTCGACGAGCAGCCGCCACGTCCCGCCGCCGCCCCGCGTCGTGAACTCGACCATCGCGAACAGCGGCAGCAGGAAGAAAACGCCGAGCACGACCAGCACCGTCCAGCGGAACGCCCGCTGCCGGCGGGCCCGGCGCGCCCTCAGCCCAGCCATCGCGCGGTTCTCCGCTGCAGGAGCGCGTACAGCGACATCACCACGGACACCACGACGACCATGCCGAGCGCCATCGCCTTGCCGAGGTTCTGCTGGCCGAGCACCACCTCACTGGTCAGCGCCGTGCGGATCTGCAACGGGATGATCGGGTTGCCCTGGCTCACCAGGGCGGCCGCCGTCGCGTACGCGGAAAAGGCGTTGGCGAAAAGCAGCAGCGTGGAGCCGAGGAACGCGGGGGCGAGCAGCGGACCCGCCACCCGGGTCCAGTACTGCCGGGTGGAGCCGCCCAGGCTCTCGGTCGCCTCCCGCCACTGCGGGCGGATGCCGTCGAGCGCCGGCAGGAACACGATCACCATGAGCGGGATCTGGAAGTACGTGTAGACGAGCGCGAGGCCCGGCAACTCGAACAGCCAGACCCCGCCCGCGTAGATGTCGATGCCGAGGTGATCACGCAGGAACACCGTGACGAAGCCGGACAGGCCGATGGTGGCGAGGAACGCGAACGCGAGGGTGACCCCGCCGAACTGGGCGAGCACGCCGGACGCGGCGGTGACCACCCGCCGCAGCACCCCGCCGGGCCGGGCGGTCACCAGCGCGTACGCCAGCAACGCGCCCAGCACGGCGCCGATCGCCGCGGTGACCGCGGACAGCACGATGCTGCGGCCGAAGGCGGCCAGGATGTACTGGTCGCCGAGCGCCGACAGGTTGGCCGTCGTGAAGCCGCCGTCGCCGGCGAACGCGCCGATCACGACGACCAGGGTGGGCACGACCAGAAAGATCGCGACGTACGCGAAGAACGGGACCGTGCCCAGCAGGCTGCGGGCGTTGCGCATGGTCAGCCGATGGCCTTCTGCCAGTTCGCCGCCAGGTAGTCCTTCGCCTTCTTGGTCTGGTCCTCGGTCAGGAACACCGGCGTGCCCTCGACCTTGGGCAGGGCCGCGAACGCGGTCGCGTCGATCGTGCCGGCCTTCTGCATGGCGTCGGCGCGAACCGGCCGGGCGCTGCCCTTGAGCCAGAGGTTCTGGCCCTGGTCGGAGTAGAGGAACTCCTCCCACAGCCGGGCGGCGGCCGGGTGCGGGGCGCCCTTGTTGATGGCCTGCACGTAGTACGAGCCGAGCACCGCGTTCGGCAGAACGACCGTCTTCCAGTCCATCTTGCCCTTGAGCTTGGCGCCCTGGGCGACGTTCAGATAGTCCCAGTCGAAGACGACGGGCGTCTGGCCCGACTCGACGGTGGCCGAGGTCGGATCGACCGGCAGGAAGTTGCCGGCCTTCTTCAGCTTGCCGAAGAAGTCGACGCCGGGCGCGATGTCGTCGGCGGAGCCGCCGCTGCCGAGCGAGGCCATCATGACGCCGGAGAACGCCGCGCCGGCCTGCGTCGGGTCGCCGTTGAGCGCGACCTTGCCCTTGTACTCCGGCTTGAGCAGATCGGCGACGCTCGTCGGTGCCGGGACCTTTGCGCTGTCGTACCCGATCGACATGTAGCCGCCGTAGTCGTTGACCCAGGTCCCGTTGGCGTCCTTGAGGGTGGCCGGGATGTCGCCGAAGGTGGCCACCTGGTACGGCGCGAACATCGCTGTGTTGGCCGACGCGACCGCGCCGCCGAGGTCGAAGACGTCCGGCGCGCCGCCCTGGCCCTTGAGCTGGTTGGCGGCGTTGATCTCGTCCTGGCTGGACCCGTCCGGCTGCGCCGAGTTGACCTTGATCCCGTACTTGTCGCCGAACGTCTTGATGATCTCGCCGTAGTTCGCCCAGTCCGGCGGGAGCGCGATGACGTTGAGCTGTCCCTCCTTCTTGGCCGCCGCGACCAGCGCGTCCATCCCGCCGAGGGCGGCGGCGCTGGTGGCGGTGGCCGCGCCGGAGGAGTTCGACTCGGTCTTCTTCTCGGGCGGCGAGCACGCCGCGAGCGAGGCAAATGTCGTGGCAGCCAGCAGAGCGGCCGCGGTACGCCCAAGAGTTCGCACGATTACCCCTTCCCGGCGGCGGCACCCGCCGCCTGAAGTGGATCGTGGAGACACCGAGTGAAGGGACGGCGACGCTGAGGCATCGATAAGGTCACGAGGTGGTTGAGGGCTTGCTCATCTCGCGGGCGCGGCGTTCGCCGATGAAGTCACGGCCGAACATGGCCAGCAGGATCGTCAGGACCAACCCCGTTCCGTACGGTGCGAGCACCAGCGCCAGCAGGCCGTTCGGGAAGAACGTGCCGGGACCGCCGGCCCGGTCGTCGAGGGGGGCCGCGGCGATCTTGCGAAGTCCGGATCGGACGCCGGCTACCGCGGTCAGGTCGTAGACGACGGCCAGGGCGATCCGGACGGCGTCGTCGCCGTCGCCGACGATGCCGATGGTGAAACCGACCGCCATACCGCCCACCAGGGCGAGCGCCAGCACCATGAGGACGACCGCACCGACCCGGCGGCGCCAGTAGGCGGGCCCGCGGGCCTGCCAGGTCTGGCCGAGGAACGGGACCGGGATGACGCCGTCGTGCAGCCGGGCCTCGAGGCGCAGCCGGGCGTCACGTTCGTCGGCGGGTTTGCTGGCTTTGCTCATGGACGTCAGCTCTCGTCAGAACAGGTTCTTCACACCGTGCCAGAGGCTCTCGGCGGCTTCCTTCGGGTGTTGGATGTCGTGCCCGACCTTGTGGTACATGCCGACGACGTCCTGGTCCCAGGTGGCCTTGCCGCTGTCGGCGAAGCCCTCGCCGACGCCGACCACCCAGCCGTCCTCGGTGATGTGCTCGGTCCAGTGTCCCTCGTGACCGGCCTCGTAGCCGAAGGCGCCCACCCCGTACGAGGTGAACGGCGCGAGCACCGGCCCCACGTACGGGATGCAGTCGGTGGCCATCCCGGTGCCGATCGCCGCCGCGTTCGAGCCGCCGTCCACCAGCATCGCGTGCGTCCAGGACCAGCCCTTCTCGTGGTCCTCCTTCGCCTGCGCCCAGGTGGCGAACCCGCCGAGCACCACGTCGACCGCCGGCACGCCGTCGAGCATCCGGGACAGCTTCCCGCCGTCCTGCAGCACGCCGAGGCCGTCCGCGATGTCGCCCAGCGAGCTGCCCAGGAAGTGCCCGCCCTTGAAGTGGCCGGCCAGCTTCTCGGCGGCCGACAGGTCGGTGGTCAGCAGCTTGCGTTCGGCGCGCATCTCGGCCAGCTCGGCGGTCAGCGCCTTCTTCTCCGGCGAGCCCGCCGGCGTGTGCTTTCGGGTGTACTGGGTGTCCTTGTAGCGACGGTTGAAGGCGTCCAGCTTGCCCTTGGCGTCCGCGGCGTACTCGTTCGGCAGCGCGTAGTAGCCCTTCAGGGACGCGGCCAGGATCGCGACGTCGGCCGACTTCAGGAACGAGGTGGGCTCGCCGGCGATGGCGGCGGCGATCTCGTGCAGCATGTCGCTCGCCTCGTCCCGGGCGTCCTGGGCGGCCTGAACCGCTGCGGCCCGGTCGGTCGAGTACCGCTTCATCGCCGCCAGGACCGGCTCGGTGTAGACGCCGGGCGGCACCGAGCCGTCGGCCGCGACCGGCACCTTGGCGTCGAGCGCGTCCGAGACCGCCTGGTCGAGTTGACGCTGCGCCGCTTCGAGGCCGGAGGCGAGCGTGCCGAGTACCGTGCCGGCCAGCTTGACGCAGCTGCCGAGTTGAATCACCGCGGCGGCGTCCTGCTCCCAGGCGCCCTTGAACTCCTCGGCCGCCGAGCCGGACCAGCCGGCGTCGCCGATCAGCTGGTCGACCCGCTTGCTCAGCGCCTCCGCGCTGCCGTGCATCTCCTCGACCACCCCGGTCAGCGAGCCGGCGACCCGGTGCAGGCCGCCGATGTCCCCGGCGATCCTCATGCCTCTCCGATCACCTTGTTGTAGAGCGCGACCACGTCCGAGTCGTTCTCCTTGTAGTCGTCGTGGCACTCGCGCAGCTTGGTGCCGTGCTCGCCCATGGCCTTGCTGATCCCGGCGTTCAGCGACGCGAACAGCGACAGCACCGCCGCGATCCCCGCGTCGACCGTCGCGTCGCCCCCGTCGACCGGGGGCGGCGCCATCCGCGGCCGCAGGCCGGCGAACTCGCCCGACTCGCTGCTGAACGCCCCGGCCAGGTCGCCCAGATCGCCGTAGACGACCTGATATCCCGCGCCCATCACTCCTCCTCCGCCGCGTGCCGGACGTCCTGGCCCGACCAGCGCCAGATGTCGCCGGCGTAGACCGGATCGACCTCGATGTGGTCGACACCCTGGGTGCGCAGCCACACCACGAAGGCGTACATCGGCACGCCCACCCAGGGCTGGAACGGGCCGAGGGTCCGCACCAGGTTTCCGACCGAGCTGAAGGCGAGCGCCACCCGCTCACCGGACTCGGCGAGCCGTCGCAGCTCGACCGCCGGTTCCCGGTCGCCACCCTCGCGCACCGGCCGGGCCGGCACGAACACCACGTCGGCGTCTCCCGGAAGCTCCATCGATCACCACCCCCGCCGATTTCCACCGCACGGTATCAACGACGCGCAGCGCCGTCCGCCCTGCTCGGCGGCGGGGTGAGGTGGGCGTCAGGCGATGGGCACGTCCAGCCACGATTGGCTACCGAAAGTAATCGTGGAGTCGCTGGTATTGGCGTCCAGGTACAGCGGGTCCTTGGTGTCGACGACCAGGGCGAGGCGGTGGCCGGCCGGAAGGTCGTACGCGGTGGCCTGCAGCGGCAGGTCGAGGGTGGCGGGAGAGGCCGGCCAGGTGGTCGGGGCATGCGAGAACAGCCTGCCGAAGCCGAGCGCATTCACGTCGTAGAGGTACGCGATGACCGTGCCCGCCGGCCGCGTGGAGCTCACCGGCGCGTGCAGGCGGGGCACTCCCCGGATCTTCCAGCCATCGGCCGGCGCGGCGCCGGACAGCCACACCCCGGCGTCGTGGCGCGACACCGCCGGCAGCCACGCGATCGGCGGGATGCCGGTCAGACCCTCGAGCCCGTTGGTCAGCAGGGCCGTCCCGCCGTCGGCGACGGTGTCGTCGCCGGCCTGGATCGGCCAGGTCCACGTGCTACCCGCCGACGCCTGGCCCAGACCGCCGGTGGCCCGCCAGCCGTGCGGCACGCCGAGCGGGTCGCGGTCGACGTGCTCGGTCACGTGCGCCCAGTCGGGGTAGTACTCGACCGCGTCGGAGTTGTGCGGGCGGAGCACGACGCCGGGTTCCGCGCCGGCACCGGTGTCGATGCCGCGCAGGTACTGGTCGAACCAGAGCCGCACGCTGGTCCACACGTGGTTCTGGATGCCGGTCAGGCCGGGAAGCTCCACGGTGGCGTGGTCGCCGGGCGCGAGTTCGAGGCGTTTCGGCGTGCGCAGCGCGGTGTAGAAGTCGATCATCTGGTTGGCCGGGAAGACGCTGTCGCCGAAGCTGTGCGCGATGAGGACCGCCGGGTTGTTGCGGTTGATCGCGTCCATCGAGTATCGGACGGACCGTTCCCGCGCCCACTGCTCGCGGCCCTCGACGTTGCGGTTGGCCCAGTAGTCGGCCAGGATCCGGTTCATCTCCGGCGACGGGCGCCCGAGGAGCCGGCCCGTGGTCTGCAGGAACCACGCCGACTGTGCCCGGCGGGTGTTCTCGCCGGTCATCGAGGCGACCAGGTCGGCCCATCCGCTGAGCGAGCCCACCGCGCGGATCCGCGGGTCGTGCGCGGCGGCGAGCAGGCTGATCCCGCCGCCGTAGGACATTCCGACGATGCCGATCCGCTGCGGATCGACGCGGGTGTGCGCGATGAGCCAGTCGACCGCGGTCGATGCGTCCGCGACGTCCTTCGGGCCGGCCACGTCGATCGTGCCGCCGGAGAGCCAGAACCCGCGCGTGGTGTACGACAGGACGACGTACCCGGCCTCGGCGAACTGCTTCTCCTGCGCGAGGTACTGGAGGTCGTTGAGCGCCCAGCTGGCCACGAACACGATGCCGGGATGGGTGCCCGGGGTGGCCGGCTCGATCACGTTGGATTTGAGCGCCACCCCATCGGCGGCGGTGATGTCGTTGAAGCGGAAACCGGTGGTCGGCCCGTCGGCGGCGCGCGCCGCAGCCGGGGCGACCGCCACCACCAAGGACGTCAAGAGCAGCGAGAGTACGACTACAAGACGGCGCATCGACGATTCCCGTTCCCCTAAAGTTACCGGACGGTAACAGGGTTCGGTAGGCTATCGACATATGGCTATGGCGAGACCACAAAGTACGCAAATGATGAACAAATAGGAGAAATCAGTAGCGTTGGATGGGGATGCAGTTGCCCGTGTGGTAACTGCCGTCGTAAGCCTTCGCGAGCCCGTGCCCGCTGTCGGCGATGCGGGCACACACCTTCTCGGCGTCGCCGATGGCCTGGAAGTCGGGGTCCGAGGTCTTGCGCACCGAAGGCTGCTGGTCCTCGAAGTAGTACTTGCTGTGTTTGACGACCTGGCTGCCCATTGTCGACTCGTCCGGGCTGGCGCCGTCGCCTCCGTAGATGTGCAGGTGGAAGCCGTTCTTGATGTCCGGGCGACTGCCGTGCCACTCCGCCTGGTACCAGACGGTGAACGTGTTGCCGTGCAGGGTGGCCTTGGTCAGGCAGACCCAGCGGGCGCTCATCTTCATCTCGGCGGTGCACTTCTCGTCCGCGGCGAAGGCTGCGGCCCGCTGAGCGACGGGAGCAGATGACGGGACCGCCGCCGCGGCCGTCACCTTCGGGCCGCGCGGCCGGGTCAGCGCCCAGGCGGTGCCGCCGGTAGCCAGCACCAGAACGGCGGCCGCCGCGGCGGCGAGTGCCGTGACCCGTCGACGGGCCGGCTTCGCGGGCTGCGCCGGTGGCCATGCGGGCGGCGCGGCGACCGGGTCGGCCCCCATCGCCGGGCCGACCGGGGCGCGGCCCGCGAAACCGGCCGCCGGCACCAAGGGCCGCCTCGGGAGCGTGGGGCCGGCGGCGAGCGCCGCACCGGTCGTCGGCGTCTGGCCGACCGATTGGGCAAGCACGGGGACCTCGCCGGTCGACTCGGACAGCGCCTCAGCAGAGGCCGGCGTCCTCGCGACCTCCGGGAGCCGCGCGACCACCGTGCTCGCCGCGACCTCCGGGAGCGGCGAGGCCGCCGGGCTCGCCGCGACGTCCGTGAGCGTGGGGGCGGCCGGGCTCGCCGATGCCGGAGCGGTCCCGGTGATCGCGCTGCCCGCCTGCCAGGCCGCGCCGAGCGCGACCGCGTGGTCGGGACTGGCGTTGACCTGGACCGGGCGGCCCAACCCGGAGCTGACCATCTGCGCGACGATCGGCATCCGCGAGGAGCCACCCACCAGCAGCACCGACCCCAACGACTGCGGCGTGTACCCGGCGGAGCGGACCGTCCGGCGCAAGGCCTCGATCGAATCCGCCAGCAGCGGTCGGACCAGCGCCTCCAGCTCGGCTCGAGTCAGCCGGACCTCCCCGCCCGCGCCCGACAGCGGCACCGGGATCACCGCGTCCGTGTCGGCGGAGAGCGCCTCCTTGGCCTGGACGCACTCGGCGCGCAACCGCGCGGCGGCGGGTTCGTTCGGGTCGAGCGCGCCGCCGGCCGACGCGGTGACGTGGGCGAAGATCGCGTCGTCGAGCTCGATGCCGCCGAGGCGCTCGTTCGCCTCCGGCTCACCGGTCAGGTCGAAGCCGTCCGAGGTCTTGCGCAGCACCGCCGCCTCGAAGATCCCGCCGCCCAGGTCGTAGACGGCCACCACCGCACCCGGTCCCAGCCGCTTCTGCTGAGCGTGGAAGCACGCCGCCGCCTGCGGCTCGGTGCTGAACCGGACCGGACCGTCGAGGTCGGCGAGACGGACCACCTGGTGCAGCAGATCCATCTTGTACGGTCCCCAGGCCGCCGGATGCGTGATGCAGACCGACGCCGGCGGGCCGCCTTCGCGGGCGGACACCAGGTCAAGCACCGACCGCAGCAGCCGGGCGGTCAGCGCCGTGGCCGAGTACGGTGCGCCGCCCAGCAGGATCGGGGCGGTGTCGCCCAGACGCCGCTTGAGCTGCCGGACGACCCGGTCCGGCTCGCTGAGCCCGCGGCGGCTCGCGGCCTCCCCGGTCAGGATCTCACCGTCGGTACGCAGGAACACGGCCGACGGGATCGCCGCCGATCGACTGCCCAGGGAGACCATCTCCACACGACCGTCCCGCCAGACTGCGGCGGAGGTGTACGTGGTTCCGAGGTCGATACCGACTGCATACATCGCAAGCGCTCCCGAAGTCGACGAGTTGATCGGTGGGCGTCAAAGCACCAGTCAGCCCGTATGAGGAACGCCAACCCCGGCGCCGGGGTTCAGAAGCGAGCCTTACGACCCCGCGTCGAATCGGGCGCGAGCCTGAAAGACGCGGTCCATGTGGGTCTCTGCCCAGGTCTTGATCGCGAGCATCACCGGGAGCAGCTCGCGGCCGAGCGGGGTGAGCTCGTAATCGACCCGGACCGGCACCGACGCGGTCACGGCGCGCGAGAGCAGACCGTCGCGTTCCAGCGTGCGCAGCGTCTGGGTGAGCATTTTCTGGCTGACGCCGGCGATGCGCCGGGCGAGCTCGCTGTGCCGGTGCGGACCGTCGGCGAGGGCCGCGATCACCAGCGCCGCCCATTTGTCGGTGAGCGTGCTCAGCAGTTCCCGGGTCGGGCAGCCCGCCAGGAACGCGTCGTAGTCGCGTTTGGCCTGCTCGCGGCGTTGTCCAGCAGTCGTCGTCACCATCTGCCACCCCTCGCTGGTGCCTTAGGCACTTCCAGGTACCTACTTTCTCACGGTGCCCAAGGGCACCTACGGTGAACGAGCTCATGACGTTCAGCGGAGGGTACGGCGATGCGCGCAGTCAGCTATGCACAGTTCGGCGGGCCGGAGGTCTTGCAGGTGACGGACCTGCCGGTGCCGCAGCCGGGTCCGGGTCAGGTGCGGGTACGGGTGGCCGCGTCCGCCGTACACCCGGTTGATCTCATGATTCGCGCCGGTCGGTTCCCGGCGCCCCTACCGGCCGATCTGCCGTACGTCCCCGGGTGGGACGTGGTCGGCACGGTCGACGCGGTGGGACCCTCCGTCGCGGAGCTCACGGTGAACGACGAGGTGATCGGCTTCTCGCCCTGGCTGCGCACCGCCGTCGGCGCCCACGCGGAGTACGTGGTCCTCGAGGCCGGATGGCTGACCGCCGTGCCCGCCGGCATTCCCGCCGAAGAGGCCGCGCCGCTGCCGACCAACGGCCTCACCGCCGCGCAGTCCCTCGACCTGCTCGCGCTCCCGGCCGGCTCGTCCGTGCTCGTCACCGGCGCCGCGGGCCAGGTCGGCGGGTTCACCCTGGCGCTGGCCCGGGTCGCCGGCCTGCACGCCACCGGGCTGGCGGGCCCCGGCGACCGAGAGTTCGTCGAGTCGCAGGGCGCGGCGTTCGTGCCCCGCTCGGACGGTCCGATCCCGGTGGCGGCCGGCGGCTTCGACGCGGTCGTCGACCTCGCGGTGCTCGGCCCGTCGCTGATGGACCTGGTCCGGGACGGCGGCGGGTACGTGGCCGCCTCTCCCCCGCTGCGCCCGGAGCCGACGAGGGGGATCCGGACGTTCGCGCTGAGCGTGGAGCCCGACGGCGCCCGGCTGGCCGAGCTGGTGAAACTGGCGGAGAGCGGCGAGATCCCGCTGCGGGTCGCCGGCGTCCACTCGTTCACCGACTCGGCGGCGGCCCACAACCGGCTGGCCCAGGGCGGAGTCCGCGGCGGCGTAGTGATCGTTCCGTAGTGCCTACGTCGCGGATCGGCTCAGCCAGTACGCCCGGAACTCGGTGAACCGGCCGTCGGCCACCGCGACCACGTTGGTGCCGTGCATGTGGACCGGTTCTCCCGCCGGGTTCCGGCCCTCGGCCCGCCACTCCAGCGCGGCACGCGGTCCGGCGGGGAAATCGCCGACCAGGTCCACTCGCAACTCGGGCAGCGCGGCCAGATTCGCCGCGTAGTACGGCCGGATCGCGTCCCGGCCGCGCAGCTCCCGGCCGTCCGGCGCGACGAACCGGGCGTCCTCGGCGAAATGGTCGAGGATGGCGTCGAGATCGCGCCGGCCCTCGGCCCCGAAGTACGAGGCGGTGACCTGAGCGGGCGTGGCGGCAAGGGCGTGCAGCATCGCGGCCGCGACCCCGGCGGCGCTGGCGGGGTTCTGCCCGGTGACGAGCCGGCCGTCGCGCACCACCCACGGCTGGAAGTCGGGGGCGCCGGTGTGCCGCGCGCCCCGCTCGATCAGCCGCGTCTGCAGCGGGAACGGCACGACGTCGGTCAGCCCCACCGCCCGCTCCTCGCTGTCGGTGAACGCCGCCACGTCCCTGCCGGCGACGAGGAGCGAGCCGTCGGACAGCCGTAGGTCGACCAGGGCCGCCGGGCCGTGGCAGACCGCGCCGACGACGCCGCCCCGCTCGTACACGGTGCGCCCGAGCGTGGCGAGCGCGGCCGAACCGGGGAAGTCCCACATCGTGCCGTGGCCGCCCGCGTAGAGGATGGCGGCGTAGTCGGCGCCGTCGACCTCGTCGGGGGTCGGCGTCGCGGCGAGCTGGGCGGCGATGTGCGGGTCGTCGAGGAACGCCGCCTGCACCGGGTCGGCGCGGTCCTCGCCGTCGCGCGGTGGCTCGCCGCCCCGCACCGAGACGAGGTCGACGGCGTACCCGGCGTCGGTGAACACCCGCCACGGGTGGGCGGCCTCGGCGACGTAGAAGCCGGTGGCGCGGCCGCTCGCGCCGAGCTCGGCGTGGCTGGTCAGCGCGATGAGGATCTTGCCGGTGTGCATCGGGTTCCCTTCGGTGTACGGGCGTTGCCGAAGCCAAGGTTGGCGCTGCGGACGCCGATCACACAAATGAAGATCTTTACCGCTGCCATCAGTATGGTGATGGCATGGTCTCGCTCGACCTGCTGCGCACCTTCCTCGCCGTGTACCGGGAGGGCTCCCTCACCCGGGCCGCGCGCCGGCTCGGGCTGTCCCAGCCGGCGGTCACGATCCAGCTGCGCCTGCTGGAGGAGCGGCTGGGCCGGCCGCTGTTCACCCGGTTGCCCCGGGGCGTGGCGCCGACCCCGGCCGCCGACCTGCTGGCCCGCCGGATCGCCGACCCGCTCGACCAGCTCGCCGCGTTCGCCGCCGCCGGCCTCGACGAGCCGGCCGACTCGTTCGGCGGGATCGTGCACCTCGGCGCGCCGGTCGAGCTCGTCACGGCCCGGGTGCTGCCCGCCCTCGCCGACCTGGTCGGCCGGGGCCTGGAGCTACGGGTCACCATCGGCGTCTCCGACGAGCTGCTGCAGGGCCTGCGCTCGGGCGCGCTCGACCTGGCGGTGCTGACCGCCCGCCCGCGCCGTCGCGGCCTGCGCGCCGAGCCGCTGCTGGACGAGGAGTTCGCGCTGGTCGCCGCGGAGCCGTGGACGACTCGCCTGGCCGGTGCCGACGACCTCGCGGCGGCGCTCGCGGCGGCGCCGCTCATCGCGTACGCCGAGGAGCTGCCGATCGTCCGGCGGTACTGGCAGAGCGTCTTCGAGGTCCGCCCGGCGCTCCAGGCGGCCCTGGTGGTGCCCAACCTGCACGCCGTGCTCGCCGCGGTCCGCGCCGGTGCCGGGTACAGCGTGCTGCCCACCTACCTGTGCGCCGACGACCTGGCCGCGAACCGGCTGACCGTCCTGCACGAGCCCCCGGTCCCACCGCTGAACACGCTGTTCTTGGCCAGCCGCGCCGACACCGCACTGACCGGCGCGGTCAATGCCGTACGGGAACGACTCCTGACCCGGCTGGTTGACTGGCCCGCATGATCGGTCGCCTGGCCCTGGACGAACAACTCGTCGCGCTCGAGTCCGCGCTGTCGCGCAACAGCATCCTGCTGGAGGTCCTGAACCGCGCCGCCGGCCTCGAGCTGCCGGACTGGTACCTGACCGCCGGCTGCCTGGTCCAGACCGTGTGGAACGTGGTCACGAACCGGCCGGCCACCAGCGGCATCAAGGACTACGACCTGTTCTACTTCGACCGCGGCGACCTCTCCTGGACCGCCGAGGACCGGGTGATCGAGGCCGCCCGGCAGGCCTTTGCGGACCTTCCCGCCGAGGTCGAGGTCCGTAACGAGGCGCGGGTTCATCTCTGGTACGAGCAGAAGTTCGGCACCGCCTGCCCGCCGTACGACTCCACCGAGGCGGCGATCGACTCGTTCGCGGCCACGACCTGCTGCCTCGGCGTACGCCTGGAAGCGGGCGGACGGTGGCGCATCTACGCGCCGCACGGCCTTGCCGACGTGTTCAACCTCGTCGTACGGCCGAATCCGGTGCTCGCCCCGAAAGCCGTCTACGAGGCCAAGACCGCCCGCTGGCGCCGGCAGTGGCCCGAGCTCACGGTGATGAAATGGCCCGAGGCGTGAAGCGGCGCCATCGCGACCCGGGCTGCCGCGCCCGGCTCGAGCGGCGGCACGGGCGGCTCCGACGGCCCCGGCCTCCCGATCACCGGCGCCCCGACCGTCCTGATCGCGGCAGCCGGCGGCGCGCTGGTCCTGCTCGGCATAGCCTTCGCGGTTGCCGGCCGCCTGCGCCGCCGCCCCTCCCAGGGCTGAGCCGTTCAGGACGCCGGCAGCCACTTCTGCCAGGTGCTGGCGTGCGCGTCGACCCAGCGTTTGGCGGCCGCGTCCGCCGAGAGCTTCTGCTCGGTCATGTCCCGGGCCACCGCGTTCTGGTCGGCGTTGGTCCACTGGAAGTTCCGGACCAGGGTGGCGGCCGGGTTGCCGGAGTTCACGAACGCGCTGCGCCCGATCTTGTCGAGGTCGTACGGCTGGTAGTCGCACGCGACCTTCTCGGGGTCGGCGTCGCAGCCGGGCTTGTACAGCGGCAGCGGGATGTGCACCAGCTTGATCTCGGAGAGCAGCCACTGCGGCTCGTAGAAGTAGCCGATCAGCGCCGTACGGTCGCTCTCGGCCTTGCGGAAGGCGGCGATCAGCTTGTCCTCGCTGCCCGCGTACACCACCGTGAAGTCGAGGCCGAGGTTCTTGATCAGCGCGGCGTCGTTGGTGACGAACGACGGGTCGCCGTCCAGGAACTGGCCCTTCTCGCCCGACTTGGCGGTGCGGAACAGATGGGCGTACTTGTTGAGGTTCTTCCAGTTCGTGATGTCCGGGTACTTCTTGACCATCCACGGTGGCAGGTACCAGCCGATGATGCCCTTGTTGCCGGTGAGGCCGAGCTCGACGGCCACTTTCTGGTCGTCGATGTACTTCTTCTTGAGGTCGTCGTGGCCCCAGGTCTCGAGAATCACGTCGACGCTGCCGTCGACGATGCCCGTCCAGGAGTCGGTCTCGGTGAGGTCCTTGACCACCACCTTGCAGCCGAGCTTCTGCTTCATCAGGTACGCCATCACCGCCGTGTTGGCCGCGTAACCGGCCCACGGGTTGTTCGCGATGGTCACCGTCCCGCACGCGACGCCGTGCGGCACTCCCGGCGGCGCGCTGATCGCCGCCGTGCTGCCGCAGCCGGCCAGCGCCGCCAGTCCCAGCACGGCGGCGGCCTTCCGCACCAGCCGGGCCGGCCATCCATCGAGGAATGGTCGCCTGCTGCCGAAGGTCACCATGCTGCTGCCTGCTCCCTGTTCAGTCGCTTCGCCAGGACCTCCTCGGTGAGCGCGACCAGCACGCCCTTGACCGACTCGCGGTCGCGCGCGTCGCACTCCACCAGCGGGGCCGAGTCCGAGATGCCGAGAGCGTCCTGGATCTCGTCCATGGCGAACCGGCGGGAGTAGTCGAAGCGGTTGATGCCGATGATGAACGGGATCTCGTGCTCCTCGAAGTAGTCGATCGCCGGGAACGAGTCTTCGATCCGCTGGGTGTCCACCAGCACGATCGCGCCGAGCGCGCCGTCCACCAGGTCGTCCCAGAGGAAGGCGAACCGGTCCTGCCCGGGGGTGCCGAACAGGTAAAGAAGCAGCGCATCGTCCAAGGTGATACGGCCGAAGTCGAGCGCGACGGTGGTGGTGACCTTGCCGGCGACCGCCGACGTGTCGTCGATGCCGATCGACTTCTCGGTCATCTCGGCCTCGGTCACCAGCGGCTCGATCTCGGAGATCGCACCGACGAAGGTGGTCTTGCCGACGCCGAAGCCGCCACTGACGACGACCTTGACGGCGACCGGCGTGAGCTGCGACTCCCTAGAGCGCCCGGACACGATCCCTGATCCTTTCGATCAACGCGGTGGAGATTTCGCCCGACTGCTCCTCAACCTTCAGGTAGCCCTCGGCGATCAGGTCAGCGACGATGACCCGGGCGACGCCGAGGGGGGCACCGAGGCCCACCGCGACGTCCGCCACCGACATCGGCTGCTGGCAAAGCTCGACGATGCGCCGGGACTCGAACCGCAGCGGGGCCGACAGGGCGGCCGGTGCCGCCCGCAACAACGTCTCGATCCGCAGCCCGTCCTGCAACGGCCTGGTGCGGCCGCCGGTCAGCATGAAGGGGCGCACGACCGGATCCTCGTCCGGCACGTAGGCCGACGACTCGGCAGCATGTCGCCCGGGCATGGGCGCGCCCGCATACGGGACCATGTCCGGGCCCCACGGCAAGTCGCTCATCGGGGCAGGTATTGCCTGGACTCTGCGATCAGCGCCGGCGTGAGCAGGCCACCGAATCGCTCGGCCAACAGCGAGATCTCGTAGCCGACGAGACCCACGTCGCTGTTCCCCTCGGCGACCACCCCCAGGCAGCTGCCGCCGGCGATCACGGAGACCAGCAGGAAGCCGCGCCTCATCTCGATCATGATGAGCTTCAGCCCGTCGAAGTCGTAGCGCCGCGACGCGCTGCGGGCCAGGCTGGCGAGGCTCGACACGATGGCGGCCAGTTGGTCGGCCTCGGCCCGGCCCAGGCCGTCCGAGCTGGCGATCAGCAGGCCGTCCGACGACACCGCCACGGCATCGCGAACCCCGTCGGTCTGGTGCACGAAGTTGCCGAGCAGCCAGTTGAACTGGTGCCGGTCGGCCGAGGTGTCAACGCTCATGGATCATCCTTAGCGGGGGCGTACGTGCGGGGGCGGTCACAGTTGGCCGGCTGTCTCGGTGCTGCCACGCTGCACACCGTCGCGGAATGCGGTCAGCCGGGATCGCACGGCCTCCGGCGTATCGCTGACCGCGGTCGGCTGCTCGGCCGTGGCGGAGGCCGCCGCCACGGCCGTCCGGGCCCCGGTGCGCGGCGCCTTCGGGGTGCGTTTGCGCAGTCCGTTGGGCGTCCGCTCGGCTTCGTCGTCGACCGCCGGGGGTGGCGGTTCGAAGGAGTGCAGACTCATCACCTCACCCGGCGCCGGTGGCGACGCCCCGTCCAGCACCACATATTCGATCTTGCTCGGCCGCAGCCGCCGCCCCCCGGCGATCCGCGGGCCGGCCGGTGCGGGACCGGTCGGTGCCAGGCCGACCGGGGCGGGGCCGGCCGGGGCCGGGCTGACCGGGGCAGGGCTGTGGCCCGGTGGGAGCCGTAGGGCGTCCGGCCGGCGCGGGTCGATCTCGGCGGACGCTCGGTCCGGGCTCGCCGGACGGCGTTGCCGCGGCACCGCCCCGCCGGAGGCCGGGTCCGAGGCGACCGCGTCGATCGGCGACACCAGCTCGGCGGGCAGCCCGATCCGGGCCGTCACGCCGGTCACCGGCGACGGCGTCAGCTGGACCTCGACGCCCATCTCGACGGCGAGCCGGCCGACCACGTAGTGGCCGAGGTACCGGGCAGGCGCCGTGATGAAGTCGCCCTCGCCGCGCAGCCGCTGGTTGGCCCGCTCCAGATCGTCCGGGCTCAACCCGACACCCTGGTCGCTCACCGCGATCAGGTAGCTGCCGTTGATCAACCGCCCGTGGATCTCCACGTCGACGTCCGGAGGGGAGAAGGCGAGACCGTTCTCGATCAGCTCGGCGAGCATGTGCGCGATGCCGCTCGCCACGGCTCCGGGGATCATGGCCTCGTCCACCCGGCGCAGCGTCACCCGGCGGTACTCCTCCACCTCGGACACCGCGGCGCGGATGACGTCGGTGATCGGCAGCGGGCGGGACCACTGCCGCGGGCTGGCGGCGCCGACGAGAACCAGCAGGCTCTCCGCGTTCCGCCGCATGCGGGTGGCCAGGTGGTCGAGCTCGAACAGGTTGGCCAGGCCGTTGGGGTTGGTCTCCTCCCGCTCGAGGCGGGTGATGAAGCCGAGCTGACGGCGCAGCAGGTTCTGGTTGCGGCGGCCGAGGTTGGCCAGCGACTCGGCGGTCGAGCGCCGCAACTGCGCCTGCTCGGTCGCCAGGGCGTACGCGGTGGCCTGCACCCGGTCGAACGCGTCGGCCACCAGCCGGACCTCGTCGCTCGCGCCGCGGGACACCCGCACGGGCCCCGGCGGAGACCCTTCGTCGCCGGCAACCGCGCGGCGCACCGCCTCGGGCAGCTGCTCGCCGGCCAGTCGGTTCGCCTCACCGGCCAGCGAGGCCAGCGGCCCGGCCACCGAGCGGGAGGCGATCGTGGCCAGGTAGATCGAGCCGGCGATGCAGATCAGCACGGCGCCGAGCAGCACGCCCATTCGCGCGGTCGCCTGCTTCTGCAGGGTGCCGGCGCGGGCCGTCATGACGGAGCCGACGTGCCGCTCGAGGGTGAGCATGTCGTCCAGCACCGTGGTCAGCGCCGACCACCAGGACTGCGGGTTGACCTGCAGGTAGCCGCCGTCGTTGGAGCCGAGCGCGACCCGCTCGAAGTAGCCGGACTCGCGGGCGGCGCCGGTGTCGAACACGTAGTCGCGGCCGGCCTTCTCCGACGCGGTCGCGTACCTGTCGAAGGCGGCGAGTGCCGCGTTCTTGTTCGAGGTCATCGTCACGAACTGCAGGAACTCGCCGGTCTTGAAACCGCTCGCCGAGAAGACACCGTTGAGGAACGCCCGCTCCTGGGCGGTCGCCTCCTTGACCTCGCTGAGCGCCCTCAGCGCGGACGCGCCGCGCCGCAGCTCCGTGTCGGTCGAGCTGTCCAGCCCGTAGTCGACATTGCTGAGCTCGGCGATCCGCTGGGTGTAGAAGGCGAAGGTGGCGGCCCGACCGGCGGCGCCGGTGTCGGTGCCGGCCCGGACGGCGGAGAGGCCGTCGAGCTGACGTACCGCGGAGGCCACCCGATCCTCGACGGCGCCGCCGTCGGCGATCAGCTTCTCGACCGCGGCGCGCCGTGCGTCGACCCGCTGCCGTTCCGGGGCCATCTCGCTCTTGAAGCCGCCGTTGCCGCCGAGCAGGCCGGCGGTCAGGCCACGCTCGGTCTGCAGTTCCTGGATCAGATCCTGGACCGCGAGGTCCAGGGTCACGGCGCGGGCCGTGGCCGCGGCGCCACGATAGTTCTCGACCTCGCCGACCGCGATGACGGTGAGCAGGACAAGGGCGGCCGCGACCGGCAGCGCCAGCGTCCGCACGATCCGCCGGTGGATCGTGCGGGAGCGCGGCCGGCGCCCGAAGTTGTCCGGCGGTGGCGCGGCGTCGCCCGCGACCTGCGGGATGGCAGCAGTGATCTCGGACGGGCCGGCGGTGAGTGCCGCTGGGCTGCCGCTCATCCCGCGACCCCCGCGGGAGAGTGGCAGAGTGCGACGATCAGGTCGGCGTCCGAGTGTCCTCGGGCGGGCAAGCGATCAGCTCCTCTGTCGACTGGCGGCTTGGCGGCTCCCGCAACGCCCACCCGGCGTGGGGTTTACACGCAAGTCGATGTACTACGAGCGGTGCGGCCCACGCGATGGGCCGCGTCGGTCACCGGGGCGGGCGGACAGGTCAGTGGCGGGAACAGGATGCCGCAGTGAGGTTACGGCACAATGTCGTCGATGGACGTTGTCGTTCTACTTTTCCCCCGGAAGCGCGGTCTCGCGGCGCGGCCATTTCGCTCCCATTGTCGAGAGTAGAACGTTTCGCGTTGGCGCCCGATATGATCGACGCTCGGCCGAGCGCGGTCAACACCTTGATCTAGGAATTTCACTGATGTGCCATCTCGACCATCGCGGGAAGAGTCACCGATAGCGGTCGCGTAACTTCTCCACGTGTATGCCCGGCGGGCTTCGCCGTCAGCCCTCGGCGGGGGCGGTCGGCAACCTGTCGCGGATGAGGTCCATCACCGACGAGTCGGTCAGGGTGGTCACGTCGCGGTCACCCCGGGCAGCGGACTGGTCATGATGGCGCCGGTCTCGGCCTGCCACCGGGTGTCGACCACCGGGCAGCGGTCGCAGCGCCCGCAACTCGGCCTCGGCCGCCAGCAGCACGGCACACAGCGTCGCCAGGACCGGGACCGCCATGCGTCATGCCTACCACCGGTCGGCTCCTCCTACCGACCGGCGGCCAGGCGGTGGGCCTGCCCGTGGTGCAGGTCGCTCACCCACTCCCAGCCGGACTGGGCCGAGGGGCCGATCCGCGGGTCGTCGGGCTCGCGGCCGGCCCGCAGGGCGAGCACGTACGCGCGGTCCCGCTCGATCCGCTCGCGCACCTGACCGGCGCCGCCGACCGACCCGTGGCCGGGGACGACGATCTCGGCGCCGGCCGCCACGCCCTCGATCAGCCGCAGCGCCGCGAGGTAGTCCTCGACCGGGTCGGCACCGGCCAGGTCGGCGCCGGCCAGGTCGAGCATCGGGACCAGGACGTCGGAGAGCATGTCGCCGGCGACGAGCACCCCGTGCTCCTCGACGAACAGCGCCGCGTGGCCCGGCGCGTGTGCTCGATGCTCGACGATCCGGACTTCGGGACCGTCCCAGGGAACCCGCGCCGCCCCGGCGGGCAGGGCGGTGACCAGGCCGTAAAGGTCCAGCGGAACCTTCCCGGCGATCTCCGTCTCGGCCAGGTGCTCGGCAATGCGGGCCTTCGCCTCCGGATCGGACAGCTCTTCCCGGACGGCGGCGGCGCAGCGGGCCGTGCCGTACCGGGGCGCCTGGCCGAGCCGTTCGTGCCAGACCAGGTGATCCCAATGTGGATGCGTCGAGAAGCCGGCCACGACGGTCCGGCCCGCCGCGGCCAAATCGTTCGCGAGGCAGGTCAGCTCGTGCTCCTGCAGGCCGGGGTCGACGAGCAACACGCCGGCCCGGCCCTGCACGACGATGGTGTTGCTCCGGAGGAACTCGCTCTCGTGCACCAGCACGCCGTCCGCAACCTGTGTCAGCATCGGCTCGCCTCCCGGATCGCGTAGTGGTGCATCGTGACGCCCTGCTTGAACAATCGGTGCTCGATCAGGTCGAGCTCGATCGGCATGTCCCAGTCGTCGAACAGCGGCCGGCCGAAGCCGAGGATCGCCGGGTGGGTGAAGAGATCCTCACCCGCGGCACCGCGGCGCGCGGGCAGCGCGCCCGCTACAGCCTCACCGAGGCCGGCATCCGGACCCTGCCGGTCCTCTATGCGCTCGGCAACTGGGGCCTCGACTGGCGCCCGGGCACCGAGGAGCTGCAGGTCCGGCAGCGCATCATGCGCGACGCGGGCCCGGCGTTCGTCGACGAGCTCATGGACGAGCTGCGGGTGCGGCATCTCGACGCCCCGCCGAAGCCGCACGACGGGCCGGGCCCCTTCGAGCGCCTGAACGCCGCCTACGCCGCCGAGCGGGAACGCCGCGACTAGATCGCGTCGTCAGATCTTCGCGTCGTTCGCCAAGGCGGCCGCGGCCCCGGCCGGGGAGGGACCATCGCGACGCCCAACCCGTACCCAAGCATGGGTGGGAATTTCCTGGTCCCCTCCGGGCGCGACGGCTACTGGTAGTGGATGTCGGAACTGCTGTACTTGCAGTACGTGCCGTCCGCGCCCGAGCCGTTCTTGGGCGGCTCGGCGCCGGTGCTGTTGCCGATGTACTTCTGGCAGATCACGATCTTCTTGCTGGAGTCCTTGAGGATCGTGACGTTGCTGAACGTCGCGGTGTCGCCGTAGTTGGTGTTGATGCCGGCGAGCGCGCCGCCCTTGTAGGTCGCGGTCACGTTGCGGATGATCACGGTGCGCTTCGACTGGCCCGACTTGCAGTTGCCGCACGAGCGGTACAGCTTGCCGAAGTCCTCGACCTGGAACCCGTCGATGATCACCGTGCCGCCGGTGGTGCCGTTGTGCTGGATCACCTTGTCCGCGGCGTGCAGCGCGCCACCGCCGAGGATCGTCATGGTTGCGCCGCTCGACTTCGGCTTGAACGTCGCGGCGTCCTCGCCGACGTCCTCCCACCAGACGTTCTGCAGGGTGCAGGTCGCCTCGCAGTGCACGCCGTCGGAGGCCGGGCTGCCGAGGATGACGTTCTTCAGCGTGCCGCCGTTCGGCAGGTCGAACAGCGGGTCCTCGCCCTCGGCCTGACCGCCGCTGCCCAGGTCACCGGTGCCGTAGTAGCGCTTCATGCCACCGTCGAAGGTGCCGCTGACCACCTTCGTGGCGCTGAGCGCGATGGAGCCGGTGTTCGCCGGCACGGTCGTGGCGGAGGCGTCGGTAGCCGACAGGACCATCGCCGCGGCGACCGCCGCGACGGTGCCCAGCGCACACCACAGTTTCTTGGACTTACGCATGATCTCTCCGGGGATGTAGGCACTCACAGTTACCATCGACCGGCCGTCGGCCCCGAACGTTAACCAAAGACATCGATGTTCGCAAGTGTTTCGCTGCTTTGGGAATGCGCTTTCCTCAGGCAGTTTGCAGATCATGGCGATGATCTGCGGATACGTGTCGCCGATTTGCTGCAACTACCGTCCGCTGTCACGCCGCCGAGGGCGAAATAGACCACTGGCGATTTCACCGATGCGTAACATCTATTAATGCACTGACGATGCAGAGACCCCGAACACCTGGAGGTTTCATGCGTCGCCTCGTCGTTCTCCTCACCGCACTGCTGTCCGCGCTCGCGCTCAGCCCGGCCCCGCCCGCGGCCGCCGCGCCCGGGACTCCGGTGGTCTTCGTGCACGGTTACACCGGCAACGCCTCGAACTGGACCACCGCGATGGCGGTCTTCCAGGCCGGCGGCTATTCGAGCAGCCAGCTGTTCGCGTACGAGTACAACTCGTACGGGAACAACATCACCAACGCCCAGGGGCTGGCCAGCTACGTCAGCCAGGTCCGGGCCCGCACCGGCGCCGCCCAGGTCGACATCGTCAACCACTCGATGGGCGGCCTGGTCAGCCTCTGGTATCTCAAGCAGCTGGGCGGCGCCCAGTACGTCCGGCACCTCGCCTCGATCGCCGGCGCCAACCACGGCACCACGTACGCGAGCGCCTGCCTGATCTACGTCACCTGCCAGCAGATGTATCCCGGGTCGTCGTTCATCACCACGCTGAGCGCGGGCGACGAGACCCCGGGCAGCACCCGGTACGCGACCTGGTACTCGCCGTGCGACGGCATCATCATCCCGTACACGAGCACGGTGTTGAGCGGTGCCACCAACAACTACGTGGCGTGCCAGACCCACATCGGCTACCTGACCGACACGGTCACGCTCACCGCGGTCAGATCGTTCCTGGCGAGCTGACCCCATTTCCCGCGAGTGAGGCCGCGCTCGGCCTCACTCGCGGGTGTCGACCACCTCAAGCTCTCCGCCTGCGTAGCCGGCCCGCAGCCGCTTCTTGTCGAACTTGCCGACGCTCGTCTTCGGCACCTGCTCGATGAAGGCCCAGCGCTCGGGCACCTGCCAGTGCGCGGTCCGGTCCTCGAGGAACCGCCGGAGCTCGTCGACCGTGACGGCGGCACCGTCCCGGACGACCACCGTCGCCAGTGGACGCTCACCCCACTTGTCGTCGGGCACGCCGACCACGCATGCCTCCAGCACCGCCGGGTGGCCCATCAGGGCGTTCTCCAGCTCCACCGAGCTGATCCACTCGCCGCCGGACTTGATGACGTCCTTGGCGCGGTCGCTCAGCACGATGTAGCCGTCGGCCGACAGGGTGCCCACGTCGCCGGTGCGCAACCAGCCGTCGTGGAACTTGGCCGGGTCGGGGCCGCCCTCGCCGAGGTACTCATTGGTGATCCACGGTCCGCGGACCTCGACCTCGCCGACCGCCTTGCCGTCGGCCGGCAGGCTCTCCCCCATCGGCCCGACGATCCGGGCGTCGACCGACGCCGGCACCCGGCCCTGGGTGTAGCGGTAGGCCCAGGCCTCGGGGCCGCTCAGGCCCGCCGGCGCGCGGGCGACCGAGCCGAGCGGCGACATCTCGGTCATGCCCCAGGCATGGATGACCTGGATGCCGTACCGCTCGTCGAAGGCGTGCATCAGCGACGGCGGGCAGGCCGAGCCGCCGATCACGACCTCCCGGATCGAGGAGACGTCGGCCGGGTTGGCGTCGAGGTGGGCCAGCAGGTCGGTGAAGATCGTCGGCACCGCGCCCGCAAACGTCGGCCTCTCCGCCTCGATCATCGCCGCGATCGGGGCGGCCTGCAGGAACCGGTCGGTCATCACGATCGAGGCGCCGACCATGAAGGCCGCGTACGGCAGACCCCAGGCCATCGCGTGGAACATCGGCACGATCGCCAGGACCCGCGAATGCGGGCCGAGCGAGAACATCTCGGCCGAGGGCACCTGCAGGGAGTGCAGATAGATCGAGCGATGAGAGTACGCGACGCCCTTGGGGTTCCCGGTCGTCCCGGAGGTGTAGCACAACGCGGCGGCGTCGTTCTCGTCCAGCACCGGCCAGTCGAACTGATCGGGCTTGCCGGCCAGCAACTCGTCCCAGCGGTGCACGGCAACCCGGTCGCCTCCGCTGTGACGCAACGGGCCGACGTCGCCGTCCCCGACCACCACCACGTGCCGGACCGTCGACAGCTTGTCGAGCACACCGGCCAGCAGCGGGATCAGCGTGCTGTCCACGATGACGACCCGGTCCTCGGCGTGGTTGGCGATGTAGGCCAGCTGCTCGGGGAACAGCCGCAGGTTCAGCGTGTGCAACACCGCACCCATGCTGGGTACGGCGAGGTAGGCGATCAGGTGCTCGGCGTTGTTCCACATCAGGGTGGCGACCCGCTCGTCGCCGGTGATCCCGAGGTCGTCCCGGAGGGCGTGGGCGAGCTGCGCGCTCTTGCGCCCGACCTCGCCGTAGCTCATCCGGCGCGGGGCGGCATCCGGCCCCGCCCAGGTCACCACCTCGGCGGCGCTGTGCACCGACCGGCCGTGCTGAAGAATTCGCGACACCTGAAGCGGGGTGGGCATCATCGTGCTGCGCATGCCGCAACGGTAATGTGTGCCAGGTCACAATGGCTAGGTCGGCCGGGAGGCTAGGTGGCGGAGACGACGGTCGCCGAGGTGATGGCCGAGCTGGCCGGCCTCGAAGACCCCCGGGCCCGGGAGGTCAACGAACGACACGGCGACGATCACGGGGTGAACCTCGGCAGCCTGCGCGCGGTGGCCAAGCGGCTGAAGGTCCAGCAGGACCTGGCGTGCGAGCTGTGGCAGACGGGCGACACGGCGGCCCGCCTGCTGGCGACCCTGATCTGCCGCCCGAAGGCCTTCGCGGCCGCCGACCTGGACGCGATGCTGCGCCAGGCGCGCACCCCCAAGGTCCGTGACTGGCTGGTGAACTACGTGGTGAAGAAGAGCCCGCACGCTGATTCGCTGCGCGTGGCCTGGCTGGCCGACGCCGATCCGCTGGTGGCGAGCGCGGGGTGGGCACTGACCGCCGACTGCGTGGTGCGCAAGCCCGAGGTGCTCGACCTCGACGCCCTGCTCGACGTCATCGAGGCGGAGATGAAAGACGCCCCGGATTCGTTGCAGTGGGCCATGAACACGTGCCTGGCGCAGATCGGCATCGAGCACCCGGGCTTGCGCGCCCGCGCCGTCGACATCGGCGAGCGCCTGGCGGTCCTGAAGGACTATCCAACCCCGAAGAACTGCACCTCCCCGTACGCTCCGACCTGGATCGCCGAGATGGTCCGTCGCCGGCCGTGACACTACGAAGTGGAGCCGCCGAGCATCGGCCCATGAGCCGCGCATCAACAATCAGCGCCGCTCCTTGAACCGTTGGCCGCTGTGCCACGTGTTTCCGCGTGGTGTCGTCGGACGTGGGGGACGGTTCCGTGACAGAACGACCGGAGCGTGGCCGGGTGGCGGGGCTGGACGGCCTGCGTGGCCTGGCCGCGATCTACGTGCTCCTGTTCCACTCGTGGCTGCTGGCCTTCCGGTATTTTCCCCGTAACACCGGCCCGGCTTACCTGACCTGGGCGATGTACGGTCGGCTGAGCGTTGTTTTCTTCCTGGCCCTCTCCGGCTTCTCGCTGGCGCTGTCCCCTGCGGGCAACCAATGGCGGCTGGGCGGAGCGGCCCGGTTCCTACGCCGGCGGGCCTGGCGGATCCTCCCGGCCTACTGGGTGGCGCTCGCGTTCAGCCTGGCGGTCGCCCTGTTCATCGTGCCGGCCACCCACTACGGTCCACCGAACCACCGGTCGCTGGCGGTCTTCGGCCTGCTGCTGCAGGATTTCGTCAAGGCCCGAACACCGAACGGTGCCTTCTGGTCGGTCGCCGTCGAGGTCGAGCTTTACCTGCTCTTCCCGGTGTTCCTGCTGATCCGTCGCCGGCTCGGGGCGCTCGTGCTGCTCGCCGTGGTCACCGTGCCGGTGCTGCTGGCAGGCTTGGCCGCCCCGCACTCGAACCCGCCCGAGGGCGACACCGGACTGACCTGGCACCTGGCCCCGGTCTTCGCCGCCGGCCTGGTCGCCGCCGGGGTGGTCACCGCCTCGACCCGGCTCCGCGCGCTGCCCTGGTTGTGGTTGGCCGCGGCGGCCTGCGCCCCGGTGCTACTGACGATCTATGCCAAGGGATCCTACTGGACCGGCCACCACTACTTCTGGATCGACCTCGCGATCGCACCCGGCCTGACGATGCTGATCTTGGCCGTCGCCACCGACCCCACCGGCGCGCTGACCCGCCTGCTGTCGAGCCGGCTGCTGGCCGGCCTGGGGAAGATCTCCTACAGCCTGTACCTGATCCACCTGCCGATCCTCACCGTCCTCGCGAAGAAGGTGGCGCCGCACCACGTCGAGCGCGGCCCGCACACGTACGCCTTCCTGGTCGTGGCCGGCCTGCCACTTTCGCTGCTGGCGGCCTGGCTCCTCGCCACCGCCTTCGAGATCCCGTTTCAGCGCCATCGCTCCTGGCGCGCCTTGCCGGCCGCCGCCCACCGCACGCTCGCGGCCGTTGCCGGCGTGCACGTCGCTCTCCTGCGCAGCCTGCGGCGCCCGCCGTTCCGGCCGGGATTCGCACCGGCCTCCGTACCGGATGACCTACCGGATCCACAGCCGGAAGGAGCGCCGGCCCGCGTCGGCTGAGCAGACGAAAACTTTTAACATTGTTGACAGTTGTTCATAGCATCCATCACGCTCGATGAAATCGCTCGGGCCGAAGGAGTCGCGATGAAGCATCTGCACCGCTGGGTGGCGCTGGTCGCGGGCGCCGTGACCGTTGCTGCCGGAATCATGACCGCACCCGCCGTCTTCGCCGCCACGCCGACCGGGGCAGCGGCGGTCGCGGTGGCCTGCTCGGCGCCCGCGTGGGCCGAGGGCACCGCCTACGCCGTCGGCGCCCTGGTGACCTACAACGGGCGCCTCTACCGGGCCCGGGTCGCGCACACCCCGCCGGTCGGCGCCGGGTGGAACCCGGTGGCCGCCGCCTCGCTCTGGGAGGACCTCGGCGCCTGCGACGGCACGACGCCGCCGACCACCTCCCCGACCACCCCGCCCACCACCTCACCCACCACGCAGCCGCCGGCGAGCGGCGGGCTCGCCCATGCCCCGTACGTCGACATGGGCGCCTGGCCGACGCCCAGCCTCACCACCATGGTGACCAGCGGCAACCTCAAGAACGTGACGCTGGCGTTCATCACCGCCTCCGCCTGCAAGGCCATGTGGTTCAACGCGTACGACCCGCGGCAGGCCTGGGCGAAGGACCAGATCGACGCGGTCCGCGCCCGCGGCGGCGACGTGAAGATCTCGTTCGGTGGCGCCACCGGCATCGAGCTGGCCCAGGCGTGCACCAGCGTCTCCGCGTTGCAGGCCGAATATCAGGCCGTGGTCAGCGCGTACGCCTTGAAGTACATCGACCTGGACATCGAGGGCGCGGCGACCGCGGACACCGCCTCGGTGACCCGCCGCTCGCAGGCGCTGGCCGCCCTGCAGCGGGCCAACCCGGGACTGCGGGTGTCGTTCACGCTGCCGGTGCTGCCCGAGGGTCTGACCGCCGACGGGCTCAACGTGGTGCGCTCGGCCCGGGATGCCGGGGTCAACGTGGACCTGGTCAACGTGATGGCGATGGACTACTACCGCACCGGCGACTACGGGGACTTCGCGGTGCAGGCGGCCAACTCGACCTTCGCGCAGGTGAAATCGCTGTACCCGGACCGTACGGACGCTCAGGTCTGGAAGATGGTCGGCGTGACACCGATGCTGGGCGCGAACGACGACGGCCACATCTACGACCAGGCCGACGCCCGGCAGCTGGTCAGCTTCGCCCAGGGCAAGCATCTGGGCATGCTCAGCTTCTGGGAGCTGGGCCGGGACAAGAACGCCTGCACCGGGGCGCTGTACATGTGCACCAACATCCCGCAGCAGCCGTACGAGTTCAGCAAGATCTTTGCCGGGTACGCCGGCTGAGGCTTGACCGGGGGCGGCGACGGCATTTGGCTACCGCCATGATTGCCGCGCGCCGCCTCTGGTCCCTCTTCGAGCCCCTGCACGCCGTCACCTACTTCACGCCGCAGGCCGCCTCGGCCTTCGAGGCGGCCGGGCTCACCGGCTTCTGGCGGCGCTACTTCGCCGGGCGGGCCGCGGCGCTCGGCGCGGTCGGGCCGGGGCCGGTCACCGCCGCGTTCTTCGGGTTCGCGCCGGCCATGGTGACCCGCGCGTTCCCGGGCGTCTGGGCACGCATCACGCCGCCGGCGGCGCTGGCGGCACGCGCGGACGGCGCGCGGGCGGCACTGTCCGAACTGTTCGCCGGCCTGCCGCCGGCCACCGTGGCCGAGGCCGCCGACCTGCTCGCGGCGGCGGCGCGGCAGGTGGACCTGCCGGGCCGGGTGCTGGCCGGGGCGTACGCGGATCTGCCCTGGCCGCAGGACCCGGTCGGCCGGCTCTGGCACGCCGCCACCGTGCTGCGCGAGCACCGCGGCGACGGGCACGTGGCCGCCCTGCTCACCGCGGGTGTGGACGGCGCCGAGTCGCTGGTCTGGCGGGTCGGTGTGGACGGTGGACGGCTGCGCGAGGTGACCCAGCCGGCCCGCGGCTGGACCGACGAGGAGTGGGACGACGCCGCCGGCCGGTTGGCGAAGCGTGGCTGGCTGACCGCCGGCGGCACGGCCACGGCCGCGGGGCGGGACGCGTACGACGAGGTGGAGGCGCTGACCGACCGGCTGGCGGCCGGCCCGTGGCAGCGGCTCGGCGACGCGGACACCGAGCGCTGCGCCGCCCTGCTGGCCCCGCTGGCCGAGCGGGCCTGGGCCGCCCTGCCGGACGACAACCCGATCCCCCTACGCCGGCCGGTCCGCGAGTAGGTATGCCTAGGGCACCTTCCTCCGGATCGCCCGGTCAAGATAGGTAAGCGCTCCCGATGTTGGAAAGGCCTGGTCGACCGAGGATTGGTACATCAGCGGTTGACGAAGGAGACAGGCCATGTTGCTACACCCCGACCTCATGCTCACCCTGGCGAACCAGCGGAACCGCGAGCTGATCGACGAGGCCACGCGGAGGCGTCTGCTCGCCAACGCCCGGACGGCCCGCTGGGGTCGCCGGGCGCGGAAAGCGCCGGCGGTACGCGGCCGGCCCGCCGGTAGGCTGGCCCCGTGCGAGCCATCCGCGGTGGTGCCAGCCCGGTGATGATCGGGCGAGAAGGCGAGCTGCGCCGGTTGGCGCGGCTCGCCTCGGCGCGTGAGCCCGCGGTGGCGATCATCGCGGGCGAACCGGGCATCGGGAAGACGCGGCTGGTGCACGAGCTGCTGGCGACCCTGCCGCCGACGACCGTGGTGCTGGTCGGGCAGGCCGAACCGGGCTCGCTGTCCCGGCCGTACGAGGTGCTGCTGGACGCGATCGACGGCCGGCCCGAGGTCGACGAGGAGCAGCTGGCCGCGCTCGAGGACCCGCGGCGCAGCCCGATCGAGCGGTTGCACACCGGGCTGGCGATCGTGGCCGACCTGATCGGCGACTCCCCCGCGGTCATCGTCTTCGAGGATCTGCACTGGGCCGACTCGGAGAGCGCGGCGCTGTTCGAGCGGATCGCCGACCAGCACGGGCCGCGGCTGCTGATCGGCACGTACCGGCCGGACGAGGTGACCACCCGGCAGCCGGTGGCCGGGCTGCTGGCCCGGATGGAGCGGCGGCACACGGTCACGCACGTACGGCTGGATCGTCTCACCCCCGCGCAGACGGCGGCGATGCTGGCGGCGGCGACCGGCGCCCCGGCACCGCTGCGTGCCGCGACCGCGCTGCACCACCGCACCGGCGGCAACCCGTTCTTCCTCGAGGAGCTGCTGCGTGCGCTGCCCGGCTACGACGCCGAGGCGCTGGTCGAGCAGCCGCTGCCGTGGAGCCTCGCCGACGTGCTGCGCCGCCAGGTGGAAGACCTCGAACCGGTCAGCCACCGGGTGGTCGAGGCGGCCGCCGTGCTCGGCCACCGCATCCCGTTCGACCTGCTCGCCGACGTGACCGGCACCGGCGAGGACGAGCTGATCACGGTGCTGCGCGACCTGGTCTCCCGGGGCGTGCTGGTCGAGTCCGGAGAGGACGAGTTCGCGTTCCGGCACGCGCTGGTACGCGAGGCGATCGCCGACCAGATGCTCGCCCGGCAGCGCCGCCGGCTGCACGAGGCCGCGCTGGAGGTGCTGCTGCGCCGGGGCGGGACCGAGGAGGGCGCCTCCGACCCGGCCTTGGTGGCGCACCATGCCCGCGGCGCCGGCCGGTACGACGACATGATCGACGCGGCCCGCCGGGGCACCGCGCTCTACCTGTCGATCGGGTCGGCCTATCAGGCGCTGCAGCTGGCCGAGATGGGCCTCGACGAGGCGCCCGACGACACCGAGTTGCTCGCCGGGGCGGCGCAGGCGGCGTGGCTGGCCGGCCTGCTCGACGACGCGCTGCGCTACGGCCGGCGGTGGCGCGACCTGGCCGGCACCAGCACCGAGCGGGCCGAGTCGCTCTACCTACTGGTCCGGATCGCCTGGGAGTCCCGGGCGACGGACGAGATGCGCGCCCTGACCAAGGACATCGAAACGCTGATCGCCCAGCTGCCGCCGGGCGCCGACCAGGCGCGGGCGATGACCGCGATCGCGCGGTCGTCGTACCTGCGCGACGACCCGGACGCCGCCGTGCTCTGGGCCGACCGCGCGCTGACCCTGGCCGACCGGTTCGACCTGCCGGCCATCCGGCTCGCCGCGTCGCTGGAGAAGGGCGCGGCGCTCGGCGAGCGCCCGCAGACCGCCGCCCAGGGCCGGCAGATCCTCTCCGCGCTGGTGGACGACGCGGAGAAGGCGGGCGAGTGGGTGCTGGCCGCCCACGCGCTCAACAACCTGGTGCAGGGCGAACCGCCGACCTCACCGGACGAGCACGCCGAGACCCTGGAACGGATGCGGGTGGACGCCGAGCGGGCCGGCTTCGAGTCGCTCGCGGTGGCCACCTACTTCCAGGGCCGGGCGCGGCTGGCGTGGCGCGCCGGTGACCTGCGCGCGGCGATCGCCACCCTGGAGGAAGGCCGCGAGCAGGACCGTGGGCTGCGGCGCCGGGGCCGCTGGGCCGACTTTCACGGCGTCTTCCTGGCCGGGGCCTATCTGGAGGCCGGCGAGCTGGACCGGGCCGAGCGGGTCATCGCCGACCTGGCGACGGTGCCCAACAACGCACCGACCACGATTCCCGGCCTCGCGTTCCACCTCGCCTGCCGCCGCCACGACCGGCCGCGCATCGAGTCGACCCTGGACGAGTTCCTCCGGGCCCAGACCGAGGAGGCGTGGCGCAGCGGCGATCGGGCGCACGACCTGATCTCGGCGGCGCTGGAGGGCGGCCTGCCGCTGCCGCGGCTCGACCGGATGGCCGCCGAGCTGCTCGACGCCGACGTGTGGGATGCCTTCCGTACGCTGGTGGACGCCCAGCTCGCCGAGGCGCACGGCCGGCACGCCGAGGCGCTGGCCGGCTATCTGTCGATCACCGAGGCGCACATCCTCGGGCCGGCCATCCGCGGCACGGTCCGGGTCGGTGCGGCCCGATGCCTGCTCGCGACCGACCGGCGCGAGGAGGCCGCCGCTCAGGTCGAGGCGGCCGCGGCGCTGCTGGCCGAGTGGCGCGGCTGGCGGGTCGCCCAGCTCGACCAGGTCCGCGCCCGGCTCGGGCTGGCCCCGGTGGACGCCCCGCCGGCGGTCACCGGCCCGGCCGCGCTGACTCCCCGCGAGCGCGAGGTCGCGGTGCTGGTCGGCGACGGGCTGACCAACGCCGAGCTGGCCCGGCGGCTGTACATCTCGCCGAAGACGGCCGCCATCCACGTCTCGAACATTCTGCGCAAGCTGGGCGTCGCCTCGCGTACCGAGGTGGCCGACCTGATCGGACGGCCAGGCTGAGGGCATGGAGGCCCAGACCCGGGTCGCCGCCATCGGCCTCGTGCTGCACCCCACCAAGCTGGTCGACACGTCGGTGGACTCGGTTCTCGCGTTCGCGCGGGCCCGATCGGTGCGGGTGTGCGGCGACTGCATCGAACACAGCCCATCGGCACAGGCCGGTGAGAACCACGACCGGCTCGCCTCCGAAGCGGCGTTCGCCTGCTCTGCGGCTCGCCCCCGATCCCTGCCGGCTCCGGCAGGACGACCCGGCACCGCTCAGCCGCGTCGTGCTCTGCCGCCTGCGCTGGGACCCTCGCACCCGCCACACATGCAACGACGCACCAAGGAAGGCATCCATAGGAGCATCCACGCAACCGACCAACTCGTCGTCGTCCGGCGCCCGCCGGGCGCGGCCGGTCACGGCCGGCCCGGCGGGGAAACGGTGCGTCAGCCGACGGCGATGCGGCCGTCGGTGGTGTAGGTGAACGGGTTGGGGAGGGTGCCGACGTACCAGACCAGCGGCACCAGCTCGGCGTCGGCGGTCTGGACGACGTTGCTCGCGCCCTGCAGGACGGTGAAGCCGTCGCCGCCGCCCATCATGAACGAGTTGGCGGTGCCGGTGTAGGAGACCGACGTGTCGTTCGGGATCGGGGTGCTGGTGTCGCCGGCCGCGCCCAGCCACACCCCGGTGATCTTGCCGGCGGAGTAGGTGAAGTGCAGGCCGGAGATCTGCATGATCCCGCCGGTGCCGGGCGCGAGCTGCTGCGCCAGCAGGTCCCACACCTGTTTGCCGGTCAGCGTGAACGTGTCGACGTAGTCGTCCTGGAACGGCTGCATCGTGAACAGGTCGCCGTAGGTCACCTCGCCGGCCGTCAGCCCGGCCCGGATGCTGCCGGTGTTGACGAACGCGAGCTGCGTCTTGGTGTAGAGCCGCTGCGAGTCGGCGACCAGGTCACCGGCCGGCGACTCGCCGGCCGGGGTGGACCCGCCGTCCCGCTGGGAGGGGACGTCGGCGGCGGCGTGGCCGATCACCTGCTGGGTGACCGGGTTCGTCGCGGTCACCGCGTCGTCGACGATCTTCTGTACGGCCGGGTCGGGCTGGACGGCCGGCGCGGACGGGTCGGTGGACAGCGGCGGGATGTTCTCCCAGACCGGGAGCACCGAGCCCCAGGTCGCCGCGATCGTGCCGGCGTGCCGGTCGAGCAGCAGGTGCACCCGGTCGAACGCCCGGGTGAAGGAGGACGCCTGGATGACCAGCGCGTGCCCGACCCGGGTGTCCACGACCGTATGGCTGTGCCCGCTGATCAGCACGGAGACGGCCGGGTCGAGGTTCGCCGCGATGGTCTTGATCCGGTCGCCGACCGTGCCGACCGGGTAGCCGGTCTGCACGCCGCCTTCGTGGATGACCACCACGAAGGCCCGCACGCCCTTTGTCTTCAGCGCCGCGACCTGCCCGTTGATGGCGGTGGCCTCGTCGGTGAAGTGGACACCGGTGGTCGCGCCGGTCGTGGTGATCGTCGGCGTGGTGATCGTGGTGGCGCCGATGAAGGCGACCGGTACCCCGGCGATGCGCTTGATCGCGTACGGCTGAAGTAGTGGTTTTCCGGTTTTGTCGCTGATCACGTTGGCGTCGACGACCGGGAAGTTCAGCTTGTCGAAGGTGATCGACGGGTCGATCGTGGACACCCCGCCGTTGATCTGCCGGAGCATCTCGGTGACCCCGCGGTCGAACTCGTGGTTGCCGAGCGTCCCGACGTCGATGCCCATCTCGTTGAGCGCGTCCAGCGTCGGCTTGTCGCGCAGCAGCCCGGACGCCGGCGGGCTGGCGCCCACCATGTCACCGGCCTCGATTGTCACAGTGTCGCGAGAATCAGCGGCCTTCAGGTAGGTGGCGAGCGTTGCGATCCCGCCCGCGGTGTCCTTCACACCGGTGTACGGGTCGGTGTAGGTGAGCCCGTCGTGGGTCAGGTTGCCGTGCACGTCGTTGATCCCGAGGAGCTGCCCGGTGGCGTACCGGGAACCGCCCTTGATAATCGAGGTGAGCACGCTGCCCTGGGCCTGCAGCGGCGGATCGAACCCGCCCAGCACGGCCAGGGTCGGGGCGAGGTCGACCGCGCGCACCCCGCGGACCGCCGGGACGTGCGCGATGTCCGGGCCGCCGGCCACGAACGTGGCGTGCATGTTGATGTTGTGCGCCAGGTCGACGTCGTCCGGCAGGTACCCGTGCTGGCCGAAGAACTTCGACGGCGCGACGATCGTGCCGACGGTGGCGCCGTCGAACTCGTACGGCACCTTGGTGACCACCACGACGTCGCCGGAGCGGGTCGGGTTGAGCGAGTCGCTGCCGTCCACGTCGGCCAGCTCGGCCTTGGTCAGCACCTTCTCGACCACCGGCTTACCGGTTGCCGGGTCCTTGAGGTCCCGGTACGCCGCGACGATCTTGTCGACGGTCGCCTGATAGTCGGCCTGAGCCAGCACGCCGTCCGGGTTGCGGCCCTTGAGGGCCAGGTAGATCTGCGCGGTGCCGCCCGCCCAGCAGGCCTTCGCGATCGTCTTGCCGGGCTGGCCGGCCGCCGCCGGCCGGCAGTTGCCGGTCTGCTCGACGTCCTGCAGGCCGAGCTGCTTGAGCACCAGCGGCGAGTCGACCGCGTACCACTGCGGGGCGAAGCCGTGGTCGCTGGAGGCGAGGATGTCCGGGTCGTGCAGAACCGAGCGGACGAAGCCGAGCCGGGCGTCGGCCGAATGGTAGGCGCCGCGCAGGTAGCCCTCGCGCTCGGCGAGCCGGTGGTCGCGCGGCCCGCTGCCGGCGACCCGGTCGAAGTACGGGTTCGCGCTGCCGTCCGGCGCCACCGGGGTGAGCAGGCCGAGGATCTGGTGGCTCACCTCGTCGGTCTGGTCGGTGCCGGCCAGCAGCACCTCGGTGTCCGGCTGCAGCGTCTTCAAGACATAACTGAAGACCGCGAGGTCGTACGCCTGATTGAGGCCCACGGTCTGGGCGTACCAGGTGTCCTCGTCGATCAGGCCGGCCTCCTCGGGCGCGAAGTCGCCGAAGATCGCCGGAGGCAGGTTGTCGGCGATGTACTTGGCGAGCCTGTCCTCGCCCGGTGCGCCCGCGGGCAGCGCGGTGCACGCCGCGGTCGCGCAGTGCGCGTTGGGCCGGGTGACCGAGGTGAAGTAGAGGCCGAAGCTGGACAGGTCGCTCGCCAGGTTCGTCACGTCGACGTAGAAGCCGGCGCTCTCCCCGGCGGCCGCGCCGATCAGGCCGTCCGCGCCGGTCAGCTTGACCGGGCTGTAGGTGCGGGGCGTCAGGGTGGCCGCCGCCTTGCTGCCGTCCTTGGCCGCCGCGGCGGGGACCATCACGACCTTGTCGTAGCCACGGCTGCCGCTCGCGTACACGTAAAGGTCGAAGGTTCTGGTGGGGTTGAGCGCCGCGGAGGTCGAGGTGACCGTCAGCGTGGTCTGCTCGGCCGGCCTGCCGCTGCTGGCCGGCACGTTCGTCCAGCCGGTCGCCGGGGTGAACGCGGCGACCTGGTAGGACAGCCCGAAGCCGGCGGCGCTGGTCTGCTTGGCCGGGTTGAGCGGGTATTCCAGCAGGCCGCGCTGCGAGTAGAAGGTGGCGTAGTCGACGGTCGGGCCGCTGATGTTGGCGTTCAGGCCGCCGGTCCACTCCAGCTGGGCGACCTTCTTGCCGGCCAGCTCGGCGCTCGACGCGACCGACTGGGCCTCGAGCACGTTGGTCGGGTCGCTGCCCGGGCTGGCGCCGTTGCCGTGGAACGCGAACGACGTCGACGTGGTGAACGGCTGCCGGTTGTCGAAGAACGTGTTGTTGGTGCTGCCGTGCACGCCCGGCCAGGCGCCGGTGGCCATCGTGTACCAGCCCTGGCCGGTGTTCGGCGGGAAGCCCTGGGTCAGGCCGTTCGCCCCGGTCGCGCCGCCGCGCATGAGCGAGGCGTAGGCCGGCATCTGGCCCAGCGCGGCGTACCCCTGCATCAGGTCGGGGCGCATGCCGTCGGAGCTGAAGAGCACCACCGGGGTCTCGCCGGGCGAGTGGTGGGCCGCGGCCGGGCCGCCGGTGGCCGCCACGCCGACCGCGGTGAGCGCGACGGTCAGCACGGCGGCCAGCGGCGGAGAAAGAAATCGTCTGTTGACCATTTCGCACCTTTTGTTCATCTCATGCGGTGGCACGAGTCGAATGTGGCGATCGACCCCACTCTTACCACCGCATGGATGCCGGTCAACGACTCTCGGACGAACTGCGGCCGTATCGGGCGTACACCGCCGGTCCCACCTGCTCGATCTCCCGGAGCTGCAGGGTGGTGGGCCGCTCGGCGGACGGGAACAGGTGTTTCCCGGCGCCGAGGACGATCGGGAAGGTGATCAGGCGGTACTCGTCGATCAGGTCGTGCGCCATCAGCAGGTGGGCCAGGCCGCGGCTGCCGGTCACGACGACGTCCCGGCTCTCCCGCTTGACCGTGTCGACGACATCGCCCTCGACGAGGCGGGAGTTGGCCCAGGCCGACGCGTCGGTCAGGGTGCGCGACGCGACCAATTTCGGGATCGCGTTCATCCGCCGGGAGAACGGGTCGTCGCGGGTCGGCCAGAGCCGGCCGAACGCCTGCCACGTGCGGCGGCCCAGCAGCATGACCCCGGAGTCGAAGAGCGGGCCGAGGCGGAACTTGTCACCGGCGACGGCCTCCGGGCCGAACTGGAACATCCAGCCGCCGGCCGGCGTGCCTTCGGCGCCGTCCGGGTCGGTGACGATGCCGTCGAGGGTGGTGAAGGCGAGGTAGATGACGCTCACGATGGGTGGTCCTTTCGCTCGATGCTCACCGGTAGGTACCGGCGGCACCGGGCGAACGCGTCGCCCGATGCTCAGCGGTACGTACCGGCGGCACCGGGCGAACTCATCGCCGTGGCCGAGGAATTTCGGTCGGCAGGTCGAAGGTGGCGAAGACGGCCGGGTCGGCGAACACGACGTTGCGCGCGACCAGGCCGCCGAGCACGGTGAGGACCTGCAGCGTGTGCAGCCGATGCCCGCCGCCGGGCTGCGGGCTGTACGCGGCCAGCGCCGGTTGCCCGTTGGCGGTGAGCCGGAGCATCAGCCAGCCCGGCCCGCGCATCTCGAAGACCCGCTCGATGAACCGGCCGTAGCGGTCGCGGCCGCGGAACCAGAGCGGGACCGGCGGCATCTCGAGGACGGCCTGGTCGGTGAGCAGCCGGACCAGGCGGGGGACGTCGGCCGCCTCGAACGCCTCGACATAGCGGTCGACCGCCGCGCGTACCTCGGGATCGTCCGGCTCGGGCATCTCGTCGAGACCGTCCGCGCCGGCCAGGGCGGCCCGGGCCCGCTGCAGCGAGCTGTTCACCGCGGGCACCGTGGTCTCCAACTGGGCGGCGACCTCGGCCGCGCTGAACTCCAGCACCTCACGGAGCACGAGCACCGCCCGCTGCTTGGCGGGCAGCGTCTGCATCGCCGCGACCAGGGCGAGCCGCAGGTCGGCGCGGGCATCGGCGTCGACCCGGGCGTCCGGGAACGGCTGCAGCCACGGGATGTCCAGCGCCGGGGTGAGCGGCGCCTGGACGTCCCGGCTCTCCGCGACCAGGCCCGACGGCAACGGCCGCCGGGCGCCGCCCTCGAGCGCGGTCAGGCACACGTTGGTGGCGATGCGGTAAAGCCAGGTCCGCACCGAGGCGCGGGCCGGGTCGTACCGCTCGCGGGCCTTCCAGGCTCGCAGCATCGTCTCCTGCACCAGGTCCTCGGCCTCGTGGAACGAGCCGAGCATCCGGTAGCAGTAGGCGATCAGCTCACCGCGGTGGGCCTCGAAGTCCATTCCGTCATCCTGGCGCACCGTCGTGGCCTCAGGAATCGAAGGAGAAGCCCAGTCGATTGGCCGTTTTGAGGATTATGCCGTCCCGCCCGCCGTTGCGGTCGGCCCGGGCGATCGCCCGGCGGATGAGCTGCACGGCCGGGTAGAGCAGGGGCTCCGGCGGGATCGGCAGCGGGCGCCTGGTGGCCATCCGCAGCCGGGTTCGGGCGGTTTCCCGGCCGGCCAGCAGGTCGAGCATCACCGCGCCGGCGAAGCGGGTGGCCGCCACGCCGAGACCGGTGAATCCGCTGCTGTACGCGACCTTGCCGCCCATCGCGAGGCCCTGGAACGCGGCCAGCTGGGTGGACATGTCGATCATGCCGCCCCAGGCGTGCGTGAACCGGATGTCGCCCAGCTGCGGGAAGGTCCGCAGGAAGTGGTCGGCGAGCCGGTCGAACGTCTCGGGCCGCTGGTCGTGGTCCGGCACGATGGCGCCGCCGCGGTGGTAGACGACGTCGTAGCCGCCCCACAGGATCCGGTTGTCGGCGGTCTTGCGGTAGTAGTGGAACTGCCGCGAGGCGTCCGAGATGCCGAACGGGCGCTGCCAGCCGATCTCCGCCAGCTGCGCGCCGGTGAGCGGCTCGGTCATCAGCACGTAGTCGTAGACCGGCAGCGTCAGCATCCGGTTGCGCTTGAGCAGCGACGGGAAGCCGTTGGTGGCCAGCACGACCTGCCGGGCGCGGATGATGCCGTTGTCGGTGCGGGCCCGCACGGCGCAGCCCTGGTTGGTGAGCGCGGTGACCGGCGTGTGCTCGAAGATGCGTACGCCCAGCTTCTTGCACGCGGCCTTGAGGCCCCACACCAGCTTGGCCGGATGGACCAGCGCGACCCCGTCGGAGTGGAAGAGGCCGGCCCGGTAGAGCGGCGAGCGGACCAGCTCGGTCAGCTGGTCGCGGTCGTAGAAAACACCGCCCTCAGCGGCTGCGCGGCGCAGCGCCTCGACCTGGTGCGGCTCGGTCGCCACCGACAGGCCGCCGCCCCGCTGGTACTCGGCGTCGATGCCATGCCGCAGCAGGCTGTCGTGGAACTCCCGGAAGTTCTCCGCGGCCAGGCCACCGAGCACGTCGAGGTCCTCGGCGAAGTAGCGGCGGCCGTTCTCCGGTCCGTGGGTGAGGCTGGCCTCGACGAAGCCGCCGTTGCGGCCGCTGGCCGCCCAGCCGATCTCGGCGCTCTCCACCAGCACGACGTCGCGGCCCGGATTCTGCTCTTTTGCCTGGAGCGCGGTCCACAGCCCGCAGTAGCCGCCGCCGATCACCAGCAGGTCGGTCTCGGTCGTCCCGGTGAACCACGGCGCGGTCGCCGGACGGCCCGGGTCCTCCAGCCAGAACGGGGTGTGCGCCGCGTCGGCCAGTGCCGCGCGGATGCGCCTCTCGTCGGTCCGGACATCGAGATCGTAGGCCGGTGTTGCCGCCCGCATGCTGATCCTCCCTGGTCAGAACTCCAGGGAAACGCCGCGCTACAGTTAAGTCAATGCGTTGACATAAGGAATGCTGGTGCGATGGCGACAACGAGAGCAACCTCACCGCGGGTCCGGCGGCGGCCCACCCGGGCCGGCGTGGTGCTGGACCCCGACATGATCATCAACGCCGCGCTGCGGCTGATCGAGGCGCCCGGCGGCAACGCGCTGACCGTCCGGCGGCTCGGCGTCGAACTGGGCGCCGACCCATCCGCCATCTACCGATATTTCCGAAACATTGATGCATTGGTGATCGCCATCTCCGACCGGCTGCTCAGCGAGACCCTCGACGAGTTCGTGCCCCGGCCGCACTGGGCGGACTCGCTGCGGGCGCTGGCCGAGGGGATCTACCGGACGATGCTGCGGCATCCTCGGCTGGCTCTGCTGGGCGCGGTCCGGTTCACCGCCGGCCCCAACGAGCTGCGCGCCGCCGAGATCGGGATCGGTCTGCTGATCGGCGCGGGCTTCGCCGGGTCGGCGGCGGTCCGGCACTATCGCGACCTGATCGAGGCGGTCTGGGCGATGGCCGCGATCGCGGCCAGCGAGATGACCCCGGAGCAGGAGCGGGCGGAGGAGCGGGCGCTCGCCCGGGCCTACGCCACGTTGTCTGCTTCGGAATATCCAAACCTTGCCGGTGTACGGGCCGAGCTGCCCGCGATGTCCGACCCCGCCTTTCCCGGGGTGCTCGACAAGTTGATCGCGGCGCTCGAGCTCAGCCGGGCTGCTGCGGGCGAGTCAGGCCCAGGTCATAGGCGAGGATGACGGCCTGGATCCGGTCCCGGGCACCAATCTTTGCAAGCACCCGGCCGACGTGGGTCTTGACCGTCGACTCGGAGAGCACCAGCCGCTCGGCGATCTCGCCGTTGGTCCAGCCGCGCCCGATGGCGATCAAGATCTCGCGTTCCCGGTCGGTCAGCGTGCCGAGCCGCGGGTCGGTGGTCCGCTGCCCGCCGCCGAGGTGATGGGCGAAGGCGTCGAGCAGCCGGCGGGTCAGCGCGGGCGCGATCACCGCGTCGCCCGCGGCGACCGCCCGGATGCCGGCCAGCAGCTCCTCCGGGTAGGCGTCCTTGAGCAGGAAGCCGCTGGCGCCGGCCCGGAGCGCGGCGTGCACGTACTCGTCCAGGTCGAACGTGGTCAGCATGAGGATGCGCGACCGGCCGCCCTCGGCCACGATCCGCCGGGTGGCCTCGATGCCGTCCAGGCCGGGCATCCGTACGTCCATCAGCACCACGTCCGGGCGCAGCTCGGTGGTCTGGCGCACCGCCTCGGCGCCGTTGCCGGCCTCGCCGATCACCTCGGTGTCGGGGTTGCTCTCCAGCAGCATCCGGAAGCCGAGGCGTTGCAGCGGTTGGTCGTCGGCGATCAGCACGGTGATCATTCGGGTTCGGCGGTCCTCAGGAGATATCGGTCAGATCCAGCTCGGCGGCCACGGACCAGCCACCGCCGGGAACCGGCCCGGCCGTGACCGTTCCACCGTAGAGGGCGGCGCGCTCGCGCATGCCCACGACGCCGTGACCTTCCCCGGTGGAGGGTACGGGCGGATCGCCGCCGGGCGGCCCGGTGTCCCGCACGGTGATCCGCAGCCGGCGGCCCTCGGCCCGCAGCTCCAGCCGGATCCGGGTGTGCGGGCCGGCGTGCTTGAGCGCGTTGGTCAGCGCCTCCTGCACGATCCGGTACGCGGCCAGCTGCACGCCCACGTCGAGGGTGTCGACCGCCCCGGTGCTCCGGTACTCGACCTGCGGACCGGCGGCGCGGATCTGCCGGCACAGCGGGTCCAGGTCGGCGATGCCCGGTTGCGGGGCGAGGCTGGGCTCGTCGGTCTGCTCGCGCAGGACGCCGAGCATGCGGCGCAGCTCGGCGAGCGAGTCGCGGCCGGCGTCCCCGATCAGCCGCAGCGCCTCCTTGCCGCGCTCCGGCGAGGTGTCCGACGCGTACGCGCCGCCGTCGGCCAGCGTGATGATCACCGAGAGGCTGTGGCCGAGGATGTCGTGCATCTCGCGGGCGACCCGGGCGCGCTCGTTCGCCGCCGCGAGCCGGCTGCGCTGGTCGCGTTCGATCTCGAGCTGGACGGCCCGCTCACGCAGGACAGCCAGTTGGGCGCGGCGGATCCGGACCGCGAAGCCAAGCGCCACGGCGGCGGTGCCGAAGACGCCGACGACGAAGAGCACGTCCCACACCGACACGTAGCCGGCGAGCCGCAACACGATCACGACCACCGCCGCGGCCAGCCCCGGCACCGCCCAGACCAGGCGATTCAGCCGGCCGTGCAGCACCAGGCTGTAGACCGCGACCAGCACGGCGACGTCGGCGCGCAGCAGGATGCCAGCGGCCCACTCGGCCACGAACACCGCCAGGACGGCGTAGAACGCGGCCAGCGGGGCGCGGCGCCGCCACCAGAGCGGCACGATCAGCGCCAGCTGCAGCAGCAGCATCTGCGCCGTCGGCAGGTGGGTTAGGGTGATCGGCTCGTCCGGATGGCCGTGGTCGTGATGGAGGTCCGGCGCGCCGAACAGCAGGAAGATCACCAGGACCACGGCGGTGTCCAGCGCCCACCGATGCCCCGCGTCCCACTGCCGCAGCCGGCGCCCGGCCCGGAACAACCGGTCCACGACCGGGTGCCCGACCAGTACGCCGGCCGCGTTGTCGTCGCCACTCACGGATTCATCCTGCCGCCTCGTTCAGGCGTCCGAGCGGATCATTCATCGTGCCGCCTTGTTCAGGCGTCCGAGCGGATCATTCATCGTGCCGCCTTGTTCAGGCGTCCGAGCGGATCATTCATCGTGCCGCCTTGTTCAGGCGTCCGAGCGGATCAGCCGGTACGCGGCGCCGCCGAGCGCGAGGGCCGTCCAGCCGAGCAGGACCAGCAGCCCGGTGCCGGACGTCAGCGTCCCCGCGGCGTGGTGCAGGCTGTAGATCGACTCGCCGGCGTTGCTGGGCAGGTACGGCGTGAGGTCGGTCTGCCAGGACTTCGGCAGCAGCGACATCAGGCCGGGCACCAGCAGGAACGTGCCGACCAGCGCGGAGATGCCGCCCGCGGTCGAGCGCAGCAGGGTGCCGAGCGCGACGCCGATGACGCCGACCAGCCCCAGATAGACCCCCACGCCGAGCAGCCCGCGCAGCACGCCGCCGTCGGAGAGGCTCATCGAGTTCGCGGCGCCGGTGAGCACCCCGTTGCTGATCAGGAAGCCGACCACGGCGCCGGCGGCCCCGGTGACGAACGCCAGCACCCCGTACACCGCGGCCTTGGACCAGAGCACCGGCAGGCGGCGCGGTACCGCCGCGAGGGTCGACCGGATCATGCCGGTGGTGTATTCGCCGGAGGCGGTCAGCACGCCCAGGACGCCCAGCGCGATCAGGGCGAACGGCACGCCGAAGAGCGCGAGGCTGTACGACGTGGCGTCGGCGAAGTCCGGGTCCATCGGCCGGCCGGAGTCCAGCATCGACTTGTAGCGGAACGCGGCGATGGTGCCGAAGGCGAGCAGGAACAGCAGCCCGAGGCCGAGCGTGATCCAGGTCGAGCGCAGCGACCACAGCTTGGCCCACTCCGAGCGCAGCACCCGGCGGCCGGTGACCTTGAGTGGGGTGGTGGGCCGCGCGGGTGCGAGGTCGGCGGGCCGGGTGTCGGCGACGATGCTCATGCCGCCCTCGCCGGGGTGCTCTCGGCGTGGTATTCGACCGATTCCTTGGTGAGATCCATGAAGGCCTCCTCGAGCGAGACGGATCTGGCGGTGAGTTCGAACAGTGCGAGGCCGTGCTCGGCCGCCTTGAGCCCGATGGCGCGGGCCGACAGGCCGGTCACGCTCAGCTGCTCCGAGCCGGGCTGCCCGGTGATCTCGACGCCCGGCCCGGCCAGCACCCGGCGCAGCTGCGCGGGGTCGGCGGCGGCCACCACGACGGTGTCGCCGCCGGCCTGCCGGACCAGCTCCCGCACGGTGGTGTCGGCCAGCACCCGGCCCCGGCCGACGACGATCAGATGGTCGGCGACCAGCGCCATCTCGCTCATCAGGTGCGACGAGACGAAGACTGTCCGGCCCTCGGCCGCCAGCCCGGTGAGCAGGTTGCGGATCCACAGCACGCCCTCCGGGTCGAGCCCGTTGACCGGCTCGTCCAGCATGATCGTCTGCGGGTCGCCGAGCAGCGCCGCGGCGATGCCCAGGCGCTGGCCCATGCCGAGCGAGAAGGCGCCGGCCCGCTTGCGGGCCACCGACTGCAAGCCGGTCAGCCCGATCACCTCGGTCACCCGGGACCGCGAGATGCCATGCGTGTACGCGAGGGCCATCAGGTGGTCGAACGCCGAGCGCCCAGGGTGGATCGACCGGGCCTCGAGCAGCGCGCCGACCTCGTGCAGCGGGGCGGCGTGCCGGGCGTACCGCCGGCCGTTCACGGTGACCGTGCCGGCGGTGGGCTCGTCCAGGCCGATGATCATGCGCATCGTCGTTGACTTGCCGGCGCCGTTCGGCCCCAGAAACCCGGTCACCGCCCCCGGCCGAACCGTGAAGTCCACCCCGTCGACGGCGGTCTTGTCGCCGTACCGCTTGGTCAGCTGTCTTGCCTCGATCATCGTTCCCCCCTTGGGCGTCGTGGCTCAAACGCTAGGTGGGGTGGGGCGGCGTTCCGTCGTACCGCGGTCCGATCTTCGGCCCGGGCGTGGTACCGCGGTACTACGGGCCGCCCCGATGAACGGCCAGTGCAGCGGGTCGCCCGCCTGCCTCAGCACCTTGGCGATCCAGGCCGTCGCCTCCGGCACGTCGTAGTTGCCGGCGTGCGGCTGGCGTCCGCCGGCGAGCGCCCCGCCGCCGCTGGTGCCGTTGACCACGATCCGCTCGGCGCTGCCCGGCATCCGCGCATCGTTGAGCCGCAGATAGCGGACCGCGGCCTTGGCGTCGACCACCGCGGCCGGCGCCTTGCCCGGCCAGTCGCCGCCGGCCCCGACCAGCCCGCGGCTGCGGTTGGCGACGTCGACGTAGACGTAGCCGGCCTTGAGCGCGGCACCGACGTTCGAGGTGGAGCTGGCGTACGAGGCGCCGTCGGTGATGCCGGCGCGAATATAGCTGGCCGTCCAGCCCGCGTTGTTGACCGCGAAGTAGATCGGCGCCCGCTGGTTGCCGACGGCCGACGGCGGCACGAAGACGTTCATGCTCTGGTAGCCGCAGGCGGTGTTGCTGATCGTGGTGGTCGTCCCGCCGAAGCCGGGCTGCTGGGCGGCCGCCGCGATCGGCCGGGCATCATCTCTGTCAGTCGGCGAGGGAGCCGCCGCTGACGTTCAGGGCGGTCCCGGTCATCGCCCCGGCGTCGGAAGAGGCGAGGAACACCGCCGCGCCGGCCACCTCGGCGAGCGTGGGCAGCCGTCCGAGCAGGGTCCGTTCGGCCATCATGGCGGTGAACTCCTGCGTCGTGATGCCCAGTGCCTGCGCGTGCAGGCCGAAGACCACGTCGATGGTGCCGGTTTCCGGAATGCCGTCGGGTCGCAGGCACACGACCCGGACCCCGCGTGGGCCGAGCTCGGCGGCAAGGCCCCGGGTCAGCGCCTCGACCCCGGCCCAGGACGGGCCCATGCCGCCGATCAGCGGTGCGGCCATCCGGTTGGGGGCGGCGGTCAGGGTGATGATGACCCCCGAGCCGCGCTGCGCCATGTGCCGTCCGGCCACCTGCGCGGTCAGGAAATGCGACGTCAGGTAGGTGTGGATCGGTGCCGTGAACCGTTCCAGGTCCAGGTCGACCAGTGCGGTCCCCTGCACGCCGGGCTGGGGCAGGCCGATCGCGTTGAACGAGATGTCGATGCCGCCGTGCCGGGCGACCACGTCCGCGGCGTGCTCGCTGATCGCCGCCGCATCCATGGCGTCGACCTGGGCGGCCTCGGCGACCCCTCCGTTGGTGCTGATGTCCTTCGCGACCGCTTCCACGGCGTCAAGGGTGCGGCCGGTGAGGAACACCTTCGCGCCTTCGCGGGCGAAGGCGCGGGCCACCGCAGCGCCGATCGCGCCGCCGGCGCCGTAGATGATCGCTTTGTTGTTGTCGAGTCGCATGTCTGCCTCCGATGTCGGTTGGACGCCGATACAGACCGGGACCGGGCGCGGAATTCGGCAGCGCCGGGTGATGAATTCCGCGGGTCCGGCAGGTCTGTACAGCGAGAGGAGGCTGACCATGCACACCGTCACGATGAACCCGCCGCAGCTGGAGTCCTTCCGCGGTGAGTTGCTGGCCTACTGCTATCGCATGCTCGGCTCGGTGCACGAGGCCCAGGACCTGGTGCAGGAGACCTATCTGCGGGCGTGGCGATCGCGGGACACCTTCCAGGGGCGGGCCTCGGTGCGCACGTACCTGTACCGGATCGCCACCAACGTCTGCCTCACCGCCCTGCAGCAGCGGGCCCGGCGCGCGATGCCCTCCGACCTGAGCGCGTCGGATCAGCAATGGCTGCAGCCGATCCCCGACGCGCTGCTGAGCACCGGCACCGATCCGGCCGACGTCCTTCAGGCACGCACCGGTATCCGGTTCGCGTTCATCGCCGCGTTGCAGCACCTGTCGCCGATCCGGCGAGCCGCGCTGATCCTGCGCGACGTGCTGTCCTGGCCCGCGGCGGAGGTGGCCGAAGCCCTGAACACCACACCAGCGGCCGTGAACAGCGCCCTGTTACGCGCGCGGACGCAGATCGCCCAGGTCGCACCCATTGTCGAAACCGTCGTCGAACCCGCCGAGCCGCATCGGCGTGCGCTTCTCGACCGCTACGTCGCCGCCTTCGCCGACGCCGACATCACCGCACTCGTGCACCTGCTCCGCGCCGACATCGCCGTGGAGATGCCCCCCGAGCCGCAATGGCTGCGCGGGCGTACGGCGGTCGCGCAGTTCTTCGCCGACCACGTGCTGTCCACACCCGGCGAGTTCCGCATGGCCACGACCATGGCGAACGGGCAACCGGCGTTCCTGGCACACCGGCGCGCTCACGACGGCACCTACCGGCCGCACGCGGTACACGTTCTCGCCCTCGACACCTCGGGTGTCGCGCACATCGCCGTGTTCCGCGAGCCCGCCGTCTGTGCGCTGTTCACCCGTTGATCGGCTCGTACGCCTCGCCGTCCGGGCTGGCCACCACGACGGTGTACCCGTCGGGGTCGCGCAGCCAGATCTCACGATGGCCGGGCCCGTTGCCCTGGCCCTCAGGCGGGTTGCGGTGCGGTGGGCGTACCACGGTCGCCTTCAACCGCTCGGCGCGGGCGACGACGCCGTCGAAGTCGGACGTGTCACCGAACCACAGCAGTACGCCGTTCCCGACCTGGCCGCCCGGGTCAGCGACGGGCCCGTGGTGATGCTCGGTCCGGATGTTGTGCAGCTGCAGGACGAGGTGTCCGTCGGCGAGCAGCCGTTCGTACTCGGGGCCGCCGTGGTCGCTGCGCAGGCCGAGCAATTCCTGGTACCAGCGACTGGAGCTTTCCACGTCCGGTACGGCGATCATGGTCTGCGACCGGGTGGTACGGGCGAGCACCACGATGCCGATCCGGTTCCCTGCCGGGTCGTCGACCTCCACGAGCCAGCGCTCCCCGTTGTCGAGCTGGGGCCGGCCGTGCACGGTGCCACCGTTGTCGGCCACTGTCTGAAGGGTGGGCCAGAGGTCGTCGGCGCAGATCCAGAGGACCGGGCCGGCGGAGCCGGCGGGCCTGAGGTCGGTGGTCCACTGCCCGATGATTCCGGGTGCCTCGAAGCTGCCGTGCCCCGGGTCGACGGACCAGCCGAACACGGCCTGGTAGAAGGCTGCCGACCGGGCCACCTCGAGCGCCGGCAGCTGCAGATATCCGACCTGGCCACGCGGTGGCGGGACTCTGCGGTGGATGTCGGGTCGGGTCATGTCGGTCTCCTCCGTCGGTCGGGCCTCGACCCGGACGCCGGGATGTCGGCGACCAGTAGTCGTTGGGCGGTTTGGGCGAACCAGTTCTGGTACCGATCCACGGTCCAGTGGCGGTGCCGGACCAGCCGGTCGAACACCGCCGGCTCCATCAGCAGCCACATGCTGTCCACGGCGTCCTGCCGGGTGAGCTCCTCGCGCAGGTCGGCCTTGCCGGCCAGGGCATCGACGATCCACCCGGCGGTGATCGCCCGCTGCTGGATCATCTGCTCGGTCAGCTCGGCGAGCTCGGGGTCTTTGGCCGACCCTTCGAAGGCGGCCAGGACCAAACCGGCGGAGCGGGCCTGGGCGCCCCCGACCGTCCGCGCCACGATCGCGAGGAGCTCGCCGGCACTGGTGGCCGCGGTGGCCGCGCTGGTCCAGCTCCGGTCGAGCATGGGCACCGCCTCGTCGTCACCGGCGATCGCCACGTCGATCGCCGCCTTGAGCAGCCGCGTCTTGGTGCCGAACAACAGCTCCACCGTCGGCACGGACACGCCTGCCTCGGCCGCGATCGCGCGGATGGTCGCGCCCGCGTACCCACCCGCCACAAACGCCGAGCCGGCGGCCTCGAGGATCCGTCGCCTGGTGCGCCGCGCTCCCTCCTCCCGGCGATTCGATCGGTAAGAGCGGGTCGCTTTGTCTTCGGTAGAGCCCACCGCACCAGAATTTACTATGGCTAACCCATAGTCAATCACGCCACCCGGACACCGCCGGCGGATCAGACCGTGCGGCGCATGACCCAGCGCCACTTTGCGATCTTCCGGACCCGGGTGAAGCCGTATCGCGTATACAGCTCCTCCGGGCCGGTGTGCAGGTAAGCCCCGCGCTGCGGCGGACGCTGCTCGGTCTGCTCGGGATAGGCCTCCACGACACCGCCGCCGGCCTGCCGGATCGCGTCCAGGGCGGCGGCGACCGCGGCGGCGGCGACGCCCTTGCCGCGGTCCTTCGCGTTGGTGAAGATGCAGCCGATGCGCCAGTCCGGCGGGGCGTCGGTCCCCTGCTCGTACGTCCGCCGATTCTTGATGGTGGGAAGCTCCGCCGGCGGCCCGAACTGACACCAGCCGACGCAACGGTCGCCGTCGTAGACGAGCACCTGGTGAACGGTTCCGCCCAGCACGTGCCGGCGCTTCGCCTCGCGGTTCCCCTCCGGGGTGTGCCCCTCGCCGACACCTTCCGGGTGGAAGCCCATGCACCAGCAACCGCCCCACACGCCGTTGTTGGCCTGCACGAGCGTGGCGAAGTCGGCCCAGGTCTCCGGCGTGAGCATCCGGGTCACCAACGTCATCCGTGCAGTATCGCCTAGGTACGCGGGCGCTGCTTCTGCCCGGTTTCCAGCAGACGGATCATCTCGGCGATGCGGACCGGGCGTTGGTCGGGCCGGCGTTTGGTGGCGTCGATCCAGCGCAGGTAGGCGCGGCGGTAGAACTGCGCGAGGGAGTCGAAGAAGGCGCCGGCCTCGGGGCTCGCCGCCAGGGCCGCGGCGATGTCGTCGGACAGGTCGGCGCGTTGCGGACCCTCCGGCGTGATCTCGACGGTGACGCTGTCGCCGGGGGCCAGGCCGCAGTCACGCAACCAGGCCGGGCCGAGGGTGAGGGCGTGGCCGTCCGCGGCGGTGGTGACCGCGCCGCGCACCCGCACACCGTTGACCGTGCCGCCCACCAGATGACGATTCTTGCGTCCCCAGGCGGCGTCCGGGTCGAAGGGCACGGGAACCAGGACCTGACCGCGGGGCGCGGCGATCACCGTGGCGGTGAACTGACGGCTGATCCCTGCCATCGGGTCAGACTACCCACCGGAGACGCGCGACGCGGCGACGGCCGATGATGCCGGATGTCGGTCCACATGGGCGAAAGTCGCTGTCGAACGCTTACCGGGCCGGGATGGCAGCCTATTCTCAATTCGCATCCAGAAGCCGCCCGTCCAGGGGTGCGCGCCGGGTAAGGGGGAACCATGCGGATCGCCGTGCTGGGTGCGGGCTCTTGGGGTACCACGGTCGCGTCCGTGCTCACCCGCCGGGATCACGAGTCGCTGATCTGGGCGCGCAGCCCCGCCGCGGCGGACGAGATCAACGCCAAGCACAGCAACGAGCGTTATCTCCAGGGCTTTCAGCTTCCGGCCCGGCTTCGGGCCACCGCGGATCTCGCCGAGGCGGCGGCCCACGCGGAGTTGCTCGTCGTCGGCGTGCCGACCGGCGCCTTCCGCGACACCCTGGAGCAGGTCCGGCCGGAGCTGCATCCCTGGATCCCGGTGGTGAGCCTGAGCAAGGGCCTGGAGCGCGATTCCCTGCTGCGGATGACCGAAGTGATCAAAGAGGTGCTTCCGGGGCACCCGGCCGCCGCGCTCACCGGTCCCAATATCGCCAAGGAGATCATGTCGGGCATGGCGGCGGCCACGGTGATCGCAACGGAGGATCTCACCGTCGCCGCCGAGATCCAGCGGGTGTTCCGCCGCGGCCTGCTACGCGTGTACACCAACCACGATGTGATCGGCTGCGAGGTCGGTGGGGCGCTGAAGAACGTGGTGGCGATCGCTACCGGCATCGCCCAGGGCCTGGGCGTCGGTGACAACACCCGGGCCGGGGTGATCTCCCGCGGGCTTGCCGAGCTGACCACGCTCGCGGTGGCCATGGGCGGCGAGCCGAACACGCTCGCCGGGCTGGCCGGGATGGGTGACCTGGTGGCGACGTGCATCAGCCCGCACAGCCGCAACCGGCACGTCGGCGAGCAGCTCGGCCGCGGGCGGAGCCTGGAGGACATCCTCGCCGAGATGGGGCAGGTCGCCGAGGGCGTCAAGACCGTGCACGCCGCCGTGCGGCTGGCCGACCATCATGGGTTGGCGATGCCCATCACCCGGACGATCCACCGGGTCATCATCGGCGAGATCACCGCCCAGCGGGCCTACGCCGGCCTGCTGCGCAGCCACCCGGCCGGGCACGAGTCCGAACCGGGGTGACGAAGGCGGGAGCCGTCACGGCAGGGCGTAGTAGTCCTCGGTGATCACCGGGCGGAAGCCGATCGACGTGTAGAGGTGCAGGGCGCGGTCGTTGTCGGTCTCCACTTCCAGGTGGACCGTGGTGGCGCCGTCGGCGCGGGCCGTGCGGCACAGCCGGTGCAGCACGTCGCGCCCGATGCCGCGGCCCTGGTGGTCGGGGTGGATCGCGAAGCCATAGATGCCGGCTCGGTCGCCCTCGGGGTGCAGCCGGGCGGTGCCGATCAACCGGCCGTCGCGTTCGACCACGAGCGTGTGCGGGCCGCTGCCGGCGGCCTCGGGTGGCTCCCAGTCGAATCCCCGGCGCAGGATCTCGAGTACGGCCGGCTGGTCGGCGGGTGCCGCGGCGCGCACGGTGATGCCGGGGTCGGCGGGCACCTCGGCCGGTTCGCCGAGCAGCTCGAGGGCGTGCTCGCTGTGCTCGAGGCTGCCGCCCCGCCGCAGCGCGAGCGATCGGCCCGCGGCCGAGGGCCGGGGCACGATCAGCAGCACCGAGTCGTGCTCGCGCTGCCGGCACAGCTGCTGCCCGGCATCCAGCAGCGCGGTGCCGATCCCCCGCCGCCGCGCGGCGGGGTCGACCATGCCGGCCAGTTCGAGGGTGGGCGCGCTGTGCGCATAGATGCCCAGGAAGCCGAGCAACCGCTCGCCGTCCCACCAGAGGACGTCCTCGACGTCCTGCCCGGAGCGGTTACGCAGCGAGCCCCACTCCAATTTCAGCCGGCCGCCGTCGGCGGCGACCACCCGGCGTTCCAGATCCGCGATGGCGTCGAGGGCCGCCGTGGACAGCCCGGTACTGAGTTCGACCACCATGCCACCCCATCACGCGGGTCAAGCGGATTTCGAAAACGCCCGGGAGGTTCAGCCTGCCTTGGCGTAGACCGCCAGGTAGTCGATTTTCATCTCGCCGCCGGAGACGGTGTCCCCGTTCGGGCCGCCGCCGAACGCGGCCGGGAAGCCGCCGCCCATCGCCAGGTCGAAGATGATGAAGAACCCATGGTCGACGGCCCTGCTCCAGGTGGTGGCGTCCACCCGGGTCTGCCTCAGCGTGAAGTAGTTGCGGCCGTCCAGGTACCAGCGGATCTGCTCCGGCGACACGGAACGGTCGATCTCCACGGCGTACGTGTGGAAGCCGGTCCGGCAGCCGCCGCACGCCTGCTCGCCGCTGCCGAGGCCGGACGACTCGCCGCACGGGCCGCCGGGGTTGACGCCGCAGTGCAGGGTGCCGAAGACCGACGAGCGTCCGTTGACGTCCTCGAGGATGTCCACCTCGCCGATCGCCGGCCAGGTGCCGCCGGCGCGCAGGCCGTTGCCGAGCATCCAGAACGCCGGCCAGTACCCGGCGCCGTTGGACCGGGTGACGTCGGGCTGCCGGATGGACGCCTCCATCCGCACCACGCCGCCCTTGGCCGCGCCGAACGACGCCGACTCGGTCTCGAAGCGACCGGACGTCCAGCCGCTGCCCGGGTCGGAGCCGCTGTGCAGCGCCCGCAGCACCAGGTGACCCTGCCCGTCGTGGAAGACGTTCCTGGTGCTGTCGGTCATCGTCTCGATCTCGCCGGTGCCGAACTTGCTGCCCGGCCCGGTGTCGTACCGGTACCTCGACCGGTTCAGCCCGGTCCCGGCCGCGCCGTCGAACGAGTCGTAGAACGTGGTCGCGAACCCGCCCGGCTTCGTGGTGGTCGCCGGTTTCGCGCGGGCCGCCGGGGACTTCGAGGTTGTGGTGGCGGGCTTGGCCGCGGATGAGTGCGAAGCGGCCGCACGCGCGGACCCGCTCACGGTGACACGCGGCGCCGGAGCGGCGACCGGCGAGCCGTCGTCGCTCCGGCTGACCGCGAACGCGGCGACCGCACCGAGGAGGACGACCACCGCGGCGGCGGCCCCGACGATCGCCGCGCGGGAGACCGGCGCGGCATGCCGCCCACCCGTACCGGGCGGGCTGGGCTCGTCCATGTCTCTCCTCGCGTCGATGGCCGGGCAAAACGTCGATGGCCGGGCAAAGCTAGCCACCGTTGCGGCAAGAACGGCAACCTTCCCGACCGTTTTTCCAAGATCTGCACCGCGCCGGAGAAAACCGTTACGGCTCTTCGTGGGACCGCTTTCCCGCTGCTTAGCAGGGTCTTAAGCAGAAGATCCACGAACCCGGGTTCCGCTCCGCGGGCCGACCCGCTAGCCTGCTGTCAGTTAGGTGAGGCTAACCTTAGGAGGCGGCCTTGGAGGGATCCGTGTCCCCGCATCTGTTCTCGGGGTCCACTCTGGACGCGTACACGTCCGCGGTCTGGCACGCGTCGGCGCTGCTCGCCGACCGGGTCAAGGCGGTGCGGCAGCCGTATTCCGGCGCGTCCGTCGCGGACCTGCGGGACCAGGTCGACGCCGTGGACCTGGACCGCCCGCTGGGCGACACCGGGGCGGCGCTGCACGAGGTCGCCCGGCTGTACCTGGACAACGCCGTCTGGTTCCACGAGCCGACCTACGTGGCCCACCTGAACTGCCCGGTGGCCATCCCCGCGCTCAGCGCCGAGGTGCTGATCGCCGCGGTCAACTCGTCGGTGGACACCTGGGATCAGAGCACGGCGGGCACGCTGATCGAGCAGCGCCTGATCGACTGGACGGCCGGCCGGATCGGCTTCGGCCCGGGCGCGGACGGCGTCTTCACCAGCGGCGGCACCCAGTCCAACCTCCAGGCGCTCCTGCTGGCCAGGGAGGAGACGCGCGGGGGAAAGATCTTCGCGACCGCCGAGAGCCACTTCAGCGTCGGCAAGTCGGCCGGCATCCTCGGCCTGGCGCGCGACGCGGTGGTCGGCGTCGCGACCGACGGCGACGGGCGGATGGATCCGGTCGCGCTGGCCGCCGCCATCGAGGAGGCGGGCGGCGTCCCGATGGCCGTCGTCGCCACCGCCGGCACCACCGACCTCGGCCGGATCGACCCGATCGACGCCATCGCCGACGTCTGCGAACGGCACAACGTCTGGCTGCACGTCGACGCCGCGTACGGCTGTGGCCTGCTGGCCTCGCGGCGCCGCCGGCACCTGCTCGACGGCATCGAGCGGGCCGACTCGGTGACCGTGGACTTCCACAAGAGCTTCTTCCAGCCGGTCAGCTCCAGCGCGATCGTGGTACGCCGGGGCGAGACGCTGCGCCGGATCGCGGTGCACGCCGACTACCTGAATCCGCGCACCGCGACCGTGCCCAACCAGGTGGACAAGAGCCTGCAGACCACCCGGCGGCTGGACGCGCTCAAGCTCTGGATGACGCTGCGCACGCTGGGCTCGGACCGGATCGGCGAGATGTTCGACGCGGTGGTCGACCGGGCCCACGAGGCCTACCTCCACCTGCTCGACGACCCGGATTTCGAGGCGCTGACCGCGCCGACGCTGAGCACGCTGCTGTTCCGTTTCCGACCGGCCGGGCTGAGCGTGACCGACTGCGACGAGCTGATGCCCCGGCTGCGGCAGCGGCTGTTCCACGGCGGCCGGGCGATCGTGGCGGGTACGAAGATCGGCGGCCACTACTGGCTGAAGTTCACCCTGCTCAACCCGAACACCACGATGGACGACCTGCGCGACGTGCTGGACCTGATCCGGGAGATCGGCCGGGACATGACCGGCCCCGCGACAAAAGATCCCGTGGCAAATGCGGCGGTGCTGGCCTGATGCGTACGCACGACTTCGCCGCGATCGGCGTCGGCCCGTTCAACCTCGGGCTCGCCGCGCTCACCGCCGACCTGCCCGGCCTGGACGGTGTCTTCCTCGAGCAGCGCGCCGGCTTCGACTGGCATCCGGGGCTGATGCTCGACGGTGTGACGATCCAGGTCCCGTTCCTCGCCGACCTGGTCACGATGGCCGACCCGACCTCGCGCTTCTCCTTCCTCAACTACCTCAAGCAGGCCGGCCGGCTGTATCCGTTCTACATCCGGGAGAGCTTCTATCCGCTGCGCGCCGAGTACAACGCGTACTGCAAGTGGGTCGCGGCCCAACTGCCCGCCATCCGGTGGGGTGCCCGGGTGGAGACGATCACCCACGACGGCGACCACTACGAGGTGCACACACCGGGCGAGACTTTCCGCGTACGCAAGCTGGTGTTGGGAATTGGCACTTCGCCCCGGGTTCCGGCGGTGGTGGACCAGGGGCCCTACGTGCACAGCGCCGACTATCTGCCGAACAAGCGGCGGCTGCAGGCCCTCGACTCGATCACCGTGGTGGGCAGCGGGCAGAGCGCCGCGGAGATCTACCACGACCTGCTCGGCGAGATCGAGACGTACGGGTACCACCTGTCCTGGCTGACCCGGTCGCCGCGGTTCTTCCCGATGGAGTACACCAAGCTGACCCTGGAGATGACCTCGCCGGAGTACATCCGGTACCACCACGGCCTGCCGCTGCGCACCCGCGACCGGCTCGGCCGCGAGCAGCGCAACCTCTACAAGGGAATCAGCGGCAACCTGGTCGACGCCATCTACGAGACGCTCTACACCAAGAGCCTGGCCGGTCCGGTGCCGACCACCCTCTTGACCGGCGCCGAGCTGGAAGGGGTGATCTGGGACGAAGAGAAGTACACGCTGGCGCTGCACCACGCCGAACAGGGCCGCTCGTTCACCGCCACCACCCAGGGCCTGGTGCTGGCCACCGGGTACGCGCCGCGGGTGCCGGCCTTCCTCGACCCGGTGCGCGACCGGATCCGGTGGGACGAACGCGGGCGCTTCGACGTCGCCGTCGACTACTCCGTCGATCACCAAGGCACCGAGATCTTCGTGCAGAACGCGGAGGAGCACACGCACAGCCTGACCGCCCCCGACCTGGGTATGGGCGCCTACCGCAACTCAGTGATCATCAAGGCGCTTACCGGTCGCGAGGTCTACCCGATCGAGGACCGGATCGCGTTCCAGCAGTTCGGCGCGCCGACCGCCGACCTTTCCCGGGCCCTGGTGACCTCATGAGACTCGTACCGCTGGATCTTGATCGCGACCTGGACCGGCTGCACGCGTGGGTGACCCACCCGCGCTCGCATTTCTGGGGCCTGCAAGGAGCAACCCCTTCCCGGGTACGGGAGGAGTACGCCCGAATCGCCGCCAACCCGCATCACCACGCGTGGCTCGGTCGCGACATCGATGGCACTCCCCTGTTCCTGGCCGAAACCTACGACCCCGCACACAGCGACCTGGCCGAGCACTATCCGGTGCAGCCCGGGGATCTCGGCATGCACGTGCTGGTCGCGCCGCCCACCACGCCGCGGTCCGGGGTGACCTCGGCGGTGATGCGCGCGGTGCTGGACTTCTGCTTCGCCGACCCGCGGATCGAGCGGGTGGTGGTCGAGCCGGACGTGCGCAACGCGGCGATCGCCCGGAAGAACGCCGAGGTGGGCTTCGTCGAGGAGCGGCAGATCCGGCTGGCCGGCAAGGTGGCCCGGCTCAGCTTCTGCACCCGCGGCGGGTACGAGATGAGCACGCCGCACCTGAACCCGGCCGCGATCGAGTACGCGCACCGCAGGCTGATCGCCAAGGCCCTCGCCGAGTTCCGCCACGAGCGATTGATCTCGTTCCGGGAGGAGGGCGACGGCTTCCGGTTCGGGGAGATCACGTTCCGGGCCCGGCGGTTCGCGATGGAGCACTGGGTGGTCGACCCGGACTCGCTGCGCGGCCCGCTGGACGCGCTGGACCTGATCACCGGGATGCGGGAGTCCCTCGGCATCCCGGAGAAGCTGCTCGGCACGTACCTCGAGGAGATCTCGGCGACGCTGGCCGGCACCGCCTGGAAGCACCACCACCGGCGGGAGACCGCCGAGGAGCTGGTGCACGCCGACTTCCCGACGATCGAGGCGGCGATGACCGAGGGCCACCCCGGCTTCGTCGCCAACAACGGGCGGATCGGCTTCGGGCTGCGCGACCACGAGACGTACGCACCGGAGGCCGGTCGGCCGGTGCGGCTGCGGTGGGTGGCTCTTTTGCGCAGCGAAAGCCTCTTCGTGTCGTCCCAGCCGGAAGTGGATCACTATCTGGCCGAGCTGGGCGCCGAGACGCTCGACCGGTTCGAGCGGCGGTTGCGGGACCTGGGGCTGGACCCGGCCGACTACCGATATCTGCCGGTGCACCCGTGGCAGTGGGAGCACAAGATCGCCGTCACCTTCGCGCCGGACGTGGCCCGGCGGGCGATCGTGCCGCTCGGCGAGGGTCCGGACCGGTACCGGGCGCAGCAGTCGATCCGGACCTTCTTCAACGTGGACCGGCCGACGCGGCACTATGTGAAGACCGCGATCGCCGTGCAGAACATGGGGTTCCTGCGCGGGTTGTCGCCCAGGTACATGCGGGCCACGCCGCCGATCAACGAGTGGGTGGCCGGACTGGTCGAGGGCGACGACGAGCTGCGGGACTGCGGCTTCGGGGTGCTGCGGGAGCTGGCGTCGATCGGGTACACCGGGGACGCGTACCACCGGGGCGGGACGCCCTCGGCGTACACGAAAATGCTCGCCGCTCTTTGGCGCGAAAGCCCGGTGCCCAGGCTCGCCCCGGGTGAGCGACTGGCCACCATGGCCAGCCTGCTGCACCGGGACCGGCACGGGGACGCGCTGGTCACCGCCCTGATCAAGGCGTCCAGGGTGGCGCCGGCCGAGTGGGTCGCCGCCTACCTGCGCGCGTATCTGCGGCCGATCGTCCACTGCCTGCTGGCGCACGACCTGGCGTTCATGCCGCACGGCGAGAACCTGATCCTCGTGCTGGCGGACCACGTGCCACGCCGGGTGTTCATGAAGGACATCGGCGAGGAGGTGGCGGTGATGAACGACCAGCCGCTGCCGCCCGAGGTGGAGCGGATCCGGATCGACGTCACCGACGAGATCAAGGAGCTCGCGCTGTTCACCGACGTGTTCGACGGGTTCCTGCGGCACCTCGCCGGGATCCTCGACATCGACGGGGTGCTGCCGTCGCGGGAATTTTGGGGGCTGGTGGGCGACTGCGTGCGCGGGCACGCCGAGGACCACCCGTCCCTGGCCGGGCGGCTCGACCTCGTCCGGCCCACCTTCCGGCACTCCTGCCTGAACCGGCTGCAGCTGCGCAACACGCTGCAGATGGTGGACCTCACCGACCAGGCCGGCTCGCTCATCTTCGCCGGTGAGCTGGACAACCCGATCGCCCGCACCCCATGAGCGTGCGACGGGACGCGTACGGGATCCCGCACCTGCGGGCCGGCTCGGTCGACGAGCTGGCCTACCTGCAGGGGCGGGTGACCGCCGAGGACCGTGGGCAGCAGATCGAGGTTGAACGGCGCCGCTCCGAGGGGCTGCTGGCTGAGATCGCCGGTCCCCCCGAGCTGCCATGGGATCGTTTTGCTCGGCGGGTCCGGCTCGACGACACCGCCCGGCGCTGCTTCGACACGCTCGACACCGGGACGAAGAGCTGGCTGCGGGCGTACACCGAAGGAGTCCGGGCCGGCGGCGTCGAGTGGCAGCCGTGGTCGTCGCTCGGCGTCTTCCAGGTGCAGCACATCCTGTTCGGCACGTTCCCGACCAAGATGTGGCGCGCGCACGTCGAGCGCACGCTCGGCCCGTCCGCCTGCGACTGGTTCGCGATCGAGGGGCCGTCCGCCTCGGGCAGCAACGCCTGGGCGGTGCCCGGCCTGATCGCCGGCGACCCGCACCGGCTGCTCGAACTGCCCGGGGTCTACCAGCAGATCCGGCTGGAGTGCCCGGAGTTCGACGTGGCCGGGCTGACCTTCCCGGGCGTGCCCGGCGTGCAGCACTTCGGGCACGCCGGCGGGGTGGCCTGGGCGGTCACCAACGCGATGGCCGACTACCAGGACCTCTACCGCGAACAGCTGCGGCGGACCGAGACCGGCGTCGAAGCCCTGGGTCCCTCCGGCTGGGAGCCTGCCTTCCGGTCCTCGGAAACCATCCCGGTACGCGGTGCTGCCCCGGTGGTCGTGGAGATCGTCGAGACCGCCCGGGGCCCGATCATCGACGGCAACCTGAGCCTGCGCACCCCCGCGCGCGCCGCCTCCGATCTGGGCTTCGGCGCTCTGTTGCCGCTGCTGCGCGCGAAGACCGCCGACGACGTGGCCGACGCCCTGGCCGGCTGGGTCGAGCCGGTCAACAGCGTCCTGGTCGCCGACTCCACCGGCCGGGTGCTGCAGCTGGCGGCCGGCCGGGTGCCGGTCCGCGACGACCGCAACCGGCGCGTGCCGGTCCCGGCCTGGAAGTCCCGGCACGCGTGGCGGGACGGCTGGGCGCCGATGGCCCGCACCGAGGTGACCAGCGCCGTCAACGCCAACGACCGGCGCCCCGACACCGCACCGCACGGCGTCGACTTCTCGCCACCGGGCCGGGCCCGGCGGATCCGCGAGCTGCTGGACTCCGGCGCCTCGCCGGAGCGCATCCAGATGGACACGGCGATGCCCGCCGACACTCTCTCCTCCGGGCGCCAGAGTGCGCTGGCGCGTGCCCTGTGCGAGCTGCCGGCACTCGCGCCGCTGTTCTCGCCTTCCCGCCACGACCCGCTGTTCGCGCCCTGGACCGACCCGCGCGTCCGAATCGGGCTGTCCGTCGACGGCGTGCTGGCCGGGCTCGGGCTGGACCCGTCCGACCTGGTGCCGGAGCCGGGGCCGGCGTCGCGGTGGGGCGCCCGGCACCGGCTGCATCCGATCGTGCTGCCCGGCCTGACCGCCTCGGTTCCGCGCGTCGAACTGTCCGGCTCGACCGATTCGGTGCTGTGCACGGCGAGCATCCCCGGCGTCAGCGACGAGTGCTGGCGCGGCCCGGTCGCCCGCTACGTCTGGGACCTCACCGACCGCCGGCGCAGCCGCTGGATCGTGCCGTTCGGCGCCTCCGGCTCGCCCGGCTCCGCGCACTTCCTCGACCAGTTGCCGCACTGGTCGGCCGGCTCGCTGATCCCCGTCTTCGAGGAGCAAACCATGATTGTGTACGCCGAGAAACTGCCCGGCCTGGGCGAGCTGACCCTGGTCCCGCTCGACCCGGCGGCCCACGCTTCCCTGGTGCACGGCTGGGTGATCCGGCCGCGCAACCGGTTCTGGGGCATGGGCGACCACACGGTCGACCAGGTGCGGGAGATCTACGAGTTCGTCGACGGCCTGCCGACCCACCACGCGTTCCTGATCCGGATCGACGAGGCGCCGATCGGCATCTTCCAGACGTACGAGCCGGCCCACGACCCGATCGCCGAGTGTTACGACGTACGGCCGGGCGACTTCGGCATCCACCTCATGCTCGACGGTGGCGACCTGGTCCTGCCGCACCTGAGCACGGTCGCCATCCCGGCCCTGATCCGGTACGCGTTCGAGGACCCGGCCCACCTCCGGCTGGTCGCCGAGCCCGACATCCGCAACGAGAAGGCGATCAGCCGGTTCCAGCGGCACGGCTTCGAGCTCGGATCGGAGATCGACCTCGGGCACAAGCGGGCCCGTCTGGGGTTCCTGACCCGCTCCTAGTCACGCCCGGCGGCGCGTGTCAGTGCAGCAGCCGGGATTCCTGGGTCAGCAGCGTTTCGAGGCGCTTGGGGTCGTTCGGCGGCAGCGCGTAAAAGTCGATCATCGCGACCAGGTCGCCGCCGACCACCACGCCCTTCGACCGAATGCGCCCGTACTTGTCCGGCTCGGCCTGGATCTGCATGACCGCCCCGTCGGCGCCCGGCACCGGCTTGGGGTCGCTCCACCCGACCAGTACGCCCGACTCCCCCATGATCTGCGCGAAGTCGGCGGCGTTCTCGGCGCCCAGGAACTGGAACAGGCGGACGTCGACGATCGTGCCCTTGCTGTCGATCCACCGGTGGGCGTAGCCCCGCTGGAACAGGTACCGGCCGAGGACCGCCTTGAACGCGGGCAGGTTGTCGCTCGCCGTGTCGAGGTCGGGCAGCTCCTGTTCGGAGGGCTTGTTCTGCCACTTACGGGCACCCGGCGGCACCGGGACGAGGTACCGCGCCAGGCTGCCGGTGTGCGCGGGGATCGGCGAGGCGCTCGGCTCCGCGGAGGGCGGTGCGGCCGGATCTCCGGTCGCCGCCGGCTCTCCGGTCGCCGCCGGCTCTCCGGTCGCCGCCGGTTCTCCGGTCGCCGCCGAGTCCTTCGCGTGGCGGCTCGCGACATAGCCGACGGCGCCGAGCCCGAGGCAGGCGAGCAGGAGAAACGCCACGGCCGAGGCGATGATCCAGACCGCCCGGTTCGACCGGCGCGGCGGGGGCGGCGGTCCGTACGGTGGCCAGCCCGGGGCCGCCTGCCACGGCGCACCCGGACCCGGCGCCGGATAGCCGGGCGGTGGCGTCCAAGCCGGCGGCGCGGGCGTGGACCCCGCCGGCGCGGGCGTGGACCCCGGCGGCGCGGAAGTGGACCCCGGCGGCGCTGGCGTGGACCCCGCCGGCCAGGGAGTAGGCACCGGCGGCATGGGCGCGGACCCCGGTGGAATGGGCGCGGGGAAGGATGGCAGGCCCTCGGCGGGGGGCTCGCCGTCGACCGGATTCGATGGCACGGCCGCCAGTTTGATGATCTACACCGGGCACCGCAACCCGGTTGCGGCGGCCACGGTTCAGGGTGCGACGCAGACGCGATCCCGGCCGGTCTGTTTGGCCTGGTAGAGGGCGGCGTCGGCGCGCGCCAGCAGCCGCTGCAGGTCTTGCGGCGGGCCGTCGGTGCAGGCCAGGCCGACGCTGATGGTGACCGGCAGCGGTCCGGCCTCGGTGGGGATCACGTGGCTGGAGACGGCCAGGTGCAGTCGACCGGCCAGGTCCGCGGCCGGCACGGTGGTCTGCGGGGTGACCACGGCGAACTCCTCGCCGCCGTACCGGCCCAGGACGTCGCCGTCGCCCAGCGTGGCGCGCAGCCGCTGGGCCACGACCCGGATCACCTCGTCGCCGACCGGGTGGCCGTAGGTGTCGTTGATGCGCTTGAAGTGGTCGATGTCGACCATGATGGCGGCGACCGGGCGGCCCTGCTCGCGCGCCGTGGCCACCCGGCGCTCGGCCTCGCCGAAGAAGTGGTTGCGGTTGTACAGGCCGGTCAGGCCGTCCACGGTGGCCATCCGGCGCACCTGGCTGAAGAGCATGGCGTTCTCGTACGCCGTCATGCCCTGCCCGGCGATCGCGGCGGCCATCTGGATCTGTGCCTCGGTCATCACGCCCTCGCCGGTCGCGCCGACCAGCAGGATGCCGAACGGGCCGCCGCGCTGGGCGACCTGGGTGGCCCACCACAGGCGCGGGGTGCCGAGCAGGCCGCCGAACGGTGGCCGGTCACCCGGGAACACCGAGCGGGCGCGCGGGCCGCCGGCCAGATCGAGAAGGTCGGCGGGCACCGACGGCAGCGGGGTGCCCACCGGGGCGGTGGCGCCCTGCGCCGCGGCGACCACCAGCCCGTGCGTGCCGACCCGGCTGAGCAGCACGGCCGTGTCGCCGCCAAGGGTACGGATCAGGCTGGCCAGCAGGCGGCGCATCACCTCGTCCGGGTCGAGCGACGAGCTCTGGTCGGCCATCGCGGCGCGCAGCGTCTCGGCCACGTCCCGCTGGCGCCGGGCGGCCTGCACCGCGACCTCCAGCTGGGCGGCGCGGGCGGTCTCCAGGGACACCGCGACGTGATTGGTGATCGCCTTGAGGATGTCGACGTCGTCGCCGGTGAAGACGCCCTTGGCGATCCGGCTGTCCAGATAGACCACGCCGCGCAGCTGGTTGTTGAAGCGCAGCGGGGCGATCATGATGCTGCGCAGGCCGTGCACCTGGACGCTGTGCGAGCCGAGCGCCACGCCCTCCTCGCTGCCGGTCACCACCAGCGGCTCGCCGGAGTGCCGCACCCGGTCGACCAGCGTGGTGCTGTAGCCGGTGAGCTCGTGGATGTCGTTGCCCTGCGCGTCTCGCCCGACGTGCGGGACCAGTTCCCGCCGTTCAAGATCTAAGAAGAAGAGGTACGCCCGCTCGGCGCCCAGGATCCGCAGCGTCTCGTCGAGCGCCACCCGGGCCAGCGCGCTCGGGTCGAGCACGGTCGCCGACGCGAGGCTGACCTGCTGCAGCGCCTCCAGCCGCCGCTGGTAGCGACCGAGGTCGGCGCCGGGCGAGCCCTGGCCGCCGGCGCCGGCACTGGAGATGGTGATCTCGCCGGCCTGGGTGGAGGCGTGCCGGCCCACCCGGAACTCGTCGGCGATCCAGCGGATCCGATGCGGCCACTCCTGCTCGACCGCGATCATCTGGGCGAGCTTGGCCTGTTGCACGGCCGCCGTCGCCTGGTCGAGGGCGGCCAGCGCGCGGGCGCGGACCCGGGCCGCCTCGTACGCGATCAGCGGCGCGTCCAGCGAGACCAGCTCGGCCTCGACCCCGGCCAGGGTGCGCTGCGCGTCGGCCGGCCGGCCGGTGAGGACCTCCAGGTCGGCCCGGGCAACCAGATGGAAGCCGCGCAGCACCCTGGTGTCGGCCACCTTCCCGAGCCCGGCCACGGCGGCCTCGGCGGCGGCCCGCTCGGCCGAGCGGCGCTCTCCGGTCGCGGCGGCAAGCTCGGCCGAGCGGCGCTCTGCGGTCGCGGCCCGCAGGCGCGCGAGCCGGCCGAACGCCTCGAAGACGTAGTAGACGCGCTGCTCGGGGACCATCGTCTTCGGTTTCAGCCCGAGCGCCGCGAACTCGGTGGTCAGCTGCTCGAACGGCTCGTCGATCCGGCCCCGCTCGACCAGGGCGATCATCCGCGCCCCGTACAGGTTGATCCGTTGCAAGGGGTTGTCGGGGTTGGCCCGCAGGAACCGGCGCAGCGCCTCGATCCGGGCCTCCGCCTCGTCGGCGTGGCCGCGCAGCGCGGCGATGACGGCGGCGACCGCGCCGATCGCCGCGCCCTCGGCCTCCGCCTGCCCGAGCCGGGCCCGGCCGCGGCGGTACCACTCCTCGGCCTCGGCGGTGCAGCCGCGCTTGAAGTACTGCATGCAGACGGTGGACACACCGGTCAGGTAGTCGCCCAGCTCGAACCAGCGCTCGTGCTCGATCAGCGCCTGGCTCCAGACCTTCGTCTGCTCGTCGTGGCCGCCCATGTAGGCGCCCGCGCCGCGTTTCCACTCGACGAAGCTGACCAGCTCCGGGTCGCCGATGCCGGCCGCGACCTCGGCGGCCCGGTCGTAGAGGCCGGCCGCCAACTTCCGCCGACCGGCCACGTCGGCGATCACCCCGAGGCCGGCCATGTGCTGGGCGTACTCCCGGCCCGGCCCGAGCCGGTTGATCGGGTACAGCACGCGAAGGCTCATGATGGCGCGCATCGACCGGCGCATCCGCATGGACAGTGCCAGGGTGCCGACGTCGGAGAGAACCGCCTCCAGCCGGAAGCGCTCACGGTCGCGGCCGCGAGCTCCGCCGAAGCCGATCTTGGTGGCCCCCACGAAGAGTCCGAGCAGCACCGACCATAGGGTGGTAAAGCAGAGGGCCAGCCCGCTCCGCGGCAGCGGCCGGCCCAGCTCGGCGAGACCGCGGCGGACCGCCTTGAAGGCCTGGTCCGGATTCCATGCGCTGTTGTGGACCATCGCCGCCTGGGCGAGGATGCCGGCCCGGCCGAGCCGGTCGGGCTCCGCGCGCAGCGCTTGGTCGAGGTGCTGGTGCGCCTCCTCGAACCGGCCGGAGCGGCCGCAGCTCATGCCGAGCGCGAGGAAGAAGTCGACCGGCGGCGTGACGCCGGCGTCGGCCGCCGCCCGCGCCGCCACCTCGAGGAACTCGCGGGCCTCGGCCGGGGCGTGCTCGGCCAGGGCCAGCCGGCCGGCCGCGAAGCCGCTGAAGTACACCCGCTGCGGGCGCCGGCGGGTCTCGCCGCGCGCGTAGTGCCGGGCGACCGCGTACACGTAACGGGGGTCGCCGGGCGCCGCCGCGTCCAGCACCTCCGCGATGCGTTGGTGCAGGCTGCGCAGGGCGGCCGCGTCCAGGCCGACCAGCAGCGCCTCCCGGATCCGGTCGTGCAGGAAGCGGTACCCGTCGGTCCCGGTGGCGGTGACCAGCCGGCGCGACTCCGCCTCGGCGAGCAGCATGCGGGCTCGGCGCGGGTCGATGTCGGAGACCGCCGCGACCAGTTCGGACGGGAACCACCGGCCGCCCGCGGCTCCGGCGGCCAGCAGCCGGCGGCTGTCCTCGCCAAGGCCGTCGATGCGCTGCAGCACCAGGTCGACCGCGTCGCCGGACAGCTCGAGCCGGTCCAGCCCGGCCCGGTCCAGGTGCCAGCCACCCCACGAGGGGGTCACCAGGCCGGCGTCGAGGACCGCCCGGACGTACTCGCCGATCGTGAACGGGTTGCCGCCGGCCCGGGCCGCCAGCTCCGCGATGTGCTCGTCGGGCAGCCCGATGGCGCCCAGATGCTCGCGGACGAGCTGCTCCACCGACTCCTGCTCGAGCGAGCCGAGCGGGATCCGGGTGTCCAGCGTGGCGTCCATGTCGCCGCTGAACCGGTCGAGCGCGGCGGTGCTGCCCACGTCGTCCCGGCTGGTGGCGATGACCAGCAGCGGGGTGACCGGCAGCCGGCTGGTCACCCGCTGCAGCACCCGCCGGGTCGGCTCGTCCAGCCACTGCACGTCGTCGATGTGCAGGACGGCGCCCTGGTACTCGTCGGCCATCCCGATCAGGAACGCCGCGACCGCGTTGACGAACTGCTCGTGCCGGTTCTGCTCGCCGATCGCCGGTGCCTGCACCAGGTCGGCCAGCACCGGGGAGAGCGCGCGCAGCAGCGATCCGCCGCGACCGGCGGCCCGGCGGACCCGCTCGACGGCGACGTCGCGCTCGCCGGCCGGCAACCGGTTGACCCAGCTCAGGTGCCGCTCGACCGCGCCGCGCAGGGGCGCCAGCGGTACCGGGTCGTCCGCGACGCACTTGCCGAACAGGATGAGGTCACCGTCCGAGGCGACCGCATTGGTCAGCTCCTGGACCAGCCGGGTCTTGCCCGCACCGGCCGGGCCCTCGACGATCACCGCGCCGCCGCCGCCGTCGCGGGCCCGCAGCCAGCGGTGCGCGAGGGTGATCACCTCGTCGTCCCGGCCGACCAGGCGCGCCTCGCCGGTCGGCTGGGCGCCGCGCCGGCCGGAGTCCACCGGGAAGACGGCGCCCGGCCGCTCGGCCAGCCGGCGCAGGTCGCCGAGCAGGTTCTCGCCGCTCTGGTACCGGTCGTCCGGGTCCTTGGCCAGCAGCGTCGTGACGATCGCGGCCATCGTGCCGGACAGCTCCGGCGCGAGCGCCCGCGGGTCGGGGATCGGAGCGGTGGCGTGCAGCCGGATCAGCTCGCCCGCGTCCTGCGAGGAATACGGAACCTGGCCGGTGATGCACTCGTACAGCAGGACACCCAGCGCGTAGAGGTCGGAGCGGCCGTCGATCGGGCGCTTGAGCATGCCGGTCTGCTCGGGCGCGCTGTACAGCAGCGTCCCGGCGACCCGGTCGTCGTGCGCCCCGCCGCGCGCCGCGAGTCCAAAGTCGATCAAACGGCCGACGCCGGTCGGCTCGACGATCACGTTGTCCGGTTTGACATCCCGGTGCACCAGGCCGGACCGGTGCGCCGCGGCGAGCGGCTCGGCGAGGTCGATGGCCATCCGGACCACGGTCGGCTCGTCCAGCCGGCCGTGGCGCAGGGTCTGTGACAGCGGGTGACCGTCGATGTACTCGAGGATCAGGTACGGCCCGTTGGTGGTCAGGCCGACCTCGAAGATCCGCGGGAGCAGCGGGTGACCGACCGAGCCGAGGAGGGCGGCCTCCCGGCGTACGGCGGTCAGGGACGCCGCATCCGCCGAGGTCAGGACCTTGAGCGTGTACTCCGCGCCGCGCCGGCGGACCCGGTAGACGACGGTGTCGGCCCCGCGCCCGAGCTGCGAGATCACCTCCAGGTCGGAGAGGGACCCCGGCGTGGTACCGAAGATCGCGGTCAACGTGTCCTTTCCCATTCACGCGGGCTAATCGGAAGCTACGCCGCGTTCCTGGGTGATGCCACCGGCCGTTGGTGCGGACCGTGTCACTGGTTACTACGACGTGCATATTGACCGGTCGTCGACCGAACTTCTGGTAAACAGCGAGGGTGACGTATGTGTGGTCGGCGGTCGGCACCGTCGAGGTTAACGGTGTCCGGCTCGGCTGCCGAGAGGCCGGCGACCCCGATGGCACCCCGGTGGTGCTGCTGCACGGCAGCGGCAGCAGCGCGGGCACCTGGGACCGGTTTGCCGCCCGGCTGCGCGGTCGCCGGACGATCGCGATCGACCTGCGCGGGCACGCGACCAGCGCCCGGACCAGGGGGTACGCGCTGGCGAGCATCCGCGACGACGTCCTGGGCCTGATCGAGGCGCTGCGGCTGCGGGACACCGTCCTGATCGGGCACTCGGTCGGCGGGTACGCGGCGCTGGCCGCCGCGCTGGAGGCACCGGAGCTGATCGGCCGGCTGGTCCTGGAGGACCTGGCGGCGCCGCCGAAGGCGCCCGGTTCGACCACCCGGATCAACCCGGTGCAGGCGCTCGGCGCGGTGGCGGGCATTCTCGGCAGCGGGTGTGACTATCAGTTACGAGCGGTCGCGTCGCTGCTGCGCCAGCTGTCCCGCCCGGACCCGGCGTGGTGGGCACGGCTCGGCGAGGTCTCGCAGCCGACCCTGATCCTGTCCGGCGGGCCGGCCAGCTGCATCCCGCCGCACCGGCTGGCCGAGGTGACGGCCGCGATCCCGAACGCCCGGCTCGCCACGATCCCGGTCGGCCACCGAGTGCACAGCCTCGCCCCGGCCGAGTTCGCCGACGAGGTGCTCACCTTCCTGGCCCAAACCGAGCCGGCGATCGCGCCCGCGCCCGTCATGGCCAAGCCGGCGGTCGCCGCCTTCCGCGCCGACGAGTCAGCGCCGGCTGCCGAGGCGGCGTGACGGCTGATCCGGCACGCCGCCTCGGCTGACCGCTCTCAGCCCTGGCCGTTGCGGTGCCTGCGGCCGCCGTTGCCGGCCGCCTTGGAGGCGGACGCCGACGGGCTCGCGGCGGCGCCACCATTCGCAGCGCCACCGTTGTTGGCCGCACCACCGTTGTTGGCCCCACCACCGTTGTTGGCCCCACCACCGTTGTTCGCCGCGCCACCGTTGTTCGCCGCACCGCCGTTGTTGGCCGCACCGCCGTTGTTGGCCGCACCGCCGTTGTTCGCCGCACCGCCGTTGTTCGCCGCACCACCGTTGTTCGCCGCACCACCGTTGTTGGCCGCACCGCCGTTGCCGGCGGACGGGGTCATGGTGGCGATGAAGGCGCCGACGTTGTTGCCGTCGGCGACGTTGCCCAGCGTGTTGAACGCGTTCTTGGAAATCTTGACGCACACCGAGTTGGCGTCGACGCCGTTGTTGGCCGCGGCCTTGACGTTGACCCGGGCCACGGACGCCGCGGGGTTGGTGGACGCGGTCGCGCCGGCCCCGCCTGCCGCCGAGCCGCTGCCCGCCGCCGAGCCCTTGCCTGCCGCCGAGCCGCTGCCCGTCGCGCCGCTGCCTGCCGCGCCGGTGCCTGCCGCTGGGCTCTTGGCCGGCCGGTGGTGGCGACGGTGCTTGGTGCCCTTGCCCCCGCCCGCCGAGGCGGAGCCGGTCGGGTTGGCCGTCGCCGTGGCGCCGGCCGACGGGTCACCGGTGGCGGGCGCGCCCGCCGACGGGTCACCGGTCGCCGGCGCGCTGGTCGCCGGCGCGCTGGTCGCCGGGTCGGTGGCCGGCGCCGTGGTGGCCGCCGCCGCGGTGATCGGGCCGCTGACCGTCACGTCGACCGCCCGGCCGGCGCTGGTCAGGTGCAGCGCGGTGCCGACCGGGAAGACGTCGGACAGCGCCGAGTTCGCGTCTGCCGCCGCGGCCGCGTCCTGGACCACGATGCAGGTGACCGACGAGTTGCCGCCGCCCTGGGTCGCCGCCAGGCTGATGCCCGTGCCGGCCGCGAGCACGCCGACGGTCGCCGAGATCAGCACGGCCTTGCCGGACATCTTCCGCCCCGTACGCGGGGGACCGCCCCGGCGGTACTTCCTCTTCATGGCGTCAAACCCCTCCTTCGGGGAACTCCTTGGCGCCACGGATTACGGACCGGGAACTCGCGCGAGTTCAACGATCTTTTGAATTGACAATCACCTAAATGACTCCACCTTCGTGAGCATTCAACTTAGACGTTCATCTTCCTTCCCCGGCATGCTCGAGTGCCTCCCGCGCCAGCGCCGACCAGGAAAGATCGGCCGGCTCGTCCAGCGTGAACCACTCCTTCATCGGGGTGCCCTTGTTCGCATCGAAATGGCGCCCCTCCCCCGCCGCGACCAACTCGGCAACCCGGGCCTTCGACAGCTTTACCACCAAATGGCCGCGAACCAGCATCGCAAAGATCTTGCCGCGATATTTCAGCGCCGACGACCCGAACCCACGCCCGGGCGACGGCGGGCTGACGCCCTCGATCCCGACGAGCTCGTCGACCAACCGCTCGAACCGCTCCTCCACCGTCATGGCGGCACGCTACTGCGACCCTCCGACATTTTCCGGAAGCAGCCGTACGCAGCAGCGCCCCGGCCGCGGATCGAGCACCGCCCGCATCCCGGTCTCGCCGGCCCCGTCCGCGACGCCGCGCAGCAGCTCGAGATTCACACCGCAGACCAGCTCGGTGTGCCGCCGGGCGAGCCGGTGGAACGGGCAGTTGCGCAGGTACACCGCCCCGGCGTCGTCGCCGCCCGGCTCGTACCCGGCCGTCGCCAGCGCCGATCCCAGGTCGCCCGCCGCGGCGCCGATCGCGTGGCCCGCGTCGTATGCGGTCCGGCTCAGCACCTCGCGCACCTCGGCGCCGGTCGCGATCGAGTCGGACACCGCCGTGGCCAGCAGGTCGCCCACCACGTCGTAGTGCCGCTCCGGCACCGACACCGCCACCTCGTCGTCGGCCCGGCGGTAGAGCTTGGCCGGCCGGCCCGCGCCCGGCCCGCCGCGCCCGGGCGGCCGGCGGAACTCGAACTCCAGCAGCCCCTGCTCGGCCAGCCGGTCGAGGTGCAGGGCGGCGATCCGGCGGCTGACGCCGAGCGCCTCGGCCGCCGCGTCCCGCCCGACCGGTTCGCCCGAGGCCGCGACCAGGTCGAACACCGCCTTGCGCACCGGATCGTCGAGGGCGGCCAGGGCGGCGACACGGTCCGGGAACGAGCGAGGGGCCATGGAGCGAGTGTAAAGCACGAACATCTTGACTTTAGAGAGCCGGCTTTCTAACGTACGGAAAATGGGTTTTTAGAAGGACGGAGAAAGCTGATGGCCACCGACACGCGGCTCGCCGCGATCCGCACCGCCACCCCGGCCCAGCAGGCGTTCATGCTGCTGCGCACGGTCTTCACGGTGGCGCCGATCCTGTTCGGACTGGACAAGTTCGCCAACCTGCTGACCGACTGGCCGGGATACCTCGCGCCCTGGGTCGACAAGCTGATCCCCGGTACGGCACAGCAGTTCATGTACGTCGTCGGCGTCCTCGAGATCATGGCCGGCATCCTGGTCGCCGTGCACCCGCGGATCGGCGCGGCGGTGGTCGCCCTGTGGCTGGCCGGCATCATCACCAACCTGCTGATCCTCGGCAACTACTACGACGTGGCCCTGCGCGACTTCGGACTGTTGGTCGCGGCGCTCGCTCTCAACCGGTTGGCCACACCGAACCGGTAGCGACGCCGATGGCGCGGGCCGCCGTCCGTCCACTAGCTTCTACATCTTGTAGGAGTGGGAGGGGTCGTGACGGCGCTCGGGGACGTGCTGCTGGTGTTGCTGGCCGACCGTGGCGGCACGGCTCATGACATCCAGCGGCGGCACGCCGCCACCTTCGGGTCCGATCAGAGCGTCGACATCGCCCGGGTGACCTGGACGCTGACCCGGCAGGAACGGCTCGGGCTGGTGCGCTCGGCGGCCTCGCCCGCGCACCCGCGGCAACGACACTGGGAGCCGACCGAGGAGGGCAGCCGGCGGCAGCGCATGTGGATGCTGCGGATGCCGGCCGACTTCAGCGCCGAGGACGTGCGCACCCGGGTGTTGCTGGCGATCGAGGCGACCGACCGGGCCACCTTCGAGATGGTCCTGTCGGTCTGCCTGGCGCAGATCGAGCTGACCCGCCTGCGAGCCGGCCCGGGGCCGCCCGACGCTGCGCTCACCGCGGAGGCGGCCCGGGCCGAACTGGCCGACGCGGGGCTCGCCGCCGAGGTCACCTGGCTGCAAACTCTGCGCCTGCGCCGGCGCGAACGGGACCGCGAGCGCGAGCGGGAACTGACCGAGGCGACGCACGCCGAGCCCGCCACCGGCGGACCGGCCTGAGTCAGTTCAGCGCGGGCTCCCGATCGGCGGTGCGGTGGGCGGCCTTCTGTTCGTACATCGCCGCGTCGGCCCGGCCGATCAGCGCGTCCCGGTCGAGCCCGGAACCACGGCGTACGCTCGCCGCGCCCGCCGACACCCCCACCCGTACCGAGGTCGCACCCATCTCGATCGGCAGGCCCACCACCTCGGCGGCCCGGGACGGCAGGTCGCCGGGACCGCCGGAGCAACGCAGCACCAGGAACTCGTCGCCGCCGATCCGCCCCACGACGTCGTCCGGACCGACCGCGCCGGTCAGCCGGGATGCCACCGTACGCAGCACCGCGTCACCGGCCTGATGCCCGTGCCGGTCGTTGATCGGCTTGAACCCGTCCAGGTCGAGCAGCAGGACGGTCACCTCGTCGAGCTCGCCGCGCTCCAGCGCCGCCAGCGCCCGGTCGATCTCGGCCACCACGTGCCGCCGGTTGTGCAGGCCGGTCAGCTCGTCGTGGTGCGCGTAGTGGGCCAGGGTCCGCTCGGCCCGGCTGCGCAGCAGCGACATCTGCCGCAGCCGCAACAGCACCAGCGGCACGGCCAGCATGGTCCCGACCGGCAGCAGCACCGCGGCCGTCGCGTCGCCGCGCATCAACTGGATCGCCGCGATCAGCGGGTTGGCGCAGAGGGCGGCGCCCATCCAGAGCAGCGGCGGATTCCCGGTCACCTCGCGACCGGGCCGGTCCGGGTTCGTGATCATCGGCGCGGCCGGGTGCGCCGCGGAGGCCGCGATCGCCAGGTACGCGATCATCAGCAGCACCGCCGTGCCCACCGCACTGCCGTGCGAGCCGGTGAGCACCGCGCTGACGTGCCCGCCGAGCGTGGCCGCGCTGCACACCATCATGTACGCGATCGGCCCGCGCGCCCGGGTGGCCCGCCGCCGGATCCGTACGAGGCAACCGAGCACCGCGGCCAGCATGGCGACGTCGGCCAGGAACAGCATCTCGCCGCGCGGGGTGGCCGCCCCGGTGAGCCGCGGCGCGATCAGCCAGACCCAGGCCGGCCCGGCCACGCACACTCCGAACAGCGCCGCGTCGAGCAGCCCCGCGAAGTCGTTGGCGCCGTGTTTGCGCAGCACACCGCCGGCGCCGGCCAGGAAGAGCAGGTGCGCGGCGGCGATCGCGAAGTCGGCAGCCCGGCCCTCGGCCCGGCCGTAGTGGTGGCCGGACACCCAGTCCGACCAGATCGCCGTGCTGACCGTGAGCAGCACCAGGCCGGCGGTCGCGGTCATCCAGGGGCGGCGGTCGGGCAGATGGCCGGTCGCGAGTGCCCCGGCGAACGTGGCGATCGGAACGAGGGTGACCAGCAAGTAGATCAGAGGGCGCAGGTGCGGACCCGAGATCGCGTACGCGATGCCGGCCGTCGCCGCGGTCAGCAGAAAGCCCGCATGCACCGCCCGCCTGGTCATCCCTCTCCCCTCACCGGAACGCCTGCACATCGGCGCGGGCGGACGCGGGTTGAGGAGATTCAGGTTCGAGCCCTGCTCAGCAGCGACTGGATGCGGGAGACGAGCTCGCGCGGGCTGAACGGTTTGGTCACGTAGTCGTCGGCGCCGGCGCTGAACCCGCCCTCGACGTCCTGCTCCTGCACCCGGGCGGTGAGCATGATGATCAGCATGCCGGCCGTGGCGCGGTCGGCGCGCAGCATCCGGCACACCTCGATCCCGGAGAGCCCGGGCATCGAGACGTCCAGCACGGCGAGGGTGGGCAACCGGGCGCGGGCCTGTTCGAGGGCCGTCTGCCCGTCCTCGACCGCGATCACCTCGAGCCCGGCCTGCTCGAGCTTGAACGCCACCAGGTCACGGATGTCGGCGTCGTCGTCGGCGACCAGCACCACGGTCACGGCTACTCCTCGGTCGATAGCACCCTTCCATGCACCATATCGCCTTATTTCAGCCTTTCGCGGCCTGTCCGCGAATGCCGGGGCAACCCAGCTGCAACCTCTCCGCATCGCCGTTGCAGCTCCGGCCCGGTGTCCTGCTTCTCAGCACTGATGAATGCATCACACCGAAGCCACTACCCACCGGTTGGAGGATCCGATGACCGCGATGATCGACGACATCCGCACCGAAGCACTCTTCGTATCGGACCTGCAGTCTTCCCAGCATCCGACGGCCGAGCTGATCCGCGCGGTGGTGAGCGCGATGGTCGACCGGCTCGGCGAGGCCCGCTGCGCCGAACTGGTGGCTCAGGAGTTCGGCGAGCACCCCGACTGCGCCCTGCCCCGGATGCAGTGGGCACGCTCCGCGATCCAGATCGCCTTCTCCTGAAGCATGAAGCCTGGCGCGTGGCGGGGTGGCGCCGCAGCCGCCCCGCCCCTTAGGCTCCTGGCATGCACGCGCGATTGAGCATGTGGTGGCCCGCCTCACCGGCGGCCACACTCCCCCGCGCGTAACCCACACCGCGGCCGCCTCCCCGAGGCGGCCGCTCTCGTGTGATGGCCCTCCGCCTCGGCCGGCAGCCCCAGCCCAGGAAGAGGACAGCCATGCAGCCCTTCGCCCTGCTCCACCGGGACGGCGCCGACCACGTCGAGGTGCTCACCGGGGACGTGCTCACCGTCCGTACGCTCGACGAGATCCCGCTGGTCAAAGACCGACCGACCCTCGCGGTGATCCCCTATCGGCAGATCGCCGAGCGCGGCTTCGACTGCGTCGACGACGGCGTCCCGCTGGAATGCCTCCTCGTCGACTCGCGAACCACCGCGCCGCTCGCCGATTTCCCGGCCGGCCCGCTGCGGCTTCGCCCGGGCGGGTTCGACCTGTCCGACGAGGAGTACGGCGAGATCGTCGAGACCGTCCTGCGCGACGAGATCGGTCACGGCGAGGGCGCCAACTTCGTGATCCACCGCGTCTACCAGGCCACGGTCGACGGCGACCCGGTGGCCGCCGCCAGGGCCGCGTTCGGCCGCCTGCTCGCCGCCGAGCAGGGCACCTACTGGACGTTCCTGGTGCACACCGGCAGCCGTACGCTGGTCGGCGCCACCCCCGAGCGGCACGTCAGCGTCGCCGACGGGATCACCATGATGAACCCGATCAGCGGCACGTTCCGGCACGGCTCGGGTCGCCTGATCGACTTCCTCGCCGACCCCAAGGAGGTCGAGGAGCTCTACATGGTGCTCGACGAGGAGCTGAAGATGATGGCTACCGTCGCCGAGCACGGCGGCCAGGTCGCCGGCCCGTACCTCAAGCAGATGGCGCACCTGACCCACACCGAGTACCTGCTGGCCGGCCGCGGCTCGCTGGACGTGCGCGAGGTGCTGCGCGAGACGATGTTCGCGCCGACCGTGACCGGCAGCCCGATCGAGAACGCCTGCCGGGTGATCGCCCGCCACGAGCGCCGGGGCCGCCGCTACTACGCCGGTGTGCTGGCCCTGCTCGACCACGACGACCAGGGCCGGCAGTCGCTGGACGCGCCGATCCTGATCCGCACCGCCGAGATCACCCCGGACGGCACGCTGCGGGTGCCGGTCGGCGCCACCCTGGTGCGGCATTCCACCGCCGCCGGGGAGGTGGCCGAGACGCACACCAAAGCGGCGGGGATCCTGGCCGCTCTCGGCGCGTCCGGGCACGCTGCCGCGCCCGTACGCCCGGAAGCGGAGTCGCCGGAGATCCGCGCGGCACTGGCCGCGCGCAACGACCACCTGGCGCGATTCTGGCTCGACTCCCGCGAGCCCGGCGCGCTCACCGTGCCCGCACTGGCCGGCCGGACCGCGCTGATCGTCGACGGCGAGGACACCTTCACCGCGATGCTCGCCCACCAGCTCAAGGCGCTCGGCCTGCGGGTCACGGTCGTGCCGTGGCAGTCGGCCGTCGCCCGCACCCCGATCGAGCCCGACCTGGTCGTGGTCGGCCCCGGCCCGGGCGACCCGGACGACCTGGCCGACCCGAAGATGGCGGCGATGCGCGACCTGGTCGCCGACCTGCTCGCCGCCCGCCGCCCGGTGCTCGGCGTCTGCCTGGGCCACGAGATCCTGGCCGTGCTGCTCGGGCTGCGGATGCACCGGCGGGACTCGCCGTACCAGGGGCTGGCCCGCGACGTCGAGGTCTTCGGGCGGGAGCGCCGGGTCGGCTTCTACTCCAGCTTCGCCGCGGTGGCCGACGCCGACCGGATCGACTCGCCGTGCGGCCCGGTGGAGATCTCCCGCGACCCGGCCGACGGCACGGTGCACGCGCTGCGCGGGCACGGCTTCGCCGGGGTGCAGTTCCACCCCGAGTCGGTGCTGAGCCGGGACGGCGTGGCCATCCTCGCCGAGCTGCTGCCGATAGTGACGGCGGGCGCGATTAGCCCAGCCACGAACGGGTAGCGAAGGAACAACCGGTGGTTCAAGAGGATCGAGAGCCTCCGCTTGGACCACCGGCCCGCCGCGGCCGACCCCTGCGGAGTTTCCGGCGCGACGCGGATGGGTATCCGCGTCGCGCCGTCCTACGAAGAGGGGGAACGATGGCGGAGCCGCAGGTGACGTTGGACGCGACCAGCCTCAGCCCGGTCGAGGAGAAGCTGCGCGAGCCCCTGCAGGAACAGCTGACGTCGGCGCTGCGGGCCGCGACCGAGACGACCAGGCAGGCGTACGCCGGGGAGCCGGTCGACGAGGTCGCGGCGGTCCTGCTGCGGCGTACCAAATCGGGCCTGCACCCCGACATCGCCGACGGGTTCCACCCGGACCCGGCCCAGCTGCGCCAGGTCGCCGAGACGATCGTCGCCGAGGCCCGCCCCCGCGACTAGCCTCAGCCGAGCAGTTTGGTGAGCGCATCCCGGGCCGCCGCCGAGCTGCCGGCCAGCCTCGACAGCAACCCGGCCAGCGCGACCAGCCAGTCGTCCACGCCGACCGTGCTGCGCTTGATGGTCACGCCGCGGACGATCTGGTGTACCTCGGCGTGCACGCCGTGCGTCTCCTGCCTCAGCAGCAGCATCTCGTCGGGCGTCCGGATGGTCAGCGCCACCGGCGTGCCCGGCCGCCCGTTCATCCGGTCGGCCAGCGAGCGTTTGCGCTCCACCTCGACCATCTCGGGCGGCAGCGCGTCGCCGAGGACCGTGGTCAGCACCCGGGTGTACGACTCGACGTCGGCACGGTCGGCGCGCAGGGCGGCGGCGATCAGATGAAGGTCCCCCATGGGACCCAGACCGGCGGTCATCGGTCGGTCAACGGCAGCACGAGCTGCGGTTTGGCGATGACGTGGTCGGCGCGCAGCGGGCGCACGGCCGTGCCGATCGCGAAGAACTCGGTGGTGTGCCCGCCCCAGCGGTGCGAGTTGGAGAGCATCTGCACGCCGACGATGCCCTCGGCGCCGAGCTGTTCCGCCTCCGCCTGCATGCGGCTCATCGCCAGCTCGCGGGCGTCGTACAGGGCCTCGGTGTACTGCGGGATCTCGACGTTCTGCCCGATGTTGCCCATCGCCTGCCAGAACCGCTGGTGTGCGATGTGGTAGACGCAGGTGCCCATGGTCATGCCGAGCGGGGCGTAGCCGGCCTGGATCAGCGTCCAGAAGTCCTGCCCGGACAGGTCGCTGGTGAACGGCTGGTGGTGCCGGTTGCGCCAGGTGCCGCCCGAGTCGGGCGGCGAGTCGGCCTTGACCGCGGTGCCGATCGCGATGAACTCGGCCAGCTCGGAGCCGAACTCCTTGAACTCGATGTCCAGCCGCACCCCGACGATGCCGTCGGCGCCGAGCGCGTCGGCCTCGGCCTCCATCCGGGTCATCGCCAGTTCCCGGGCGTGGTACATCGCCTGGGAGAGCTGGTCGAGCTCGCGGTTCTGGCTCCATCGGCCGAACTGGATGCCGACGTGGTAGATGCTCGAGCCGAGCACCAGGCCGAGCGGCCGGAAACCGGCCTCGCGGACCAGCAGGAACTCGTTGACGCTCAGGTCGGAGGTGAACAGGCTGGTCGACTGCCCGGGCCGCATCTGCGCCAGCCGGCGCATGGCATCGTCGGGTACGCCGGAGACGGCGGGGGTGTTCACGGTCATCGCATGCTCCGCAGCGGCAGGATGGTGAGACTGCTGGTGGTGGACCGGCGCCCGGTCCGGTAGTGAACGATCGCGTTGCCGGTGACGATGCACTCCGCGGCGTGGTCGGTGTGGTTCTCGCCGGCCTCCACCTTCCACATCCTCGACCGGATGCCCGACATCAGTGCGGCGTCCGCGCCGAGGGCGGCCACCCGAGCGGCGAAGTCGTCGCGGGCGGCGGCCCGGACGTGGGTGATCAGCTCGGTGTAACCGGAGACCTCGATGTTGCCGGCGAACGGGCTGAGCGCGGTGTTGGTGCGCCAGTCGTCGTGGCGTACGGCGATGGCCAGCCCGAAGATGATCCCGGCCGGCACCCAGCCCGCGTCGAGCAGCTTGGCGAGGTCCTGCGCGGCGAGGTCGGTGGTGAAGGGCCGCTCGGGACGCTGCCGGCCGCGCGAGCGGACCGCGGTGCCGAGCGCCATGAACTCGTGCTTCTGCCCCTCCATCCGCTCCTCGGTGAGCCGCACCCCGACCACGCCGTCGGCGCCGAGCGCGGCGGCCTCCGCACGCATCCGGCCGAGCGCGGTGTTCCGGCCGTGGCGGATCGCCTTCGCGTACGGCTCGTAGCCGGACCAGCGCGTCGGCCGGGCCACCGCGACCGGCTCGCCGGGCAGCGGGCCGCCGAAGAAGCCGCGGTTCGGGCCGCCCCAGCCCGGCTGCCAGCCGCAGCCGCCCCAGCCGCGCCAGCCGATCTGCATCACCGTCGTGCCGAGCACCTCGCCGACCGCGTCGAAGCCGGCCACCTCGAGCCCGGCCAGCCCGTCCGCCGACAACAGCGACGTGCGGACCCCGTCGGCCGCGGCCCGCTCGACCCGCGCCCGGGCCACGGGAGGCAACCCGCGCCCGTCCCAACCGTCAACCGTCACGTTTCCAGTCATACGCCGGTCGCGCCAGCGGCGGGGTCTCGGCCCGCGGCCGGGCTGACCACAACCTTGCCGAGGGCCCGTCCCGCGCCGACGTACGCCAGCGCCTCGGGCGTCTCTTCCAGGGCGAACGTGCGGTCGATCCGGATCTCGACCTCGCCCGCGAGGCAACGGTCGGCTATCGGACCGAAGCGGTCCGGCCCCGGCCGGACGCCGAGCACGCCGATGCGCCGGCCACTGAGCCGCCCGACCACCCAGCCGAGCGTGAGCACCCGCAGCACGGTCGGAACCGGGCCGCCCACGCACCGATAACGTCCGCCGGGCGCCAGCGCCCGGCGGTAGGCGAAGACCGAGCGGTGCGCCACAAGATCAAGAATCAGGTCGTACGGGCCGTGCCGGGTGAAGTCGTCGGCCCGATAGTCGATCACCTCGTCCACGCCCAGCGACCGCATGTAGTCGAGCTTCGCGGCGTTGTCGACGCCGGTCACGTGCGCGCCCTGGCTCTTGGCCAGCTGGATCGCGAAGGTGCCCGACCCGCCGCCGGCCCCGTTGATCAGCACCCGGCTGCCCGGGCCGGCGCCGGCGACGCCCTGCAGCGCGATCGGGCCCGCCTGCGGGATCGTCGACGCCTCGGCGAAGCTCAGCCCGGCCGGTTTCGGCGCCAGCACCGACTCGGGCGCGAGAGCGTACTCGGCGAAGCCGCCCTTGAGGCCGAGGTTGTCGCCGTACACCTCGTCGCCGGGGCGGAACCGGGTGACGCCGGACCCGACCGCCTCCACCACCCCGGCGATGTCCGAGCCGAGTGTCCGGCGCGCCGGGGTGCGCAGACCACCGATCCGGGCGTACGCCGGAGTCCCGCGCAGGCACTCCCAGTCACTGAGGTTGATCGACGTCGCCGCGACCCGGACCAGGACCTGCCCGGCCGCGGGCGCGGGAATCGGCACGTCCTCGACGCGCAATACGTCCGGCGGGCCGTACCGGTCGTACCCGATCGCTCTCATGTGGACCATCATTCCCGTAACCGGGCCCGGACGGGTAGGCCGTCGGCCACCTGCCGGGCGGTGATCCCGCGGGGCAGCGTCTCCGGCCGGCCGTCGGCGAGCGGCCGGTCCGCGATCTCGGCCCAGATCTCGGCGAACGCCTCGAACAGGGCCGGCGTCAGCCCCGCGGCCGCCTGCGACCGCGCGATCTCCGCCATCTCGGCGACGTAGCGGTGCGCCTTCGTCGCGGCCAGCGCCACCTCGTACGGGGTTCCGAAGCTCTCGCCCAGATCGGCCATCACCGGCTCCAGGACGTCGTACGCCCCGGCGGCCCGGATCGCCTGCGTCAGCAGACCCATCAGCCCCTTGTAGACGGACGCCGTCGACATCTTCACCGCGCTCGCCGCGCCGACCCGGTCCCCGACCACCACCGGCCGGGCGTGCGTCCAGCGCAGAGCCGCGACCTCGGCCGCCCGCGTGCCGGACAGGTAGAGCCGCGCCCCGGGCCGCACCGTGGGCGGTGGCCCCGAGATGGACCCGTCGACGAAGTCGAAGCCGGCCGCGGTGAGCAGCTCGGCGGCCGTCGTCGCGGTCGCCGGGGAGATGGCGTTCAGATCCACCACCAGCGGCCGGCCCGTACCGGTCGTCGCGGCGATCTCCCGGGCGGCGTCGACCGCGGCCCCCGGCGGGGTGACCACCAGCACGACGTCCGCCTCGGCCAGCACGTCGGCCGGCCGGGCGACGATCCGCAGCCCCGCCTCCCGGGCAAGCCCCGCCGTCCGCGCCGACCGCCCCGCCAGCGAGGTGACGACGTCGTGGCCGCCCTCGCGCAGCGCCCAACCGAGCCCCGAACCCATGTGTCCCGCACCGACCAGGCCGACTACCGTCATTCGGGCAATCTACCGGCGTTTTCGAGGTGCGCCCGCGGCGCCGGGCGGCAATCATGCAGGGCGTGGAGATGCGACAGGTACGCGCCCGGTACACCGACCGCACGATCACCGTGTACCAGGCCTACCCGGAGGAGATCGCCCGGGCGGCGGTGGCGGCCGGGCGGTTCGTCGCGCCGTTCAAGCGCGAGCGGATGACCTGGATCAAGCCGTCGTTCCTCTGGATGATGTACCGCTGCGGCTGGGCGACGAAGCCCGGCCAGGAGCGGGTGCTGGCGATCGAGATCCGGCGGGACGGTTTCGAGTGGGCGCTGGCCAACGCCGCGCTCAGCGACTTCGACCGAGACCTCTACCCGGACCGGCCGACCTGGGCGCGCCTGGTCCGGACGAGCCCGGTGCGGGTGCAGTGGGACCCGGAGCGCGGGCTGGACGGCCGGCCGCTGCCGTACCGGTCGCTGCAGGTGGGCTTGGGCGGGGTCGCGGTCGACCACTACGTCGACGAGTGGACCGAGACCATCACCGACATCACCGACCTGGTACGAAAGATCCACGCCGGCCGCGACGCGGCGGCCGGCCTGCTACCGGCGGAGTCGGTCTACCCGCTGCCGTCCGCGGTCGGTGCGGTGGTCGGCGCCTGACGACGCCCATGACATTTGTCCCGGCCGTCGCACGACGAACGGGCCGATGCGGACTGGGCAGCGGGTGCGATGGTGGAGGGGTGACCATGACGGCAGATGTGGTGCGGCTACGGCCGCCGATGTACCGGGTCAGCCCCCGCGCCCTGTGGTACTGGACGGCCAAGGCCGCGGTGCTCTGGGTCGTGCTGCTGATTCCCCAGGTCATCTGGTGGTTCGCCGACAGCGACGGATCGACCCTCCCCCACCTGGTCGTGGGCATGCTGTGGACGGTGCTGGCCGCCGTGCACCTGCTGGTGATGCCGCAGTGGCGCTACCGGGTGCACCGCTGGGAGGCGACCGACACCGCGGTCTACACCCAGACCGGCTGGCTCAGCCAGGAGCGGCGGATCGCGCCGATCTCCCGGGTGCAGACCGTGGACAGCGAGCGCGGCCCGATCGAGCAGCTGTTCCGGCTGGCGAACGTGACCGTGACCACCGCGTCGGCGGCCGGCCCGATCAAGATTGACGGCCTGGCCGCGAGGGACGCCGACCAGCTGGTCGCCGACCTGACCGCCCGGGTCGGCCGGACCACCGGGGACGCCACGTGACCACCACGGTCGAGGGGCCGACGGTCGACGCCAAGGACGGCTGGCGGCGGCTGAGCCCCCGGATGCTGGCCGTGCACCCGGTGCTCGAGTTGCGGCGGCTGATCTTCCCGCTGTTCCTGCTGGTGCTCGGGATTCGCAGCGGCAACGGCGACGGCGGCGAGCGCGGCTGGTGGGCACTGGCGGTCGGCGGCATCACCATCGGCATCGGCTTCCTGCGCTACTTCACCACCTCGTTCCGGATCACCCCGACCCACGTACAGGTGCGCCGGGGCCTGCTCCGCCGCCGGGTGCTGACCGTGCCACGAGACCGGATCCGCACCGTGGACGTCACGTCGAACGTGCTGCACCGGATCTTCGGCCTGGCCCGGGTCACCGTCGGCACCGGACAGACCGACCGGAAGAACGACGGCGTGAAGCTGGACGGCCTGGGCGCCGCGGCCGCCGAGAACCTGCACCGCGAACTGCTGCATCGCCCGGCCGCCGCGGCGGATGCGGAGGTCGTGCCGCCGCCCGGCGCGGCCCCCGCCGAGACCACCCTCGCCGCCCTGGACCCGGCGTGGGTCCGGTTCGGCCCGTTCACGCTGTCCGGCCTGGTCGCGATCGGCGTGCTGTTCGGCCTCGGCTCCCGCCTGGTGAACGAGGGCCACGTCGACCTCACGAAGATCGGCTACGTCCACGACTCGATCGACTACCTGGGCCGGCAGCCCCTGCCGGTGGCGGTTCTGCTGGTGGCGGCCGTGGTGGTCGTGTTCACCGTGATCGCCTCGACCATCGGGTACGTCCTGTCGTTCTGGAACTTCCGGCTGAGCCGGCACGGCAGCGGCACCCTGCACGTCCGGCGCGGCCTGCTCACCACCCGCAACACCACGATCGAGGAGCGGCGGCTGCGCGGCGTGGAGCTGAGCGAACCGCTGCTGCTGCGCTCGGTGCGCGGCGCCCGGGTCCTGGCCATCGCCACCGGCCTGCGGGTCGGCCGCGGCTCCGAACGCGGCGGCTCGATCCTGCTGCCACCGGCGCCCCGCGCCGTCGCGGTGGACGTGGCCGGCACCGTCATCGGCGACGCCGACCCGCTGACCGTGGCCCTGACCCCGCACGGCCCGCGGGCCCGCCGGCGCCGGTTCACCCGAGCCGCCACGGTCAGCACGATCCTGATCCTGATCGTGCTGGGGTTCGTGCTGTTCGCCGGCGCCCCCTGGTCGGCATTCTGGTCGGCGCTGGTGCTGCTGCCGTTCGGCGCGCTGCTGGCGACCGACCGCGCGGCGTCGCTGGGGCACGCCCGCATCGACGGCTGGCTGGTCAGCCGGTTCGGCAGCGTGGTGCGCCGCCGCTACGTGCTGCGCAGCGACGCGGTGATCGGCTGGAACCTGCGGACCTCCCTCTTCCAGCGCCGCGCCGGCCTGACCACCCTGGTAGCCACCACGGCCGGCGGCCGCCAGGGCTACGCGATCCCCGACGTCCCGGACGCCGAGGCGCTCCGGGTCGCCCGGGAAACCGTCCCCGGCCTGCTGGACCAGTTCCTCACCGACTGGCCCGCGTCTAGCCTGCGGGCATAACGCGACCCGAGATCTACGACGATTCGCCGCACAGCCACGTCGCCCTGGACGACGCGATCGAGCAGGGCGCCCTCTTCTGCGCCATGCTGGCATCCAGGACACCCGACACAAAATGAGAGCACTGCTCTTGACAGTGTGCAGGCGTTCGGGGTTCACTGAACTCAAGAGAGAGCACTGCTCTCGCAACTTGAGGAGAGACCCATGCGCTACCTGGCCCCGAACCGCACCGCCCACCTCTTCAACGCGCTCACCAAGTGGCTCACCGCCCGCGGCATCAGCCTGCTCGGCAGCCGCGTCCTCGCCGTCCGCGGCCGCAAGAGCGGCGAGGTGCGCACCACGGTGGTCAACCTGTTCACGTACCAGGGAAGTCAGTACCTGCTCGCGCCTCGCGGCCACACTCAATGGGTGCGCAACCTGCGCGCGGTCGGCGAGGGTGAGCTCCGCCTGGGCCGGCGCAGCGAGCGCTTCACCCCGGTCGAGATCGCCGACGCCGACAAGTCCCCGCTGATCCGCCTCTACCTGCGCAAATGGGCTTGGGAGACGGGCGCGTTCTTCGACGGGCTGAAGGCCGACTCGCCGGATGCCGACATCGAGGCGGCGGCGCCGGGCTTCCCGGTCTTCCGCATCGTCCCGATCGGCTGAGGTCAGGGGGCGCCCATCGGGTAGCCGGCCGCCGACATCCGCTCGGCGAGCAGCCGCAACCCGCTGCGCAGCCGCGACTTGGCGGTACCCTCCGGCACCCCGAGCTCCACCGCCACCTGCCGATAGGACAACCCGTAGTAGTAGGCGAGCGCGATGACGTCGCGGTACAGCACCGGCAGATCGCGTACGCATTCTCGTACGGCCTTCGCCTGCGCGGCGCTCACCACGTCGTCCTCGACCGTGGGCTCGATCGGCGCCTGCCCGGCCAGCCGGTTCCAATGTTCGCGTTGCGCCGACTGCCGGCGCAACAGGTCGATCGCCCGGCGCCGGGCGATCATGCATAGCCAGGTGCGCAGCGAGCCGGTCGACGGATCGAAGCGCTCGGGATGCCGCCACAACTCGACGAAGGCCTCCTGCACGGCGTCCTCGGCCCAGGACGGATCGCCGGTGATGCGGGCCGCCAGCGCGTACGCCGAGGGCGCGTGCAGGTCGTACACCTCGGTCAGCGCGCTCTCCTCGGCGGCGACGAGCTGGGCGCGGAGCCGCACGTCCTCGGCACGGGACCGCACGTCACTCACATCCCAGCGTGGCGGCGACGGCGAGCAGGTCGAGCGCCGCGGACCGATCGCCACGCACCACCGCGACCGAGGGCGTCACCGGCACCCGCCCGGCCATCAGCCGCCCGAACCGTTCGGCCGGCATCCGCACCTCGGCCAGCCACGCGCCGTTGCTCGCGCCGGTGTCGGACGCCGTTGCCCGGGTGCCCATGCCCACCACGTGCTCGGCGCCACCCGGACCGGTCAGGTCGAGCAGCACCTTGCCGGGCCGGGCCCGCCCGGCGGCATCGATCGCGGCGGGCAGCATGGCCAGTCCGAACCCGAGAATGCGGGACAGGTGATCGGACGCGGGCGGAATCGGCGGCAGCGCGACGGCGATCCGGATGTCGTCCCGATGGATCCAGGTCTCGAAGGCGCGCTGGGTCAGCGCGTCGCGCAGCGGGCGGCGGACGGGCACCTTGCCGGCCAGCCGTACCGGACGGTCGAGCAGCGCGTCGCCGCCCTGGCCGACCGTGCGCAGCAGCAGGTCGGACTGCTGCCGCCAGCGCTCCCCCGGCGGTCCCGGCACGCCCAGATCGGCGAGCACGTTGCCGTCGTTCCCGGTCAGGTGCCGGACGAGGTCGCGGACCGAGCGGCCGTCCACGGTGGGCGCCGACCACTGCGCGGGCGACAGGGAGTCGAGCAGCACGCCCAGATCGGCGACCTCCGCGACGTACGCGGAGGAAACGGAACCGGACGACGGCGGCCGCGCCCCGACGGCGGCCGTCAGGACCCGGGACCGCAGGCCGCTCGGCGGGGTGGCGACGTGCGAGGTGGCGAGCCAGCCGGCCGCGGCCCGCGCCAGCTCGACGTGCGCGGCGCACTGTGGGCAGGCGTCCACATGCGCGCCGACCGCCGGTGCCGCACCGAACGTCTCGCCGAACGCGAACGACTCCAGCAGGTCGTCCGGGTGATCCATCGCGCGGCCCCCCTCCAGCGCCGTCCGTCGATGCACCCTACGCGGTTGGAGAGGGGCTTCGCGTTCAGATTCCGGACAGAGGCCGTCTAAAAGAGACGGCGGATGCCGTCGAGCATCAGGCCCAGGCCGAACTCGAAGCGCCGGGCCGGATCGGCGGTGACGGTGGCGGCCAGCTCACCGATCAGCTCGTCCTCGCCGGCCGGACCCGCCGCCGGCTTCGGCCGGGTGGACTGCTCCTCGATCACGTGACCGACGATGAACTGGGTCAACGCCATCACCGTCCAGGCGGCCCGGTCCGGCGGCAGGCCGGCCTCGATCAGGATGAGCATGCCGGTGCGGCCGGCGAGCACCGTGTTCGGCTCGGCCACCGAGGTGCTCGAGAACAGCCGGGCGCCGTCGCGCAGGCCGAGCAGGGCGCGGCGCAGCCGATGCGCGAGCGTGATCAGCCGCTGGTCCCAGGGGCCGGCCGGCGGCGGGTCGCCCACGCCGGCCATCAGGTCGTCGGCGAGCGCCTCGAGCACCGCCGGCCGGTCCGCGAAGTACCACTGGAGGTCGCCGGCCGGCACTTTGAGCGCGGCGGCGAGCTTGCGCGGGGCGAACTCGTCGAGCCCTTCGGCGTCGATCAGCTCGCGGGCGGCACGCAGAATGTCGGCGCGACGAAGCTGCACGCGTCCTCTTTCTCGGATCGGGACAAAAGGACGCGCCGATCCTCCCACACGAAGATGGCCGATCCGCCGTCCTCGGGCGGGGGGATTTGACCCGGTCGAGAGGGCGTGCGAGCTTGATCAAATGACGACGTTCGCGGAGGCGACCGCGGTTCGACCCGCCGAGGGCGGTTTCCTCGCCGACCTCGACCCGCGGTGGGCCGTCGGCGACAAGCTGCACGGCGGATATCTGCTGGCGGTGCTCGGGCGTGCGGTCTCGGCCGTCGGCGGCGGGCACGCGTATCCGGTCGCGGTCACGGCTTCGTTCCTGCGGCCGCCCGCCGCGGGTCCGGCCACGGTGTCGGTGACCCTGCTGCGCGAAGGGCGTACCACGGCGCAGTATCGGGCGAGCCTGGTGCAGGACCGGCAGGTCTGTGTCGAAGCGCTGGTCACCCAGGGCGCGCTGGACGACGCCGCGCCGTGGTGGACCGCGGCGGAGGCGCCCGAGATGCCGGGCGAGGACGACTGCGTGCTGCTGCCGGCGGATTCGCCGGGGTCGCCGTTCCGCGTGCACATCCTCGATGTGGTGGAGCATCGGCTGGATCCGTCGTCGCTGGGGTTCGCGATGGGGCAGCCCTCGCCGGCCGGGCGCACCGCGGCCTGGCTGCGGCTGGCCGACGGGTCGGAGTGGGATCCGCTCAGCCTGCTGGTCGCGCTCGACCCGGCGCCGCCCATCTCGCTGGTGCTGGGGGTCAAGGGGTGGGCGCCGACCGTTTCCCTCACGGCCTATCTGCGGAGACTGCCCGCGCCCGGGCCGCTGCGGGTGACCATGCAGGCGGCGGAGATCACCTCGGGACGGATGGACGAGACCGCAATGGCCTGGGACGCCAAGGGCAACCTGGTCGCGCAGGCGACGCAGCTGGCCGCGATCCGCCACTGACGGCCCATACCCGAGGGCTGGACAGGGGCCGTACCATCGCTCGGTGCGAAATCGACCGGTCCTTGCCGCTGCGGCGGTCGGCCTGCTCGGCCTCGGTGCGCTCGCCGGGTGTCACTCCGCCGGCCACGACGACCCGGCGGCCGCCGGGCCCCACTGGTCCGATCCGGCCGGCTCACCGGAGGCCTCCGCGACGCCGCCGGCCGGGTCGTCCGCGTCGGCCGGCGTGACACCGACGCCGACACCGTCCAAGTCGGTGGCGCCCAAGACGCTCGCCAAGCCGGGCAACCCGGCCGGGCATGCCGCGATCCCGGCCGCCGCGCGGGCCGCGGACAGCAGCCATCCCACCCGTACGATCGGCAACGGCACTGCCGCGAGCTGCACCTCCTCGGCGGTGGTGAAGGCCGTCGCCGCGGGCGGCGTCATCGCCTTCAACTGCGGGCCGGTGCCGGTCACGATCACGATGACGGCGACGGCCAAGGTGCACAACAGCACCAAACCGGTCGTCCTCGACGGCGGCGGACGGGTCACGCTCAGCGGCGGCGGCAAGCGGCGGATCATCTACCTGAACGCGTGCGACGCGAGCCTCGGGCCGCGCACCTCGCACTGCCAGGACCAGGACTATCCCCGGCTGACCATCCAGAACGTGGCCTTCACCCGGGGCAACAGCATCGGGCAGCCGAACGACGACGAGTACCCGGGCGGGGGCGGCGCGATCTTCGCGCGCGGCGGGCACATCAAGGTGGTCAACTCGCGGTTCACCGACAACCGGTGCGACAGCACGGGCCCGGACCTGGGCGGCGCGGCGATGCGCGTGCTGGAGCAGGGCGGCGACGACCCGGTCTACATCGTGGGCAGCACGTTCACCGGCGGGTCGTGCGCGAACGGCTCGGCGCTCAGCAGCATCGGGGTCTCCTGGACCGTGCTGAACAGCGTCTTCTCCGGCAACACCGCGATCGGCCGGGGCGCCAACCCGGCCCGGGCCGGCACCCCGGGCGGCGGCAGCGGCGGAGCCATCTACCTGGACGGCAACGACTTCAAGCTGGTCCTCGACGGCACCCTGATGGAGAGGAACCACGCCAACGAGGGCGGCGGCGCGATCTTCTTCGTCAGCAACGACCGCACCGGCACGCTGACCATCCGCAACTCGACGCTGCGCAGGAACCCGAGCGACGGCTTCGAGACCTTCCGGGGCGTCTTCTACCTGGGGAAGGGCAACCCGTCGATCTCCGGTTCCAAAGTGAGCTGAGGCTCCGAGCCCTGGCAGTGCCGCCACCGCCAGCGGCGGTCGACCAGCTCGACCACGCCGGAGACGCGGTAGGGGAACTCGTCGCGTGCGCCGGCGTCCGTCCGGACCAGGCCGTCGGCCTCGGCGAGGAGGTACGCGTGTGCGCCGTACCGATGCACGGTCGCACCGGCCACCGTCCACGCGTACGCCTCGTCCCGCAGGAAGACCTTGCCGAGCAGCGCGGTCAGCGCGTCCCGGCCGGTCGCCGTCTCGTCCCGCTCGGAGCCGGCGTAGCCGATGTCGTCGCCGGGGACGAAGCAGGCCAGCGCCGCCCCGAGGTCGCGGGCGGCGAAGGCGTCGCTCAGGTCCCGTACGGCATCCAGGGGTTCGGTCATGCGGCCAGCGCCTCTTGAGTGTCGGAGATGGTGTTACGGGCGGCGGGCGGCGAGGCCGACAACCGCTCCGGCCCGCGCATCCCGGGCAGGAACAGGAATCCGATGGTGACCGCCGCGCCGAGCAGGCCGGCCCCGAGCAGCGTCTGCCGCGCCCCGAGCCAGGCCGCGACCGGCGAGGCCAGCGCGTACGACAGCGGCAGCAGGGCGGTCGAGACGAACCAGTCCACGCTGGACACCCGGCCGAGCATGTCGCCCGGCACGAACCGCTGCTTGGTCGTCGCCCAGGCCACGGTGCCGGCCGCTTCCAGGCCGTTGACCACCACGCACGCCGCGGCCAGCTGCCACGTCGCGGTGGCCGCGCCGTACCCGGCCACGGCCAGCGTCGCGATCGCCCACGTCACGTACATGTAGGTGATGAAGCGGCGGGGAATGCCGATCCAGCCGACCGCGAGCGCCGCGGCGATCGCGCCCAGGCCGCCGGAGGTGAGCACCAGGCTGAGCGCGGTGGCGCTGCCGCCGAGCTCGGTCTTCACCACGTACGGCAGCAGCACCTCGGTAGGGCCGACGAACAGCAGGTACGTGAACGTGGCGGAGAGGAACGTGCCCCACAGCCAGATGTGCTTGCGCACGTACCCCAGCCCGGCCCGCATTTCCTGAAAGAGCGACTCGTCCGAGTTATCCGCAAGCGGCGGGGCGGCCGCCCGGCGCATGGTCAGCAGGCAGACGACCGAGACCACGAAGGTGAGCGCGTCCGCGGCGAAGGCCCACCCCGCCCCGGCCAGGCCGACCACCAGGCCGCCGAGCATCGGCCCGAAGATCTGCAGGCCGGCCGGGCGGACGAACTGGTCGAGCGAGTTCGCCGCGACCAGGTCGTCCGCCGGCACGATCTGCGGCACCAGCGCGTCGAACGCCGGGCCGAAGAACCCGGCCGCCGCCCCGTACACCGCGATCAGCCCGAGCAGCGCCCACAACGAGGTCAGCACCCCGCCGATGGCGAGCGCCGCGACGCCGGCCATGACCGCGCCCCGCGCCAGGTCGGAGACGAGCATGACCCGGCGCGGGTCGAAACGGTCGCTGATCACGCCGCCGAACAGCAGCGTCACCACCTGCGGCAGGGAGAGCGCGACGCCCACGGCGGACATCGCGCTCGGCAGCCCGAACCGGTCGTACACGAACCAGGCGAGGGCGACGAGGAGCATCCCGTCGCCGATCAGTGAAGCGCTCATGCCGGTCCACAGCAGCCGGAACTGCCGATGGCGCAGCGGTGCGAGCGGACCGGCGGCGCGCATCAGCGGCGAAGCTTCCCGGCCTCGGCGAGCTCGGTGATGACCGCGTTGAGCTCGTCGAGCTCGTCGTCGGCGTTGGCCGCCGTGATCTGCGCCCGGAAGCCGACCTGGTCGCGCGGCACCAGCGGGTACGCCGCCAGCGTCACGTAGATCCCGCGCTCCCACAGCAGCTTGCCGACCGCGTCGATGTCCTCGCCGGCGGCTAGCGGCAGCTCGATCACCGGCGTGTCACCGGTGTTCGGGGTGAAGACGCCGAGCCCACGCACGTGGTCGAGCACCTTCATGGTCTTGCGGTGCAGGTCGGCGCGGATCGCGTCGCCGCGCTTCTCGTTCACGTCGAAGCCGGCCAGCACGGTGGCCAGCGACGCGGTCGGGGCCGGGCCGGAGTACAGGTACGGCGGCGCGGCGACCTTGAGGTGGTTCTTCAGCCAGGTCGGCAAGGCCAGGAAGGCCAGCAGCGACGAGTACGCCTTGGAGAAGCCGCCGACCAGCACGACGTTGTCGTAGGTCTCGCCGCAGTACTTGACGATCGCGTTGCCCTTGATGCCGTACGGCGAGGTCTCGTTGGCCGCCCGCTCGCCGATCACGCCGAAGCCGTGCGCGTCGTCGACGTAGAGCAGCGCACCGTACTCGCGGGCGACCGCGGCGAACGCGGCCAGGTCGGGAGCGTTGCCGGTCATGCTGTTGACGCCGTCCATCGCGACCAGCTTGGGTACGCCGCCGGGGGCCGCGCGCAGCAGCTCGCGCAGGTGCTCGTGGTCGTTGGCGCGGAACCGCTGCACGGTGGCGCCGAGGCCGCGGGCGTACATGCTGCCGTCGTAGATGGTCTTGTGGGCCTGCGAGTCGAGGAAGACGTACCCCTTGCCGGCCAGGATCGGCATCACCGACATGTGTATGTGCGTGACGGTCGGCATCACCAGCGTGTCGGGCGCGTCGAGCAGCGCGGTCAGGCGCTCCTCGATCTGCGGGTACAGCGCCGGGTTGCCGAGCAGCCGCGACCAGCTCGGGTGCGTGCCCCAGCGGCGCACCTCGGGCTCGATGGCCGCCATGATCTCGGGCTCCAGGTCGAAGCCGAGGTAGTTGCAGGAGGCGAAATCGGCCAGCCAGTGGTCGCCCACCCGGATCCGCCGCCCCTTGATCTCCTCGATCGTGGCGTCGTACATCGGGTTGCCGCTGCGCAGGCGCTCGAGATCGGCCCAGCGACCTTCACGCTGGACGTACTCGAGGCCGGTGAGGGGGGCAAGGGACATGTGCTTCCTTTCAACAATCAGGACATGGTGGTGGCGACCAGCCGATGACCAATCTCGTCGGCGGTCACCGGCTTGGAGAACAGGAAGCCCTGGCCGTACGGGCAACCCATCTCGACGAGCGCCTGGCGGTGCCCGTCAAGCTCGACGCCCTCGGCGACGACCAGCAGGTCGAGCGTCCGGGCGAGACTCACGATGGTTTCCACGAGCGCCATCTGCTGCTTGGAGTGCAGGATGTCGTCGATGAACGACTTGTCGATCTTGAGAACGTCGACCGGCATCTGGCTCAGGTAGCTCAGCGACGAGTAGCCGGTGCCGAAGTCGTCGATCGCGATCCGCACGCCCATCCGGCGCAGCTCCCGCAGATCGGCCCAGACCTGCTCGGCGTCGTGCAGCACCAGGCTCTCGGTGATCTCCAACAGCAGCCAGCCCGGGCGGGCGCCGGTCTCGGCGAGCACCTCGCGCACCTGGTCGACGAACCCGGACGTACGGAACTGCCGGGCCGACACGTTCACGCTCAGGTAGCGCAGCGACGTGCCCTCGGCCGTCGCCCGCCACCCGGCGAAGGTGCGCAGCGCCTGGCGCAGCACCCAGCCGCCGATCGCGACCACCGAGCCGTTCTCCTCGGAGAGCTCGATGAACTCGTTCGGGCCGAGCAGGCCGCGCGCCGGGTGCTGCCAGCGCACCAGCGCCTCCAGGCCAACGACCGCGCCGGTGGACAGGTCGACGATCGGCTGGTAGCGCAGCCGCATCTGGCCGTCGGCCACCGCCTCGTTCAGCGCCGAGCGCATCTCCAGCCGGCGGATCATCTCCTGGTGCAGCTCGTCGCGGTACAGCCGCCAGGTGCGCTTGCCGTCGGTCTTGGCCATGTACATCGCCACGTCGGCGCGGCGCAGCAGCTCGCTGATGCCGGCCGCGTCGCCGCTGGTCGCGACGCCCACGCTGGCCGCGCCGCTGACCAGGTGCAGACCGCCGGTGCCGTCGCTGACCTCGATCGGGGTGGCGAGCGCGGCCAGGACGCCCTCGGCGACCCGCTCGACGTCGGCCGGATCGGTGACGTGCTCGATGAGCACCGCGAACTCGTCACCGCCGGTGCGCGCCGCCATGTTCAGCGGCCCGGCCGCCGCGGCGATCCGCCGGCCCACCGCGATCAGCAACTGGTCGCCGGCGCCGTGCCCGAGCGTGTCGTTGACCTCCTTGAAGTCGTCGAGGTCGACGAAGAGGACACCGATGTGGCTGCGGGCGGCCTCGGCGCTCAGGGCGGCCTGCTCGAGCCGGTTCTGGAACCGCAGCCGGTTGGCGAGCCCGGTGAGCGAGTCGTGGTACGCCTGGTGGGCGAGGTCGCTCTCCAGCCGGCGCCGCTCGGTGACGTCCCGGATGGTGACCACCCGGCCGCCGACGGCCGGGTCGTTGCGCAGGTCCCGGCAGGTGCACTCGACCTGCAGCAGCAGGTCCTCGCCGGAGATCGCGGTGAGGTCGATACCGTCCCGCGAGCCGTGCTGCTCCAGCAGCGACCGCAGCTCGGCGTGGTCGGCGCGGACGAACAGCTGGAACAGCGAGGTGCCGACCATGTCGGTGTGGCCGAAGACGGGCAGCGCGGACGGGCTCGCGTACCGGATAAGCTCGTCGTCCCCGATGATGAGGATCACGTCGGACGCGCTCTGGATCAGCGCCCGGAAGTAGTCCTCGCTGCTGCGCCGGTTGATCTCCTCGGTGAGCGTGATCCGCTCCACGGCCATCCGGCCCTGCGCCATCAACGCCTCGAACGATGTCTGCAAGGTGGTCAGCACGTAGTCGTCGGCGGCCAGGTAGGCGTGCGTACGGTGGGGCCGGCCGCCGCTCACGGACGCGGACACGGCCTCGCCGAACAGCGCGGACTCGAACGGTCCCAGCTGGACCGCGATCTCCCCGGGCAGGTCGGCCACGGCCACCCAGCCGGCCTGCAGCACCTCGGTCGGCTCGCCGTCCGCCGCGTCGCCCCGGAAGTACAGGAACTGGTACTCCTCGCCCTCGGGCACGATCGCCGCGATGGCCTGGCTGACCGCCGCGCTTGCCTGCTCCTCGCTGTTGGCGACGACCAGGTCGGCCGCCGACATGCGCAGGGTCCGCTCCCGGGCGGCGTTGTCCCGCTGCGCCTGGACCAGTCCGGCGATCCGGGCCATGACCAGCAGGAAGATCATCCCGGACGCCGTGGCGATCATGATGGCGTCCTGGACCTCGCCGGTCAGGTCCTCGACGATCAGCACGCCCGGCGCGATCAGCGCGGCGACCACCATGACCGCGATCCGGCGGCCCCCGGCCACCGGCTCGGCGGCCGTGTCGCCCCCCGCGGTGAGCCGGCGCATCGACGGGTGCAGCGCGGCCAGCGCCAGCGCGGTGTAGAAGAAGATCCATCCGGAGTCGGTGGGACCGCCGACCGTCCAGGTGCCGTCGAGCTGGCGCAGGCCGTAGATGACGTCCGTGGCGAGCAAACTGGTCACGCCCGCGGCCAGCATCATCAACGCGACCGGCTTGCGGCCCGTCGCGGTGAGCAGGCGCAGCAACATGGCGAGCGCGAGCACATCACCGAGCGGGTACGCCGAGGACGTCGCCTTCTCCAGCACACCCATGTGGTCGTCGCGCACGTACGGCGAGATCAGAAAGACCCAGGAGAGCAGGCCGAGGCCCGCGGTCGGCACCAGCGCGTCGAGCAGCGCGGCCCGGCTTTCGGCGCCGGCCCGGGCTCGGGTGAACAGCAGCAGCGCCGCCGCGAGCAGCGGATAGAACAGCAGGTAGAACACGTCGGCGAGGGACGGGAACGGTGTCACCTGGCCGAGGAAGTCGGTCAGCACGTTGTAGGTGGTGTCGCCGAGCGTGAAGCAGACCAGCACCGCCGCGAGCAGGTACCACGGCAGCCGCTTCGACGGCCGGTGCCGCCGCACGCCGACGATCACGGCGGCCGCCGCCGACAGCCCGATCGCCGCCCAGACGTACATGCCGATCTCGGGGGCCGAGAAGAACAGGATTGTCAGGAAGGCGATCCAGAGGGCGAAGCACGACTGCATGCGCGTGGTCGACATCCGTGCTCCGTTCTGCTCTGCCAGGCCGACGAGGTGCAGGCCTATGCATCGGCATCGCGTCGCAGCCGGTTTACGGGCCGAGCCCGAATTCGGCCGAACGGACGAGGCACGGGTCGACTCCGGCCCGCAACTGCCTCAGCTCATGCGGCCGATGGCGTGGCGGAACCGCGCCAGATCCCGGCGGCGCGACTCGAGCGTGGCGGCGAGCAGCACCAGCAGCAGACCGCCGGCCGCGAGCGGGATCCAGCGCGGGATCAGGTCCCAGGCCAGCACCAGCTCGTGCAGCGCGACCAGCGCGAGCGTCGTGCCTCCCGCGATCACCGGGGCGCGCAGCCGCGCCTTCGCCCCGGCCAGCAGAATCGCGAGCGCGGCAAGCCCGAGCAGCAGCCGGCGCAGATGCTGCCCGTCGTTGGTGAGCACCGACACGAGGCTCGGCACCAACCCGATGATCAGCGCCGGGCCGTAGGTGGTCCAGCTGGACGAGTGGTCGCGCTTGGTGAGAAGGGCGGCGGCAAGTGCCAGGCCGCTTGCGATCATCGAGTACGACTCCAGCACCGTCCCGGCGGGCCTAGTGAGGGCCGCGTCCAGCCCCACGGCTACCGCTACGGCCATCCCCAGGCCCCGGGCGACGGGTGTTCCTCCGGCCGCACCCACCACCGCGCCGGCCACCAGGAGCAGGCCGAGCACGACGGTCGTCCCGACCCCCGGCGCCAAACCCGGCAGGACACTCAGCAACGTCAGCCCCAGCGGAACGATGGCCACCCGCCTGGCAACGGAGGCCGCCTCGGCGAAAGCGCCGGGCCGTCCGCCCAGGACCGAACCGACCAACCGGGCGAGACCCGCAACGGCCGGGGCCGCGGGGCTGACGGTGGCGGCCGCTCCCGCAGGAGCGCCGGGCCACGGGGCTGGCGTGCCCGCAGGAGCACCGGGCCACGGGGCTGGCGTGCTCGCAGGAGCGTCGGGTGCGGCGGCGGGCGGCGTGTCGGCGAGGGCGATCAGCAGCAGGGCGAGGGCGGCGGCCGCCGCGACGAACAGGGCCTGGGTGGCCGGGGTGCGGCCGAGGGCGACCGTGCCGGTCCAGGCGATCGCCGGCAGGGCGACCAGGGTGGTGCACAGGCCCACGCCGGCCAGCGCCGGGTGCTGGGCGCGGACGGCGAGCGCCGCGCCGAGCAGGGCGAGCGCGATCAGGGTGCCGGCGGCCACGCCCGGACGGCCGAAGGCCGCGATCAGGGCGTGGCCGGCCAGCAGGACGGCGGTGACCAGTTGGGTGACGAAGGCGACCGCGGTGGACGAGGTGGCGGCCCGGGTGCCGAGGGCGGCCGCCGTGGATGAGCCGGCGGCGCGGGCGCCGAGGGCGACCGCCCTGGGCGAGGTGGCGGCCCGGGTGCCCAGGGCGACCGCCGAGGCCGCGGCCGACGGGGTGGCGGGCGAGGCGGCCGCGGGCAGGGCGGCCACCCGGGCGGCCGGGGCGTGCAGGACCGGAGCGGCCCGGCGGGCGGCCAGGATCAGCACGCCCAGGACGACGACCATGTCGATGATCGGGCCGTTCCACCAGGGCAGGTGCAGGCCGGCCGGGAGGGCCAGGGCGACCGCGGCCGCGCCGGCGACCAGCGACGCCGGGCGCAGGCGGGGCGGAACCGTGCCGAACAGGGCGGCGGTGACCACCGTCAGCACGACCGGCAGGTGCCAGCCCGCGTACGGCACGGCCGCGAGCCAGGCCGCGTGGAAGAACGGCTGGGCCGCGCCGAGCGTACGGAATCCGGAAATCGCGGCCGGGACCGCGGCAAGCAGCGTGGCCAGGATCGCGCACGCGTAGGCCGCCGGGGCGACCCGGGCGCGCCGAACGGCCAGGTCCACCGCGGCGATCGCGCCGAAGGTCAGCGACCAGCCGGCCAGGCCCGGGTTCGACGGGAGGACGAGGAGCGGCAGGGCCGGCTGGAAGATCAGCAGGGCCTGCCAGCGCGGGCCGCGCAGTCCGGTCATCAGGGCGTACCCGGCGGCGATCGCGGCGGTCAGGAGACAGACGACGCCGGCGTAGCGGACCGCGGAGCCGCCGGCCACCCCGAACAGGTCGACCGACCAGGCGGCGTACCCGCAAAGCAGGGTGAGAAGAACACCCACCGCGGCCAACGTCTCGGCGGTGGCCGTCAGGCCACGACGCAGCGCGAGCGGCGGCACCGCGAGCGCGACGACGGTGGCCACGCCGAGCAGGACGGCGCGGCCGGTGACCCCGAACTGAGACCAGGCCACGGCCGCGAAGACGATCGCGGCCACGCCCAGGAGCAGGCCGCCGAGCGTGAAGAGCAAATTCTGGACGGCGCGGGACGAGGTCTCCGGCTGCGGCTGCGGGCCCAGGGCGGCCCGCACCCGGGCGGCGGCGTGGCGCCGTTGCCACGCCAGGCCGATCCGGTTCTCGAGGTCGGTCACCGCGGTCCGGGCGGTGGCGAGCTCGGCGATGAGGGTGGTGATCTCGGCATCGGTGCGGATCACCTCGGCCGCGTCCGGGTCGGGGCCGCGGCCGCAGGAGGGGCACCCGGTCTCGAGAGTCGCCGGGGAACCGCAGTGCGGGCAGGGGTACGTCGTCACGGAAGAAATCCTGGTGATCGGCGAACGGCCGCGACAGAGCACGGATACTCAGTCGTCGGCCGGCCAGGACGACCAGCGCTCGACGGTGATTTCCAGGAACGGCCCGGGCGGCGGCGTCTCCCGGTACTGCGGGTAGCGCTCGGCCAGCGCCGCGAGCCCGTCCGGCGACGTGTCGAGGATGCGGGCCACCCCGTCGGCTCGCACCCACCACAACCGGGACCAGTCGTCCTCGTAATGGTCGGCCAGCACGCTCACCCGCGGGTTCGCGGCGATGTTGGCGAGCCGCTTGAGGCGCCGGGTGCGCTTGGGCTTCGCGTCGACCGCCGTATGGATCACGTCGCCGACCAGCGCGAACACGATCGGGACGAGGTGCGGCACGCCGTCCGGGCCGGCCGTCGCGAGACGGGCGACCCGGCAACCGGCGAACCGCTCGGCCGGGGTCACCGGCCGGTCAGGTCGGCGATCGCCCGTTCCCACTTCTCCAGCGCGGGCTCGACCACGCTCCACGGCCCGGACGGCAACCAGCACGACGCGCGGTGCACGCCGGCCGACTCCAGCTGCTCGAACGCCTTCGGGTCGGGCGGGACGCTGAGCATCTGGACGTCGAGGTGCCGGTCGGCGCGGGCACGCAGGGCCGGGATCCGGGTCAGCACGTCGGGATCGTGCCACTGCGGGAACCAGCCGTCGCCGTACTCGAGCACCCGCTGCTCGGCGGTCGGGCCGCCGCCACCGACCAGGATCGGCGGCCAGGGCTGCTGGGCCGGCTTGGGCCAGGACCAGATCCGGTCGAAGTTCACGTACTTGCCGTGGAAGGTCGCCTCGTCGTGGGTCCAGATCTCGCGCATGGCCCGGACCCGCTCGCCGAGCAGCGCCAGCCGGGTACGCGGGTCGGTGCCGTGGTTGCGCATCTCCTCCCGGTTCCACCCCGAGCCGATGCCGAACTCGAACCGGCCCCCGCTGAGGTGGTCGACGCTCGCCACCTCCTTGGCCGTGATGATCGGGTCGCGTTCGACGACGAGGCAGACGCCGCTGCCGATGCGCAGCCGGGTGGTCGCCTCGGCCGCCGCGGTCAGCGCCACGAACAGGTCGTACGTGTGCCAGTACTTCCGTGGCAGATCGCGCCCGCCGCCCCAGGGCGTCTCCCGGGCGGCCGGAATGTGGGTGTGCTCAGCGAAGTACAGCGCCGTCTGACCGCGCTCCTCGACCCGGCGAGCGATCTCGCCCGGCCGCATCCCGTCATGCGTGGGGAAATATCCGACACCGAATTCCATATGCCCGATCCTATTTCGTCCCTCGCTCGCCCACCGGCCTCGCCGAGACATCGACGGCCATGCGGGTACGGGAAAGGCTCAGGATTGGCGGAGACCTGCCGATGATCACCGTGCTGCGTCCCCGGGTCAGAACCCGGGCGCCCCTCAGGTACACCCTGATCCAACCCTGCCCCAGTCGTTCCGCACGCACGTACGCCTGGCCGATCCGGATATGTCCGGTCGGACCTATTCGTGCGCCCTGCCCGCCAGGTTGAATTCCCGGCCGGACCAGATCTTGGGGGCAATGTGCGGGTACGGACTTGGCGGCCGCGGGCTGCGGCGGCGGCGGTTCTATGCGTCCTCTTCGGCAGCGCGTACGCGCTGCATGAGGAGAACGCGGAAATTTCTTCCGCCGACCCGCACGCCTCGCACGTCATGCCCTCGGCGGTGCCGGTCGCGGTGACCCAGGCCGCACCCCTGCCGACCAAGGGCTGGACCGCCACCGCCGACAGTTACCCCACGACGGCCGGCAGGGTGATCGACGGCAACGCCGGCACCATCTGGCGTACCGCGCCCACCAAGCTGCCGCACATGATCATCATCGACACCCACAACCGGATCGCGCTCAGCGGGCTCACCTACCTGCCGGCCACCGACTCGGCCAGCGGGCGGATCGGCCGGTACGAGATCACGATCAGCGACAACGGCACGACCTGGAGCACGCCGATCGCCACCGGCACGTGGGCCGACGACAAGACGCTCAAGACCGTCACCTTCGGCACCCGGATCACCCGGCTCGTCCGGCTGCGGGCGCTCACCGAGGCCGGCAACCGCAACACCAGCTCGTCGGCCTCCGAGATCAGCCTGCTCGGCGGGACCGACCCGGCACTTGCCCGGACGGGGTGGACCGCGTCGGCGGACAGCCAGGAGACCGCCGCCGAGAACGGTCGCGCGCAGAACGTGCTCGACGGCAACACCCGCTCGTACTGGCACACGCAATACACCGGCGCCTCGCCGGCCCTGCCGCACCGGCTGACCATCGACATGAAGAAGCGCTACCTGGTCTCCGGCCTCGCCTACCTGCCGCGCCCCGCGACCTCGGCCAACGGGCGGATCGGCCGGTTCACGATCGAGACCAGCACGAACGGCGTCGACTGGGGCAACCCGGTCTCGTCCGGGGCGTTCGCGGACAGCGCGGTCGTGCAGTCGCGGACGTTCACGCCGCGGATCGCCCGGTTCGTGCGGCTGACCGCGCTCAGCGAGGCCGGCGACCGCGGCCCATGGAGCAGCGCCGCCGAGATCACCGTGCTGGGCCGGACCGACCCGTCGCTGGCGCGCACCGGCTGGGTCGCGACCGCCGACAGCCAGGAGACCGCGGCCGCGAACGACCGGGCGCAGAACGTGCTCGACGGCAACGCGTCGACGATCTGGCACACCCGCTACGCCGGCACCGCGCCGAAGCTGCCGCACTGGGTGACGATCGACATGCGCAAGGCCCAGGGGATCGGCGGCCTCACCTACCTGCCCCGGCCGGCCGGCTCGGCGAACGGCCGGATCGGGCGCTACCAGATCTACACCTCGGTGGACGGGACCACCTGGACGGCCCGGATCACCGAGGGCGGCTTCCCGGACAACAGCGCGCTCCAGACGGTCGTCTTCCCGGCGGTGACCGCTCGCTACGTACGCGTGCGAGCCCTGTCCGAGGCCGGCGGCCGAGGCCCGTGGAGCAGCGCCGCCGAGATCAACATCCTCGGCCCGAGCGGCTCGGTGGCCCCCGGCAGCGGCAGCTTCAGCGCGCCGGTCGGCTTCCCGCTGGTGCCGGTGGCCGCGGCGCAGCTGCCCAACGGCAAGATCCTGACCTGGTCGGCGTTCCAGCCGGACTCCTTCACCGGCGGGTACGGCCAGACGGTCACCGCCACCTACGACCCGAAGACCGGCGTGGTCACCCAGCGGACCATCACCGCCACCGGGCACGACATGTTCTGCCCCGGCATCTCGACGCTGCCGGACGGCCGGATCCTGGTGACCGGCGGCAACGACAGCGACAAGACCAGCATCTACGACCCGGCCACCGATGCGTGGACCGCGGGGCCGGCGATGACGACGCCGCGCGGCTACCAGGCCAGCGCGACGCTCTCCGACGGCCGGGTGTTCACGATCGGCGGCTCGTGGAGCGGCGGGCACGGCGGGCAGAACGGCACCCCGCACAAGAACGGCGAGGTGTGGTCCTCGGACGGCGGCTGGACCGCGCTGCCCGGCACGGATGTGGTGCCGATGCTGACCGGCGACGCCGACCCGAACGGCGACTACCGCAAGGACAACCACGCGTGGCTGTTCGCCTGGTCCGGCGGCTCGGTGCTGCAGGCCGGCCCGTCGCGCGCGATGAACTGGTACGGCACGTCCGGCGACGGCTCGACCACGCCGGCCGGCACCCGCGGCGACGCGCCCGACCAGATGAACGGCAACGCGGTCATGTACGACACCGGCAAGATCCTCGCGCTGGGCGGCTCCCCCGACTACCAGAACAGTACGGCGACGACGAACGCGTACGTGCTGACCATCAACGGTGTGAACAACGGGGTGACCACGAGGAAGGTCGGCTCGATGGCGAACGCTCGCTCGTTCGCGAACAGCGTGGTGCTGCCGGACGGCAAGGTGGCGGTCTTCGGCGGCCAGGGCTACGCGGTGCCGTTCTCCGACAACGCGTCGGTCTACGCGGCCGAGCTGTGGGACCCGGCGACCGGGAAGTTCACCACGATGGCCACGGCCTCGGTGCCCCGCAACTACCACAGTGTCGCCCTGCTGATGCCGGACGGCCGCGTCTTCACCGGCGGCGGCGGCCTGTGCGGCACCGGCTGCGACACCAACCACTTCGACGGCCAGACGTTCACCCCGCCGTACCTGCTGAACGCGAACAGCACGGCCGCCACCCGCCCGGTCATCACGTCGGCCCCATCGACGGCCCTCAACGGCTCCAAGATCACGGTCAAGACCGACAGCGCGGTCACGAAGTTCGCGATCGTCCGGATGGGCACGGCGACCCACACCGTCGACACCGACCAGCGCCGCCTCTCCCTGCCCCCCACCACGATCACCGGCGGCTACGAACTCACCATCCCGGCCGACGCCGGGGTCGCCCTGCCCGGCTACTGGATGCTGTTCGCCCTCAACGCCAAGGGCGTCCCGAGCGTCGCCAAGGTAATCAAGATCGGCTGAGCCGCCGGCCGTCCGGTTGGCTCCGGTCGTCCGGTTCGCTCTACTCGCTTGTGAAGGTCTTGTGTGGTGGGGTCGCGCGCCAGCGACCCCACCACCTAGCGTGTCGATCATGAAAGCGATCCGAGTCTGGCTGCTGATCTTCGTGATCGGCCTGACGCTCAGCGGCGCAACGGCATTCCCCCTGGTCACCGAGGTCCGCACACTGTCCTCGGCGCTGCACCACGTCCCCGCTCCGGACGCCCTCCTGGCCTGGATCGACCGGGTGCTAGAAGGCCTGACCGTGACCGGAAAAACCTACCCCTTCATCGCGTACGGGACAGACTGGCTAGCCTTCGCCCACCTGGTGATCGCCATCGCCTTCTGGGGCCCTTGGCGCGACCCGACCCGCAACATCTGGGTCATCGAGTGGGCCATGATCTGCTGCGCCGCCATCATCCCGCTAGCCCTGATCGCCGGCCCGATCCGCGGCATCCCCTTCTGGTGGCAACTCATAGACATGTCCTTCGGCGTCTTCGGCATAGTCCCCCTGCTCGTGGTCTGGCGCCTCATCAAACGTCTCCCCCAGCCCGAGCCAACCCTCACCCGGACACCGACCGCCCCCGCCCACTGACCCGCCAGGCCGCCACCACCACCAAGCCCACCCCCAGACCACCCGGGCTACCGCCACCACCCGCGGACCCCCGGCGACCACCAAGCCCACCGCAGACCCGGGACCGCCGCACTACCCGCAGACC
>NZ_JAOSZE010000031.1 GCF_025630775.1 Actinoplanes sp. KI2
ATCCGATGAGTGATCGACCCAGCGTCCTGTTCGTCTGCGTGCACAACGCCGGCCGGTCCCAGATGGCCGCCGGCTGGCTGCGCCACCTGGCCGGCGACGCCGTCGAGGTCCGCTCGGCCGGCTCCGCACCCGCCGACCAGATCAACCCGGCGGCCGTCGAGGCGATGCGCGAGGTCGGCATCGACATCACCGGCCAGACCCCCAAGCTGCTCGAATACGAGACCGCACAGGGCTCCGACGTCATCATCACGATGGGCTGCGGCGACGCCTGCCCGGTCTTCCCCGGCAAACGCTACGAGGACTGGAAGCTCGACGACCCGGCCGGCCAGGGCATCGCGGCCGTCCGCCCGATCCGCGACGAGATCAGGTCACGAGTCGAGGCGCTCCTCGGCGATCTCCTGCCGGTCACCGACTGACCCACCGGCCATCGCCCCGTTCCGGCGCAGCGCCCGCCAGGTCAACGGCAGGGCCACGGCGGCGGGCAGCAGCCAGTAGGTCAGGTGCGGAAGCCGGTCCCACAGCGGCAGTTGCGGCCCGTTGTCGACATAGAACCCGGTGAACAGTGCCGCGTAGGAGCCGGCCATCGCGCCGCCGTGCCAGGCCATCCACCCGCCCCGGCCACGGCGGCGGGCCGACCGGCCGAACCAGGCCAGGCCGCACGCCACGCACGCGATCACGAACAGATGCCAGTCCTGCCGCCAGCGCAGGGCGGCCAGCACGCTCGCCGTCCCGAACACCGCGGAGATCGCGTACAGATACACCGTGCCGGCCCGCGGGTGGCGCCCGGGCCGCTTCGCCGCGGTCGCCGCGAGAGCGCCGGACACGACCGCCGCGCCACCGGCGAGCACATGCACCGCCAGGGCGGCGAAGAAGACCGGCCCGGCGTCCGGAATGTGGAGGCCGGCCACCTCGACGGCCAGTACCTGATCCATGCGAACCACGACCATGAGTAGGTTACCTACCTAACGCGCCGAGAGTAGCATACCTACGCATGGAGGGAAGCGGATGAAGGCCGAAGCTCAGGCACTCAAGGGCCATCTCGACGCGCTGCTGCTCGCCACCCTCGAGGATGGGCCGCGGCACGGCTACGCGATCAAGGAAGCGCTCCGCACCGGCAGCGGCGGCCGGTTCGACCTGCCCACCGGCACCGTCTACCCCGCGTTGCACCGGCTGGAATCGGCCGGGCTGATCAGCGGCTCCTGGTCGCAGGCCGACGGCCGGCGACGCCGCAGCTACCGCCTGACCCCGGCCGGGCAGCGCCGGCTGGCCGGTGACCGGGCCGGCTGGCGAGAGTTCTCGGCCACCGTCACGACCCTCCTGGAGGGTGCACCATGGCCGGCCACGACCTGATCGACGACTACCTCGCTCGCCTCGGCCGGCACCTGCCCGCCGACGCCATGGCCGAGCTGGCCGACGGGCTGGCCGAGACGTACGACCGGCAGGTGACCGCCGGCCTCGATGGCGAGAAGGCGGCCGCCGCGGCGATCGCCGAGTTCGGCGAACCCGAGGTGGTGCTGGCCGCGTTCGTGCGGCAGGCACCCGGCCGCCGCGCGGCGTTGGTCCTGCTGGGCTGCGGTCCCGTGGTCGGGGCGTGCTGGGCGACGTTGCTGATCAGCGAACGGGCGTGGACGTGGCCGGTGCCCGCCGGGCTGCGCCTCGCCTTCGGCCTGACCCTGGTCGCGGTGGTCGCCGCCCTCGGGTGTGCGGCGACGGCCCGCACCACCTACCGCCGAACCCGGGTGAGCGCCCCCGGCTGCCTCGTTCTGCTGCTCCTCGACGCCGGCCTGCTGGCCACCGCCGCCACGATGGCGCCGGGTCTGCACTGGCCCTTCGCCCTGGCCGCCGCGGCCAGCCTCACCCGGATGACGCTGACCGTCCGAGCCCTGCCGCGGCTGCTCGCCTGACCACGGCCCGACCGGCTGCGGGGCCGGCCGGGCCGCCCGGTCAGCCGTCACGAATGTTTGGATGCGAACCATGGGCCGCAGGTCCCCCTTGCGCCAGACCTTGGTTCCGCATATCGTTTGGGTCCGAACGACTCTCCGTGGGGGAGGTTCAGCGCGATGGATCTGGACGAGGTCGACCTCGCCGACTACGACCGCTTCCAGCGGAACGAGGCCTGGGAGCAGTTCGACACGCTGCGCCGGGAGGACCCGGTGCACTGGAATCCGGAGGCGGCACCGAACCGCGGATTCTGGGCTGTCACGAAATATCGGGACATCTGGGCGGTGGATCGGGACACCGAGACGTTCACCTCGGAGCAGTTCGTCAACCTCGAGGAGGTGGACGACGACCTGCGGGACATCCGCCGGTCCATCCTGGAGACCGACGGCCGCCGGCACCTCGTGCTCCGCCAGCTGATCACCCGCGAGTTCAGCCCGCGCAACCTGATGCGGAACTACGAGAGCTTCCTGCGCGAGCTCACCCGGCAGACGGTCGACGAGGCGCTGTCCGCGAACGAGTTCGACTTCGTCGAGAAGATCAGCGCCGACTTCCCGATCCAGGTCCTCGCCCGGCTGCTGGACGTGCCCCGCGAGGACACCGGCCGGCTGATCGCCTGGGGCAACGAGATGGTCGGCAACACCGACCCGGAATACATCGCCGTCCCGCTCGACTCGCCGGAGAGCGAGAAGTACAAGCACCTGCCGTTCCGCTCGCCGACCACGCAGGACGTCTTCGACTACGGCCGGGCCCTGCGCGACCGGCGGCGCGGCGGCGACGGCACCGACCTGATCAGCCAGCTCGCCAACAAGCTGCCCGCCGACGGCGTGCCGATGAGCGACAAGGACTTCGACAACTACTTCCTGCTGCTGGTGATCGCCGGCAACGAGACCACCCGGCACGCGATCAGCAACTCGATGCTCGCCCTGATCGAGCGGCCGGACCAGCTGCGGCTGCTGCAGCAGGACCCGTCGCTGATCGCCTCGGGCCTGGAGGAGCTGCTGCGCTGGGCCTCGCCGGTCTACCACTTCCGCCGCACGGCCACCCGGGACACGTCGCTGGGCGGGAAAACGATCAAGGCCGGTGACAAGGTCGTCATGTGGTTCGCCTCGGGCAACCGGGACGAGGACGTCTTCGAGGATCCCTACCGGCTCGACGTACGCCGGCCGAACGTGGACCACCTCACGTTCGGCAAGGGCAGCCCGCACCTGTGCATGGGCAACGCCCTGGCCCGCATGGAGGTCCGGCTGATGTTCGAGGAGCTGCTCCCCCGGCTGGCGAGCATCGAGCTGAACGGCGAGGTCGCCCGGGTGCGCTCCAACTTCGTCAACGGGATCAAGCGGTTCCCGGTCACGGTGCAACCGCGATGACCGCCGAGTTCGAGGCCGACCTGGTCGTGCACGAGGTCGCACCGGTGGCCGACGGCGTGGTCGCGCTGTCGCTGGCCGGCGACGACGCGCTCTGAGGAGGGCACTTGACGGGCTTCTTCTATCCGCGCACCGCGTCCGGCGTCGCCTCGCTGATCCCGAGCCCGCCCTGGCACTACTCGGGCGACCTGCTGACCGTCGAGTACCGGACCGACCCGGCCCGGGTCGCCGAGCTGCTGCCGGCGCCGTTGCAGCCGGCGCCGACCGATCCGGGCGCGGTCGCGCTGATCTGGGCCGACTGGCAGTCCTGCTCGTCGAGCCGGGCGGAGCTGCTCGACCCGGTGCGGTCCCAGTACAAGGAGGCGTTCGTGGTGGTGCGGTGCAGCTTCGCGGGGCAGGTCTACTCGCGCTGCGTCTACATCTGGGTGGACAAGGACTTCGCCATCGCCCGCGGCCTGCACCAGGGGTACCCGAAGAAGCTCGGCTCGATGTGGCAGACCCGGCCGCACCCGTTCGCCCAGGCGGCGCCGCAGATCGGGCCGGGCGGGACGTTCGGGGCCACCCTCGCCGCCGGCGACCGACGGCTGGCCGAGGCGATTCTGACCCTGCGCGAGCCCTCGGCGACCAACGGGTTCGTCAACGGGCATCCGATGGCGCACCACCGTTTCCTGCCGGGTATCGAGCGCGGCGCCCCGGACGCCTACGCCGAGCTGATCCGCTCCGGCGCGGCCTCGTTCGACGGTGGCCAGGCCTGGACGGGCGATGTCGAGCTGCGGTTGTTCGAGTCGCCCACGGAAGAGCTCGCCCGGCTCGAGGTGCACGAGGTCATCGGCGGGTATTACCGGCAGGTCGGGGTCGTCTGGGACGGTGGCAGCACGCTCGCGCGCCTGTCGAAGGAGGACGCATGATCGAGGTCGAGGGTGTCAAGATCGACACTCGGCACTGGATCGGCGGTGAGCGCGTCGCCTCCACCCGGAGTTTTCCGGACATTTCACCAATTGACGAGCGGCATCTCGGTGACCTCGACGCCGCCGGGGCCGCCGAAGTCGATCAGGCGGTGACCGCGGCCCGAGCGGCCTTCCCCGCCTGGGCCGCCCTGGGCCCCACCGGGCGCGGGGCGATCCTACGCCGGGTCGCCGACGGGATCGACGAGCGCCGGGAGGACCTGGCCCGGGTGGAGACCCGGGACAACGGGTCGCTGCTGCGCTCGCACCGCCGGGGCGTGATGCCGCGGGTCGCGATGAACTTCCGGTTCTTCGCCGACTACGCCGAAAAGCTCGCCCACCCCGGCATGGAGGTGCGCGGGCACCGGGAGCGGATCACCTACGACCCGGCCGGCGTCACCGCGATCATCACGCCGTGGAACGCCCCGCTGATGCTGGCCACCTGGCGGATCGGGCCGGCGCTCGCGGCCGGCAACACCGTGGTGCTCAAGCCGCCGGAGTGGGCGCCGCTGACCGCGTCGCTGCTCGCCGACATCGCGCACGAGGCCGGGCTGCCGGCCGGCGTCCTCAACGTCGTGCAGGGCACCGGCGCCGAGGCCGGGGCGCCGCTCACCCGGCACCCGGGGATCAACCGGTTGTCGTTCACCGGCTCGGTGCCGACCGCCGGGGTGATCGCCGCGGCCGCCGCACCGAACGTCGTGCCGCTCTCGTTCGAGCTGGGCGGCAAGTCGCCGCTGCTGATCTTCGCCGACGCCGACCTCGACCTCGCCGTCGACCTCGCCGTCGAGCAGTTCGACAACGCCGGCCAGGTCTGTCTGGGCGCGTTCCGGCTGCTCGTGCAGGAGCCGATCGCCGAGGAGTTCACCGCCCGGGTGGTCGAGCGGGCCCGCGCCCTGGTGCAGGGCGACCCGCGCGACGAGCGGACCGACGTCAGCGCGCTGATCAGCCGGCCGCATTTCGAGCGGGTGCGCGGCTTCGTCGACCGGGCCCTGGCCGACGGCGCGAGGGCGCTGCTCGGCGGCGGGCCGAACACCTCGCTGAACGGCCTCTACTACTCCCCCACGATCCTGGCCGACGCGAGGCCGGGCAGCGAGATCCTCACCGAGGAGGTCTTCGGGCCGGTGCTGACCGTCCAGACCTTCGCCGACGAGGACGAGGGCGTACGGATGGCCAACGAGACCCGCTTCGGGCTGGCCGCGACGCTGGTGACCGGCTCCGCGGAGAAAGCCGAACGGGTCAGTGAAAAGCTCAGCGCCGGCACCGTCTGGGTCAACTGCTTCTTCGTGCGGGACCTGGGCGCGCCATTCGGCGGCAACGGGAAGTCCGGCATCGGGCGCGAGGGCGGCACGTACTCCTTCGACTTCTACTGCGACGTCAAGAACACCGTGTTCAGCCCGGCCGGCTGGAGGGAGTCCTGATGGGCGAGGTCGCCGGGGCCGGCCTGATCGCCCACGTGCCCACCATCGTGCTGCCCGAACAGACCCGGCGCGAGCTCAACCACGGCCACGACTCGACCCTGGTCGCCGGCCTCCATCGGCTGCGCGCGGAGGTCTTCGACGTCCTCGACTACGACACCGTGGTGGTGCTCGACTCGCACTGGGCCACCACCGTCGAGTTCGTGGTCACCGCCCAGCAGCGGCGGGCCGGGCTGTTCACCTCGGAGGAGCTGCCGCGCGGGATGTGCCGCCGGCCGTACGACTTCCCGGGCGACCCTTCGCTGGCGCACCTGATCGCGTCGAAGGGTGCCGACCACAGCACCTGGATCACCGCGATCGACGACGACCACCTGCCGATCTTCTACGCCACCACGAACCTGTGGGAGTTTCTCGGCCAGGGGCTGCCGGACAAGCGGTGGATCTCGATCGGCGTGTGCCAGACCGCGGACACCGAGGACAACCTGCGGCTCGGCCGGGCGCTCGGCGACGCGATCGCCGAGTCGGACCGCAGGGTGCTGCTGATCGCGTCCGGGGCCATGTCGCACACGTTCTGGCCGCTGCGGAAGCTGCGCGACCACGAGGCGGCCGGCCCGGAGCACATCTTCACGCCCGAGGCGTACCGGGCGGACATGGAACGCCTCGAGTGGTTCGCCGCCGGCGACCACGCGCGCGTCCTGTCGGCCATGCCGGACTTCTACCGGCACAAGCCCGAGGCGCGGTTCGGCCACTACCTCATGATGATCGGCGCCCTGGGCGAGGGCGACTGCACCGCCCCGAGCCGGCAGTACGGCGAGTACGAGAACTCGGTCGGCACCGGCCAGGTCCACCTCTGGTTCGACCGTCCCGACGGCGGCTTCCCCCGCCCGCGCCGCACCGACCCGGACCCCGATTACCTGCGCCAGACCGTCTGAAAGGGACAACATGCGCGAGACCCGCCGGATCCTTCTGGACGGCAATGTCGTGGACGTCGAACGCCGCGGCGACGAGTTGATCGCTCACGACGGCCGCACCGTCAAGATCGATGACGCGGTACACCTGAGCCCGGTCGTCCCCTCGAAGATCATCTGTGTGCACCTCAACTACCGGTCGCGGGTCGCGGAGATGATGACCACGCTGCCGCCGGCACCCACCTACTTCCACAAGCCGGTGTCCGCGCTCAACGCGCACGACGCCGCGGTGGTACGCCCGGCCGGCTGCAAGTGGCTCAACTACGAGGGCGAGATCGGCATCGTGATCGGCCGGACCGCCCGCAACATCGCCCCGGCCGAGGCCGGCGACTACATCCGCGGCTACACCGTCGCCAACGACTACGGCCTGCACGACTTCCGGGACACCGACGCCGGTTCGATGCTGCGGGTCAAGGGTTCGGACACGCTCTGCCCGCTCGGCCCCGGCCTGGTCGAGGGCTGGGACTTCCGCGGCAAGAGGATCCGCACGCTGGTCAACGGCGCGGTACGGCAGGACGGCAGCACCGACGAGATGAACTGGGACATGCACTACCTGGTCGCCGACATCGCCCGGACCATCACCCTGCAGCCCGGCGACGTGCTGCTCTCCGGCACGCCGGCCATCTCCCGCACGGTCCACCCGGGCGACGTCGTCGAGGTGGAGGTCGAGGGCCTGGGCACGCTGCGCAACCACATCGTCGAGGGCCCGGCCGCCATCCGTACGGACGTGGGCGCGCAGCCGAGCGAGAGCGAGGAGGTGCTGTCCACCGCGCAGGGCGGCGACTGGGAGTTCCGGGGCGTCCGGGCGCCCCGCCGATGACCGCCCCGGCGTCCGGGCGGCCGCCGATGACCGCCCGGCGGCCGCTCATCGCGATCCCGGCGCGCTTCTCCGCGCACGCCTCGGCCCTGCGGTTCCGGGCCGAGGTCAACGCCCACAAGCTCGTCCGGGCCGTGTACGACGCGGGCGGCGAGCCGGTCACCGTCCATCCCCGGCTCCCGGCCGACGACGACGAGGTGCGCGAGCGGCTCCGGTTCGCCGGCGGCGTCCTGCTGCCCGGCGGCGGCGACCTGGCCGCGCACTGGGCCGGCCAGCAGCCGCACCCCGGCCAGTACGACGTCGACGAGGAGCAGGACGCGTTCGACCTGGCTGTGGCCCGGGTCGCGCTGGCCGGCCGGATCCCGCTGCTGGCGATCTGCCGCGGCCTGCAGGTGGTCAACGTGGCCCGCGGCGGCGACCTGATCCAGGACCTGCCGGCCGCGCACCGCATGGTGCACGTGGTCGGCGAGCTGACCGTCTCCTGCCACCACCATCAGGGCATCGGCCGGCCCGGCAAGGGGCTGCGGGCGACCGCGTACGCCGCGGACGGCACGATCGAGGCCCTCGCCCTGGACGACGCTCTCCCCCCTGACGAACGTGGCGGCTGGTTCCGCGGCGTGCAGTGGCATCCGGAGGACACCGCGGACACCGACCCGGCTCAGGCCGCGCTGTTCGAGGAGCTCATCCGGGCAGCCCGGTCTCCTCGATCGTGGTGACGATTGCGCGCAGGTGCTGCGTCATGGCCCGGGTGTCCGGCCCGGACAGCCCGCCGACGACCTTGGTCTCGATCGCGTTGAACTTGGGGTACAGCTCCTCCATCAACGCCCGGCCCTCGGGCGTCAGGTGCAGCTCGACCAGCCGCCGGTCGTCGGTGCGGCCGCGCCGCTCGAGCCAGCCGCGCGCCTGGAGGGTCTTGGCCACCCCGGTCAGCGTGGCCTTGGAGATCGCGGCGGCCTCGGCGGCGTGCCGGGTCTCCATCCCGTCGAAGATCCAGACCACCCACAGCACCACCCAGCCGGTCCAGGTCAGGTCGTACGGCCGGAGCAGCTCGTTCCAGATGTACGACCGGACCGCGTTGGCGGCGCGGTAGATGCTCGACACGGCGTGCGCCGCCTCGAAGTCGAGGCCGAGCGACTCCACGTGCTCGCGCATTGCGCGTTCGGTCTCGACGAGCCTTGGATGGTGGTCGGTCATGGGAGCGATCGTAGCTATTGACTTGGTCATTTGGGTCCGTACGATCGCCGGTGACGCCCGGCACAATCACCCCTTTTTGAGGAGTTGAGCCCATGCTCCACGTCGACGCGCACGCCATGGAGGCCGCGCAGGCGGAGCTCACCGAGCAGAACATCGACGTCGTACGGCTGGCGTACAGCGACCTGATCGGCGCGGAGCGCGGACGGGACCTGCTGGTACGCCACCTCGCCCGGACCGCCGGCGACGGCGTCGCGTTCTGCCGCTCGATCTACGGCACCTCCCCGATGGGCGACGTCGTGGACATCGACGGCGGCCTGTCCGCGGGCCTGCCGGACGTGCTGGCGGTGCCCGACCTGTCGACGATCCGGCCGGTGCCGTGGGAGCCCGGCGTCGCGCACGTGCTGGCCGACGTGTACAACCCGGACGGCTCACCCGCGCAGGAGAGCCCCCGCACCGTGCTGCGCCGGGTGATCGACCGGTTCGCCACCCTCGACATGCGACCGATGATCGGCCCCGAGCTCGAGTTCTACGTCATGGAGGAGGACCCGGCCGCGCCGAACGGCTGGCGGCGGTACGGCGAGGGCACCGGCAACGTGTACGTCGCCGGCCGCAAGGGCGACCCGGAGAACACCCTGCTCGCCGCGCTTCGCCAGCTGGAGAGGTTCGGCCTGGACGTGGTCGCCGCCAACCACGAGTTCGCGTCCGGCCAGTTCGAGATCAACCTGTGGCACTCGGACGCGCTGGACGCCGCCGACCGGGCGTTCCGGTTCAAGAACGCGATCCAGGAGCTGGCCCGCATCCAGGGCAGGATGGCCACCTTCATGGCCAAGCCGTTCAACGACGAGGGCGGCTCCGGCTTCCACCTCCACTTCTCCTGCTGGGGGCCGGACGGCGCGGCGCTCTTCGACGACCCGCAGGGCGAGGACGGGCTGTCCCAGATCGGCCGGTCGGCGATCGCCGGCGTGCTGGCGCACGCCCCGGCGATCACGGCGCTGCTCAACCCGACGATCAACTCGTACAAGCGGTTCGGGCCGGACACGCTCGCCCCCTGGCTGATCGACTGGGGTCTGGACAACCGCAGCGCGATGGTCCGCATCCCGCCCGAGCGCGGCCGGGCGGCCCGCCTCGAGCTGCGGCTGGGCGACGCGTCGGCGAACCCGTACCTGGCGATCGCGGCCCTGATGGCGGCCGCGTACCTGGGCATCCGCGACAAGCTGGAGCCGCCGGCCAAGCTGGAGGGCTACGGCTACGACGTCAGCAAGGCCGACCGGCTGCCCGGCGACCTGCCGGCCGCGATCGCCGCGCTGGAGGCCGACACCGAGCTGGCCGACCTGCTCGGGCCGCAGTTCATCGCGACCTTCCTGGCGTACAAGCGCAACGAGCTGGAACGCTTCGGCCAGTGGGTGACCGACTGGGAATTCCGTGAGTACTCATACCATCTCTGACACCGCTGAGCCCCGCGTTCTGGTAGTCCACCACGACCACGCCTCGCCGGCCGGGCCGGTCGCCGACCGGTTCGCGTCGCTCGGCTGGACGGTGGCCGACCATCTCGTGGTGCCGGCCGAGAGCTTCCACGCGCCGGGCGTCACCACCGCGTTCCCGGACTTCACCGGCTTCGACGCGGTGGTGGTGCTCGGCTCGCCCTGGTCGGCGTACGACCACGCGCTGATCGGCAGCTGGGTGCGGCCCGAGATCGAGCAGCTGCGCAAGGCCGACGCGGCCGGGGTGCCGGTGCTCGGCATCTGCTTCGGCGGCCAGCTGCTCGCGGCCGCGCACGGCGGCAGCGTGACCCGCTCGGCGACCCCGGAGATCGGCTGGGCCGAGGTCGACAGCGACGACGAGTCGCTGGTGCCGGCCGGTCCGTGGTTCCAGTGGCACTACGACCGCTGGCACCTGCCGCCCGGCGCGACCGAGCTGGCCCGCAACCCGGCCGCGTCGCAGGCGTTCGTGCTGCGCCGCAACCTGGCCCTGCAGTTCCATCCGGAAGTGACCGCCGCGTCCCTGGCAGGCTGGCTGGACAACGGCGGCGCGGCCGAGGCCGCGGGCCGGGGCATCGACGTGCAAGACCTCGTGACGCGCACCACACTGCTCGGCGCGGACGCCGGGCGGCGCGCGTTTTCCCTGGTAGACGGGTTCCTGCGGCACCTCTGATACGCCGCCAGGGCGCTGTCAGCGGCGTATCAGCGCCGTGTGCGCGCCCTGTCAGCGCCGCCCGGCAGTCTCCTTCCTCGAGGGCCGCACCCGGCCCGCGAGGGAGGACGACGGATCATGAGCGATCTCGTGGTGCGGGCGGAAGGGCTCCGCAAGCGATTCAAGACGACACAGGCGCTCGACGGGGTGGACCTGGCGATGCGCCGCGGCACCGTGCTCGGCGTGCTCGGCCCCAACGGCGCCGGCAAGACCACCGCCGTACGGGTGCTCGCCACCCTGCTGCGCCCGGACGCCGGCCACGCCGAGGTGGCCGGCATCGACGTGCTGAAGCAGCCGCAGCGGGTCCGCCGGCGGATCGGCCTCACCGGCCAGTACGCGAGCGTCGACGAGGACCTGACCGGCACGCAGAACCTGGTGCTGATCGGCCAGCTGCTCGACCTCACGAACTCCGATGCGAAGAAGCGCGCCGCCGAGCTGCTCGAGTGGTTCGACCTCGCCGACGCCGCCGGCCGCCCGGCCAAGACCTACTCCGGCGGCATGCGGCGCCGGCTCGACCTGGCCGCAAGCCTGGTCGGCCACCCCGAGGTGATCTTCCTGGACGAGCCGACCACCGGCCTCGACCCGGCCAAGCGCGAGGACATGTGGGGCGTCGTGCGCACCCAGGTCACCCAGGGCGCCAGCGTGCTGCTGACCACCCAGTACCTGGACGAGGCGGACGCGCTCGCCGACGAGATCGTAGTGATCAACAAGGGCCGGGTGATCGCCCACGACACCCCGGACGGGCTCAAGCGCCGCGTCGGCGGCCTGACCCTGCGGGTACGCCCGGCCGACCCGTCCCGGGTGCCGGACACCCTCGCCGTCCTCGACCGGGTCGCCGCCCCGGGCACGACCGCCTCGGCCGACGCCTCCGCCGGCGCCCGCCCCGGCGTCGTCCTGGTGCCGGTCACCGGCGACACCGCCCTCGACGAGGCGCTGCCGGCGCTGCGCCGGGCCGGCATCGAGGTCGTCGACCTCGGCCTGCAACTGCCCAGCCTCGACGAGGTGTTCCACGCCCTGACCGGCGACTCCGCCGAAGAGACCATGGCCAAGGAGGCTGAGCTCGTATGACCACACTTGACGTTCCCGTCCGCAACATCGTCGGCGACATCGACAAACCGCGCGGTGGCGCGCTGGCCGCGCTGGCCCGGCACAGCGTCGCGCTGGCCCGGCGAAGTCTGATCAAGACGATCCGCACGCCGGAGGCGCTGATCGACGTCACGCTCCAGCCGGTGATCTTCCTGCTGCTCTTCACCTACCTGCTCGGCGGCGCCATCTCCGGCGGCGACCGGCACGGCTACCTGCAGTTCCTGCTGCCCGGCATGCTCGCCCAGTCCCTCGCGATGGGCGGCATCGCGCTCGGCCAGAACCTCAACGCCGACATCGAGAAGGGCGTCTTCGACCGGTTCCGGTCGCTGCCGGTGGCCCGCTCGGCGCCGCTGGTCGGTGCGGTCTCCGCGGACATCGTCCGCTACCTCACGGTCTGCCTGGTGATGCTGGGCTTCGGCATGATCATGGGCTTCCGGGTGGAGACCGGCGTCCTGCCGGCGGTCGCCGCGGTGGCGCTGTCCATCGGCTTCGGCCTGTGCTTCTGCTGGATCTCGGTCTGGGTCGGCATGCTGGTGCGCACCTCGGGCGCCGTGCAGGGCGTGATGTTCCTGCTGGTCTTCCCGCTGTCGTTCGGCAGCAACGTGTTCGTGCAGACCGACACGCTGCCCGGCTGGCTGCAGGGCTTCGTGCACGTCAACCCGATCACCCCGCTGGTCGGCACGATCCGCGGCCTGCTGATCGGCGGCCCGGTCGCCGGTCACCTGTTCTGGACCCTGGTCTGGATGGCCGGCCTGCTGGTGGTCTTCGTGCCGCTGGCGCTGCGGGCCTACGCCCGGCGGGCCTAGCGATCCGGCCCAGGTAGCGCCTCCTGGCGCAGCCGGGCCGGGTCCACCCGGGCCGAGGCCGTCTTCGGTTCCAACATCCAACCTGTTTCGTACGCCTCGGCAAAACCGTCCTCGCCCAGCGCCTCCCGGCCGCGCTGGGCGAGTTCGCGTACGTGCGGGTCGGTCCGGTCGTGGGTGCCGCGCAGCCGGGACGCCGCGCCGAGCAGCAGCGCCGCCTCGCGGTGCCGGCCGCGCGCCTCGGCCAGCGCGGCGCCGGTCACGGCTGTCATCGACAGGATCGGCATGTCCCGGCTCTCCACCGCCGCCGCGTACGCCCGCTCCAGCGCCACCGCGGCACCGGCGTCGTCCCCGAGCTTGATGCAGAGCATCGCCCGGACGCCACCGATCAGCGCGGTGCCGTGGTCCCCGGCGAACGGCAGCCCGGCGGCCATCCCCGCCTCCGCCACCTCGACCAGCTCCCGGGCCCGGTCCAGATCGTCCAGCCGTAGCCACAGCCCGGCCTCGAGCGCGTCGACCAGGATGATCATCTCGGACGAGCCGGACCGCATCGCCCGGTCCCGGGTCCCGCCGATCATCTCGATCGCCGCCTCGGTCTCGCCGCGCCGCATGTACAGGTCGATCCAGCGCAGGTCGATGAAGATCTCGTCGCTGAGGCTGAGCGACCCGAACTCGCGGGCCATCGACCGGGCCCGGCTCAGGTCGGTCAGCGCGCCGTCCAGGTCGCCGTCGTACTGCCGCAGCTGGGCCCGCATCGGCAGCGACGTCGCCAGCCCCCAGCGGTCACCGACCCGGCCGAACGCGTCCAGCGCGCCCTCCACATCGACCCGCAACTGCCCGACGTCGCCGTTGTTCTCGGCGAACTGCGCCCGGAACATGCGGGCCAGGCCGCAGACCCACGGGTCCGGCCCGTCGATCAGCCGATCGATGATCGTCAGGGCGTCGTCGAACCTCTCCAGGAAGGCCAGCGTCATCGCGGCCAGCGCGGCGGCAAAGCCGGGCAGCTCCGGGTACCCGGTGAGCCGGTCGGCCAGCGCCCGCAGCTCGGCCTCGCGGGCCCTGTTCACCTCGTCCATCGCCGAGCCCCGGTAGCTGATCTGGTTGAGCAGCATGATCGCCTCGGCGCAGTCCCGGTCGATCGACGGCCCGCCGGGCAGGGCGAGGGCCTGCTCCAGCCAGTAGGCGGCCTCGGCGTGCCGCCCGAACATCTGCCAGTACCAGGCGAGGTTCAGCCCCAGGGCACCGGCGGCGTCGCCGTCGCCGGTCTCGATCAGGTGCCGCAGCGCCGCCAGCGCGTTGTCGTACTCGCTGCTCAGCGCGGCGATCGCGGCCAGCTGGTCCGGCCCGCGCAGCCGCGGGTCGAGCCGGGCGACCAGCTCGGCCAGGTAACCGGCCGCGAGATCCCGGGTGGTGCGCAGCGTGCCCTGTTCGGCGAGGCGCTCGATCCCGTACTCACGCAGGGTTTCCAGCATCCGATAGCGGCCGGCGTCCGCCGCCAGGTGCAACAGCGACTTGTCGACCAGGGCGGCCAGCAGCTCCGGCACCTCGGCCGCGGGCACCCGGGTGTCGGCGCAGATCGCGGTGGCCGAGGCCTCGGTGACGCCGCCGGGCAGGACGGAGACCCGTTCGGCCACCGTACGCTCGGGCTCGGTGAGCAGATCCCAGCTCCACGCGATGACCGCGCGCAGCGTGCGGTGCCGCGGATAGGCCGTCCGGCTGCCCGTGGTGAGCAGCCGGAACCGATCGGAGAGCCCGGCGGCGAGCTCGGCCAGCGACAGCGTGCGCAACCGGGCCGCGGCCAGCTCCAGCGCCAGCGGCATGCCGTCCAGGCCGCGCACGATCCGGACCACGTCGCCCAGCGTCTCCGGGTCGACGTCGAAGCCGGGCCGGACCGCGGCGGCCCGTTCGGTGAACAACCGGACCGATGCCGTACGCCGGGCCTCCGCCACGTCGTCCGCCGGCTCGGGCAAGGTCAGCGGCCCGAGCGGCACCAGCGCCTCGCCGTCGACCGCGAGGGGCTCCCGGCTGGTGGCCAGCACCCGCAGCTGCGAGCAGCGCGGCAGCAGCGCCGCGATCAGGTACGCGACCGCGTCGATCAGGTGCTCGCAGTTGTCCACCACGAGCAGGCTCTCCCGGCTGTTGAGCTCCTCGACGAGCACGTCGACGTCGTCGCCCTCGACCCAGATCTTGCCGGAGGTGTCGAACAGCGCCGCCCCGCGCAACCCGATCGCGGCCAGCACCGCACCGCTGACCTTGGCGGCCTCGGTGACCGCGGCGAGGTCGACCAGCCAGACGCCGTCGCGGAACTCGTGCCGGCGCCGCCGGGCCGCCTCCAGCGCGAGCCGGGTCTTGCCGGCCCCGCCCGGCCCGAGCACGGTGACCAGCCGGCCGGCGGCCAGCAGCGTGTCGATCCGGCCCAGGTCGTCGTCGCGGCCGACGAAGCTGGTGACCGGCGCGGGCAGATTGCTCCGGATCGGCCGGCTGATCGGCGCCGGCGAGTCGGCCGGCCCGGTGCTGGGCTCCGGCGTTCGCAGCATCCGCAGGTGCCGCTCGCGCAGCGCGACACCCGGGTCCACGCCGAGCCGGTCGGCGAGGGCCTCACGCACCCGCTCGAACAGCGCCAGGGCCTCGGCCTGCCGCCCCTGCGCGGCGAGCGCGTCCATCAGCAGGCCGGCCGCGCGCTCGTCCAACGGGTTCTCGGCGAGCAGCGCGGACAGCACGGTGGCGGCCGCGGCGGCCCGGCCCAGCGCGAGCTCGGCCTCGCCCAGGTCGGCCTCGGTGTCGGCGCGCTCCCGCGCGAGCCGGGTGGCGACGGCCGGCGCGACCGCGGCGATCAGGGCCGGCTCGCCGCCGGGGTGCCCGGCCCAGCAGTCCACCGCCTCGCGCAGCACCGCGATCGCGGCGCTCGGGTCGCCGGCCCGCAGCCGGTCGCGACCGTCGGCGGCGAGCCGCTCGAAGCGCAGCGCGTCCACGTCCCCGGCCGCCACGTCGAGCCGGTAGCCGCCGCCGTCGGTCTGGGTCACCGTGCCGGCCGCGCCGAGCATCCTGCGCAGCCGGGACACCAGCGACTGCAGGGCGTTGGCCGGGTCGGCGGGCCGCTCCTCCGGCCAGAGGGCGTCGACCAGGGCGCCCGCCTCGACCGGGCTGCCGCCGGCCAGCGCGAGCCGGGTCAGCAGGCCACGGGCGCGGGCACCGGGCACCGGCACGACCTCGTCGCCGCGAGTCACCTCGAAGGCGCCCAGCACCCGCACGCGCATCCGCGAACCCGTCTCCCCGTGCCCCACCACAGGGCGATCCTCTCGCGCCCGCCCTCACCCGCCCAACCCGGCCCGCCGCGCGGCGCTCTCAGTGTCGTCACAGCCCACTGCCGCTATGCCGTCCTAGGAACCTGGGCTGATGCCCGGAAAGGTGTTTGCGCCCCGACTTCGAGCGCGCTGACCCGACTCGAAACGCTGTCCTAGGAACCTGGGCCGGTGCCCTGCCCGGAGACGCGACGCGGCGCCCGTTGCCGGGCGCCGCGTGCTCATGACTGATCGGGGCTGACCGTTGCCGCCGCTCCCCGTCGAGGACGGCGTGGGTCACTTCCGATCGATTCCTATCGGGTGCCGTTCAGCGTGGAGGGCATCGGCGGGCCCGCCACCGGCGCCCTGTGGTCCTGCGCGGCCGTCGCCTGCCGCTTCGACGCGCTCAGCGCCGAGTCGGTCGGCAGCGGCTCGAGGAACGGCTGGTAGGCGCCCTGGCAGAGCGTCCCCTTGGCCGGCAGCGTGCCCTTGAGCAGGTAGTTGTCGATCGCGTTGGTGGCGCAGTCGGACGTGCCGTACGACGTGTGCCCCCAGTTCGTGTTCGACAGCAGACGGCTGTTCGGCAGCAGCTTCGAGGCCGAGACCGCGTCGTCGTAGTTGGTCGCCGGGTCCCACTGGGTGCCGACGATCAGCACCGGCGCCGCCGTCTTGCGGTTCCACGGCCCGGTGTACGCGTCCTCGTCCCGCACGGTCCAGGTGTTCCGCGCGCACGGCACGGTCGACCAGCCCCAGGCCCGGCCGAAGTACGGCGCCCGCTTGTCGGCCTTCACCATCAGCGCCGGCCACTGGCCCGCGTCCTGCGGGTGCAGCGCGTCGGTGCAGTCGACGCCCAGGAAGGTCTCGAAGCCGTTGTCGTACGGGAAGTCCCGAGCCGGCTTCTTGGCGCGGGCCTGCTTGATCCGCGCGATCAGACCGGTCTTCGCCTTGGCTCGTGCCGCCGCCTGGCTGGCGGGGTTGAGCAGGGTCCAGACGAACTGCGAGTCCTGGGTGACCCAGTCGCCGGCGCCCACGTCGTACAGGTCGCCGAGGATGCCGCCGACGAAGTCCGCGTAGGTGATCGTGTAGCTGCCGGACTCGTCGGTGACCACCAACGGCTTCTGGCGAAGCTTCTGAGCGATCGTGTCGAAGTTGGCCACCGGGTCGCCGGCCGCGAACGCGCAGTACTTCTCGCCCGCGGCATCGCACCGCTTCAGGATCTCCTGCAGCGCCCGGTACGCGCCGTCGGCCGAGCGCAACCGCTGGTCCTGCTCCTGGTTCGCGGTCGCCTTGGTGCCGACCCAGTGCGACGGGTCGAGCACGCCGTCCACCACGATCGCCCGGAACCGGTCCGGGAACATGTTGGCGTAGTACTGACCGATCGCGGTGCCGTAGCTGAAGCCGAGGTAGCTCAGCTTCTTGTCACCGACCGCGCGGCGCAGGACGTCCATGTCCCGAACCACCTCGGCGGTCGACATCGAGCCGGACAGCGGCTTGCCCGTGGACGAGCACGCCTTGCCCAGCTGCTTGGCCGCACCGACGTACTTCTGCTCCTCGGCCTTGCCCCACGGGAACGCGACGTTCATGTTGTTGAGCACCACGGTCTGGTCTTTGACCGTCTTGAAGCACTTCACGTTGGTGCTGCTCGCGACGCCGCGCGGGTCGAATCCGACGATGTCGAACCGGTCGAGCAGCGACGGGCTGAGGAAGTACTGCGCGAACATCGCGATCTGCGTGCCGGAGCCGCCCGGTCCGCCCGGGTTGAGGAACAGGCTGCCGATCTTGTGTTTCTGGTCCTTGGCCTTGACGCGCAGCAGCGCGATCTCGGTCTTGGGCCCCTTCGGGTTGTCGTAGTCGAGCGGGAGCCAAGTCGTCGTGCACTCGGCGGTGTCGTAGCACTTGTACCAGCCGAGCCTCGGCGTGGGTACGCTGTCGACCCGCTTACGCTCCTGAGCGGACGTCTGATCTGTCTTGGCGGCGGTGGCGGCCGCGGCCGGCGCCGCGGCCCCGGCCATGAGCACACTGGCGACCATTCCGGTCACCAGCACGGTTCTGCCGAGACGTGGCATGCACGATTCCCTTCCGTTGTTCGAGCGCGGCTTCGTCGCCGCGATCGGGATAGTAGGGAGTGAATGCCACACATGCGCATGGACCAATGTCGAAACAACCCGGTAATGTTTCCCATTGAGCAAAGGTGCGCACGATTTAGTGCCAGCAAAACCGAGCTAGTGTGCCGCAAAATAAAATTCTTTTCACGGACGTGTCGCCGTCCGCCATTTCGTCGACGATTTAACAACGCCGTCCGCGTGTTTCCAGAACGCAGGCGTTCCCATTCTTTGCCCAGTTATTTGCTGCGCGTCTCAACCGAGGCTGGGAACTCACGGCGGCGGCACCGCGGACCATTCCTCGAACGGGAGCGGACCGACGGCGAGCGGGCCGCCCGGTAGGGGGTAGCCAGCGACGAAACGCCGATCCAGCGCTCGGCAAGCACGACTTAGCCCGCGTGATCCGCTAGGAATTCGGTATGACCGTCACTTTTGCCACCGATCGCCGCCTTTGGCTGATAAACACCCCGACCTTCGGGTACGCCGCCCGGATCGACGCCGACCTGGGCGTCCGGCACGTGCACTGGGGCGCGCCGATCTCCCTGGTGACGGCCCGCGCCCTGGCCGAGGCGGCACCCGGCTCCGCGGGCGGCAGCTTCGAGCAGGGCCCCGGCGTGGCGGAACTGCCCGTCGAGGGCGGCGACCGGTTCGGGCCGGCCGGCCTGATCGTCCGCTTCGCGGACGGCGCCCGGGCGGTCGAGTGGGAGTACCGGGAGCACGAGATCGGCGAGGACGAGCTGGCGATCCGGCTCGCGGACCGGTTCTACCCGCTCGAGATCGTTCTGCACTATCGGGCCCGCGGCGGCGCCCTGGAGCGGTGGACATCGGTCACCAACACCGGCGCCGAGCCGATCACGGTGCTCCGCTGCGACTCCGCGGCCTGGACCGTGCCGCACCGGCCGGACTACCGGCTCAGCCACCTGGTCGGCGCCTGGAACAGCGAGTTCCGGCTCCGCCGGGAGCGGCTGCCGGTGGCCGAGACCGTGCTGACCAGCCGCCGCGGGATCACCAGCCACCACGCGAACCCGTGGCTGGCGGTCGACGACGGCACCGCCGGCGAGGAGCACGGCGAGGTGTGGTCCGCGGCGCTGGCCTGCAGCGGCTCCTGGCGGGTGACCGTGCACCGCGACCCCGGCGGCCACACCGGATGGACCGGCGGGACCGGGCACGAGGGCCTGGTGTCGCGTCTGGAGCCGGGCGGATCGCGAGAAACGCCGATCTTCGCCGGCGTGTACACCCCGGACGGCTTCGGGGCCGCAAGCCGCGCCTGGCACGACTACCTGCGCGCCGCGGTGCTGCCGTACCCCGGCGAGTCGCGGCCGGTCCTCTACAACTCCTGGGAGGCAACCGGCTTCGACGTCGACGAGAGCGGGCAGCTGGCGCTGGCGGCGAAGGCCCAGGAGCTGGGCGCCGAGCTGTTCGTGCTGGACGACGGCTGGTTCGGCGCCCGCACCAGCGACCGGGCCGGCCTCGGCGACTGGCACCCCGACCCGCGCCGGTTCCCGCGGGGACTCGCGCCGCTCGCCGACGAGGTCCGCCGCCTCGGCATGCGGTTCGGCCTCTGGGTCGAGCCGGAGATGGTCAACCCCGACAGCGACCTCTACCGTGAGCACCCCGACTGGGTCCTGCACGAGCCGCACCGCCGCCGCACCGAGATGCGCCATCAGCTCGTGCTCGACCTGGCCCGGCCGGAGGTCCGCGACCGGACACACGCCTGGCTCGACCAGCTGGTCGGCGAGCTGCGCCTCGACTACCTCAAGTGGGACTGCAACCGTCCGCTCACCGAGGCCCCGGACGACGCGTACGAGGGCCAGGCGCGGGCTGTCCACCAGATCATGGATCGGCTCCGCGCCGACCATCCCGGGCTGCGCATCGAGTCGTGCGCGGGCGGCGGCGGCCGGGCCGACCTCGGCATCCTGGCCCGCACCGACCAGGTGTGGACGTCCGACAACACGGATCCGGTCGACCGGATCGCCATCCAGCACGGCTTCGCCCAGCTGTTCCCGGCGCAGGTGATGAGCGCCTGGGTCACCGACAGCCCGAACGTCGCCACCGGCCGGGTCACCCCGCTGCGGTTCCGCTTCCACGTGGCCATGGCCGGGGTGCTGGGCCTCGGCGGCGACCTCACCGCGTGGACCCCCGAGGAGCTGGCCGAGGCGGCCCGCCTGGTCGCCCGTTACAAGATCATCCGACCGGTCGTGCAGCACGGCTCGGCGTACCGGCTGACCGGCGAGGGGGCGCTCACCGGCGTGCACTACGTGCGTGGCGACGACCACGTGGTCCTCGCCTGGTGCCCGGCCCGCCCCTTCGGGCATTCCCCCGGGCCGCTCCCGCTCACCGCGGTGGAGGCCGGCGCGGAGTACCGGAATCTCGACACCGGCGCCACCCATTCCGGGGAGGAGCTGCTCCGGCGCGGCCTGCCGCTCGACCTGCCGGCCGGCGACCACGCCAGCGCACTCGTCCGGCTCCGGCGGAGCTGACCCGGGGTGGCCCGGCGCGACCACGCCGGCGCGCTCGTCCGGCTCCGGCGGAGCTGACCCCGCCCGCGGCCGCCGGCGACCCCGGCGCGTCGCTGCCCTTCCGCACCGGCATCGAGGTCCATGATGGGCAGATCGTCCGACGACCCCCCCCCCCCACCGGCGTGCACAGGAATGCGAGGCCGTGCTGATGGCGCAATTCGACCTCTCCCCCGCCGAGCTCGCCTCCTATCGGCCGGCCGTACCGGAGCCCGCGGACTTCGACGACTTCTGGCGCAAGACCCTCGACGAGGCCGCCGGCCACGACCTGGCGGCCACCTTCGAGCCGTACGACGCGCTGATGCCCGGCGTCGAGATCTTCGACGTGCGCTTCACCGGCTTCGGCGGCCAGCGGGTGGCCGCCTGGTTCCTGGTACCCCGGCACACCACCGGTCCCCGGCCGGCCGTCGTTCAGTTCATCGGGTACGGCGGGGGCCGTGGCCGGCCGCACGAATGGCTGCTCTGGCCCGCCGCCGGCTACGCCGTGCTGGTGATGGACTCGCGCGGCCAGGGCGACGGCGACACCCCCGACCTGCCCGGCGTCGGCCCGCAGCACGTGGGCCTGATGACCCGCGGCGTCCTCGACCCGATGCAGTACTACTACCGGCGGCTGTTCACCGACGCGGTCCGCGCGGTCGACGCCGCCGCCGGCCGCCCCGAGGTGGACGCGTCCCGGATCGTGGTGGCCGGCGGGTCGCAGGGCGGCGGCATCGCCCAGGCCGTGGCCGGCCTGCGCCACGACATCGCCGGCGCGATCGTCGACGTGCCGTTCCTGACCTTCTTCCGGCGGGCCACCGAGATCTCCGACGCTTACCCGTACCGGGAACTCGCCGACCTCTGCGCCACCAACCGGGACAAGGTCGAACAGGTCTTCGAGACGCTCGGCTACTTCGACGGCGTCCACTTCGCCGCCCGCGGCCGGTGCCCGGCCCTCTACACCGTCGGCCTGATGGACGCGGTCTGCCCGCCCTCGACCGTGTACGCCGCGGTCAACCACCGCTCCGCCCCCACCGAGGTGCTGGTCTGGCCGTACAACGGGCACGAGGGCGGCGCCACCTTCCAGCCCCCGGAGAGCCTGCGCTGGCTGCGCCGGCTGTTCGGCTGACCGGTCGGCTCAGTATCCCGGCACGTGCCGCATCAACTGGCGCAGCTGCCGCTGGAAGGCTTCGGCGGTCCCCTCTGACGTCGTGCGTGGCGCGGGGAGATAGTAGCTACGCCCCGAGAACGTGCGCACCTTGACGAGGGTGACGCTGCCGTATCGGTGGAGCCACCACCGGCCGGCGCCCCAGTCGCCCCACGTCTTCGCCTCCAGGATGTCGATCTCCGCCCAGCGCAGCCGGCGGCCACGCCACAGCCTCGACGTCCGCAGCCCCACCGGGTCGATGTGCACCCACCCGTAGGCGACCCGCACGTGGTAGCCGGCGATGACCACCATCAGGGCTGCCCACCCCAGCGCCCAGGCCACGTCGGCTGGCGCGAACGGCGGGCGCAGGTTGATCGCCGCCGGCATCAGGGCGATCGCCACGCAGATGCCCGCCCGCTGGAAGTACGCCCGACGCTCCGGCCCCGCGAGGCTCAGGTGCGGCGACTCGGGATGCCGCCGGGACAACGTCCGGCCGCGGCCGCGGGCACGTCTCGCCATGAGCAGCACGCTACAACGGCCGGCAACCGCCGACGATCACCGAGTTTCGCCCCGACCAGGTCTGGGGATCTGTAGGGCGAAGGACGACCACAACCGGGAGGCGATCATGCCGGCAGGATCCAGCCCGAAGCGGGAACGGCAGTACGAGCACATCAAGGACAGCGTCAAGCAGCGCGGCGGCTCGACGAAGCGGGCCGAGGAGATCGCCGCGCGCACCGTGAACAAGGAGCGGGCGCGGGCCGGCGAGTCGAAGACCGCCAGCCGGTCGTCGATCAAGGACGTGTCGTCGGGGCACCGCGGCGGCAAGCGGTCGCACACCGGCGCGCAGGGCCGCACCAAGGAGCAGCTCTACAACGAGGCGAAGAAGCGCAACATCCAGGGCCGCTCGTCGATGAGCAAGGCCGAGCTCGAGCGCGCCCTGGCCCGCTGAGAATTCGCCCGTCCGAGTGGTGAGCAGCCCCGGCGACGACATCCTAAGCTGACATCGATGAGCGATCTGGGGTTTGCCGGCGGAGGTGACGTCGGCCGGGACCTCGAAGCCGTCGGGTGGGCGGCGACGCCGCTCGGGTCACCGGACGGCTGGCCGCAGAGCCTGCGCACCGCGGTGAGCATCCTGCTGGCGTCGCAGTTCCCGATGTGGATGGCGTGGGGGCCCGAGCTCACCTTCTTCTGCAACGCCGCATACCGGCGGGACACGCTGGGCGACAAGTACCCGTGGGCGCTGGGACGCCCGGCCGGCCAGGTGTGGGCGGAGATCTGGGGCGACATCGGCCCGCGGATCGAGACGGTGCTCTCCACCGGGCAGGCGACCTGGGACGAGGGTCTGCTGCTGTTCCTGGAAAGGTCCGGGTACCCCGAGGAGACGTACCACACCTTCTCGTACAGCCCGCTGCGCGACGACGACGGCGAGCTGGTCGGCATGCTCTGCGTGGTCAGCGAGGACACCGACCGGGTGATCGGCGAGCGGCGGATGGCGACGCTGCGCGACCTCGGCTCCGATCCCGGTTCGGTCCGCTCCGAACAGCAGATGCTCGCCTTCGCCGGGGTGCAGCTGGGGCGCAACCCACACGACCTGCCGTTCACGCTGACCTACCTGTTCGACGACGGCGCCACCCGGCTGGCCGGAGCGACCGGCATCCCGGCCGGGCATCCGGCGGCCGACCCGCGGGTCTGGCCGGGCGAGACGCCGGCGCTGGTCGAGCTGACCGGGGAGCCGTTCGGCGACCTTCCGGCCGGCGCCTGGCCGGAGCCGCCGACCCAGGCGCTGCTGGTCCCGCTGGCGCAACCGGGCGGCGTCCCGTACGGCTTCATGGTCGTGGGTCTGAATCGCTACCGCACCCTGGACGACGGCTATCGCGGGTTCATCGAGCTGGCCGCGCGGCATGTCGCGGCCGGCATCGCCAGCGCCCGCGGCTACGAGGCGCAGCAGCGGCGGGCCGAGGAACTGGCCGAGCTGGACCGGGCGAAGACCGCGTTCTTCGCCAACATCAGTCACGAGTTCCGCACCCCGCTGACCCTGATCATGGGGCCGGTGGACGAGTTGCGGTCCCGGTGGGCGCCGGCCGACGATCGCGTACGCGCGGAGCTGGACCTGATCCACCGCAACGGCCTGCGCCTGGGCAAGCTGGTCAACACGCTGCTGGACTTCTCGCGGATCGAGGCCGGCCGGATGCAGGCGCGGTTCGAGCCCGTCGACCTGGCCGCCGCCACGGCCGAGTTGGCCAGCGTGTTCCGGTCCGCGGTCGAGCGGGCCGGGCTCACCTTCGAGGTGCGGTGCCCGGCGCTGGCCGAGCCGGTGTACCTGGACCGCGGCATGTGGGAGAAGGTGGTCCTCAACCTGCTGAGCAACGCGCTGAAGTTCACCTTCACCGGCGGCGTGCGGGTGGCGGTGCGGGCCGGCGGCGACCGGGCGGTGGTCACCGTGGCGGACACCGGCGCCGGCATCCCCGAGGCGGAGATGCCGCGGCTGTTCGAGCGCTTCCATCGGGTCGAGACCACCCGGTCCCGCTCGAACGAGGGCAGCGGCATCGGCCTGGCCCTGGTGAAGGAGCTGGTCGAGCTGCACGGCGGCACGATCACGGCGGCGAGCACGGTCGGCGCCGGCACCACCTTCGAGATCCGGCTGCCGTTCGGCTCGGCGCACCTGCCGGTCGACGCGCTGGTCTCCCCCGGCGGGCCGGCCACGGTCCCGGCCGCCGCCGAAGCCGCCGCCGAACCGTACGTCGTCTCGGGCGCCGCCGAACCGTACGTCGTCTCGGGCGCCGCCGAACCGTACGTCGTCTCGGGCGCCGCCGAACCGTACGTCGTCTCGGGCGCCGCCGAACCGTACGTGCAGGAAGCTTTGCGGTGGACGGGCACCGAGGACGAGGCCCCGGTGGCGGACGCGGCGAAGGTGCGGGTGCTGGTCGCCGACGACAACGCCGACATGCGCGACTACCTCACCCGGCTGCTGGGCTCGGCCGGCCACCACGTGCGGACGGTGGCCGACGGGCAGGCCGCGCTGGACGCCGCCCGCTCGTACCGGCCGGATCTGATCGTCAGCGACGTGATGATGCCCGGCCTGGACGGGCTCCAGCTGGTCGCGGCGCTGCGCGCGGACCCGCTGACGGCGAGCACCCCGGTGCTGCTGCTCTCCGCCCGGGCCGGCCAGGAGGCCTCGATCGAGGGCCTGGAGGCGGGCGCCGACGACTACCTGGTCAAGCCCTTCTCCTCGGCGGAGCTGCTGGCCCGCGTACGGGGCAATGTGGCGCTCGCCCGCCTGCGCAACCATCACCTGCGCTGGCGCACCGCGCTGGTCGACTCGCTGCAGGAGGCGTTCTTCGTCTGCGACGACCAGGGCGCCATCATCGAGATCAACTCGACGTTCACCGACATCCTCGGGTACGGCCCCGAGGGCCTGCCCTACCAGCCGATCCACCCGTGGTGGCCGGACCGGGCCACCGACCCGGACGGCTACCGCCAGGTGTCCGACGCGTTCGCGATGCTGCTGAAGCAGCCGCGCGGCACGTACACCATCCCGGTCACCCACCGCGACGGGCACCGGCTCTGGGCAGCGGCCGCGTTCAGCCAGGTCACCGACCCGGAGACCGGCCGGCGGGTGATCGTCGGCACGTTCCGCGACGTGACCGCGGACCACTACGTCGTGCAGCGCGACGGAGCGCTCGCCACGCTGAGCGTCCGGCTGTCGCAGGCGGAGACCCTGGCCGGGGCGCTGCGCGGCGCGCTCACCGCGCTCGCCGAGCTGTGGCAGGCCACCCGGGTGTACGCCGCGATCTTCGACGGTGCCGACCGGCCGGCCGTCATCGCCACCGATCCCGAGGTGAGCTGGGACGGCCTGCCCGAGCCGCGCCGCGCGGCGATCCGCGCACTGCGGGACGGCGCGCCGCTGACCCCGCGGGCCGAGCGGACCGGCGGCGCCGGGGTCGCGCTCGAGCACCCGAGCGGGACGCTGGTGCTCTGGATCGAGCCGGGCGCGAACCGGCCGTTCACCGAGCAGGACCAGACGCTGCTCGGGCTGCTGGCCGGCTACCTCGGGCAGGGGCTGCACCGGGTGCACCAGAACGACCAGCAGCGGGAGACCGCCCTCGCCCTGCAACGGGCCATCCTCGGCCCGGCGCAGCTCCCGCCGGGTTTCGCCGTCCGCTATGAGCCCGCCACCCGCCCGCTGAAGGTCGGCGGCGACTGGTACGACACGGTCACCCTGGCCGGCGGGCGGATCGGCATCGTGGTCGGCGACTGCGTCGGGCACGGCCTGCAGGCGGCCACCGTGATGGGCCAGCTGCGCAGCGCCTGCCGGGCGCTGCTGCTGCAGAACACCGACCCGGCGCAGACCCTGACCGCGCTCGACCGGTTCGCCGCCCAGCTGCCCGGCGCCATGTGCGCCACGGTCTTCTGCGGCGTCCTCGACCCGGCCACCGGCGACCTGGCCTATTCGAGCGCCGGCCATCCCCCGGCCGTGGTCAGCGGCCCGGACGGCGCGACCACCCTGCTCGACCAGGGAAGATCACGACCCTTGGGGGTACGCTCGGTCACCGACCGGCCGGAGGCGAAGTACACCATGCCGGCCCGGGCCACCCTGCTGCTCTACACCGACGGGCTGGTCGAGCGCCGGCGCCGGCCGCTGAGCGCCGGGATCGACCAGGTGACGGCCGCCGTCCGGGCGGGCCGCTCGGCCGCCCTGGAAGACCTCGCCGGCGACGTGATGGCCGGCATGTCCCCGCCCGGCGGCTTCGACGACGACGTGGCGCTGCTGCTCTACCGGCACCCCGGCCCGCTGGAGGTGGACTTCCCGGCCGCGTCCACCTCGCTGGCGGCGGTCCGCTCGTCGCTGCGCGGCTGGCTGGCCCGCTGCGGCATCGACCCCGAGACGGCGCAGAACGTGCTGGTCGCGGCCGGCGAGGCGTGCGCGAACGCGATCGAGCACGGGCACCGCCACGGCCCGCCGGGCCGGATCCGGCTGCACGCCGCGGCGAACGCCGAGGAGATCCGGCTGACCATCGCCGACAGTGGCCGGTGGAAGACCCCGCAGCCGGACGCCAACCCGCACCGCGGCCGCGGCTTCCTGCTGATGCGGGCCCTGATGACCGACGTGACCGTGACGACCGGCCCCGGCGGCACCGTCGTCGGCCTGCAGGCGAGGATTCCCGGATGAGCACAGCGCTGACGCTCACCACCGGCACCCGGCCGGACGGCACGGTGGTCCTCGCCGCGGTAGGTGAGATCGACATGAGCAACGCCGAGAACTTCTCGGCCGCGCTGGCCGGGACCGGCGACGGCGCGTTGGTGGTCGACCTGACCGGCGTGGAGTACATCGACAGCGCGGGCCTGGCGGCCATCTTCCCGTACCTGGAACGGGTCCACCTGGTCGCGACGCCGCTGCTCGCACCGGTCCTGACCATCGCCGGCCTGGACGACCTGACGACGGTCGAGGAGCGCTGAGATCTACCTCCGGCCGGTCTGCCGGTGGCCGGCCTTCCGGACGGCCTCAGGCGACCCGTGGCGTACGAACCGCCGGAAGTGCTGCCCTGCTCACGTCGCCGGTCTGCTCCGGGGATGGCGTCGCCGGCTGACGGGTGGCCGCCTCCGCCTGCGCGTTCGCCGGGCTGTCGAGGTCGCCGGCCGACCGCTCGACCTGTGACAACAACGCGACGAGTCGGGCCACGTCGCCGGTGGCGAGCTGGAAGGTGCCTCGGCACACCGTGTCCGCCCACAGCGACACCACCACCACGCCGGGGCCTTCGTGGTAGCTGACCCGCATCCTTCGATCGCCGCCACGCATGTCGGTGAAGAGATCACCCACAGCGGGCATCGGAAAGACCTCGCCCATCGCCGCAGTCTCCCGAATCGACGACTTCAAGTAAAGAAGAGTTCCCATCCGGTTCGGCTCGTGTGGCGGATGGCGCAGCGGACGGCAATGCAAGACGATGAGGCATGTGGCACCGCTCACATACGAACAGCAGCAGATCGGTGACAGGCTGTTGGTGCGACTGTCCGGCGAACTGTCGCTGGCGAGCGCTCCGGCGGTTCGAGCGGCGCTGCTGAAGGCCCTGGTGGAGCAGCCGGGCGCGGTGGTGGTCGACCTGACCGAGGTGCGCGTCCGCCAGCCGTCCGCGATGGCGGTGTTCACCGCGATCGGCCGGCAGGCCGCGATGTGGCCCGGCACCCCGCTGCTGCTGTGCGCCCGCGACGAGCAGACCACCCGAGCGCTCGCCATGAACCGGAGTCTGCAGGTGTTCGCCACGGTCGAACAGGCCCTGTCCGTACCGGCCCGGCGCCGGACGGCGCTGATCTCCGACACGCTGCTGCCGGTGGCCGAGGCCGAGGCCCGGGCCCGGGAGCTGGCCGCCGACGCGTGTGACCGCTGGCGGCTGCCGCATCTGGTCGGCCCGGCCTGCCTGATCGCGGGTGAGCTGGCCGCGAACGCCGCCGTGCACGCCGGCACGCTGGCGGCGATCCGGCTGTCGGTCGGGCCCCGCTATCTGCTGATCAGTGTCCAGGACGGATCCACCGACAAGCCACGCCCGGGCGAGGCACCGGACACCGGGCGTGGTCTGTTGCTGGTGGCCGCGACCGCACACCGGTGGGGCTGCCACCTGCGCGACGACGGCAAGGTCGTGTGGGCCAGCCTCCGCATCCGGGACGCGCGGCCATGAGGCGTGACCAACCACCGTTCCTGCTGTACGACTCCGGCGCCCGGGCTCGCGAGCAGGCGGTCACCGTCCACGCCGACCTCGACACCGACCGGACCGGGATCACCGTCCGCGGCGACTTCGACACCGCCCTGATCGAGATCACCGTTCGCGGCCGCTGGACCGACGCGCTGCAGACCACCACGGCCGCGGTGCTGCGCGACTGCCTGGTCAGCCGGCCCGCCGGCATCCTCGCCGACCTGCGCGGGCTGGCCGACGCCACCGGCGCCGGCGCCGCCCTGTGGAGCGCCGCCCGCCTCTGGGGCACGCAGGCAGCGAACCCCGTGCCGCTGGTGGCGTGCCTGCCCGCCACGGCGCCGCTGGCCACGATCCTCGGCCGCCGCGACGCCCGCTGGGGCCTGCCCGTCCATCCGTCGCCCACGCAGGCTCGAGCCGCCCTGACCGCCGTCGCGGAGCGCCCCGACCGGGTGACCCTGCACCTCGACCCCGAGCTCGACACGCTGTCGCCGGTCACCCGAGCGGTCGCCGAGGCCTGCGCCGCCTGGGGAGTGCCGTCCCTGACCCGCCTGGCCACCGCGGTGCTGACCGAACTGGTCGCGAACGCCCTCGAACACGCCGAGACCCGGGTCGGCGTCGCCATCGGCCGCCAGTCCCACGGCCTGCACCTGACCGTGCACGACCGCAGCCCCCGATTCCCGCACCTGACCGTGGGCCCCGCCCGCGACCCCGGCGACCCGGACGGCCGCGGCCGCGGGCTCCGCGTGGTCCATACGACCACCACCGCCTGGGGCGCCCTCCCCACCCGCGACGGCAAAATCGTCTGGGCCATCCTCACCGCCCCCGACCCCCGCCCGACCCGCCGCACCCGGCCGGGCCAAACCCCCAACCGAACCCGCTCCATCGACTGGCACGACTGACCCGGCTCTCGGCGCGTTCAGCGGCGGCCGCCGCGTCCGGCCCTTGGTCATCACCGGCGCGGCGGCGCCCGCGAGACGGAGATATGGTGCGATCAGGTATGACGATCTTCCGGTCTCTGCTGCTGTTCGTGGTCGCCGCCGTGGCGGAGATCGGGGGCGCGTGGCTGATCTGGCAGGGCGTGCGGGAGCACCGCGGCCTCCTGTGGGTCGGCGCCGGCGTCGCCGCGCTCGGGGCGTACGGCTTCGTCGCCACGCTTCAGCCGGACGCGAACTTCGGCCGGATCCTGGCCGCTTACGGTGGCGTCTTCGTGGCCGGCTCGCTTGGCTGGGCGATGGCCGTCGACAGGTATCACCCCGACCGCTACGACGTGATCGGTGCGCTCATCTGCCTGGCCGGGGTCGGCGTCATCATGTACGCGCCTCGGCCGTGACCGGATAGTCCACGTACGCGAACGAACCCGAGTCCGGCGACCAGCTGTTCACGTTGATGGTCCCCTGTCCCCCGGGCAGCGACACCACCGTGCGCGGCGAGTCCCACCGGTCGGCGGAGACGAGCCGCAACTCGACCGGCAGGTCGGCCGGGTGCCCCTGGGTGCCGGGCGGGTAGCTGAGGTAGACCACCAGCGAGCCGTCCGGCGAGAAGTGCGGGAACCAGTTCACCCGCTCGTCGGACGTCAACCGCTCGAGACCGGTCCCGTCCGGCCGGATCCGAGCGATCTGCGCATGACCGAACCGCTCGGTGTTGAAGAAGATCCAGTCCCCGGCGGGCGTGTACTCCGGGCCGTCGTCGATGCCGCCGGGCGGCGTGAGGCGGGCGTCGCCCGTGCCGTCCGCCCCGATCGTCCAGAGGCTCGCCGTGCTCCAGTCCTTCTCCTCGACCCCCACGTACGCGAGGGTCCGGCCGTCCGGGCTCACCCCGTGCAGGAAGTGCATCTTGCGCTCGTCAGAGGTGATCCGGCGGACCGGGCCGCCGGCCGGCGAGCCCGCGTGCAGCTGCCCGTCCCCGGCGGAGAGGTAGACCGTCTCGTGGCCGGGCGCGAGCACGTGGTCGTTGTTCAGCTCGGGGACGCCGCGCAGCGGGATCGGCCGGGGCGCCGCCGACCCGTCGGCCGGCACGCTCCACAACAGACCGTTGCCGTTCAGGATCAGGTCGCCGCTCGCGGTCCAGTTCGGCGCCTCGTAGAGCACGGTCGAGCTGGCGTGCACCAGATGCGACACACCGGTGCTGATCTCGTACGTGTGAATCCGGCAGACCTGGCCGGCGGCGAGCCGTCGGGCGTACCCCATCAGGCGGTCCCGCCGACGTCGATCAGCACCTTGCCGACGGCGCCGTTCTCCACGGCGCGGTGCGCGTCGGCGGTGCGTCCGATCGGGAAGCGGGTCAGCGGCAGCCCGTGCTCCGCGCCGACCGGCAGCGCGCCGTCGGCGACGGCGGCGGCCACGTCCTCGGCGCCCGCGGCGAGCGCCTCCGACCCGACCGTGTAGAGCACCAGGAACTGGAAGCGGGTGTTCAGCGTCATGTTCTGCCGCACGTCCAGCTCGACGCGTTTGGCGCCGTCGTTGGCGTACGTGGAGATGGTCCCCCTGGTGCGCAGCACCGCCAGGTCGAGGGCGAGGTTCGCACCCAGCGCCACCTCGGCGATCAGGTCCACGCCGTCCGGCGCGATCTTGCGGATCTCCGCGGCCGGGTCGTCCTCGCGGTAGTTGAGCACGTGGTGGGCGCCGGCGGCGGTGGCCAGCCGGGCTTTCTCCGGGCCGCTGATCGTGGTGAGGACGGTGGCGCCGGCCCAGCGGGCGAGCTGGATCGCCGCGTGCCCGACCGCTCCGGCCCCGCCGGCGACGAGCACCACCTTGCCGTCGAGCGCACCGGGATGCAGCCGGCGGGGCCCGTCCTCGGCGACGGTGAGCGTGCGGTGCGCGGTGAGCGCGGGCACGCCGAGCGCGGCGCCGAGGTCGAAGCTCGCGTCATCGGGGAGCGGCACCGCCCGGTCGGCGGGCACCACGACCGCCTCGGCGACCGTGCCGACCTGCCGCCCGGCGCCGGCCAGGAACAGCCACACCCGCTCGCCGATCCGGCCCCGGTCCTCGCCGGGACCGACCGCGTCGATCACGCCGGCGCCGTCCAGGCCCGGGGTGACCTCGGCGTACAGCTTCGGGTTGGTGGCGCCGGAGCGGGTCTTCCAGTCGGTCGGGTTCACGCCGGACACGGCGACCCGCACCCGCACCTCGCCGGGACCGGGCTCGGCCGGTTCCCGGTCGTGAAGTTCGAGCACCTCGGGCCCACCGTTGTCGCGGTAGATGACGGCCTTCATCCAGCCTCCTCATGCGACAGTGCCAACCTGTCGCAGAGTAGTACGGATGTCCGCGTCCCGCCGGGAAAGGCGACGCCTCAATGCTGGCCGGCGGTTCGCAGCCGGGCGGCTTTCACGGTCGTGCGCCGCGGCCCGACGATCCGGCCGTCGGGGCACACCTCGACCCCCTGCACGTCGTACCAGGTCTCGCCGTCCCGCGTCCGTGGCCGGGACCAGTCGACGCTCTCGACGATCATCAGCAGCGCTCCGGCGCCGAAGAGATAGTCGTTCTCGTCGAATGTCCACACCCGCCGTTCCGCTTCATCCCGTACCGCCATCACCCCAGCATCCTCCAGAACATGCGTCGGCACACGCGTCTGCACGTGCATTCGCTCCCCCGTTGGTGGGTTTCTATCCGGAACGGCACCGATCCTTATCCGTACGTCCGAGGCCGGCATCGATGACAGGGGCCGTGACAGAGCCGTGTCAGAGCGGTGACAGGGCGGCCCTCGATCGTTCTTGGCATGAGTTCAGCGATTGAGGTTTCGCAGCTGCGCAAGGCCTTCGGGGAGCGGACGGTCCTCGACGGCATCGATCTGGAGGTGCCCACGGGCACGATCTTCTCCCTGCTCGGGCCGAACGGCGCGGGCAAGACCACCACGGTGAACGTGCTGACCACACTGATCAAGGCGGACGCCGGCTCGGTGCGGATCGCCGGTCACGACGCCGCCACCGAGGCGAAGGCGGTGCGCGCCGCGATCGGCGTCACCGGCCAGTTCGCGGCGGTCGACGACCTGCTGACCGGGCAGGAGAACCTTCAGCTGATGGCCGACCTGCACCGGGTCGGGCCGGGCGCCGGCCGGCTGATCGGCGACCTGCTGGAGCGGTTCGACCTGGCCGAGTCGGCGGGCAAGCTCACCTCGACGTACTCCGGCGGCATGCGGCGCAAGCTGGACCTGGCGATGACCCTGGTCGGCGACCCGCGGATCATCTTCCTCGACGAGCCGACGACCGGGCTGGACCCGCGCAGCCGCCGCACCATGTGGGGCATCGTCCGGGACCTCGTGGCCGGCGGGGTCACCGTCTTCCTGACCACCCAATACCTCGACGAGGCCGACCAGCTGGCCGACCGGATCGCCGTGCTCGACCAGGGCCGGTTGGTCGCGCAGGGCACCCCGGCCGAGCTCAAGCGGCAGATCCCGGGCAGCCACGTACGGCTGCGGTTCGCCGACCTGAGCACGCTGGACGCGGCGGCCCGGGTGCTGGCCGGCGCCACCCGCGACGACGAGGCGCTCACCCTGCAGGTGGCCGGCGACGGCGGCACCAAGTCGCTGCGCTCGCTGCTGGACCGCCTCGCCGAGTACTCGCTCGACGCCGAGGAGCTCTCCGTGCACACGCCGGACCTCGACGACGTCTTCCTCGCCCTCACCGGACACGACACGGAGGTCTCCGCCAAATGAGCACCGTCGCATCCCCCCTCGGCGACTCGGCGATCATGCTGCGCCGCAACTTCAAGCACACCCTCCGGAACCCGACCGCGGTGTTCAACGCGGTGCTCTTCCCGGTCGTCATCATGCTGATGTTCGTATATCTGCTGGGTGACGCGTTCAGCGTCGGTGTCAAATACGTCGACTACGCGACGCCCGGCATGATCGTGCTGGCCATCTGCTACGGGCTCGGGTCCACCGCGACCGCGGTGAACTCGGACATGACCAAGGGCATCATCAACCGGTTCAAGGTCATGGACGTCTCCCGGGGCGCGGTGCTGACCGGCCACGTGATCGCCAGCCTGCTCAACAACGTGATCGCGGTCGCCGCCATCGTGGGCACCGCGTTCGCGCTGGGCTTCCGCCCCTCGGCGAGCCTGGCCGGCTGGCTCGGCGTGCTCGGCATGGTGGTGCTGGTCGGCTTCTCGATCGGCTGGTTCACCGTGGCGCTGGGCCTGGCGGCCAAGAGCGTGGAGACGGCGGGCCTGGCCACCGTGCCACTGATCATGCTGCCGTTCCTGAGCACCGCGATCGTGCCGGCCGACAAGATGGGTCCGGGCGCCAAGCAGTTCGCCGAGTACCAGCCGTTCACGCCGATCATCGAGACCTTCCGCGGCCTGCTGACCGGCACGCTGCACGCCGGCGACGCGATCGCCGCGATCGCCTGGTGCGCCGGGATCGGCGTGGTCGGCTACCTCTGGGCGGTGTCCACCTTCAAGAAGCGAGCGTGACCGGTCGTCACCGTCAAGAAGCGAGCGTGACCGGTCGCCACCGTCAAGAAGCGAGCGTGACCGGTCGCCACCGTCAAGATGCGAGCGTGACCTCGGCCAGCTGAGCCCAGCCGGTCTCCGCCCCTTCAGCGATCGCCTCGGCGTGCTTCTCGCCGAGGCGATCGCGCGTTTCCCGATCGATGCGGTCCTCGTCCGGAAGAGCAAAATCCTTGAGCCCGCGTACGCCGGCGGCCGCCCCGATCAGCCGGGCCGCCTGCGCGTACTCGCCGTCCCGCAGGGCCAGGTCCGCCACCCCGACCAGGGCCTGCGCGATGACCGGCGCGTGGCCGGCCTCGGTCGCCGCCCGGAACGCCGCGGCGCGGTGCCGGCGTGACTCGCCGAGGTCCGCGGTGAGGTAGCCGAGCAGGTCCTCCAGCATGGCGCGGACGTTCGCCCGGGTGGCGTCCTCACCCAGCCAGGCGGTGGCGGCGGCGACCTGCCGCCGGGCCTCGGCGATGTCGCCCTGCCACCGGGCGAGCTCCGCCTTGGCCAGGGCCAGCTCGGCCCGCGAGGCCGGCCAGGCGACCCGCTCGGCGTACCGCTGGGCCTCGGCCATCGCGGCCGCGCCGGCCGGCTCGTCGCCGGCGAGCCAGTACAGCTGGGCCTGGCGCGACCGGATCGGCACCACGTCCTCGATCGCGCCGACCTCGATGACCACGGCGTACGCCTCGTCGAAGCGCGCACAGGCGGCGGCGAGCTCACCCCGGGCGGCGAGCCGGCCGGCCAGCTCGGTCAGCGCGAACGAGATGCCCCACCGCTCGCCGAGGGCGCGGAACTCGGCCAGCGCACCCTCCAGATAGGCGTCCGCCTCGCCGCCGCCCTGGCCGGTCATCACCCGCATCTTGCCCATCTGCAGCCGGGCGAGCGCGCGGGCCCACGGGTCCTCGTCGGTGAGCAGCGGCTCGTACGCGACCAGCATCGCCTCCGGCGTGCGCAGCATCCGTTCCAGCGCGCCGACGAACCGCACCGCCGGGTGGCCGCCCTCGATCCGCCGGCTGAGCTCGTACGCCCGGTGGATCCATTCCTGCGCCCGGTACTGGTCGGCGTGCCCGGAGGTGAGGAACATCGTCGCGAAGGCGTACACCACGGCCCGGGTCTCGTCGCCGACCTCGCCGGGCACCGCGGTGGCCGCCATGATCAGCTCGTTGCCCTCGGCCTTGTGCCCGGCGAGCCACCAGTACCAGCCGGCCGCGGCCGCGAGGCGCATCGCCGGGCCGGCCTCGCCGGCCGCGAGGGCACCGCGCATCGCGGCGGCGAGGTTGTCGTGCTCGCCCTCCAGCACGGCGAGCCACTCCATCTGCTCGGCCCGGCGCAGGTGCGGCTCGGCGGTCTCGGCCAGCTCGGTGAAGTACGCCAGGTGGGCCCGGCGGGCGAGCTCGGTCTCCCCGGCCTCGGCGAGGCGCTGCTGGGCGTACTCCTTGACGGTCCCCAGCATCCGGTATCGCGGCGCCCCCTCGCCCACGGTGACCACCAGGGACTTCTCGGTCAGCGCGGTGAGCAGCTCGAGCACCTGCCACGACTCGACCTCGCCGCCGGAGGAGCCGGAGGACCCTGAGGAGCCGGCGGACCCTGAGGAGCCGGAGGAGCCGGAGGAGCCGGAGGAGTCGGAGGAGCCGGAGGAGTCGGAGGAGCCGGCGCAGACCCGCTCTGCCGCCTCCAGGCTCGCGCCGCCGGAGAAGATCGAGAGCCGGCACAGCACGGTCCGCTCGGCGTCGGTGATCAGCCCCCAGCTCCAGTCGATCACCGCGCGCAGCGTGCGGTGCCGGGGCAGCGCGGTCCGGCTGCCGCCGGTGAGCAGGCGGAACCGATCGTCCAGCCGATGCGCCAGCTGGTCCGGCGACATCGTGCGCAGCCGGGCGGCGGCCAGCTCGATGGCGAGCGGAATCCCGTCCAGCGCGCGGCAGATGCGGGCCATGACGGCCAGGGTCGCCGCGTCCAGGGCGAGATCCGGGCGTACGGCCGAGGCCCGGTCGATCAGCAGCCGGACGGCCGGCGCAGACTCGATCTTGACAGGGTCGGCGTCCACATCGGGCAGCGCCAGCGGGACCACCGCCCAGAGCGCCTCGCCGGTGATGCCGAGCGGCTCCCGGCTGGTGGCCAGGATCCGCAGCCGCCGGCACTCGCCGAGCACCCGATGCGCGAAGGCGGCCGCCGCCTCGATGACGTGCTCGCAGTTGTCCAGGATCAGCAGCGCGTCCCGATCGCGCAGCGCGGCGACCACCCGGTCGATCGGTTCGCCCTCCGGCGCCTCGCCGAGCAGCGAGTCGCGCAGCCGCAGCGCGCCCAGCGTCGCCTGCGCCACGTCGCTGTCCGGCCCGATCGGGGCCAGCTCCACCAGCCATGCCCCGTCCGGAAAATCGCCGAGCACGGTACGCCCGGTCTCGGTGGCCAGCCGGGTCTTGCCGGTGCCGCCCGGCCCGGTCAGCGTGGTGAGGCGGTGCCCGGCGATCAGCTCGCGGACCGCGTCGACGTCCCCGCCCTTGCCCACGTAGCTGGTCAGCTCGGCCCGCAGGTTGGTGGCCCGCTCCGGCTCGAGCGGGCCGCCCTCGCCCCGCAGCAGCGCCACGTGCAGGGCGGACAGCTCCGGCGAGGGGTCGACGCCGAGCGCGTCGGCGAGGGCCTCCCGAGTGCGCTCGTACGCCAGCAGCGCCTCCGAGGTGCGCCCGCTCGCGGCCAGCGCCCGCATCAGGGCGGCGGTCAGCCGTTCGCGCAGCGGGTGGGCGGCGACCAGCGCGGTCAACTCGGTGACCAGCGCCGCCCCGCGGCCCTGCCGGGCCTCCGCGTCGAACCACTGCTCCTGGGCGGTCAGCCGCAGCTCCTCGAGCCGAGTGACCGCCGCGTCGAAGGCGCCGCTGTCGGCGAGCCCGACGTCCTGCATGGCCGGCCCGCGCCACAGTCCGAGCGCCTCACCGGGCCGGCCGGCGGCGACCAGGCGCTCGAACCGTGCGGCGTCGACCGCGTCCGCCGGGACCCTCAGCCGGTAGCCGTCGGTGTGCCCCTCGACCGAGCCCTCCGGCAGCACCTTGCGCAGCCGGGACACCAGGCGGTGCAGCGCGTTCGCGGCGTCGGCGGGCGGCTGCTCGCCCCAGATCCAGTCGACCAGGGTCGCCTTGCCCACCACCCGGCCGGGCTCGAGCGCGAGCGCGACCAGCAGCGCGCGCAGCCGCGCGCCGGGCACATCGGCGAGGCCGCCGTCGTCCGTACGTACCTCGAACGAGCCGAGAATCCCGATCTGCACGCGCAGATTTTGCCACGCGCGAGCGAACCCTCTCGTGTCCGAGCGTCTGGCAGCATCGAGACATGGAGATCATCGACTGGACCGCGGCCGAGCTCTCCGCCGCCATCCGCGACCGGGTCGTCAGCTGCGTCGAGGTGATGACCGCCTATCTCGACCGGATCGAGGAGGTGAACCCGGCGGTCACCGCGATCGTCGCCCTGCGTCCCCGGTCCGAGCTGCTGGCCGAGGCCGCGGCGAAGGACCGGCCGGGCGCGTATCAGGGCTGGATGCACGGCTTCCCGCACGCGGTGAAGGACCTCGCCGACGTACGCGGCATCCCGACCACCTTCGGCCTGCTCCCGCCCGGCCTGGCCGGGCCCGCGGCGGCCGACTCGCTGTTCGTCGAGCGGATCCGGGCGGCCGGAGCGATCTTCATCGGCAAGACCAACGCGCCGCAGCTCGGGCTCGGATCGCAGACCTACAACGACGTGTACGGCACGACCCGCAACGCCTACGACCACTCCAGGACGGCCGGCGGGAGCAGCGGCGGAGCGGCGGTCGCGGTGGCGCTGCGCATGGTGCCGGTGGCCGACGGCAGCGACTTCATGGGCTCGCTGCGCAATCCGCCGGGCTGGAACAACGTGTACGGGCTGCGTCCGTCGCCCGGGCGGGTGCCGTCCGAGGGCGGGGACCTGTTCGTCGCCCAGGCCGGGGTGGAGGGGCCCATTGCCCGTACCCCCGAAGATCTGGCCTTGTTGTTCGAGACGATGGCCGGGTACGACGACCGGTTCCCGCTCTCGCTGCACGGCGATCCGCCGCGACGCACCGGCCGCAAACGGGTCGCGTGGTTCGGCGATCTCGGCGGCTACCTGCCGATGGAGCCCGAGGTCCTCGAGGTCACCCGGGCGGCGCTGGCGACCTTCGAGGCGCTGGGCATGACCGTGGACACCCTCGACGAGCTGCCCGCGTACGGCGATTTCACCGGCAACGACAGCCTCTGGCCGGCCTGGCTGACGCTGCGGCACTGGCTCGCCGGGTCGGCGGTCAAGGCGGCGTTCGACGTGCCCGCGCTGCGCCCGTTGCTGAAACCCGAGGCCATTTTCGAGTACGAGGGACTGCACCGGCTGACCGCCTCCGACGTCCTGGCGGGGTCGTCGCTGCGCAGCGATCTGTACCGGGGGGTGCGGGAGCTGTTCCGGACGTACGACTATCTGGTCCTGCCGTCGGCCCAGGTGATGCCGTTCGACGCGGCGGTGCACTGGCCGGCCCGGATCGGCGACGCCGAGATGTCGTCGTACCACCGGTGGATGGAGGTCACCACGATCGGCACCTTGCTCAACGCGCCGGTGCTGGCCGTGCCGGCCGGGTTCGGCCCGTCCGGCCTGCCGATCGGGTTGCAGGTCATCGGCCGCAACCACGACGACCGGGCCCTGCTGGAACTGGCCCGGTCGTGGCACGACCAGCGAGGCGGCTGACCCCTTCAGCGCGCCGGCGCGGCCTCGACGAGCGGCACCGGCAGCCGCTCGGCGAGCTCGCCGAACGAGATGCCGAACGTCTCCCGCACCACCACCCCGTCGGGTGTGATCAGAAATGTCGCGTGGTCGGTGTAGACGCGGTCGACGCAGCCGACGCCGGTGAGCGGAGATGAGCACTTCTCGACGAGCTTGGCCGAGCCGTCCTTCGCGAACAACGTCATCATCACGAAAACGCTCTTCGCGCCGATCGCGAGGTCCATCGCGCCGCCGACCGCCGGGATCGCGTCCGGCTCGCCGGTGTGCCAGTTGGCCAGGTCGCCGCCGACCGAGACCTGGAACGCGCCGAGCACGCACACGTCGAGGTGGCCGCCGCGCATCATCGCGAACGAGTCGGCGTGGTGGAAGTAGGCCGACCCGGGCAGCTCGGTGACCGGAATCTTCCCGGCGTTCATCAGGTCGGGATCGATCTGCTCGCCGGTGGCGGCCGGGCCCATGTTGAGCATGCCGTTCTCGGTGTGCAGCACCACGCCCGAGTCGGCCGGCAGGTGGTCGGCGACCAGCGTGGGCAGACCGATCCCGAGATTCACGTACGCACCCTGCGGGATGTCCTTCGCGATCAGAGCCGCCATCCGATGCTTGTCCAGACTCATATGGCCACCACCCGGTCCACATAGATGCTTGGTGTCACGATCGCTTCGGGATCGAGGCGGCCGGTCTCGACCACCTCGCTCACCTGCGCGATCACCAGCGTCGCCGCGGTCGCCATCACCGGACCGAAGTTGCGGGCGGTCTTGCGGTACACCAGGTTGCCCATCCGATCAGCAACGTGCGCGCCGATCAGCGCGACGTCCCCTTTGATCGGATACTCCAGCACGTAGGTGCGGCCGTCGATCTCGCGCACCTCCTTGCCCTCGGCGAGCGGCGTGCCCACGCCGGTCGGGCAGAAGAACGCGCCGATCCCCGCTCCGGCCGCGCGCATCCGCTCGGCGAGGTTGCCCTGCGGCACCAGGTCCAGCTCGATCTTCCCGGCCCGGTACAGCCCGTCGAACACCCAGGAGTCCGCCTGCCGCGGAAACGAGCAGACCATCTTGCGTACGCGTCCCGCGGCCAGCAGAGCGGCGAGGCCGGTGTCGCCGTTCCCGGCGTTGTTGGAGACCACGGTGAGGTCGGTGGCGCCCTGCTCGATCAGCGCGGCCACGAGGTGGACCGGCATGCCGGCCATCCCGAAGCCACCGACCAGGACCGTCGAGCCGTCCTCGATCCCGGCGACCGCCTCGAGCGCGCTCTGGTAAACGGTCGCGCTCACGCTGTTACGTTTTCCAGCACGACGGCGAGGGCCTGACCGACGCCGATGCAGATCGCCGCGACGCCCCAGCGCTCGCCCGAGGTGCGCAGCCGGTGGGCGAGCGTGCCGAGGATCCGGCCACCGGACGCGCCGAGCGGATGGCCGATCGCGATCGCTCCGCCCTTCGCGTTCACGATGTCCGGGCCGCTCATGCCCTCGGCGAGCCAGGCGTCGACGCAGGCGATCGACTGGACCGCGAACGCCTCGTTCAGCTCCACCGCGGCCACCTCCGGCCACCCGATCCCGGCCCGGCGCAGAGCCCGGCCGGCCGCCTCGACCGGGGCGTAGCCGAACATCGGCGGCTCGACCGCGGCGACCCCGCGGCCGGCCACCCGGGCGAGCGGCGCGGTGCCGATCAGGCCGGCCGCCGACTCGGAGCCGAGCAGGACGGCCGACGCGCCGTCGTTGAGCGGGGACGCGTTGCCCGCCGTGATCGTGCCGTCCGGCCGGAACGACGGCTTCAGCCGGGCCAGCTTCTGCGCCGAGGACCCCGGGCGGATGCCCTCGTCGCGGGACAGGTCGACGCCCTCGACCGGTACCACGAGGTCGTCGTAGAAGCCGGCCGTCCAGGCCTCGTCGGCCAGGTTGTGCGACCGCGCGGCGAACTCGTCCTGGCGTACGCGGGAGATGTTGAACTTGTCGCCGAGCAGCTCGTTCGCCTCGCCCAGCGAGACCGTCCACTCCTTCGGCATGTTCTCGTTGACCAGGCGCCAGCCCAGCGTGGTCGACACCGCGGTCACGTTGCCGGCCGGGAAGGCGCGCGACGGCTTCGGCAGCACCCACGGCGCCCTGGTCATCGACTCGACCCCGCCGGCCACCACGACGTCGGCGTCGCCGGACTCGATCGTGCGCGAGGCCATCATCGCCGCGTCCAGCGACGAGCCGCAGAGCCGGTTGACCGTGGTCGCCGGCACCTCCACCGGCAGGCCGGCGAGCAGCACCGCCATCCGGCCGACGTTGCGGTTGTCCTCGCCGGCCTGGTTGGCGCAGCCCCACACCACGTCGCCGATCGCGGCCGGGTCGAGGCCGGGCGCCTGGCCCAGCACGCCGCGCAGGGCGGTCGCGGCCAGGTCGTCCGGGCGGACCTCGGCGAGGGCGCCGGCGAACCGGCCGAACGGCGTGCGGGCGGCGGCGTACAGGAAGGCGTCGTTCACGATTCCACCCTACGTTTGCCCGACCGATTGGCTCCAATACTGAATTACCTGTGATTGATAATGTCGCGTTATGGAACTCCGCCACCTGCGCGCCTTCGCCGCCCTCGCCGCCGAGGGGCATTTCGGGCGGGCCGCCGAGCGGCTGCACATCGCCCAGCCTGCCCTCTCCCAACAGGTCAAGCAGCTGGAACGCGAGCTCGGCGTGGGCCTGGTCAGCCGCACCACCCGGCGGGTCGAGCTGACCGAGGCCGGGCGCCGCTTCGCCGAGCACTGCCACGCCGTGCTCGGCTCGGTCGACCGGGCGGCGACCGACATGGCCCAGGTCGCGTCGGGGCTGGCCGGGCGGGTCTCGGTCGGCTTCATCGGCACCGCCACGTACGACCTGCTGCCGCTGGCCGCCCGCGAGGTGCGCGACGCGCTGCCCGGCGTGCGGCTCGACCTGCACGGCGAGCTGCTCAGCCCGGCCCTGCTCGACGGGCTGGTCGACGGCTCGTACGACCTGGTGGTGCTGCGCCCCGACGGCCTCGACCGGCCGTCGGCCGACCTGCGCGTGCTGCGCACCGAGCGGCTGGTCGCGGTGCTGCCCGACCACCATCGCCTGGCCGGACGGTCCCGGATCGACCTCGCCGAGCTGGCCGGCGAGCCGTTCGTCATGCACTTCTCCGGCCACCGGTCCTCCATGCACGAGCGGGTGCTGGCCGCGTGCGCCGCCGCCGGGTTCCGGCCACCCTCGATCACCGAGGTGGGCGAGACGGCGACGCTGGTCGTCTTCGTCGCGGCCGGGCTGGGCGTGGCCCTGGTGCCGTCGCCGGTGCGCAGCCTGGCCCTGGCCGGCGTCGCGTACGTCGAGCTCGCCGAGCCGGCCACGATCGACCTGGCCCTGGCCACCCGCACCGGCGAGACGTCGCCGGCCGTCCACCGCGTCGCGGCCATCGTCACCGACCTGGCGACCCGGTGAGCCCTCCGGTGCAGCGGGCGTGGTAGTCGTCCCGAGGAACGGGTATACCGGCGTCATGGCGTCCGACCAGCTCAGCCACTACCGCGACAAGCGCGACTTCACGCGTACGCCGGAACCGGCCGGACAGTTCGTGGTCCAGCGCCACCGTGCCCGGCGGCTGCACTACGACTTCCGCCTGGAGGTCGACGGCGTGCTCGCCAGCTGGGCGGTGCCGAAGGGGCCGACGCTCGACCCCAAGGTGCGCCGCGCCGCCTTCCACGTCGAGGACCACCCGCTCGACTACGCCGGCTTCGAGGGCGTGATCCCGGCCGGGCAGTACGGCGGCGGCGACGTGATCGTCTGGGACAACGGCGTCTGGGAGCCGGCCTCGCCGGGTGACCCGGCCGCCGCCCTCACCGCCGGCGAGCTCCACTTCGACCTGTACGGAACGAAGTTGCGCGGACGCTTCGTCCTGGTCCGGACCCGGGCGGGCGCGGACGGCAAACAGGAGTGGCTGCTGCTGCACAAGCGGGACGAGTTCGCGGTGCCCGGCTGGAACCCGGAGGAGCATCCGCGATCGGTTCTGAGCGGACGCACCAACGACGAGGTGAAGGCCACCAACCTTGACCAGGATCCACAGCCGCTTTCCTGACCCGAAGGAGGACCTCCATGGCACGGCCGATCTGGACCGGGGCGATCACGTTCGGCCTGGTCTCCGTCCCGGTCGCGATGTACTCGGCGACCCACGAGCACGAGGTGTCGTTCCACCAGTTCGAGAAGAACACCTCCGATCGCATCCGATACCGCCGGGTCAACGAGCGGACCGGCAAGGAGGTCGACTACGACGACATCGTCAAGGGCGCGGACGTGGGCGGCGGCGAGTACGTCCTGCTCGACCAGGAGGAGCTCGACGCGGTGGCGCCGGGCCGTTCGCGGAGCCTCGCGATCGATCGGTTCGTCGACCTGGACGACATCGATCCGATCTACTACCAGAAGACCTACTTCCTCGGCCCGGCCGGCGAGGACACGGCCAGGGTGTACGGGCTGCTGCGGGACGCGATGACCGACGCGAACCGGGCGGCGATCGGCACGCTGGTGATGCGCGGCAAGGAGTATCTGGCGGCGATCCGGCCGGACGGCGACCTGCTGGTGCTGCAGACGATGTTCTTCGCCGACGAGGTGCGCGACCCGAAGGAGGAGATCGACGGGCTGCCGCGCAAGGGCACCGCCAAGAAGAACGAGCTGAGCATGGCCCAGCAGCTGATCGACTCGATGGCCGGCGCGTGGCGCCCGAAGGACTTCCGGGACACCTACACCGACCGGGTCAACGACCTGATCGAGCAGAAGAAGGCGGGCAAGCAGATCACCGCCGCCGAGCCGGCGCCCGAGCCGACGAACGTCACCGATCTGTTCGAGGTGCTCAAGCGCAGCGTGGAGAACGCGCAGAAGCGCCGCTCGTCGTCCGCACCGAGGAAAACGCCGCCCAAGAAGACATCCGCGAAGAAGACAGCCGCGAAGAAAGCGCCGGCGAAAAAGGCAGCCGCAAAGAAGGCGCCGGCCAGGAAGAAGGCCTCCTGAGCGACGGCGGCCGGCCGGGCAGGCGGCCAGGAGACGACGTCATCGGTCGCGGTCGGTCGAGAACGCCTTTGCCAGCATGGCGGCGATCGCGATCCCGACCACCGCGATCCCGAGCTGCACCGCCAGCACCTCCCAGTCGTATCGGTGATGCCACACCGTGACCAGTCGCCCGCTCCGCAGGTCCCATCGGTCGGCCGCCCAGGTCCCGGCCACCGCCGCCCCCATTCCGATCAGGACGGTCAGGATGATCCCGATCCCCTGCCGTCCGGGCAGCAGAATCCTGGCCACCACCCCGATGACCGCCCCGAACGCAATGGCGGCCACGTAATCCTGAGCGCCCACCGCAACCTCCTGGCCTTCCGACGTCACCGCCACCGATTCCCGGACGAGCGGCACCACCAAACGTGACGCGATCCGGCGATGATAGATTGACGTCGCATTGTCGTGACGCGACCGGGGAGGTGAGACCGATCAACGCAGTGACCGGTCGGGGCTCCCTCGCGCGTACCGCCTAGGGAGTGCCCGCAGACGGCAACCCGAAAGGCTTCGCGCCATGCTTTTCCTCGCCGAGACGTCCACCGACGGCGTCCGCGAACAGCTCTTCAGCACCCATGACATCCCCGCTGTGCTGTGGTCGCCGGACGGCGCCCGCGGCGCCCGGCCACTCGTCCTGCTCAGCCACGGCGGCGGCCGGCACAAGAAGGACCCGGAGATGGTCGAGCTCGGCCGTCGCCTGGCGCTCGACCACGGCTACGCCGTGGTGGTCCCCGACGTGCCCGCGCACGGCGATCGGCCCCCGGTCGAGGAGTACCAGCGACTCGCCGATCGGAACCAGTCTCGGGTCGCCGCGGGCGAGGACCTGGGCCCGCTGATCGCCGCGTTCCAGGCCCTGGTCGCGCGGCAGACCGTGCCGGAGTGGCGCGCGGTGCTGGACGCGGTCCAGCAGCTCCCGCACGTCGGCGCCGGGCCGGTCGGCTACTGGGGCGTGTCGCTGGGCTGCGGGCTCGGCGTCCCGTTCGTCGCCGCCGAGCCCAGGGTGCGGGCGGCCGTGCTGGGCCTGGGCGGCGCCTCGGCCAACGCGGATCTCGCCGCCCGGATCACCGCCCCGGTGCAGTTCGTCCTGCAATGGGACGACGAACGGGTGCCCCGGGCGCACGGCCTGGCCCTTTACGACGCGATCGGCTCGGCGGAGAAGACGCTGCATGCCAACCCGGGCGGGCACGAGATGCCGCCGGCCGAGGTGGACAGCGCCGTGCGGTTCCTGGCCCGGCATCTGGGCTGATCCCACCGATCGGCTCCCGGCCGGGCTGACCCCGCCGTGCCCGGCTCCGGGCTGAGCTGGGCGGCCCGGCCCATGCCGGCTGGGCCGGGCCGGTCCTGGCCGGTCCTGGCCGGGCTGAGCCGGGCCGGCCGACTGACGGGCAACTGACGGACCGGTCCGGCGGTCCGCCGATACGCTGGGCCGCGTGCGCATCCGCCTGCTCGGCGGCTTCGGCGTGGACCGGGACGACGGGGCGCCCGTCCCGGCCCGCGAGTGGCGCCTGCGCAAGGCTCGTACGCTGGTGAAACTCCTCGCCCTCGCGCCCGGCCAGCAGATCCACCGGGACGTGCTGCTGGAGCTGCTGTGGCCGGACCGCGATCCCGCGTCGGCGGCCAACAACCTGCACCAGGCCCTGCATGTGGCCCGCCGGGTGCTGGCCGGCGACGGCCCGCCGGGCGACCTGCTCACGCTGCGGGACGACGTGCTCACGCTCGGCCCGGTCGAGGTCGACGTGCTCGAGTTCGAGCGACTGGCGCACGACGGCCGGTCCGCGGCCGCCGTGGCCGCCTACACCGGCGACCTGCTGCCCGAGGACCGTTTCGAGGACTGGGCGGCCGAGCGGCGTGAGCAGTTGCGATCGCTTTTCTGCGCGGCCCTGGTCGACCTCGACGACCCGGCGGCGGCCGACCGGGCGCTGGCGATCGATCCGCGGCACGAGGGCGCCGTCCGGGTCGTCATGCGCCACCTCGCCGCCGACGGCCGCCGATCGGAGGCGCTCGCCCGGTACGAGCGGCTCCGCGACGACCTGCTCGCCGACTTCGGCACCGATCCCGACCCGGAAACCCGCCGGCTCTACCGCAAGTTGCTGACCGACGAGCCACCCGCCCCGGGCAACAACCTCGGTTCGCCGCTGACCAGTTTCGTCGGCCGGGAGCGGGAGATCGCCGACGTGCATCGCCTGCTCGTCCGTGGCGGCCTGCTCACGCTCACCGGGGTCGGCGGCGCCGGCAAGACGCGCCTCGCCGAGGAGGCCGCCCGCCGGCTGCTCGGCGCCTACCCGGACGGGGTCTGGTTCGCCGACCTGACCCGGGTCACCGACCCGCACCTGGTGGCCGACACGGTCGCCGCCGCGCTCGGCCTCGACCCGGCGGCGGGCTCCGACCCGTTGCGTACGCTGGTCGGCCGCCTCGCCACCGGCACCCTGCTGCTGCTCCTGGACAACTGCGAGCACCTGCTCACCGCCTGCGCCGAGCTGGCCGTCGCGGTCCGCCGCGCCTGTCCGGGCGTGACCCTGCTGGCCACCAGCCGGGAGCCGCTGCACGTCCCCGGCGAGGTCACTTTCCGGGTCCCGTCGCTGGAGGTGCCGGCCGGCGACGACGAACTGGCCGAGCTGTCCTCGGTGCGGCTGTTCGTGGACCGGGCGCGCGACGTACGCCCCGGCTTCGCTCTCGACGACGCCAACGCGCCCGCGATCGCCGACATCTGCCGCCGGCTCGACGGCATCCCGCTCGCGCTGGAGCTGGCCGCGGCCCGGATGTCCCATCTGGAGCCGGCCGAGGTCGCCGAGCGGCTGACCGGCGCGCTCTCCCTGCTCGGCCGCCGCGGCGAGGTCACCCGGCACGCCACGCTGCGGGCCGCGCTGGAGTGGAGTCACGCCCTGCTCGATCGGGACGAGCAGATCCTGCTGCGCCGCCTGGCGGTCTTCGCCGGGAGCTTCTCGCTGGACGCGGCCGAGCAGGTCTGCGCCGGGCGCTCCGCGCTGGACGCCGCCGAGCAGATCGGCCCCGGGAGCTCCGCGCTGGACGCGCCCGAGCAGGTCGGCGCCCGCGACGAGGTTCCCGTTCTCGACTGCCTGGGGCGGATCGTGGACAAGTCGCTCGTGCAGATCGAGCCGGCTGGCGACCGCTCCCGCTACCGGCTGCTCGAGACGATCCGGCAGCTGGCCCGGGAGCGGCTGGTCGCGGCCGGCGAGGCGGCGGCGTTCGAGGCCGCGCACAGCCGGTACTTCGCCCGGCTGGCCGCCGCGAGCGACCCGGACAACGCCCCCGGCATGGTCGTCGAGCGCCCGCAGCTGCTCGACATCGATCACAACAACCTGCGCGCCGCGCTGACCTGGTCGCTGCGGCACAACCCGGCGCAGGCGCTGCAGCTGGCGGTCAGCCTGTGGCGCTACTGGCTGGCCCGCGGCCACTTCGTCGAGGGCGCGGGCTGGCTGGAACGTGCGCTGGAGGCGGCGTCCGCCCCGTCGCCGGAGCGATCGCGGGCGTTCTTCGCGCTCGCCGTGCTGCTGGGTCGCCGCGGCATCGGAAACCGGCTGCCGGAGCTGGGCGACGCCGGCGTGGCCGACGCCGAGCGATCGGGCACGGCCGTCGACGTGGCGCGGGCCTGGCTCATGCGCGGCATGCTGATCCTCGGCGTGGCCGAGGTGGACGAGGCCGAGCGGATCGCGTTGACCGCGCCGACCCCGGACGGGCCGCTCACCGCCACCGCCCGCTGGCTGGCGGCGCTGGCCGCGCTGCTCCGCGAGGACCACGGCCTCGCCCGCGAGCGGTTCGCCGACTGCCTGCGGGAGCTCGACCGGCTCGACGCCGCGGTGGAGCCGTTCCTGCCGGCCGTGACCATGTGTTTGCCGCTCGCCCCGATCGGCGACACCACGGTTCCGGTCTTCGAGGAGTCCTGGCTGCTCGGGCGCCGGGTCGGCGCCGTGCAGGGGCACGCGTACGCGCTCTCGGCCGCCGGCTATGCCCACCGGCTGGCCGGGGACCTGTCCGCCGCCCGGGACACGGTCGAGCACGCCGCCGAGGCCTTCGCCCGGATCGACGACACCGCGGGCCTGGCCCACGCCCTCAACCACCTGGGCTGCGTCGAGCGGGACGCCCGGGCGTTCGACGCCGCCGACAAGCACCTGCGCGAGGCGCTGCGGCTGCGGGAGCAGCTCGGCGACCGGCGCGCCGAGAACCTGACCCTGGCCAACCTCGGCCTGCTCACCGCGGCAGCCGGCGACGCCGCCGAGGGCCGCCGGTACGCCCGGATCGCCCTCGACCGGGGCCGCGCGGTCGACGACGGGCCGGGGGTCGGCGGCGCGCTGCTCAACCTCGCGGTGATCGAGCTGTACGGCGGCGACCGGCAGCGTGCCCGGGTGCTCACCGAGCGAGCGGTCGAGGTGTTCGAGCCGCAGGGATTCCTCCGGCTCGAGGCCTGGGTACGGCTGCTCGCCGCGGAGCTCGGCGCACCACCCGAGCACCTGCGCATCGCGCTCGCGCTGTTCCGGCGCCTGGGCTGCCGGCTCGGCACACCGCGTGCTGAGGCGTTGCTAAGCCGCGGCTAAGAGCGCGTTCCTAGCGTCGGCCGGTATGAACACCTTTGGCGAAGCCACGCTCGGCGAGCTGGCGCAAGCCCTGCGGGGCGATCTGATCCGCCCGGACGACCCGGGCTACGACGAGGCGCGATCGATCTGGAACGGCGCCCACGACCGGCGGCCGGCCCTGATCGTCCGCTGCCACGGGGTGGCGGACGTGCTCAAGGCGGTCGAGTTCGCGCGCAGTGAAGGGCTGCCGCTCGCGGTCCGCGGCGGCGGCCACAGCATTCCCGGCTTCTCGACCGTGGACGGCGGCCTCGTGCTCGACCTGTCCCCGATGAACGGCATCCGGGTCGATCCCGGCCGCGGCACGGTCACCGCCCAGGGCGGCTGTCTGTGGCGCGACGTGGACGCCGAGACGCAGGCGTTCGGCCTGGCCACCACCGGCGGCATCATCTCGTCCACCGGCATCGGCGGCTTCACGCTCGGCGGCGGCATCGGCTGGCTGGTCCGGCGCTGCGGCCTGACCTGCGACAACCTGATCGCGGCCGACATCGTGACCGCGGACGGTCAATATCTGCACACGAGCGAGCGGGAACGGCCGGAACTGCTGTGGGCGCTGCGCGGCGGTGGCGGCAACTTCGGCGTGGTCACCTCGCTCGAGCTGCGGCTGCACGAGGTCGGCCCGACCATCTTCGGCGGGCTGGTCTTCTACCCCGGCGAGCATGCCGAGCAGGTTCTGCGCGGGTTCCGCGCGGCCACCGCGAAGGCGCCGGACGAGCTGACCGCACTGGTCAACATGACCACCGCTCCGCCCGCGCCGTTCCTGCCCGAACAGGTGCACGGCAAGCCGATCGTGGCGGTCGGCGCGCTGTGGTCGGGCCACCCCGAGGACGGCGACGCGCAGACCCGGCCGTTCCGGGAGCTCGCGCCGGTCGTGACCGACCTCTTCGGACCCATGCCGTACACGGCGCTGCAGGGCCTGCTCGACCCGCTCTACCCGCGCGGCATGTGGAACTACTTCCGCTCGGCGTTCTTCGACGACCTCGACGACGCGGCCGGCCGCATCATCGGGGAGTTCCACCGCATCCCCAACCCGATCACCGAGATTCACATCCACCACCTCGGCGGGGCGATGGGCCGCGTCCCCGACGACGCGTCCGCGTTCGGCACCCGCGATCGGGAGTTCATCCTGAATGTGGTGGCGCGCTCGGCCGATGCCGACGGCTACCCGGCGGCGGTCGCCTGGGCCCGCGGAGCGACCGACGTGCTCGGGGCGGATGCCGCGACCTATGTGAACTTCACCGGCGAGGGCAGTGCGGAGCGGGTGCGCGCCGCGTACCCGAAGGCCACCTACGAGCGTCTGGTGACCGTCAAGGACGAGTACGACCCGACGAACCTGTTCCGGCTCAACCAGAACATCCCACCCTCGAAGTCCGCCTGACGAAGCACCGCCTAGGGCCGGGTCCGAGGCCGACATCGCGCGTAAGTGTCGCTATCTGCGAGACAACCCGATTGACCGATTCCGAGGTCGGCGGTGAAGTAGTGGGGAAGTAGTCACGAACCCTGAACTGCCCACCGCTCGGGCGGAAACCCGGTTTACCTCCGCCCGAATCGGGTACGCTGCCGCCGTAATGTCGGATTTGACCAAGTCCCGGCCCGGCTTCGGCTACAGCCCGGCCCTCGACGGCATCCGGGCTTTCGCCGTCGCCGCCGTCGTGCTGTTCCACGCCGGGGTCGGCGGTGTGGCCGGCGGGTTCCTCGGCGTGGACACCTTCTTCGTCCTCTCCGGCTTCCTGATCACATCCCTGCTCCTGGCCGACCGATCAAAAATCACCACCTTTTGGGTACGGCGAGCCCGCCGCCTGCTGCCCGCCCTGCTGGCGATGCTGCTCGCCACCGTGGTCGCCGGGCGGTTCCTGCTGGCCGGCGACCCGGACGCGACCGGCCTGCTGCGCACCGACGCGTTCGCCGCCCTCGGGTACGTCGCGAACTGGCGGATGATCTTCCGGGGCACCGGTTACGCCGCGGCCACCGCGACCGCCTCACCGCTGCAGCACACCTGGTCGCTCGGTATCGAGGAGCAGTTCTACCTGCTCTGGCCGCTGCTGGTGGTGGGCCTGCTGACCTGGCTCGCGGCCCGGCGGGCCCGGGCGGCGCTGCTGTTCCTCTGCGTGGCCGGCGCCGTGCTGTCGCAAGTGCTCTGCGCCGTCCTGTACCGCCCCGAGGCGATCGGCCGCGATTACTACGGCACCGACACCCGGGCGCAGGCCCTGCTGATCGGCGCCGCCCTCGCCGTGCTCACCGGCCGTACCCTGCCGCGGCCCGGCCACCCGGCCGAGTCCACCACCCGGCCCCGCTCCCTGCCGCGGCTCCGCCTCCCGGCTGCGCTCGTCGAACGGCCCCTGCGGCTCGGCCTCCCGGCCGCGCTCGCCGCCGCGCTCACCTTCTGGCTGTGGCACGCCGCGAACGACCAGGCCGCCTGGCTGTACCACGGCGGGCTGACCGTCGCCGCGCTGGCCACCGCCGTCATAGTCGCGCATGTGATCGCCGAGCCGCACGCGCCGATCGCCCGGACGCTGAGCGTGCCGCCGCTGGTCGGGCTCGGGCGCATCTCGTACGGCGTCTATCTCTGGCATTGGCCGTTGTTCTGCTTCGTCACCGCCGACCGCACCGGGCTGTCCCGCTGGCCGCTGCTGGCCGTGCGGCTCGGCGGCACCCTCGCGGTCGCGATCGCCAGCTACTACGTCATCGAGCAGCCCATCCGCCGCGGCACGCTCGGCCGGCGCCTCCCCCGGCTGGTGCCCACCGCGGTCACCGCGGCCGCCCTGGCCGCGATGGTCGCCGTCATCGCCGTCATCGCCGTCACCACCGAGCCGCCGCCACCGGCCACCACCCTCGCCGCCGCGCCGCCGGTGGTCATCGCGCCGCACCTGGCACGACGGCCGGCCATGGCCGGCCGGCCGGGCGTACCGCCGGCGGTACGCCCCGGGCGGATCACGTCACCGCACGAGCCCCGGGTCACCTTCCTCGGCGACTCGGTCGCCTGGGTGATCGGCAGCTATCTGCCCGCCCACCCGGGCCTGTGGACCAGCGTCCGCGCCATCCAGGGCTGCGGCATCGCCACGCTGCCGGACATCCTCGAGACGGGCACGCCGCACACCAACTACCCCGGCTGCACGTCGTGGCCCAGGCGCTGGCAGCGCGGCATCGACCAGGACCGGCCCGATGTGGCCGTCCTCGAGCTCAATCGCTGGGAACTGATGGACCGCCGCTACCAGGGCCACTACCAGCACGTCGGCGAGCCCGGCTACGACGCGTACCTGACCCGGCAACTCGACACCGCGATCGACATCGCCGGCTCCCGGGGCGCCGCGGTGGTCCTGCTGACCGCCGCGTACACGCATCGCGCCGAGCAGCCGGACGGCAGCCTCTACCCCGAGGACCAGCCGCAACGCGTCGACGCGTGGAACAACCTGATCCGCGCGGCCGCCGCCCGGCGCCCCGGCGAGGTGTCGGTTCTCGACATCGACCCGCTGGTCTGCCCGGGTGGCAAGTTCACCTGGCGGATCGACGGCATGCGGGTCCGCAGCGACGGCCTGCACTACACCCCGGAGGCCGTCCAGCGGATCATCGCGCCGTGGCTGCTGCCGAAACTGGCGCAGATCGCGGAGAGCGAACCGACCGGATAGCCACGGCGATCCCGGGCAAGCGGCAGCCATGACCGTAACGGCGGACAAGCGGGAAAAGACCTGGCCACCGTGGTCGGCGCGTGGCTCGCCGACGGTCTACTTCGGGGTGCTCGGCGCGATCGCGATCGTGATCGGCCTGCTGCTCTGGCTGATCAGCAAGCCGTTGCAGCGCCTCATGAGCGGCTTTCGCTGATCGCGATGCTCTGACGTTTGCCGAGGTCACTGGCCGGGTAGCCGAACGGTATGACGGTAACGGACAACGGCCGGGTGGCCCGCCGTACGCTCATTGTCCTGGGTTTGATCCTGGCCACCGCCCTCGTGGTGCTGCTCGCCTACGAGACCCGCCGCGTCCTGACCTGGATCGTGGTCGCCGCGTTCATCGCGGTGGCGCTCGGCCCCGCCGTCGACTGGGTGACCCGTCGCGCGGCCTTCCGCAGACGCTGGCTGGCGACCCTGCTCGTCTTCCTGGTCACCTTCGCGCTGCTCGGCGGCCTGGTCACGCTGTTCGTGGCGCCGCTGGCCCGCGAGGGCGGCCAGGCGATCGCGAACCTGCCACACATCGTCGAGGACGCGAAGAACGGGCGCGGTCCGGCCGGCCACCTGATCGCCAGGTTCCACCTTCTGCAGTACGCCCAGAGCAATGCGGGCCGGATCAAGGAGTACGCGGCGGGGCTGGGCGCTCCCACCCTGATGTTCCTGCGATCGGTGGCGACCGGGATCGCCGGGACGGTGACCATCATCGTGCTCTCCTACCTGATGGTCCTGGAGGCACCGAAGGTCACCGACGGTTTCCTGGCGCTGTTCTCCCCGGAGCACGGTGAGCGCATCCGCCGGGTCGGTCACGACTGTGCCAAGACCATCACCGGCTACATCACCGGCAACCTGCTGATCAGCGTCGTGTGCGGCGGGCTCACCTATCTGACCCTGCTGCTCCTGCACGTCCCGTACGCCGGTCTGATCGCGCTGTTCGTCGGCGTGGCCGACCTGATCCCGCTGGTCGGCGCGACGCTCGGCGCGGTGGTCGCGACGATCGCCGGGTTCGTGCAGTCCACCACCGCGGGCCTCGTGATCATCGTGTTCTTCGTGGTCTACCAGCAGCTGGAGAACCACCTGCTGCAACCGATCGTGTTCGCTCGCACCGTGAAGCTGAACCCGCTGACCGTCCTGATCGCGATCCTGATCGCGGTGGAGCTGGCCGGCATCCTGGGCGCGCTGCTGGCCATTCCGATCGCCGGCATCCTGCAGATCATCGTCCGGGACGTCTGGGACACCCATCGCGGACGGCCCAAGGACGAGCCCACGGTCGGCGAGGACCGGACCCCGGCGGATGCCGACGACACCGGCCGCCCGCTCCCGGCGCCGGGCACCGACGACGCCGACCGGCCCGCCCCGGCACCGGACACCGACGACGCCGACCGGCCCGCCCCGGCACCGGACACCGACCGGCCCGCCCCGGCACCGGGCACCGACGGTGCTGCTCACGCGCGGTGAGTGCCGACGCGGGCGCGAGGGCATCGGTCGCGTTCGCAACGATCACTGACTCGGCATGGGGTCGCCCGTCACGGCCCGCGCTGCACGTCGGCGACCAGCTCGGCGGCGACGTCGCGCAGCTTGCGGTTGGACGACTGCGACACCTTGGCGAGCACCGCGAACGCCTCGTCCGGCCCGCACCGCCGGCGGCCCATGATGATGCCCTTGGCCTGCTCGATCACCGCCCGGCTCGCCATCGCCGCCTGCATGTGCTGGGCGAGCGTGGCCGTGGCGTCGTACCGGTGGGCGTTGACCATCGCGACCGCGGCGTAACCGACGAAGGTCTGCGCGAGCGCGACGGTCGCCTCGTCGAACGCCTCCGGCGCCCGGCCGTAGACGTTGAGCGCACCGGTGACGTCGTCGAGGACCGGCAGCCCCACCGACAGCACGCTGCCCATGCCGGCCGCGGCGGCCCGCGCCGCCCAGCCGGACCATCGGCCGTCCGTGGCGGCGTCCGGCACCGATACGGTCGCCTGCCGCGCGGCGGCCTCGAGACACGGGCCGGCGTCCTGCTCGTACTGCCATTCGTCGAGCAGCAACGCGGTCTCGCCGGCGTACGCCGCAGTGTAGGGTCGCCGGTCCCGCACCAGGGTGACGGACACCTCGGCCGCTCCCGGCAGGCCACGCCGGGCCAACTCGGCGATCCGGCTCAGGACCCCGTTGAGATCCGTCTCGCCCAGCTTGATCTGTCCCAGTTCGGTCAGCGCGGAGAGGGCCTCGATCGACTCGTGCGCCATGAAAGTGTAGAAACCTCTGCAGCGGAACACGGCCGCCGGTGGCGGCTCGTGAGTGGTCAACCGTGATGCTCCTCGGGGTGCGAACCCCGGATCGGCGCCGCTGCTTGACGCTCGAAACCGGCGCGTGACGCGCCGATCGCAGGTGAAAACATAACAGGCGGCTCGCGCTACTGCTCCACCGCCAGCACCTCGAGCATCCCGGTCACCCGGAGCACCCGCTCGGCGAGCCCCGCGATCCCGGTGAGCAGCACGGTCCGGCCGCTCTCCCCCGCCGCCAGGTGTGCCCTGGCCAGCGCCTCGACGGCCGCGGAGCCGAAATACGAGGTGAGCCGGAAATCGCAGCAGACCACCGGCCGGTGTGCCAGCGCGTCGAGGATCACCGCGCCCACCACCGCCGCGGTGTCCCGATCGATGTCGCCCTCGACGACCACCCGAGCGCGCTCCGCCGACTCGGTGCACCAGGACACCCGGAGCAGCATGACGCCATCGGAATCGGTCACGGTCACGGCGTCCGACAGCTCATCGTCGCGATCGCCGGAGGATTGGTACGCATACCGCTCGGCAACCATGGGCACACGCCTCCCGTCCGGAGAAATCGACGGGCGCACTGTTTGACCCGCTATCACGGTAGCCGTGAACCGGCCGAGCGCAACACGAGTCACCCCGGCCGGGGACGATTCCGGGACAGGACGAGGCTCATGACATCGGATCCGCCGCTCGACCCCACCGCCGCCTTCCGCGAACTGGGCCGCATCCGCCTCGGCGACACCGACCTGGCCGGCGTCCTCGATCAGGTGACTCACCTTGCGGCCCGCTCGATTCCCGGAGCCGCCGAGGCCTCGGTGACTCTGATCCGCCGAGGGGCCGCCGAGACCGCCGCGCACAGCGGCCCGTCCGCCCTGGCCATCGACAAATGGCAATACGAGCTCGGATACGGACCGTGCCTGGACGCCGCGGCCGGGTACACCACGATCCACGTACCCGACGTATCGGCCGAGAAACGCTGGCCCGGCTGGGCACCGATGGCGCGGGACGCGGGCATCGGCAGCACTCTCTCGGTCGGCCTTCCGATCCAGGAACAGGTGACCGGCGCCTTGAACGTCTACGCGAGCAGCCCCGACGCGTTCGACGAGGACGCGGTCGGCCTGGCCGAGACGTTCGCCGGATACGCCGCGGTCTGCCTGGCCAACGCGCACCTCTACGAGACCACGACGGCCTTCGTCGGGCACCTGGAGAAGGCGATGGCCGGCCGCGCGGTGATCGAGCAGGCCAAGGGCATCATCATGGGACAACGGCAGTGCACCGCCGAGGAGGCCTTCGCGGCTCTCGCGAAGGCCTCCCAGGACTCCCACCGCAAGCTGCGCGAGGTGGCGACCGATCTGGTCATGGCCGCGGCGGCGGGCCATCGAGGCAAGCAAAACCATTCCTGAGTACGCGTGCCCCGCTCGCCTAGAGCGACCGCTGATGAGCGCGGTAGGCCCGCGCCGCCAGCCACCCCATCAGCAGGGCCAGCGCCGCCAGCAGCCCGACCCGCCCGAACACCAGTCCCCAGTCGGGATCCGCCCGCAACGCCTCCCGGCTGGCCATCGCAGCCCAGTCGACGGGGTTGTACCGCGCCACCCGGGCCACCCACGCCGGCATCAGCGCCGGCGCGATCATGATCGAGGACAGGAACGCCAGCGGCAGCACCAGGAACTGCGACACCGCGATCAGCGCCTCCTGCTGGTGCACCACCAGCGCGACCGCGTTGGACAGCCCCGCGAACACCATGGCGATCAGGACCGCGCACAACAGCACGACCAGCACCCCGAGGTATCCACCGGGATACCGGGCACCGGCCACCAGCCCGGTGGCGAACATGATGAGCGACTGAACGATCGTGATCAGGGCCTGGTGGGTCAGCCCCGCGACGACCAGAGCCGGCCGTCTGATCGGTGAGGTGAGCGTCCGGTCCATCACCCCGCGCTCCATGTCCTGCACGATCGCGGTGCCGCTCCACCCGGCGCTCATCATCGCCGTCATCACCACCACGCCGGGGGTGAGGTAGGCGAGATAGTTCCCGCCGAACCCGGGCAGCTCCGCGATCCGGTGGAACAGCTGACCGAACAGCAGCAGCCACACCATCGGCTGCACCAGCGTGAACAGCAGGTACGCGGGCTGCCGGGACAGCGTGCGCAGGGACCGCCCGGTCAGCAGCCGGGCATGAGTAAAGGCCAGAGTCACGCCGCCACCGCCTCGGACGAGCGGGACTGATCGGTCCCGAGCCGGTCCGCCTCGCCGAAGCTGCGGCCCGCGTGGTGCAGGTACACGTCGTCGAGCGACGGCCGGGCGACACTGATCGACGCCAGCGCGACACCGGCGTACTCCAACGCGGCCAGCACCGTCGGCAGGACGGCCGCGCCGTTGGTCACCCGGGCGTGCAGCGCGCCGCCCTCGGTCACCACGGCCCCGACGCCGGGAATCGCCTCGATCGCCGCCCGGGCCCGGCCGGCGTCGGTCTGCCGGACGAGACCGGCCCGGATCGTGTCCCCGCCGAGGGCGGTCTTGAGCTCGTCGGGTGTCCCGGTCGCCACCACCCGACCGGCGTCGACGATCGCGAGCCGCGCGGCCAGGTGGTCGGCCTCCTCCAGGTAATGGGTGGTGAGCAGCACGGTCAGCCCGTCCTCCCGGGCCAGCCGGTCGATCTCCGCCCAGAGGTCGAGACGCGCCTGCGGGTCCAGCCCGGTGGTCGGCTCGTCCAGGAACAGCACCCGCGGCCGGTGCATGAGCCCCATCGCCACGTCGAGCTTGCGCTGCATGCCGCCGGACCAGGTGCCGGCCAGCCGCCGGCCGGCGCCGGCCAGATCGAACCGGTCGAGCAGCGACGTGGCCCGCGCCCGGGCGTCCCGGGCCGAGGCGCCGTGGATCCGGCCCTGGAGCACCAGGTTCTCCATGCCGGTCGCGACCGGGTCGAATCCGGGCTTCTGCGACACGTACCCGATCTGCCGCCGCACCCGATCCGGCTGCCGGACCACGTCGATGCCCTGAACGCGGGCCCGGCCCCGATCGGGGCGCGCGAGCGTGGTGAGAATGCGAACGGTGGTGGACTTGCCCGCGCCGTTCGGGCCGAGCAGCCCGAAGACGATCCCGGGCTCGACGGTGAAACTCAGCGAGGTCAGGGCGTGCACGGTCGTGCCGTACGTCTTGCCCAGCTCCACCGCCTCGATGGCGGGTTCCGGTAATGACATCATGCGCTCCTAGACAGGGAGGCGTGAGCTACCGTGTTCGCTGCAGGCACGCACGGTGGGCTCGACCGCCTCGGTCGACAGTTCCGGTGTGTCATCCGTGGCCGCGGTGTTGGCGCACCGCGGCCACGGTCTTGTCTCAGGTACGGGTGGTATCTGAGGGGACGAACAGCATGCGAGCGACCAGGACCATCATCAGTACGACCCCGCCGACGATCGCGAGCCACGACCACAGCCAGCCGACCGTGAGCGTGAGCAGCACGAACCCGGCCAGCGCGACGATCCAGACGATCACGGTGTAGATGCCGAACCGGGCCGCGGCCGACGGGTCCTCGGTGAACCGGTTGCCGACCGCGGCGTGCGACTCGGCCATCCGCATCACCCATTGCTTGTGCCGGTTGGTCTGGGTCGCGCCGAGATAGCTCAGGATCCCGGCGCCGGCGAGCACCGGCGCGATCCCGCCGATCACCCAGCCGATGCCGCCGCCGCGCACGTACAGCCAGCCGCACGCCAGCCCCGCCAGCACGAGGAACACGCCGGCGCCGTAACCGATCGCGCGACCGGTCGGCATCGGGTGGTTGCTGGTGGTCTCCTGCCGCAGCGCGTCGGCGGTCACCGCGCCCGCGGCGAGCGCGACCACGAACGCCGCCACGGCCTCGGCCCCGAACGGAACGCCCCCCGCCGTCGCCGCGAGCACCAGCACCGCCAGCCCGGTCACCCCGAGCGCGGACAGCACGACGGTCCGCAGCACGAAATTCGGTCGCGGCCGGACGCGCGGCGGCAGCGCCGCCCCGGACGAGTCGGTTCCGTCGAGGATCGTGTGCACGTCCCCGAGCTCCGCGATCGCCTGCCGGGCCGCCGCGTCCCCGGCGAGCCCGGCGGCGGTCAGCTCGGCGGCCCGAGCGATCAGGTTCGCTCGCACCTCCTCCTTCAGATCCTGCCGCTCGGGCGTCATCTCGATGCCCGCGAACGCCTCGTCGAGCAGTCGGTGGACGTCGGTGTCGTTCGAATTGGTCACGATGACCGCCTTCCCGGTGCCGCATCGCGGGGACCGGCATTGGAGTCCAGATCGAGCAGGGAATCGATGAGGTCGCGAGTGAGCGCCCAGGCCGCCACGTTCCGCCGATAGACGGCCCGCCCGGCGTCGGTGATCCGGTAGTACTTGCGCCGGCCACCCTGGCTCTCGTCACCCCAGTAGGCCTCGATGAGCCCGTCCTTCAGCAGCCGCCGATAGGTCGCGTAGAGCGTTGCCTCTTTGATCTCATGCCGGCCCCCGGTCGCGTCCCGGATGCGCTTGAAGATCTCGAAGCCATAGCGGTCCTCATCGCGCAGCACCCCCAACACGATCGTGTCGGTATGCCCCCGCAACAGGTCGGCGGCGAACACGTCCTCCATCACGCCGACTACTGTATCAGATCCAGTACTAGATGCGGCAAACCAAAGCCGCGCCGGCCCCGGACGGCCGGGGCGCCTCGACAACATCGACCGAGCCCGGCTGCGCCACCTCACCGGCGCACCGCCGCCCAGCGGCCCGGAGCCGGCGCGGCGGCCGTTGCATCCGTGGCTGCCGGACTGGATCGCGGCCGACCGCGATCCGCGCCTGGCGCTCGACTCGCTGCCGCTGGTCGCCGCCGCCGACACGCCGGCCGTGGACGAGGCCGTCCGAGCCGCGATCACCCAGCTCATGTCGGGCGTGATGTGGCACCTGCGGGACGCCTGGCAACGCCGACACGAGCCGAATGCGCTGTTGGTGCACTATGACGACCTGCTCAGCGACCTGGGCTCGGAGATGCGGCGCATCGGGGCCTGGTTGGACATCGACGTGCCCGCCGGTCCCTGGCCGGAAGTGGTCCAAGCCGCCACCTTCGACCGGATGAGGCAGCGCGCCGGCGACCTGGCGCCGGACAGCGGCGGCGCGCTCAAAGACAGCCAGGCCTTCTTCCGTACGGCAGCGGCCTGCCGGAGTAGGTGTTCGCCCACGACGGCGAGTTTGTCGTCGCCGGTCCGAGGCGCAGCCTCCTCAGTACTCCCGGTCGTTGATGTAGTCCCGCACGTTCTCCGGGAAGAAGACCGTCTCGTCGGTGTCGACCCGCCTCGGCACCCGGATACCGAGGTAGACGTCCTTGATCAGCGCCACCAGCTGCGGCCCGATCAGCGGGTTGCACTCCACGACGTAGTTGATCTTCCCCTCGGCCAGCGCGGTCAGGCCGTCGTGGATGGCGTCGATGGTGACGACCTTGATGTCCTTGCCGGGCCGCTTCCCGGCGGCCTGGATCGCGGTGAGCGCACCGATCCCCATGTCGTCGTTCTGCGCGAACACCACGTCGATGTCGTGCTGGGTCTTGAGCACGGTCTTCATCGCGGCCTCGCCTTCCGACCGGGAGAAGTTTCCGTTCGGCGTCGCGACGATCCGGAACCGCTCGTCGTCGCCCAGCCCTTCCCGAAAACCCGCCTTCCGCTGTACGGCCGGGGCCGAGCCGGCCGTGCCTTCCAGCTCGACGATGTTCACCGGTTTTTGCGAGTTCCGGAACTCCCCCTTGACCCAGACCGCCGCGCTGCTCCCCTCGGCCGTGAAGTTCGAGCCGATCGAGGACAGGTAGAGCCCCGGGTCGGCCGTCTTGATCACCCGATCGGTCAGGATGACCGGGATGCCGGCCGCCTTGGCCTGGCGCAGCACATCGTCGTAGCCGGTCTCCACCACCGGGGAGAACGCAATGACGTCCACTTTGTCGTGAATGAAGCGTTGAATATCGGCGACCTGTTTATCCCGGCTCAGTCCGGCGACCGCGAAGATGAGCCGAACGTTCTCGATCCCGAACGAATTCTTGATCGACTTGGTATTGGCAGCCCGCCAACGACTGGACTCCCCGATCTGCGAGAATCCGACGGTGATCTGGCCGGTCCTCGCCGGCCGCACCTGCACATTTCCATCCTGTCCGCATCCGGCCAGCGCCAGGGCCGTGAGCAGGCACACCAGCAGTCTTCTTCGGACCGGCATTCGACTCCTCGTATCGTCGCAACGGCATTTCCGGGCAATGCAGCGACGCGGGAAAGCACCCATGGCCGGGGAGCGCTCACGGATTGATCAGGAGGCGAGAATCCCGCAGCACACAGGAATGTTAACGTTATCAATCGATTCGTCAACCCCGCTGGTGGGCAGCGCGTCAAGGTGGCACAAAAGCCGATCAGGCGACGGCACCCTCGTAGGGGCCGGCCTCCTCCACGAGCGTCCGGAACCGCGCGGCCGCGGGCCCGAGAGGGCGATCGGTGCGCCAGGTCAGCCCGACGACCCGCTCGGCGCCGGGCGCGGAAAACGGCAGCCCCACCGTTCCCGAGGCCCCGGCGAACGCGGACGGCACGAGTGCCACCCCGAGCCCGGCGCCGACCAGGCCCTCGACCGTGGCCAGGTCGCCGATCTCGAAGGCGACCCGCGGCACCACGCCGGCCGCCGCGAACAGGTCGTCGACCAGGGCACGGAAGCCGAACCCGGCGGGAATGGTCACGAAGTCCTCCCCCACCACGTCGGCCGGCCGGGTGCGCCGACGGGACGCCAGCCGATGCCCGGGCGCAACGATCAGCACCAGCCGCTGACGTTGCAAGGCGATCCACCCGTACGGCCCCTCCGGCGGCCCGGCCATCAACGCCAGCTCGCTGACGCCCGACGAGAGGTCGCGCACCATTTCGTGACCGGGTTCCTGACGCAGCTCGATCCGCATCCGCGGCGCCTGCCGCCGCACGTCGTGCAGGATGCGCGGCACCAGCGAGGTGGCCATCGAGTCGAGGAACGCGAGCCGCACCGTCCCCGCCTCCGGATCGAGCAACCCGGACAGGTCGCGCCGCAGCCGGTCGTACCGGTCGACGATGTCGCGCGCCGCGGCCAGCGTGTGATCGCCCAGCGGGTTCGGGTGCGCGCCCTTGGCATCGCGCTCGAACAGCCGCGCCCCCAGCTCGGTCTCGACCCGGGCGAGCAGCCGGGACAGCGTCGGCTGGCTGATGGCGAGCGCCGTCGCGGCCGCGGTGACGTGGCGGTGCTCACCGAGCGCCAGCAGAGCCCGGAGCTCCTCGATCTCCATGACCAGCGATCATACGTCCCACGCATCAGACAGATAGGAATCATGCATTGGACACATGCGGCAGGCGCGCGGAGCGTGTGCCGGGTGACCGGATATCGCGCCGGAGAGCCCGGCTACCGCCGCGTCGTGCTCGCCCTGTTCGCCGCGGGCGTGGCCACCTTCGCCCTGCTTTACAGCACCCAGGCGGTGCTGCCCGAGCTGGCCGCCGCCTTCCGCGTGACCCCGGCGCAGAGCTCCTGGTCGCTCTCCCTCGCTACGATCGGGCTCGGACTGACGCTGCTGGTCACTGGCCCGCTGTCCGAGCGGATCGGCCGCACTCGCCTGATCCACCTGTCGCTGACGCTCTCCGGGCTGGCCGGGCTGGCCTGCGCCGCCGCGCCCGGCTGGCACGCGCTGCTGATGCTCCGGCTGGTGCAGGGAGTCACGCTGGCCGGCCTGCCCGCGGTCGCCACCGCCTACCTGCGCGAGGAGTTGCACGCCGAGACGCACGCCCGCGCCGCCGGCCTCTACATCGGCGGGACCGCTCTCGGCGGGATGGCGGGCCGGCTGATCAGCGGCGGGGTGGCCGAGGTGCTCGGCTGGCGGTGGGCGCTCGCCGCGGTCGCCCTGGTGGGCCTCGGCTGCGCCGCCGTCGTGGCCGTTCTGCTTCCGGCGTCGCGCAACTTCGTCGCGCGACCGACCGCCGCGATGACCCGCCGCGCGCTCACCGACCCCGCGCTTCTGCTCCTGTACGCGATCGGAGCATGCGCGATGGGCGCCTTCGTCTCGGTGTACAACGCGATCGGTTTCCGGCTCACCAGCGCCCCGCTCTCGCTGGGCGCGGGCGCGATCGGCGCGGTGTTCCTGGTCTATCCGCTCGGCACGGTCAGCTCCGCGCTCGCCGGGCGCCTGGCCGACCGGTACGGCCGCCGCGCGGTCCTGCCGTTCGGGTGCGCGCTCACCGGGATCGGATTGCTGCTCACCCTGCCCGACCGGTTGCCGGTCGTGATCGCCGGCCTGGCCGTGATGACCGCCGGCTTCTTCGTCGTGCACGGCGTGGCCAGCGGCTGGGTGCCGGCCCGCGCCCACCTCGGCGACGTGCCGGCCGGCCAGGCGGCCTCGCTCTACCTGGTCGCCTACTACGCCGGCTCGTCGGTGTTCGGCAGCCTCGCCGGCGCCGCCTGGACGCTGGGCGCCTGGCCGGCCGTGGTCCTGCTCGCCGCGGCGTTCGTAGCGCTCACCGGGCTCCTGGCCACCAGCCTCCGGCGCATCCCGGCCCTGGCACCCACCCCGCGATCGACGACGACGGCGGCTGCCGCGACCGGGTCACCGCGATGACGTCGAGGACGGACGCCGGGTCACGCCCCGCCAAGGAATCATGAGGTTTGCGGAGAGCCCGCGGGTGGCAGCGTGACGGTCACCTCGAGGCCACCGCCCTCGCGCGGACGTGCGGTGACGTCGCCGCCGTGCGCGTGCGCGACCGATCGCACGATGGACAGTCCCAGCCCGGTGCCGCCGTCGTGCGCGACCCGATCGCGCAGCCGGCGAAAAGGCTCGAACAACCCCGGGATCTCGTACGCCGGGATGCGCGGCCCGGTGTTGCGCACGACCAGCTCGGCCCGCCCGTCCCGGGTCGCGGTGGTGACCGATACCCAGCCGTCCACCGTGTTGTAGTCGAGCGCGTTCTGGACCAGGTTCTGCGCGACGCGTTCGAGCAGGATGGGATCGCCCGCGGTCGGCGCCGGCGCGAGATCGATGGTCACCTGTGCGCCGTTCTGCTCGGCCACGTGCCGGGCGATGTCGGCCAGGTCGACCGGATCGCGCATCGTGATGCTCTGTTCCGATCGGGCCAGGGTGAGCAGCCCGTCGATCAGCCGCTCGTGCCGGGCGTTCACCGCGAGCAGGTTCTCCCCCAGGTCGCGGACCTGCGGCGGCGCGCCCGACCGGCGCAGCGCCACCTCGAGCAGCGTGCGGTTGATGGCGAGCGGGGTGCGCAGCTCGTGCGAGGCGTTCGCGACGAACCGGCGCTGGCTGTCGAACGATCGGTCGAGCCGTTCGAGCATCGAGTCGAACGTGTCGGCCAGCTCCTTGATCTCGCCGCGCGGGTCGGTCAGCGCGATCCGCTCGTGCAGGTTGCGGTCGGCCACCCGCCGGGCGGTCTCGGTGATCCGATGCAGCGGGCGCAGCACCCGCTCGGCGATCAGCCAGCCCAGCCCGATCGCGACCACGCCGACCGCGACCAGCGCGAGGGTGCCCTGGGTGAGCAGGGTGTGCATGGCATCGGCGCGCACCTTGTCGCCGAGCGAGCTGTAGCTGAGGCTGGGCGGGTCGTCGCCCGTGGGCGTCCCGCCGACCGTGGTGCTGCTCTCAAAGCGGCCGGTCAGGCTGTGCTGCACGAGCACGTAGGTCAGCGCCAGCAGGGTCGCGCCGGCCACCAGGAACAGCCCGCCGTACAGCACGGTGAGGCGGGTGCGCAGCGTCCAGCCGCTCATCGGATCCGGTACCCGGCGCCGGCCACGGTCTCGACCACCTGCGGCTCGCGCAGCTTGCGGCGCAGCGTCATCACGGCCATCCGCACCACGTTGGTGAACGGGTCGGCGTTCTCGTCCCAGACCCGTTCCAGCAGTTGCTCGGCGGAGACCACGCCGCCCGCCGCGCGCAGCAGCTCCTCGAGCACACCGAACTCCTTGCGGGACAACCCGACGTACCGGCCGTCCCGGTAGACCTCCCGGCGGTTCGGGTCGAGCCGCAGGCCGGCCCGCTCGAGGATCGGCGGCGCGGCGAGGCGGGACCGGCGACCCAGCGCGCGTACGCGAGCAACCAGCTCCTCGAACGCGAACGGTTTGCCCAGATAGTCGTCGGCGCCGAGGGCCAGGCCCTGCACCCGGCTGCCCACCTCGGTCGCGGCGGTCAGCATCAGGATCCGGACCGGGCCGCCGCCCTCGACCAGGGCCCGGCAGACCTCGTCACCGTGCACGATCGGCAGATCCCGGTCGAGCACGACCACGTCGTACTCGTTGATTCCCAGGCGTTCGAGGGCGGCCTCGCCGTCGTAGGCGACGTCCACCGCGAGGGCCTCCTGTCGCAGGCCCTCGGCTATCCCGTCGGCCAGCATCCGCTCGTCCTCCACCACCAGCACACGCACGTGCCGAGCCTGGCGAACCCGGCGTCAACTCGGGGTAAACGTCGGCGCTGACGACGGTCTTACGACCGGCGGCCGCCAATGGTTCCCATGCGATTCACATCAGGAGCAGTGCTCGGCACGCTGATCGTGCTGAGTTTGGGTGCGTGCGCCGCCGAAAAGACGGGCAACGGTGTGGCCACCGCCGGCAACGGCGCCGCGAAGCCGGCAAGCAGCGCATCGGCGGGGCCGGGCGGGGACGACGCCGCCTTGAAGTACTCCGCCTGCGTACGGGCAAATGGGGTGCCGAATTTCCCTGATCCCAATCCGCAGGGCGGCCTGGACCTCGACCTCGGCAAGCTCGGGGTGAGCAAGGAGACGATGGACGCGGCCGACGCGAAATGCAAGCAGTACCTGCCGAATGGGGGCCGGCCACAGAAGATCGACCCGGCGAAGCTGGCGCTGGCCCGGGAGTATTCCAAGTGCATGCGGGCCAACGGCGTGCCGAAGTTTCCCGACCCGGACGCGTACGGCGGCATCGCGCTCGACGGCGGCAAGCTGGGCGTGGATCCGGTCGGCTCGACCATGAAGGCGGCCGAGAAGGCCTGCCAGAAGTACCTCGGCGACGGCGGCGGGCAGCTCAGCAGCCGGACCGGGTGACCAGCGGCAGGAAGATCTGGTCGAGGATCTCGGCGAAGAGCTCGTCGGCGGCGCCTTCGTCGAGTACCTGCCACGCGCGCGGGCTGCGCAGTCCCTCGTAGCGGATCAGATTGAGCGGCAGGGCGGCCACCCGCTCCGGCAGCTCGGCGGTCGGGATCTCGCCGCGGGCGGCCGCCTTGCGCAGAATCTGGGTGACGACGTCGGGCAGCGTGGAGAAGAGCTCGCCGCCGAGCTCCGGCATCTCGGCGAGCAGGCCGTGCATCAGCTCGGGCGTGTAGTGCCGGGCGCGCGCGGCCATCGCCCGCAGCACGGCGAGGTAGTCCTCGCGCAGCGACCCGGTGTCCGGCACCTCGGGCACCAGCGGGCCGAGGGCATGCCGGATAGCGGCCACGGCCAGCTGGACCCGGTTGGGCCAGCGGCGGTAGAGCACCTGCTTGCCGGTGTGCGCGCGGGCGGCCACGCCCTCGACGGTCAGCCGCTGGTAGCCGTTCTCCTGGATCTCGGCCCACGCCGCCTCCAGGATCGTGACCTCCAGTTCCTCGCCGCGACGCCTGCTCGGCACGGCACACCCGCTTCCTGAGAATCCTGAGAAGAGACGTTGCGTCTCTTACGAACGCAGCCTACCATTCCGGCCTAGAGACGCATCGTCTCTTATTTGATCCGGAAGGGACGGCTACCCATGACTCGCCGACAGACCAGCCCCCTGGTGGTGGCGCTGGTGATCGTCCTGGGGCTGATCGCCCCGCTGATGGACACCACGATCGTCAACGTGGCGATCCCCTCGCTGCGATCGGATCTGGACGCCACCGTGTCGACCATCCAGTGGGTCAGCACCGGGTACCTGCTCGCCATGGCGGTGGCGATCCCGGTGACCGGGTGGGCCTCGCAGCGCTGGGGCGCCCGCCGGATGTGGCTCGCCGGACTGTGGCTGTTCCTGATCGGTTCGGTGCTCGCCGGGCTCGCCTGGAACACCGGGTCGCTGATCGGTTTCCGGGCGCTCCAGGGCGTCGCCGCCGGCCTGCTCATCCCGATCATGCAGACGCTGCTGATCGGCGGTGGCGCGGCCGGCGGTCCGGGCGGCGGCGCCCCGATGCGGAACATGATGGCGCTGATCAGCCTGCCGGCCCTGCTCGGGCCGGTGTTCGGCCCGGTGATCGGCGGCCTGATCGTCAACCACATGTCCTGGCGGTGGATCTTCTACGTGAACCCGCCGATCTGCCTCGTCGCGATCGCGCTGGCCATGGTCTTCCTGCCGCGCGACGCCGGCATCCGCACCCATCGACTCGATCTCGTCGGGCTGCTTCTGCTTTCGCCGGCGGTGGCCGGGATCGTGTACGGGCTGAGCGAGCTCGGCAACCGCGGCGGCGTCGCTCATGCGGCCGTCCTGCTTCCGCTCGTCGGCGGCGCCGTCCTGCTCGGCGCGTTCCTGTGGCATGCCCTGCGCACCGCCGAGCCGCTCGTCGATCTGCGGCTGTTCAAGGTGCGCACGTTCTCGGCGGCCGGCGCTCTGCTGTTCCTCACCGGGATGGCATCGTTCGGCGCGCTGCTGCTCCTGCCGCTGTACTACCAGCAGTTGCGCGGCGACAGCGTGGTCGTGGCCGGGCTGCTGATGATGCCGCAGGGGATCGGCATCGCGCTCTCCCGCGGGGTCGCCGGCGTGGCCGAACGGTGGGGCGCCCGCACGGTGGTGCTCACCGCGGTGCTGCTGTCGATCGCCGGCACGCTGCCGTTCGCCTTCGCCGGCCCGGACACCAGCCCGGTCCTGCTCGCGGCGGCCCTGGTCGTGCGGGGCGCCGGGCTCGGCACGGTGATGATGGCGGTGCTGTTCGGCGCGTACGAAGGTCTGGCGAAGCCGCAGATCCCGCACGCCAGCACCACCACCCGGATCTTGCAGCAGCTGGGCGGCTCGTTCGGCACCGCGGTCCTGGCCGTGCTCCTCCAGCGCGGGCTGGCCGCGCACGCCGCGGACCCGGCGGTCGCGTTCGATCACGCCTTCGCCTGGTCGATCGCGCTGAGCCTGCCCGCTCTGGTCGCGGCGTTCTTCGTGCCGGGCCGGAAGCGGCCGGGCGACGCGGGCCCGGAGAGCGATCGCACGCGGGTGGGTGGCCGGCCGACCGACGGGCCCGCCGTCGAGGACGGCCACAGTGGCGACCGGAGCGATCCGATGAGCGATCAGCCCGTCGTCGCGGATCGGCGCTGAGCGATCGCCGCGGCGCGCGAGCATCCGGACGGGCTCGGCGACGGCTGGCGCGAGCCGCGGGAGGCGCGTGACAATCGATGTCTGACCTGGAGGTGAACGTGGCCGTTATCTCGAAGCTCGCAGCCCCTGGCACCCAGCGTCACCAGGACGCCCTGGCCGTCCTCGACGCGACCCGCGCGGTGGTCGCCCGCGGCTGGACCCAGCGCACCTGGTTCGTGATGGAGACCCCGCGCGGACGCCGCCGCCTGGCGCAGCGGTTCTTCCCGACCCGGCTCGACCACCGCCGCGTCGTCGAGGCGTGCCTGGTCGGTGCGGTCGTGCACGGCGCGCATCGGCTGAGCTCCCGCCCCGAGTACGCCTACCCCGCCCTCGATGCGCTCTGGAACGCGCTGTTCGACGCCGAGGCGACCGGCGGGGTGTCCGGCGACCCGGTGGGACCGCTGACGCCGCCGCTGATCCGGGCCGCCCGGGTCCGCGACCTCACCACCTGGAACGACCGGCCGTACCGGACCAAACAGGACGTGGTCCGGCTGATCGACCTCGCCACCGCCCGGGTCGGCGGCGCGCGAGCCCGGGTGTAGCCCCACCGCATCGACAGTCTTCAAAGACCCATGACATTTGTCATGGGTCTTTGCCTCCCTTAACGATTAAGAAACTTTGTTAAAGGTTTCTGGGAGGCCACATGAAACGACTGTTCCTCGCCGGGGCCGGCGCCCTGGCACTCGCGGCGGCTGGCGTCGCGGTGGCGACGCAGGCCGACGCCGCCACTCTCAGCAGCAACTGGTACGCCTCGGCGCCCTATCTGATGCCGTTCGACAACAGCCCGCCCGACCCGGTCGAGGTCATGAACGCCACCGGCCAGAAGGCCTTCCAGCTGGCCTTCATCCTGGCCCCGAACGGCGGCGGCTGCTCGCCGACCTGGGACGGCACTCGCGCGGTCTCGTCCGACACCGACGCCACCACGCTGATCAACCGGATCCGGTCCAACGGGGGCGACGTCAGCGTCTCGATCGGCGGCTACGGCGGCACCAAGCTCGGCCAGACCTGCGGCACCCCGGAGGCGACCGCGGCCGCGTACCAGCAGGTCGTCACGAAGTACGGGCTCAAGGCGATCGACTTCGACCTGGAGGAGCCGGAGTACGAGAACACCGCGGCCGTGCACAACGAGATCGGCGCGGCACGCATCCTGCAGCAGAACAACTCCGGCCTGTACGTGTCGATCACCACCGCGGGCACGGCGGCCGGCACCGGCTGGTTCGGCACGCAGATGCTCAACGAGGCCAAGTCGCAGGGCTTCACCCCGGCGAACTACTCGATCATGCCGTTCGACGGCGGGTTCAACGGGGCGAGCTCGCAGGTGGCCGCGCTCGAGCAGTTCCACACGCTGCTGATGAACACCTTCGGGTGGAACAGCGCCACGGCGTACGCCCACGAAGGAATCTCGCAGATGAACGGCCGCAGCGACTCCGGCGAGTACTTCCGGCAGGCCGACTTCCAGACCACATTGGACTACGCGACCAGCCACGGACTGGCCCGGTACACGTACTGGTCGGTCAATCGCGATCGGCAGTGCGCGGACCCGAATCAGAGCACCACGTCGGGCACCTGCAGCAGCGTGCCGCAGACCGCCTGGGAGTTCACGAAGTACACGACCCGGTTCGCCGGCGCCACGCCGCCGACCACCCCGCCGACCACGAGCCCGACCACCGGCAACCCGGGCACGTGCACGATCCCGGCGTGGAGCGCGACGGCGGTGTACACCGCGGGCAACCAGGTCAGTCAGAACGGGCACAAGTACACCGCGAAGTGGTGGACGCAGAACGAGTCGCCGGCCACCCACAGCGGTCAGTGGGACGTCTGGGCGGACAACGGCCCCTGCTGATCCACGCATTTTCCCGCGGGGGACGCAGGCGCGTCCCCCGCGATCGTAAGGCATTGACATATTCCTGTATATGGATGGAATCTGGCCTGACATCGTTGTCACTGACATCGTTGTCAGGGGGAGGAAGTCCATATGCTCCGAAGCGTCCTGGCCGCTCTCACCGGGCTGGCGGTGACCGTCCCGATCGGCGCCGCTGCCCAGGCCGCCGGCCCCACGGATCCCGTTTCGTACGTCAACCCGTTCATCGGCAGCACCAACCTCGGCAACACCTACCCGGGCGCGGTCAGGCCGTTCGGCATGCTCGCCTGGAGCCCGCAGACCTCCAGGGGCAACCAGGTCTCCACCCCGGCCCCGGGCGGCTACCAGTACACCGCCACCAAGATCCGCGGCCTCAGCCTGACCCATCTGAGCGGCGTCGGCTGCTCCGGCGCCAACGGCGACATTCCGATCTTCCCGTACGCCGGAAGCCCGGTCACCTCGCCCAGCGCCGACACCACCGACTCGGTATACGCCGGCACCTTCGCCCACGCCAACGAGGCGGCCGAACCCGGCTACTACCGGGTCGGCCTGGACAGCGGCGCCGGCGCCGAGCTGACTGTCACCGACCGCACCGGCATCGGCAAGTTCACCTTCCCCGCCGACAAGCCGGCCAGCCTGCTGTTCCGCACCTCGCTGTCGGAGACCGGCAGCACCGACGCGACCGTCCACATCGACCCGGCCACGCGAACCGTCACCGGGTCGGTCAGCGCCGGCAACTTCTGCGGCCCGCAGAGCACCGACAACTCGCACGCGTACTACACGCTGCACTTCGTCGCCACGCTCGACCAGCCGTTCGCGGCCACCGGCACCTGGAAGGACGGCACCCTCGCCCCGGACAGCACCGACGCCCAGGGCGGCAGCGGCTACACCGCCTCGGGCCGGCCGGTCGCCGGGAAGGGCTCGGGCGGCTACGTGACGTTCGCGCCGGGCACCACGGCGGTCACGATGCGCGTGGCCATCGCGTACACGGATCTGGCCGGCGCCGAACGCAACCTGGCGGTGGAGTCCCCGGATCGGATCGGTTTCGACCAGATCCGGGCGAAGGCCCGGGCGGCCTGGACGGCCCGGCTGAGCAGGATCCGGATCGGCGGCGGCACGGCCGACCAACTGACCACGTTCTACACCGCGCTCTACCATTCCGCGCTCGAACCCACGCTGACCAGCGACGTCGACGGCCGCTACTACGGCGCCGACGACCAGATCCACCGGCTCGCGCACGGCCAGCGGGCGCAGTACGGCACCTTCTCCGGCTGGGACCAGTACCGCGCGCAGGTGCAGCTTCTGGCTCTGCTCGACCGGCGGCAGGCGAGCGACTATGCGCAGTCGCTGTTCAACTACGCCACCCAGCGGGGCGGCGAATGGGATCGCTGGCTGCTGGAGCACGGCAAGACCTCGGTGATGTCCGGCGACCCGTCCGCCGCCACGATCGCCGCCATGTACGCGTTCGGCGCCCGCGACTTCGACGCCCGCGGCGCGCTCACGTCGCTGGTGCACGCCGCGACCGTGCCGACCGAGAACGACACGAAGGACGACGGCTGCAACGTGGAGTGCGTCGGCCAGCGCCCGGCACTCGACTTCGCGCTGGCCAACGGGTATGTGCCGGCCGACGACTGCCACTGCTGGGGCGGCGCCGCCGAAACGCTCGAGGACGCGGCCGCCGATTACGGCATCGCGCAACTGGCCGCCGCGCTCGGCGACCACCGGACCTACCGCGCCTTCCTCGATCGCTCACACAACTGGCGCAACGTCTACGACCCGGCCGCCCAGGCCGACCCGGGCCTCGCCCACAACATCCGCGAGCACATCACGACGATCACGGCGAGCGGCGAGAACGCGCCGTACGAGGGCAAGGCGCAGGCCTTCGACGGCGACAAGGGCACCAAGTGGCTCACCTTCGCCACCACCGGCTGGATCGCCGCGCAGCTCGACGCGCCGCTCACCGTCGACCGGTACGCGCTCACCTCCGGCAACGACGAGCCGGCCCGCGACCCGGCCGACTGGCAGCTGCAGGGCTCGGCCGACGGCAGCACCTGGACGACCATCGACACCGAGACCGGGCAGAGCTTCCCGAAACGAGGACAGACCAAGACGTACGCGGTGGCCGATCCGCAGCCGTACGCGTACTACCGCTTGACCGTCAGCAAGAACGGCGGCGCGGACATCGTGCAGCTCGGCGAGCTCGAACTGGCCGACCCGGCGGTGCCGACGCCGGCGCCGATCGACAGCCCGTACGTCGGCTGGATGCGCGACCGGTACCGCGACGGCACCTGGGCCGAGGGCTTCAGCCCGTCCACCGAGACCGGTTTCGTGGAGGGCACCAGTGCCCAGTACACCTGGATGGTCTACTCGGACGTGACCACGCTCGCGCAGAAGATGGGCGGGAACGACATCGCGGTCCAGCGGCTGGACTCGTTCTTCCGCAACCCGGACGGCACCTTCGACCTGAGCGCGACGAAGGGCACCCGGATCGACGTCACCAACGAGCCGGACATCCAGACGCCGTACCTGTACAACTACCTCGGCGCGGCCGCGCGGACGCAGGAGACGGTCAAGGCCATCATCGACACGAAATGGAACAGCGGCACCGGCGGCATCCCGGGCAACGACGACGCCGGCACGATGAGCGCCTGGTACGTGCTGTCCGCGCTCGGCCTCTACCCGACCGTGCCGACCCGCGCCGAGCTGGCCCTAACCACGCCGCTCTTCCCGCACGCCGTGGTCCGGCTGGGAAGCGGCCGCACGCTCGTCATCGACGCGCCGGGCACCGAGTCCGAGCACTACGTCAGCGCTCTGCGGGTGGACGGCCGGCCGACCACGAAGGCGTGGCTGCCGGCCCGCGCGGTGACGGCGGGCGCGCACCTGACGTACACGTTGAGCGCGACGCCCAGCGCGACGTGGGGCAGCGGCCCCGGCGACGTCCCGCCGCAGAACTGAGAAGACCCCCGCGCCGCCGGTCTCGACCGCCATCGGTCCGGCGGCGCGGGTCATCACAGCTCGTCGGTGTAGCGGGCGTCCTCGAGGTCGAGCTGGCGCTCGACGCGGCGGCGGGTCTGCTCGCCGGCCTGGCCGCTGTCGTGCAACCGGCGCAGCTCGGCCCGCTGCACCGCGACCACCGCCCGGCGCAGCGCCCGGTACTCGGCGTCCAGGCCGTCCGCCGCGGTCGACTCCCGGACCAGGTCGGCCCGGGTGGACAGGCTGCGCCGCACCCGGTCGGCGACCACCGGCGGGACCGACTCGGCGTCGAGCCGGCTGTCCACGTAGTCGATGGCCGTGTCGGCCAGGCGCAGCCGCACCTCGGCCAGTTCGGCGCGCTCGTGCTCGGCGGGCACCGCGAGGCCGGTGAGCCGCACCAGCGGGGCGAGGGTGAAGCCCTGCACGATCAGCGAGATCACGATGACCGTGGCGGCGATCGCCTGGAGCAGATCCCGGTACGGCAACGGCAGCCCCGCGCTGTCGGTGAGCGGGATGGACAGGGCCGCGGCCAGCGGGACCACACCGCGCGCGCCCGCCCAGGACAGCACCACCGGGACCCGCCAGGATCCCGGCAGCCGGGCCTTCGCCCCGCGCCCGCGCTGCCGGCCGCGCCGCCAGGCGGCGAGCGGGAACACCCAGGCGATCCGGACCACCAGCAGCACCACGGTGACCACCAGCCCGGCCAGCAGCCACGGCTGGTCGGCCGCGGAGAGCCGGCGGACGATGCCGGGCAGGGTGAGGCCGATCAGCGCGAAGATCACGCTCTCCAGCAGGAAGACCGTCGTGCTCTGCACCGCGGCGGCGTGCAGCCGGGTCGTCGGGGTGCTCAGCCGGGGCGCCAGGATGCCCAGCAGGACGCCGGTCACCACCACCGCGGTCACGCCGGACGCGCCGACCGCCTCCGCCGTCGTGTACGCGGCGTACGGCGCCATCACGATGATGACCGTCTCCACCACCGAGTCGTCGGTACGCCACCGCACCAGCGACGCCACCGCGGTGGTGAGCAGCCCGGCCAGCACGCCACCGCCGGCCAGCCGGAGGAACTCCAGCACCGTCTGGCCGGCGCTCAGGGTGCCCCCGGCGACCGCGACGGCGACCGCGATGCGGAACAGGATCAGGCTGGTCGCGTCGTTGAACAGGCTCTCCGCCTGCACCAGCACCTGCATCCGCGGCGGCAGCGCGAGCCGCCGGCCGAGCGCGGTCACCGCGACCGGATCGGTGCTGGCCAGCACCGCCCCGAGCAGGAAGCCGAGGGACAGCGGGATGTCGGTGATCAGGGTGGTGGCCACGGCGACCGCGCCGGCCGAGGCGAGCACCAGCCCGACCGACAGCACCGCCACCGGCTTCCAGGTGCGGCGCAGCTCGGGCCAGGACAGGTCCTCGCCGGACGCGTACAGCAGCGGCGGCAGCACGATCAGGCTGATGATCTGCGGGTCGACCTGGATCGCCGGCACGCCCGGCAGCAGCGCCACCGCCACCCCCACGGTGACCAGCAGCGAGGGTGGCGGGACGCGCAGACGCTCGGCGACGGCGGCGACCAGGGTCGCGGCCAGCACCAGAAGGAGAATGACCGGAACACCGTGCACGCCGCATCGCCCCCGGGCACACGCTAACAGTCCGGGTCAGCGCGCGACGATCAGACACCCTGGGCGTCCCGGCCCGCGCGGCGTGTCGCTCGGTCGCCGCCCGGGCCGGCTCGGCCGGCGTCTCTCAGAGCCCGTCGTTCTCTCTCAGAGCCCGTCGTTCTCTCTCAGAGCCCGTCGTTCTCTCTCAGAGCCCGTCGTTGGCGAGGATGTTCTCGATGTTGCGCTCGGCCAGGGCCGTGATGGTGACGAACGGGTTGACCCCGGTGCTGCCCGGGATCAGCGAGCCGTCGATCACGTACAGGCCCGGGTAGCCGGGCAGCCGCCCGTAGTTGTCGGTGGCCTGGTTGAGGATGCACCCGCCGAGCGGGTGATAGGTGAAGTCGTCGCCCCAGATCTTGTTCACGCCGAACAGGTCGCTGCGGTAGACGGTCACCTGCCTGGCGTTGATCCGGTCGAAGACCCGTTTCGCCGCGTCGATGGCCGGTTGGTTCTGGGCCGTCTGCCAGCTCAGATCGACCGCGCCGGTGGAGGTGTTGAAGGTGAACTGCGCGCGGTTCGGGTTCTTCGTGATCGCCAGGTAGAGGCTGATCCACAGCTCGGTGCCGGCCGGGAACGGCGCTATCTCGGCGAAGACCGGCCCGGCGGAGTCGGCCCAGTTGTCGATGCCCATGGCCGGCATGCCGGACTGGAGGGCGCCGGTGGTGTTCCAGATGTGGTTGGCCCGGGCGACCATCACGTTGCCGTTGTTGCCCCAGCCCTTGCCGACCGCGTCGGGCAGGCCGGGCAGCAGCCCCTGGGCGCGCATCGCGACGAGCAGCTTGCTGGTGCCGACGCTGCCGGCGGCGAAGAACACGCGATCGGCCCGGACCGTCTTGGTGGCCACCGTGGCGCCGCCGGTGTCGATCTGGTTCATCGTGACCGCGTAGCCGCCCGCCGAGCTCGGGGCGACCGCGGTGACCACGTGCTGGGCGGAGACGGTCAGCCGCCCGGTGGCGGCGGCCGCGGCCAGGTACGTCCGGTCCAGCGACCGCTTGCCGTAGTTGTTGCCGTAGATGACCTCGCTGGCCAGCGCCGAGCGGGTCACCGTGCCGGCCTGCTCCTGTTTCATGTAGCCGAAGTCGTACACGTTGTTGAGGAAGGTCGTGGTGTAGCCGGACGCCTTGGCCTGGTCGCGACTGACCCGGGCGTACCGGTAGCAGTCGGCGGTCTCGAACCAGGCGGTGTCGATGGCGTTGACGGCCAGCCCGGCGTTCGCCCGCGGGAAGTACGTGTCGTACATCGAGGCGACGTCGACCGACGGCAGGATCTGGGCGAAGTAGTCGCGCTTGGGCACGACCGCCATCCCGCCGTTGACCAGCGACCCGCCGCCGACACCGCGGCCCTGGTAGACGCGGATGCCGGCGAACTTCTCCGAGTCGAGCACGCCGGTGTACCGGCCGATCGACTTGTTGGCGTTGATGCCGAGGAAGTAGCCGAGCGGCTGATCGGTGGTGGTCCGCAGCCAGTACGAACGCTGGTCCGGGTTGAGCATGTCGCAGAACACCTTGCCGTCCGAGCCGGCCGTGTTCCACGCCATGCCCATCTCGACCACCGCGGTGGCGATGCCCGCCTGGGTGAGCCGCAGCGCGGCGACCGCGCCGCCGTAGCCGCTGCCGATGACCAGCGCCGGTACGTGGTCGCCGGACGACAGGGCAGCGCCGGCCGCGGACGCCTTGGCGAGCAGCGCCGCGGCGGGAGCGCCGAGCACGGCGGCCTTGAGCAGGGTGCGACGACTGGTCATCTCAGGCCCCCTCGGCGAGGTCGTTGGCGGCGATGTAGCCGAACGTCATCGCGGGACCGATCGTCGAGCCCGCGCCGGCGTAGCTGTGTCCCATCACCGCCGCGCTGGAGTTGCCCGCGGCGTACAGGCCGGCGATGACCGAGCCGTCCGCGCGCAGCACCCGGGATCGCGGGTCGGTGCGCAGCCCGCCCTTGGTGCCGAGGTCACCCGGCACGATCTTGCAGGCGTAGTACGGCGGCAGCCAGAGCGGCGCGAGGCAGGAGTTCGGGATGACCGCCGGGTCGGTGTAGTAGTGGTCGTACGCGCTGTCGCCGCGGTGGAAGTCGGTGTCCTTGCCGGTGAAGGCGAACCCGTTGAATCGGGCGACGGTGGCCGACAGCGCGGACGACGAGACACCGATCCGTCCGGCCAGGGCGCTCAGCGTGTATTCCTTGAAGACCGCGCCCGAGCTGTACCAGGAGTCCGGGAACGGCAGGGTCGGCGCGACGTCCCGGAACAGGTACCGGTTGCGGTAGTTCTGATCGAAGATGAGCCACGCCGGGATGTCCGGCGTGATGACGTTCTTGTCGTACATGACATGCACGACATCGCTGTACGGCGCGGCCTCGTTGACGAACCGCCGGCCGGCGCTGTTGACCAGGATGCTGCCCGGCAGGGTCCGCTCGGCGAGGCAGAAGTACGGCTCCTCGGGCAGCGGGATGGCCGGACCCCACCACGAGTCCTCGAGGAAGTCGGTGGCCGCGCCCGCGCGCAGGCCGGCCTGGATGCCGTCGCCGGTGTTCTCCCGGGCGCCGACCGTCCAGTCGACGCCGATCGGCTGCCGCTGGTAGGCCAGCCGCATCGCCAGGTTGTGCTCGAAGCCGCCGGCCGCCACCAGCACGCCGCGGTTGGCGGTGACGCCGGTCGCGACGCCGTCCTTGGTGACCACGACGCCGGTGACCCGGCCACCGGCGTCAAGCTGCAGGTCAGTCAGGGGCGTGTTGAGCCAGACCGGCACGCCCGCGGCGGCCAGCCCGGCGCGCAGCGCCCCGGCGAGCGCCTGGCCCATGGTGAGCGGCGTCCGGCCGGCCGCCACCGCCGCGGTGTAGCGGGCGACGCACTCGGTCGCGACGGCGGCGCCCTTCGCGTTGACCAGCGCGAGGTTGAGCCATTTGTAGTCGGCGCTGAACACCGTCAGACCGGCGGGCGTGGGCAGGTACGCCGGGTTGAGGTGGGCCAGCTCCGCGCCGAGCAGTTTGCCGTCGAACATGTCCGGCTCGATCGAGCGGCCCTGCGGCATCCCGCCGGGCAGCTCGGGGTAGTAGTCGGAGTAGCCGGACATGTAGCGGAACCGCAGCGGGCTGTTCGCCATCACGAAGTCGATCATCGATGGCCCGTTGTCGAGGAACGCCTGCTGCTTGGCGGTGGGCACGTCGCCGTTGACGACGGCGGCCAGGTAGGCGGCCGCCTTGGCCGGGGTGTCCGGCACCCCGGCGGCGAGGATGACCTGGTTGTTGGGGATCCAGATGCCGGCGCCCGAGCGGGCCGCCGATCCGCCGAAGGTGGGTGCCTTCTCCACCACGAGAACGCTCAGCCCGCGCTTGCTCGCGCGCAGCGCCGCGGTCATGCCCGCGGCGCCGCACCCGATGACCACCACGTCGTAGCTGGGCTGGGCGGCCCGCGCCGGCATGCCGAGCGCGGACGAACCGGCGACCAGGCCGGTTCCGATGGCTGCGGCGCCGGTGAGGACCTGGCGCCGGTTGAGGTGAGCGGACATCGCGAAGCTCCTCAAAGGTTGGAGCTAGAACGCGTTCTACTATCAGCCCGCTGTTAACAAGATGTCAAAGGGATGCGTCAATTAGAACTTGTTTCAAATCGGCAATGTCCTTGACCCGCTCCGCGCGCGAGCCGGCCAGCGGCGAGACGAGCAGCGTGGTAACCCCGGCGGCGGCCAGTGCGGCGACCTGGGTACGCAGCGAGGACAGATCGCCCACGAGCGACGTCGCGCGCACCAACGGCTCGGGCACCGCGGCGATCGCCTCGGCGCGCCGTCCGCTCAGGAAGTGCTCCTGGATCGCCGCCGCCTCCTGCGGGTAGCCGTATCGGCGTACGAGGTCGTTGGAGAAGTTCCGGCCCTTGGCTCCCATCCCTCCGATGTAGAGCGCGAGTTGCGCGCGGTGGCGGCCGAGCAACTGCTCGCTCGGCTCGGCGACCGCGAACGGCAGCGGCACCATGATGTCCAGCGGCCCGAGCGCCGGATCGCGCCGGGACAGGCCCTCCTGCAGAGCCGGGCCGAAGACCCGGGACAGCGCGGCCGGGTCGAGGAAGAGCGCCTGCCAGCCCTCGGCGACCTCGGCGGCGAGCGCGACGTTGCGCGGTCCCATGGCGGCCAGCAGGATCGGGATGCGGTCGCGGACCGGGCGGTTGATGAGCTTGAGCGGCTTGCCGAGGCCGGTCCCGGCATCGGCCGGCAGCGGGATCCGGTAGTGCGGGCCGTCGTGGACGAGCACCTCCCGGCGCCAGACCCGCCGGCAGATCTCCACCACCTCCCGGGTACGCGCGAGCGGCGCGTCGTAGGCGACCCCGTGGAAGCCTTCGATCACCTGCGGCCCGGAGGCGCCGAGCCCGAGCGAGAAGCGTCCGCCGGAGACGTAGTCGAGCCCGGCCGCGGTCATCGCGGTGAGCGTCGGCGTGCGGGTGTAGAGCTGCATCACCCCGGAGGCGAGCTGCATCCGGCTGGTCCGGGCGGCGAGGTAGCCGAGCTGGCTGACCGCGTCGAAGCTGTACGCCTCGGGCACCACCACCAGATCGGCGCCCGCCGCCTCGAACTCGGCGACCTCCTCGACCGCCGCGGCGAACCCTTCCCCGCTGTACCCGAGCTGAATGCCCAGCCGCATGTCAGGCGCCGGCGTCGTGGACGATCACCTGGCGGATGACGTCGCCGCGGCCGAGCGCGGCGAGCGCGTCCTCGACCTGCTCGAGCCGGATCCGGTGGCTGATCATGCCCTCCAGGTCGAGCCGGCCGGCCCGCCAGAGGGCGATCAGGCGGGGGAAGTCGCGCGGCGGGTAGGCCGAGCCGTACAGCGACGGGATGATCCGCTTGCCCTCGAAGAGCAGCTCGAACGGGCTGAACTCGACCTGGTGCTCGGGCCGGCCGGCGCCGACCAGGACGACGGCGCCGCCCCGGCGGACCGCGGTCCACGCCGTACGCAAGGTCTGCGGGACGGCGACCACGTCGAAGGCGTAGTCGAACCCCTCGCCCGCGGTGATCTCACCGATCAGGTCGCTGAGGGCCTCGGGCGCGACCGCGTGGGTGGCGCCGAAGCGGCGGGCCACCGCCAGCTTCTCCGGCACGGTGTCGACGGCCACGATGACGGACGCACCGGAGAGCCGGCAGCCCTGGATCGCCGCGATGCCGACGCCGCCGCACCCGATCACCACCGCGGTGTCCCCGGGGCGCAGCTCGGCTGTGTTGACGACCGAGCCGACGCCGGTCATCACGCCGCAGCCGACCAGGGCGGCCACCTCGTACGGCACATCCGGCTCGATCTGGACGGCGCCGATCCGGGGCACCACCATCTCCTCGGCGAACGCGCCGCAGCCGGCCATCCCGAACACCGGCAGATCGCCGGCCATGAAGCGGGGCATGGCGTACCCGGCCATCACGTGGGTCATGCAGAGGAACGGCATTCCCCGTACGCACTCGGCGCAGGTGCCGCAGGCGGGCAACCAGTTGACGATGACCCGGTCGCCGGGCGCGAGGTCGTCCACCCCGTCGCCGACCTCGAGGACGTCGCCGGCCGCCTCGTGACCGAGCACCGCGGGCACCGGCTGGGGCAGCCCGCCGTCGCGGGCGGACTGGTCGGAGTGGCAGACCCCGGCCGCGCGCACCCGGATCCGGATCTCGCCCGGGCCGGGCCCGAGCACCGTCACATCGTCGCGTATGTCGAGCTTCTCGCCGTCGCCGATGCCGTGGAGAACCGCTGCTCGCACCTCGCCACCCCCTCCTGAAATTAGAACGCGTTCTACGCTAGTGGCCGCGCCGAAACCGAGCAAGCGTTTGGCCAAGTAGGATCGGTCAGGTGACGACCACGAAGAAGGCCGCGCCCCCGTCGGAGCGCCGTGCCGATCTGATCCGGCTGGCCGCCGAACTGTTCGCCGAGAAGGGTTTCCAGGCCACCTCGGTCCGCGAGATCGCGAAGGCCGCCGGCATCCTCTCCGGGAGCCTGTACCACCACTTCGACTCGAAGGAGTCGATCGGCGACGAGATTCTCCGCGAGTTCATCGACGACGTGCTCGGGGCGTACCGGGAGGCGGTCGCCGGGACGGACTCCCCGCGGGTGGCGATCGAGCGGATGGTGCGGTCCAGCACGGCGGCGCTCAGCCGGCACCGGGCCGCCCTCACCATGCTGCAGAACGACTGGGCCTACATCAGCACCCTGCCGCGGTTCGCGTACCTGCGCACGGCGACCCGGGAGATCGAGCGGACCTGGATCTCCCAGTTGGAGCGCGGCAAGCAGAGCGGCGTGTTCCGGGCCGACCTCGACGCGCGGCTCACCTATCGGCTGCTGCGCGACATCCTGTGGATACCCACGTCGTGGAAGCAGGGCCGGGGCAAGTCGTGGAGCACCGACGAGATCGTGAACGGTCTGCTGCGGCTGCTTTTCGTCGGTATCAGCACGCCCTGACAGTGCTAGTCTCCCAAGCAATCGCTTGGTTGGAGGCTCGGATGGGGCGTCTCGACGGCAAAGTGGCACTGATCACCGGCGGCGCGCGCGGCATGGGCAAGTCGCACGCCCGGCACTTCGCCGCCGAGGGCGCGAAAGTCGTGATCGGCGACGTGCTCGACGACAAGGGGCAGGCGGTCGCCGACGGGCTCGAGGACTGCCGCTACGTGCACCACGACGTGACGAGCGAGGCCGATTGGGCGGCCGCGGTGGCGACCGTGCTCGACGCGTACGGGAAGCTGGATGTTCTGGTCAACAACGCCGGCATCCTGCGGCACGCGCCGATCGCCGAGATGGACCCGGCCGAGTTCCGCCGGGTCATCGACGTCAACCTGGTCGGCTGCTGGCTCGGCGTACACACCGTGGCGCCCACGATGATCGCGGCCGGCCGCGGATCGATCGTGAACGTCTCCTCGATCGAGGGGTTCGCGGGCGCAGCCGGGCTGTCGGCCTACAGCGCCAGCAAGTTCGGCGTCCGCGGCATCACCCGGTCGGCGGCGCAGGAGCTGGGTCCGCTCGGCATCCGGGTCAACTCGGTGCACCCCGGCGGCGTGCTCACGTCGATGTCCCTGTCGGTGGCCGAGCACATGACCGGGATCGACCCGGCCGCGTTCCTCAAGGCGATGCCGATCGCCCGGTTCGCCGAACCGATCGAGATCTCTCGCCTGGTCGCCTTCCTCGCCTCGGACGAGTCGTCGTACACGACCGGCGCCGAGTTCGTGGCCGACGGCGGGCTGCTGAGCGGGCCGGGGTACTGAGATGGCTTCCCTGGACGGAAAGATTGCGGTCGTCACCGGCGCCGGGCAGGGCCTGGGCGCGGCCGAGGCGGTCGCGCTCGCTCAGGCGGGCGCTCGGGTGGTGCTCAACGACCTGCCCGGCCCCGGCCTCGACGCGGTGGCCGCCCGCATCCGGGACGGCGGCGGCGAGGCGACCGTCCGCCCCGGCGACGTTGCCGAGTGGTCGACCGGCGAGGCGCTGTTGCGCGCGTACGACGGCCTCGACATCCTGGTGAACAACGCCGGCGTGCTCCGCGATCGGATGATCTTCTCGATGTCCGAACAGGAGTGGGACACCGTGATCCGGGTGCACCTGCGGGGTCACTTCGTGACCACCCGGCTCGCCACCGCGTACTGGCGGGACGTGAGCAAGGCACAGAACAAGCCGGTGTACGCCCGGATCGTCAACACCTCGTCGGAGGCGTTCCTGCTCGGCTCGGCCGGGCAGCCCAACTATGCGGCGGCCAAGAGCGGCATCGTCGGGCTCACCGTCGCCACCGCTCGCGGCTGCGCCCGGTACGGCGTGCGCGCCAACGCGATCTGCCCGCGCGCCCGCACCCGGATGACCGGGGAGCTGATGGGTCCCGCGCCGGAGGGTCCCGATCCGATGTCGCCCGACCGCGTCGCGCCGCTGGTGGTCTCGCTGGCCGGCCCGGCCGGCGAGCACATCACCGGCGAGGTCTTCGTGGTGCACAGCGACGTGGTGGCCGTGCTCGCCCCGCCGACCGTCCGGCAGACGTTCCACGCCGCGGGCAGCCAGTGGACTTCCGACGAGTTGGACGCCACGCTGAGCAGTGTGTTCACCGCCGACCCGCCGGTACCCGGCTTCGTCTGCGAGGACACCATGGCCCTGGCCGACGCCACCTTCGGGGAGAACTCGTGAAGCAGCGCGACATCGTGTCGATGCCCGCCGACGAAGTCCAGAAACTGCTCGAGAACGGCCGGAAGCTTCAGCTCGCCACGATCAACCCGGACGGCACGCCGCACCTGGTGAGCATGTTCTACGGGATGCGGGACGGCCGGATCGCTTTCTGGACCTACCGCGCCTCGCAGAAGGCGCGCAATCTCGCTCGCGATCCTCGGGTGACCTGCCTGGTCGAGGATGGCGACGACTACTTCGAACTGCGCGGCGTGCAGGTGAACGGCGTGGTGACCCGGATCGACGACCTCGCGGGCGTCACCGCGGTCGGCAAGCTGGTCGCCTCGCGGATGGCCGGGCAGGATGCCGAGGTGCTCGACGACTACGTCGCGCACGCGGCGGCCAAGCGCTGCGCCTACCTGGTCGAGCCGCGCCGCGTGCTCAGCTGGGACCACCGCCGGCTGCTCTGAGGTCCGCCAGATACGCCGGCCACTCGCCGCCGCCGTGCACGGCCAGCGCCGCACCGCTCAGGTAGGCGGCCAATGGCGAGGCGAGCAGCAGGCAGACGCCGGCCACCTCGGCCGGCGTCGCGGGCCGGCCCAACGGCACGGTGCGGGCGAGGGCGCCGGGATCCAGCCCGGCGTTGCCCACCGGGCCCGGGATCACGCTGTTCACCCGCACCGCGGGCGCCCACTCCACGGCCAGGCTGGTCGCGAGGTGGTGCAGGCCGGCCTTGGCCGCGCCGTAGGCGGCGAAACCGGGGGACGGCCGGGTGCCGCTGACGCTGCCCACCATGAGGATCTGACCGCCGCCCGGCTGCTCCTGCATGACCGCGTTGGCCGCCTGCGCGACGTGCAGCGGGGCGATCAGGTTGAGCTCGATGATCTTCGCGTGCAGCCGGGGCGAGGAGGTGGCCGCGGGGGCCGGTGGCCCGCCGCCGGCGTTGTTCACCAGCAGGTCGAGCCGGCCGAACCGATCCACCGCCGCGTCGATGAGCGCGGCGGCCTGCTCGGGATCGCGCACGTCGGCCCGGACCGCGTCCGCACCCGACGCATGGCGGCCGCAGACCAGCACCTGAGCGCCCGCGTCTCGGAAGGCGGACGCTATCGCCGCGCCGATTCCCCTGGTCCCGCCGGTGACGACCACCGCGCGGCCGGTGAAGTCCATCGGCCGATGGTAGCCGACCAAGCAAGCGCTAGGTTAGCCTGTCGCGATGGGCGTACACCTGGAGCGCGGCGCCGTCGCCGAGGTGGTGATCGACTTCCCGCCGGTGAACGCGGTGCCGGCGACCGGCTGGCTGGCCGTCGCCGATCTGGTGACCGCGGCCGGCGCCGACCCGGCGACCCGGGCGGTGGTGCTGTCCGCCACGGGTCGCGGGTTCTGCGCCGGCGTGGACATCAAGGAGATGCAGCGCGGTCCCGGCCACGAGGTGCTGCTGGCCGCGAACCGGGGCTGCGCCGCCGCGTTCGCGGCCGTCTACGACTGCCCGGTCCCGGTGATCGCCGCGGTGCACGGCTTCTGCCTCGGCGGCGGCATCGGCCTGGTGGGCAACGCCGACCTGATCGTCGCCGCCGAGGACGCCACGTTCGGCCTGCCCGAGGTGGACCGGGGAGCGCTCGGCGCGGCCACACATCTGGCCCGGCTGGTGCCGCCGCAGCTGATGCGCGCCATGGTCTACACCTGCCGTCCGGTCAGCGCCGCCGACCTGCACCGCTTCGGCACCGTGCACGAGGTGGTGCCCGCGGGCCGGCTGCGCGCCGCGGCGCGGGCGGTGGCCGAGGAGATCGCGGCCAAGGACCCGGTGGTGATCCGGCGGGCCAAGGAGGCGCTCAACGGCATCGACCCGGTCGACGTCAAGCGGTCGTACCGGTTCGAGCAGGGCTTCACCTTCGAGCTCAACCTCAACGGCGCGGGCGACCGCGCCCGGCGCAAGTTTGTCGAGGGCAGCTGAGGTGACCGCCGAGCGGGGCTGAGGTGTTTGTCGAGGGGAGCTGACGTGGGGATCGTCATGACGATCGGCGACGTGGTCGGCGAGCTGCGCGACGGGATGACGATCGGGATCGGCGGCTGGGGGTCGCGGCGCAAGCCGATGGCGCTGGTCCGGGCGATCGGCCGGGCCGGTCTGCGCGATCTGACCGTGGTCACCTACGGCGGCCCGGACGTCGGGCTGCTGGTCGCCTACGGGTGTGTGCGCAAGGTGGTCACCGGCTTCGTCTCGCTGGACAGCATCGCGCTGGAACCGCATTTCTGCCGCGCCCGGCAGGAGGGCGCGATCGAGCTGACCGAGTACGACGAGGGGATGCTCTACTGGGGACTGCTGGCGGCCGCCAACCGGCTGCCGTTCCTGCCGATCCGGGCCGGGCTGGGCTCGGACGTGCTGCGGGTCAACCCGTCGCTGCGGACGGTCCGCTCCCCGTACCCGGACGACACCGAGCTGGTCGCCGTGCCCGCGCTGACCCTGGACGCGGCGCTGGTCCACCTGAACCGCGCTGATCGGCACGGCAACGCTCGCTACCTCGGCCCGGATCCGTACTTCGACGATCTGTTCTGCCTGGCCGCGCGGCGCCGCTACGTCTCCTGCGAGCGGCTGATGAGCACCGCCGAGCTGATGGATGCCGGGCCGCCGCAGGGGCTGCTGCTGAACCGGATGATGGTCGACGGCGTGGTGGAGACCCCGCGCGGCGCACACTTCACCAGCTGCGTGCCCGACTACGGCCGGGACGAGGCGTTCCAGCGGGAGTATGCGACGTCCGGCTGGGATCAGTTCCGATCGGCCTATCTGGACGGCGACGAGGAGAGCTATCAGAAGGCGGTGGCCGCGCGATGACCCGGGCCGACGTCTGCGTGGTGGCGTGCGCCGAGGCGTGGCGCGGGGACGGCGCGGTGCTGGCCTCGCCGACCGGCCTGATTCCCCGGCTCGGGGCGCGGCTGGCGCAGCTCACCTTCGCACCCGACCTGCTGCTGACCGACGGCGAGGCGACGCTGCTGCGCGACGACGAGGTCGAGGGCTGGCTGCCGTACCGGGCGGTGTTCGGCGTGGTGGCGGCCGGTACCCGGCACGTGATGATGGGGGCGAGCCAGATCGACCGGTTCGGCAACCAGAACATCTCCTGCATCGGCGACTGGTCGCGGCCCGCCCGGCAGCTGCTGGGCGTGCGGGGCGCGCCGGGCAACACGGTCAACCATGCCACCAGCTACTGGGTGCCCCGGCACGCGCCGCGCGTCTTCGTTCCCCGGGTGGACATGGTCAGTGGTGTCGGCCACGACCGCGGCGCGATCGAGATTCGGGTGGTGGTGACGAACCTGGCGGTGCTGGACTTCGCCACGCCCGATCGGTCGATGCGGCTGCGCTCGGTGCATCCCGGAGTGTCGGTGGCCGAGGTCGAGGCGGCGACCGGGTTTGCGCTCACGATTCCGGCCGACGTTCCCACCACCCGGCAGCCGACGGCCGCCGAAATGAAAGCGATGGCGGAGCGGCTCGACCCGGAAGGCCTGCGGGAGAAGGAGATCCGGTGAGGACCCGGCTCACCGAGCTGCTCGGCTGCCGGCATCCGATCGTGCAGACCGGGATGGGCTACGTGGCCGGCGCCGGGCTGGTGGCGGCCACGTCGGCCGCGGGCGGCTTCGGGATCGTCGCGTCCGCGACGATGAGCGTCGAGCGGCTGCGGGAGACCATCCGGGAGATTCGCTCGCGCACCGATGCGCCCTTCGGGGTCAATGTACGCGCGGACGCGCCCGACGCGACCGACCGGATCGACCTGCTGGTCCGGGAGGGGGTCCGGTTGGCGTCGTTCGCGCTCGCGCCCAGCCGGGAGCTGATCCGGCGCTGCGCCGACGGTGGTGTGCTGACCATGCCGTCGGTGGGTGCTCGCCGGCACGCCGAGAAGGTGGCCTCGTGGGGCGTGGATGCGGTGCTGGTCCAGGGCGGCGAGGGCGGCGGGCACACCGGACCGGTCCCGACCACCCTGCTGCTGCCGCAGGTGGTGGACGCGGTCGGGATTCCGGTCGTGGCGGCGGGCGGGTTCTTCGACGGGCGGGGGCTGGTGGCGGCGCTGGCCTACGGCGCCGCCGGGATCGCGATGGGCACGCGTTTCCTGCTCACCTCGGACAGCCCGGTCGGCGCCGAGGTGAAGCGGCAGTACCTGGCCGCCACGGTCACCGGCACGGTCGTCACCACCCGGATCGACGGTGTACCCCACCGGGTGCTGCGCACGCCCTTCGTCGACGGCCTGGAACGCTCCAACCGCCTGGCCGGCCTGGTCCGGTCGGCACGGCACGCGGCCGCGTTCCGGCGGGAGACCGGGCTGTCCTGGCCGGCTCTGCTGCGGGCCGGGCGGGCGGCCCGGCACGGCCGCGAGCTGTCCTGGGCCCAGACGTTGATGGCGGCCAACACGCCGGCGTTGCTGCGCACCTCGATGGTGGACGGCCGCCCCGAGTCGGGCGTGATGTCGGCCGGTCAGGTGGTCGGCCTGATCGACGACCTGCCCTCCTGCGCCGAACTGATCGACCGCATCATGACGGAGGCCGACGAGTGCCTGGCCGCACTCACCCGCGCTCGATGATGGTGACGTTGGCCTGGCCGCCGCCCTCGCACATGGTGAGCAGGCCGTAGCGGCCGCCGCTGCGCTCCAGCTCGTGCAGCAGGCTGGTCAGCAGACGGGCGCCGGTCGCGCCCAGCGGATGGCCGAGGGCGATCGCGCCGCCGTTCACGTTCACCCGGGACGGGTCGGCGCCGGTCTCGCGCAGCCAGGCGAGCACCACGCCGGCGAAGGCCTCGTTCACCTCGAACCGATCGATGTCGCTCACCCGCAGGCCGGCCTTCCGCAACGCGTACGCGGTGGCCTCGATCGGCGCCGCCAGCATCAGCACCGGATCGCCGCCGCGCGCGGACAGATGCCGGACCACCGCCCGCGGCCGCAGCCGGTGCGCGGTCACGGCCTGCCGGGACGCCACCAGCAGAGCCGCCGCCCCGTCCGCGATCTGGCTGGACGACGCGGCCGTGGTGACCCCGCCGCGGCGCAACGGCTTCAGCGCCGCCATCCGCTCGGCCGACGTGTCCCGGCGCGGTCCCTCGTCGGTGTCGCAGTCCCCGACCGGTACGGTCTCGGCCCGGAACCACCCCTCGTCGATCGCCCGGATCGCGCGCCGGTGGCTCGACAGCGCCCACTCCTCGAGGTCCGCACGCGTCAGCGCCCATTTGGCGGCGATGTCGTCGGCGCTGCGGAACTGCGAGACCTCCTGATCGCCGTAGCGCGCCTGCCAGCCCACCGATCCGGCGTACGGCCCGGACGGCGCCATCGCGCTGCCGATCGGCACCCGGCTCATGCACTGCACCCCGCCGGCCACCACGAGATCGGCCGTCCCGCTCATCACCGCCTGCGCGGCGAAGTGCACGGCCTGCTGCCCCGACCCGCACTGCCGATCGACGGTCACGCCGGGCACGTGTTCCGGCAGCCCGGCCGCCAGCCAGCTGGTCCGGGCAAGGTCGCCGGACTGCGGGCCGAGCGTGTCCACACAGCCCAGGATCACGTCGTCCACGGCCGCCGGGTCGACGCCCACCCGGTCGAGCAGCGCCGCGATGACCTGCCCGCCGAGGTCGGCCGGGTGCACACCGGCGAGCCCGCCGCCGCGCTTGCCGACGGGCGCGCGGACCGCGCCCACCAGATACGCCCTCTCCACGGTTGACGCCCCTCCGCCGGATGGACTCTACTAGAACCTGTTCTAATCTATGACACCGGGCGGCCGCAATGCATGTGGGATACACACCCGAGCAGGAGCACCTCCGCCGGGAGCTGCGCGCGTACTTCGCCGGCCTGATGACGCCGGCCCTGCGCGCGGCGCTCACCAGCGACGAGGGCGAGTACGGCGACGGCACCGCGTACCGGGAAGTGGTTCGGCAGCTGGGCCGGGACGGCTGGCTGGCGCTGGGCTGGCCGGTCGAGCACGGCGGCGGCGGGCGGTCCCCGATGGACCAGCTCATCTTCGCCGACGAGGCGGCCATGGCCGGGGTTCCGGTGCCGTTCCTGACCATCTACACGGTCGGCCCGACCATCGCCCGGCACGGCTCCGATCAGCAGCGCGCCGAGCTGCTCCCCCGGATCGCCGCCGGCGAGGTGCATTTCTCGATCGGCTACTCCGAGCCGGACGCGGGCACCGACCTCGCGGCGCTGCGCACCCGCGCGGTCCGCGACGGCGACGAGTACGTGATCAACGGCCAGAAGATGTGGACCAGCCTGATCCGGTACGCGGACTACGTCTGGCTGGCCTGCCGCACCGATCCGGAAGCGCCCCGCCACAAGGGCATCTCGATGCTCGTGGTGCCGACCGACGCGCCCGGCTTCTCCTGGACGCCGGTGCGCACCGTGGCCGGGCCGACCACCAGCGCGACCTACTACAGCGACGTGCGGGTGCCGGTGTCGGCCCGGGTGGGCGCCGAGAACGAGGGCTGGCGGCTCATCACCGATCAGCTCAACCACGAGCGGGTGGCGCTCACGCCGGCCGCGCCGCTGCGCCGGGCCCTGGACGAGGTCACCGCGTGGGCGGTGGAGAACCGCCGGGTCGAGAAGGAATGGGTTCGGTTGCATCTGGCCCGGGTGCACGCCAAGACCGAGGTGCTCAAGCTGCTCAACTGGCGGGTCGCCGCCGGTGACGACGGTCCGCCCACCGCGGTGCGGGCGTCCGCCGGCAAGGTGTACGGCACGGAACTGGCGGTCGAGGCGTACCGCCTGCTCATGGAGGTGCTCGGCCCGGCCGCCACGGTGCGGGCCGGCTCGCCCGGCGCGCTGCTGGCCGGGCGGATCGAGCGGATGCACCGGTCCTCGCTGATCCTCACCTTCGGCGGCGGCACGAACGAGGTGCAGCGGGACATCATCGCGGCCGGGGCGCTCGGCCAGCCGGTCCGGCGTTAGGAGGCTCCCATGGACTTCACGCTCAGCGGCGAGGCGCACGATCTCGCGGCATTGACTCGCGATCTGGCGGACTCGGGCCGTCCACTGTGGCCGGCCCTGGCCGAGGCCGGCGTGCTCGCCGCGGCGCTGCCCAAGCGGGCCGGCGGCGAGGGCTACGGGCTGCTGGAACAATGCGCGATTCTGATCGAGCTGGGCCGGGCCGCGGCCACCGTGCCCTACCTGCCCTCGATCGTCGCGGCGGCGTCCGCGCTGGCCCGTTCCGGCACCGACGAGCAGGTCGCGGCGTGGGCCGAACCGGCCGGCCGCGGCGAGCTGGTGCTGACCGCCGCGCCGGTCGACGGCGTCGACGCCCGCCCCGCCGGCGACGGCTGGCTGCTGGACGGTGCGGTTGCCGCCGTACCGGCCGCCGACCGGGCCGCTCTGGTCCTGGTCGCATCCGGTCCGGATGTGTTCCTCGTCAGAGCCGGTGACCCAGGTGTGGAGGTGCAACCGCAACGGGTCGCCGGTGGCCCGGGAGCGGGCCTGCTCCGGCTGGCCGGGGCGGCGGGTCAGCCGCTGGCGGGTGCGGCGGCCCGGCTCCGGGCGCACGCCACGATCGGCGCCTGCGCCGCCCAGTTGGGCGTCGTCGAGCGCGCCCTCGAGATGACCGCCGAATACGCCCGCTCCCGGGTCCAGTTCGGTAGACCGATCGGATCGTTCCAGGCGGTGTCGCAGCGCCTGGCCGACGCGTACGTCGATGTGGAAGCTCTTCGGTTGACGACGTGGCAGGCGGCCTGGCTGCTCGCCGCGGAGCAACCGGCCGCCGCCGAGGTCGCGACCGCCGCGTTCTGGGCGGCCGAGGCCGGCCACCGGGTGCTGCACACCGCCGTTCATCTGCACGGCGGCGTCGGCGTCGACGTGGAGTACCCGCTGCACCGCTACTTCCTGGCCGCCAAGTACCACGAGTTCCTGCTGGGCGGCGCCACCGGCCAACTGCTCGAGCTGGCCGCGACCCTAGGAGAGAACGGATGAAGTTCAGTCTCGGCATCGCGCTCAGCCCCCTCGACCAGCTCATCGAACTGGCCCGCACCGCCGAGGAGTGCGGCTTCGCGTCGATCGCGCTGCCCGACTCGCTGTTCTACTCCGAGGAGGTCAGCGCGAAATACCCGTACACCCCGGACGGCAGCCGCTTCTGGAACGCCGAGACACCGTGGTCGGACCCGCTGGTGACCGCCGCCGCGCTCGGCGCCGCCACCACGACCATCCGCTTCTACACGCAGGTGCTCAAGCTCGGCCCGCGCAACCCGGTGCTGCTGGCCCGTCAGGTCGGCTCGGTGGCCGCCCTGACCGGCAACCGGTTCGGGCTCGGCGTCGGCCTGGGCTGGTCGCCGGAGGAGTCGCTGTGGTGCGGCGCCCCGTTCAGCGACCGCGGCGCCCGCGGCGACGAGGCGATCGAGGTGCTGAAGCTGATCCTCGGCGGCGGCATGGTCGAGTACCACGGCAAGCACTTCGAGTTCGGCAGGCTGCAGATGAGCCCGGCCCCGACCGAGCCGGTCCCGATCTACATCGGCGGCCACACCGGCGTGGCGCTGCGCCGCGCGGCCCGGGTCGGCGACGGCTGGTCCTCGGCGATGATGCGCTTCGACGAACTACGGACGGTCATCGGCAAGCTGGACGCGCTGCGCGCCGAGTACGGCCGGGCGGACAAGCCGTTCGAGATCCAGGCGGTCTGCATCGACCGGTTCGGCCTGGACGGCTTCCGGCAGCAGGCCGACATCGGCGTGACCGACGCGATCGTCGTACCGTGGCGCGCGTACGGCGTCGGCTTCGACGGCGACCTGGCCGCCAAGCGCGACGGCCTCCGCCGCTTCGCCGACGAGGTGATCAGCAAGATCGCCTGACGGCGGCGAAGCCGGACTCGTTCGTCAATCGCCCAGCTCGTCCATCTCGTCCAGCTCGTCCAGCTCGGACGGGTCGATGTCGTGTTCGGTGAGGAACGCTTCGGCGTCAGGCCTGCGGTCCTGGGCCAGCAAGGCCTTGGCGACGAGCATTTTCGGCCACCAGTTCGCCCGGTCGGCGGCGACGAGCTCGCGGGCGCGCTCTTCCGCCTCCACCGGCCGATTCAACGCCAGCAGCGAGTTGATCTCGCTGTTGCGCAGGCCCGCGTGGTTGCCGGGGTACCGGCGTGCACGGTCCAGGGCAGCGCCGTGCCGGCCGGCGGCGGCGTCGTGGTTGCAGAGCATCTCCTGCGTGTCGAGCAGGTCGTCGCCTCGCAGCGAGCCGGTGAGCGCGTCGAGCCGGGCGATCGTGTGGTCCGCGATGGGGCCGTGGCCGCGGGTGTTGCGCAGGCTGCGCGCCTCGCCCGGCGCGTCCGCGGACGCACGGTACAGGTCGGCGGCCGCCAGGAGGTGGGCGGCGGCCGCCGGTCCGTGGGTGAGGACGGCCGCCTCTTCCAGCAGGGCGGCGCGCGACGGCAAGCCGTCCGGCAACGACGCCGCATCGAGCAGTTCCCCCAGCAGCGTGTACGCCGTGTCGCGCCGGCGCCAGTCGCGCCGGTACAACTCGACGAGCAGGTGCCGGGCGGCCAGCGCCTCATCGGTCAGCCCCGCCTGCTGGAGGCTGCGCAATGCTTCCTCGGCCGTTTCGGTGGCGTCGGCCCACTGGGCGGCGTTGCGCAGTTGGTAGGCGATGTCGAGGCGGGCCCGCGCGGCGGCCGGCGCGTCCGCGGCCACCGTCAGCTGCGCCACCCGGGCGACGAGCTCATCGATCCTTTCCTTTCCCGGGTACGCGATGAGCGGGCGCCCCTGCAGCACGGTGAGCGGCAGTCGCGCCACGACAGGCTCGGCCGCGATGCGCCGCTCGACCTGCCCGCTCTGGTAGTCGTTCTCGTTGCGCGCGTCGAACTTCGCCGCGAGCGTACGGGCCAGCGCCGCCATCTCGGCGTACGTGTCGGCGACGGTGGCGGTCCACTGCCGGTCGCCGCGGTCGGTGCGCCGCCGCACGCGGTCGTCACCGTGACCGGTATCGCGCAGCCGGCGCAGCAGCAGCGCCGCGGATGAGGCGAACCGCATGGCGGCCAGCTCGGAGCAGGGCCGGTCGAGCCAGGGCAGGTGCCGTTCGACGATGGCCAGACCGTGGTCCTCGTTGCCGGAGAGAGCGCAGAACTCGACGTGCATGGCGATCAGCCCGAGGTCGTCGCGATCGTCGCGCTGGCGCGGGTAGGCCGTGCGGTGCGCGTTCGCCGCTTCGGCCAGCCGACCGCTGCGCAGGTACGGCAGCAGCAGGTAGGCGAGCAGGTTTTGCGGCTGATTGGCGCAGCCACCGCTGAGGTGCGGATCACCGACGCGCACCGCCTCCTCGTCGTCGCCACGCGCCGCGTGGTACATCACGACGCTCATCGGCACGCAGGCGGCACAGCTGGACAGGCCGTCGCGGCGGGCTGTGCTCATCTCGGCGTACCAGTGCCCGGCCGCGTCCAGGTCGCCGAGGTGCAGGGCGACCCGGCCGCGCCGCTCGTAGACGGCGTGCAGACTGTGCCCGCCCGCCCGGTAGCGGCGTTCCATGTCGTCCATCAGCGCCCGGGCACGGTCCAGCGGCACCGTGCTGAACGACGGCATCCCGTCGACGATCCACTTGTACGACCACAGCAGCGTTCGCTCGTCACCCGAGCGCACCAGCTCGGGCCGGCCGTCGAAGACCGGCAGACACGACGTGAACGCCAGGAACCCGCGCGCGAACTCGCCGCTGTTCGTGAACTGCTCGATCAGCCCGAGCCGGGTTCGATACGCGAACTCGTCCTCGCCGTCCGCGTCCGCCTGCCGCAGCACCGCGTCGAAGGCCGCATACCTGGCCTGGCCGGAAAGCCGGTACGCCTCGTTCAGCCGGTCCTGCAGGTCGGTCATCGCGGTTGTCCCATCGCGCGGGTGAGCAGACCCAGGAACGACTGGTTGAATGCGGCGGTCGCCGCCGGGGTCAGCGGCTGGCGGCTGAGCAGCAGCGCCTGCGTGAACAGGCCCTCGACGGCCAGCGTGGCCAGTTCGTCGTCGCCGGTGCTCATTGCCTGCCGGGCGAGCGGGTTGCGGTGGTTGAACACCAGCTGTGGCCGGGTGTCGTTCTCGGCGGTGAACGCGCCGAGCAGCGACGCCCACAGCTCGTCGGCGTCGTCGCGGGCGCGGCGCAGGTCGCCCTGCAGCGCGGTGTCGCCGTCGAGCAGGTACAGCGCGGGCAGACTCGGCGGGTCGAACGTGCGGACCACGACCTGCACGCCCTGCCGGTCCAGGACCCGCTGGGCGAGCACGACGAACGGCCGCACCGCCTCCTCGTCGGCGGGTGCGAGCCGGTCCAGCCGCAGCGTGAGGTCGCCGGGGGCGAGCACCTCGATCGCGGTGGCGGCGACCGCGTCCGGGAGGCGGGCGATCAGCTCCGCCTCGTACACGTAACCGCCGTTGACGACCGGGATCCGCTGTGCGGCGGCCACCGCGGCCACCTGGCGGAACTCGTCGACCGACGGCGAATAGCGGATGACGCCGTACCGGTCGTGGAACTCGGCGAGGGTGAGCGAGCCGGTGTTGGTCTCGAACGGCCACCACTGGTGCACCAGGCGCAGCATCTCGTCGTCGTGCACAGCCAGTGCCTTCACGCCGAGGTGATGCACGGCGAGGAACTCGCGCAGCCGGCGCGGATCCCGGGCGCCCAGCCGGGCCAGCCAGCCGCGCAGGCCGTCGCCGAGGCTCTCGCGCACCTGTTCGAGCAGGCTGTCGTCGTACAGAGCCTCGCGGCTGGCGGTGGGCCGCAGCTCCGTGGTGTCGGCGACGCAGCGCACGAAGAACGCCCATGGGGGCAGCAACCCCTCGACGCCCTCCGACAGCAGCATCTGCTTGAGGTAGACGCGGTGGGTCACCCGCACCGCCGGATTGGCCGGCGCGGGCAGCACGAACGCGATCGCGCGCACCCCGCCCTCGGGCGCGGCCAGCTCGACCGTGTCGAACGGCAGGAAGCCGAACGCCTCCTCGCAGTACGCGGCGAGCCGAGCGCGCCGCTGCAACGGTGTCTCGCCGGCGCTGCGCTCCCACGGCGGCAAGTCGGCGGTGACGGTGTCGTCGCCGACCCGCACCGTGATCGGCAGCATCGACCCGTACAGGGTGGCCAGCTCGCGTACGGTTCGCGCGCTGACCCACTGCTCCTGGCCGGGGCGCGGCACGAGCGTCACCGTGGTGCCCGGCGCGGCGCGCTGCTCCGGCGGCAGCTGCACGGTGTACCGGCCGTCGGAATGGCCCGTCCACACCACGGTCGGGTCGTCTCCGCTGCGGGTCACCACGCGGATCTCGTCAGCGACCATGAAGCAGGAGAGCAGGCCGATGCCGAACTGGCCCAGGAATTAGTGCCGGGCGAAGCCGAGGTCGTCACGCTTGGAGCTTCGGCCGATGGTGGCGAGCAGCTCATGAACCTGACTCTCGGTCAGGCCGATGCCGGTGTCGTGCACCCGGAGCGTGCCGTCGCCGGTGCATTCGGCCGGTTCGAACCACACGTCCCCGGCCGCGTCCGGCTCCGACAACCGGCGCGCGGTGATCGCGTCGACGGCGTTCTGCGTCAGCTCACGCACGTAGACGCGGGGAGTCGCGTACAGGTGATGGCTCAGCAGATCCACCACGCCACGCAGATCAACCCGGAAGGCGAAGCTCAATCTCTTGTCCCCCAGCGGTCCGGGCCGAATGATTTCCCGGCGAGACAGGCATGATATCCAGCAAGATCGACGCAAGCACGTCCTTTACCTCCGGACGGCGCGCGGCGGCCCGGTCCCGGTGCCGGCCAGGTGAAGCGAATCGATAGAGTGCCGCGCTGTGCGGATGAAGATCGTGCTCGGCTCGGCCATCGCCGTCGTCCTGATTCTGGCCGGCGCCGGCTATGTCGCGGTGCGGGGCCTGCGGGTGAACCCGGCACCATGGAGCCTCACCGGGCTGTGGGTGAGCGACGACCGGTCGACCTGGATCAGCCTCCGGCACGACGGCGGCTTCACGGCGAGTGGCATCAGCAACTGCATCGGTCAGGTCGGCCTGGTCAACCGGGGAACCGGCCAGATCGACCAGGTGCCCGACATCCCGTACGGGGAAGGGTCCTGGAATTACGGCCCGAACCCCGACGGCGGCAGCGACGTGTTGACGATGCAGTTCCAGAAGCCGGCGCCGCTGCGATTGCCGTGGTTTGTCGTGGGATCCGTCGAGTGGCGATTTCGCCCGGTCTCGGTCACCCTGGGCATCATCAACCAATCGGGCGACGCGGACGTGCGACGGTGCTCTCTGCATACCTGATCCGGCGTGATCGGCAGGACGGCACGCCTATGCGAAGGCGGCGTCCACGTCGGCCGCGGTCAGGCCGAAGTCGGCCAGGTCGTAGTGGTGGGCCGGGCCGCGCGGCTCGGCCTGCAGCGACGTCATGGCGGCCCGCGCCTCGGCGGTCAGGGGCGATCCGATCCGCTCGTAAACGGACTCGACCGTGCCGATCGGATCCGCCACGAAGTCGTCGTAGTCGACGTCGATGAAGTGCGCGGGGTCGTGCCGCTCGCGTTCGGTCGCGAACCGCCGCAGCCCGCGTGACCACAGCTCCAGCTGCGCCCGGCCGAGCACCTCGCCCCGGAACAGCTCCGACCAGCCCTCGGAGGCGCGCGCATTCAGACTGCACACCGAGGCGATGACGGTCCGCGGCGCGCGATGTGTCTGGATGACCACCGCGTCCGGGTAGACGGCGAGCAGCGCGTCCAGCGCGAACAGGTGACTCGGGTTCTTCAGCACCCAGCGCCGATCGCGGTCGTTCGAACCGATCAGCTGCAGGTTGCGCCGGTGCCGGCGATAGGCGGCCGTCCAGTCCTGCGAGCTCAGCCGGCGCGAGTACGACGGGATGTGCGCGAGGCACTCGAAGGACACCGAGGTCATCGACTGGACGAGCAGCCGCCAGCACTCCTCGACCTGGTCGGCCGCGGTGTAGTGCACCCCGGTGAACTCCGGGTCGGTCACGTGATGCTGCTCGTATCCGGCCTGGAGGGCGGCGAAGAACGGGTTGGACTCCCAGGTGTCGCGGGGCGGCCGGGGCTGCGGCGCCTCGGTCAGCCACAGCTCGAGGCCCTGATGCGCCGGGTCGGCGGCGAGCAGCCGGTGCAGCGCGGTGGTGCCGGTGCGCGGCAGGCCGGTCACGAAGATCGGCCGGGGCACCGGCACCGCGGCGTGCTCCGGGTGCTGTTGCCAGGCCGCCTCGCTGAGCAGCCGGGAAACCAGCGCCGCGCGCAGCAGGCCCCGGGACACCTTGCTGCCGGCCGGGGTCAGGGCCGCTTCCGTCCCGTACGCGAAAAGCAGCGTTTCCAGTCCCTCGCGATACCCGTCGTCGTCGCCGAAGTCGTCGAGCCCGGTGAGGCGGGTCGCGGACGCGTGCAGATCCTCGACCGTGCCGACGTCCGTCCGCGTGCTTGGCATGCCGACCCCTCAGTGGTGGAACTCGCCGCAGTTGACGTCGAGGCACTGTCCGGTGATGCCACGGGCCATCCCGGAAATCAGGAACAGCACGGCGTCGGCGACCTCGTCCGGCTCCGGCAGCCGGCGCAGGTCGGTGGTGGCCGCGACCTCGTCATAGATCTGCTGGGGCGGCACCCCGCGCTGCTCGGCCTGGTAGTCGAACCACCAGCGCAGGCTGTCCGCCCAGATCCAGCCGGGGGCAACGGAATTCACCCGTACGCCCTGCGGCCCGAGCTCGCCGGCCAGGTTCTGCGCGACCGCGAGGAGCCCGGCCTTGGCCAGCTTGTACGGCCCGAACGGCTTCCGCGAGTGCCGCAGCACGGCCGAGTTCACCATCACGACCGAGCCGCCGGACTCGATCAGCGCGGGGGTGAGCAGCCGGGTCAGCCGCAGCGCCGCCAGCACGTTGACCTCGAAGTTGGCCCGCAGCTCGTCGAAGTCCACCTTGCCCAGGCTGCGCATCGGCGGCATCGCGAAGGCGTTGTTCACCAGGGCGTCGACCCGGCCGAACTCGCCGAGCGCGGCCCGCACCAGCGACGCGGTCGCGGCCTCGTCGGTGAGATCGGTCGGCGCCACCAGGGCTCGCCGGCCGGCCGCCTCCACCTTTCCCGCCACCTCGCTCAAATACGATTCCGTCCGGGCGGCCAGCACCACGTCGGCGCCGGACTGCGCGGCGCGCGCCGCGACCGCTTGGCCCAGGCCGGGACCGACCCCGGCGACCACCACGACCTTGTCGGCGAGCAGCATGGGCTCAGCCCAGCATCCGGGCCGCGGTGGCGGCCTGCCGCTCGCGGATCCGGGCCCGCCACTGCGCGGAATCGATCGGTTCGTAGTAGGGCAGCTGCTTGGGCAGGTCGTCCACGGCGATCACTTCCGTTCGAGGGCCGTCGGCGTCGGTGAGCACGCGGGACACCCGTTGCCAGCGCAGTTGCACATAACCGCGGTCGTGGCCGGTGCGTTCGATCCAGTTCGCGAGTGCCGGGTCACGCTCGCTGATCACGTACCGGATCATGCCGTCCGGGTCGACCCGTGCCTGCGGCACGGTGAGGCTGGTCTGGTGGTTGACGTAGTCGAGCGAGACGTACCACATGCTGCCCAGCTGGAGGCCCTGGTACGGCGCGTCGCCGGCCGGGACGGTGACCACCATGGCCTGGTCGTCGGCGAGCTCGTAGTGCCCGGCCGAGGAGTACTGGGTGGCCAGCCCGCCGGGGGTGAGCCGCGGCGGTGTCAGCGTGTTCACCGGCAGGTTCAGGTAGAACCGCTCGGCGAACGCCAGGAACGTGCGGATCCGGCCGACGAGCATCTTGCCGGCCACGGCGTACCGCTTGGCGACGGTTTCCATGGTGAGCGGCGGTGGCGCGGCGCCGGCCCGATCGGCGCGGTGGATGCGCAGCATGCCCGGCCGTTCGTGCCAGTCGCTGAACACCTCGCGCACCACGAGCATGGCCGAGCCGGGCGCGAGCGGGAACGCGTTGCGGCCCGACAGCCCGGGACCGAACCGGATCTCGAAGGAACCATCGTGATCGATCTCGATCGCCCGGTCGTCGAACGCGGCGAGGCTGCCCGGCACGTTCACCGGCGAGTACGACCCGTCGAGGATCTGGAAGCTCAGATCGGTGGTGCTGCCCCGGCGCCCGGTCACCACGTACTCGGCGTCGTCGCGCAGCCAGGCGTGGAAGTACAGCGTGTCCGGGTTGTCGAGACCCATTTTCGTGTACGGGCCGGTCGAGCGCACGAAGTAGGGGAAGTCGCGGTCGAACGCCCACGCCATCTGGATCGATGCCCGGATGCCGCCGGCCAGATAGTCCTGACCCTCGATCAGGTCTTGTGGGCCACGGATGTGGGGGGCTTCGGCGACGACGCGCTCGGCTTCCGCGATGGCGTCGGCGAACGGCTCGGTAAGCACGGTTCATGCTAGAACGCGTTCTAATCTCGGGTCAACGTGCCCATCGGCGTCCCTTGACCACCGCTAGAACATGTTCCACTCTTGAGCGATGCGGGCGTTCCGAATGTTCGACTGGGGTGCGGCACCGTCGCACGAGGAGGTGCCCGTGCCGGAGCCCGGCGCCGGGCAGGTGCTGGTGCGCGTGGCCGGGTGCGGGCTGTGCCGGTCAGATCTGACCATGCAGCAGATGCCCCGGCCGGTCGGCGAGAAGCTGGGCTGGCAGATGCCGTTCACCCTCGGCCACGAGACGGCCGGCCGGCTGGACGACGGCTCGCCGGTCGCGCTGGTCGCCACCGCCTCGTGCGGGCGGTGCCGGCTGTGCGTGCGCGGCCTGGAGAGCGTCTGCCCGCACGGCCTGACCGGCCGCGGCTACGGGCGGGACGGCGGCCTCGCCGAATACGTGCTCGCCGACCGGCGCAGCGTGCTGCCGCTGGGCGACCTCGACCCGCGACACGCCGGTCCGCTCACCGACGCGGGCGCCACCGCGTACCACGCGGTGCGGCGGGCGCTCCCGCGCATCGTTCCGGGCGGCACGACCGTGGTGATCGGCGCGGGCGGGCTGGGCGCGTTCGCGGTGCAGTTCCTGCGCGTGCTGACCGCCACCACGGTGATCGCGGTCGATCCGGCGGAGACCCGCCGGGCGTACGCGGAATCGGTCGGCGCCCATCAGGTTCTGTCCGGTTTGGAGCTTCTCCCCCGCCGGCTCGGCGCCGATGCGGTGCTCGATTTCGTCGGCGCCGACCAGACCATTGCGGCCGGGATCGCGGCGGTCCGGCCCGGCGGCGCGTACGGGCTGATCGGCTCGGCCGGCGGACGGCTCGACCGGCCCTGGTTCGGCACGCTGCCCCGCGACGGCGAGGTCTTCACCTTCCAGGGCTCGACGATCGCCGACGCCCAGGAGGTCATCGCGCTGGCCGCGGCCGGGCTGGTGCGCAACCAGGTGGAGGAGTTCCCGTTCGAGAAGGTTGAGGAGGCGTACGAGCGGCTGGCGACCGGCACGCTCACCGGCCGCGCCGTCATCGTGCTGTGACCGGCCGGTCCAGGCCGAGACTCGGGTGCGCAGGTCCGCCCAACTGCGCCGAGATCCGGTCGAGCAGGTGCCAGGTCTTGCGTTCCTCGGCGGCGGCCGCAGGCCCGTCGTCGTCCGCCTGCTCCCAGGCGGCCGCGCTCGATGCCACGCTCGAGGCGACCGAGGCCCATTCGTAGCCGCGCAGGACAACGATTGCTGGGCGGCCCGCCGCGCGTCCGGCGATCCGTGCCCGGATGTCCGCGTCGATGCGTCGGTCCCGCTTCCGGGCCTCGATCTGGTACTGGGTGATGAACTCACCGTCGGCCGGCGTGCGGTCGCCGCCGTCGTCCGGGAGGAGCCCGTCCAGCACCAGCCGCCATTCGCGGACCGTCAGCGTGACCGGATAGCGGCGCCTCGGTTCCAAGCCCAATTCCCGGATCGTGGTGTCGTCCGCCTCGATCAGGTCCGCCAGCCCGGACCTCACGGTGAACTCGCACCAGTCGGACCAGCCCGGCACCGTGGCGTCCTCCGCCGTCCCGCGGACCCGCCACCGGTAGGACCTGCCCGGCACCAGTTCGGTGTCTGGCTCCAGGACCGCCTGCCGGCCGGCGGCCACCGGAACGGTGCCGAGGCTCGACTGCTCCGACCCGTCCAGCGGCGCCTGCTCGAACGTGGCCTCGGCCGGCGTCGGCCCGGCCGCCGCGAAGGTCACCGCCAGGGTAGGTCCGACCGTGTCGAGCACCGGGCGCGCCGGCCCTCGGACACAGCCCGACAAGCCGTTCGTGGCCAGCCGTATCGGTAGCGGCACGCCCACCGCCTGCCCGCTGCTCGGCGACCGGGGTGCGGGTGTCGGGTCGATTCTGATCACGCAGGTGGCGGCACCCGGCTCAGCGGCACCCGAGATGGACCGGCACAGGGCGACCGCGTCGTCGATCGTCGCCCGCCTCGGCTCGGCCGGGCCGCCGGCCAGCACCGCGGCGGACGCCGCGAGCACCCCGGCGATCGCCACGAATCGCCCGGCACTCGCCTTGATCATCGGCACACTGTACGGGCAGGTCGCCGGAAGCGGAACAACGAGGCAGACTGCCTCCGTGCGACTTCGGCGGCTGTTGACGACCCTGCTCGCGTGCGGGGTCGCGGCCGGCTGCGCAGGCCCCTCGCCCGCGCCGGCGCCGGCGACCGCACCCGGCGCGCCGGCCGCCACACCCTCGACGCCGGAAAACAGCCGAGGCCGCGGGCAGGCCGCCGCGCCGGAGCCGAGCCCGTCGGTCACCCGCGTCGGCGATGCCACCGCGGCCCCGGCCTGGCTCGGCACCCGGGTGCTGCCGGTCGGCGCCAACGGCTTCGCCGCCGCCCGGGCCACCCCGCCCGAGCTGCGGAATCGCTCGATCATCACGACCGACTACCTCCCGCCGCCGGGGGACGGAAAGTTCCACGCGACGATCCGCGCCGTGCCGGCCGCGGTGCTCGCCCGCTCCAGCTGGACCAGCGCCTGCCCGGTGAAGGCCACCGACCTGCGATACGTCACGGTCGGCTTCCGCGGCTTCGACGGCCGGGCGCACACCGGCGAGATGCTGGTCCACCGGAGTGCCGCCAACGGCCTGGTCAAGGTGTTCGGGCGGCTGTTCGCCGAGGGCTACCCGATCGAGGGGATGCGGATCACCAGCCGGGCCGCGCTCGACGCGCCGCCGACCGGGGACGACAACCTGACCGACGCGTACGCCTGCCGCCCGGTCCGCGATGCGAAGGCCTGGTCGCAGCACGCCTACGGCCTGGCCGTGGACGTGAACCCGTTCCAGAACCCGTACCACAAGGGCAAGATCGTGCTGCCCGAGCTGGCCACCTCGTATCTCGACCGCGGCGCCGTGCGGCCCGGCATGATCGGGCCGGACGGGCCGGTGGTGGAGGCGTTCGCCGCCATCGGCTGGAAGTGGGGCGGCGCCTACCGCTCGCTGAAGGACTACATGCACTTCTCGGCCACCGGCGGCTGACCTAGAGGATGAGCTTGCCGAGCCGGGCCAGGGTCTCGTCGGCCTCGGCGACCAGGTCGGCCAGCACGGCGGCGACCGGGCGCACCTCGTTCATCCGGCCCACGATCTGACCGACCGGCATCGGCACCACCGTGGGGTCGCCGGACTCCATCAGCCGGGTGTGCGCCTCGGCCACGAGCAGGTTCTGCAGCGGCATCGGCAGCGGTTTCGGCGCATCGTCCTCGTTCCAGGCCTCGGTCCAGCGGTTGCGCAGCAGGCGGGCCGGCTTCCCGGAGTAGATCCGGCTGCGGACGGTGTCGCTCGACCGCGCCTTCAGCAGCGCCTCGCGCAGCGCCGACGACGTCTGGTACTCGGCCGTGCCGAGCCAGACCGAGCCCATCCACACCCCGCGCGCGCCGAGGGCGAGGGCGGCCGCGATCTGCCGGCCGCTGCCGATGCCGCCGGCCGCCAGCACCGGCACGTCCTCCCCCACCGCGTCGACCACCTCGGGCACCAGCACCATGCTGGCGATCTCGCCGGTGTGCCCGCCGGCCTCGTAGCCCTGGGCCACCACCAGATCGACGCCGCTCGCCACGTGGCTGCGGGCGTGGTCGGCCCGGCCGGCCAGCGCGGCCACCAGCAGGCCGTGCTCGTGGGCCTGGGCGATGACGTCCGGCGGGGGCGGGCCGAGAGCGTTCGCGATCAGCCGCGGGCGGTGGGTCAGCGCGACCTCGACATGCGAGCGGGCCACCGAGTGCAGCCAGCCCAGCACGCCGGCCCGGCGGGACTCGTCCACCCCCAGCGGCGGCACGCCGAGACGCAGCAGGGTGCGCTCGACGAAGTCGCGGTGGCCCGGCGGGATCAGTTTGTCCAGGTCGGTGGCGGCGCCTTCGGTGGGCACGTGGCTGGGCATGACCACATCCACGCCGTACGGGCGGCCGTCGGTCGCCTGGTCGAGCCAGGTGAGCGCCTCGTCCAGCTCCTCGGCCTCGTTGTAGCGGACGCAGCCGAGCACGCCGAGGCCGCCGGCCCGGCTGATCGCGGCGACCACCTGCTCGGACGGGCTGAAGCCGACGATCGGCTGCTCGATGCCGAGCCGTTCGCACAGCTCAGTCCGCATGGCTGACCTCCTCGGCGCCGGACGCGGCGGAATGCGACGCGGCGTACTCGTGGGCCCAGCGGTAGTCGGCCTTGCCGCTGATCGTGCGGGAGATCTCGGCGACCAGCCAGACCGCGCGCGGCACCTTGTAGCCGGCCACCTGGTGGCGCAGGTGCTCCTCGACCGCGACCAGGTCGACCCGGGCACCGGGGCGGGGCTGGATCAGCGCGGCGACCCGCTGGCCGAGGCGGTCGTCGGGCAGGCCGATGACCAGGGCGTCGAAGACGTCGGGGTGGGTCTTCAGGGCGCCCTCGACCTCCTCCGGGAAGACCTTCTCGCCGCCGGTGTTGACGCAGGTCGCGCCGCGGCCGAGCAGGGTGATGGTGCCGTCCTCCTCGAGCCGGGCGAAGTCACCGGGCAGCGCGTACCGGACGCCGTCGATCTCGGTCAGCAGCTGAGCGGTCTTGACCGGGTCCTTGTAGTAGCCGAGCGGGAGATAGCCGCTCTTGGCGAGCCGGCCGACCGCGCCGGGCGGCACCGGCTTGCCGTCGTCGCCGAGCACCACGGTGGTCGGGCCGGGCATGACCCGCGGGTCCTCGATCGCGCCGCCGGGCACGTCGGCGACCACGCCCAGCCCGGTGAAGCCGGTCTCGGAGGCGCCGACCGCGTCGGTGACCAGCACGTTCGGCAGCAGGTCCAGGTATTGCCGCTTCACCACCGGGGAGAACAGGGCGCCGCTGGAGGAGACCGCGCCGAGCGAGGAGCCGTCGAAGTCGCCGGCCGCGTAGGCCTCGACGATCGGCCGGGCCATCGCGTCGCCGATCAGCACGACCACGTTGACCCGGCGCCGGTCGATGGTGCGCCAGACCTCGTCGGCGTCGAAATGCGGCAGCATCACCACGGTGTCGCCGGCGAACAGCGCCATCAGCGCGGCCCACTGCGCGTTGCCGTGGATCAGCGGGGCCAGGCAGAGCCGGACCATCGGCTCGGCGCCGACACCGCGCGCGGACTGCTGCCACTCGTCCTCGAGCGGGATGCCGGTCATGAAGTCGACGCCGCCGCCGAGGGTGCGCCACACGTCCTCGTGGCGCCACAGCACACCCTTCGGGTAGCCGGTGGTGCCGCCGGTGTAGAGCAGGTAGACGTCGTCGGCCGAGCGCTCGCCGAAGTCCCGGCGCGGATCGCCGGCGGCCAGCGCCTCGTCGTAGTGGCAGTCGCCGGTGTCCTCATCGGACCCGTCCGGCAGCACGACCACCGTGTGCAGGCCGGGCGTGGCGTCGCGCACGGCGGCCACCCGGGGCGCGAACCGGCGGTCGTGCACCAGGGCCGCGAGCTCGGCGTCCGCGAAGAGGAAGTGCAACTCGTTCTCGACGTACCGATAGTTGACGTTGACGACCGCGGCGCGCAGCTTGTAGACGGCGATCATCGCCACCACGGCCTCGATCGAGTTGCCCGCGTACAGCCCGACGTGGTCGCCCGGGCGCACGCCGCGATCATGCAGGAAATGCGCCAGCCGGTTGGCGCGCTCCTCGAGCTCGGCGTACGTGATGCTCTGCTCGCCGAAGAACACGGCGGTACGGTCGCCGAAGGCGTCGACCGCATGCTCGAACAGGTCCGCAATATTTGCCGCCATCACCAGAAAGTAGAACCTGTTATTGTTCGTGACAAGCCCCAGCTTCGGTGGAGGAGAGCCGTGGAATCGCATGCCCTCGTCGAGCAACGCGGACCGATCCTGATCGTCACGATGAACCGTCCCGAGGTCCGCAACGCGCTCTCCGCCGAGATGATGGCCATCATGCGCGACGCCTTTGACCGGGTGGACAACGATCCGGACCTCCGGGTGTGCATCCTGACCGGGGCGGGCGGCGCGTTCTGCGCGGGCGCCGACCTGCGCGCGATGACCCGGTCGCACCCCGGCGACAGCTTCGACGGCGCCGACCTCTCCCGGATCGACGCGCTCCTCAAGGGACGCCGCCTGACCAAGCCGCTGATCGCGGCCGTGGAGGGGCCGGCGGTCGCCGGCGGGACCGAGATCCTTCAGGCCACGGACGTACGCGTCGCCGCCGAGAGCGCTCGTTTCGCGGTCTCCGAGGCGCGCTGGGGTCTGTTCCCGCTGGGCGGTTCGGCGGTGCGGCTGGTGCGCCAGATCCCGTACACGATCGCGGCCGAGATGCTGCTGACCGGTCGCCAGCTGAGCGCGGCCGAGGCGCTTTCCGCGGGTCTGATCGGGCACGTGGTACCGGACGGGCAGGCCCTGACCAAGGCGCTCGAACTGGCCGAGGCGATCGCGGCGAACGGGCCGATCGCGGTGCAGGCCATCCTGCGGACGATCCGGGAGACCGAGGGCCTGGCCGAGAACGACGCGTTCGCGGTCGAGTCGAAGATCGGCATGGCGGTGTTCCGGAGCGACGACGCCAAGGAGGGTCCGCGCGCCTTCATCGAGAAGCGCAGGCCCCAGTTCCGCGGTCGATAGAACTCGTTCTAGTTGCTCGGATGCGGCTGCGCGACCCGCTTGCCGCGGGAAGTTAGAACGTGTTTCACTGGCGTACGTGGACACCGTGCTCGCTGCCCCGCTGGAGATCGGCTTCGACTACACCCGCTCGCTCGGCCCGGTCCTGGGCCGGTTCATGACCGGCCTGCGCGACCGCCGGGTGCTCGGCAGCCGCACCGCGGACGGGCGGATCCACGTGCCCCCGCTCGAGTACGACCCGGCCACCCACGCGCCGGTGACCGAGCTGGTGGACGTCCGGCCGACCGGCACGGTGGTCAGCTGGACCTGGACCGACCGGCCGCTCGACGGGCAGCCGCTGGATCGGCCGTTCGGCTGGGCGCTGATCCGCCTCGACGGGGCGGACACCGCTCTGCTGCACGCCGTCGACGCCGGCGCGCGCGAGCGGATGCGCACCGGAATGCGGGTCCGGATCCGCTGGGCCGCATCCCGGGTCGGGCACATCCGCGACATCGAGTGCTTCTCGCTGCTGGACGCGCCGGAACCCGACGCCGAAACGATCGCCGGCGATCCCGTGACGGTCATGACGACACCGGTCCGGCTCGCGTACACGCACACCACCTCGCCCGAAGAGGGTCGCTACCTGCGGGCGCTGGCCGAGGGCCGGCTGCTCGGGCAGCGCTGCCCGGTGTGCCGCAAGGTGTACGTGCCGCCGCGGGTCTGCCCGGCCGACGGGGTGCCGACCGAGGAGGAGGTCACCGTACGCGATCACGGCACGGTGACCACGTTCTGCGTCGTGAACGTGCCGTTCGCCGGGCAGCGGCTGGAACCGCCGTACGTGGTCGCCCAGATCCTGTTGGACGGCGCCGACATACCGATCCCCCATCTGATCCTCGGCCTGCCCGCCGACGAGGTGCGGATGGGCATGCGGGTGGCGGCGGTCTGGCGCGACCGGGCCGAATGGACCACCAGCCCGACGAACATCGCGCACTTCCTGCCGACCGGCGAACCGGACGCGCCCTACGAGTCGTACGAGGACCACTTGTGAGCGAGACTGTCGCCGTCATCGGCTTCGCCCAGGCGCCCAACCGTCCGTCCGCGGGAACCACCAGCGGCGTCGAGACGCTCGTGCCGGTCTTCCGCGAGGCCCTCGCCGCGGCCGCGCTCGACCGGCGGGACGTCGACTTCTGGTGCTCCGGCTCCTCCGACTACCTCGCCGGGCGGGCGTTCTCGTTCGTGAACGCGGTCGACGCGATCGGCGCGTACCCGCCGATCTGTGAGTCGCATGTGGAGATGGACGCGGCGTGGGCCTTCTACGAGGCGTACGTGAAGATCCTGGCCGGCGAGGCGGAGACCGCGCTGGTGTACGGGTTCGGCAAGTCCTCGGCCGGCCTGCTGCGCCGGGTGCTGGCGCTGCAGCTCGACCCGTACGTGACCGCGCCGCTCTGGCCCGACTCGGTGAGCGTCGCCGCGCTGCAGGCCCGGCTCGCGCTGGACGCCGGGCTCGTCACCGAGCGGGCGATGGCCGAGGTGGCGGCGCGCAGCCGGGCCGACGCGACCACCAACCCGTACGCGCGGGTGTCCGGGAACGCCGATCCGAGCGACCTGCTGGCCGCGCCGTACGTGTCCGACCCGTTGCGCGCCCACGACTGCGCGCCGGTCTCGGACGGCGCGGCCGCGCTGGTCCTCGCCGGCGGTGAGCGCGCCCGGCGGCACCGCGAGCGGCCGGCCTGGATCACCGGCGTCGCCCACCGGATCGATCCGCCGGGTCTCGGCGAGCGCGACCTCACCGCGGTGCCCTCGGCGGCGGCCGCGGCCGAGGCGGCGGGCCTGCCGGACGACCTGGACGTGGCCGAGCTGCATGCCCCGTTCACACATCAGGAGCTGCTGCTGCGCGCGGCGCTCGGGCTGGGCGACCGGGTGCGGATCAACCCGTCCGGCGGCGCGCTGTGCGGCAACCCGATGTTCTCGGCCGGCCTGGCCCGGATCGGCGTCGCCGCCGAACAGGTCATGTCCGGGCGGGCGCGCACGGCGGCCGGGCACGCCACGAGCGGCCCGGCCCTGCAACAGAACCTGATCTGCGTGCTGGAGGCGGAGTCGTGAGACGAGCGGCCGTGCTGGGTACCGGGCAGACGTACCACCGGACCAGGCGTACCGACGTGTCGATGGCCGGGCTGTGCCGGGAGGCGATCGACCGGGCCCTCGCCGACGCCGGCGTGGACTGGCCGGACATCGACGCGGTGGTTCTGGGCAAGGCGCCCGACCTGTTCGAGGGCGTGATGATGCCGGAGCTGTTCCTGGCCGACGCGCTCGGCGCGAGCGGGCGGCCGCTGCTGCGCGTGCACACGGCCGGCTCGGTCGGCGGGACCACGGCGGTCGTGGCGACCAGCCTGGTGCGGGCCGGGGTGCATCGGCGGGTGCTCGCGGTCGCGTTCGAGAAGCAGTCCGAGTCGAACGCGATGTGGGCGCTCTCCATCCAGCCGCCGTTCACCGCGCCGATCGGGGCCGGGGCCGGCGGCTACTTCGCGCCGCACATCCGCTCGTACATCCGGCGGTCGCACGCGCCCGGGCACATCGGGGCGATGGTCGCGGTCAAGGACCGGCGCAACGGGGCGCTCAACCCGTACGCCCATCTGCGCCAGCCGGACATCACCCTGGAGTCGGTGCAGGCCTCCCCGATGCTCTGGGACCCGGTCCGGTACGACGAGACCTGCCCGTCCTCGGACGGGGCGTGCGCGGTCGTGATCGGCAACCAGGAGGCGGCCGAGGCGAGCGAGCGGCCGGTGGCCTGGATCCGGGCGACCGCGATGCGCACCGAGCCGACCTTCTTCGCCGGCAAGGACCACGTGAACCCGCGGGCCGGCGCGGACGCGGCCCGCGCGCTGTGGCAGGCGGCCGGGATCGACGACCCGTTCGAGCAGGTCGACGTCGCCGAGATCTACGTGCCGTTCTCCTGGTTCGAGCCGATGTGGCTGGAGAACCTGGGCTTCGCCGAGGCGGGGCACGGCTGGAAGCTGACCGAGTCGGGCGAGACCCGGCTCGGCGGCCGGTTGCCGATCAACCCGTCCGGCGGGGTGCTCTGCTCGAACCCGATCGGCGCCTCCGGCATGCTGCGCTTCGCCGAGGCGGCCATGCAGGTGATGGGCCGGGCGGGCGACCACCAGGTGGCGGGCGCCCGGACGGCACTGGGTCACGCGTACGGCGGAGGGTCGCAGTTCTTCTCGATGTGGGTGGTCAGCGATACCGCACCGGCAAGTGCTTGATGCTGTTGAGCCAGCCCGAGCGCAACCGCTCGGGCTCGCCGGCCAGGGCGATCTCCGGCATGTGGTCGGCGATCGCGTTGAAGATCAGGTCGATCTCCAGGCGGGCGAGGTTCGCGCCGAGGCAGAAGTGCGCGCCGCTGCCGCCGAAGCCCAGATGCGGGTTGGGGCTGCGGGTGATGTCGAAGCGCTCGGGGTGGTCGAAGACCTGCTCGTCGAAGTTCGCCGAGCCGTAGAAGAGCGCGACCCGCTCTCCCTTCCTGATCTGCTGACCGCCGAGCTCGGTGTCGCGGGTCGCGGTGCGCTGGAAGACGTTCACCGGGGTGCCCCAGCGGACGATCTCGTCGACCGCGGTGCGCGGGCGGGTCGCCTTGAACGCCGCCCACTGGTCGGGGTGCTGGAGCATGGCGAGCATCCCGTGCGAGATCGCGTTGCGGGTCGTCTCGTTGCCGGCCACCGCCAGGATCAGCACGAAGAACCCGAACTCGTCGGCGGACAGGTGCTCCCCGCCGATCTCGGCCTTCACCAGCGTGGTGACGATGTCGTCGCGGGGGCACTCCTGCCGCTCCTCGGCCATCTTCATCGCGTAGCCGAGCAGCTCCATCGCCGGCTCGAGCGGGTCGCCGGCGGCGCTGTACTCCGGGTCGTCGTAGCCGATCATCGCGTTCGACCAGTCGAAGACGTCCTTCCGATCGCTCTGCGGCACGCCGAGCAGCTCGGCGATCGCCTGCAGGGGCAGCTCGCAGGCGACCTCGGTGACGAAGTCGCCGACGTCCGACGTGTTCGCCTCGGCGACGATCCGCTCGGCGCGCTCGTTGAGGGCGGTGCGCAGGCTGTTGATCGCCCGCGGGGTGAAGCCGCGGGACACGATCGCGCGCTGCTGGGTGTGCTGCGGGGGGTCCATGTTGAGCAGCACGTACCGCTGCATCTCGATGCGGTCTCGGGGCATGTCGGCCTGGAACCGGACGATCGCCGTGTTTTCCCAGCTCGACCACGTGTCGCTGTCGCGCGACACGGCCATCACGTCGGCGTGCCGGGTCACCGCCCAGTACCCGTCGTCGTCGAAGCCGGCGCTGCCGCGCCGCTGCGGGATCCACCAGACCGGGGCGTTGCGCCGCATCTCGGCGAACTCGGCGTGCGGGATGCCGCGGACGCAGATCTCGGGATCGGTGAAGTCAAAACCGGTGGGGATGCGGGGCTCGGCCACGACTCCTCCTACGGGAACAGGTTCTACCGATTCAAGCACGGGCAGCGCTCCCAGTGGTATGCCTATTGTGCTTTTATATAGGAACACGTTCTAGATTCTTACGTCGTGCGGGAGGCCGTTGTGGGCGTGCCGGTGATCGTCGACGCCGTTCGCACGCCGATCGGGCGCCGTCGTGGCGCACTGGCTGGCCTGCACCCGGCCGAGCTGCTGGGCGCGGCGCAACGGGGGTTGCTCGACCGCGCGGGGATCGACCCGGGCGAGGTCGAACAGGCGATCGGCGGGTGTGTCACGCAGGGCGGGGAGCAATCCAACAACATCACCCGTACGGCGTGGCTGCACGCCGGACTGCCGTACGCGACCGGCTGCGCGACGCTCGACGCCCAGTGCGGGTCGGCGCAGCACGCCACGCATCTGATCGCCGGGCTGATCGCGGCCGACGCCATCGAGACCGGGGTCGCCTGCGGCGTCGAGTCGATGAGCCGCGTGCCGTTGCGGGCCAACCTCGGCGAGGCCGGGCTGCCCCGCCCGTCGTCGTGGGAGATCGACCTGCCCAACCAGTACGTGGCGGCCGAGCGGATCGCGACCCGGCGCGGGTTGACCCGGCGCGATCTCGACGGGTTCGGGGTGCGCTCACAGGCCAACGCGGCGCGGGCCTGGCGGGACGGGCGCTTCGAGCGGGAGGTCATTCCGATCGGAACCGTGGACCGGGACGAAGGGCTGCGGGAGACCACGCTGGAGGGGCTGGCCGGGCTGCGTCCCGTTCTGGAGGACGGCAGGCACACGGCGGGCACCTCGTCGCAGATCTCCGACGGCGCGGCCGCGCTGCTGCTGATGGACGCCGAACATGCCCGGCGGCTGGGGATGCGACCACGGGCCCGGATCCTGGCGCAATGCCTGATCGGGGCGGAGCCGTACTACCACCTCGACGGGCCGATCGCGGCCACCGACCGGGTGCTGGCCCGCACCGGGATGAAGATCGAGGACATCGACGTGGTCGAGGTCAACGAGGCGTTCGCCAGCGTGGTGCTGTCCTGGCTGTCGGTGCATCAGGCCGATCCCGATCGGGTCAACGTGAACGGCGGGGCGATCGCGCTGGGTCATCCGGTGGGAAGCACCGGGGCGCGGCTGCTCTGCACGGCGCTGCACGAGCTGGAGCGGTCCGACGGGCGGACGGCGCTGGTCACCATGTGTGCCGGCGGGGCGATGTCCACGGCGACCATCATCGAGCGGATGTGAACGGTTTCCGGCGCACGCTCAGGGCGGCCGTGGTGAGCACGCTCAGGGCGGCCGCGCCGACGGAGCAGGCGAGCAGGTGGGCCACGGTGGCCGGGCGGACGGCGGCGACCACCGCGACCAGCACGGCCAGCGAGGCCCAGACGCCGGCGGCGGGTCGCTGCGCGCCGGCCGCCAGCAGGGCGTTGACCAGCAGGACGGTGACCGCGTACAGGGCGCCCACCAGGACGAAGTACGGGGCCAGGTGGGCGAGGGCGGCGTATCGGGTGCCGCCCACTGCGGTCACCACGAGGTGGCCGGCCACCGCGACGCCGGTGATCAGGACGGCGCCGACGCCGGCCACCAGCGCCAGGCCGATTCGCCGGGCGGGGCCGCCGCGCACCAGCCTGGGCAGGGCGACGATGGTGACCACCTGCGGGGCCCAGATCGCGGCCCTGGTCAGGACGGCGCCCACCGCGTACGCGCCGGACTCGCCCGGCGGCAGCAGCCGGCGGGCCAGGATGAGATCGGCGTAGGAGGCCACGAGAATGGCCAGCGACGCGCTCGCCGCCGTGAACACCGCCCGCCCGCGCAGTTCGGCGCCGGGCGGGACGGACGGCGCCGCGTCCGCCCCGCCCGGCACCGGGTCTGCCGCGCGGTCCGCTGACGTGCGTGGCAGCCGGGACAGTGCCGGCGGCAGCAGCCAGGCGACCGCCGCGGCGAGCGCGAACGTGCCGGTCAATCCGAAGCCCGCGGCCAGGCCGATCAGGACTCCGGCGTACCTGCCGAGGGCCAGCAGCACCGTGCCGGCGGCCAGCCGGCCGAAGCGCTCACTGCCCTGGAGGAGACCGAGCGGCCAACCGGCCAGCACCGCGGGCACGGTCATCGCGGCGAGCAGCGGGGGCAGCGCCACCGGCAGGCTGAGCGCGGCGGCCAGCACCGGCGTGGCCGGCAGCAGCGCTCCCCCGCAGACGAGCGCACATCGCCAGGACTGCCGGGCCGCCGCAACCGGGGCGCCGGAGCGGGCGGTGGCGACCGCCACCGCGGTCTGCAGCCCCACGCCGGGCATCGTCGCGATCGCCACCAGCGCCAGCGCGGCGGCCAGCGCACCCAGGTCGGCGGGGGCGAGTCGGCGGGCGGCGAGCACGGGCGGCAGGTACGCCAGAAGGTTGGCCGCCGCGGTGGCCGCCGTGACGGCGAGACCCGCGCGGCCGAGAGTGGCGAGGGAGCCGCGGGTGCCGGGCGAATCGTCCACTGTGCCTCCGGAAGGTGCCGACAGGGTAACCGGCCGGACGGCGCCGCGGCAGCATCCGCTTCCGATCGCCGCATCGGGCCGCCGGGATCGGCTGCTCCTCTACGGCTGCGCCGCGATCGTGGTCGTCGTGGTGCTGGCGCCGCTGGCCCGCGCCGGGTACGCGCTGCGCTCCGACATGGTGTTCGTGCCCCGGCAGCCACTGCGGTGGGACCTGCTGGCGCCGGCCGACACGCTGCCCCGGGCGGTGCCCCAGGACGCGTTGGTGAGCCTGTCCGCGCTGGTCGCGCCCGGGTGGCTGGTGCAGCGGGTGGTGCTGGCGGCCCTTCTCGCGGCGGCGGCGATCGGGGCGGGCCGGCTCGTTCCGGCGCGGCACGGCTGGACCCGGGTGGTCGCGGCGATCGGTTACGCATGGACGCCCTATCTCGCCGAGCGTCTGTTGATCGGGCAATGGGGGCTGCTGCTCTGCTATGCCGCGATGCCGTGGCTGATCCGGGCGGCCCGCGACGTCCGGCTGGGCCGGCCGCGCGCGGGCGCCCGGGTCGTGCTGGCGGCCGCCTGCGCGGCGGTGACTCCGACCGGCGGGCTCATCGCGCTGGTCACCACCGTCGTCCTCGCTCGTCCGGCCGGGTCATCCCCCCTGGGCCCGGCCGGGCCCCATCGGCGGGGGTGGGGCCTCGCGGTGACGGTGGTCGCGTTGAACGCGCCGTGGCTTCTGGTTGCGGTCAGTTCCCGAGCGTCCACGGTGTCCGATCCGGGGGCGACGAGCGCGTTCGCGGCCCGGAGCGAGAACTGGGGTGGTGTGCCTGCCGCGCTGGCCGGCACGGGGGGAATCTGGAACGCCGCGGCCGTGCCGGGCAGCCGGTCCGGCCCGCTGGTTCCGCTGATCACGGCCGGACTGCTCGTGGTGGCCGGGTGCGGCTTCGGGACCCTGCGGCGGCGCTGGGCCGAGGGCACCGCGACCCGCTTGGCCTGGCTCGCGGGCGGGAGCCTGCTGCTGTCCGCGGCCGGCGCGCTGCCCGGCGCGTCCGGCGCCGTGCGGGCGGCGGTCGATCTGATACCGGGCGCGGGGTTGCTGCGGGACGGACAGAAGTTCCTCATCCCGTACGCAATCTGCCTGGTTCTTTGTGTCGCGCTCGGTGCGGAGCGGATCGCCGATCGGGTGCCGGGCGTGGGCGGGCGTCTCGTGCTGGCCGGCTTCGCGCTGCTGCCGGTGCTGGCGCTGCCCGATCTGGCGTGGGGCGTGGGCGGACGGTTGCGGCCGGTCGAGTACCCGGCGGAGTGGGCGACCGTGGCCGCCGTGGTGCGAGCCGATCCGGGGCCGGTGGTGTCGCTGCCGATGTCGGCCTATCGGGCCTATTCGTGGAACCCGGGGGCGGTCGTGTACGACCCGGCGGGCCGGTACCTGCCGGCACCGGTGGTGGCCGACGACCGGTTGCGGGTGGGCGAGACCGTGATCGGCGGCGAGAGTGGCGCGGCGGCGGCGATCCGGGGGCGACTCGAGGAGGGGCGCTCGGTCGCGGATGGGCGCGTGCGCTGGGTGCTCGTGCAGCGGGGCAGCGGCGGGAGCGTGCCGGCGGCGGCGCTGGGCGGGCTCACCCTGGTCCACAGCGGACCAGGGCTGGCGTTGTATCGCAATCCCGGCTACGCCGCGCCGGGCGGGTTCTCGGTGTGGGGGCTGATGGGTTATCCGCTGGCCGGCTCGGTGGTCGTGGTCGCCGGGTGGCGGCGTTTCGCGCGTTCGAGATCGATGCGAAGGAGGCAGGGATGGGCACGTTCAAGGCTCTGATGGTCGCCGCCGTGGTCGGCGTGCTGCTCGCGGTCGTCGGGGTGGCGGCGGCGATGGCCGCGCTCAACCCGTCGGCGAACGAGGTGGCGACCGAGATGGCCAACGAGGCGAACGCCAACGGCCTCGGCGGCAAGGCGGCGGCCGATCCGCTCGACCCGCCGAACTTCTACGGCGCCCGCTGATCGGCCGCTTCACGGCGTCCACTCGTCGGCGCTTGATGGGCGCCCGCTGGTCGGTCGCTTCACGGCGCCTTTCGATCGGGGGTGAGCACGCCGTCGACGAGGGTGGCCAGCTGATTGCCGGCGGCCGGCCAGGTGAAGCTCTCGGCGTACCGGCGGGCGGCCCGGCCCATCCGGCGCCGTGCCCGGTCGTCGGTGAGCAACCAGCGAATCTTCGCGACGAAGTCGCCGGGGTCGTCGGCCAGCAGTCCGGTATCACCGTGCCGGATCGCGTCGCAGACGCCGCCCGCGCCGCGGAAGGCGATCGCCGGGGTCTCCCGGGCCGCGGCCTCCATGATGGTCAGACCCCAGCCCTCCTTGAGCGAGGGGACGAGCGCCACCCAGCCGTGCGACAGCAACTCGTGCTTGCGGCGCTCGGTCACGTAGCCGGCGAACTCCGTGCGACCGGCGACCCCGAGCCGTGCGGCGTACTCCCGCAGGCGCGGTTCCCACCAGCCGCGACCGGCCACGATCAGCCGCAGGTCGGGCAGCTCGGCGGCGAGCGCGGCCAGGGCGTCCAGCGCGTACTCGACCCGCTTGTGCGGCACCAGGCGACCCAGGACCACCAGGCAGGGGTACGCGGCGCGGCGCACCGGCACGCCGGTCACTCCGGGCAGGCCGTTCTGGATGATCGAGATACGGGCCGCGGCGACGCCCAGCCGGACCAGCTCGTCCCTGGTCGCCGTGGACACCGTGACGTAGCGGCAACGGCGGTAGACCCGCGGGGCGACCCGGGACTCCAGCCACCAGCCGAACCGGCCACGCCAGTCGCCGAACACGACCGGCCACTGTTCGCGGTGCACATGGTGGACCACGACGACCGTGGGGCAACGCGCGTACAGCGGGGACAGGAACGGCACGCCGTTGCACACGTCCACGATCAGGTCGGGCCGCCCGCGCACACCGGCAGCCAGCCGGCCGAGCCGGCACCCGCCGGCCAGGTAGGTGAGAGCCGCACGGAGGTACACGGTGTGCCGGCCACCGCGACGCAGCACGTGGACGGCGTTCGGCAACACCTGCTCGGCCGGCGCGTCGCCGTGCGCGGCGCACAGCAGCGTCACCCGATGGCCGTGCGTGACCAGTTCCGCCGCGATCCGCTCGGTATAGACCTCGGAGCCGCCGCCCTCGGGGTTGTGCGTGTCCCGCCAGTTCAGGAAGAGAATGTGGCGGGCCGGTGCGGCGGGCACGGCGGTGTACGGCCGCTCAGCCCTGCGGCACGGCGGACGCCTCGGGCGCCGGGACCTCCGAGGCGGCGTGCCGTGCCGGGACCGCGGCCCGACGCGTGATCATCGCACCGGCCACCATGGCGACCAGGCCGACGACCAGCAGGCCGATCGGCAGGTAGCGGCCGAACAGGAGCAGCTGGGCGCGGCCGGTCCGGGCCTGGTCGACGATCGTGTCGCCGGTCGCCTTGTCGTACCGGAAGGTGGCGTCGAGGATGTCGATCGGCTGGCCGTCGGCCGGGACGAGCTGGCGGTGCTCCCGGTCGGTGTAGGCCACGATCGCGCCGGTCATCGGCTCGACCCAGAGCGTACGGGAAGCCTCGTAGTTCATCGTTCCGGTTTTGGCCTTGGGCGCCAGGAAGCCGAGCAGGCCGGTGAGCGTGTCGTGGTCGACGTCGAGGTTCTGCTGCGGCACGGTCTGCTGGAAGCGGTACGTCGAAAGGCCGGCGACCTTCTCCTCACCCTCGTACGTCATCGGCATCGCCTTGCGCAGGGTGCCGTCGAAGTACTGGTACGTCTTCTTCTGCGTGCCGAACGGGAAGAGGTAGAGCTGCCCGGTGTACGCGATGTTTCCCGGCGCACAGACGCTGGGATCCTGCTTGCCGACCTTCACGTCGTTGTAGCACTGGCCGGCCCAGGTGACGGCGGCGCCGGACACCCGGTTCAGCGCGATCCGGCTCTCGGAACGGTTGATCGGCACGTTGTCGTCGACCGAGTCGGTCGCCTGATACACGTTCCAGATCAGGGTCTTGCCGGCGAGCGTTCCGGTGAGGCCGGCGGCCGCCTTGTAGTCGGGCTTGACGCCGGTCGTGTTTCGCAGCGTGCCCTGCTTGACCGCGATCGTCGGGGCGCCACCGGGCAGCGTGCCGACGCTCACAAACGTCGCCCCGGGCGCGTTGAGCACGACGTCCGGAGGCTTCATGGCGTACGGGATCTGCTTGAGCCTGGGCACGATCAGCCACGCCAGCGCCGCGGCGGCGATCACGCAGAGCAACCCGAGACCGAAGAGCATCGCACCGGCAACCCGCCGCATGAGCGCACCTCCTCCGAGGTAGAACTTGTTACAATCTACTGCCGCGTAACCGTCAGCGAAACCCCGGGAGAACGATGTCTTCCGCTTCGGCCCCACCCCGCCTGCCGGCCCTCGACGCGCTGCGCGCCGGCGGCGCCGCCGCGGTGGTGGCCGTCCACGTCGGATTCGCCACCGGGTTCACCGGCAGCAGCTCGTGGGGCGCGATGGTGGCGCGACTCGACGTCGGCGTCGCGATCTTCTTCGTGCTCTCCGGATTCCTGCTGTTCCGACCGTTCGCGTACGCGATGGCGCACGGCGCCCGCCGCCCGAGCGCGGGCCGTTACCTGTGGCGGCGCGCGCTGCGGATCCTGCCGGCCTACTGGCTGACCGTGGCGGTCTGCCTGCTCGTGCTGCCCGGCAACGCCGGGGTGCCCTGGAGCGAATGGGTGCGGTACGCGACGTTCACCCAGTTCTACGGACGCGGCCACCTGCACGACGCGCTCGGGCACACCTGGAGCCTGACCGTCGAGGCCGCGTTCTACCTGCTGCTGCCCGTGCTGGCGGTGCTCGCCGTCGGCCGTTCCTGGCGCCCGCGCCGCACGATCGCGGTCCTGTGCGCGGGCGGCGCGCTGATCACCGGCGGCTGGCTCGCCGCGATGGCGGCCGGCGGGCTCGACATGGGACTGCACACGACCTGGTTTCCGGCGTTCGCTGCTTGGTTCGGGGGCGGGATGGTCCTCGCCACCATGCACGTCGCCGCGGAGGCGGGCCGCTCATCGCGGCTGACCGCGGAGGCGGGCCGGTCATCGCGGCAGACCGCGGAGGCGGGCCGCCCGTTCTGGCTGATCGAGGTGGCCAGGGCGCCGCTGACCTGTTGGGCGCTGGCGGCCGGGCTGTTCGTCATCGCCGCAACGCCGCTGACCGGACCGCGTGGCCTCGACGAGCCGACCCCGGGACAGTTCGCGACCCGGATGGTGCTGTTCCTGGCCATCTCGGTGATGGTCGTGCTGCCGGTCGCGTTCGCCGGCCCCGGCCCGGTCGGGGCGGCGCTCACCACACCCCTCGCGCGGTGGCTCGGCCTGGTCTCGTACGGGCTGTTCCTCTGGCATCCGTTCGTGCTCGTGCTGCTGCGCCCGGTGATGGGCGCGCCGACGTTCGCCGGGCTGATCCGCACGTACGTGCTGACGATGGCCGGCGCGCTCGCGTTGGCCACGCTGAGCTGGTACGGACTCGAGCAGCCGGTGCAGATGCTGGGCCGCCGGCGAGCACCTGCTCAGTTTTCGGCCGCGGCAGAGGACTCCACGGACGCCGGTCCGGTCGAGGTATTGCCGGTCATCTCTTCGGGCGCGACTCCTGCCGAGGCACCGTCGGACGTCTCCGACGGCGCTGCGGTGGAGAGCGCCGAAGCACGGCCGAGGCCGGGAGGAAGCGTGCCGAGCCAGAGCGCGGCGAACGCGGCCAGCCCGGCAAGCTGAGGTCCGATCGCGATGTGCGGCGTGGCCGATCGCAGCGACAGCACACAGGCGACCGCCCAGAGAACCACCGGCGCCCATCGCTCGCCGCGCCGGATCCACTTCGGCCGGCGGAGGACCAGCAACGCGATGATGCCGGCCAGGGCGCACGCCGCGGCGGCGTAGCCACCGGCAACGACCAGAAACACCGCGCCCAGAACCATCAGCGAGCCGTCCTTCCACCGGCGCCGTCGCCCGATCGGCTCAGTCGGCGCAACCTGCGCGCCTGAGCTATTCGTTGTGGCCGGCGCGCCTGGTGTGGCCGGCGCGCGGCCCATCGGCAGGATGGCAGCCAACAGGACCAGCCCGGCGAGCAGTGCACCGCCGATCAGCCCGGCCCGATACGGCTGGTCGGGAGCGAAGTCGATGGTGACCGCGCCGGACCATCCGGCCGGAATGATCCATCCCTGCTGCCAACCGTCGATCACGATCGGGCGCAGCACGTGGCCGCCGATCCGGGCCTGCCAGCCGGCGTTGGTGTTCTCGCGCAGCACCAGGACCCGCTCGGTGGCCCACGGCGCCAGCGTGACCCGCCGGCGGTCCGGCTGCCAGCGATCGATCGAGAGCACACTGTCGACCGGCGATGCCGCCGGACCGCCCCCGCCGGGCAACTCGACCGGCGATGCCGCCGGGCCGCCGACGGACGGCGCGTCGACCCGAGATGCGGCCGGGCCGCCGACGGACGGCGTGTCGACCCGAGATGCGGCCGGGCCGCCCACGGCCGGCGCGTCGGCCCGAGATATGGCCGGGCCGCCCACGGGCGGCGCGTCGACCTGCGATCGGGCCGGGCTGTCCGCGATCGGCAAGAGCGCGACACGGGTCGGTTCGGCGTCGACGCTCGCGGTGGCGACCACGCGCACCGGCCCGCCCGCCGCGCCCGGCCGGATCTGATCGGTTTCGCACAGCCGCATCGGCAGTTCACGGCGCTGAAGCAGATCGGAAATGGTCGCCGTGAACGCGGTGCGGATCCGCTTGCCACCCACCTCCAGGGTCGGCCCGCTGCCGCACGGCAACCGGACCACCGTCGCCGGTCCCCCGCGCAGGCGCGCCGGGCCGTCCTTGCCGAGCACGGTCAGTTCGCCGACGCCGACCGGGAGACGCTCGAACCGACCGGCGTACGGGCTGAAACTGGTCGCGACCGATCCGCCGGTGAACAGGACTGTCACGTCGTCGGTGAGCACCGCACGATCGAACGTGAGCGTTCCGTCCGCGTCGAGGGTTCCGCTGCGCGCCCCCGAGTCGGTCAGCACCGTCACCGACCAGGGCCTCGCCGCGGCGGCGCGCGGGCCGAGCGAGATGTGCAGGCCGGTGAGCACGCGCGGGAACACCCAGTCGAGGCGCAGCCAGGGCGAATGGTCGTCGTCGCTCGCATACCAGGTGGTGTCGGAGTCGCCGTCGACCACCGCGCCCGCCCGGGCCGCGGGATCGGCGACGCCGGTCGACGATGCGGTCACGCGCGGAGTGTCCGGGCCGGCCAGCGCCCGGTCGAGCACAGCGTCGAGAGCCGGCCCGGCTCGGGCCCGCCCCCACAGCTGGGCGCTGTACACACCATTCAAAGACCATGGCACCGTACGGTCGAGAACGGTCCCGTCCTCCGACCCGCGTGCCGCGTCCGCCGAGCAGTACGGTCGCCCGGCGAGGAAGAAGCAGGACGGCACGGACGGCGTCATGTCCAGCAGCACCGCCGGGGCCGGGGCGCGAGTCGCCAGTGCGACCGGAGTGTCGCCGGTCGCTCGCGGTTCGGCGGGCAGGACCAGGGTGCGCTGCGCCTGGACGCCGGGGACGGTCAGCTCGGCGATGCCGACGCCGCCGTAGCCGAGACGGACGCTCCACACCGCCTCGACCACGACGGTGAGCCGGCTGACCGCGAACCAGCCGTCGAGCGGCACGGTCACCGTCTCGCCGGAGACGTTCAGCTCGTGCCATTCGTCGCCGGCCCGCACGCCGATCCGGGTGGGGATGGCATCGGCGCCCAGGTCGAAAGTGATTCGGACCTGCTTCAGCACACGCGGGCGGTCGAGGGTCACGCTGAGCCATTGCCCGATCGCCGCGGTGGCGGGGGCCGACCGCCAGGAGGTGTCGGGGTCGCCGTCGAGGGCGGCATAGGGCAGGTGTTCGGGACGGTTCGCCGTCAGGGGCAAGGCCTCGGCGTACGAGCTGGAAGCGCTCACGTCCCGTACGCCAAGGTATTGGGCCATGGTTTGCCAGCGGTGGGAATCGGTGGACGTGTAGTCGTGGGCGGGCTGGGCGAGACGCCACTGTTCGGTGGCGGTCATCGTCGCCGAGGCGTTGTCACGTGCCTGGCCGAAGGTGACCTCCCGGCGGCGCTGGCCATCGGTGACCACCGTTCCGCCGGTGTGCACGTCGGCGGGCTGATCGGCGGCCAGCACGGTGGGGGCGGCGCCCAGTTGACCTGCGTAGGCCAGCTGAAGCAGAGACTCCGGGCCGCCCACCACGGTCCGCACGTCGTTCATGTCGTAGGCACCGATCGGGGCGGCGGGCTGGTCGACCTCGTAGACCTCCAGGGCCGGGACACGGACGTCCAAGCCGCGGTCCACAAAGGAGGTCAGGGGCTGACCGCCGACATCCGGGCCGAAGGTGATGACCGGGCGCAGGCCGGGTGAGGAATCCAGCGTGGCGCGCACGGTCAGTTGCCGCAGCGAGTCGGAGCGCCCGGTGTCCAGGTCGGCGCGGACCAGCAGGTATCGGACGCCGGAGCGGGCGAGCAGGGTGGCCAGGCCGGGCGAGCTCTGGCCGGTGGCCAGCACCGACTCGATGGTGTCCAGCAGCCGAACGGTGGCGGGCGGGACCAGGGGGATCGAGTTGCGGACCGCCCAGTCGGCCGTCAACAGGGGCTGGACCATCTCGTCGCCGGGCGCGCCCCAGAGGTAGCTCGGGAAGCGGGCGCCGGGAACGACCAGCACCCGGCCGCTGCCGGTGTGGGCATTCAGCCAGGACGCGGCGGTCCGCCAATAGCCGGGGACCTCGGTGAACGAGCCCGAGCCGGGGAGGCCGCCGCCCAGGGCCGGCCCGGCCACGATCGCCAGTGCCATGGCCGCGGCCAGGCCGAGCGCGACGGCTCGAAGGCGCGCAATCGGCCGGTGGACGACCCCTGCCCGCACGGCCGGGACACGCCCGACCAAAACGTTCGGACCTGAAACGTTCGAGTCCTGAACGTTCGGAGACATAACGTTCGGAGTAATAACGTTCGGGACCGCAACGTTCGGGATCGCAGCGTTCGGGATCGCAGCGTTCGGGATCGCAGCGTTCGGGACCGCAGCGTTCGGGACCGCAACGTTCGGGACCGCAACGTTCGGGACCGCAGCGTTCGGGACCGCAGCGTTCGGGACCGCAGCGTTCGGGACCGCAGCGTTCGGGACCGCAGCGTTCGGGACCGTGACGTTCGAGGTTGAAGCGTGTGCGGCACGCAGCACTGTGCCGAGCAGGTGGGTTAGGCCGAGGGCCAGCGGGAGCCGGAGCAGCACGTCGAACTTGTGCAGGTTGCGCAGCGGTGCGCCGGCCGCGTCCAGCCAGGCGTGAGCGCTCACGGCATCGAGACCGGGTACGCCCGAGAGATGGCCGAACCCCACGGCCGCCACGCCCGTGAGCGCCGCCGCGATCAGGAAACGTCGGTGTGGCATGCCTCGGCGGGCGAGTCCGGCAAGGCCCAGGCCGGCTATCACCATCGTCGCCACGACCGGCAGGGCCTCGGTGGCCAGCCGCCAGCCGGTCGGCCACGTCGGGCCGTAGGCCGTGCCGAGGTATGCCAGCCAGTGCGACGCTCCGCGCGCGGTGCTCACCACGTCGGTGGTCCGGGTGGTGGTCGCGGCCGTCTCGATGTAGTTCAGGAACGGTGGGCTGTATCGGCCGAGCAGCAGCAACGGCACCACCCACCAGGCGGTGGCGCAGGCGACGGCGATCCCCCAGGCCGCCGCCACGGTGAGTCGCCAGCGCAGCGGGCGCACGGTGAGCAACCAAAGCAACGGCAGCGGCAGCACGGCCAGCACAGCCGTTGCGTTGACCCCGCCGGCTGTGGCCACCGCGAGACCGGAGAGCGCGACCGCCCGCACCAGCCGCCGCCGCTGGACCGGAAAGTCCGCAGACCCGCTGTGCGCGAACACCCGCAACCACCGCCGCCGCTGGACCGGAACGTCCGCAGACCCGCTGTGCGCGACCGGTCGACGGCAGCCCGACAGCGGACGATCCGTGAGCGCGACCAGAGGCAACAGCACCCAGGGCGCCACCGCGCTCGGCCACACCTCGACCGAGACCGGCCCCAGCTCGCTGAGGATGCGCGGGCAGAGCGCGAACACCAAACCGCCCGCCAGCCGCGCCGCAGGTGTGCCGATGCCGAGGCGGCCGGCCAGCAACACCACGCCGGTGAATGCCGTGCACAGCAGCAACGCCCACCAGAGTCGCTGCACCGCCCACTCCGGCACGCCGATCAGTTTGCCGAGTGCGAAGAACGGGCCCATCGGCCACAGGTAGCCGTACGCCTGGTTCTGCATCTGGCCGAAGTTCCCGGCCGGGTCCCACGCGTGCAGGGCCCGGGCCAGCCACGCGCCGGGCGCGACCACCAGGTCGACCTTGGTGTCCGGCACGATCCGGCCGGGCTGCTGCCAGAACGCCAGCGCGGTGAGCAGCACACAGCCGGTTGCCATCCGGAGCCGCCACACCGCGTGAGCGCTCACGGGTGCTGGCTGCTAACCGAGATCACCTCGCCGGTCAGGTACGAGGCGTAGTCGCTGGCCAGGAAGGCGACGACGGTGGCCACCTCCCACGGCCACGCGGCCCGGCCGAAGGCCTCGCGTCGGGCGAGCCCGGCCAACTCCTCCTCGCTGATCACTTTGGCCAGGAACGGGTGTGTGGCGATGCTGGGCGCGACCGCGTTGACCCGGATGCCGTGTGCGGCCACGTCCAGCGCCGCACAGCGGGTGAACGCCATGACACCGGCCTTGGCCGCGGCGTAGTGCGCCTGCCCGGCCTGTGCACGCCAGCCGAGCACGGAGGCGTTGTTGACCACCACGCCGCCGCCACCCTGCGCGATCATCTGGGTCAGCGCCGCGCGCGTGCAGCGAAACGTGCCGGTCAGCGTCACGTCGAGGACGCGCGACCACTCCTCGTCGGTCATCTCGGTGACCGGGCGGTTGCCGCCGAGGCCGGCGTTGTTGATCATCACGTCGAGCCGTCCGTGAGCGCTCACGGCGCCGTCGACGAGCGCGTGCACCGCGCTCTCGTCGGTGACATCACAAACCAACGACCAAACCTTCTTGCCGTACGCCTCCGTCAGCCGGTCGCGTGCCTCGGCGAGCCGGCGTTCGTGGCTGTCGCTGAGCACCACGTGAGCGCTCTCGGCCAGGCAACGCTCGGCCACGGCGTACCCGATCCCCGTCCCGGCCGCGGCGGTGACCACCACGACCTTGCCCTCGAGCAACCCGTGCCCGTCCGGCGGTTGCGCGGGTGTCATCGGCGGTCCTGGCGCGGCAGGCCAAGGACCCGTTCGGCGAGAATGCCTCGCTGGATCTCGTTGGAGCCGCCGTAGATGGTGTCGGCCCGGCTGAACAGGAACAGCCGTCGCCACCTGTCGACATCGGCGTCGCCGGGCGGTGCCGCGATCCCGGCCGGTCCGAGCACGGCCATCGCCAATTCCCCGATTCCCTGGCGCCAGCGGGACCACAGCAACTTGATGACCGTCGCCGTTCCGACCGCCGGGGGCGCGGCCAGCACCCGGAGCGTGTGAGCGCGCAACACGGTCAGGTCGATCCACGCGCGGGTGAGCCGTTCGCGCACGGCCGGGTCGGCGACCGCTCCGGTGCGCCGCGCCAGCGCCACCAGATCGTCCAGGTCTTGCTGGAAGCCGACCTGCTGGCCGACCGTGGCCGCGCCGCGCTCGAAGCCGAGCGTCGCCATCGCCACCCGCCAGCCGCCGCCCGGCTCGCCGACCACCAGGTCCCGCGAGGTGCGGGCCTCGTCGAAGAAGACCTCGTTGAATTCGCTGTCGCCGGTCAGCTGGCGGATCGGCCGGACCGTGACGCCGGCCTGCCGCATCGGCACGAGCAGGTAGGACAGCCCGGCGTGGCGGGACGCTCCAGGCGGCACCGGCGCGGTGCGGGCCAGCACAAAACACCAGTCGGCCACGTGCGCCAGCGACGTCCACACCTTCTGCCCGGTGAGCACCCACTCGTCGCCCTCGAGACGGGCGCGGGTGGTGACCGCGGCGAGGTCGGACCCGGCGCCGGGCTCGGAGTAGCCCTGGCACCACAGTTCGGTCGCCGTGGCGATCCCCGGCAGGAAGCGCGCCTGCTGCGCAGCGGAGCCGAGCGCCATCAGCGTCGGCCCGACCATGGTGACGCCGATGTGGTCGACGCGGCCGGGCGCGCCGGATCGCGCGTACTCCTCGTGGAAGATGACCTGCCGGGCGAGCGACGCGCCCCGGCCGCCGTGCTCGACCGGCCAGGCGAGCGTGCTCCAACCGGCCGCGGCCAGCTTGCGGGCGAACGCCAGCCGCTGCTCGAAGACCTCGTTCTCCCGGCCCGCGCCGCCGGCGCCGCGCAGGTCGTCGGTCACGTTCGCGGCAAGCCAGTCGCGGATCTCGCGCCTGAACTCCTGGTCATCGTCCACTGGCGTCGCCTCCCGCTCCGCGCGTAGGCTCACCCTACCAAGCACTTGCTTGGCTGACCATCCGCTGAGCCGGCTCGGGAGGCAGGGTGACCTCGACGATCCCGGCGGCCGTGGCGAGCGCCGCCCGCGAGTTCGGTCCGGCACCGGCCCTGGTGGAGCCGGCTGTCGGCGAGTGGAGCTGGGCGCAGCTGCACGCCGACGTGCGCCGGGTGGCGCGGTCGCTGATCGCGTACGGTCTCGGTCTGGGCGATCGGCTCGCGGTCTGGGCGCCGAACAGCGCACAGTGGATGCTCATCGCGCTCGGCGCGAGCTACGCCGGCCTCATCCTGGTGCCGGTCAACACGCGATACACCGGCGTCGAGGCGCTCGACATCATTCACCGCAGCGCCGCCCGCGGCCTCGTGGTGACCGGGCCGTTCCTCGGCGCCGACCGACTCGCCGCGCTGCGCGCCGCCGCCGAAGAGGAGCGCATCCCCCTCCCCCGGCTGATCGTCACCCTCCCCGACGATTGGAAAACCTTCCTTGCGTACGGGGAGGAAGTCCCCGCGGCCGAGGCCGACGCGCGGGCGGATGCGGTCGCCCCCGATGATGTCGCGGACATCCTGTTCACCTCGGGCACCACCGGCCGCAGCAAGGGCGTGATGAGCGCGCACCGGCAGTCGCTCGCGGTCGCCGCCGCGTGGGCCGGGATCGCCGGGTTGCGCCCCGGCGATCGCTACCTCGTCATCAACCCGTTCTTCCACAGCTTCGGCCTCAAGGCGGGCATCCTCGCCTGCCTGACCAGCGGCGCGACGGTGGTGCCGCAGGCGGTCTTCGACGTGCCCCGGGCGGCCGCGCTGATCGCCGGCGAGCGGGTCACCGTGCTGCCCGGCCCGCCCACCCTCTACACCAGCCTGATGGACCACCCGGACGCTTCCCGGCACGACCTGTCCAGCCTGCGCCTGGCCGTGACCGGGGCGGCCACCGTCCCGCCCGCGCTGGTCGAGCGGATGCGCACGGAGTTGGGCGCGGACGTGCTGACCGCGTACGGGCTGACCGAGGCGGTGGTCGCCACGATGTGCCGGCCGGGCGACGACGCGCGGACCGTGGCGGAGACCTCCGGGCGGGCCGCGGCCGGCTTCGAGGTGCGGATCGGCGAGCCCGGCGGCGAGGTGTTGTTGCGCGGGCCGAACACGATGCTTGGCTACCTCGACGACCCGGCCGCCACGGCCGGGGCGATCGACGCCGACGGCTGGCTGCACACCGGCGACATCGGGCGGCTCGACGCGAACGGCAACCTGACCATCACCGACCGGCTCAAGGACATGTATATCTGCGGCGGCTTCAACGTGTACCCGGCCGAGGTGGAGCGCGCGCTGGCCCGGCTGCCCGGGGTGGCCGAGTCGGCCGTGATCGGGCTGCCCGACCCGCGGCTCGGCGAGGTCGGCCGGGCGTACGTGGTGTGCCGTCCCGGCCGGACGCTCACCGAGCCGGAAGTGATCGAGTTCTGCCGGGGGCGGCTGGCCGGCTACAAGGTGCCCCGCTCGGTCGAGCTGCGCGCCGAGCTGCCGCACAACGCCTCCGGCAAGGTCCTGAAATACCTGCTGCGCACGGAGGCGGCCGATGGCTGACGAGGTTCTCTACGAGCGCCGCGGCGCGCTCGCCGTCGTGACGATGAACCGGCCGCGCTATCGAAATGCACAAAACTCCGCGATGACGTACGCGCTGGATGCGGCGTTCGCTCGCGCGGTGGACGACGGTGACGTGCGGGTGATCGTCCTGGCGGGCGCCGGTGACCACTTCTCGGCCGGGCACGACATCGGCACCCCGGAACGCGACGCGGACACCAGCTTCCCCCGGCGGGCGGCGATCTGGTGGGACCACACCGACAGGGCGGGCGCCGACCGCCGCTACGCCCGGGAGATCGAGGTCTACCTCGGCATGTGCCGGCGGTGGCGGGAGATTCCGAAGCCGACGATCGCCATGGTGCAGGGCGCCTGCATCGCCGGCGGGCTGATGCTGGCCTGGGTGTGCGACCTGATCGTCGCCGCTGAGGACGCGTTCTTCGCCGATCCGGTGCTGCGGATGGGCATCCCCGGCGTCGAGTACTTCGCGCACCCGTGGGCGCTGGGGCCCCGGTTCGCCCGGGAGGTGCTGTTCACCGGCGACCGGTTCGACGCGCGCCGGGCGTACGAGATCGGCATGGTCAATCGGGTCGTGCCGCGGGCCGAGCTGGAGTCCGCCGTGAGCGCTCTCGGCGAGCGGGTCGCCGCGATGCCGGCGTTCGGCCTCGCGCTGGCCAAGCGCGCGGTCAACCAGTGCGAGGACCAGATGGGTATGCGCGCCGGGATGGATTCCGTGTTCGGTCTGCACCACGTCGCGCACGCACACAACGCCGAGGTCACCGGCAATCCCCTGGCCGGCCTGGACCCGACCGCGATGAAGAAGGCCGCGTCGTGAGAGCCGACCGGAAGGCCGCGTCGTGAGAGCCCTGAAGGCCGCGTCGTGAGAGCCCTGAAGGCCGCGTCGTGAGAGCCCTGAAGGCCGCGTCGTGAACCTCGACCTGGACGCGGACGCGGTCATGTTCCGGGACGAGGTCCGGGAGTGGCTGGCGGCCAACGTCCCCGCCGAGCGATTGCCCAGTGTGGACACTCCTGAGGGCGACGTCGCCCATCGAGCCTGGGAACGCTCGCTGGCCGACGCTCGGCTCGCGGTCGTGTCCTGGCCCGAGCGGTACGGCGGCCGGGCCGTCCCGCCGCTGCACGCGTTGCTCTTCGAGGAGGAGTACCACGCCGCCGGCGGCCCGGCCCGGATCGGTCAGAACGGCCTGTTCCTGCTCGCCCCGACGCTGTTCGCGCACGGCACGCCCGAGCAGTGCGATCGGATCCTGCCCCCGATGGCCCGGGCCGACCAGGTCTGGGCGCAGGCCTGGTCCGAGCCGGAGGCGGGCAGCGACCTGGCCGCGATCCGGTCCCGGGCGCGGCGCGCCGAGGGCGGCTGGCTGCTTTCCGGGCAGAAGACGTGGAGCTCGCGGGCGGTCGTCGCCGATCGCGCGTTCGGCCTGTTCCGCAGCGATCCCGGCGCCGAGCGGCACCGCGGGCTCACCTACCTGATGTTCGACCTGCGCGCGCCCGGCGTGACCGTGCGGCCGATCCGCCAGCTGGACGGCGACCCCGGCTTCGCCGAGATCTTCCTGGACGACGTGTACGTCCCGGACGCCGACGTGATCGGCGCTCCCGGCGACGGCTGGCGGGTGGCGATGAGCACCGCCGGCCACGAGCGCGGGCTCACGCTGCGCAGCCCCGGCCGGTTCCTGGCGGCGGCCCGGCGACTGGTCGGCCTGTGGCGCGAGCACGGCGACCCGGCCGACACCGGGCTCCGCGATCGCGTCGTGGATGCGTGGCTGGGCGCCCAGGCGTACCGGATGCACGCTTTTGCCGGTCTTGATCTTCCGGCCCGGGAGGCGAGCCTGACCAAGCTGTTCTGGTCCGAACTGGACGTGGCGCTGCACGAGACCGCGCTGGACGTGCTCGGCCCGCACGCGGAGGTCGATACACTGTGGACCGACGGGTATCTGTTCGCGCTGGCCGGCCCGATCTATGCGGGCACCAACGAGATCCAGCGCGGCATCGTCGCCACCCGGGTGCTGGGACTACCCCGATGAGGCGCACTCCGACTCGACGCGGCTCCCTCGCCGCCCGCGCGCTGAGGCTCACGCGATGAGGCGCATTCCGACTCGACGCGGCTCCCTCGCCGCCCGCGCGCTGAGGCTCGCGCGATGAGGCTCGTGCCGTCGCCGGAGCAGACCGCGTTCGCGGCCGCCCTGCACGACCTGCTCGCGGCGGCGGACGTGCCGGCGGCGGCGGCGCGCTGGGCGGACGGTGATCACGAGCCCGGCCGGCGCGTCTGGTCGTTGCTGGCCGAGGTGGGCGTGACCGGGCTTGCCGTGCCGGTCCGGTTCGGAGGGCTGGGCGCCGGCCCGGCCGATCTGGTGGTCGCGGCCGAGGAGTTGGGCCATCACGCGCTGCCGGGACCGGTCGCCGAGTCGCTCGTCGCCGTGCCCACGCTGCTGAGTTTCCCCACCGCCGCGCTGCGCGGTGAGGCGGAGAAGTGGCTGCCCGAACTGGCGGCCGGTAAGGCCGTCGCGACGCTTGCCGCGCCGCCCTGGCTGCCGTGTGCGGTCGACGCCGACGCCGCCGATCTGGTGCTGCTCGCCGAGGGGGAGACGGCCGGGGTCGGCCGCGCCGGCGACCAAGCATTTCCGTCGTTCGACCGGACGCGGCGGCTGTTCGAGGTGTCGCCCGTGTGCGCGCTCACGGCCTGCCCGGCGGCCGGCCGAGCGCTGGATCTGGGCGCGCTCGTCTGTGCCGCGCAGCTGCTCGGTGCGGGGCGGGCGCTGCTCGAAGCGGCGGTGACGCACGCGCGCACCCGGGAGCAGTTCGGCGGGCCGATCGGCCGGTTCCAGGCCGTGCAGCAGCGGCTGGCCGAGGTGGCGGTCGGGCTCGAGTTCGCCCGGCCGTTGCTGCACGCGGCCGCGGTCACGCTCACCGCCCGGGACGTCTCGGCCGCCAAGGTGGCCTGCGCGGCGGCCGCACACCGGGCCGCGCGCGCGGCGCTGCAGGTGCACGGGGCGATCGGGTACGCCGAGGAGCAGGGGCTGGCTCGTTTCGTGACCAAGGTCCGGGCGCTGGCCCTGTCCTGGGGAACCCCGGCCCAGCATCGAGCACGGGTCATGGCGGCACTGTCCGAGGGGGACGCATGGAACTGAGTGAGGAACACCGGGCGCTCCGGGACGCCGTGCGCGGCCTGCTCGCCGGCTATCCGGCCCGGGCGGCGATCGAGCAGCCGGCCGGGTACGACGCCGGGCTCTGGCAACGGCTGTGCAAGGAGATCGGCGTCGCGGGGCTTGCGGTTCCCGAGGCGTACGGCGGAGCCGGGGCCACCCTGCTCGAGTCGCACATCGTGCTCGCCGAGTGGGGGCGGCAGCTCACTCCCGGCCCGTTGCTCGGCAGCGTGCTCGTCACCCAGGCGCTGCTGCGGGCCGGTGACGAGGAGCTGCTGCCGGCCCTCTGCGCCGGCGACCGGATCGCCGCGCTGGCCTGGCAGGGCGAGTTCTCCGCCGACCCGGCGGGCCGGATCAGCGGCGCGGCGGATCAGGTGATGGACGCCGAGGCCGCGGAGATCCTGCTGGTAGCGAGCGGCGACGCCCTGTGGGAGGTGACGGCGTCCGATCCCGGCGTCACCGTCGAGCCGGCCGACGTTCTCGACCCGACCCGCCGGCTGGCCACGGTCCGGCTCGACTACGCACCCGCCCGCGCGGTCGGCGGCGATCAAATGAGCGGGCCGCCGGCCTGGCTGCGCGATCTCGCCTGTGTCGCGCTCAGCGCCGAGCAGGTCGGCGCGGCCTCCCGGGCGTTCGAGCTCACCCACGAGTACGTTCAGCAGCGGGTCCAGTTCGGCCGGCCGATCGGCTCCTTCCAGGTCCTGCAGCACCGCCTGGCCGAGGCCTACCTGCGCCTGGAGGCCGCCACCACCGCGTCCTGGACCGCCGCCGAGGCCCTGGTCGCCGACGACGCCGAGGCCGGCACCCTGGCCGCCATGGCCAAGGTGCACTGCTCGGAATCGCTCCAGGCGATCGCCGGCGAGATGGTCCAGATGCATGGCGGTCTCGCGATCACCTGGGAGCACGACGCCCACCTCTACCTGCGCCGCGCCTACGCCGATGCGCAGCTGTTCGGCGCCCCGCGCGAGCACCTCGACCGGCTCACGGCGACGCTCCTGGCCTGAACCTCTTTTCGAAAACGTTTTCGGCAGGCATGGTGATAGACGACTGTCAATGCCATGTCCTGGAGGAAACGATGATTTCTCGACGAGTTCGCAGCCTGCTCGCGGTCGCCGCGGCCGCCGCACTCGGCGCCGCGGTCGCCGTCACCGCGTCCGGCGCCGGTGCCGCCGCGGCCGGCTGTCAGGTCACGTACACGATCAGTTCGCAGTGGCAGGCCGGCTTCGGCGCCGACGTGGCCGTCACCAACCTCGGCTCCCCGTTGACCGGGTGGACGCTGCGCTGGTCGTTCGGCGCGGGACAGACGGTCACCCAGGCGTGGAACGCCACCGTGACGCAGAGCGGCGCCGCCGTGACCGCCGTCAACGTCTCGTACAACGGCACGCTCGCCACCAACGGCAGCACGTCGTTCGGCTTCACCGGGTCGTGGACCGGCAGCAACCCGAAGCCAACCGCGTTCACGCTGAACGGCGTCGCCTGCACCGGCTCGGTGACCCCGACGACCGGCCCGACGACCGCGCCGACCAGCCCGACGCCGGCCCCCAGCGGCACCGCCGCGGCCAAGACCGTCCGGGTCTTCTGGCTCAGACCCACCGACGTCGCGTACGACCAGCGCTACCCCGACGGCATCGCGTCGGTCATGCGCGAGGCGCAGCGGTACTACAAGCAGGAAATCGGCAGGACCTTCGCGCTCAACGGCACGGTCGTCGAGGCCGTCAACGGCGAGCACGACCGCAACTGGTACATCACCACCAATTGCACCGGCAGCGACCACTACTGGTGCGTGGTCGAGAACATGCAGGCCGAGCTGCAGCGCCGGTTCGCCATCAACAACCCGGACAGCCGCTGGCTGTGCGTGGGCGAGATCAGCGCCGAGGAGACGAACCAGTCCGGCGGCGGCGCCGGCCCGGGCTGGGTGATCCTCAGCGGGCACGACGCCGACGGCGCGGCCGGCATCAACGGGCCGATGAACCGGTGGTGCGGCGGGATGGTGCACGAGCTCGGCCACGGCTTCGGCCTGCCCGACTCGACGTCCACCGACGGCACCCCGATGTCCGCATCGTTCTACGACTACCCGAACACGCACTTCAGCCAGGCGCAGAAGAACGCCATCCTGGCCGGCCCGTACGGAACCTTCCTGTCCTGAACGGGCCGGCCAGGTGGCCGAGGAGAGCGCGGGCGCTAGCTGCCAGATCTCCGCCGAAGCGGAGTTCCCGAATTGAACGGAAAGAAGGAAGCTCCCGCATGGCCTCGGCCACGCCGTCACGCCGGGATCAGCTCACCGAGCCGGTCCAGCGTGTACGTCTGCGACCCGGGCGGCAGGCCGTCGGGCGCGTCGATGCCGATGAACGTCACCGGCTCGCTCGGCGGCTCGCCGTCCCACATCGTCACGGCGGTCCGCGACCGCCACCGATCGACCAGATAGGACACGGTGAGGTAGCGGCGCTCGATCAGTGCCCGTACCCGGTCGGCGGTGTTGAACTTGTTCTCCTCCACCCGGTTGAAGGCCGGCCGGCCGGCGAGGTACAGGTGCAGCCACACCGCCTGCCAGCCGCCCTCGCCCATGGCGAACACCATCGGGAGCGCGACCCGCCCCGCGCCGCGCAGCTGCGATCGCGCCAGCACCGTCCGGGCGTCGAACGGTGCGCCGCGCTGGTCCGCGGCCCGCGTCTGATAGCCGAACATCGACTCGGCCACCTCCTCGAACGACTCGCCGGCATAGATGTTGACCTGCGGCACCACGTAGCGCCCGCGAAGGGTCAGCGGGACGTCGATGAACTCGGTCGCCCCGTCGGCCGCCTCGGTGATGTCGCCGGAGTGCACCACCCCGTCGTGGTGGTAGTTGGTCCACGACACCTGGCCGACGGTGTGGAAGTCGTCGTCGAGCAGCAGCACCGACAGGTCGTAGTCGGTGCGGCGGCTCGCCTGCCGCCAGTACGTGAAGAACCGCAGCAGGTCGCCGGTGACCGTAGCCCGCGAGCCGCGCGGCAGCACCGCGAACCCGTCCTCGGTCGCCTTGCCGGACAGCGGCAGGGCGACGTCGAGCACCTCCGGGTCGACCAGCAGCGGCCGCTCGAACTCCGGCAGCCGGGCGCCGATCTCGGCGTCCAGCCGCGCGGACAGCTCGGCGACCAGCTCCGGCGGCAGCGGCGGCCGCTTGTCCGCCCCGATCCAGGCGGTGCGCGAGCGGCTCGCGTACATCCGGGCCGAGACGGGCGTGAGCCGGTTCTCGACGTGCTCGCGCAGCGAACACAGCACCCGGCCGGACGCCTCGCCCAGTGCGCCGGTGACCGCCTCGACCACGTCGGCCCGCTCGGACGCCGGCGCCAGCCGCAGCAGCCGGTCGGCCGAGCGCAGCAGCAGGCCCGGCGCCGCGGACAGCACCGTTGCCGCCGAAGCGATCGCGCCCGTGCGGACCGCCGTCTCGGCCCGGCCGGCGATGGTCGGGACCCGACGCTCGCCCCGCGCCACGGCGAACACCGACCGGGCGTGCGGCCACTGCGCGTACTCGTGCGGGTGGAGCCGCTCGCCGAGCCGCTTCCACCGCTCCGCGTAGCGCGCGACGTCACCCAGCTTGGCCGGGCTCGCGCCGACCACCTCGTTCAGCGCGGCCAGCAGGACCCGCCGCTCCCGGCGCGGGAAGGCGCGGAACCGCGTGGCCGTGGCGAGCGAGACGTCACCGGCCGAGACCTGGCAGGCCAGGCGCAGCACGTCGGTCGTGGTGTCGACGGCGACCAGCGGCCGGCCGAGGACGAGCCGGATCCCGTTGAGCACGGCCCGGTTCTCCCGCATCGGGATCTCGGCGGGCTGCTCGTCGTCCACGCAGGCCACCGCGAGCTCGCCGAGGATCGCGAGGTCGGCCTCGCCGAGCGGCGTCGTGCTGCCGGCCAGCGCCCGGTAGAGGCGGGCGGCCTCCGCCTCGGCGGTGTCGCCGAGGCGGAGCACGGTCAGCCGGTCACCGGCCGCGGCGATCAGCTCGTCGTGCGCGGCGAGCAGCTCGGCGTACGTGTGCTGGTAGGTGCCGTAACCCGGCAGCTCGAGCAGGTTGATCCCGTCGAGCGTCAGCTCGGCACCCCCGCCGGCGAGCACGGCCGCGCCCAGCCGCTCCAGCCAGAACTCGACCGTGTCCGGCACGTCGTGCGGGAAGCCGAGGAAGTACGCGTTGTGCCGCACGTGGTCGCCGACCAGCTCGCGCACCGCGGACACGACGGTGGCGGCGAGGTCCATCGCCGGCTCGGGCGCCAGCGCGCCGACGTGCTCCAGCAGAGCGGCCGACGCCGAGAACCCGGCGTCGAGCAGCGCGGCGTCCAGCTGCCGGGCCACCGGCCGGCCGTCGCCGGACGCGCCGGTGCTCACCGGCACCCGCAGCGTCTTCTGGATGATCAGCTTCTCGAACATGTGGGCCGCCGGGGACTCGAACCCCGAACCTTTCGATTAGCAAAAGGAGAAGGAAGCGCCTCCATGACCGCGCTGGGCGGTGAGCGGACGCGCTACTCAGTCGAATGCTCTAGCCAGTTGAGCTAGCGACCCGGGAGAGATGATCACACGCCTCGGCCCGGCACGGCCACCGAGTTTCGCCCGCCGATGGGTACGCCGCAAGCGTGACGGTCCGGCGCACGGCCGCGGGCCGGCCGGCGGCCGTGAGACCGTTCGGGGAAAGTGCCTACGAGCGGGGAGATCCGATGGTCACGGTCCCGGCGGGCAGCACGCTCCTGCTGCGGTGCCCGGGTGAACAGCCGCTCGCGCTGATCACGCTGGTCGAGGTCGGTGCGCCGTTCGTGGCCGAGCTGCCGCCGATCCCGGTGCTCGGCCCGGACGAGCCGGGCACCCGCCGCTTCGGCATCCTCGAGCTGGTCAGCAGCGCCGGCGTCACCTGGGTCGAGGCGGAACTGCGCAACGGCCTGCTCACCCGCACCGGCGACCCACCCACCGACGTGGTCCAGCGGCGCGGAGCCGCCCGGCGCTCCGGCGCCTACGCCGCGACCGGCACCGCCGAGCTCGACGCCGAGCCGGGCCGCCGGCTGGTGGAGGTCTCCGGCCACGTGGAAGACGTGTCCACCAGCGGCCTGCTGCTGCGTGCGGCGCCCGCCGACAGCGTCCATCTCCCGCCCGGCATCGTGCGAACCTTGCTGCACATCAGCATGCCGTGGGGCGACATGACGGCCACCGTCACCACCGTCGACCAGCGGGCCGACCAGTTGCGCGGCACCTACGAATGGATGGACCCGGCCGACGAGGCGGCCCTGCGCGACTTCTGCGCGGCCCGCTGAGAGCCGTCCGGGCGAGACGCGGCGGTACACAGCAGAACGGGCGGCCGGCGAAAGCCGGCCGCCCGTTTCGGGCTCAGCGGGTGGCGTCGGCGGTGAGCCAGCTGCGCACCAGGATCGCCATCTCGTCGGGCTGGTCCTTGGCCATCTGCCGGATCTCCCGCACCCGCTCCAGGCGGGCCTCGATCTCCGACTGGTCCACCGGGGCGGACTCGATCATCTGGGTCGGGATGGCCTCGTTGAGCTCGATCAGGCGCTGCTGCTCCAGGGCGGCCTGCATCTCCTCCAGGTGCCGGCGCTCCTCCGCGGTCAACGCACCGCGCTTCTTCGACCGGCGGGCA